>DIXI01000033.1 GCA_002428625.1 Sphaerochaeta sp. UBA6084
GGTCTTATTCGCGCGGAAAATTCAAAATGGAAGCATGAATAATCTCCTTATTCAACAGAAATCTAATTTATTAATCCAGCTGAACCATATGCTATCAAGAGCGGCAACTCATATATTTCTTTTTTTTTTCTTTGGCATATTAATTAGCAACTAGAATATCACATACTAAATTAAAAGGGGCAATTAAATTTCATTTACATCTTAGCACCCAAAATTCAATCTTGATCTGTATAAAAATATGCTTCTCTGTCTCTATGTACATTTTTATTCATAAGACTTTTCAGTATGGAATTAGTTCCTAAATTCCAACCTAGTTCCATGAATAAAATACTCGGAATTTGTTAGAAACATTATTTCCTGATTAGTTTTCATTATACTGAAAGGAAAATCCTCATCCATGACTGCTGCAATATTAATTTTCACATCACTAGTCCCATCAATTATTAGCTCATTCAACTTATAATCTTTAAATAGCGTGAGTTCAGCATTCTGAATTATAAAAATACCTACCGGATAGAATGACAGTAGCGAACCAACCAACATGAATTCAATATTGAATAATCGAGTCATGGAAATATATGGAAGAATTTTTATTGATTTATGTGGATGTATCCAAAATAAAAATCTGATTTCCTCGTAAAATTGGTTATTCGCACCAAGTACATATTGTCGCATCCTGTTCGAATAGCAATCTTCATCAAGTTTAATTTCAGATTTTAATTCTTTTTGGGATCCATAACAAGAAAGTAAATGTCCTAATACCCCACGAAGAACTTTTTCTTTATCTATATGAATTAATGCATTTTTAAAAAGTATTGAATGCTCTACTGAAAGCAAATAATTATCATCGATTTGAGATACAAATGATTTAAGTTCATTATCATACTGTCCTCCAAGCAATTTGTTATTACACTGTTCGCAAATGGAATTTACTTTTAACCCTTTCGCAATTTCATAGTTATATGGTCTATTGACATATATGGGTTTCCCGTTAAAACATTTTTCTGGAGGAATATGGTCCTCAGTGAATCGTCCATACCGGCCGCAAATTCTACAATAACCACTTTTTATCGAATTGAATAATGATGACATTTACTTTCACACCTGATTTCATTCTATCGTCATGCTAAGATGTACTCAACAAGAATGCTCTGTAATAAATGAATGGAAAAAATGGGTAAACATAAATTTAGGGGGCTGTTGCACAGCCTTTCTAACTAATGCAACAGCCTGTAAAAATCATCCTTTTGGAGGATAAGTGTCATTCCCTGGAGGAATGGTGTTCTTTTCTCGAATCTGACCGTTATCCCTACGAGTAATGATTACTTCTCCGCCACCATTTCTTCCAACAATTTCTTTGGCAGCATCATACGCATCCTTTTGGGTAGGATAGTATTTTTCGGGTTTAGTCGCATCGACATTCTGATTTCCCCAACCTTTTCCAGGTCTGTGATAAACAATTCGATCCATTTTTTGATTACTCATGTTTAAACCTCATAACATGTTTGGAAACGTGATTGAAATTAAATGTTGATACCCACCTAATTTCAATCTGTAATTAATTACATCTGCAACGGTGTAATTCCAAATGCCATAAGATTATTCATTTAATCTTTTTAACATCAACAAGAATTTTCCATGCTTTCAATCCAAAATCTTTAGCACTTACTCGACGACCATTGATCGTACGATAAGGCCGAAAAATATAGACTTTCCCAGCAGGAACATTGTTTATGTTTAACATAAGCAACTCCTTTACGAGACTCGCACAAATATAAAACTGTTGACATCATTGATTATCGTATATACAATTGTTCTACCAAAACTTTGTAATCACGAATCAACAACGTGATTCAGAATCGTATTATGTACGATCGAATTTGATGGGTCTCAGGTGTATCACCCTGAGACTCTTTCTTTAAAATGGAATGGGAGCCCCCCACCAATTAATCAAACTTTATAAATAAAATTCCATTTTCCATATTCGCTTTACGCCTTTGAGTATCCTTGAAATCTGTTTCTAATTTTTCTTCCAGGTACCGAACAAATCCTTTACACCCTATTCGAATCCAAGGCTTTTTATGCCGTTCACTAGTTGAACATAATGGATATGGTTTTGCTCCTTCAGGAATTTTTGTGTCTACCGGGAGTATGCCCAATACCTTTTGATTTTCGTCGTACCCAATAAGGACCTCGGCAGGAGAATTTAAAGCACGAATCGATGCCTGATTGAGCGCGATTCCAAATTTAGAAACTGAGATATACATTGGGACACCAAAATTGTCATTCGCCCATTTCATATTAAGTTGCATTTTTACTCTCCTTTATCACACATCGATAATAATATCCTGTGATTATTTTGTCAACATATAAATACACAGAGAACGATTCACTACCTTGTTTTTCGCTATAAATAGCTTTTATTACATTTGTGTTTTCCAGTAACACAATCACACCTGATAGTCATGTAGAATTAAGTATAGCAAGATGTAGTTCTACCTCTCTTTTCGCAGTTTGTAATAGATCATAGTGATGGTACGTGATATAAAGTTTATAGTGATGAATTCCAACTGTACGAGATATAAATATTTCTCGTTGAATGCATACATGAAACACGGTGGTGGTTGGTGTGGTGCGCATTGATGATGTATTCAAAGCAGGTTAAAGTGATACATATCGAGTGCATGTGTGATAAAAAAATTGATGATGCATGATGATGTATGATGATGTTTGGTGCGATACAGATTGAAAAAAGTGTGACAACCTCATCATGATTTGGCTTGACGTGGTATAAAATAACCTTTCGTGCGATACACATCTTCAATTAAAAAAACAAATTAATTTTTTTAAAAAAATCGCCTTCAATGCTTTAGCTTCTTACCAACCATGGGAACTTGACTATTCTTCCAATTCCCCCACATATAAACACTCGTCTAGGAGTTCTCCGAAAAAAGTGATACCAAAACCGACCTTAAAAGGGTACCACCCCTGATAAAAAGTATTTCACTATCTCTATACTTTGTAGTATTTAAAGATCATCCTATACCCTTTATTATTCCAGCGGTAGCCATCTTCAAATTTGAGGATAATAATAGACTCGAATTTTTATTATGAATAAAACTGCCTAATAAACTGTTGCTAAAAAATGAAGATATGAGAATCCATTGTAAGAAACTGGTTTAGACAAATATATCATGAATTCTTAAAAAGAATTCATTTACGATATTTAAGAGAAAATGGTTACTCAATTATCACCCTTGTATTATTCACAATATTATGTTAGAAAATGACAGGTGGTAATATGCTTTACAGGAGAAAAGTGTTTCTAAACTTGATTTTATATCATGAGAAACCGATCTCCCTGATCAGGCTTCATAAGATAATGTTCCTTTTCTTGAAAGCAGCAGAAAAGTCATATTATGATTTCATACCGAATAAATATGGATGCTATTCAATAAACCTCCACAATGACAAGTTAGTTCTATTGAAGACTAAAATGTTGCTTGAAACAAAAGGAGATTCTCCGTTCAGCACCTTCATTTCAATCGACAAAACTCAAGTAGATATTTGTTCATTATTGCTTAAGAAAGACGATGCGCTGATTCTAGAAGATATTATCACATCCAATAGTGATCAAACAGATGATAATATGGTTAACAAGATTTACAAAGCTTATCCATTCTATGGAATTAGAAGTTCAATTATTGATAGATTCATTTCAGATACGATATTTATAAAACAGCTAGACCATATAAAGTATAAAATAGAGAATGCTCCACGCGGCTTGTATACGATCGGGTATGAAGGCCTGTCTATCGATAGATTTATCCAGCTCCTTATTACTCGGAATATCAAGACTCTCGTCGATGTCAGGATAAATTCTTTTTCGATGAGACCCGAATTTAGAAAGAATTATATAGCGACGGCGTTGTCTGAGGCTGGCATAGCGTATATACAATTACCAGAAGTGGGGATACCATCCTCAATCAGAAAAGAATTATTGCCATCAGGAAAACAATTCGAGCTTTTTGAATGGTATAAGAAAAATACTCTTCCTCAATGTGCTGACTCTGCTATCAGAATCGCAGAGTTAGTTTGTAAAGGAAATGTTGCTCTCATGTGTTACGAGAAAGACCCAAAGGACTGTCATAGATCGTTGTTTGCAGATTACTGTAAAAAAATGCAGCCATCAATCCCAGTTATAAAACACATTGTAGGAGTTAGTAATGCAAAAAAGAGTATTCATAACAGTCCTAACTTATCCCACACCTTCTCATAAATATATCGAAACCGTTTGTACGGCTGGGATAACAGAGGAAGGCCAGTGGATTAGGATCTATCCAATCCAACTACGCATGCTCAACACAAAAATAAGGAAATATTCTTGGTACACTTTTAATATTGAGCCAAGGTCCCTGAATAAAGACATCCGACGAGAGTCATATTTCTGTATTGATCCTCCAAAGGAATCCGATGAACATATCGGGACAGATGATTTTTGGAGAGAACGAAAAAGGATTTGTCTTAAGAATATTTTCAACAGCTATAAAGTCCTTGAAGAAGCCTCTGACATTAAAAAAAACAACTTCATATCTTTGGCAACATTCAAACCGAAGGAAATTATTGATTTTGTAGCAGAACCTAAGGATCTTACAGAAAATGATAAAATCAAAGCAGAAATCATTGAGAACCTGCAATTACAAGGAGAATTATTGGAGCGTGCAGACATACCTGAATACTGGAAAATGGCACAGTCGATACCTTTCACATTTTATTATATTTTTAAAGATTCTTCTGATAAAGAAATTAAGTTGATGCTTGAGGACTGGGAAACCATGATGCTTTATCTGAATTGTAGGAATAAAGGGGAAGAACAAGCAATTGAAAAAGTTAGGCAGAAATATCTATATGAATTTAAAGAAAGGGACTTATATTTTTTCTTGGGGACACGCAAAGAAGCTCAGATCAGAAACTGGAAGAAACCTTATTCAATCGTAGGAGTTTTCTATCCACCAAAGAACCTACAATCAGAATTGAATTTTGAAATCTAGGTAATTGTATTCATCATGGCCTTTAGCCTATCTTGCTAAAACCCAATATCTACACGCCTGTTTAGGTGTTCTCTCGAAAAAGTGATACAAAAAGTGATACCAAAACGGACATCAAACGGGTACCACCCTTGATAAGTAGTGTGACACTATCTCTATACAATGTAGTATTTAAGTATCAGCCAATACCCTTTATAGTTCCAGCGGTAGCCGTCTCCTAAGGAAGGGGTCACGCGTTCGAATCGCGTTCGGGGTACCAATCAAAGCCTTGTAGGTAAACAACTTACGAGGCTTTTTTATTGCCTATTTTACGTCCAAAATGAGCGTGACACCAAAAGTGACACCAAAACACTGTCACGAAAATCCATTCCTGTGGTTTAGGTTCCAGGAACCTTTTCCACACATATACCCTATTGACGTATACACGTCATACGGGTATAATTGACCATGATTAAGAATTTTCCTGACAAGAATACTGAAGGTATTTTCCATTCAGAGTTTGTGAAGACATTCTCAAAAGAAGTTCAGATAGTCGCACGACGGAAATTATGGTCAATTCACATTGCGGCGAGAACTGCTGATCTGAATGTTCCTCCTGGAAATAGACTAGAACAAATGACGGGTAACCGGAAAGGGCAGTACAGCATCCGGATAAACGACCAGTGGAGAATATGTTTTATTTGGAATGAGGTGGAATGCATCGCAACAGAAGTCGAGATTGTCGACTACCATTAGGAGGAACCGTATGGATACGTATATGCCCGCACTAACTGTCGGGGAGTTTCTGAAGGAAGAGTTCATGCTACCCCTCAATCTGAGTGCGTACAAATTGGCGAAGGATATACATGTACCTGTAAGCAGAATTCAGGAAATCCTCAAGAATCGCAGAAAGCTCTCTATGGATACGGCCCTGCGGTTGTCTCACTACTTTGGCGCAAGTGATGAATACTTTATCAATCTGCAGATGAAGATCGATCTGGAAGCAGAGAAACTCGCCATCAAGAAAGAGATTGAATCCCTGCCGACTCATAAGGGATCTCTCTGCGGATGAATCTGCGGATGAATCTGCGGTAAGGTGGAATACTGATTTAACGTTGTGGTTTAGGTTCCAGGAACCTTTTCCACATCAATTTTTTGAAGAAACTCCTCCTCGGAGACCGGAGGCGAGAGAAGGAAGCCTTGGACCCAGTGGATGCCAGCCTGCCGCACAATTTCCAGCTGATTGGGTGTCTCGACGCCCTCGGCAACAAGCTTCTTGCCCATCTTGCGCAGCATAAGCACCAGCAGCTCAAGCATCTTGTAGTCCGACTCCGCATTCACCACCACGCTCCGGTCGATCTTGACGGTATTGAAAGGCAAGGATGACAACGCGATGATATTGGAGTATCCAATGCCGAAATCGTCCAAGGCGAAGGTGACCCCGCTCGCCGCAAGAATGCTCAACGTCCGCGCGATCGGGGCATACGACTCGATCAACATCGACTCGGTCAACTCAAAGCCGATCCGGGAGGGGGCGACTCCTTCAGCCTTGATGATTCCCAAAAGCGTACCCGCCACATCGGGGCTGGAGAAATCCTCAACCGAAAGATTGACCGAGATATACTCCAGTTGGGCAAGGGCCTCGGCTGATTCGCGCAAGCGACGGCACACTTTGCGAAGAATGATAGTGGTGAGCTTGACGATGCTGCCAGTCTGCTCTGCCAGTGGAATGAACTCTGTCGGCATCAAGCGCCCCAGCACCTCATCCTCGATCCTGACCAAAGCTTCCGCACATACCATCTTACCAGTGGCTATTTCATAAATCGGTTGATAAAACACCCGTACCTTGGAGTCGTCGTTCACGGCATTGCGGATCGCATCCATCACATCAAGTTTCCGTTGCCGTATCTCCATGATCTTGGTATTGAAAATGAGCACGGTAAGCCTTCGCCGTGCTTTCAGTTCTGCGATAGTGAACTCAACCTTGTCCAGCACCTCACCCACGACACGCCCATGTTCGGGCACCATCACCACCGCGATATTCACCCGGATTGTCACCGAAGCACCCACGACCGTCCAAGCCGAGCTCATCCGGTGTTCTATGACCTTGATAATCTGAACTGCATGATTCTGCGTGCAATTATGAAGCAGAAGCGCAAGCCGGTCTCCTGCAAGCCGGAAAACCTGATGCTCGGGGACGATCGAAATAAGATATTCACCCAACAAAATGAGAAGCTTGTCCCCGTTGTCATGCCCATAGCGTTGATTGAAGGACCTGAAATTCTCAAGGTCCAGCACTACCAGAACGCTCCCAACATCCTGCGAAAGTATCTTCTCCAACTGGATCATGAACGAGTTTCTATTCAACAACCCAGTCAGGATATCCTTGGATATCTTACGTCTTTGGATGAAAAGATAATTCATAAGGATCATGAATGACGCCGATATGACAAAAAGCATATGCTCGCCTGAGGCAAGGAAGAACCCGAGTGAGACAGTCAAGACCAAGGGGGTCAATGCAAACAGAAGAAAGCGCCCCTCTTCGACGGTCTTTCGTGATACCAATACAATTATGAACATCACAGCGCAATACAGAATGCAAAGTGAGATCATCAGCGCAAGTCCGCGGCCTGATTCAATTGAACGCAGTTCGCTGGATATAAGAAAAACGTCCGATTGGAGGTTGATTATCACTAGCAACACGAAAATGACCAAAGGCACTATCTGCGCGATATCAAGAATCCGCAGGTGGCGGGCATCCACATCGACGTTGGATGAGATGAAGTGTTGCCAAAGCAATAGCAGCGCGGGAAAAGATCCGATATGGAGCACCCAAAGAATATTCTCAATTACCGGAGGAAACCCCAAAACCCCATCTTTCTCCATGTGCAAGCCAATGGAAATCATGAGAAAGCAGATGTACGTGAGGATGAGCTCTGGGAAAAAGGTATCGTCCCGTTCGTACAGGGAATGGGTCCGGCGGATATCGATGAGCACTACAAGCATGACTATGACAGACAGCAGCTCGCCCTGGATATGGATCATACATCCTCCGCTACTGGATTTTACCATCTAGCGGAAAGGATTGATAGCTCTTTTAAAACTGTGGCGATGTGTGATTCGAGCTCTGGCACCGAAATCCTTGGATATCATATGCGACTACACGCAACACTCATATTTTTTTCTGCTAAAGGAGTCGGCAAACCCCGCTTGGCCAATTGGACCGCAGAGCTGAGTCCCTATTGGAAGATTATTGAGTACCTCTAGGTCTATCGGTTTTTATGGTAGGGGAAATGGGAAGGCATCGCGAGCTCGCCTCCTTCCCCTACGCGCCTATTGGCTGGTCAGCGCTTCTAGCCTCGCTCCCATACTGTCCGCAAGGAAGCGCTGGCCAATGCATCGCTACCCCTTTATCTTATTAGGTTCAATCACCTCAGATCAGGCTTGACTCGGTCGTATTGGACGCTTACCCCTCACCCAGCAGATTCGTGCCAGGCACGGAATTGCTTCCTCAATTCCGTGCCTGGCACGAATCTGCGCATCCGTAGGACGGGAGCGGGAGCGGACCCCGAAGCGGCTTCTCATGTCGCTCCGCGAGGGAAAAAACAATCGATAAATTATGATTGACAAATAGCGGGATCCATACTTTAATATTTTATAAAGTGTAAGAATGTTAAAACGTAATCATCCCCAATTCCACAACCTATGAAAGGAGAACGTATGGCATCTGTGAAAAGTCGCATAGCGACAGGAATCCTCCTTGCCTTCATCTGGTTCCTGCTTGGATTCCCATTATCCGCGCAGGAGGCGGGCACGGGACTTGCCATCATTTTGGTGCTAGTATTCGTATCGTTACCAGGAAATGAATTATTCAAGGATATCCGGCTATCACCCAAGGCTCTGTTTTCCGCAGTGGTTCTATTGTTCGTGCTTCTTTGGGAGATTGTGAAATCCAACATCGATGTCGCGCTGCGGGTGATCCACCCCATCATCCCCCTCAATCCCGGGATTGTGAAGGTGACCACCTCGCTCAAGACCGATCTGGGACGGCTCGCGCTAGCCAACTGCATCACGCTCACTCCTGGCACCATAACAGTCGACATCCACAGCGATACGCTCTATATCCACTGGATCGCGATCGACACCGAAAGTGTGGAGGAATCCACTCAGAAAATCGTATCTCATTTTGAGAAATATCTGGAGGTGATCTTTGGTTGACACACTTTTTTTGACTGCGGGGATCATCGCCTTCGCAGCTTTCGTCATCTCCTTCTATAGAATCATCACCGGTCCGGACTTCGCGGACAGAATTGTAGCCCTGGACACCATGACCATCATCTCATTGTCTGGGATCGTGTTCTTCACCCATCTGCTGCAAAGGGCCATCTACATCGATATCGCGTTGGTCTACGGGCTCATCAGTTTCATCGGTGTAGTCGCCGCCGCCCGCTACACGGAAAGGGGGTTGTAGCATGATAGTGGGAATCATCGCAGGGATCATCGCCATACTCGGTTCGTTGTTCCTCCTATTAGCCTCCATCGGCATCATCCGCATGCCGGACACCTACAACCGGATGCAGACAGGAACCAAAGCGACAACGCTGGGAAGCCTTTTGTTCTTCATCGGAATAGGTATCGCCCATCCCTACCTCTGGGGAAAACTCGTCGTGCTGGCACTATTCATTCTGCTCACCAATCCAATCTCCTCGCACGTGCTCTCCCGAGCGATGCATCACGCAGGTAAGACACCGATCCTTCCCGGCAAACAGACACGCGACGACCTTGCGGGCGATCAAGATCAGGAGGAACACGCATGACTATCCTCATCATCGTGCTGGGGCTGCTGCTGGTGATCACCGCCATAGCGGCCCTGTATATCAAGCAATTGGTATCGGCGATCATCATCGCCGGAGTCGTCTCGCTTATCGGAAGCATCCTGTTCCTACTGGTGGGAGCTCCCGATGTAGCCATGACCGAAGCAGCGATCGGCTCTGCGCTCACCACGGTCATCTTCCTGTTCGCCTGGTCGCGTATCAAGGACATTTCCCGGTCCCGCGATACTACGTCGGGAAGTGAAACCAAGGAGGAGCACCATGATTAAGCGGCTGTTGATCATCGTCGCGCTCGCGACCATCGCGTTGGGGTTGTTCCCCTTGGTGTGGGGGATGCAGGAGGCCCGCACCCTTTCCGGAGTCGCGAGATATTATGTGGTAAACGGGGCTGAAGACTACGGTGCCGCCAACCTTGTGACGGCGGTGGTGGTCAGCTACCGGGGTCTCGATACGCTGGGAGAGGTCGCAGTACTTTTCGTCGCGACCGCAGGCATAGTCCTGCTCCTAGGGAGCGCCAAGGAACCAGTGCTGCTTGATCGCAAATCCCACGCAGAGGGTGAATCGGAGCCGGAACCGGATATGGGAACCGAACGACGTGAAGGGTCTCCCTTGCTGAAGACCGGAGCCGCGTTGCTCTTCCCTATCATACTGCTCTTCGGTGTCTATATCTTCGTCAACGGCCATCTCACCCCTGGGGGTGGCTTCCAGGGTGGAGTTGTCATTGCATCAGCTGTCGTCCTGCTCCTGATGGCCAATAGCGAGATGCACATGAAACATGGGTTGCTCAATATGATCGAGGCTCTTTCAGGGGCCACATATGTTGCTATCGGATTGCTGGGCATGTGGCTGGCCGCAGGATTTCTGGACCCACGCTTTCTTCCTTCAGGAGAATTCGGAGCTCTGTTCAGCGCCGGTGCGATCCCTCTCATCTACTCGTTGATCGGCATGAAGGTCGGCTCCGAGCTTACCGGGGTGATGGAATCCCTAAGGAGGAAGGCATGATACAGGTGACAATCACCCAGGCGATGACCGCACTCGGGCTGTTGCTTGCTATTATCGGATTGTGGGGGATCCTGACTCGCCGCAATATCATCCGCATCATCATCGCCTTCACAATCCTCGACACTGGAGTCCACCTGATCATGGTTGGGCTTGGTTATGTGACCAAAGGCACTGCGCCTATCCTGGATGGCGAGCTCGCTGCGCTTGGCACCTTGAATGTGGTGGATCCTGTTCCTTCGGCTCTCGTGTTGACCGCGATCGTGATCGGTTTGGCTGTGACCGCCCTCATGCTCAGCTATGCGATCCGTTTATACCAGACCTACCACACCTTGTCGATCGATGAGATCAAGGAGATGAAATGGTAAGCCCGATTTATGCCATAGCGATCCCTCTTGGAGCTGCCTTTCTCCTCCCTCTTTTCGAGAAAGCCGGAAAAAACGCAGCTAAAGCCCTGGTGCTGGCGATCCTTGCCGCACTCACCGCGCTCCCCGTCAGTTGGCTTGTTGTCTGGATTGTGAATACCCCGAACTTGGCAGGACTTTTACGGGTGTCACCCCTGGCAGTGGATACCGGCGGCTTTCCCGCCCCTATTTCCATCCGGCTCGCAGCTGGAATCGGCGAAGCCCTGGTGATGGCGCTGGTGAATCTCACAGCGTTTCTTGGCATCACCCATATGCTGGTAAGATCCCAGGCGAAACCCACTGGCAAGACCCTGGTCCTGCTGCTCACGCTGGTAACCGGAGTGAACGGTCTGATCCTCACCCGCGACCTGTTCAATATATTCGTCTTCCTAGAGATTACTTCAATCTCCACCTATGCGCTCATCGCTTCGAATGGCAGCAAACGGGCTTACGAAGCTGGGTTCAAGTATATCATCGCCGGCAGTATAGCCTCGTCCATCTACCTGGTGGGAGTCATCTACCTGTACCGGCTGACGGGGTCTCTCTCGCTTGACCATCTCCCACGTTCCGGTGGCACGGCTATCGCGCTGATGCTGCTGACAACCGCATTGCTGCTGGAGCTGAAACCCTTTCCCGCCAATGGCTGGAGCCTCGATGTGTATCAAGCAGCCGATCCAGGCATCTCGGCCATGGTAAGCGCCGTAGGAGCCTCGGGAGTACTATTCGTCCTGTATAAACTCACTCCCCTGCTATCACCCACGCATCTGCGCCTTATCGCAGGCAGTGGCGCTGTGACCTTTGTGTTTTCCCAGGTGATCGCGCTCAGGCAGACGGATGTCAGGCGGATGCTGGGGTATTCCTCCACCGCCCAGATCGGTCTGATGCTGCTGGTCATCGGGTCGGGTCGCGGCACGATCCCCACTATCGTGCTGCTCGGACTGCTTCTGGGAAACCATATGCTCAGCAAAGCAGGCCTGTTCTGGGTCACAGACCTTATCGATGGAAACCGAACCATAGCATCCATGTCCGATAGCGGATCACTTCCCGCGCTTGCCCGGAACAAACCATTGCTGGTGGCCATGATAGGGATTCTACTGGCGGCTCTGGCCGGGCTGCCTCCCTTCCCCTCCTTCTGGGCGAAATGGCATCTGGTTTCCGCACTTGTCCCCAATGGAAGGTGGTTGCTGGTCGCGGTGGTGCTCGGTGGATCCTTGATGGAAGCCGGCTACTTGTTCAGATGGTTCACCAGGTTCACCAAGGCCTCGGAGGATCCCGGTGATGTACATCAGGAACGCATCCCAGCCGACGTTCCGGTCACCACCCGGCCCCAGACCGGGACCGTCTCCTCGCGAAGTGGCAAGGAAGCGCTCGCCAGACAGGCTGCCTCCACAGCGGCCGCAACCCAAGCGACAACCCAAACCATCCCCCAAGTCGTACGGCAAGCTGAACAACCCGTCGAGATCTCGGGCTCGCCGGTCCCCACCATCATCGCCACCTTGGTCTTGGTCTTCGGTGGAATCGCGGCTGCGGTTGGTTTCCTTGCCCCAAACCAGGAACTGATCCTTCTCGTGCCCCTGGCGGTCCTGCTTATCGGAGCCTTGCTGGATACGCTTCGGATCCCCTCGAAAATCCAGCTGCTTCTTGGCATGTTGGGAATCGGAGTCTATAGCTGGCTGCTGCTCCCCTCCCTTGGGGGAATCCCTTTGGTGTTCGGTCTTTTATTCCTGGTAGGTGGACTATTACAGATGATTGCCCTGATGCAGCGCAAAGGGCATCAACCGGGACTGGCGGTGCTCGTCTCCACCTTGTTGTTCTCGCTTGGAAACCTGCTGTTCGTCCAAAGCCGGCTCGGTTTCTTCTTCTCCTGGGAACTGATGAGCATCGTGTCATACCTGCTCATCGTGAGGGGCCGCGCCGCCTCAGGGGCTGCGCTCAGGTATCTGATGTTCTCCCTAGGTGGAGCGTACAGCATCTTGGTCGGGCTCGTTTTGCTTCCAACCGGCTTCGCACCGCATGCAACGAGCTCATTGTGGGCTGGAATCCTGCTTGGGACTGGTTTTTTGATTAAAATAGGGACGGTAGGCCTCCATATCTGGCTTCCCGGCGCCTATGCTGAAGCCGAGGACGAAGTCTCCTCCCTGCTTTCCTCGGTGCTGAGCAAAGCGGGACTGTTCATGCTGTTCACCACCGCGGGACTGTTTATCCAACCCTTGCTCCGCTCGGTCCCGGGAGTCACCCTCGCCTACCTCCTGGGTTGGCTGGGAGCACTTACTGCGCTAGCTGGCGCGTTTCTCGCCGTATTCCAGGAGGATATCAAATACACGCTGGCCTATTCCTCGATGGGGCAGATGGGTTATATGCTGCTCTCCTTCGCCCTCATGACCCAGCTTGGCTGGATCAATAGCATGTATCTCGCCGTCACCCATCTGTTGTTCAAGACCATGCTGTTCGTGGCCATCGCTGGTGTGGTGCACCGCACAGGCACCCGTTTGATGTATCGGATGGGCGGACTTATATCGCGGATGCCAGTGAGCTTCTTTTCGGTGCTCATCGGCATCATCGCCCTCTCCGGTGTCCCGCCGCTGACTGGGTTCGGAGCCAAATGGATGTTGTATACCGCATTGATCGAGAAAGGGTGGTATCTGCAAGCTGGGATGGCCTTCTTCGCCTCTGCAATAGCCTTTCTCTACCTGTTCAGATTGATCCACACCATATTCCTGGGGCAATTGAAAGACGAGCACCGCGAGATCCGCGAAGCGCCGCTCTGGTACTTGGTCCCGCAGCTGATCGCCATCATCGGCATCATGCTGGTCTCCATGTTCCCGAACCTCCTGATAAAACCACTTGAGATGGCTATCGCTGGCTACTTCCCACAGACCATCGCCTGGCAAGGTTCCACTTTGGTGTCGACCCTAGGCTACTGGAACGGCAACGCGGTGATGTATGTGACCATGGGAGTATTCCTAGTCCCGCTGGTATGGTTGCTGGCTACGCGACGCAAGCACAATCAGAAAGTCAGGCAATTCAATATCGTCTATTCCGCTGAACGACCCGACAGGCCGCAGACCACCCACTACGCCTACAATTTCTATGCCCCCTACCGCTCTGCGCTTGGTTCGTTCCTCACGCCTTGGGCCACTCGGTTCTGGAAGCGTGTGCTCTCTGTGGTGCGGGTAGTCGGGTCCTCCACCCGAAGGATCTACAGCGGGGATGGACAGACCTATGCCCTATACGTGCTGCTGTACGCGATTGTACTGATGCTACTACTACGGGGAGGGAACTGATCCCATGAAAGACATAGCCATGAAAGCGCTGTATACCCTGATCTCTTTGTTCGTCATCCTCAACTACGGCCTGCTGCTTACCGGCACCATGGCCAGAGTGCGGGCAAAGGTGCAAGGGCGTATTGGCCAACCGGTGTACCAGCCCTATATCGACATCCTCAAGAACAACTTCCTAAGAACCAGCATCTACCACGGGGTGATGTTCTTTCTTGGCCCGGTATTCCGCCTGGCAGGGGGTTTAGGGACCTACCTGTTTATTCCAGTGATCTTCGGGTCCACTATCTTCTCGAATTTCGCATTCTCCGGCGACCTGCTGCTAGTGATGTACTTCATCTTCTTTGGTCAGCTAGGCATGGCGCTTGGAGCGGGTCAAAGCGGTCATCCCTATAGTCCCATCGGTGTATCCCGGGGATTGGCGCAGATGACCGCGTTCGAACTCCCCTTCGCGCTGGCGGTTATCTCCATCGCCTCCCAATACGGCACGCTTTCGATCACAGGCATCGTGGCAGCACAGCAGGGCGGCATCCTGAATTGGGTCGCCTTCACCAATCCGCTCGCCATGGTGGCGGGAATGATCTCATTCCTCGGCATGAGCATGGACAATCCCTTCAGCATCGTGCTCGCGCCGCAAGAAATTCCCATCGGTCCGCCAACCGAGATGAACGCAGGATTCCTTGGGATGCTCCAGACAAACCGGGCGATTTTCAATGGAGCGAAACTGGTGCTGTTCATGAATTTGTTCTTCGGTGGCGCAGGCAACCTACTGGTCATGGTGGTCAAGACCTTCCTGCTGTATTTCTACGTGGTCTTCGTGGGGGCTTCGTTCCCACGCTTCCGGCCAGATCAGTCGATCCGGTTCTTTCTCGGGATTCCCACCCTCATCGGAATCGCCGCAGTCGTGCTGCAGATGGTATGACAGGGAGTATATGCAATGGATAACGATAGCAACAACAAAGAACAACTCGACGAGATCCGAAAGCAGCTCACCCTCGCGAACAACGATGTGCGTGAGGGAGAGCAAGCCTACTTCTGCGACGCCCGCCCCGTGGTGGTCGAACCCTATCGGGGGATTCTTGAACGCTTCGCCAACTGGGCACGTTCGGAATCCCTGTGGATCCTCGGTTTCGGCACTGGCTGTGGCGCCATCGAGCTCCGTCCTCTCATGACCTCACGCTACGATATGTACCGGTTCGGCATCCAACCCAGACCGACCCCTAGGCAAGCGGGAGTCTTTGTGATCGGGGGGTATGCCTCGGTAAAAACCATGAAGCGGATCGTCCGCAGCTATGAGCAGATGCAGGGACCCAAGTTCGTGGTTGGACTCGGCAGCTGCACCATCAACGGCGGCATGTACTGGGACAGCTACAACACCATCAACCGGCTCGACCACTATATCCCAGTTGATGTGTATATAGCGGGATGTATGCCGAGGCCCGAAGCCCTCCTTGCTGGGTTCAATGCCCTGAAAGCCAAAATCAGGGCTGGCGAATGCGATGGCATGAACAAGTACGCACAGAACTTCGATTGGTACAAGGCCAATCAGAAGCAGATCATCAAGCATTGGGAAATGCCCGACTACAACTGGTAGGAGATGCACACGCCATGTATGAAAACGTAATGAAATCGGCGGAACGCTTTAAAGCGCGACCGCTGGGGAGAGACCAGAAGATCGGGGGAATGAAGCAGCGGGAGGACCTCCTGTTCATGAAGGTGGAGCAGGAGCAAGCTGTCCCGTTCATCACCTGGCTTAAAGAGCTCGGCGGCTTTGGACACCTGGTGCTTTTCACCGCGGTGGATTTTATCGAGCAGGATATATTCCAGATTACCTACCTCTTGCATAGTTACGAGCAGCATCACGATATCGTCGTGCTGGTGGAAATCGACCGTCAGAAAGCGGAGATGGAATCGATCCACCACCTATGGCCTCATGCGGCGACATATCAGCAAGAACTATTCGAGATGTTCGGGATCACCTTTCCAGGGAGCCCTAGGCTCTACGAGGATTTCGCTCTCGAAGGCTGGCAAGGTCCGCCACCGATGCGGCGCGATTTCGACACCAAGGAATATTCCGAGAAAACCTACTTTCCAAGGCCAGGACGGGTGACCCACGATCCCGCCACTTATATGAAAGAACAGTTATACCCAGGGGAGGCCCAGACATGGTAGGCAGGCAGGGGAGCACGCAAACGGCACACAGCCCGAAACTACCGCCAGTGGTAGATGGCGTTAGTCAGTACGATCTCTACTCAGGCAAATATCTAAAGGTCTGGCAAGGCCCCCAGCACCCGGGAATCACCGGCAACATGTCGCTGGAGCTGGTTACCTGCGGCGATCAGATAGTGGAGTGCCGGACCCATGTAGGCTACCTCCATCGGGGATTTGAGAAACTCATGGAACGCCGGCGCTATATCCAATGCTTTCCCTTGGTCTGCAGGATCTGCGTGCCCGAACCAGACTTCAACGAATATCTGTTCGCTGCCGGAGTTGAGGAGCTCGCCGGTATCGAGATTCCGGAACGAGCCAGATGGCTGCGGGCGCTTACGTTGGAAATGGCCCGCCTTACCTCGTTCCTCATGTGGATCGGGGGCCAGACCGGAGCCTTCGGTATGGGAACCATTGGCCAATGGACCGTCACCATGCGGGACTACATGCTCGACCTTTTTGAAGAACTCTCGGGTGGGCGCATCTACCACATGTATATCATTCCCGGCGGAGTGCGCGCCGACCTGCCCGATGGCTATGCGGCGCGGGTCGAGTCGACTCTGAGAACAATCGAGAAGGTTCTCGACGATGTGGAGCTGGCGGTTTTCCACAACGCGGTCTTTAAAATGCGAACCAAGGGGCTCGGAACAATCGACCCCTCCCTCGTGGAGACCTATGGCATCACCGGGCCCAACGCAAGGGGCAGCGGCATCGCCCGCGATATCAGGAAGGACTCCCCCTATCTGGTCTACGACCAACTGGAGTTCTCCATCATCACCGCGACCGAAGGCGATGCGTTCGCCAGGACCTGGGTCCGTTACCAAGAGATGAGGCAATCCATCGACCTAATCCGCCAGATGCTGCGAAAAATGCCTCAGGACGGTCCGTTCTTCACCAGACTTCCCAATGTGCTGCATTGGAAGATCCCTGCCGGGCAAACGTACCTCAGGGCTGAATGCACCCGGGGAGAATATGGCTTCTACATGGTCTCCGATGGGTCTGAATTCCCACGGAGAGTGTGTGTGAGAGGACCTAGCTATACCCACGCGGTGGCGCTCATGGAACGCTTGAGCGTTGGCTGCAACATCTCCGACACAGCGGGACTCATGGTCTCGCTCCACACCTATCCACCTGAGATCGAGAGGTAGCCAGCATGAGTTTGAAAGATATCATCGCCCCATTCTCCGTTTGGAAACGGGCTCTGGAAAAACCATACACCACCAGAAAACCTTTGGATGAGCGTCCTGGAGCTCCTCGCTACCGCGGATTCCATGTGAACAAACTCGATGTCTGCATTGGGTGCGGCACCTGTGAAGAGGTCTGCCAGAATGAAGCCATCGACATGGTGCCCGTGAAAGAGACCCGTCATGGAGATTCCGGCCTCCGCCCGCGGATCGATTATGGCCGATGCTGCTGGTGCGCCTTGTGCGTCGACATCTGCCCCACGGCTTCGCTTGGGATGAGCAACGAATACGTATGGGTGGATAGTGACCCCGAAGTGTTCCGTTTCACTCCTGGAGCGGAAGGAAAACCTTGGGATGAATGCGAACTAGGCTATCGTCGGGCTGATGGATACGATCTTCTGGAAAGCAAACGGGTGGAGATGCCGATGATTTCGTTTGAGGAAAGCCGTAAAAGCTTTACCGAGATGGTGCTGGGTTATTCGGCTGAACAAGCGAAACGGGAGGCCGACCGCTGCGTGGCTTGCGGTATCTGCATCGCGACCTGCCCTGCCCATATGAACGTTCCTGACTATATCAAGGCCATCCGGGATGATGATATGGCGGAGGGTCTCAGGATTGTATATGAAGCCAACCCACTTCCTGCGTCGTGTGGGAGAGTGTGCTCCCATGCCTGCGAAAATGTATGCGCGGTAAAGCACAAAGGCGATGCGCTTTCCATCCGTTGGCTCAAACGGTACATCATCGACCAGATCTATGCACATGACTATCAGAAGATCCTGAAGGAGAAGGCTGCGGACAATGGGCGGAAAGTCGCGGTGATCGGCTCCGGGCCGGGAGGCTTGAGCGCCGCCTATTATCTACGGATGCTTGGCTACGGAATCACGGTCTTCGATGCCAATGAGAAAGCGGGGGGGATGCTGCGCTATGGGATTCCCGAATACCGGCTCCCGTATGACCAAATCGACAAGGATATCGAATACATCCGGCAACTCGGTGTGGAATTCAGGCAGAACACCCGCATTGGCGTAGAAATTCCATTCCAAGAGCTCTACCACACCTACGACGCGATTTTCTTCTCTACTGGGCTCAGGCTCCCCTATGGCCTGGACATTTCTGGCGAGGATCTTCCCGGTGTGATCTCCGGCCTGGACATGCTCGAGGACGTCACTCTAGGAAAAACTCCAGATATCGGAAAATCGGTAGTGGTGGTCGGCGGGGGAAACGTCGCCATGGATGCCGCCCGGACCTCGCTCCGGTACCATGCGGAAACAACTATCCTGTACCGACGGCGGATCGAAGACATGCCGGCTGATGAAGAGGAAATCCATGAGGCCCAGAGCGAGGGATGCGTCCTCACCACCCAGGCCATTCCCCTTCGGCTTGAGAAAGGGGACACGACGCGGTTGAAACTGTTCTGGGGGAAGGCTGAAATGGTCTCAGAGGGCGAAGGCAAACGGCCAAAACCAGTGTTGATCGAAGGCTCCGAGGAATTGATCGAATGCGATACGGTAATCTCTGCGATAGGGCAAAGCGCAGACCTAACCTTCCTGCCGGAGGAGATCCAGAACAAGCTTGAGTTCAAGCGGGGGTTCGTGGTGGTCAACGATTTCCACCAGACAGCCGATGCCAAGATATTCGCAGGTGGAGATATCGCCAATCCAAAGCGGGATGCGATCAGCGCGATCGCCAACGGACATTCCGCGGCAAAGGGCATCGATATCTTCCTTGAGAATTTCGCACCTAGAGATTGATTCGACCGGTTCTCGAAGGATGGAAAAACAGATAGAATGCTGACAATAGGCAAGGGCATCGATATGTTGTTTGCGTGGCAGGCTTGCTTGTCGAAGGAGTTCCATGGGTGAAAGCACTACCATAACCCAGATACGATTGAAATTCTCAGAACAACGCTGCACCCAAGTAGCCCAGTTGATGGCGGTGATGTCCAATCCCA
Organism: Sphaerochaeta sp. UBA6084; assembly: GCA_002428625.1. Taxonomy (GTDB): domain Bacteria; phylum Spirochaetota; class Spirochaetia; order Sphaerochaetales; family Sphaerochaetaceae; genus UBA6084. Next base: position 19,884 of record DIXI01000033.1, read on the forward strand.
TCCGCTTCCATATCCTCTGCGCACTGCGGTGCGAGCCTTTCACCGTTTCGGAACTGGTCGAGATCACCGAAGCCGGAGTCTCCAATGTTTCCCAGCAACTCAAGATGATGCTGCTGGCGGGATACTTGGTGAAGGAACGGCGGGGGAAGCGAATCTATTATAAACTCCAGGAACAGCGGATCGCATTGCTACTCAATCAATTGGAAGAGCTCTTCCCGGAACGGCAAAACCTGGCGGACCGCTAGAGAACATCACCAATGAAAGTAGTATCAATACCCAAGAATGGATATTTCAGCTCTCGAAGCTGTCCTTGCTCTTGGAGTAGATAGAGAATCCCAGCATGGCCAGCAACGTGAACACATACGGAATCGCCAGGATGAAATCGGCCGGGACATTCAGCGCTCCTTGCGCATAATTGGAGAACGCATCCGCAAAGCCAAACACCACCGCCGCGATAAGCAAGCCAAGTGGCTTTTTATTTCCTAGGAATATAACCACAAGCGCGATCCAGCCTTTGCCCGCAGTGATATTTGGCACAAAAGCACCAAGATTCAACGTGAGCAAAGCTCCACCAAGGCCGCAGGTGAAACCTGAGATGAGAAAAGCTATGAAGCGGTAGCGGTTTGGGTCCATGCCCAAGGAGGAGAGCGCTTTTTGGTGCAAACCGGCGGCTCGCAACCGAAATCCAAAGGGAGTCTTGTAGAGAACAACGTAACAGACCGCCAGCAAGAGCCAACTAAGATAGATGAAAGCCGAATGGCCGATGAAGATATCACCGAACACCGGTATCTGTGCCAGCGCAGGTATCCGAAGCACTGGCAAGGAAGGAATGCTATCAAACACCACCACTCCTTTGTTGCCGAAAAGCTTGAACGAAAGCACAACGGTGAGTCCAGAAGCGAACAGATTGGTCGCCAGGCCGGTGATGAACACATTCGAACGCAGGTTCAAGGTCACTGCTGCCAAAATTGCGGAGAGCAGCATGGTGCACAATATCCCCAACAGAACTCCAAGCACCATGCTCCCGGTGAAATAGGTAAAGATGATTCCGCAGAAAGCTCCCATCAGCAGCAGGCCTTCGAGCGCGATATTCAGCATCCCCGAAAGCTCGGTGAACAGACCCCCCATCGCCGCAAGCAGCAAGGGCGTCATGATGGTTACGGAACTATGCAGGATCGGTAATAGGAATTGCATCAGTGCCCCCTTTTCTTTTGTCCAACACTCTGGAGCACTGCGCTGGTGACCAGAAAGAACACCAACGACTGTACAATCGAGGCGATCTCGAAGGTGACATCGCTATGGAGCATGGCATTGCGCGCCCCAGCTTCGATATACGCGAAGAAAATGGCAGCCGGGATCACCGCTGCGGGTTTGTACTTGGCGATCAAGGCCACCGCCAGACCATTCCACCCCATCCCCCCCGAGAAATCCTTCATGCAGGAGTAATAGGTTCCATAAATCGCGATACCACCTCCTAGACCGTACAGCGCGCCACTAAGCATCATGGGCAACACCATGTACCAGTTGGTGTGGATTCCGCCATAGCGGGCGAACGAGCTGTTCAGACCGCTGATGCGTAGTTCATACCCGCTCTTTGTCTTGTACAAGTACCATTGCACCACAATGACCGCGGTGATGGCGAGGAAAAGCGCCGAGCTGAGATTCGAGGGTTCCAATATCCGTGCGAGGCGGAACGCTTCTGGAATCTTGCGGGTGGCAATCAAGTTGGTGGAGGGGTCCATGAACGGCCCTGCGATGAGGTAGTTCACCAGCAGAACGACCGCATTGGAGATGAGGAACGAGGTGATGAGCTCGCTGGTATTCCATTTCATCCGGAAAAATCCAGAAAGCCCTCCTAGGAATCCTCCCATAGCGGCCCCTGCGATCAAGGCAATGACAGCGCCAGCGATACCGAGGGGGGCGAGTGCGATTGCGCAAAGGGTAGCCACCAGAGCTCCGCTATAAATCTGACCTTCGCCTCCGAGATTGAAATTGCCCGAACGCATGGCGAGTGAGATACCAAGACCGCCGAAAATCAACGGTATGGCGCCGTTGAGCATATTACCAAAATAATAGGTGTTCTGAATGGGACCTAAAAAGAAATACCGCAAGGTCTTGCCGGGGGTCTTGCTGAGCAGTAAGGATAGGATGACCACCCCGACGAGGGCGATGGCGACGATTAAAAGCGGACCGATTGAACTTCTCATCATCACCATGAGGCTTTTCCGTTCCCGTCTTCGTAGGTCAATCATGGATGGCCTCCTGGCGTTTCAGTCCCAGCATATAAGCTCCCAACTCTTCTTTCGATGCACCAAGGGCTTCGTTGCCAGCAAGCATCGCGACGATAGCGCCACGATAGAAAATGATGATGCGGTCAGCGACCGCAAGGATTTCATCAAGGTTTGAGGAGATTAGGATCACAGCCGCTCCCGCCCCCCTCAGTTCTGCCATCCGTTCGTACACATACTGGCTGCTGGCGATATCCAAACCCCAGGTTGGTTCCGAAAGCACTATATAGTCCTTGTATTGCTCAATCTCCCGCGCAAGGATGACTTTTTGGATATTCCCACCAGAAAGCGTTCCGATAGACATCCCGGGCGTTCCCTTGACAGAGTATTTCTCCAACAGTTTCTGGGCATGGGCCTCGATTTTTTTCCGATTCATAACACCATGGCGTGTGAACGACGAACGTGCGTCTACGATGAGGTTCTCAGCCACGCTGGCAGCAACCGCGCTTCCTACCTCGATGCGATCGGCAGGCACGTACGCCAAGCCATCGTTACGCAGGTTGGCTGTTCCACAATTGGTGGTCTCCACCTCGTTGTGGTAGATCTTGCCAGAGGTGACCGGAACAAAACCTCCTAGCACCGCCTCCAGCACCCCCAGACCATTTCCGCCAACCCCGGCGAATCCAAGAATCTCGCCACTATTGGCCGAAAAAGTCACCTTATCCAATAAGGGCCGTTGCTGCCCACGCCGGAGAACCGATACATTTTCAAACCGGATCACTGGTTTGGCGTCCAATCCAGTATCCACCCGGTCGACGTGGAGGGTCACGCTTTGGCCCATCATCAGCCGCGATATCTCCAGCTCGTCAACCTCCGCCGTGTTGTAGGTGCCGATCAGCTTGCCTTGGCGCATGATGGCAACCCGATGGGATATGGCTTTGATCTCGTTGAGCTTGTGGGTGATGAGGATGAGGGATTTTCCCAGGCGGGCAAGTTCGCGCAAGGTGACGAACAAGGCTTCGGTCTCCTGTTCGGTAAGAACCGCGGTTGGTTCATCGAGAATCAGGATATCAACATCCCGGTACAACATCTTCATGATCTCGGCCTGCTGCTTTTGGCCAACAGTGAGACTCTTGACTTTCTTTTTCACATCTACGGAAAAATGATGGTCTGAAACAACTTTCGCAACCTTTTTTTCCGCTTCATTAATATTATACAGACCACCGTAAAGAGTTGGCTCAACCCCCATCACCACGTTTTGGGCAACGGTGAAATCATCGACCAACATAAAATGCTGGTGGACCATACCAATGCCCAATCGGTTCGCATCGAGGGGAGAGCCTATGACCACCGGCTTGCCCATCACGCGGATGTCTCCTTCGTCCGGCCGTTCCAAACCGTAAAGGATTTTCATAAGTGTGGTCTTGCCAGCCCCGTTTTCGCCTGCGAGACAGAGGATCTCGCCTTTACGAAGTGTAAGGTCCACGGCATCATTCGCCCGTAGATTGTTCTCGGGATATATTCTGGTGATTCCGTGCATTTCGACGGCATATTCCATCGCTCACACTCCTTGGTTACAATACCAGCCCCGTTGTCGGGGCTGGCGATGGAAACAATTGGATCTACAGGGCGGGAAGAGTATAGGCAACTTTCCCTGCGCGGATGTCATTCATGAACGCATCGAACTTAGTGCGGATGTCCTGAGGCAGATTCTGGGTATACGATTCGTTCGCGAGGAAACCAAGATAGCCTTCCTTTGCGCCAACAGTGGTAGCTGTGCCATATTGCACTTTTCCAGCCATCACCTCAGCAAGCACTTCCTTGACCAGCTTCTTCTGCTCCATCGACCCGCAACCCACGACCAAACCTGGCGCTGCCTGGTATTCGTTGGTGTTGTGGAACACGATGTACGCGCCCTGCTCCTTGGCGACCTTGAACAAGCCCTGGGCGGCTCCACCGGCTATCGAAGCAAATACATCAACTCCAGCGGCTTTCATGCTGGAAGCCAGTTCGGCGGCCTTGTTGGCATCGAACCAGTTGCCGATCACACGGAAGTCAACTGTGATACCCGCATTGACCATCTTGGCGCCAGCGAGGAAACCTGGCACCATATGCTTGTTCAGCAAAGGATACTCTTGGGCGGCGATGAAACCGATCTTGAGATCTTTGTTGGCGTGGGTCATGTTGCTGGTGGTCACCAGTCCGGCTAGATAACCGAGATACAAGGACTGCTCATATTGGTTGTACAGATACGTGCGGATCTGTGGATTCCCTACCATCTGGGCATCGGTGATGATGAACTTCTGGTTGGGGAACTTCTTGCCCACATTGGCGCACAGCTCGGGCAGCGATGGGTTGGAACCCAGCACGATATCGTATTCGCCAGTCGCTACCAACGAGGTAAGCTGTTCTTCCCACTGGGCCTGGTTGAAACCGGCTTCGTAGACTTTCACAGTCACATTGGCATTCTCGGCCGCGAATTCAGTCGCGCCTTCTGCGAGGGCGGTATACGGGGGACTTCCCGCCACCACACCGGTGATATACACCAGGATGGAGAGGGACTTTGGTGCGGCGGGCGCTTGTTCTTGGCTGCCAGCTGCGAATACCGGTGATGCGATCAGTGCGAGAACCACACAGAAGCCCACCAAAAACCTCATGCTCTTTTTCATCAAATCCTCCTTTCCTTTTCGTTTCTGACGAATATCGAACTACGGCCACTATATCATAGGATTACAGGCCGATAGTTTCACAAGCTTCATCCACGCTCCATCCACCATGCACCAAGCCATTCACCGCTTGCAGCATCAGAGGCACGTTGGCATGTTCCCAGATGTTCCTGCCCACCGCGATACCCCGGCCGCCAGCCTGAAGGGAATCGTAGATGTCTTGGAACACCAGCCGGATGGAGTCAGTCTTGGCTCCTCCGAGTATCACGATCGGCACCGGGCAACCTTCCACCACTTTGGTAAAGGACTCGATGCTTCCCGTATAATAGGTCTTGATCAGGTCGGCCCCTATTTCAGCTCCCATGCGGGCCGCCATACGGATGGCCTCGGGGTCGTTGGCCGCGAACTTCTCTTTGTTCATAGTGCCTTTGGCCATGGCTTCCAGCATCACCGGCAATCCCAGGCGATGGCATTGATCGATAGCCAAGGAGGCTTGGCGGATGAACTGGCCTTCGCGCTCATGTCCAAACTTCACGGTGATGGCGGCGCAGGTGGCGCCATAGGCGATCGCGGTCTCAGGCTCGATGACCATCTCCTCTTGAAACCCTCCGGCCAATACGGTGAAACCACCGGTGAGACGCAGAACCAGCGCGGTGGTGCGGTCCCACGAATCGCGGGATGCATCGACAAAACCTTTGGTAGTCAGGATTCCATCCACTTTGGCGTCGACACAAGCTTTCACAATCTCGTTCGGCTTGATAATACCTGGAATGGGTCCGGCAATCGCCGCATGGTCCATCGCGATTATCACGGACCTGCCATCCCGTTTGTCAAAGAACGTCTGAGTCCGTAGCGTGATACCTGAAGTCATCGTATTTCTCCTTCCCCTATACGGGCCTTTTTTAAATTTCTATACGTAGCGCGATACTGCCCGAACAACTCGGTATATGTACTCTCAACAGTAGGGTTGGGTTGATAGCTGCTCCCTATCCGGACTATATCATTGGCGGCACTAGCCAGGGAGGGATAATCGCCCAGCGCTGTCAGCGCCACAACCAGCGAACCTACCAGCTCGGCATCCTGGACCGCTGGAACCAGGACTTCCTTTCCCGTCACATCCGCTTTCAACTGGTTCAGAAAAGCACTCTCGGCTGGACCACCTGTGATGCGCAGCTGTTTCACCTCACCACCTAAGTCCTCCATCACCGTGATCACATCGCGCATAGCCAGACACACCCCTTCGGCCACAGCCCGGAGCATTTCCGGTACCCCGCTGGAAAGGCTAAGCCCATTGAAAACGGCGCGGGCCTCGGGGTCCCAGATAGGAGCCCGCTCGCCCGACAGGTAAGGAAGGAACACCAGACCGCCGGCGCCAGGGGCGGCTTTGGCCATTTCCACATACATTTTCTCAAAGGATGCTTGTCCAAAACCAAAGATGTCCTTTGCCCATCCAATCGCTTTACCCGAAGTTGAAATGATGCCTGAAACATTGTAATAAGGCTTGATTGGATGCAAATAGGTCATCAAACGGCTATCGTCCAAGGGACTGACCGTACAAAGGTTGATACCTTCCGACGTGCCGGAACGGTCGCACACCCGCCCCAGCTCTACTGCGCCTGTCCCTAGAATCGAGGTGAAGAAATCAGGGCCCCCTGCGAACACCGGTGTTCCTGCAGTCAGTCCTAGGCAATCGGCGGCCAACGGAGTAACCTCACCCACTAGCTCGCCTGCTTTGCAGAAGGGGGGAAATTTACCGGTATCGAGGCCTATCTCCTGAATCATCCAGTCGGTCCAGTACCAACGCTGGGAATCCTCAGCATGCAGCACTGCCCGGGCTTGATCGGTCAGGAGATAGTTGACGAAATCGAAGGAGGACAGGAACCACAGAGTGCGGTCATAGAGCTCCCGCTCCTGCCTGTAGAGATAGAGGGCCTTTGGAAGCGAGAAACTCGCATCGACAAACAACCCCATCCGGGTGGAGATCTCCGCAGCCTCAGCAGTCGCGCGCCGGTCCAGCCACAGTCGCGCCATCGCGGTTGGAGCTTTCAGAGAACCGGTTTCGCACACAGGTTTCCCAAGCACGGGGACCAAGGTGGGGCCGTTCCCGCTCACGACTATGGCACGGATGGATCCCTCTCTGGCGAACTTACGACAGATGGCGCTCAAAGCATCGGCCCACTGACTGGGATCGCATTCATGGGAGGCTTGCCCGTTGGAGCACATGCGCATCGGCAGGCTCTCTGAAAGGATGAGCTTTCCCGAGCTATCGAACAAGGCTCCTTTGAATGTGGTCGTCCCCACGTCAATTGTAAGAATCATGCATCAACCTACCTTGACAAGAACCCGGTACAGATCCCCAACCAGAGCCGCTTCCACCGCGGCTGAGATCTCCTCCAAAGGATATATCTTACTCACCAGTTCAGCAACATGTACTTTTCGATTGGACAGTGTGCGGACCGATTGATAGAAATCAATCTCGCTACGTCCTTCCGAGCCTGTAACCATGTACTCATTGCGGTGGATGGTGTTCATATCCATAGGGAGGATCGGTTTGTCGTTATACGAAGTGTATATGTTCAACCGGCCGTTCGAAGCCATTACCATAAAGGCCGATTCCGCGGCGCTTTTTGAGGGGGTGGTGATGATGCAGCAGTCCACCCCTTTTCCGTTCGAATTGGCGAGCACCTGCTCCACAAACTGCTTTTGGTCGGTCGCATCCACCACGGCGTCGGCTCCAAGAGCGAGCGCGTTCTCCAAGCGTTTCGCATTGATATCGCTCACAATCACCTTCGCTCCCATCGCCATGGCGACCTTGAGATGCAGAAGGCCCATGGTTCCGGCTCCGGAAATGAGCAAGGTGTCGCCCAGCTGCAGATTGACTTTCTTAAGCGAGCGGATGCAGCAGGACAAGGGTTCCGCAAAGGCCGCTTCGTCAAGAGGGAGATCCTTGGGCACTACATACACTTGGTCGGGCCGCACAGCCATGTATTCGGAAAACGCACCGAGAACACGTTGGCCTTTCTTAAAACGGTTCTCGCACAGATTGGAGTTACCCGAAAGGCAGGCGGGACACGTGTGGCAGCGGTTGACAAGATCGAGCACGACATGGTCCCCCACCTGGTGGCTGGTCATGACTTCTTTGCCAATCTCAATAATCTCACCGGAGGCTTCGTGCCCAGGGATGATGGGATAATAGATCTTTCGGTCGCCGAAATAGAGTCTTTGCTCCAGGGTGCAGATTCCGCAATACGCGATTTTCACCAATATCTCGTTGGCCTTTGGCACCACCATCGCCTCTTCCCGAATCTCCATCCGCCTTGGCTCGACTAGATACGCGCTTTTCATACATCACCCCTTGATTTTACTTATACTTTACGTTTAACGTTAATTTTAACTTACACTCCATTCTGAGGTCGTTTATCAAATCTGTCAAGACAAATCCGATTGAATCGTTAACCATCGGAAAATGGACTCCGAGGGATGGATTTGAAGATTTATGTGCCGTTGCATCATATAAATTGATATGATAGTATCATGAAGCCCATGCATAAAGGTGAAGTAGTGGAGACCAACACATACCGCATCGGTGAACTGGCGCGAAAAGCCAATGTCACCGCCAGGACCGTACGATACTATGAATCCCTCGGACTCTTGAAAACCCAAGACCGTAAGGACGGAAGCCAGCGCTATTACACTGACGAAGACCTCGTATACCTCAACCGCATCATCCAGTTGAAGAACTACGGCTTGTCCCTAGATGAGATTGCAGAGATCATCCGCTTGGGAAACGAGGATTCTACTGGTCAGAAACGCCGGTTGGAATTGCTCAAGCAGTACCGCCGCTTGCTGAGCAAAGAGCTGCAGCATCTGAAGGCTGTCAAAGAGCTGATCACGGATCTCGCCTGGCATGTGGAGCAGCTGGAATCGGTTGACCACGATTTCCAGCAATGTCCCGGCAACGCTTGTCCGAAATGCGAATTCAAGTCACGCTGCGAATTCTACAAGCAGGCTACCAAAGAGTAGCCCGCCATGGCAGCCTATATATCAAATCAATTCCAGCAACTCTCTCACCGCGTCCGCGGGGAACGCTTCATCGAAGGGCTGATCAAGAAGGCCAACAAGGAAATCACGCACCACTGCGCTCTGCGGAAGCATGAATCCAGCCTCACGCCCACAATCCTCAGATAAAATCCTATTCGAGTACGCAAAGGCTTTCGCGAGGAGCTTCCGAGCATCGGTCCCGGCTTCCAAAGCCAAGCTGGAGGCTACGGTTTCCTGTGCGCTTTTGCTTTCCATAAGCACTTGCAGGGCTTTGGCGATCTGCGCTGATTTTCTTTTGGGTTCGGGATAGTTGTCCATCACGAGATACAGGGCATGGGACGGGCAAGCGTCCACGCACAAACGGCAGCCGTCAAGACACCGGTCGAAGTCTATCTGCCCAGTCTCCGTATCGGTGGCCCCGGTGGGACACACGAACAGGCATAGGCAATCCTTGGTGCACAGGCTGATATTTCTCGCTGCATGCATAGCGTCCTCCTAGGATATCTTGGTGAATCGAGCCGCGGGCGCCTTGCAGATGGGGCATAGGTCCGGGACAGCGGCAGCTACGGCGATGAAGCCACAGGCTTCACACACATAGAGATTGTTGTTTTCTAGCAACGCATCCTTTTGCTTCTGGTAACGCGCGAGCAACGAGGTATGGATGGAGGTGACTTTCTTCCCCCAGGTGAGCGCCCGTTGGGTACCGCGGTCCACTGCTTCTTCGGCGATAACCATCAGGGACGGATAATTCTTGGCAAGTTCTTGTTTCGCGATCTCTTCCAGCTGGTTGAGATCCGCATCCGCGACCCGAATCACTTTCGAATTGAAATAATCTGAAAGGCTTTTGAACAAATCAGCCTCCCGTTTCCTCAGTTGTTTCGCACAAGCCTTCGACAGGTTGCTGCACACGGCGCTTAAAGCCGCCGGAGCCATATCCACCGCATCACTCATAGAAGGAGCCTCCTTGCGTAGTTCTGCCTTTGAGCATACCACGTCCCCTAGGCGACTGCAACCGAACTATCCTCTGTGATATTGTCACCGAGCCTTTTGTTGACCCAAGGAGCTTGCTTTGGTATCTTCAAACCGAAAGAAAAAAACAGTGGTCTGTCACAGACCACTCATAAGGAGGCCCACCATGGCTGTTACCGTGTATAGCACTCCCACCTGTGGATATTGCAGGATGGCGAAAAATTATCTTAAAGAGAAGAATGTAGCCTTTACCGATTACAATGTGGCTACAAACTCTGAAAAGGCCCAGGAAATGGTCCGAAAGTCGGGTCAGATGGGTGTTCCCGTGCTTGATGTAAATGGCAAGATCATCATTGGCTTTGACCGTGGTGCCATCGACCAAGCTCTCTCCCGCTAAGAATTCATCATTCAGTGGCACAAGGCGTCCGCCCAACGGTGGACGCCATTATTTTTCACAGCATTTCCTGTGCATGCCGGAAGAAATCGACCGATCCAAAATTACCCGATTTTAACGCAAGGTTGAAATCCCCACCTACACTTTTCACCCAAGACACACCAGGATCGATCTGCGGACCAATATAAAAAGCGCTCACTTCCAAGGCTTGCACCACCACACCAGAGGTCTCACCACCGGCGATGATGAAGTTCCTCACTCCATTGTGAGCAAGCCTCACCGCGAGGACAGCAAAGAAGCCTTCGATCCTTTGGGCGACGTCCACTTCTGGATATTGCGCCTTCACCTCAGCCAACCCGACTGGCGTCCTAGTGGAATACACCAAAGGGGCATAGGCGTCCTGCAGGTGATCGAGCACCCAGCCAACGGTCTCGTCCACATAGGTTGGTTCGTACAGGCAGCGCGCGATATCCAAACTCAGCCCCGCGGCTTTCTCCAGGTATCGTGCCACCTGCTGGTTGGTCATCTGCGAGCACGACCCAGCGATCACCACCCCTTTGTTCCGAGTGGGAGTCGCAAGACCTGCGGCGAGCGGCCGGCCATACCCCTGCGCGCTGTAGTGTTGTGCCAAAGCAGGCGCAAGCCCCGACCCTCCGGTGACCAAGCGCATCGGCAGCACGGCGGTGGCCAGTTGCTGCAAATCGCTGTCGGTGAGGATATCGATGACCACATAGGAGGCACCCACTGCTTGTGCTTGCGCAAGCAAGTTGGCTATGTGCGAAGAGCCCATCAGGATATCCTGATGGTATATATGAGTGGTTGTCCCGGAGCACTGCCCTTCCATCAGACGGGCGAGCTTGGAATCGCGCATGGGGGTGATGGGGTGGTCCTTCATGCTGGAATCCTGCAGCAGGTTCTCGCCTACAAACAAATACCCTTGGTACACAGTCCTTTTGTTCACCGGCAGGGCCGGGCATATGATGGTGGTTTTAACTTGGAGGGCTTGCATCAGGGCATCCACCACCGGGCCGATATTTCCCTCGTGGGTGGAGTCAAAGGTGGAGCAATACTTGTAATAGAAGTGGGTGCAACCGCACCGTTGAAGAAAGGCCAGTGCATCGAGCGCTTCCATCACCGCTTGGCCAGGAGGACACGAACGGATCTTCAAACTTACAACCAAAGCTCCAGTCTCTGTCGGAGGCAGTTCAGCGGGAACTCCATTGCACAGAATGGTTGAAAGCCCATTCATATCTAGAAAACCCGCGATATCCACCGCCCCTGTGAAATCATCCGCGATAACTCCAAGCTTCATAGCAGCCTCCATCCTTTGGCCACAGGATACCTGAATCTCAGGAAAAGTCCAGCTATCGCTCTTGTCGAGATACTGGTTTGCCGATACAGTTGACCTATCATGCCTAACTCCACCACAAAATCATCCCGAACCGCGCTTATACTTGCATCGTTCACCATCATACTATGGTCCTCCGGTTTTGTGTTCACCCGGGTCGCGGTCCGGCACTTCAATCCGTATGCCCTTGGGCTGCTTCGCTACGGGACAGCAGCGATCGTTCTCATCATCATCGGCTCCTTCCGACGCGTTGGATTGCCAAGAATGCGGGATATCCCTCTCTTCTTTTTACTAGGGGCGGTGGGCTTCACCATCTACATGATCACGTTCAATGTGGCGATGACCACCATCTCCTCGGCTACCGGCAGCATCCTCACGGCGACGGTTCCAGTGATGACCGCCTTGCTCAGCTCGATCTTCTTTCGGGAACGCCTATCACCCATTGGATGGATTGCCGTGGGTATGGAATTCGCAGGCATACTCATCCTCACTTTATGGCGGGGAACTTTTTCGATAGAGAAAGGGTTGGTCTGGATGATGCTGGCCGCCATGAGTTTCGCTGCCTACAATCTCATCCAACGTTTCGCGACCAAGCGCTACACCTCCATGCAATCCACCATCTACAGTATCGTGGCGGGAGCTTCATTACTGCTGGTATTTCTTCCTTCAGCTATCCGGGACCTGCAGACCGCACCCCCATCAGCGATTCTCACTATTCTCTATCTGGGAATATTTCCCAGCGCGATTGGGTTTCTACTCTGGACAAAAGCACTATCGATGGCCAATCAGATGAGTGAGGTCACCAATTTCATGTTCATCACACCCTTATTGGCTACTGTGCTGGAATTCGTCATCAGCGGGGAATTGCCCGATTTGGGCACCATGATCGGCGGGATGGTGATTCTGTCGGGATTGCTGCTTTTCAACAACCGCCAGCGTCTGCACAAAAGCTGATTCCAATGCTATAATCCCGGTATGGAAAAGAACTATTTCATCTATCAGACGGATATCGGCGAGCTGATGTTCGCGGAGCTCAACGGGTCTCTCACAGAAGTATACTCGTGGAAAGACCTAACCAAGGGGTTCAAAGGCGTCCGGCAGGAAACGCCGGTTCTTAAGGAGACCGCGCGGCAGATGCATGAATACCTGCGAGGCGAGCGCAAGGAGTTCGAGCTTCCGCTTGCCCCTCAAGGTACACCCTTCCAGCTGTCTGTGTGGAACGCGCTGCAGCAAATCCCGTATGGAGAAACCCGTAGCTATAAAGATATCGCTTGCGCCATTGGCAACCCCAAGGCGGTGCGGGCGGTTGGCGGTGCGAACCACCATAACCCCATCTCGTTCATCATCCCATGCCACCGGGTAATCGGGGCTGATGGCAGCATGGTTGGTTATGGCGGTGGCTTGGGATTGAAAAAAACACTCCTGGATCTTGAAGCGCGGTTCAAATGAAAGGTATCAATACCCGAGGGCAGCTTTGGGGATAGGGTTGTTCTTTTGATGAAGACGCTTCTTGGTGTGGTTTGTATAAAAGCACGTTTTTTCAATACAAATCCATATCAATATCCCGAATTAGGTTGACCCCATGGGAATCTGACTGTATACTGCCAGTACCTGGATATTCTTTGAGTTGAGTCAAAAAAATTCCGTGAACCGTGCGTTTCCTTTCGGGGAGAGAATGAAACGTGCGGTTTTTCTTTGCTAAGCGAAGATGTGGTTTTAGTTCCAGGGATGTGGTTTTGGTTCGGTTTTGGTTCCAGAAACCAAAACCACACATACTTTTCCTTGCTAGGAAAAAAGATAGGAAGTCATCGAAATGCTTCCGTAAAGCCGATGTCCGTTGACCACCGTGACTGCGTCGTCAGGGCGACTCGCTCCAAGTACAACCAGAAGCGGGTCAAAATGCTCCCTAGTTCGGAACGCTCTATCGGCGCAGGCTCCTGCCATCTGATAATCCAAGACACCTTCATGCTCAACGTCGAGAATCCTGCGTTTGATATATTCATCGAATTCATCGGCCCAATCAAACCCATCGGGTTTCGAGAAATCCACCAGGCCCAGATTATGCACGATATTCCCTGAGCCAAGTATCAGCACTGACTCCTTTCTCAAGGACCTAAGCGCGCTCCCGAGTGAGTACAATTGGCGGGTAGTCGCCCTCGCGTCAAGGGAAAGCTGGAGGGTCGGGATGTCTGCCTGAGGGTACATATGCACCAGAACACTCCAGGTGCCATGGTCCAGCCCCCACCCGGAGTCGGTGGCGACAGGAATCTCGAGCAACTCTAAAATCCGAGCGGCAAGTTCCGGACTCCCCTGCGCGGGATAGGAGACCCGATACAGGCGTTCGGGGAATCCAGAGAAATCATGGATGGTTCTTGGAGATACGGATGTGAGGACTCTTGTTCCCTGCGTCTGCCAATGCGCCGATATGCACACGATCGCCTTTGGTTTCGGTATCCGTTTTCCCAGTCCCGCCCATTCAGAGGAGTCATCATTGACCTCAATGGCATTCATTGGTGAGCCATGCCCCACAAACAGGACCGGCATCATCGAATGAAGGTACCATTATCAAGTTGCGCGAAGGCCTCCCGCAACTCTTCACGGGTATTCATGACTATCGGCCCTCCCCAGGCTATGCTCTCTTTAAGAGGTTTACCGGAGATGAGAAGGAACCGCAGTCCCTGGGGGCCTGATTGAACCGAGACCCCTTGGCCGTCACCGAGCAATACCGCCCGATGGTCTTGGATAATACCCGAGTCCTCATCGAAAGTTCCTGAACCAGCCACCAGATAGCAGAAAACCGTGTTCTGGGGGTCCACCTCGATAGTCCATTGGGTGTGAGGCTGCAAGCTGACGTCCAGATACAGCGTTTTCACATAGTCACCCTGCATTGATCCGAATATCCCTTGATATTGACCTGAGATGATCCTCACCACCACTCCGTCGCGCGCGACTATCTTGATCATCTCAGCGGTGATGTCACGGTATGCCGGCGTGGTCATCTTGGATTTCTGGGGAAGATTGATCCACAACTGGGCGCCTAATATGCGGGGAACAGCCTGAGGCATTTCCTGATGGATGATTCCACTGCCCGCGGTCATCCATTGGCAACTACCATCGACGATCCTTCCTTTGTTCCCTAAGCTGTCACCATGCTCGATATCCCCATGGATAAGGTAGGTCACTGTCTCGATTCCCCGGTGGGGATGCCAGGGAAAGCCCTTGGTGTAATCATCAGGATTATCCGAATCAAAAGCATCCAGCATGAGGAAGGGATCGAAATCGTGTACATCGGCATGTCCAATGACTCGGACGAGTTTGACGCCTGCGCCATCATACTGTGTGGCTCCACCGACTATTTTCCGTATCGCTCTCATCGCCATACTCACCTCCGTGTTACGTGATTATAGCATAGGTATGGAAATACGAAATAGAATTGTTCAAGCATGGCAAGTCGATCTGCTTTAAAGCTTGCTTTGAGAATATTTCCCTTTCTTTTCTTCGTGTAATTGAGTAAAGTAATATGTAGTCAATTCAATTTCTCAACCAGGAGGTATGGTGATATGAAAGTAAAATTCTTCAGATGCAAAAAATGTGGCAATATCGTGGAGCTGATTCATGAAGGTGGCGGTGAGCTTGTCTGCTGTGGCGAGCCTATGACCGCTCTTAAAGCCAATACCACTGATGCCGCAACCGAAAAGCACGTTCCTGTTGTGAACCACGATGGCGATACCCTCACCGTGAAGGTTGGCTCGGTCGCTCATCCAATGACAGCGGAGCACTACATCCAGTGGGTTGCCGTAGTGACTGAAACCGGCATCTTCCGCAAGGCTCTCAATCCCGGAGAAAAACCAGAGGCAACGTTCTGCACCTGCATCGATGCCGCTAAAGAAGTGTACGAGTACTGCAATCTCCATGGATTGTGGAAAACTGTTCTGTAGTTGGTTCATCATGGTCGCAAGCGGGGCTGCTCCACACGGGAGCGGCCCTTTTTTTTTCTGTTGTTGAAACCATATCCAATCCCAGGCGTATATGCAGGTGACATGCAAACCTGAGGAGGAACAACATGAAACGTTTGATTTCAATTTTAGTATTGGTGATCCTAGGATTCTCTTTGTATGCGCAGGGGAATATCGAACGACTGGAGCAGCTTACCGAGTTGGAAGGGACTATTGAGATTGTGAAAGATGCGACCGGAAAACCCACGGTGCTGCTGGTGCTTGACGATGGAACCAAGGTCGAACTTGAAATCCCCGAAGTGGTGGCTCTGCAGTTGCAAACCAGGGAACGGATCAAATTGGAAGGAATCATCCTAGAGTCAACAGGTGAAGCCCAAGTGAAGCAACAGTTGTTCGTGAGGTCGATGAATAGGAACGGAGTGGAGACGGTTATCGAAAATCCTGTCCAGCTTACCGCCCAGCAACGGCTCCAGCTGAACCAGATGCGCACGCAACAGCAGACTCAGACACAATCGGGAACTCTCACCCAGACTCAAACCCAAACGCAAAGCGGCACCCAAACCGGTCAAGGAACTGGAACGGGACCAATCGATGCAGGTAGCGGCAAGAGTCAGCAATCTGGAAATCCATCCAACGGAAAGTAGTCCGACGCAGACAGTCTGGTAAAAAAAAGTGCCGGGAGCAAAAGTTCCGGCACTTTTTTCATGTAACGGTGGATTAGGTGAGAATCAGCGAAGGCGCTGCATACAAGCGGGCCTTCATCTCCTGGTCAAGCATATACAGTCCCTTGGATTCGGAACCGAAAAGTTCGTACTTGCGGATATTATCCTCAGCGTTCTTCTCCTCCTCGCCTTGCTCCTTCACAAACCAATCAAGGAACTGCACCGTGCGGTAGTCTTTCACAGCCAAGGCCTCGGAATATATGGCGTTGATGGAAGCGGTTACAAACCGTTCATGCTCCAAAGCTCCATCCAAAGGCTCCTGGTAGTTGGCGTATTTCCGGGTGGGGTCTTCAATCGCACCAAGAACCACCGCATGTCCATTGTTCAGGATATACTGCCTGAACAGAAGAGCATGGTCGCGCTCCTCCTGGGCCTGTACCTTGAACCAGTTCTCAAAACCAGTAAGGCCAGCGCTCGCATAGAATCCCGCCATATCGAGATAGAGATAAGCCGAGAAAAATTCCTTGTTGATCTGTTCATTCAATAATCGTAAAACTTTTTTATCCAGCATCTAAGAGCTCCTTTCGCATCGCCGCCTTGCGGCTTTGCCTCATTTCCTGTACTTAATGCAAATATAATCCATTTTTATCCGATAGGCAAAACAAAGCGGAGCGATCGTGAAAGCCACTTGTCGAAAAACCACTGAAACTCAATCGAGAAAAATTCATCGATATCCTTGACTTAGTTGAACCCGAAGCATATTATTGCTCTAGGCAATCATTGCCAAGCGCAAATAATATGAAGGAGACGCCTCCTACCTTGACTGACTTCTGCACCATTCGAAAACTTCAGCTCGACCTTAAGCATATGGAGGAAAACCTTGTGAAGCAAACGGGGTTGTCCCTCAACGAAGCCCTCTGCCTCTGCGGTACAAGCAAAGGGGTGTGCGAACCAGGTAAACTCGCCAAGGAGATGGAGATCTCCCCTTCCCGTCTCAGTCGGATTCTGGATTCATTGGCTAAACGCGGACTTATCGACCGCACGATATCCACCGAGGACCGTCGAAACATCTCACTTGCCTTGACCCAGGAGGGATCCACTATGGTGGACGCCCTCCACTGCACCGAGCTGGAAATTCCCAATCATGTGGCGGTGGCCTTGGACTCCCTCCACGATGACCATAGGAAACGAGAGGAGACACTATGAAAACGTATGTTATCGTTGGTGGAGTCGCTGGCGGTGCCGGAACTGCCGCACGTCTGCGACGCCTTGATGAAGAGGCCCGCATCATCATGTTCGAACGGGGCGACTATATCAGCTACGCCAACTGCGGCTTGCCTTATTATGCCGGCGGCACCATTACGGAACGCTCGCGGCTCTTCGTCATCACCGCAGAACGATTCACCCAGGTGTTCAATGTGGAGGTGCGTACGGGGCATGAGGTGGTATCGATCAACCGCACCGAACAGAGCGTCCATGTGAAAGACCTCCAGACAGGCAAGGAATTCGATCAGTTCTACGACACCTTGGTGCTCTCTCCTGGCGCGGCCCCGCTTCGGCCCCGGATTCCAGGTATTGAGGATCCAGCGATTTTTTCAGTCCGCTCGGTAGCCGATATCGATGCAATCGTGGCAAAACTTGACGACTCACAGACGACACGGGCTATCGTTGTAGGCGGCGGCTTCATTGGCTTGGAGATGGCTGAGAACCTTAAGGAGAGACATTTGGATGTCACCCTGGTGGAAGCTTTGGACCAAGTGATGAATGTCATCGACTACGATTTGGCCGCTCTTGTGCAGCAGCATCTCCGCGACCATGGCATCCAACTCTACTTGAAAGATGGTGTGAAATCCTTCGAACGCAAAAAGGGTGAGGTTCTGGTCACCCTCATGTCTGGAAAAGTCCTTGCCACCGACATGGTCATCCTGTCCATCGGGGTAAAACCAGATACCCATCTGGCCTTCGATGCCGGTCTGGAGCTTGGAAGAAACGGCGCGATCAAGGTCGACCCCTATTTCAACACCTCGGACCCCCATATAAAAGCTGTCGGAGATGCCATCGAGTTTCCCAGCCCCCTTACCGGTTCGCCGGTTTGCGTCCCGTTAGCCGGACCCGCCAACAAGCAAGCCCGTCTATGCGCCGAGGCTATCGTGAACGGCACCTGCCGCCCGTACAAGGGCACTATCGCCACCAGCATCGCCAAAGTGTTCGAACTAACCGCCGCATCCACAGGCTTGACGGGAAAGCAGCTTAAGCATGCGGAAATTACCTATCAGGAAGTGGTCACCCATGCGGGAAGCCATGCGGGATATTTCCCCAAGGCGCTTCAACTGGCGGTGAAGATTTTGTTTGATCCAAAAACCGGCAAGCTCTATGGCGGCCAGGCGGTTGGTTATGATGGCGTGGACAAGCGGATCGATGTGCTTGCCGCTCTTATTAAGAAGGATGGCACGGTAGCCGACCTAGCAGACTTCGAGCAAGCGTATGCCCCGCCCTACTCAAGTGCCAAAGACCCCCTCAACATGGTGGGATTCATCGCTGAAAACACGATGCAGGGTATCAGCCGCACTATCACATGGAACGAAATCCCTACTTGGCGTGAGAAGAACGCCTTTTTCCTCGATGTTCGCTCAGCCGAGGAATTCGACCTTGGCGCCATGCCCGGCGCAGTGAATATACCCCATGTT
Source organism: Sphaerochaeta sp. UBA6084 (assembly GCA_002428625.1). Taxonomy (GTDB): domain Bacteria; phylum Spirochaetota; class Spirochaetia; order Sphaerochaetales; family Sphaerochaetaceae; genus UBA6084. Next base: position 38,835 of record DIXI01000033.1, read on the forward strand.
GAATTGCGTGACCGTTTGGCTGAAGTCCCTAAAGACCGCCCGATTGTGGTCAATTGCGCCATAGGCTTACGTGGTTATATAGCGGAACGGATTCTCAAGCAGCACGGTTATACCGAGGTGGTCAATCTGACTGGTGGCTACCGGAGCTGGCAGGCTGTGAATAATGAAATCCTTGCCTTGCAGAATCCCCAGTCAGTGCAGGTGGTGGTCCTGAACCCAACGCAAGGAGAGGAGGACGGCAGTCCGCGGACCCCTCAGTCCGATTCCATCAGGTTGCTTGATGCGTGCGGCTTACAATGCCCTGGCCCAATCCTCCGCTTGAAAAAAGAAGTGGATAGCATGGGAAACGGAGACTTGTTGAAGGTGCTGGCTTCCGACCCTGGTTTTAGCCGCGATGTACAGTCATGGTGCAATCTCACCGGAAACCAACTGGTATCGGTGGCTACCAAAGATGGCACGATCGAGGCCGTGATTGAGAAAGGTCTTCGCGTGCAGAGCGCAGGTGGAGCGCTCATGGATAAATCTCTCGCTGCACTAGCGGCGAAGCAAACGGGAGCGACGTTAATCGTGTTCTCCAACGATATGGACAAAGCGCTGGCAGCCTTCGTGCTGGCAAATGGTGCCGCGGCTACGGGCAGGGACGTCACCATGTTTTTCACTTTCTGGGGACTCTCGGTCATTCGCAAGCGGAAAGCTGGAAAAGTCAAAAAAGATTTCATGGGAAAGATGTTCGGCGCCATGCTCCCAAAGGGCATGCATGACCTATCGTTGTCCAGTATGAATTTCGCAGGGATGGGCCCGGTGATGATGCGTTCCCGCATGAAAGCGAAGAACGTCGACCAACTCGAATCGATGTTCGCCCAAGCCCGCATGGCAGGAGTAAAACTCGTAGCTTGCCAGATGTCGATGGACATTATGGGAATCCAGGCCTCCGAGTTGCTTGATGGAGTGGAGATCGGGGGTGTCGCCACCTATATGGAAGCGGCTTCCTCCAGTGGAGTGAATCTGTTCGTATGATCTATGGGATTGGGTTACTGGCTGCGGATGTGATATAGTAGCCCCATGGCTGATTATCACTTCCAACCAGATGCCTGTATCGATCAACGATCCGGCAATGACAATGGGGAGCCACGCGATGGGCTCCCTTGTTTTACCCACATCTCCACTGCGCTGCAGCGTGGGTACTCGAACCTTCTTATACGCTGCGGCTGCTATCACGAGAAAATACTCGTGGACCGCGACCATGTCACCTTCTGGGGCGAGGGGGCAGACATCACAACCATCGTGCATGGCGATGCCCATGGAACTCTGGATGACCAAGGGGTCCCGCTTGGCTCCGGCGGAAGCGCTACCGTGACCATCAGTGGATATGGCTTTACGGCTTATGGCATATCGTTTGAGAACAGCTTCGATTATCCTGGCGAACAGCGGAGGCAAGCGATCAATGGCATCCACCAAAGCGGACTGCAGGCCGTCGCCCTCCGGACTACTGCCGGCAGCGACCGCGCTTTGTTCGACCAATGCCGCTTCCAAGGATACCAAGACACCTTGTTCCTCGATGCCGGCCGCCATTACCTACGCACATGCACCATCGGGGGAACCATCGACTTCATCTTCGGTGCCGGTACCGCTGTCTTCGAACACTGCTGCATCGTATCCCGCGAAGTTGGGCAGCCCCCAATCGAAGGTTGCATCACCGCTCCATCCACAAAATCCTCAGTGAAAGACGGATTTGTGTTCCTCCATTGCACTTTGGAGAAAGAGACTCCCTCGGTGCCCGATTCCTCAGTCTTCCTAGGACGCCCATGGCATCCGGGGGGGGACACACAGGCTTGGCCGGCGGCTGTATTTTCCCATTGCAAGATGGGTGCGCATATCAAGACCGAGGGTTGGACCTCGATGCACAGCCGGACTAAAGATGGTATCGAAGCCGTTTGGCAACCATGGCAGGCACGTTTCTTCGAATATGACAGCAGGGGCCCTGGACAAGGTCCTTCCAGTCTTTCCCGAGTGCTGCTTACCCCGGCTCAAGCGGCAACCCATACGTGCGACCTTGCGTTGGAGCCTTGGATAGCAGCCGAAGACCCTAGACTGCAGAGGCCCTCTGCATGAGTATCCAAGGAATATTGTTCGACTTCAACGGAACTCTGTATCTCGATGCTGCCATGAACGAGGCGGCTTGGGAGGAATTCACCAGGCGGCAAGGATTGCCAATCTTCACTAGGGAGGAGTTCATCACCCGCTTCAACGGGCTTACCACCTTAGCCACACTGCAGGGCATCCTCGGCGGGCAACATCCTATCGATGTCCTGCTCAAATATTCCGAACAGAAGGAAGAGCTGTACCGTTATTTCTGCCGCCAACGCACAGACCTCCTTCACCTCACACCGGGGGCTGAGGATCTTTTCGCCCATCTGAAGCAACTCGGAATTCCCTTTGGAATCGCCACTTCGGCTGGATGGGACAATGTTTCATTCTTTATCGAGGTATTCGACCTGTATCGTTGGTTCTCGCCAGAAGCCATTGTCTTCAACGATGGCACGATTTCTAGCAAACCGGCTCCGGATATCTATCTGAAAGCCGCACAAGGCATCGGTTGCGATATCCGCCAGTGCCTTGTGTTCGAAGATTCTCCACAAGGGATCGAAGCCGCCCACAGGGCGAAAACCGCAGGAATTTGCGTAGTCGCACCCCGGCAGGAACACGCGAAACTGCGCTCACTTGCAGGCGTGGTCGACGCGATTGAGGATTTCACACAATTCAACCGGTCGTCTTTACAGCGGCCATGAAGGGGATAGCATGATTTACAAGATGTTTGGTAAAACCGGCAAGATGGTCTCAGTGATCGGCATGGGTGGCATGCGCTTTAAAAAGGAAGAGTATGCTGATGGCAATCTTGAGAAACCAGCGGCTATCGTGCTGCGGGCTTTTGAGCAAGGAGTAAACTACTTCGATACTGCCCCTGGATATTGCGACAACACCAGTGAACGCATCTATGGAGAAGCATTCAAGACGATGAAAGGCAAAGGGACTTTCCATGTGTCCACGAAATGCGGCCTATGGAACGCTAAAAACAGCTCCGATACCCGCCGGATGATTGAGAAATCCCTACAGACCATGGGTTTGGAGAAGCTGGACTTCTACAACATGTGGTGTGCCAAGACCCTCGAGGAATACCGTGAGTTTCTGAAAAAGGACGGTATCTACGAAGGAGCCCTGCAAGCCCAACGCGAGCATCTTATCGACCACATCTGCTTCACCACCCATATGAGCGGTGAGGATATCGCGAAGGTGGCCAACGATGGCCTGTACGAAGGGGTTACCCTAGGATACAACGCAGTCAACTTCGCCTACCGGCAAAAGGGAATCGAGGCCTGTCATGCTGCTGGGCTTGGTGTAGTCATCATGAATCCCCTTGGTGGAGGCATCATTCCCTCAAATCCGGATTATTTCTCCTTCCTTAAAAGAGGGGACGATTCCCTGGCTGTGTCCGCTCTAAAATTCATCATTTCGCAAGATCTTGCCACCGTAGCTATCCCTGGCTACTCCTCTGTCGCGGAAGTCGATGAGAATGTGAAGGCTGCTGAAAACCTGCGCCCTGCCACCAAAGGATACCTCGAGGAGATGGCCACACACCTGACCACCGAGCTCAATGCGCTTTGCACCGGCTGCTCCTACTGCGATTCCTGCCCTGTGGACATTCCCATACCAAAACTGCTCGAAAGTTACAACAACTTCATCTTGTCCAAAGGCAATATGACCCAGGTGAAGAACCGACTGAAGAACCACTGGGGAATCGATGGAAGTCTGGCAGCCACATGCACAGCTTGTGGACAATGCGAGACTCTCTGCACACAGAAGCTGCCTATCATCAAACGGTTGGCGGAAATCGCCGCAGCATATTAAAACTGTACGGTTTTGCTGACAACGTGCTATACTCTCTGCCACGATGATGTTCCCACGCTCTCGTGCGAAAAGTGACAAGCGCTCTAGAAGTTTCGGGCAATTGCTGCTTGCCTATAGTCTTGTGCTCACCATCACTCTGCTTGCCTTAGGATACGGTCTGTTCTATGTGGTGTTCAGCCAACTCTCCATGGTGCAGTCCCAGACCTCACGCTATCTGGTCATCGTGCAGCTGGCGAACCACCTATCGGCAGGGCGGGCAGCCCTAGCCCGGCTGGTGCTGGAATCTGACACCGAGGATAAAACCATCAGGGCCCTGAGCGATTTCAATGCAGCCGAGACCCGGGCGCGGGTTGCCCTCAAGCAGCTGGAAACATCCCACGAGGAGGATGCAAGCCAATATTTTCTACAACGCGGCATAGAGAATGGCTTGGACTTTATCGCCAGCCAGCGCACCTTGCTGATGGACGCGATCCCCCTGGATCCCGCGGGTTACAGCCGATACTACACGATAGACACCACCTATAGGTATCTCATAGATTATGTGTACGTGCAGCTGCTTACGAACGCCGTATCTAAAAACGCGGCGGCGGTGGATGAAACGCAAAGTTTCGTCACGATGATCCGCCAGTTGGCGATTTTCCTAGTGCTTTTAGTATCGGTGCTCTATACCGTGGCCATCATCCTGATAGTCCGTTCTCTGGTGCACCCTGTCCATGAAATGGTCGAGACAGCCAGCGAGATCACCAAAGGCAACCTGGACACACCTGACCTCAGCATAGCCGGCCCCAGCGAGATACGGTTTTTGGAAGAAAGCATGAACTCCATGAAGGCCAGCCTTAAGGAACGGATAACCGCGCTCGACGAGAACGCCAAACTGGAGAAGACAATCCACCAGCAGGAACTTCAGCAGATACGAACCAAGCGCGAGCTGGAGCGGGCACGGTTGCTTACCCTACAGGCGCAGATCAACCCCCATTTCCTATTCAATGCCATGAACACCATCTCACGCACTGCACTCCTCGGGGAGATGGATAGCACGACGGCCCTCATCAGCGACTTATCCAATATTTTCCGGTATATACTGGATCAACGTACCACCGTGCCGCTCTTCGAAGAACTGGAATTCATCTCTAAATACCTACGGATCCAAAAAGCCCGGTTTGGCGAGCGCCTCACCTTCGAGTTGTCCTGCCCCGAGGAGATCCGACAGACTCTTATCCCGCCGCTCATCATCCAGCCTTTTGTCGAAAACGCCATCATCCATGGTCTGGAACCTAAAGAAGATGGGGGCCATGTGGCGGTGAGGCTTACACAGAACAAACGCAAGATCACTATCGAAGTGGAGGATTCCGGTGTAGGTATAGATGAGAGCAAGATGGTTCTGCCAGAAAGTCCCGACCAAGCACCGTCGCACAACCATATAGGGATGAGCAATGTGATGGAGCGGATCAAGCTGTACTATGGCAGCAAGGCCAGCATGACTATCATGCGCAGGTTTCCCATTGGCACCATCGTGCAATTGGTGCTTCCCATCCGAAAGCAAGACATGATGTGGAGTTGATATGCGTTTTATGGTATTGATCGCAGATGATGAACAGCTTGAGAGGGATGCCATCGAGCTTTTAATCCACAATTCCGCCCTTCCGTTGGACTGTATCAAAGCACGTAATGGGCGGGAGGCGGTGGAACTAGCTCTATCGCACACCCTGGATATCGCTTTCCTGGACATCCGGATGCCCGGCATATCGGGTATCGAAGCCGCACGCCATATAAGAGAACTGTATCCAGATTGCAAGATAGTATTCCTCACCGCATGGAACTCCTTTGATTTCGCCCAAGAAGCCATCCGCCTGGGAGCCAAGGATTTTCTCGTGAAACCTACCGTGAACAAGGAAGTCCTGCAATTGCTTTCACGTTTTGTCCAGGAATTGGAGAACACGTCGGAACGGGAACTGCAGAATGTCCTCAATCTGTTCAGCAAAAGTTTTTTCTCAGCTTTGCGGTATGGCCTGGTATCGGAAGATGCGATGCGCTCGTATTTCACTCTGAATGGCATTTCGACCGAGTTGGGGATCGCAATGGTGCTGGAAGGACTGGAGGAGTCGGCCCTGCGTCTTTCTTTGGAACAAAGCATCCTGCGGAAACCCTTGCAAGCTTGCTACTTTACCTCTGACAATCGGATTTCCGTACTCATCTTCTCCTCCCTACCAGAAGTGTTGGCAAAGGAATTGGAGAAAAACTCAGCCGATCGGTTTACACCGGAGGTCCACCTTGGTCTCAGCCGGCCGTTCCTCACCTTGGAGGAAATTCCCCGGGCTCTGAGACAAGCCTCGCAAGCCTTCAACCATGCAGTCGCAAGACGCACCCATTTGATCCGCTATGATGAACCAGGTCCATCTGGAGCTAGTGCGAATCGGATGAACACAGAGGAAGTCGAGCAACAGCTGGTCGAAGCCATCTGCGGTGGATTTCTGCCAGAAGCCCTTCGTCTTGCCCATGAAATCCTTGATTGGATAGCTTTCCAAACCGATAGCACAACCGAACAGCAGCTGACCCAGATCTATGAGATGCTTCTGGTGGTCACCCGCACGGTTCGCAGCAGGGTTGACAATTTCTCTTATGAACAGCCAGGCAAAACGAATCTGATGGAAATGGAGCAATATCTCCTGGATTTCATCAATTCAGCTTGCTCTTTGATCCATGAAGATCGCCGGGACAAGCATGCCCGGTTGTTCTCCACGATGCGAGAATATGTGGAGATCCACTACGCCGACCAACTCACCTTGGAACATCTGGCCATGCTGGCGGGTCTCAGCCCTGGCTACTTCAGCCGGCTCTTTAAGGAATACAACGGGGTATCGTTCGTGGAGCATCTCAACAATGTGCGCATTCGAAACGCATGCCAGTTGATCAGCTCAGGGATGAAGATCCAGGAGACGGCGGCTGTGGTGGGATTCACCGACTATAGTTATTTCTCCAAAGTCTTCCGCCAGATCGAAGGTGTCTCCCCACGTGAATTCCAGCAGAACCAGAGTTGATGCACGATATTGGCACCTACTTGTAAAATTTTACGATAATTTCCACTCAGTGCAAAATTGTCATGCTTTCATATTCCAGATTTCGCTCCTTATACTTTGGATATCATTTATTTCTTAGGAGGAAACATGAAAAAGTTATTGTTAGCCATGTTGATTGTCAGCATGTTGGTGATGCCACTGTTCGCACAAGGGCAGCAGGATGCCGCGGCAAGTGCCAAACCCATCGTCCTACGCCTCGCAGACAACCAGCCCAGTGGATATCCCACGGTGATCGGAGATTTGGAATTCGCCCGCCTGGTCAAGGAACGGACCAATGGACGGATCACTATCGAAGTGTACAACAGCGGCCAGCTTGGTGATGAGAAATCCGCGATCGAACAAGTCCAGTTCGGTGGAATCGACTTCACCCGTGTGTCGATCTCTCCCCTCTCAAGCTTCAACCCTCTGCTCAATGCCCTTCAAATGCCGTACCTCTATCGCGACGCCGCCCACATGTGGAAGGTGCTCAATGGTGAGATCGGCGCATACTTCCTTGCTTCCATGCAATCCGCTGGCTTTGTGGGTCTTACCTATTACGATAGCGGCGCCCGGAATTTCTACAACTCCGTAAAACCCATCTATACCGTAGCCGACCTCAAGGGTATGAAGATCCGCGTGCAGGAATCCGCTCTGATGATGGGTCTGGTCTCCGCTCTCGGCGCAGTGCCTACTCCGATGCCCTATGGTGATGTCTACAGTGCTCTGCAGACCCGTGTTATCGATGGTGCCGAAAACAACTGGCCGTCCTACGACACTTCCAGCCACTTTGAAGTCGCGAAGTTCTACTCTATCGACGAGCACACCAGGGTTCCCGAAATGATCGTCGCTTCCAAAGTCACCATGGACAAGCTGTCGAAGGCCGACCAGGAGCTGATCATGCAGGCCGCGAAGGATAGTACTCCTGTCCAGATCCAGGCTTGGGCCGATTTCGAGAAAAAGTCCGAGGCCAAGGTGGTCGCCGCTGGCTCCAAGATCAACAAGATCAACTCCCAGGCTGAGTTCGCAGCTGCCATGACTGGTCTGTACGAGAGCATGCTCTCCGCCGAAGCCAAGGAATGGGTCAAGAAAATCCAAGCTGTGAAATGATTGGCTTTTTCGCCTAGTCATCGTCTATTATGGAAGAGGAGACTCCCCACCGGGAGTTCTCCTCTTGTGTATAGCCGGACTAAAATTCCAGGAGGGTCATGGACATGAAAGGGTTCAAGAAGTATCTAGACAAAACTTTCAACGTAGCGCTCATCCTAGCCATGGTGTTGCTGGTGGCCATGGTGGTCATTGTGTTCCTGAATGTCGTCTTCCGATACGGCTTCAACTCAGGGATAAGATGGTCGGAGGAAGTGTCGCTTGTCATCGTGATTTGGTTCACCTTTATAGCCATGGCTCTTGGGGTGAAGGAAAACCTTCATATCAGCATCACCCTGCTTCCAAAAAAACTGCCCCGTGTCATCAATGACACGCTTAATTTCATTAAATATGTTATCGAGATGGGCATTGGAAGCATCATGTTCTATTACGGTATCAAACTAACCATGAACGGAGCACGTTCGAAGCTCCCCGCGACAGGTATCAGCAATGCGATCAACTATCTGGTTGTTCCCATCGCCGCGTTCTTCATCTTTCTGTATGCGTTTTTCTATCTTACCGTGGCTATTAAGGATTTCAACCGTCTGAAGCAGCAGAAGGGTGATCAGATCACCTCTACAGGAGGCAACCAGAATGCATGATGCCGGCACCGCTACCGCGATCCTGATGGGATCGTTCGTCATCCTCTTGCTTCTCAAGTTCCCCATTACCTTCACCTTGTTCATCTCTTCGGTATTCACCGCCATATATCTAAGGATCCCGATGATGTCGATCCTCCAAAGGACTGTAAGCGGCGTCAATTCGTTCTCGCTTCTAGCCATACCGTTCTTCATCCTCGCTGGTGAGATCATGGGCAAAGGTGGAATCTCGCGACGTCTGGTGGAATTCTCCAATGTGTTGGTCGGACGGGTCCGCGGGGGCTTGGCCCAAGTGAACGTTCTGGCATCGATGTTCTTCGGCGGTATCTCGGGGTCGGCCGTGGCAGACGTCTCCTCAATCGGAACCATGCTTATTCCGATGATGGTGGAAAAAGGCTATGATGACGACTACTCTGTGGCCGTCACTGTCACCAGCTCGTGCCAGGGGGTCATCATACCGCCAAGCCATAATATGATCATCTTCTCCCTCGCTGCCGGTGGTGGCGTCTCGGTGGGCAAACTGTTCATGGGCGGTCTGGTGCCGGGAATCATCCTCGGTGTGGCGCTGATGATCGTGAGTTATATCATCGCGGTAAAACGCAATTATCCCAAAGAACGCAAGTACACTCTTAAGGAAGCAGCCAAAGTGAGTCGCGATGCGATACTGGGGCTATTGACGATTGTAATTATCATCGGCGGAGTAGTCTCAGGTGTGTTCACCGCGACAGAATCGGCTTCGGTCGCTGTGGTGTACGCCTTCATCGTGACGTTCTTCATCTATCGGGAGATTTCCATCAAGGAGATGCCCAAGATACTTCTGCATGCCTTACGCACCCTCGCGATGGTTATGAGCCTGATCGCTGCCGCCAGCGCCTTCGGCTGGTTGCTCGCCTATCTCCGTATCCCGCAGGCCGTGACAAGCTTCCTGCTCAGCATCTCACATAACAAGATCGTGCTGCTGCTGCTCATCAACCTGATGCTGCTGGTGTTGGGAGCTATCATGGATATGGCACCGCTGATCATCATCGTCACCCCCATCCTGCTCCCGGTCGTGGTTGGAGAACTTGGCATGGATCCAGTGCAGTTCGGCATCATGCTGATATTGAACCTTGCGATCGGCCTATGCACACCACCGGTAGGTTCCGCGCTGTTCGTGGGAAGCGCGATTGGCAAAATCAGCATCGAGAAAGCAACCAAGGCCATGCTGCCCTTCTATCTCGCCATGCTGGTGGTTGTCCTCCTCGTAACCTTCATCCCCGCGATGAGCATGACCATCCCCAATCTCATGTGATCTTTTCTGTGGAAAAGGTTGCTGGAACCTTTTCCACAGAGCAGTGTGGTTTAGGTTGCTGGAACCTTTTCCACATCCGTCCAAACCGTAAAAAAAAGGGGCCTTCCATCGCAGGAGGGTCCCTTTTAAATCGACTGCTGAATAGGTTAATAATTGCGCGCGGCTATTTCAAAATGAGGTTTTCCATGTCCGCAGACGGGGCAAATCTCGGGGGCTTTCTTGCCAATGACGATATGGCCGCACACGTTGCATTTCCATATCTGCTCGCCGTCGCGTGAGAATACCATTCCACCTTCCACATTCTTCAATAGGGCCAAGTAACGGGCCTCGTGCTCTTTCTCGATCTTGGCCACACCTTCGAACAGCGCGGCGATCTTGTTGAAGCCTTCCTCGCGGGCGACTTTCGCGAAACCCGCGTACATGTCGGTCCATTCATAGTGCTCGCCCGCGGCGGCATCCTTGAGGTTTGTGGCGGTGTCCGCTACCTCACCGTTTGCCTGGAGCGCTTTGTACCATAGCTTGGCGTGCTCTTTCTCATTGCCGGCGGTTTCCTCGAAGAGATTGGCGATCTGCTCATATCCTTCCTTACGCGCTTTGCTGGCGTAGTAGGTGTACTTGTTCCGCGCCATCGATTCTCCGGCGAACGCTTCTTTCAGATTCTGTTCAGTCCTTGATCCTTTCAGGTCCATCTCTTCCTCCTGCCTTAAGTGAAATCATTGTAAATATGATACCACCACCTGGCATCCACAGCAAGGAGTATCCGCACGCCGAGGAGAAAAGGTTTTATAAGAGAAAATCACCGCGCGGCTCTGGCGGTTCGTCCGGGGCTAGACCGCCGGTCATGCTTTGGAAGCGGATTCCATGAGCGGCCAAATACTGCCGGACCTCCCGCTCCGTCCCTACCGGACAAGCTTTATGGAACACCTTGCCGCAATTGACGGCATCTTCCAGCGCATGGTGGGCAAGATAATCGAAGCCAAAGGTGCGTGAGAGGTCAGTAAGGCGATGCGTGGGGAGTTGAGGCCAGACTTTTCGGGATATGCGGACGGTACAGGTATATCGCAAGGGTGGAATCGGTAAGGAATAGTACAGCAGCATCGCCCGGAGTATGCCGATATCGAAAGGTGCGTTGTGGGCGATAAGAGCGTCATCGCCGATGAAGAGCAGAAGCTCCGGCCACAGGATATCGAAGGTGGGCGCATCCTTCACATCAGCTGGTCGGATGCGGTGGATGGATATGTTGATGGGATCGAAATAGGATGATGGGGGGTTGATGAGAGAATACCGTGTATCCAGTACCTCGCCATCAGCCATCCGAGCTAGTCCAATTGAACAGGCGCTGATCCGCTCGTGGTTGGCGGTTTCAAAATCCAGGGCGACATACCTCATGCTCCACACCCCAGGGCGACCATCATCTCTTTTTTTAGCACATGTAGAAAAGGCTGCTGTTCCATAGAAGGACTATACCATAGCCCGACGAAATTATGCCACACGATATCGGATACAACTAGCTAGGAACGGTCGCACAAAAAGCCAAACCCTGCACCGTAGCCCGATACGCAGGAAGGGAAGCGGCAATCACCACGCACTCACCCTTTCTCAAGGTACAGAGTGTGCCTTCATATCCAAGCGCCACCTCTCCTTCCACGCAGAAAAGCAGTTCGATGGATTTCCTCTCCGTGATGAAGTACGACCCCTGGGTAAAGCAACTCAGCATGAACTCCTCGGTCGGCGTCAAAATATCCAACCGATTGCATACATCGCGCACTTGTGGGCAAAACTCCACTTTCATAGGTTTGATCGATAGCAAGGACAACAATTCCGGAACATCCACCTTTTTATGGGTGAGACCACCGCGCAATACATTGTCGGAATTGCTCATCAGCTCAATCCCATTGCCAAGTACATATGCATGCAGGGTACGGGGTTCGAGATATACCGCCTGACCAGGAGAAATATGCAATACATTGAGGAAAAAGGGAGCGAACAGCCCGGGATCCTCGGGGTATTCCTCCAAAGCCGTTAGGGTGATGCCCGCAGGTGTGAGAAAAGCCCCATCTTCGGTGAGTCTGGGAGCTGCTTTTTTTTGGAGAGTGGAGGCTAGCTCCGCTATCAATTCCAGCAGCAGAGGTTTTTCCAATTGATACAGCGTGGAGAAAAAACGCGCCAGCAAGGCTTTCTCCTGCTCTGGTTGGGCCTCCTCCATATCTGAATCGGCCACATTGTTGGGTGGTAAAAGAGCTAAAAACGGAAAAACCAAAGGAAATTGGTAGGGGATAAGGTCTTTTAAATGCTCCACCAGCTCACGCAGCGGTCGGAATCCACACATCGCGGTAACTGGAGTGAGAGCATACAGCACCTCTGCCTTCTGTTGCGCGTCTTTATAATTCCATTGGTCACGGCTAAGAGTCGCGTGCAACGGGAGCTCGGCAGCGTAACCTGCCGCGGCCTGGTCCCGGGTGGGATGGAGCTGGATGGACAGGGGCTTCTCCATGGCAAGAACTTTCAGCAGGAAGGGCAGTTCTGCACCGAATCTCCTGATATGCGCGGTACCGTAGAACTGCTGGGCATGCATGCTGAGGAATTCACCAAGGGGCATGTCGTTGGCCTGGGGGACCGTGGCCTCGCCACCCTTATGGGTACCTAGCCAAAGCTCTGCGTACGGTGTATCAGTTGCGGGCTTCCCAAGCAGACTGGGGATGAACGTCTTGTTTCCCCATGCGTATTGCTGTGTTTTTGGTGAGATATGAATGATTTGCATAAAAAAACGCTCCCTGCTATTCATATGGAACCATAGCACGGAGCGTTAGTCAACTCAAAGGGAATTGGACATTATTTTTGATAAACCTTGGGAAGAACCACCATACCGATTGCGAACACCACCAGCGCGACCAGCCAAGCCACTATGACATTGAGGAAGATCCCACCGAACAGGAACCCGACTAATGAACACACCGCGATGAACAGCGCGTACGGCAGCTGAGTGGCCACGTGCTCGAGGTGTGGGCAACTTGCACCAGTGGATGAGAGGATCGTGGTATCGGAGATTGGAGACGCGTGGTCACCGAATACCGCACCGCCCAATACAGCGCTCACACTGATGAACATCGCATTGGTCATGCCACCGAGATCCAGACCCTTCGCCTTCGCAAGTCCTGCGACGATAGGCATGGTGATGGGGATCATGATAGCGAACGTGCCCCAGGAGGTACCGGTTGAGAAGGCGATGAGAGCCGAGAGCGCGAACACAATCGCCGGAACCAGCGCGAGGGGGAATCCACCACCGACCACCACTTCCGATAGATAAGCCGATAGCCCAAGGCCACCATCTTCGGGTGCGGACTTAATGATTGAGCCGATGGTCCAGGCCATGGTCAGAATCAGCAAGGCGGGAACCATGGAGCCGATTCCGTCTTTAAGAGCATCCGAAGCGCCTTTGATATTGAACAGCTTGCGGACGAAATAGTAGATGAGCGTGATGACCAAGGTGAAGATCGCAGAGTAGAACAACGCGTACGAGGCATCGGTGTTGGAGAATGCTTCACCTAGAGTCATGGACTGCATTGCTGCTCCAAAAGAGGTGATGGTTTCTCCGTCGATGGCACCCATCCAAGTGGTGACAGGGAAGAAAACCACTGCAGTCACAATCAGCACCACGATGGGGAACATCATGTCCATCGGCTTTGCCTTGCTTGCCGCGTTGGTAGTGCTGATCTCTCCGGGAGCATCGCCATATTCCACGTTATAGAGTTTGCCAGTAGTGGCGGCGAGACGCTCGGATGCCTGCATCGGTCCAAAATCACGCTTGGTGAGGATGATGACCAATACCATGATCAAGGTCAGCAGGGCATAGAGGTTGAAAGGGATAGAGCGGATGAAGAACTCGAATTCCGTGATTCCCAACTCTGCGAACCCTTCAGAACCTTTCACGATGGACATGACGGTGATGACCCAACTGGATACCGGTGCGATGATGCACACAGGAGCCGCGGTGGAGTCCAGGATATAAGCGAGTTTCGCACGGGGGGTGCCGTTCTTGTCGGTGATCGGCCGCATGACTGTGCCGACAGCCAGAGAGTTGAAATAGTCATCGATGAAGATGATGATTCCAAAAATCCATGCCATGATCAGTCCACCCTTGGCGCTTCTGGCTTTTTTCGCTGCCCAGCGGCCGAAGGCGACTGCTGCCCCGGTTTTGGAGAGAAGACCCACAAGCCCTCCAAGCAAAGCGCAGAAGAGGAAAATGCGGATATTCCATCCATCATTAAGCGAACCTGCCAAAAGGTCGGACAGGTTGATGAGCGCTATAAGCGGGTTTCCGCCAGCGACGATCAAGGTCCCGGAAAGAATTCCGAGAAACAACGAGATGATGACATCTTTGGTAATGAATGCCAGCGCAATGGTGAGTACCGGGGGTATCAGCCCCAATAAGCCGAAATGTACCATAGTATCGCTCCGTTTTTTTATGCCAAAAGGCAGTGTGATGGGTGGAGCATATCATACCCAAAGCGACAAGTACAGCTCGATTTATACATTTTTGTTATAAAACCACATACTCTGTTATCAAAATAACAGTAAAAGTGAAGCAGGTGTGGGACATCCATCTGACGGGCATGGTGCCCGGCCGTCCCAAAAAAAGAAACCTGCATCTAAATTACTTTAAATGCAGGTTTAAGAAAAAGATTGGTGCCAGGCACTTATCTGCCGTCTAATCCGATATTCACCCGGACTGTAAGCGCATCGATCGGTTTGTCACCGATGGCCACACCGTACTCTCTCCAATAATAGGAAGCATCGATATGCACAAGCAGCAGATCCAATCCCACGCCGACAGATTTGTAGCCCTTGTTCAGACCAGCGCGGACATCGATCATATTCAGCACCCTCACTTCGGCGCCGATGTTCAGCCTGGTCCAAAGGTCATCGGTGTTCTCAAGATAGCCAAGGAAGTCCACCAGATCGATTGCCAAGGAGGGGCGGAGCAAGGCGCTCAGACCACCGAGATCGGGAGTCCAACCAAGGCCCACATCCAGAGTCCAGGGAATTTCGTAGGTGAAAGGGGTGACCGTTGCCTGAGGATCGAGATCGGTGTACACAGGTTCGGAATCGGCCAGTTCAGCCATCTCATTCACCCATGCGCCGAGTTCTGAATAATTCTGCATGGTGAAGACCCCATTCAGATTCCTTGCCACCGCCGAAGCCCGAAGACCAAAAGGCAGGTTCACATTCACACCGGCATCGATGGGGATTCCCCAGCCAGCCGCCAGCATGGTGTCGCGCATCAACGCATACCCGATATCATCATCAGACTGCGCCAGATTGATGGCTGAGGAGATTCCAATCTCGTTCGTATACGCCCTGTAGGTGAAACGGGCGCTCGCACCGGCATCCAGCGACATCACGCCAGGGATGAGATCCAGTCGGAAGCCTAAGCCAACGGTTCCCGCCAAGTTGAACTCAGCGATAACCTTGTCTGCTCCAAACGAACCATCCGAACTAGTGGTGTGCAGTTGTTCCTGGAGTTGGATTCCAAAACCAAGCCCGCCACCAGTGAAAGAGGCTGCTATATCGGTGGTGAGAATATCACCCTTTCCGGCCTTCACAATCTCTAAATATTTGGTAGCCACCGAAGCAGCGACCATACCGGGGTCCGACCCTCCAGCCTGGATATCTTCAATAATCCCGGAATCGATAATCGCCTTAGGATTGAACAAAGTAAGCGAAACCGAAGGCAGGTTCATGCTGAAGGTACCGGTTCCAAGGTTGGCCGGATTCATGAAAAGTGCATCGGCACCGGTAGAGGTCGCGATTCCCGCTCCTCCCATCGCCTCTATACGTGCGCTGGTAGGACGGAAGACTTCCGAAGCGAATCCCATGCCGATCGCGAGCATTATGATCAAAGCGACTGATAAAATCTTTTTCATAGCGTTCCCCCTACTCCACGATTCCGAAAAGCGCGGCCAGATCAAGTTCCAGCAACAGCCCTGTATTTGTCTCAGTGATACCCAGTTCCAATTGTTCGGTGATCAGGGTGTTGTTGGCAACCGCACGTGAGATACCAAGCATGGTCTTAGCTACGGTGGTGAATTTATCCTTGAACCCTTGGGTGGCAGGATCGCCTGTATAAAGTCCCAGCAGGGTTTCCCAGTTATGCAAGGCGATGAATGCCGGAGCCTCAGTGTTCTCGTCAAAAGTGACGCCGATATACGGAATCAATTCATTGATCACCAGTTCCAGGCTTAAATCCTGTTCATTACCAACAAAGATTGAAGCTTCGGTGAAAACCACACTCAAGGCATAGTCGATGAGATCGCTCAGTTCAAACACTGTGTTGGGTGTTATCGATAAAACCGATGTCTGGTATGCGCTGCGAACATTCTGGTAGTTGCTGATCAAGGTGGCCAACCCAGCTGGATTGATGGTTTCCACATCTCCAACGACTATGGTGCCAGCCCTAGCTAGAATATCCTGGACAACCGGTTCCGCATATCCCCAGTATTCATTCATCTCGTCTGGTGTGGGTCCGGTGAACTCTCTGGAACCAACAGCCCTGGAAAGGAAATCACCCAAAAGTTCTGAGATGATGGAGTCGATGGATAGCACTCCCACGCTGGAGACCTGCTTGATCACTTCGATAGCCTGCAGTGCATCGGATAAGAGTTTGTCCTTCTGCTCATCGGTGATCGCGGGATCGTCTGGATCAGCTAGCAAAGCCTGCGCGACAGGATCGTTCATCACGCTTGCGATGAGTTCTGCAGCGAGAAGGTCGCCTTGGGTGAGGTCGGCAAGCACATTGCCACCCTCGTCTTTCGGAAGAAACTCTTCAAGTCGGGTGATGGTTTCTGGCGGCACATCCACTGCGGGCTTGGCCATCTCCTCTAGAAGTGCTTCGGTCTTCTGCTCAGAATTCAGGATTTCCGCAAGCCCAGTCTTCAGTTCGCCTAATTCCGTTTCTGTTGGAGCGGTTGCTCCTGAACCCACGATAATATCGGTCACCGTGGTGGACACAGCGTCCACTTCGGATGTATCGACTGTGACCAAGCCGTTTTCAATCAGCACATTTCCCTGTGTCGCTCCCATAAAACCACTGATGGTTGTAAGAATATCTCCTTCGCAGGAAACGATTGTGAGCATCAACAGGGGAACCAGTAGCAGTAGCATGACTTTTCTCATTTAAACCCCTCCTCAACAAAAAGCTGGCGTGGATACAGTTTCCTCTATCACCAGCGCGCAAAAACACCTATCCGTGTTTGAAATGTAATTCAACGTACACTATAAACACCAGCATGTTGCAAATGTAACAATATAAAAGGCAATCGTGTAGGAAAATTCTTACAAACCTGACACAGGAACGGCTCATACATAATCCAGCTTGCTCCTAATTTGTTTCAGGTGGAGGTTTAAATGAGAAAATATGAGGATTGTAGAATCGGGAGCAAGGTCGATGGCGTGCTGGCGGTCCCTGCGGTAGGCCTAAGGTCTTGAGCGATGGGTTATGCCAACCTCTTTATTGACAATACATACGATATATGCTAAAGATTATCAGTAATAATTACTATTATTAAAAATTTGGAGATCAATTTGGAGATCAATGATGTTCTTTTCCTTCCGTGCCTGGCATCCGAATGATTGAGATAAAAATTCAGCCTACATCAAAAACACGTGGAATGCAGGTCTCTATCATGATCTGTGCGCTTCTAAGATACGGGTGCCCAACACAATGAAACGGATAGTACTGATAACCTTGGGATTTCTCAATCTTGCTATCGGGATTGTGGGAATAGTAGTTCCGGTTCTGCCCACAACCCCATTTGTTCTTTTGGCAGCCGCTTGCTTCACCGGTTCCAGCCCACACCTCGCACACCGGTTGGAATCCAGCAAGTTGTTGGGAACGTATCTACGTAACTGGCGGACCAACGAAGGCGTTCCTGTAAAAACCAAACGAAGAGCTATCCTTTGGCTGTGGGTATCGCTCATCACCTCTGCCTTGATTGTACGGATCTTGCTTGTCTATGGTATTTTGCTACTGGTAGGAATCGGGGTGACCATCCACCTGCTGACGCTGAAAACAAAGGAGCCCGAAATTGAAATACTCACGCCAACGGGAAATGATCCTACAGACGCTTAAGGATTTTCCCGTCCACCCCACAGCGGAGGAATTGTACCAGGAGCTCAGGAAAAAGCTGCCGCGCATCAGTCTGGGCACCGTATACCGGAATCTCAATCTCCTCACCGAATTGAAAGTCATCTCCCAATTGGAGACTTCGGGCTCCACAAGCATCCGCTACGACGCACGCAACGATGAGCATTGCCATCTTATCTGCAGCACGTGCGGAAAGGTGATGGATGCATCGCTGGATCATTTCGCATCTCTCGATACTATCGTTCTTGAGCAACTTGGGTTCGCTGTGCTGGAGCATGGCATCGTGCTGAAAGGCACCTGCCAGACCTGTCTTCGGCAGAACGAAACCCACACTACACAATAGGAGTTTCATATGGACTTGAAAGGATCGAAGACCGAACAGAATCTGTTGGCGGCGTTCGCCGGAGAATCGATGGCGCGGAACAAGTACACCTACTACGCCAGCAAAGCGCGCAAGGAAGGATATGAGCAGATCGCGAGCCTGTTTGAGGAAACCGCTGGCAATGAGAAAGAACATGCCAAGCTGTGGTACAAAGCGCTTCAGCCACATGGTGAGGTAGAGGATACCGCAACCAACCTCAAGCATGCCGCCGAGGGCGAGCACTATGAATGGACCGACATGTACGCGGGTTTCGCGAAAGTCGCCCGCGAGGAAGGCTTCAACAAGATCGCCGCGCTATTCGAAGGTGTGGCCAAGATCGAGAAAGAGCACGAGGCCCGTTATTTGGCCCTGTTGAAGAATGTGGAAGGGGGATTGGTGTTCTCCCGCGATGGCGAGCAGATTTGGAAGTGCGTCAACTGCGGCCATATCGTCATTGGCAAGAAAGCTCCTGAGCTGTGCCCGGTCTGCGCCCACCCGAAAGCCTATTTCGAGATCGCCGCCCGAAACTTCTAAGAAAGCCCAGGCCATCCTGAAAAAAAGCGGTCACCTCTCTGGTGGCCGCTCTTTTTTGTGAACAAATCTGTAAAAATTGCATCAACTGCATAGGATGCATCATCCGCATCAGGAGAAAAACAGTTCCTTCACCGCTTCCAAGTTGCGTTTGTTGTTCAGCTCCTCGCTTTCGTACATCTCGTTTATCCTCGTTTGATAGAACTCGATGGTCTTGTAGCGCACGAGCTTCATGGTGGAGTTCACCAAGCCATCGGCCTCGCTGAAAGCCTTTGGGATGATGGAGAAACGTGAGGGAATCCACTGGGATGGAATGCTTTTTGCCGCCGAAGGCTCATACGCGCGCAATAGGTCGATTATCCTCTTGAGCACGGCTTCCGGTGTGGTGAGATTCTCATCCTTGATCATCTTCTTCACCAAGTCGTCCTGGAGTGTGACCAATGCAGTGGTGATGGCTTTATGGTCGTTGTAGACCAACAGCTGGTTGAGGATCTCGGTATTGTTCACCATCACCTCTTCCACTTCCTCCGGTGAGTACTTCTCCCCATCCTTGGCTATCAGCAAAGCCTTGGCCCGGCCTGTGACCACGAGGAAGCCATCCTCATCAAAATATCCCAAGTCACCGGTCCACAGCCAACGGCCATCGGCCTCATCGCGAAGCACAGCGGCGGAAGCATCAGGATTTTTAAAATAGCCTTTCATGACGTTCTCACCCTGGATGACAATCTCGCCACGTTCACCAACCTTGGATTCCTCGGTCTCGCTCTTCATGATCCTGCATTTCACATGCGGCGCCACCTTGCCGGAAGTACCGAACTTGTGCACCTCAGGAGAGTTGGAGCTGATGATGGGAGCGGCTTCGGTGAGGCCATACCCTTGGTACACAGGCACTCCGATCGCTGCGAAGAAATGCTGCTGCCGGGCCTCAAGGAGCGCTCCGCCACCGACACAATAGAGGATGCGGGATCCGAACACCTTGCGCAGGGCGGGGAACACCAAGGTGGCAGCCAGCTTATAGGGGAGGAACGTCGCGACCTGAACTCCGAGGGATGGGCGGTTGAAACCATCGCCATTGCGTTTGATTCCGGCCTTGAGCCCAGCTTGGAAAATGCCATCGATAAGCTTGCCTTTCTGCGAAACCCCTTGCAACATCTTTTTCATAAAGCTGCCGCTGATGGAAGGCACGGTCATCATGAACAACGGATTCACTTCAGTGAGGTTCTTGGGAAAATTTCGGATGATGGCGGCATTGCTGCCACGTGCATCGACGAAATGGAGAGTGATCCCCTTAAGCATGGCGGTATAGATACCGACGGTGTGGGCGAACGAGTGGTCCACCGGGAGCACGACGAGGGTTTCGAAGGTCTCTTCCGGGAGATGGAACAGTTCGACTGCATCGTGGCTGTTGGCCCAATAGTTTAGATGGGTGAGCATGATGCCTTTTGGATTGCCCGTGGTTCCGGAGGTATAGCAGATGTTCACCGTGTCGTTCTCATCTATCTTTGCTTCGGTGTCCTTGACTATCTGAGGAAGACCGGCCAGGACTTCAGCTCCGGTGGCCAGCAACGTATCCCAGGTGAGGAAGTCCTTTCCTACTTTCCATCCATGCGCTTTCTTTTGCCGCTGCAGGCGTTCGTCGTCCTCATCCAAGTACAGCAGCATGGGTTTGACTTCCATTGCATCCAAAGCCTTGCAAACGTTGTCCAAGGTATTGGAACTTGCGATGATCCCCTTGGCTTCGCTATGAGTCAGACGGAAGGCGATCTCTTCGGCCGTAAGCTTGATGGACAACGGCACGGAGATGCACCTTGCCTTGATGACTCCCATTTCCGCCATCACCCACTCCGGCCTCCCCTCAGCGAGAATTCCAAAAGACGATTCCGCGGTGAAACCTTGGGCGATGAGATACGCCGCGACCTGATCCGAGGCGCTATCTACATCACGGTACGTGTACGGCTTCCAACCTTCGTCGGTTTTTTTTGTCGTATATGCCCGTGCGGGAAACTGTTGTGCAGCCTCATGCAGCATCCTTACGATTGTTTTCATGTTTTTTTTCCTTATTCGTTGACCCGATAGCAGATTGAGGACAAGAGGGTCCTTTCCCATCGGGTACAATTCTAACATACATAATTCGTTTGTCAAAATAAAACAATACCCTTAAGCGATTCACTTGTGCTATTTCTCATGAAGTCGTGGGAGGCCGAGCCAGCTAACCTATTGATAAGATGGAGGCGGGTAAGATTTTAAGTTTATGTCTACAACAGCATCTTCGGTGGATTGTCCAAATCGATATTCACCGCGAAATCAAAAATATTACCATTGTACACCGCGTAATTGACCGCCACCGCCGTCTCATCATCTGTATAGGCTATGTTCTTCATCCATAGATGCGCCGTGCCGATTTTCACTCCCAACAGAGCGCAGATATCATCATCTGGCATGATTGCCGATACAGTACGTTGCAATGAGACGATTTTATTTCCTGTAACTTGCTCGTAAAGCTCTAAAAATGAATGATTCACCAGATCAAGCTCCGCGATTTTGGACCCAAGGTCATCGGCTACGAAAATACTCATCAGCGCATAGGGGAGATTGTCCACAAGCCGCAGCAACCGAAAGCGCTTAATGGGCAGATTGTCCTGCTTGAGCACTGTTCCCATCCGCTGAGCCAACTCGGTATTGGAATCATAATGAACAATCTCCAGAATCCGATTTGTAACATTGGTATCGAATTTGATGCCGTCCTGACTCACCAGTCCATTGCGATATTCAGCGAAACGCTTGGTGGCGCACACGAACGAGCCTTTTCCCCGGGAACGACGGATAAGCCCCATCTGGACAAGCTCGTCGAGCGCCCGGCGGATTGTGATCCTACTTACTCCGTGGATCTCGCATAATTCAAATTCGGTGGGAATCATGGTCTCTTCCGGCCAGAAACCCGAGATGATCTTATGTTGGATATCCTTGAACACCGCATGGTATTTTAGCTGCATACCGTATTTCCATCCTTTTGCCCCACTAGTGTCGGTATAGTAGTCCGTTCGCCTTTCATAATAAAGCATTCTATCCATTTTTGGGAATTGAATGCAAGATTTTCTACAATAATTATAGAAAAGGTCCACTTTCCTAATCCAAACGTGGTTCCCAATACAAAATATCCTCAGATGGAAAACTTAGCGCTGATGCAACAATTTTAAGATGGGAGGATCCTTTCCATGGGAATCCTCCCTCTGGCTATGCAATGGTCTTCCGGTCCTCAACCCTTCATGTTTTTGTACAGACAGGCCAGATGCCGGCCGATATGCTTGAACAGCATGTCGGAATACAAACCCTCGTGATCGCTCCACAACCGATACAGGTAGTCCTTGAAAAGATAGTTCCCCGCCGCGTCCTTGGTGGAGAGAATGGGTCCATAGGTGATATGGATAAGCTGTCGGGCATCGTTTTGATCAAAAAGCTTTACCAGCTCGGCATCGGTCAAGGTATCCACATCCGCGATTTTGGATAGGTCGGTGGTGACATGATAATACTTGGTGACTTCCTCAAACTTGGACAAGGCGAACTTATGGACAGAGCGGTAGAGCACGGGGTCCACAATGGCAACCACCTTCATCGCCTCCAGCCAGTTGGTTCCAGCGGTCTTCACATGGAAACGGCCCTTGGTAAGCCTGCCGAAGGTAGAGAACACCGAGAATTTGTCAGAACCCGAATGAAGGCTGATCTTGTAGCCGAAATACCGGGAGATGGCGCAATGGGTAGCCAACTCACTTTCGAACTGCGCGAGGTCGCCTATATAATCGACACCTTTTTGGAACTCACCGCAGAACCGTGGAGCCAAAGTGGCATACACGACTTTGCGTTCCTTAAGCTCGTTGGAGACGAAAAAGTGCTGCAACGGGGTGGTTGGCGTGGTGGTTTCATCGATTGATATCTCAAAATCCGCTTGATACACACCAGGTTCGAAGAAGCGCTCGTAGATACTTGCGGCGAAATCGATCATCTCTCCATAGACCAGCTTCATCCGCTTCAACGCCGGAAGATCATAAGTCAGAGATACACCCTCGCCGATTGAGAAGACTTTTCCCAAGTATCGTTTCTCAAGCACGGGATCCGCGGTGTACAGGGAATCCACCTGGCTATCTGGCATCGCCTCCACATCATTATGCATATGCTCGCTGCAGTCCAACGTGATCATGGTGAAGCCTAGTTTCAACGCCATCTCCACATCTTCAGGCTTCTTGAGGTGGTCGCCATCGGCACCGAATCCTTTTCGGTAGCCTTCCCGGAATACAGCGAACGTAGCGGCATCCAGCACATCCATATAGGTCCTGTGGGTAAGATTGAGCTCCCGGATGGACTGCTGCGCGAGAATTGGAAACGCATCGTATTCCTGGAATACCCTGATATGTCCTGGTCCGGCGATTCCGAGCCGGTCCCCTACGCCAACGGTCCGTTCCTTGCCCAATACACGTATCGGTGCGGTGAAAGGGAACAGCTTCCGAAGAACTTCGGCATTACCGTGGGTAAGCGGCGCCGCGACACAAGGTCTGCCTTCAGATTCAAATTCTATCCCCGAGAAGCCCCAATCCTTTCCAATCGCGATGATGAGGGTTTCCTCCCCGTCCTTCGTCATGAATACCGAGCCACCCTCGATATCATTGATGGAGAACGGGTACACTCCATACGGAACTGGATCGACCTTTGCCCCCAGCAGGGGAATGAAATTCTGGTAATTCTTCATTGAATCGCCTCCTGAATGATAATAATAACGCACATGCTGCCGATGGCTGCAGTGTAGCATGAAGATGCTGGAATGGCACGGTATTTCAGCTGTGACGCAGCAGGAAAAAATGCTATGCTCCAACATGTGGTCGGAAGACTCCAACCAAGGACCTCTGCCAAGGAGCGATGCATGCCACTATACCGGATTCCCCAATTAAAACTCCCCCTCGACCATACGTCAGCGGATATCAGTAAAAAAATCGGGATTGTCTTAGGAGCCAAGCCGAGCGATATCACCTCGTTTCGGATCGATCGGAAATCCTTTGACGCCCGCGACAAGAACGCTATCAAGATAATCCATGCCGTCACGGTGGATCTGAAAACCACCCTGCGGGAAGGCTCAGGGGATAGCCGCAGCTGGACTTCGGCCACCGAGGACGATCCGTATGTGTTCCCAACCTCAAACGGAGGTGCCTTCAAAGGAGCCCGTCCTGTGGTTATCGGTGCTGGCCCCGCAGGCTTGTTCTGCGCGCTTGCGCTTGCGCAGCAGGGCTACCGGCCATTGGTGCTGGAGCGCGGAGAGGATGCCGCCACCCGACTGCGCACAATCGATCGGTTTTGGACCACAGGCGAGCTGTCGGTAGATTCAAACATGCAGTTTGGCGAAGGCGGTGCCGGAACCTTTTCCGATGGAAAGCTGAACACCACGGTGACCGATAAGAACCAGCGAGCCAAGAAAGTCCTTCAGGAATTCATCGAAGCTGGAGCTCCGGCTGAAATCGCCTATCTGAGCAAACCTCATATCGGCACCGACAATCTGGTGGAAGTCGTCCAGAACCTCCGGAAGAAAATCGTGCGGCTTGGGGGAGAAGTCCGTTTCCAAGCGAAGGTGACCTCCTTGGTTATTGAACAGGGGAGGATCCGAGCGGTGATGGTTGATGGTGCTGAGGAGATTTCCGCTTCTGCTGTGGTGCTTGCGATCGGGCACAGCGCCCGGGACACCTTTGAGTACCTTGCGACCACCGCGGTCAAACTCGAGCAGAAGGCATTCGCCATCGGACTGCGAATCGAACATCTCCAGGAGATGATCCAGCGCAACCAATTCGGTGCCAGCTGGAAGCACCCAGCCCTACCCGTAGCCGATTACAAGCTCACCTACCACGCTTCCAATGGACGGGGTGTGTATAGTTTCTGCATGTGTCCAGGGGGATATGTCGTGAACGCGAGTTCGGAACCCGGCCACGTGGTCTGCAACGGCATGAGCGATTTCGCCCGGAATGCGCGCAACGCGAACTCCGCGATTGTGGTCTCGGTCCAACCTGAAGATTTTGGAAGCACCCACGTTCTCGCGGGAATGGCCTTCCAACGGCGCTGGGAACGAGCGGCCTATCAAGCGGCAAACCGCAACTCCGGTTTCGCGATGCCTGTGCAGCGGCTTGAGGATTTCTACGCCGGCAACCCTTCCACGAGGTTCGGCAGCCTGAAACCATGCGCGAAAGGAGAGGTGGTGCTTAGCGACCTCAATGGCTGCCTGCCCGAGTATGTGACTACTCCGATCAAGGAGGCCTTGCGCCATTTCGACCGCACCATCCCCGGCTTCGCCCACCCCGACACGTTGCTTACTGGAGTGGAGACCCGCACGTCCTCACCCATCCGTATCGTGCGCGATGAGCAACTGCAGAGCAATATCGGCGGCCTGTTCCCTTGTGGCGAAGGCGCCGGGTACGCCGGAGGCATCATGTCCGCGGCCATGGATGGCATCCGCGTGGCGGAAGCGGTGGCGGAAAGCCTATAAACTTTAAGCTTAAAGCGCAGATTCGTGCCAGGCACGAATCTGCGCTTCCAGGTCCGGATGGCTTTTTATACACAGGCCACGGGGGGCGGGCAAAAAGTCGATTTTCACTGGCATCACACCCAGTGGCCTTTGATTTCAAGTGATCGCGCGCAACTCCTCAACTTTTCTTCGCACTGCCAGCCTGACAGCATCCGCGCCAGCTGCTGCATGGCTGGAAATGAGCTCCACAAACACCGAACCCGCGACAACCGCATGTACGTGAGGTGCCAAGGCCTGCGCTTGAGTGCCCTCCCGGATGCCGAAGCCACCGAGGATTTTGGAGGATGATCCCAATCGACCGAGAAAATCGAGCGTGCCCTGGTCGATGTCGGTGCTTTTCCCGGTGATACCGGCTCGCAAAGCAGCGTAGATGAACTGAGGGTGCGTGTTTTTCAACTGGGCTAGGCGGGTATCGGTCATCGACGGAGCAGCTACCGGTACTGAAGTCAACCCGTATCGCAGGCATGCTTGCGCGAGGCCTTCATCGGTATCGAACGGAAGGTCTGGAATAATCAGCCCGCTGGCTCCTGCCGCCTGCGCGCGTCGTACGAATTCATCAATCCCAAGGCGAAAGGCGAGATTGCCATAGGTCATGATGAACAGGGGGACGCTGGGATAGGCCGCATGCAGGCGGGTGATGAATCCGAAACCATCGGACAGCTTGTAGTTCCGTGCCAGGGTGTGGGCACAGGCCGACTGGATGGCCTTGCCATCGGCGCTTGGGTCGCTGAAGGGCAATTGGATCTCGAGGTACGCCACTCCCCCTTCCACCAAGCCTTTGGCGGCAGCCAAGGCAATAGCATCGGTAGGATACCCAGCGACAAGATGAGCCATCAGGCGGATAGGCATACGCATCATATCGCACCTCCTAGGACTTTCGAAGAATCCTTTGAATCCACCACCATATCCACAAGTGTATCCATGTGCGCTTCCAAGCGGTGTAATTCGGCTTTTAGGAACTCC
Organism: Sphaerochaeta sp. UBA6084; assembly: GCA_002428625.1. GTDB lineage: Bacteria > Spirochaetota > Spirochaetia > Sphaerochaetales > Sphaerochaetaceae > UBA6084. Next base: position 65,384 of record DIXI01000033.1, read on the forward strand.
TTCCATTGCACGGGACGGAAAATGGGCGAGGTGATGAAAATATCTTTATCACCTCTACCGGACATATTCACCACGACCACTTTATCCGGTGGCAAACCACGGGCGATCCGCAAGGCCGCAGCGCCTCCATGGGCGCTTTCCAAGGCGAACACCACCCCCTCATGCCGAGCGAAGAAACGCATCGCATCGAGAGCCTCCTCATCTGTGGCGCTGGTAAACTCAATCCTCCCGGATTCTCCAAGCGCAGCTAGTTGGGGGCCGATTCCTGGATAATCCAATCCAGCCGAAATGGAATGGGTAGGGGCGACCTGGCCATCCTCATCCACCAGAAACCGGCTTTTATAGCCATGGATGATGCCATCACCAGCTGCCGCACTTGTCATGCGCACCGCATGCTGGCCAACGCCAGAACCCCGGCCACCAGCCTCAACTCCGATCAAGCGGGGTCTGTCCCGCCTGATGAAGGGGGCGAAAAAGCCAATCGCATTCGACCCCCCGCCCACGCATGCGATCAAGGCTTCCACCTCAAGTCCTCGTTCAGATATCTGGACATCGGTCTCCTTTCCAATCACCGCTTGAAAGGTACGCACCATATCGGGGTACGGGGCCGGGCCCAATGCCGAACCAATGATGTAATGGGTATCTGCAAAGCTGCTAGCCCAATCGCGCATGGCTTCATTTATGGCATCCTTGAGCGTCTTCGAACCTGAATCCACCGACACCACAGTGGCACCGAACAATTCCATCCCTGCGACATTCGGTTGCTGGCGCCGGACATCCTCCTCTCCCATATACACTGTGCAAGAGAGGTTCAAACGCGCGCACGCCGCAGCGGTGGCCAAGCCATGCTGACCAGCTCCGGTCTCCGCGATAATCCTGGTTTTTCCCATGCGCTTCGCCAGTAGGGCTTGAGCCAAGGCATTGTTGATCTTATGGGCTCCGGTATGGGCGAGCCCCTCCATCTTGATGTAGATTTGGGCTCCACCAATCTCACGGCTGGCATTCGCCGCATAGAGCAGTGGCGTTGGACGGCCGATGAAATCCCTACCCAGCTGCGCCAGTTCCTCAATAAACCCAGGATCGGCCACGGCCTGATTGAAAGCGATGGTGAGTTCTTCCAGCGGACGGCGCAGCACCTCGGCTACATAACATCCACCGAATCGATCGAAATATCCCTGGTCGCTCGTCTGGTCGCTCGTCTGGTCGCTCATCTTGAGATCTCCTTGAACAATTGGTCTATCAATCGCGGATCTTTTACACCGGGGGCTAATTCCACTCCACTGGAGACATCGATGAGTTCAGGCTGGAATTCATCGATAACCGCACGCACATTGAGTGGATTCAACCCACCCGCAAGCCAGAGATGACCGCGGGAAGCCACTGCATGGACCAAAGCGGAAGGTATCAGCTGGCCTGTCCCACCGGCTTGCTTTTCCGATCGGGCATCAACCAGAATCCGAGGCTCACCCTGCACCCGGTGGGTCTGCACGGTATGTAGATCACCCTCGGATCCTAAACGCACCACTAGATAGCGGCCAAAGACCCCGTCCGCTCCATTGTTTCCGGTGCGGTCAAGGTCAACGTCGGGGGATTCACCATGATATTGGATTCCATCCAGCACCCCTTCTCTCGCCAGCTGCAAGGCAGCGCGAGCCTCTTCGCTCTCGGTCTCCACCACCACTGCCACCAGCAACGGCGCTGTGGAACTGGATGACCGTAGCCTGCGGGCGCATTCCCTCACAACCGCAGCGTGTGCGCAACGAGGACTTGTGGCGGTACATACAAATCCCAACAGATCTGCGCCAGCGCGAGCTGCATAGAGTGCATCCTCGACCGTGGTGAGGCCGCAGATCTTCACTAGAGGTCGGCGAATGGCTCTCGTTGAAGAAACAAGCGCAGGCCGGCTGCCCACTTTCTCAGCGATCTTGCGCCAGAAACCGCCAGCCCTGTCCGGCTGGGCCTGGAGAAACGCATCTACCAATAACCCTGCCCGCAGCGGGTCGCGCGCGGCGGCCTCACCGATGAGGATGCCAGCATAGCCAAGCTGGCGGGCGAACCGGCAGGCCTCTGGCGAAGAGAGCCCCGATTCAAAGATGGCCTTACAGGGCAAGGTACCGATCAAGCCCGCGGGAACCAGAGGATCCACCCGGAAGGTGGCAAGGTCGCGGCTGTTCACCCCTGCAACTACGGGAAAGTCCTTGGCGACCGCAGACAGCTTCACCCTATCCTCCTGCTCCCGGATCTCCACCAAGGGAACCATGCCCAAGGAACAGCAGCGTTCCACCAGTTCCTTAAGCAATGGCAGAGGCAGAATGCGCGCGATAAGCAGCACGGCATCAGCACCGCAGCGATAGGACACCTCAAGCTCATCTGGATACAGGATGAAATCCTTACGCAGAAACGCGGTGGTGGTATCACCGGTGCTAGCGGCAACCAGATCTTCCAGCGAGCCCTTGAAGAACCGTTGCTCGGTAAGTACGGAAATCTGACGGGCCCCTGCCTGGATGTACTGGTCCCGCAACTGGATGGGGTCTAGGTCCATCGCAATAGCCCCCTTGGAGGGCGAGGCGCGTTTGATCTCCAGCACTGCCCCGGGTTTGGCAAGAAAGGGAACCAGCGGCCGCTTACGTACATTGGGAAGGGGTACACCAAAGGACGCACCGAGACGGAGATAGTCATCCCGGCGCAGGGATACAATCCGCTCTAGAATATCAGGCACAGCTGGCAGCCCTCACTTCTTCAATCTTTCGCAGCACCGAACCATCCTCAAGGGCCTGCAAGGCGTGTTGATACCCCTCCTGGATTGTATTCGCATGCAAGGCGATATACATCGCGGCTCCCGCATTCAGCGCGACTGCTGCCAGAATCGCCGGCCGGCCTATCCCATTGACAAGCTCCATCGCCAAGCTGGCGTTCTTCGCCGCATCTCCCCCAGCAAGGTCTTGTGCGGAACATTGGGTCACGCTAAAAGACTCCGGGGATATCACGTACTCTTTTCGGATGCCATCCTCGTCAATCTCAACCACATCGGTTGGTGCGCAGGGGGAGATTTCATCAAATCCATCCCGGCTGCACACCACCATCACCCGTTTTGCCCCCAGCATCTTGGAGGCCTCGGCCACCGGAACCAACAAGGATTTCTCATATACGCCCAGCATCTGGTTCTGGGCATTGGCAGGATTGGAGAGCGGACCAACCAAGTTCATGATGGTCTTCACCCCCAGCAACCGCCGCACCGGAGCCGCGTAACGCATGGCGCTATGGTACACCGGAGCATAGAGGAAGCCAAAACCGGTCTGCTGGATCATCGCCGCCGACTTCTCGGGGATAAGATCGATTTTAAAACCAAGGGCCTCATAGAAATCCGCCGAACCGGATTTGCTGGAAACCGCCCGGTTGCCATGCTTGGCGATAGGTACACCACAGGAGGCGGCAACCAGCGCGGCCATCGAGGAGATATTGAAGCTCCCCATGCCATCGCCCCCGGTACCTACGATATCGGTGAGCTGTGTGCCAAGGTAGGGAAAAGCCTGCTTTTTCTGACACAGCACCGAAGCGCAGCCAGCGATTTCCCCAGCTGATGGACCCTTGGCGGAAATCGCCGTGAGGATAGCGCTGATATGGCGTTCATCGATCAGGCCTTCGGTGAGGTCGTCCATGAAATTCCGCGCGGTCTCCTGGTTCATGCTCTGGCCCTGCAACAGGCTGGAAAGCACCGAGCTGAAGGCCAAGCCCTCCCGCCGGTAGATGAGGAATGCTTTGAGCACGGCTTCGCCTTGGGTGGAGGCGATGGATTCGGGATGGAACTGGACACCCTCGATCGGCAGCGATTTGTGCCGGATACCCATGATATCGCCATCGGAGGCCCGTGCGGTGACTTCGAAATCCTCTGGGATCGACGATTCCTCAACCACCAGGCTGTGATAGCGGGTGAACACACCCTTTTTCCCTACCGTGCGAAAGACGCCCTTGCCGTCCAAAGTCATCTCTTCGGCAATTCCATGTTTGATGAACTTGGCCCCCACAATCCGAGCACCAAAAGCGTACCCGATTGCCTGATGACCAAGACAGACCCCGAGAATGGGGATTTTTCCTGCGAAATAGCGGATGGCGGCCACACTGATACCTGCATCCTCGGGCCTACCCGGTCCGGGGGAGATTACCAGCCGCGATGGATTCAACGCAGCGAGGGCTTCCACGCTGAGGTCGTCGTTCCTAATCACCCGGATTTCCTCTGGGGACAGACGCGCGATATATTGATAGATATTATAGGTAAAAGAATCGTAGTTATCCAACAAGACAATCATTTCACACCTCCTTCGAGCACCAGGCGCATCGCAGCTAATTTCTCATTGGTCTCCTCCCACTCCCGCTCGGCGATGGAGGCATGCACTATACCCGCCCCCGCCTGCAGAAACCAGCGGTCGTCTTTCTTGAGGGCCGAACGGATGGTGATGCAGAAATCCAGATCGCCATCGGCCTCGATATAGCCAACCGCCCCGGCATAGAAGGTGCGCTGCTCCCTTTCCAAGCCCGAGAGAATCTCAATCGCCCGGATCTTAGGTGCTCCGCTGACTGTCCCGGCGGGGAAAGCCGATCTCAACACATCGATGCCGCGCACAGAGCGTCCATCCCTGTCCAGCTGGCCAACCACATCGGACACGATATGCATCACATGGCTGAAGTTCTCCACTTCCATGTTCCGGGTCAGCCGGACCGATCCGGGAAGACATACCCGGCCAAGATCGTTCCTGGCCAAATCCACCAGCATCAGGTGCTCGGCCCGTTCCTTTGGGTCGGCCAGCAGTTCCTTCCGCAAGGCTTCATCCTGCTCTGGGGTTGCTCCCCGCCGCCTTGTCCCGGCGATAGGCCGGATGGAGGCGACCGAATCCCGCACCCGCACCAAGCTTTCGGGAGAAGCGCCTATCATCTGATAACTACCGAAATCCAGATAGAACAGGTAGGGGGAAGGACTCTTGGAACGGAGACGCCGATATCCTTCCAACGCGTTTTCCTTGGATCTAAGCACCAGCCGCCGGGACACCACCGCCTGCAGCAGGTCGCCAGCGACGATATGGTTCTTAACCGCTTCCACGCGGGTGATGAAGTCCGAGTGGTTGGCGTCCTCATCCGAGACCACTACGCAGCTTACGGCGCTTGCGGGTGCCGCGAGATAGGAGAAATCCAAGTCGCTCAGGCGCTGGAGGATATCGTCGACCGCTTGGCGAAGGTCTATCTCATGCTCGTCGTAGTTGAGGCCGAAGATGTGGATGCTGTCGGAGAAATGGTCGAACACCAGGTAGATGTGCCCGATGATGAACTGCGACTCGGGGATTCCGATGGTGTCCTGCGAGGGGGCAAGCCTGATGGTGTCGCAGCGCTGGCAATACTCGTAGCCCAGATAACCTATTCCAGCGGCCGGTAAGGGGATGCCATCTGGAGGAAGCACGTTTTGGCGTGCGATATCCAGGAGCGCCTCCAGAATATCATGCTTCTCATGCTGGATATCCCGGTTGTCGATGGTCATCTGCACGCTATCGCCTTGCTGCCTGATGCGGAAAGCTTCGCGGACAAGTATGATGGAATACCTGTCGCGGCCGTGGGTGAAAGAGGCTGACTCCAGAATCGCCAGCGCGTTGAGTTTCTTGGCTACCGAGAAGGGAGTGTAGCGTTCGCCTGGGAGAGAGGTGACCAGGGCGTCGGTACGTTTGGTTTTCATCAGCATACTCCTCTGAAAGGTCGGAAAATGGTCATATGTTACTATTTATAGAAACACGGACAGACTACAGGAAACAGGTGTTTCTGTCAATAGAAACAAAAGTGAAAACCCATAGCCGCGGTGTGTTTTCAGTTGCTGGAACCTAATCCACACCCGTGGTGAAACGCCTTTCCGACGCCGGTGGACAGGTACCGTTCCATCAGATGGAACTTACTATATAGTTGGAATTTAAGACAACGGAAAAATCCAAAAACAGCGTATATCAAGCCTGTTTAGTACAAGGATTTTAGGCGTTTTTTTGTTGCGGGTTGATAGGCCGTGTCATATGATAAGTATACGTTTACATTCTTTTACTTGGAGGTAGAAATGAAAAAAATCTTAGTTGCTCTTTTGATTTTGGCATTTGTTTCCCTCTCTGTGTTCGCGCAAGGCACGACAGAGGCCGCGGTTGTGAAACCAATCACTTTGAAACTTTCCGAAGTCCATGCCGAAGGGTATCCCACCTCTCTGGCAGACCACGAGTTCGCACGATTGGTGAAAGAGAGAACCAATGGCCGCGTGATTATCGAAGTCTACACTGGTGGAACGCTCTATGGTCAGGAGACCGCTGCGATCGAGGCCTTGCAGGTGGGCGACCTCGCCTTCGCACGTGTGTCCGCTTCTCCAGTCGCCAGCTATGTTCCTGCATTGAACGCTATCCAGATGCCCTATCTGTATAACAATGCCAAACACATGTGGGCGGTGCTCAATGGTGAAGTCGGACAGAAGATGCTTGCCGATATCGAAGCATCCAAATCCGGACTGATCGGTCTGTGCTATTACGACGCTGGCTCCCGTTCGTTCTATCTCACCAAGCCTGTGTATAAAGTAGCCGACATGGCTGGATTGAAAATCAGACTCCAGAACAACAAGATGATGGTCCGCATGGTTGAGCTCCTTGGAGCGACCGGCGTTACCGGGATCGGACCCAATGATGTGTATTCCGCCATCACCCAGGGTGTCATCGATGGTGCTGAGAACAACTGGCCGACCTACCAGAACATGGGTGACTATGAAGCAGCCAAGTACTATATCCTTGACCAGCATACCCGCGTACCCGAGATTCTGCTTGGTTCCGCCGCAGCTCTAAAGGCAGTCAGCGCTGCTGACATGGCTATCATCAGAGCAACAGCCAAAGACACCCAGGAATTTGAGATCGCCGAATGGGCTAAGAAGGAAGCTTCTTCGGAACAGATCGTGCGCGCAGCCGGCACCACCGTCATCGAACTCAGTCCTGCCGCGTATGCGGAATTCCAGACCAGGATGGCCCCATTGTACACCGAGTATGGTGCGCCATATACCGATGTCATCAATAAGATCAAAGAGATTGGCAAGCAGTTCTAGTTTTCCCAGTGATTTTTGAGTATCAGCAGGGGAGCGTTTCGCGTTCCCCTGCGTTGTATCCAGTGGTGAAAGAGGAAAAATATGGAACGACAAAGCGGACAGATAAGCCGGTTTTCAAATTGGTTGGTGACAAACCACCTGGTACCCGACAAAGAGCATTTCCATGGGGCGCAAAAGCCTATTGAGATGCTTCGGGTCATCAATCACTGGGTTCACAAAGTGATCCTGTATATCTCCCAGATAGCCTTGACGGTGATGGTCATGCTGGTGATCATCACAGTTCTGTTGAGGTATGTCTTCAATACAGGAATCGGGTGGGCCGAGGAAGTCCCGGTCCTCTTGGTCAACTTATTTGCGTTCCTCGCCTGCGCCATCGGGGTGCGTGACCATATGCATATCTCCGTCAATATCGTATACAACCTGTTTCCGCAGGGGGGCAAGGGGCGTAAGATACTGGAGTATTTCAGCGATGTCTGCGTGTTGGTCTGCGGACTGTTCCTATTATTTTTCGGCACGATGTATGCAAAACGTTTGTTCGGTCTCACAGGCGAACTCCCCATGACCGGTTGGCCTACGTGGATTCAGTATATCCCAGCGCCTATGGCTGGTTTCGTCATGACGTTCGATTCCCTTCTTTTTCTGACGGGTGTGTTGAAAAAGGACGACTTGCTCTATTCCGAAAAGGAGATAGACTACACCCGGGTTGTCAAGGAGCTGAAACTGGCGTCAGAGCATTCGATCACGACTGACGGAGGGAATCTGAAATGAGTACCGCTGCCTTAGCCACGACTGTATTGCTGGGGGGATTCTTTTTTCTGATGTTTCTAAAAGTCCCTGTGACGTTCGCCCTGCTCCTCTCCACCTTGGGTTCGGCTTTGATAAATGGCACGAAGCTGACGGTGATGGTCCGGATGATGATCGACGGTGTGAACAATTTCACCCTGCTGGCCATCCCGTTCTTCATCCTCATGGGGGAGATCATGTCAGCTGGCAAAGTGTCCGACAAGATCATCGACCTCGCCAATCTTATGGTGGGCCGCTTCAAGGGTGGCCTGGCCTATGTGAACTGCGTGGACTCGATGTTCTTCGGTGGAATCTCGGGGTCCGCGGTGGCGGATGTCTCCTCGCTTGGTTCGGTCGTAATACCCTTGATGGCCAAGCAAGGCTACAGCCGGGAATTCGCAGTAGGTTTGACTGTAGTGACCTCGTGCCAAGGTGTGCTCATCCCTCCTAGCCACAACATGGTCATCTACGCTTTGGCGGCGGGTGGCGGTATATCCATCGGCCGCATGTTCATGGGAGGGGCGATCCCAGGTGTGTTCCTTGGACTCTGCCTGCTGCTGTTCTGCTTCTTCATGCGTCATAAATTCAATTTCCCCGGTGGAATCCGCATCGGAGTTGGTGATAGTGTGCGCTGGATGAAGTTCTCGAAGAATCCTGCCAAAAACTGGGCGTATCGCAAGACTCAGGATTCTTGGTTGGTCATCTCCACCCCGTTGTTCAATTGGGAACAAGGGAAATGCATCCAAATCATACTCAATGCGGTTTTACCGATGATGACTATCGTGATCATCATGGGTGGAGTTGGCGCAGGAATCTTCACCGCCACAGAAAGCGCTGCGATTGCTTGCCTGTACACGTTCATCCTCACGTATTTCATCTTCCGTTCTGCCAAACTGAGGGATATCGGGCATCTGTTGAAAAACACCTTGAAGACCCTGGCGATCGTGCTGACTCTTATCGCCACGGCCAAGGCTTTCAGCTATATGATGACCGACCTGCGCATTCCCGCGATGATCACCAAGGCCTTGGTCTCGATCTCCGACAATAAATACGTGCTGCTGTTCATCATCAACCTGCTCCTGTTGGTCTTGGGCATGTTTATGGATATGGCTCCGCTCATCATGATCATGACGCCGATCCTCCTGCCGATCGTGACCAGCCCGATAGTCGGCATGGATCCAATCCACTTTGGCATCATGCTTATCTTCAATCTTGCGGTTGGGCTATGCACTCCCCCTGTCGGGAGCGCCTTGTTTGTCGGGTGCGCGGTAGGTAAAACCAGTTTGGAGAAAACCAGCAAGAAAATGCTGGGGATGTATGCTGTGATGTTCATAAGCTTGATGATCATCACCTATATCCCGCAGTTCTCGCTGTGGCTGCCGTCCATTATTTTTTAAGCAAGAACAGCTCCAAGACAAAAAGCGACGCTTCCTTGCGGGAGCGTCGTTTTTCTGTGTGTGTGTGTTAAGTTCCAGGAACTTAAAACACACAAATGTTTCACAATTCCTTATAATATATGTAGTAAAACGTTCAGCGTCTGAAGGGAGTCGAACCCTCGTCACGAGCTTGGGAAGCTCGGGTAATAGCCGTTATACGACAGACGCATACGCAGAATCGATAATAACCCAAAGTCCCTATTCTTTCAAGTATGCCCTTTAAGGAATACACCACGAAGATGGCTCTGGATGAGAAATCCATACGCCCTAGTGCGCACATCGGGACACTGTGCTCTAGGTTGTCCGGTTTTTAATTATATCCTTTATTAATAATATTTTAGCGAAATAATCATGCGTGCATCGTTTCATGATGGAGCTTTTGATTGACAAGTGCGTGAGCGGAGGGTACACTATAGGCAATAAGATAACAGGGGGTTTTTATGGCCACAGTTGAATTGAAAAACATTTCCAAAGTGTACGACGGTAATGTCAAAGCCGTCGACAATGTGAACATCGACGTTCTCGACAGAGAATTCGTAGTTCTCGTAGGTCCCTCAGGTTGCGGAAAATCCACAACTCTCAGAATGGTCGCTGGTCTTGAAGACATCAGCAGCGGCGAGCTCTACATCGATGGCAAGCTCGTCAATGATGTTCCACCGAAAGACAGAGACATCGCGATGGTATTCCAGAACTATGCATTGTACCCGCACATGAGCGTGTACGACAACATGGCTTTCGGTCTTAAGATCCGGAAGTTCCCCAAGGAAGAGATCGACCAGCGCGTACGCGAGGCAGCCCGTATCCTCGATATCGAGCAGCTTCTCGACAGAAAACCAAAGGCTCTCTCCGGTGGACAGCGCCAGCGGGTAGCGGTAGGCCGCGCGATCGTGCGTAAGCCAAAAGTATTCTTGTTCGACGAACCCCTCTCCAACCTCGATGCGAAACTCCGTGTCCAGATGAGAGCGGAAATCTCCTCCTTGCACAACCGCCTCAAGGCCACCATGATCTATGTAACCCACGATCAGGTTGAAGCGCTCACCATGGCCGACAAGATCGTCGTCATGAAGCTCGGCATCATCCAGCAGATCGGTGGACCACTCGAACTCTACAATGAACCCAACAACAAGTTCGTCGCCGGCTTCATCGGCTCGCCTCCCATGAACTTCATGTCCGTCGATATCACCGCTGAAGGCAAACAGCTCTATGCGAACGAAGGCACTTTCCGCATCAAACTTTCCGCCGATCAGAACAAGCTGCTCGCATCCTATGTTGGTAAGAAAGTCACCTTCGGCGTCCGCCCGGAAGACGTGAAGTTCTCCGACAACGCAATTGCAGACGAAACCATCAATGGCCAGGTCAGCGTAGTTGAACCGCTTGGTTCCGAAACCCACATCTATGTGGTCGCCGGCAAGCACCAGTTCATCGGCAAGATCGAACCATCCGTACGTTTGACGGTAGAGCAGAACATCAGCCTGATTCCCGATCTCAAGAAAGTCAAATTCTTCGACTACGAGACCGAGCTGGTAATCCGCTAAGAGTCAATGTCCTCACAAAGGTAAGCCGCCCTCCCGGGCGGCTTATTTTTTTAACTAGCGGATGAGAGCGTCGTACAGTGCGGCAACGGCAGATTGCATCTGTGGTTCCTGAACCCCGACGAGGCAGGTGATGGGAGAGGCACCTAGGTTAACAAACTCAACTTCAATATTCTTTTCGATCAAGGCTCCCACCATGGAGGCAAGCCGCTTGGATTTTCCAAGTCCTTCGCCGGTGATGGCGGTGATGGCGTAACCGGAATCACACTTGACATCATCAAGAGCGAATTCGTTGGTGAGCAGCGACCCTATCGAGGAAATCGATCCACCCGCGACCTGGGAGATGGGGAAAAACCATACGATGGAGTCTATTCCGGTGAGGGTGAATTCTGGAGTGATCCCTAAAGCCTTGAGGGTGGTCTCCATCAGGTGCCGGATGCCAGGACGCTTGAACAGCAGCAGCTTCTGCACCGATAAGCGACCGTAACCACTCTTGCCGGTCACGCCAACGATGGGGTCCTCCGCACCTTCACGGCTGGAGACGATGCTCGTGCCCGCATCTTGCGGCTTATTGGTGTTCTTAACCTGGATGGGGATGCCTGCCTCACGCACTGGAGCGATGGCTTCCTCGTGGAATACACTGAATCCCACCGCTGCCAACTCCCGTACTTCGCGATACGACATCTTGGTGATGACTTTCGCATCGGCGATAAGCCGTGGGTCGGCCATGAACACGCCTGAGACATCCGTCCAGTTCTCATACAGAGCAGCGCCTAAGGCACGGGCAACTATCGAGCCGGATATATCGCTCCCACCCCGGGAGAAGGTCTTCACTTTTCCATCGGCGGTGGATCCGTAGAAGCCTGGGAACACATAGCGCCCGCCCTCTTTCACCACCGCGGCGATTTTCCCATAGGTTTCTTCGGCGACCGTTCCGTTCTCATTGATCAGAACCAGGTCCTGGGGTTCCAAAAAAGTCCAGCCCATATAAGCGGCGATAAGCTTTCCGCTCAGGTACTCTCCACGGGATGCCGAGTAATCGGGGCCAAGTCCTGCGTTGATTCCACGGCCGACCTCAGATAAGGCTTCGTCCAAGATGTTCTCGGGCAGGCCAAGGTCTTTGGCGATGCTGGTGTAGCGGAGGGAGACCTGTGCGAACAACTCATCGCACACGACACCCCGGTGGACTTGCGCATCGCATTCGTAGAGCATGTCTGTGACTTTGGTATCGCTCTTGCTCCGCTTGCCAGGAGCCGAGACCACGACCACTGTCCGGTTTTCATCAGCCTTGAGAATCGCTGCGACTTTACGAATCTGATCAGCATCAGCGACAGAACTTCCACCAAATTTGCTTACAATCATACCAACTGGCTCCTTCACCTTAAGTTGCGCTATTGTAATAACTCGAACGCCACTTATGCAAGCGGGGCATGGGCCTGGCAGCATGCATTTTGCTTCAATCCTCTGTATCGGAGCTTCTGAATCGAGCATCGGACCTGTTGAATTTCACTGACAGCAAATGGAAGTTGGAGTATGATGAATGGAGTTGGGACTCTCAGTAGTCCACCGTGGAGGTTTGCATGCAGGATTCAAGGAAGGCCATACTATCATGGTCGCTGTATGATTGGGCTAACAGCGCGTTTGCCACTACTGTCATGGCTGGTTTCTTTCCCATCTTCTTCAGTTCCTATTGGTCAAACGCGACCTCGGCGCAGGAGAGCACCTTCTACCTTGGGTTGGCGAACTCATTAGAGGCGATCATCGTGGCTATCCTAGCTCCTATCTTAGGCGCGATAGCAGACAGAGGCAGCTATAAAAAACGGTTCCTCATCACCTTCACCTTCCTCGGTTGTGTGATGACCTCCGCACTGTGGTTCGTGCAAGCCGGAAGCTGGCAGATGGCAGTTATCTTCTATATTCTCGCAACAGTAGGCTTTTCCGGCTCGCTCATCTTTTACGATGCTTTGCTACCTGCGGTCGCATCTCCAAAAAAGGTGGATTTTGTCTCTTCGCTCGGATACGGAATGGGCTATATCGGTGGCGGACTGCTGTTTCTGGTGAATGTTCTGATGTATCTCAAGCCAGCGATGTTCGGGTTCGTGGATGAGGTCGCTGCCATAAAAGCTGCTTTCGTATCGGTCGCCATCTGGTGGGCGGTCTTCTCAATTCCCATCATGGTCTTTGTGAAAGAACCGGTCTTCCACAAGCGCGAGACCATGGGAAAAGTGGTGAAAGCCGGCCTTAAGCAGTTCGCGGTCACCTTCAAGGCTATCAAATCCCTTAAAGTGGTCGGTATGTTCTTGCTCGCCTACTGGTTCTATATAGACGGGGTGGATACCATCATCCGCATGGCAGTGGATTATGGCACAGCGATCGGGTTCCCCGCCTCCTCGCTTATCGTTGCCTTGCTTATCACGCAATTCGTAGCCTTCCCATCAGCCATCGCCTACAACTGGTTCGGCCACCGCATAGGAGTAAAGAATGCGTTGCTTGTAGCTATCGTCGCCTATTCCTTTATCGCGGTGCTGGGTTATTTCATGTCTGAGACCTGGCATTTCTACATACTGGCCTGCATGGTCGGTCTTTTCCAAGGTGGAATCCAAGCTCTTAGCCGCAGCTACTTCACTCGGCTCATCCCCGTGGAGTATTCGGCGGAGTTCTTTGGTTTCTTCAACATGCTGGGTAAATTTGCCGCGATCATCGGACCCCTCTTGCTCGGTGTCGTCACCATCCTCACTGGAAGCAACCGTTTGGGAATTCTCTCCATCATCATTCTGTTCGTCATCGGGGGTGTGCTGCTTACCAAGGTTGATGAGAAAGCCGGAGCCCTGCACCTGGAGGAATTCCGTTCAAGCATGGCAGCCCAGGAACTGCAGAAACTGGAAAAATGATGCAGGAAGCTTTTTCTGTGGTTTTAGTTCCTCGAACTATTTCCTCAGGGAACTGATTTCCAATCCAGACAAACAGAAACCACCGGGCAACCGGTGGTTTCTTATGAGTCAACTGATGAAGCAGCGAATTATTTCTTGTAGATCTTGCGTTCGGTGTACGTGGTGTGCAAGAGGTGGTGGGACTTCTCACTCAACGGTTTCTCCAGGAAGTCGGCATAGATCTGCTTGATCTCCGGGTTGTTGTGCGAGCAGCGGTATACGCTCTTCTCGTCATCGGTATACAGGCCTGCGATACGCTTCCCTCTGATATCATCGGTGGTCGCATAGGGCTGTCCGCCGCCGGCTACACATCCGCCACGGCAAGCCATGACCTCGATGAAGTGGTAGGGAGGTTCGGCACCTTGCTCGCGAGCTGAACGGATTTCTTCAAGCAGCGTGCTGACATTGGCCATACCATGGGCGACTGCAACACGGACTTTGGTCCCCTTGACATCGACTTCGCCAGTACGCACGCCATCCATACCGCGAACCGCCGTGATATTCACATCAGCCAGTTCCTCACCGGTGATCAGGGTGTAGGCTGTACGAATCGCAGCTTCCATGACACCACCTGTGTTTCCGAAGATGGTCGCCGCACCAGCATACATCCCGATAGGACTATCAGCGGGCTCATCATGGAGCACAGCGAAATCAATTCCGGAGGCCTTGATCAACCGGGCGAACTCACGGGTGGTGAGCACCAGGTCGACATCGGCGAACCCAGAGGCATACATGTTCTCGTCACGGGAGATCTCGAACTTTTTAGCAGTGCAGGGCATGATGGCCACCGAGAAGATTTTAGCGGGATCGATGTTGGCCTTCTGCGCGTAATACGTCTTGGTGATAGCGCCTTGCATCATCATAGGACTTTTCGCAGTTGAGAAGTTAGGAATCATATCCGGATAGTACTTCTCCATGTAGTCGGTCCAAGCCGGGCAGCAGCTGGTGATCTGGGGAATAGCCCCCACACCGGTGGTCAGCCTCTTCACCAGCTCGGTACCCTCTTCCATGATGGTGAGGTCGGCGGAGAAGTTGGTGTCGAATACTTTGTCCACACCCAGGCGGCGCAGAGCGGAGTAGATGCGGCCTGTGGTGATGGTTCCCACCGGCAGGTTGAAGGCTTCGCCCAAGGCTACGCGGACGGCGGGAGCGATCTGGACAACCACATGCTTGTCTGGATTGGAGATGGCCCGGACGAACTCACGGGTATCATCTTTCTCGAAAATCGCACCGACTGGGCAGTGGGCCGAGCACTGGCCGCATTTGATGCAGGGACTGTCGTTGAGCGGAAGCCCGGCGGCGGGAGAGACCACCGTATTGTCGCCACGACCGATGAACTCCAACGCATAGACACCCTGCAGCTGCTGGCAGACCTGCACGCAGCGGCCGCACTTGATGCACTTGGTGGGATCGAGCACGATGGAGGTGGTGGAGGTGTCCTTGGGAAGATCGGTCAGACGGATTTCGTACGGCTGTTCGCGGATTCCGAATTCAGCAGCGAAACGCTGCAGCTCACAAGTACCGTTCCTTCCGCAGGTAAGGCAGGAGCTGGGATGGGTGGAAAGGATCATCTCCAACACCGTCTTGCGGATCTGGTAGAGCTCGGCGTCGTGGGTGATCACGCTGAGGTTCTCAACCACAGGAGCGGCGCACGCGCGCAGCAATTTTGGTGAGTTCTCCTGCTTGACCACGCACAGACCGCAGGCGGCCCAGGCTGGAAGGTCGGGATGGTAGCATAAAGTGGGGATATTCACGTTCACTTTCTTGGCAGCCGCGAGAATGTTGGAACCAGCCTCGATCTCCACCGGCATGCCGTTTATCTTCATATGAATCATATTCAATTGTTGCCTCCTCATCAGCCGAAGTCCTAACGGACGTCGACAGCTCCGAATTTACAGACCTCAAAACAGACTCCGCATTTGATACAGGCCGCAGGGTCGATCTTGTGAACCGCTCTTCTCTCTCCGGAGATGGCACCAACGGGACACTTGCGTGCGCAAGCTGTACACCCGATGCACTTCTCCGGGTTGATCGAATAGGTGATCAGGCTCTTGCACTTCCCCGCGGGACACTTTTTGTCGATGATATGGGCAAGATATTCATCCCGGAAGTAATGCAGGGTGGAGAGGATCGGGTTGGGAGCGGTCTGGCCAAGGGCGCAGAGCGAAGCTTTCTTCATGGCCTCACCAATCTCCCTCATCCGGTCGATATCCGCCATTTCGCCATTTCCCTTGGTGATCTTCTCGAGCAGGTTCGCCAGTGAACGGCCGCCAATCCGGCAAGGAGAACATTTCCCGCAGGATTCGTCGACACTGAAGTTCAAATAGAATTTAACTACATCGACGATACAGTCATCCTCATCCATGACGATCATTCCACCAGAGCCCATCATGGAGCCCAGCTTGGAGAGGGAACCGAAGTCAATGGGGGTGTCGAGGTAATCCTTGGTGATGACGCCGCCCGAAGGACCGCCAGTCTGCACGGCCTTGAAGGCTTTGTCATGGGCGATGCCACCACCGATATCGTAGATGATCTCTCGAAGGGTAGTGCCCATCGGGACTTCAACCAGACCGGAGTTGCGGATCTTTCCAGTGAGCGCGAATACTTTGGTGCCATGGCTGTCTTGGGTACCGATCTGGGAGAACCAGTCGCCGCCCTTGATGATGATGACGGGGATGTTGGCCCAGGTCTCGACGTTGTTGATGACCGTCGGCTTGCCCCACAGGCCCTTTACCGCGGGGAACGGAGGACGGGGAACGGGCATTCCGCGCCGGCCTTCGATGGAGGCTAGCAGGGCGGTTTCCTCACCACAGACGAACGCGCCGGCGCCGAGCCGGATCTCGATATCGAAATCAAAGCCGGAGCCAAGGATATCTGTACCCAGCAGACCGTATTCACGGGCCTGCTTCATGGCGATCTCCAAACGATGGATTGCCAGGGGATATTCCGCGCGGATGTAGATTAAGCCTTTCTGGGCGCCAACGGTATGTCCGGCGATGGTCATGGCCTCCAGCACAGAGTGCGGGTCGCCTTCCAAGGTGGAACGGTCCATATAGGCACCCGGGTCGCCTTCATCAGCGTTGCAGACGATAAATTTTTCTTCGGAAGCAGCTTGCTTGGTGAAGTTCCATTTCATCCAAGTGGGGAAGCCCGCGCCGCCGCGGCCTCTGAGGCCAGCGGTCTTAAGCTCTTCGATCACGTCTTCCTTGCTCATGGAGAACAGGACCTTCTCCAAGGCCGCATACCCTTCGCGGGCGATGTATTCCTCGATATTCTCGGGATCGATGAAACCGCAGTTGCGCAGCACGATGCGGTACTGCTTCTGGTAGAACTTGATGTCCTCGACCTTGGCGTGCCTTTTCACGGGATCCTTGCTGTATAGGAGGCGTTTGACTTCACGACCCTTCACCACATGCTCGGCTATCAGCTCCTGGGCGTCCTCGGGCTTCACCTGAACGTAGAAGGAATCCTCGGGAAGGATCTTCACGATCGGGCCCTGCTCGCAGAAACCGAAACATCCGGTTTTGACTATCTGGACCTCTTCCGACACACCCTGAGCATTGCATTCGGCCATCAGGGCCTCATAGATAGCATCAGCTTTGCTTGATTCGCAGGCGGTGCCGCCGCAAACCAAGATATAGTTCCTAAATGCCATTACTTGCCTCCATCCTTGATGATATCTGTTGAAGGACGATCGAACACATGCTCGGATACCATCCTGCTATGCATGATATGTTCTTCAATAATCAATCGAGCGACATTCGCATCCACTTTACCGTAGATGACGGGAGGCATTCCCGGTGACAGGACCTCCACGGTGGGCTCCACGTAGCATAGGCCCATGCACCCGGTCTGGGTGACTGACACATTTTCTATATGATGGGTATCGAGTTCTTTAAGAAACGCGTCAAGCACAACCTTTGCTCCGGCGGCTATTCCACAAGTTCCCATACCGATGATGATCTGAGAGTCTTTTCCACTGATGTCGCGCTTCTGGATCTCGACTTTCTTGGTATCCCTAAGCTTCCGTAATTCTTCCAATGTCATTTTAGCCATTGTAGCCTCCTCGTATTGGGGCATGCACCTTATGCATGGTTCCGTAACTCATCAAGGGCAGTCTCCTGCGACTGCAGATATTCCCGTAGCAGATTTAGTGAGCCACTCTGGGAAAGGTCTCCCAGAACCTCCAGCATCTCTGTCTTGCTCACCTGGTAGCTGTCGCCGCCAGCTGAGGTTTCCAAAGTCCGCTGGACCACCACCTCCTGGTCCCCAGGGTATCCAAAGACCCCCATCAGGGTGGCAGGCAGGTTTCCGAGCGGGGGACAGTCGATATGCCCGAGGTTGAAACTGAACTCCAACCTAGTCCCGCAACCGGGTGTGGAGCTGAGGGAGAAGCTTCCCCCCACGGATTCGACTGTCTGAATCAGAAAGGGAATCCCCAACCCAACCTTCCGCCGCTTATGTTTCACACCATCTGTATAAAATGGATCCTGAGCCTTGCGAAGGACTTCCCCGGTCATCCCCTTGCCGTCATCCTGTACAGAAAAGGCCATCGTGTCTTTGCGCTCGGCGATTGTCACTACAATCCGCTTTGCATCGGCTTCGATGGAATTCTGCACGATATCGGAAAGGAAATCGCAGAGAGTTCCGTGCATGATCCCCTCTTTAGTTGAATTTTGATATGATTCCCGGCAGCTGGTCCTTGGTGACCTTACCGAAAACCTCGCCGCTTACGGTCATGACCGGTGCAAGACCGCAACAACCGACGCAACGGACGCCTTCCAGAGAATACTTGCCATCAGCGGTAACGCCGCCGAGTTCGAGACCAAGCAGATTCTTGATCTCATCCACCAAGCCCTCGCCACCTTTCAGATAGCATGCGGTACCCAGGCACACCTGGATATTATGCTCACCAGGTTTGGTCAGCTTGAAGAAATGGTAAAATGACAAAACCCCGTAGATGCTCGCCAGGGGGATGTCCAACATCAAAGCGACGGTATCGGCCGAGTCACGTGAGATATACCCGAATTCTTGCTGCACCCTATGGAGAATCATAATCAGATTGCCTGGCTTGCTCTTCCATTCCGTGATGAATGCAATCAATTCATCAGAGAATCCTTTTTCTTCTTTTATCCTAGACATGGAACCTCCAGAACTTTTGTATCGCGGCATATACTATCTACGAAACGTGAAAATTACAATATATATGCGCACTAAAAAATATTATAACCGCAAAAAACCAAGAAATTAATAATTAATATTGCACTTTTATCAGTTTTATTATATTATTATTCACATTAATAAGGAGTTTATGATGAATAACGATATGATAATCCGTATCACAAGATACTACCGGATACTTAATAGACTGCGTTCTCTTGGTTTGGAAAAAGTATTCGCACATAATCTCGCCGATGCCGCAGGGGTTTCGGCCGCAGTCGTGCGCAAGGATTTCTCCTTGCTTGAGATCCACGGCCAAAAGCGGGGTGGCTATGAGATTCCGGACCTGCTTGTCAGCCTAGGCAAGATCCTTGGAAAATCCGATGAACCGCAAAACATTATCATAGTCGGTTGCGGGCGTATAGGCAAGGCGCTCATGCACTACAATGGCTTTGAGCCCGATGGCATCCGCGTGGTGGCCGGTTTCGATTCCGACCCCTTGGTCTATAGCGACAGCACCCACCCTGTCCCGGTCTATCCCATCAGCCGGATAGAGGAAGTGGCCAACGCGTTCGCCGTGAAAGTGGCTATCGTCACGGTTCCTGAATCCGCGACCGCCGATAGCTTCCAGCGCTTGATGAACGCCGGTATCCGCGGGGTGCTGAACTTCAGCCCCATCACCCTCAAGCCTGCGAAACAGGAGGATGGTACAGTTCCTGTAGTGCACAACGTGAACATCGCCCTCGAGCTTGAGCAAATTTTCTACGAACTGCAGTTCCCTAAGACCACCGATGTGAAATGAAAGCCATCTCCACCCTTGCAGGGATGTTCCATAGCCGTTAGAGGTCTGGTCTTTTCAGCACCATATACACCGGCAGATGGTCTGAAAAGCCCTCTTTGAGCGAAATATTCCACGCATAGGGGTATCCTGAGGCATCGCAAAGCAGGTGGTGGGCATCCACCTGCCCTTTTTCGAAATCCCAGCCCTTGCCGTCGAAGAACCCAGGCGAAAGCAGAATCTGATCAAAGGTCTCCCATACTCCCCGGAACCAATAGGAACCGTCCAGATTGGCAGTGATGCCTGAGGAGCGGTCCAACCACCACGAGTACCATGTGCCGGCCGTCGGCTGGCTTCCACTGAGAATAAGCGAACCCTTAGCGGCGAAAGCCGTGGCACCAGGTGCGCCGAGAGGCACCAAGGCAGTCTGAGCTTGGCTTCCCTCGCGCAAGTATGCATCGGCGCTCTCATTGAAATCACCTGCTATGAGTACCTCGGCCAAGGGATCGGCTGCGAATAATTCGTTCGCCACCGTGCGTAGCACCCGCGTAAGAGCTATCCGTTGGCCCTCGGTGGCCTCCACTCCCTCAGAACGGGACTTTGCATGGAGCGCCAGCACCACTATGGGATCTCCGCCGGCATCGACAACCACTTCAAGCACCGACCGGCTCCCCACCACCGCATGCACACGGGCGCTCATGATCGGCAGACGGCTGATCACCCCAGTTTGGATAGCCGAATCCGGATCTGCTGTCGCGGCGTACCATTGGAAGCCCCGTTTGACCAGATACCGTTCCAAGAGGGTAGTAAGCACACGGTCGTGCTCTATCTCCTGCAGCACCACCACATCCGGCAGCATCGCGCCTGTCTGAAGGATAGCCCGCGAAACGCGCTCAAGCCGCAGGAGATACCCTTCACCTGTCCAACCTCCTTGCGGAGTATATTCCGTATATTCGGTCCCATCGAAATAGGGATCGAACAGATTCTGCACATTGTAGGTCATCACCACCAGGCGGCCATCCCCACAGGGCAGCCTGTCCAGCTCGCAGCCGCATCCACACAGCGCCAGCACCATTGGCAATACAATCAATAGCAAACCCCGTTGTTCCGGTCCAAACCACATAAGCGCACCTCCACTGTACCCGGTCCTTCAAATGAATAAACCGCAGCAGGAGGTGTTTCGCAGGACTATAGCGCTAGGTTTCGCAATTTTTCTTCAAATGATACGAGAAGTACAGCACAGCAAGGGCATCATCCCCGTCCGTCTGGGCCCGCGGCATGGTCTGGGCGGCCATGACAGCGTTATACACGTGCTTGAAGCGGGGATCGTTGAGGGTGATATCGCGGATCATGGAAAAGCAGATTCCCCACACACGCGACCATTCCTTGTGCTCGAAGGCGCTTAAGATGGCCCCATGCTGCTGGTCTATCTCGGGTACATCACGGGCCTCGTCCAGGAACTCCACCAGAAAACTGTCGCTATGGAGATTCTTCTGCTCATACAGATCGGTGAGCGGAGGGGTGAGTTTTAAAAAATGGGCCAGAATGGAATAGCGGGTCTGCCGGAAGGAAGCGCTCATTCCCTTTCGCGCGGCGAGAAAGAGCTCGTCAAAGAAGACCCCCTCCTTATCCATGATGTTCCGGGCGATAAGAAAGTTCAGTTCCTCACGCGTGTTCACCGCTTGGTCGCTGATAGCCGCCACCCGAGGGAGGTAACGGGCATCACGGGTAACCCGCGCCAACGACTTAGCGGCAGTGGAACGCACCATGATGGTGCCATGCTCCAACAGGTACGCAAGGGCCTTTTCGACCTTCTCATTGTGGGTGAGCGCGCCTAGGGCGAAGATGGACTCGATCTGGGTATAGGAATCGGTGTCGAAGGCATCGCGGATGAGGTCGTCCGCCAGCGCCACCCGCGGCCGGTCGAACAAACCCCGGATCACCTCGGTTTTGTCATCGGAGAACGGTGAGGCCAAGGCGGCCCGGATCTCGCTGGTGGCCACCCCGGTGAGATTGGTCCCCAGGCTCATCAGCAAAGTCTTTCGTTTAACAGGATCGGTAGCCTTATCCAGCCTGTCGATATCTAAAAACGCCCGTATACCGTGCAATGAGAATATGATCTGGGCTGCATCCTTGGTGGTGTAGCTGCCCTTTTCGCTGATGGAAAAGGAGAGGATGATGCCCAGGACCGCAAGACTCATCGCCAGGAGGAAAGTGAGGATGTAGGAATTGCCGAGATGGACAGCTCCAATGGTGAGCACGTGCGGGATGATTGATCCCTCAGAGGCCAACGCGCCACCTACCACCCCGCCAAACAGGGCTAGGAACGCGACCACAAAGTTCACCATGGAGTTGAAGCCCACGGCATCGTCATCGGGGATCACCGCCGCCAGCAGCCGGCGCAGGAGGATGTTGACCACCCCAAGGAAGAAATTGCTGAGAAAGCCGAGGATAAAAAATATGTAGGCGACCGCATCCACCGGAACCATCAGCCAGCCCACCATGGTGAACAGAAATGCGGAACCGCCCCAGATGATCAGTGGCCGCGAGCCGAGCTTATCACCGAAGAACTTGCAGAAACTCCCAGAGAGCACAACCGCCGAGCTGATACCTACAGTGAAGAGGAAAATGAGGTTGGACGGCAGGCCTACTTCCTTGGTGAGGAAAGGCACCGCCATCCCCATCACCACCGTGACCGTGATATATACCCAGAACACCAGCAGCCGGATCTTGGAATCGCGTTTGGCCATGGATTCCTTGAAAAGCACGAAGATGTTGCGGCCTTTATGGTATTCGATCACAGTGCGGCAAGGGATTTTATTGAGGTGGAAGGCCGCGATGCAGTTGCAGACCACACCGATCATCTGAAGGGAGACCAGGGCCACCACACCCGAGAGCTGCTGCACCGAGGTAACCACGAAGTTGAGGAATTTGGCCACCAGAGTGGAACCTTGGAAAGCGACGTTGATGTTTCCGATCACCCTTCCCCGGTTGCGGTTGGTGGTGATGGTCTTAAAGGTGTAGTCGTACAGCACCACACCCACCAGCCGGGTGCAGCAGAATAGGGTGTAGACGGTGAGCAGCACGAAGACCGCGGGGGGGCCGTCGAGCATGAGGATGAACAGATAGCCGATGCATACGAGGCCACGCACCGCCCAGGTGGCGGCTTGAACCCGCACCACATTCTTGTTTTGGAAGATCTTCGGCATGATGGGAAGCAGGATGCCCACGATATACATGGCCGAGGCGATATAGCCTAGGGAGATGTTGCTTGCCCCGAAGCGGACAGCGAGAATATACACGATGGTATCGCCTAGCATGCTGAAACCCATGCCATTCCAGAGTTCCGCATGATAGAGCTTTTTCTGACCTATCGCTTTCTCGGCTTCAGACAAATACTTTGTCCTCACCATCTACCCTAACCCTCGCTCATCCGACTTATGGAGACACGCTGTTCCGGTTGATCACATCTGCAGGCGGTTTAGCACAACCTTGCTTATAAGGCCATAGGCCTGCGCTTCCTCGGCATCGAGCCAATGGTCGCGGTCGGTGTCCTTTCGGACAATCTCGAGGGGTTGCTTGGTCTCTCCACTGATGATGGCATTGATGCGGTCGCGGATTTTCTCCAGCTGACGCGCGTAGATCTCGATATCGGTAGCAACGCCTTCCATCTGGCTCATCGGTTGATGGATGAGGTAGCTGGAGTTGGGCAGCCCAAGGCGTCTTTCGGCTGGGACGGCGAGCAGGACCAGCGCCGCGGCACTGGCAACCAAGCCCATCCCGATCATGATGACTTCGTTCTTCACAAACCGGGCCATATCGAAAATAGCGAAACCGGCTTCGACATCGCCACCGGGGGAATTGATGAACACCTTGATGGGTCCATCACCTTCAGCCTCAAGGATCAGCAGTTGCTTGATCACCTTCTCGGCGCTTTCCTTGTCAATATTTCCCGATAGGAGGATAGAGCGCGTCTGTAGGAATTTGTCCAGCATGACATCGGGGGGAGTCTCTTTTTTTTCATTCTCAGCCATTGGTTTCTCCGTTCGCTGTGTAAGCCCAGCACTATTCAGTATACGGAACAATCGCTGAAATGAAAAGGGCTCATCTAGAAAACGGTTGGGATGGGGGTTCAGAGGCGCGTCTATCCACTACCCGTGCGATACAGTATACTTGAGCAATGAAATGTGCCACCATCACCATTATCGGACGCCCGTCCTCGGGTAAGTCCACCCTCATCAACACCATTTGCGAACGCAAGGTATCCATTACCGCCCGTACCCCGCAGACCACCCGCAACGCCATCAAAGGGATCTTCACCGACCAACGCGGGCAGCTGATCCTCACGGACACCCCGGGCTATCATGTGAGCGACCAGACCATGAACCTCCGCCTACAGGAAACCACCGTGACGGCTTTGAACGAATCCGATGCAGTATTATATGTAATCGATGCGAAAAGAAGCGCTGGAGCCGAGGAAGAGGCTATCGTCGTTCTCATCAAGCGCTTATCCCGCCCACTGGTGATAGCCATCAACAAATTCGATGTCGCCTCGCCCGAGGAGTACGAGACCACCAAGGCCTTCGCCCTCTCCCATTTCCCCAACGCGCCTGTCCTACCCCTTTCCGCCAAGGATGACACCGGGGTGGATGAGGTGCTTATAGAGCTCTTCAAGGTAGCCCCGGAAGGCGAGCTGCTCTACCCCGAGGAAACCTTCACCGACCAGCCGTTGGAGTTCCGTATCTCCGAGATCATCCGGGAGAAAGCCATCAGCCAGGTCACCGACGAACTGCCGCATGCCATCTATGTGGAGGTGGCCGACCTTGAGTATTCCGAGGAAGCGCAGTCCATCTGGGTGCGGGCGTTCATCATTGTCGAGCGCGATTCGCAGAAGGGAATCGTGGTAGGCCACGGGGGTGATGGCATTAAAAAGATCCGCCAAGCCGCGTTCAAGGAGATCAAGAAGATTTTCCCCGGCAAGCAGATCCAATTGGATATCAGGGTGAAGGCCCAGCCGAAATGGCGGCACAACGCTATCACCTTAGGAAAAATCCTCTCTTAGAACCCCGAATCGGTACCAGACCTCAGATTGGTTCACAAAAAAAAGGGTTGCCTCAGCAGTGAAGCAACCTTTCTTACGTACAGTGTTCTAGCTCCGCTAGGGAAACTCAGATATAGCGTTGAAGGATAGGCAGGATTTTGTCCTTGCCGCAGGTCTTGATAAAGCCCGCGAGCTTGGGTCCGCGCTCCTTGCCGATAATCAGTCCATACACAACCTTGAACAGCTCGGGGGGATCCACTTCGGCGCGGGCGGCGATGGCGTAGATTTCCTCGGCCAGCGCTTTTTCCTCAAACTCTTCCAAGCGGCCTACCACTTGATAGAGCTCGTTGATGGCTTTCTGCATAGGCTCCGTCAATTGGATGGCGGGGTCCTTCTCCTTAGAGAGCACCCAGCGGAAATCCTCAGGCGAGAATTCGGAAATCCAGTTCCATGCGCAGATGCAGCGCTCGCGTAGCCGGGCTTCCTGACTGGGGGTGATGCCTTCGAGCGAGCCAATGACTGCGTCGATATTCCCACCCTGGATCTGCAGCAGATTGCAGAGGTGGCGGAAAGGAATCTGGTACGACAACTCGGTAGGTATCTCGTTGACTTGGGACAGCTCGAAAATCCGGCGTTCCTTGGCAAGTTTCTTCTCGTTCACCGTCTGCACACCAAAGTAGATGCGCTCGCAGGTGTCGTAATCCTCGTAGATCTTGAGCACGTCGAGGTCGAACGAGATGGAGAACTCGGTGTTGGGCCGGGTACCTACAAAGAGGAAGCGGGTGATCTCGGGGGTATAGATCTCCAGAACATCGGGCAGGCTGATGACTTCGCCCGAAGATGACGAGATCTTGCCGCCACGGCCCTTGATGCTGATGAAGTCGTACTGGAACGAGACCGGAGCCTTGGCGCCGAACACTTCCACGATATGCTTGGAGGTGTCGAACGAACCGCCTTCGCTGTGGTGATCCTTGCCTGCGGGTTCGAAATCAACCCCTTCGTACGCCCAACGCATGGGCCAGTCAATCCGCCAGGGTAGCTTTGCCGCGCTGGTGGTGCGGAGGTCGAGAGTCTCGGTCTTCCCATTGTCGTCGTCGCGGTAGGTGATGCCCCACTCGCCATCCCAGCTAAGCACGGTGGTGTTGTCCTTGTCGGTGAAGGTGCTGAATACGCTGATAGGATACCAATCATCTGGCAGCGGCGCGGTGCGGTAGCGGTTGAGGATCTCCATGATATCGGCTCGGCGTTCCAACGCAGTGCGCATGCCCTGCGCGTACATCGAGCTGCGGTAGCGTTCGGCCTGGTGGAGGTATTCCGGTTGGATTCCCACGGTCGGAAGCAGTTTTTCCACAGCTTTCTCGTTGGCCTGCGCGTAGTTGTCCCACTCCCCGGTGGTGTCGGGGACCAAGGTGATGGGCTTACGCAGGTAGGTTTCGAGCACTTCTGGTTTGGGCATGTTTTTGGGGACTTTCCTGAACACGTCGTAGTCGTCCCACGAATAGATGAAGCGGACTTTCTGTCCCCGGTCGCGAAGTGCGCGGACGATAAGTTCGACGGAGATGATCTCGCGGAAGTTGCCGATATGCACAGTCCCGGAGGGGGTTATGCCGGAAGCGCAGGTGTAGATGTCCTTGGGACCCTTCTCCCGGATGATTTTGTCGGCGTATATATCAGCCCAATGTAAAGATAGGTTTTGTTCACTCATGCGGGCGATTATAGCTGGAGCGCCATAAAAAGGCAACCTAATGGCCTAAAAACCATCACACTTTACATTCCTACGGTCTACGTGGCATGCAGCATCGGTCAGGTCGACAGAGAATCCCAGTGTATTGTGGTTTTTTCGAACATTTCCCGCTATACTGGTGCAATGAAATCAAGTGTCCTATGGATTTCCATCGCGATTCTCCTGGTGTGCATCCCCTCCATGATAACCGCTGGGGAGCAAGGGATCGCCTCCTGGTACACCAGCGCTACAGCGGACAGCCTTACCGCCAACGGCGAGGTGTTCGATCCCACCACCCTATCGGCAGCCCACAAGACCTTGAAATTCGGTACGGTGGTGCGGGTTGAGGATACCAAAACAGGACGGAGTGTGGAGGTGAGGATCAATGACCGCGGACCGTTTGTCCAAGGACGGATCATCGACCTGACTCCTGCCGCGGCCAAGGCGTTGGGAATCTATGAACAGGGCATCGCACCTGTATCCCTAGAGGTGCTGTATGAACCCCTCGTGCCAGAATCCACATACAACCGCCCTGGCGATACCGGCTGGTATCTGCTGCAGCTTGGCTCGTTTTCCAATACCGCTACTGTGCTGAAACACTACCAGCGTTTGACGGCTTTGGGATACAAACTCAAGATTGCCATAGTGAACAATACGCTGGTGCGGCTGAGTGTACGCTGGATACCCGAGAACCAGCTTGAGAAGACCCTCGCCATCCTTAAGGGGCTTGGTTTTGCTGAGGTGCTCAAACTGAGTGAGGAAAATCCGTATAATACTATCTTGTAACACATAAATCTCTAATTTCCTTCGGCCTAAGCGGTGTGTGGCGGCGTTCGTGTCGAATTGGATATCCCAGATATCCTCTTCTCCTTGGCCTATCCACGCTCCGTTTCCGCTCGAAGTCAACTGATAATTATAATTGCTAGATGGAATTAGAACGCCAGCTGCAAAGTGACCCCGGAGACCACCCTAGTTCCTGCGGTAATCTGTTCGTAGTAATAGTTGGTGCCATTGAACAGGTAGGCGATGTAATAGCCGAAGTCCATGAAGTCGAACACATTGGCGGTGAACTGGAACCCCGTGCTTGCGAGGATGCCGCTACCGAAGGTGTTTGAATTGAAATGCCTCCCGGCGTAGGCACCTACATCGAGGAACATATTGAGCTGCGGGTAGATGCCGGAAATAAAGGGCTCTGGTCCACTTAAAAGGAGATCCAAGTTGTTTACAATGCTGAAGCTGGTGTTGTAGGTATAAGGCGCGAAGCCGCGGACCTTGTTGCCAAGTGAGCCTGACGCTTGGGCGAATACTGGGACTTGGTCGCCTAGGATGAGGTCGAGCCGGACCCGGTCGACCAAGGTAGCCGAGAGCAGATTGAGTCCATCATCAGCTGTCAGGGTGTACAGGGGCAGGGCTCCGAGAGCACGTAAGGTAGTGGAGAAATAATTGGCTTCGCCCCCAAGGGCGCTGTTGAGGAAACGCGGGGCCAGGCGGATGGAGAAATCGGCTGTGAGTCCATAGGGGGAGATGGGTTTGTTATCCATCATATTCAGGCGTACACCGAGGGCCAGCACGGTGGAGAGGAACTGGTGGTTGCCTTTGAGGTCCGGATACGCCACCCCGTTTGTGAGGTCGGCAAAGACGGTGGTGGTGTTTTCAAAACCTTCCGCAGTACCAAAGGCCGTGACATTGGATTCGTACCGTCCTTCGTAACCAACATAAGCGGTGAGCAGGTCCTGAGTGCCGATACTGGATTTGCCAAAGCCCTGCTGGAGATAGCCATTCCACTGGAACTGAAGCACGTCGTAGGTATAGGCGTTGTTCTCATCCACTACAGCGGTGGCATCCTGCCAAACGCGCCGCTGCGTGTATCCCCCGCCAGCGATGATGGCGAGCTCCGTGGTCTGCTCCGGGATGAAATTAAAGCCGGCGTAGTCAGCTTCGAAGGTAGCTAGGGTTGGTAGAAAGCCTCCGGCGATATCCTCGTGATGGTCCAAATCGCCAAATTTGAACGTGAAGTCCGCCGCAGCGATAGTGCTGACGAGGATGCATACGAGAAAACCAACCAGAATGCTTCTTTTCATGACCATTCCCTTCCGATAATGCAATCAGTATATTCAGAGGCATCATAACACGACTATTTGAGAATCAACAAGGGTGCGACATCTGTTGACACCAAACGCGATTACCCGTATTATCTCCTGAGTCGGGCCTATAGCTCAGTTGGTTAGAGCATCGGACTCATAATCCGTGGGTCGAAGGTTCAAGTCCTTCTGGGCCCAAAATAGAAACTCCTTGCAGTGCAGGGAGTTTTGTTGTTTATTTGATCCAAGGCAAGGGCGGCACTTGAAGATTGTGTCTATTTGAAAGATCAATGTGTAGCTGTCTGATAAAAGGCCACAACGTTTTGACTATCTGACCCTTCGTAAAAAATTCCTTTATCTCTGGATCCTTATACATCACCTGGAAATTTTCTATGTTTGAACTTTTGAAATCGATAAGATAGCCAAGCACCATCTTAGAAATGAGGTCCTTGATTTCTTCCGGTTTTGATACATAAAAAAGATTTATCTCTATCTTAAGTTGATAACGTATGAGTCCAATAACGGTATTTATTTGTGGTTCTCCCATATATTGCAATTGATACTCGATTCTCAATCCTTCTTGAGTCTCACGCAACTCTTTGGACTTGTCACTGTTGATATGGATTAGTTCTATATTCAATAATTCAAGATCCTTAAGAAACTCCTGATACTTGGTCATATTCAGTCCACCTTCAATCTATTCGAGTTTTTCATTCTCAGCCAACTTCTCTATCTTGATCATCGAATCCGTTGTCATCTTCAAAATTCTCTCGAAATTTAATGGTCCCATTTGATTCAATTTCATAAGATGCTATCAGCTGCTGTTCGCTCAGCTCGTTATCTTCATTGGCGCTCCCAACAAAAACATTCTTTTGGCATTTGCAAACGTGAACATCTTCAATTACTTTCTCATTATCAAAATATTCATTCAGTATCCTTCTCAATAATGTGCATACCTCAACACCCTCTTTCTCTGCATAGCTGATTGCACGATCATGAAATTCGTAATTCAACGTGGTGGTGAATTCTCCAAGTGGTGATATGAACAACTTGCCATCGACTGCTGAGCTTACCCGCTGCAGCAAATCATAAGTGGGTTTTCCCTTCATCCTCACCAATCTAGAAATCGCACTTTGTGTAGTTCCAGCTTTCCGAGCGATATTTTCCTGTGAATAGCTCTGTTTGTTTTTAAGGTACTCGTAGTCAACAATAAATGATGCTAATGCTTCCATATTGTCAGCCCAATTTGAGTATTCCTGATCAATCTCACGATCTTCAATAAATAGCTCTGATACAGGCTTTGTCTTCATTTCACAACTCCATTTTAGTAATTCAACGTTCTTATCAGATTACTCATGTTATCCATAATTGCCGATGCTTTCTTATGCTTGATTTCTCCATCAAGCAATAAAATCCTTTGATCATCGCCCTTACATTGGATAAAGTAAATCCTTACTACACCTCCCGACCTTTCGGGGGGAATTCGCATTTCATATAGTCGTGTCGTTTCACGGCCATTATTCATAGGTACAAACTGCAAGGCAGAAATTAAGGAAGAATCAAAAAATGGCTGAAGACTAGAACTGTGCTCAACCTTCTCTAGAAACTTTTGAACCAGAAGTTTTAAATCTCTTCGTTTATGAAGTCCTTTCAGAATAAACTTCTTGATCCTCGCGGTGCCTTGACCTCCATTATCTTCTGGGTAGTACTCAATAATTATAATATTCTACCACCCACACTTCAAATATAGCAAAATTGATATAATTGTCAATCATTGATGCACCTTATAGCGGACTATTTTTCAAATATGCTTTATTATTCTAGCATGGGAACGTAATATATGAGAGTTCTTTTTCCTTTTCATTTCCGACATCGACATGTGCATGTGGCTCCAGATGTTATTTCCCTCCGCCTAAGCCACGCCTGTCAGATTTCCAACCACGTCTCTTCTTCGCCCACAACAACGTAACTCTGTGATAGAATCCTCCTGTGGGGGAATTGTATGGATAGGTGCAGCTGGACGGGCAACGATGCCCAGATGATCGAATATCATGACACCGAATGGGGCGTTCCACTCCATGACGACCTCAAGCAGTTCGAGTTCCTGAGCATGGAGGTCATGCAATGCGGTCTGAGCTGGATGATCGTGCTCCGCAAGCGGGATATCCTTCGCCTGGCCTTCGATAATTTCGACCCTGCCAAAATCGCGCGCTACGATGATGCGAGAGTGGATGCGATCATGCAAATGGCGGGGATGATCCATTCCCCAAGGAAGATCCGGGCGATTATCAACAATGCGCAGGCCTTCCTACGAATCCAGGCGGAGTTCGGGTCCTTTTCTGCATATCTATGGCAATTTACCGACAACAGGACCATGGAATACCCGGGTCATGCGGATGGTTCGGTGGTTATCGCCAGCAATGACCTATCCGACAAGGTGAGCAAGGATCTCAAGGGGCGGGGATTTTCCTTTCTCGGCTCCATCACCGTGTACTCGCATCTCCAGGCGGCTGGGCTGATCAACGACCACCGTGACTACTGCTTCCGCTATCGAATAGGAGATAGGTGAGGAACACACTCTGTGTATTTGGTTCCGGATACTATTTCCACAGATGATAGTTTCGTGACTGGCACAAATCTATCAGCAAAATCGATACATCCAGTGGCGGTTCCGTTTAAAAACCCTGCTCACAGGCGCTGATTCGATAGCTAGGGAGTGATAGATTTGTGTCAGTCACGAGTCGCAGCGGCGGCGACGGCCGGTCCGTAGGACGGAACCCGCGAAGGACGCGACGGCCGGGTCCGGGGACCCGGACGGGCCACCCAAATCAGAAAGCCCGCACAGGTCGGACGCTAAAGGTATAGGATTTGTAGATATTGCTTATAGTTTCATTGCTAAAGGCTATGTACCATGCAAACGTAGCGTCGTATTCCGATGAGCTCCAATAAGCGCCGTCAGAAAAACCGCCCAATTCGTTCAGCTTCAGATTTTGATACATCTGGTGCAGCTCGTCTTTGCTGGGCAGGAACCAGTCGTCGTAGGTTTCCACCACATGATTCGCGCACAACCTCGCCGCGTAGTCTCCGGTTGTCGTTTCTACCATGGAGGAAGGTGAAGTATACGCAGCACTTCCCATAGCAGCCACCAAGGCAGTCGTGTTAGCCTGCCCAGTCCCGATTCCAGTGGCGGTGCCAACCAACACCGATGATCCTGCAGGAGTATTGCGATGGAAACCAAATATGTGGAAATAGACCGATCCATCGACCGCGATGTCTGCCGGGGCAGCCTCGAGATACCGCCACCCATCGGAAAAGGAACCCTTGACGTAGAATATGAGTCCCCCCGCGGGACCTATGTCGCCAACTTCATATTCATCCCAGAACGCATACAGAGTCGTTGCGGCAAGCTTATCCCAATTGCAGACGCTGGCCATCGCATCGGTGTAGTACTGCTTTCCACCACCGTTTACCGCATCGTAGTACCCACGGAATAGGTAACCCGCCCGCGTGGGTGCGGTCGCAGCTGGCATCGTTGAATCATAGGTAGCATCCACGGAGGGACTTCCTCCGGTCCCTCCCTGCATGTCGAAGGTCACCGAATAGGTGTTTGCCGTCCACTTGGCATACAGGTCGATATCATCAGTCACGACATGCGTCGAATCACATCCGGTCCCACCACCATCTGGCGATGTCCACCATCCTCCGAACGTGTACCCGGTGCGGGCTATCTCTGGTAGTTGGACTGGGGTCCCCCATCTGACCGTTTTTTGTGAGACAGGTGTCCCTCCAGCGCTATTGAAGGTCACCGTATGTATATTTCGGGTGTAGAAAAGATGCAGTTCAAGCAAGCCTGTTTCCATCACCTCTCCGGAGGAGATATGGCTTGGATGTGCCTCGAACAGGCTGAAGCCGTCAAATTCGAGTTCCTCGGCGACGGCGGTCATTCCAATGGTTGTATAGAGGGTTATAGTTTGAAATAGCACATATCCTTCGGTATTCAGGTCCTGGAGGTAATAATTGACCGTGTACGGTGCATCGACGAAATCCAGCCATTGGGCATGCACCGTCACATCCTGCGCCACCTGGTGTATGGTTTGCGCATGCACCTGTTGCCCGTCGATGGGATCGATGGATGTAAACCAACCAAGGAATCTATAGCCAGTACGTGTTGGTTTAGGCAAGGTACCGTATGCGTGGTCATACGTGATGGCGCGGGAGTTTTCGGAGCATGTTCCTCCATTGGAATCGAAGGTCAACGAATAATTTTTTGGTTGCCACTGAGCATAAAATGTGACCATTTGATTGGGATTGGATGCGGGCATTACAAACGAAGTCCCTACCTGGGGGGAGTAGCCGGAGCCATCGGGCTTGGTGTTCCACCCATCGAAATCATATCCGGTGCGGCTCAACCCGCCTGTGTTCCCCTCAACTTCGAAGGATGTCCCTGCGGCCGCAGTCACCCCATAGCAAGGGATCGTTCCTCCTGTATTTCCATTTCCATCGTAGACAACCGTGAATTGTTGAATGATCGCCAATTCACAGGATACTGATATGAGGAGCACAACTATCAAAACGACCGGTAAAAAGTATCTTGCACATTTTTTCATGGTATTACCCTCAATGGCAATCTTCTTTTACGAGCATAGGATAAATCCGATTGTTTCTGAAAGCAAGGGGGCAATTGGTGACTGACACGAATCTATCAGCAAAATCGATACATCCAGCACTATTTCCGTTTTAAAACCCCGCTCCTATGCGCTGATTCGATGGGTAGGGAGTGATAGATTCGTGCCTGGCACGAGTCTGCGGCGGCGAAGGCCGGTCCGTAGGACGGAACCCGCGAAGTACGCGACGGCCGGGGACCCGGACGGCCCACCCGGGATATGAGATTCGGGTTGAGGGTGTGATATTCACACTTGGGTTGGAAAGTGCCCTCCCGGGGTGTTAACGGGGGTGACAAAGTTGGTGGATGGCGGGCATACTGTATCTATGAAGGTACAGAAGAAAGCGGTGTTTGGCTGGATTGGTGTATCATTCACGGTGCTCCTATCAAGCTTATGGGCCTACTGGGGTGCGATTGAAAACTTTCATGAGGGTTGGTATTCCACCTCGATGTGGGAAAACCTGTTCATGCTGATTTTCCAGTACTTGCTGTTCACCATCGTGTTTACGGGATTGGCTCTTGTGGCGTTGAGATGGAAGAAAATTGGCCTAACGCTCCATGTCGCAGCTGCGGGATTCAGCGTCTGGTTCTTCTCGGGGGCTAGTTTCAGCGTGGTCGGCCTGATGATCGTCATCCCCATCATCGCACTTGGGCTCCTCTATTATGTTGGGGAACCGCAACCGAAAAAATGGGCCTACCGTCTGCTTATCGGCATCCCGCTGGCGATTGTGCTGGCACTTTCGATTCCGAATGCGATACGGGTGTCCCAAAGAATGAATGACCATGACTTCGGCCTGCGTATCGTGGAAGGCAATGGTGTGACGCTTACTTGGGCTCCGAGAGGTCCCGGTTGGCCTGATAAAGGAACCTCCTGGGACGAAGCCCAACGCATATGCACCTATTTATCGGAGGACGGCACCACCATTATGGCACAGGAGCAGAACCTCTGGCGATTGCCCACAGTGGACGAAGCTGTGAGGTCCATGATGCTCCACGGGGAGAATGCCAAAGGTGTCTGGCACCCCGAGCAGGAGAAGGCCGTGTACGAGCGCATACCCGATAAGGAGACGCCGCTATGGGATGTCCATTCCAAAGTCATTTATTACTGGACTGCCGATACTTCGGTTAAAGATGAGCGGAATGCCTATATCATCGTCTACCATGGCGGGGTGTATCCGAAAAGGAAAACCGAGGGACAAAGCTACCTCAGTTTTCGGGCTGTGAGGGAGGTTGGGGATTAGGTTCCTGGGGACTATTTCCATTTTATGACCCGTTTTCCAAGCAATTTTTATAGTTTTTGCCCCGTTTTCCAGATTCGTTTACCGGTTGCCAGGGTCAGAGGCGCGCCAGTCGTCATCAAACCAGAACCCTTTGGATGCCCTAAGGGCTCCTGGAGACAACTTCCACCATTCTGGAATTCTGTGATTTTTAACCACAGAGAATGTTGGAATTCTGTGATTATATCATTGAAAATGGCTGGAATTCTGTGATAGAATAAATTCAAAGGAAAACATAGTGAATTTACTAAAAAGGAAAATTGATGATTTTCTAGTTGTATGGAAGCACAATCCGGACAGGTTGCCACTGATAGTCAAAGGTGCCAGGCAGGTAGGCAAGACTAAATCCATCAGACTCTTTGCAAGCAAACAGTATGAGCATGTCATCGAGATTAACTTTGTGATTCAGAAGCAGTTCAAGGATATCTTCGACAATGGTTTTGAAGTGGATACGGTTATCAAGAACATCTCATTGCGAAATCCTGAACTCAAGTTCGTTCCCGGACAAACCCTAATTTTTTTCGATGAGCTGCAAGATTGTATCAATTGCGCCACAAGCTTAAAACCATTCAAACAGGACGGCAGATTCGATGTCATTTGCAGTGGGTCGCTGATGGGTATCAACTACAACGAGATTGAATCAAATAGCGTGGGATACAAGGAAGATTATGAAATGTATTCCATGGACTTTGAGGAATTCCTCTGGGCGAAGGGATACGAGTCGAACCAAATAGATAATCTATTCACCCACATGGTGGATACTATTCCGCTTTCCCAACTTGAACTCGAGGTCATGTTTGACAACTTCCGGGAATATATGGTCCTTGGCGGAATGCCAGCCATCGTGCGTTCATTCATCATCAACAAGAACTATAGCGGGACTCTGAAACTCCAAAAGCAGATACTCCTGGATTATGAAGAGGATATTACTAAATATGCAGATGGCCTTGATAAAGGGAAAATCTTGAATGTGTATAGGAAGATTCCGGTTTTCCTTGGCAAAGACAATAAGAAATTCCAGATTTCAAAAGTCGCCTCTGGTGCCCGAACCCGGGAATATGCAGGAGTGATGGATTGGCTTGGCAATGCTGGAATAGTAAACATATGCTATTGCATGAACCAATTGGAGCTTCCTTTGAGAGGAAATTACGATCCTGATAATTTCAAAATTTACTTTCATGATACTGGACTCCTCATTGGAGCTCTTGATGAGGAATCTCAGGAGGACCTGCGGTACAACAGAAACTTCAATACATATAAAGGTGCTATCTACGAAAATATCGTAGGGGACATGTTGGTCAAGCAAGGATATCCTCTGTATTTCTTCAAGAATGAAAAAAGTACGCTCGAGATGGATTTCTTTGTGAGAGATTTTGAATCATTGATTCCGATTGAGGTGAAGGCAAACGATGGAGCTACTGCATCATTGAATAAGCTGATTGATAAGCAGACCTATCAGGACATTAAGTACGGCATTAAGCTTGGGCAAAAAAATATTGGGTACAACGGCAAATTCCATACATTCCCGTACTTTCTGACGTTTCTCATAAAAAGATTCCTTAAGGAGAGAGTAAGGTGACTCACGTATCAGGGTTAGGTGCAGAAAGCAAATAGATTCTCACTCCATCAGAAATCCAATCTCAACCTGCTTGGGTGTGGAAAAAGTTCCTGGAACCTTTTCCACAGCCCGTTTACCGTACACCAGGGTCGGAGGCGCGCCAGTCGTCATCAAACCAGAACCCCTTGGGGTGCAGCTTGGTCCGATAGCGGCTATGCGGTGACGGAATCGGGTCGCAGGCGCGTAGCATGGCGGCAGTCAATTCAACCAGCATATCGGTTTTAACCATGACGGACGCATCGTTATCCCAAAGATTCTTTACTTCCATCGGGTCGGTTTCCAGGTTGTATAGATATCCGTTACCCATCATGTCCAGCTGAATTTTATACGCACCTTTGCGCAACATCCGCATTTGGCCACACTGGGTCCAGGTGTTGAGACAGTCGAAGGTCTCCCAATTACGACACGCTTTTTCCTGTTGCACAGTCAGGTCGTCCTCATCATCCCAATACAGCCCGGAGAATCCAGTTTCAGCATAACTGGTGGCATATTCTTTGGGGTTGTAGGCTTCGTGCGAAAGAAGCGGCCTGATGCTCTTACCCTGCACACCAAAGGGAACAGGTGCACCCAACAGGTCGCAGATGGTTGGGAAGATATCCACGATATTCACAAAGACCTGCTCCACGCGACCCTGTTTTACAATTCCAGGACCACGCCAAGCCATCGGGACATGCGTCAGCACATCCGGCAGGTCCGGACCCTTGCGGACCAAACCGTATTCACCAATGAAATCGCCATGGTCGGAAAGGAACAGGACCAAGGTGTTGTCCAGAACTCCGCGTTCCTCAAGGCCTGTTATCAAACGTTTGAACTGATCATCGATCAGCCTCAGCATCCCCAGGTAGTTGGATCGGTCTCTCTGCATGCGCGCCTCGATATCCGGTCCTAGGACTTTTTCCCAAATACCCCGAATCCACGTGAACCGAGGACCCTTGCCAGCCAAATCCGCAGGACCGGTGGCAACAG
Source organism: Sphaerochaeta sp. UBA6084 (assembly GCA_002428625.1). Taxonomy (GTDB): domain Bacteria; phylum Spirochaetota; class Spirochaetia; order Sphaerochaetales; family Sphaerochaetaceae; genus UBA6084. Next base: position 102,474 of record DIXI01000033.1, read on the forward strand.
GAGGGAGGCTTTCCGGTGGAAACAGGCTGAAATACGGTTCGGGCACTTGGTACGGATTATGGGGTTCGGCAAAGGACACCCACGCGAAGAACGGTTTGCCCTCGGCTTTCACCGAATCCACGAAACGCAGAGCGGAGCTGACGTTCCGGTAGGGCAGCTGGGCAGTCACATCTCCCGGGGAAGGTTGCATGGAATCGATGAAGTTCAAAGTCTTGAGAAAATCGTCAAGCTCTTGCTCGTTCTCCCTGAGACTCTGCTGCTCTTCGGTTCCCAAGTGTCCATTCAGGTCATGATAGTCAAAATCCGAGGGCTTGCGGTGGGAATGGTTCTTTCCGCATAACGCGGTGGCATAGCCTTGCCGCTTGAGCACGTCCAGCAGGTCTTCGGTGTACAAGGCATCAATCACGTTATGGTTCGTCCGCACCCTATGGGATTGGGAATATCTCCCGGTGAACATGCTCACCCGGGCAGGCATGCTTGTGGGGTTGGGGCTATAGGCCTGTGCGAAATCCACTCCCCCGCTAGACCACGCATCCAAAAAGGGCATGGTATCCAGCGGATAGCCGGCTGCTTTTCTCAGATCATGTCTCTGCTGGTCGGTCATCACAATCACAATATTCGGTCTCATTGGCTTACCCCTTTACCGCACCAATCATTACTCCCTTGACAAAATGTTTTTGTACAAAAGGATACAATATCAACACAGGAAGACTGGAAACGACGATGACCGAATACTTGATCCCCTCGGCCATCTTTATCTTATCCCCCATCCCCACTTCATTCGTCCCCATCTGCTCGGTCTGTCCCAACAACAATATATCACGCAACACAATCTGCAGCGGGAAAAGCGTCTCGTCACGTAGATAGATGAGCGCGCTGAAATAGGAATTCCAGTGGGAAACCGAATAGAACAGGATCAAAACGGCGATTATCGAGGAAGACACAGGCAATACGATGCTGATCAAGGTCCTGATATTGGAGCTCCCATCGATCATCGCGGATTCGTACATTTCATGAGGGATGCTGTTTTCAAAGAACGTCTTGGCGATGATGAAATTGTAGGTGGTGATAGCCACAGGGAGTATGATCGCCCAGATTGAGTCGTAGATGCCGATATCCCGCACCAGTAGGTAGGTGGGGATCATGCCGCCATTGAAATACATGGTGAAGACGACGAAAAGCGTGATGGCTCGCCGGAAGGGCATGTCCTTGCGGGAAAGAGGATAGGCGAGCATGATGGTCATCACGAGATTAATGGCTGTTCCCAACAGGGTATACACGATGGTGTTGCGATAGCCCAACCAGATCTTCTCATTCTGCAGCACCATTCTATAGGGCTCGAGTGTGATCCCTTTAGGAAGAAGCAGCACCTCCCCTTTCAAAACCAGGTCCGGGTCCGAGAAGGAGGCTGACAGCACGAAGACCAGTGGGTACAGCACGATGAGGATGGTGATGATGGAGAACACATTGACCACACTATTGAATACTTGATCATCAGTGGTGAAAGAACGTCTTGCCATAGGTCGCTCCTACCAAAGACTGGTTTTTGTAAATTTCTTCACCAGTGAGTTGGAAATCACCAGCAAGCCGAAATTGATGATGGAATTGAAAAACCCGACTGCGGCACTGTAGCTGAACTGGCCTTTTTGGATGCCATTCTTATAGATGAAGGTGGAGATTATCTCGCTACTGCTCATGTTTATGGGATTCTGCATGAGCAGGACTTTCTCAAAACCTATCTCCATTAGACTTCCCATGCGCATGATGAATAGGATGAGAATAGTAGGTAACAATCCTGGCAAGGAGATATGGAGAATCTTTTGAAACCGGCTGCATCCATCGATGGTCGCCGCTTCGTACAGGGTTGAATCGATTGCGGTGAGGGCCGCGATATAGATGATGGAGTTGAATCCCATCGACTGCCATACCGTGGAGGATACAAACAAGGTTTGGAAGTATTGCGCCTTGGCCATATAATCCACGGCAGGCGCACCGAACAACCCAAAAAATCGGTTGAAGATGCCATAGTCGACATTGGAGAAAAGATTGAGCATGCTCACCACCACCACCACCGACAGGAAGTGGGGTATGTAGGTGATGTTCTGTATTGTTTTCTTCAGATGCTTGCTCTGGATCTCGTTGATCAACAAGGCGAGGACGATGGGTATGGGGAACCCGATCACCAGTTGGTAGATGCTCAGCGAGATGGTGTTGTAGATGATCTCCCAGAAGTAGTACGAATCGAAAAATTGGTTGAAATAGCGCATCCCAGCCCAAGGACTAGCCGCGATGCCAAGTGAGGGATTGAATCTCCGGAAGGCTATCTGCAATCCGTACATAGGGATATATTTGAAAACCACATACCAGGCAAGTGGAATCAACAGCAATAGGAACAAGTCTAGTTTTCCATAGATCCGCTTTAAGGTTCGTTTTGACATGGCATGCTCCTTGGGAAACACATAGGTTTCCTCCGAAGAGGAAACCTATGCGGAAAAACAACGTTTTCTACAACCGATCGAAGGCCTGCTGGTACAATTTCTCCAGCTTTGGCAAACCTATCTTATCCAACGTGGCGCGGTATTCATCCCATTTGTTGAAGTCCCATTCGCCTAGGATGAACTTGGTGACCGCTTCATCACGATACTTGTACATATCCTGCACGATAGCCACGTACTGTTCCGATTCCTCCTGCGTGAAACTCGGCTGCAGATACACTTTCTCGGGCAGATACGGAACCATCATCGCCGAGACTTCCTTGGTAAGGGCGGAAGCCACCACACCATCGGTGTCGTTGGTGATCACCTGCGGGAATCCACCACCAGGAACCAAGTTGATCTGACCCAAAGCAGTCATGAAGCCCTTGGGATCCTTGAGGATGGAATCCATAAAGACCGGATTTCCCTGTTCGTTCAGTTTATAGGTCTCGCCTTCGATACCATATCTAAAGAAGAGCGAACCTTCCTCGGAGTAGAAATAATCCACCCAACGCATAGCCACTTCAGGATTCTTGCAGATGTTGCTGATCGCGAAGGCACCCACGGCCAGGACACCGGAGTTCGCATCACTCCACAACTGGTCTCCATACGGGCCGACTATGGGAGTGTACCCGGTGAACTGATTCTCAACCTTCAAGAATACATCGCTATAGGGCATGTAGAAGGCGCCGAAGAGCGCGTTCGAAAGATTGGATCTCCAGGAAGGCAAGTCCCGCTTGTAGTAATCCTTCCAAAGCAGCTTTTCCTCATACAGTTGATTGAGGAACTGGAGATAGCTCTTGAATTTATCATCCTTCAGCCAGAAATGGATCTTACCATCGACGATGTTTATGGTGTCCTTCATCTGGTTTTGAAGACCGAAAGCCCCGCCAAGGACATAAATGGAACTCGCTTCGCGGATGCCAAGTGGAATCTCATCCTTCAGACCGTTTCCATTTGGATCGTTGTCCCTAAAAGCGCGAAGAACCGTGACGAGCTCATCGGTGGTGGTGGGAGCCTTCAGCTGAAGTTTCGCCAGCCACTCCTTGTTGATCCACTGCTTGAATCCCATGCGTCCCGTATTGCTCAAATCCAATTCCGGAAGCGCATAGATATTGCCATCAGCGCTGGTGATGGAGGCCTTGATTGTAGGGTACTTGGCCATGATCGCCATAAAATTGGGAGCATACTTCGCAAGCAGGTCATTAAGCGGAATCAGCTGCCCGCTCTCCATGCCATACTTGGCTATCTCCACTTTGGACAATTGGGCGCGGACGAACACATCAGGAAGATCATTGGAGGCAAAGAGCAGACTCTTCTTCTCATCATATCCCTGGGAGGGAACTTCCTGATACACCATCTGAACGTTGGAACGCTTCTCGTACTCTTGAAGCATCCTCACGTTCTTCCACTCCGCCTGGTTCTGGTCCCGTGCGCCAAATACCGTGAGTGAGACGGGTTGTGTGACAATAGGGAATCCTGTAGCGTTCAAACCAAGCACCGACTTCGCAGGTGCCGCTGGAGCCACGGCTTCCTTATTCCCTGCCGCAGAGAGTGAAAACAACAGCGCGACAAGCATGAATACTACCAATACCGATCTTTTCATAGCGTTTTCTCCTTTTCTGAAAAAATTGTACCATGGTGCATTCATGAGAAGTAAAACATATACTCAGCAATATGTATCGATTACTCAGTTTTTTTTACCCAACTCCTGTTCCATGTATCCCAATGGGGTAATTCCTTCCACATCCTTGAATACCTTAAAAAAGTAGTTGTAATTGACAAATCCACACTCACTGGCCACCTGTTTTAAGGGACACCCCTTCAGGATCTTCATTTTGGCCATCCGTATCCGCACGAGACTTAGATACTTGGAGAACGTGATCTTCATCTCGTGATGGAAAATCCGGCTGAGATAGGACGCATTCACCCCGATGCTTTTGGCACATTTCTCCAAGGAGATGTTCTTGAAGTACAATCGATCGATATAGGACGAGGCCATCTGAACGTAGTGGGAGCCGCTGGATTGTTGAAGCAAACCTAAAAGCTGTTCATACATGGCGACAAGACTGGACACCAACGCCTGGTTGTCCTGCTGTTCCACAATCGTCATAAGCTCCCTTACCAGCTCTTCGTAGTTGAAGGAGAGATCATATTTCACAGCGAAATCCGCGAGGAAGTCGAGGATCTCCTTGGTGATCATCAAGCGCGAAGTGGTGGAGCCCATGGTTTCACCTGCATACACAGCGGCAAGAATCCGGGCGAACCCCGGGAGGTCCTTTTTATCCAGAACGCCAAGCATATGCTTTTGCTGCTCCAGGGAAAGGGCCAGCTGGTGGCTTACCGGCGGAGCGTCCTTCCCACTGCCAAGGTCGATATCCGCCATTGGCTTCGGTGGCTTCTTCATGGGGTTATGGATCAAGGTGCCTTCAATTGCTTTTAACGAGGACAGCAGCAGCTCTCCATTCACCCGATGCTTCAGGATATAGTCATGCGCACCGTTCTTCAGTATCTCACGCACAAAGTCGTACGTATCATAGCTGCTCAGGGCGAGCATGCCGATATGGGGATAGCGCGCTGCGATATATGCACAGAGCGCCACACCGTTCTCCTCCGGCATGAAGACATCGAAAATGACGATGTTGACCTCTTGTTCCTCAAGGATCTTTTTTGCTTCAGCCACACTATGTGCGACCGCACAGATATGGTACCCATAGCTCTCCCAGTCCAAAAGTCCCGCGATATATTGAATCGCAAGGATCTCATCATCAACCAGCAGGATATTCATAACGGCAGCACCAACTCCACTACTGTCCCAATATCCACATAGCTGGTGATATTCCCGGTATAGGGTTCGCCATAGATCATATGGATCCTGCTGAACACATTTGAGATACCGACACTGCTCATATGATACGTGTCTTTTGAAACCTTCCGCACCAGACGGTCCAAAGCTTCCTTGTGAATGCCTTTCCCATTGTCCGTTACGGTGATGTGGACCCCATCATCCAAAGCATAGGCCTTGATAGTGATGCATCCGTCCTTCCTATTCGCGATTCCGTGGATGAGAGCGTTCTCCACAATTGGCTGAAGCAAAAGTTTTGGGATCTTGTGATCTTTCAGGGTTTCATCTATCTCCCACACTATCTCGAAATCCTGCTGATACTTGAACCGCTGGATGAGCAAGTATTGCTTGATGTAGTGGATCTCCTGCGACAACGGGATGAATTCATCACCTGTTCCGATAACCGCCCTTAGGAGCTCCACAATCGCAGTAGCCACAATCTCGATTTCCACCACCCCTTTCAAATGCGCATAATACTTCATGCTGTTGATGGTGTTGTAGATGAAATGAGGTTGGATCTGAGACTGCAGAGCAGCGAACTCACTCTCCCGTTTCTGTTTCTCCGTGGTCTTTATCTGTTCCATCAAGGACTCGATCTGGTCCATCATCGTATTGAACACGCCGGACATCTCGCCAATCTCATCGTGGGACACCACTGTGGAACGGATATGGAGATTCCCATTACTCACCTCATGCATGCTTTTTCTCAACGCGGAGATGTTGCGGTACAATCGCCTGGACAGCCACCAGGAGGCAAGGAAGATCAACGGAAGCGAGCTGAAGATGATCCATAAGACGGTGGTGCGGAATTTCAGTGCATCCCCGATCAACACACGATAGGAAATTATGCCGATGGTGGTTAGTCCTTCAGTCTGCCCGGGGTGCACGAGCACCAGGTTTTCTTTCTTAATCTGTCTGGAATAAGGGTTCCCGCCCTCCTTTTCCTCCATGATCGCATTGGCGATATCAACCGAGGCGATTGGATACTGATGGGCTATGGCATTATCAAAAAGCAGCTGCCCTGAAAGGTAGGTGGAGATGTACAGCTGGTCAGGCGAGGTGAACGAGAATAGTCTTGCGGCAAGGTATGAGTAGTCCAATTCGGCAACCACGACAGCCAAAGGCTGTTTATCAGCGAAAAAAGCCCGTGAATAGACCAGACGCCGCTCATCTGGGAAATAATGGAGTACCGGGGATAGTGTATCGAACACCCCTTCCATCCAAGCCTCTTTCATCTGCCCTTTCAACAATAAGCTTCCCCCGGACTGGAAGACATTCCCATTGATGCTGAAAATAGCGAGCTGGGAGATATACTCCTTGTTCATAACCAGATTGGCTAGATATCCATCGACCGCCTTCTTCTGGAGGAACCAATCGTAGGATGCTTCCAAAAAGGATTGAGTGCACGCCTCCAGAACCACAGGATTCATCGCGACCGTCAGAGTCATGCCCCGGGTGTCCTCCAGCATGGCATCAAGCTCAGCTGAATTGTTGCCTATGATGCCTTTCATATATTGCAGGGCATTGCGCTCGATGATGGCTACAACTTGACGATAGACGAAGAACAGGGAGATGACCATGACCAGCAAGGCTACCAACATGGTCATCAAGAAGATTTTGCTTTGTAAGGATAATCCTTTGCGTTGCACCCGTGCTCCTCACTTTCTAGGAATGAAAGGTATCAATACCCTCCGGGGACCTTTGAGAAGATCCGGTTGATCCGCTCTAGGTCGAACTTCGGCTCCCGGTTGTAGTAGTATATGCCGTTCTTCTCCTGTTCTACATCAGTTAGCTGCGTATAGCAATAACCACAGGCATGATCCAGGGCGAGGACCACATCGGTCAAAGCCTCCAGCCGCGCGTAGAACTCTTCTAAGGATTTAGGCGATTCTCCGTATCCCCAGGAGACAAGGTTCTGCCCTACGACGAGTTCCTGGTCCAACTGAGTCGCCGGATCCCATTTAATCCCGCCATATTCATCAACCAGATAGGGCTGGCCTGCGTATTCACTTTCGAAGGCGGGGAAATTCCGAAAGGGCTTGCCGTCTTTGAGGGCGAATTTAGCTGCCAGCTTGGCCGGGTCCTGGTCATACGCATGCACTGTCCACAGGTCGGTCACAAAGTGCACGTACCCACTGCTGTCATTCACCGGACGGGATGCGTCCAGCATCTTGCAGAGGTTGTACGCGTCCCGATGCAGTCTTCTATGCGCATGTGGGTTGGTGAATCTGAAGGTCTCGTTCAAAGGCGTCCAGGTGATGATGCTGGGATGGTTGCGGTCCCTTTGAAGGATCTCCGCCCACTCGCTGAGAAAATTACGCGCAGGCAGTCCTTCCTCATTATATTCCAATCCCCAGCTGGGACTCTCCCCCCAGCACAGATAGCCTAGGGCGTCTGCCCAATAGAGGTATCTTGGTTCAAATACTTTCTGATGCAGGCGGGCGCCGTTGAATCCCGCGGCCTTCGCCAGCAGGATATCGTGCTTTAAGGTGGCGTCATCTGGCGAGGTCCATTGGCTTTGGGGGTAGTATCCTTGGTCGAGTACCAACCGTTGGTAGATTTTCTTGTGGTTGAGATACACATGGTTGCCCTTGATAGCTACGTGCCTCATCCCCATATATGAGGATACCCTGTCTATTTCAACTCCATCGATCAGCACCGCGAATTGCAGTGTATAGAGGTAGGGACTCTCATAATCCCAGAGCTTCATCCCAGGAATCGCCAGGGTGATGGGAGCTCCTTCCTTCGCGTTTCCTTGGCATGAGGCGACCTGCGTCCCGTCCGCGGCAATCACCTTGCAGGAAAACCTCATGTTTTCGGCTACGGCATGGAACCGGGGGGTGAGGCTGAGCTGTTTCGCATCGATATCGCAAGCCATCTGCACATCGGCAAGCGCGTGGGGATCGACAGCTTCCATCCATACGGTCTGCCAGATTCCGGTGGTGCGGGTATAGAAGCATTTATACGATTGCAGAAAGCTGCTTTGCTTTCCCGATGGGATACTTCCATCCTGGAGATTGCTGGTCGCTTTCACCACGAGGTCGCTGCTCTTGCCGGGAGTGACATAGGCGGTCAGGTCGATGGTGAAAGGCGTGCTGCCACCGTCATGGAACCCAACCTGCCGACCATCGATAAAGATGTCTGAGTGGTAGAAAACCGCACCAAAGTGCAAGAGAATCTTCTTATTAGCGAAGGAGCGTGGTATTTCGAGGGTTCTGTGGTAGAAAATGCTGAATATGAGGTCTTTATAGGCCACTGTGGACAACTCGCTCTCGGGGGCGAAGGGTACGAGAATGGTTTTGTCGAAGCCCTTGCTCTTCTCCTCTTGGTTGTATGATTGCTTGTCCGAGAAATAAGGCGGCCTCATGTTGATGGTGTAGGTCCACTCTCCATTCAGATTTATCCAATCGGTTCGCATGAACTGGGGTGTGGGGTGTTCGTTCTTTGGCAGGGTGTTCATAGATTTTCTCCTTAGACACTGATAACCATATCCAGTCTACCAGCAAGGTGCAATCCACAGAAGTATAAGTACTCCTCATATCTTGTAGGGTACTCAGTTTTTTTTACTCTGTGTTTTAGGTTCCAGCAACTTTTTCCACACCAGGCACCAAATTGACCGGGGCGGGCAATTTGGTGCCTGGCACGAACCTGCGCGGCACATAGCGCCACCGGTAGAGCGGAGCTCCTCTTTTAGCAGGGCTAAAAGAGAGCGGGAGCGGCGACGGGATCCGAGGGCGAAAGCCCAAGGGGGCGCCCGGATAGTTTTGGCTACGGCAACATTTTCCACAACCCTTTCCAGAGAAAATCTTGACAAAGGTTTATGAAAGGATTATACCTAACGTACGTTAGATAAGTAGGAAGGGACAATGACCGACCAGGACCTGAAGCCCATCATCAAAAGAATCGCTGTGGATAACTTCAATCGCAATGGCTACCATGGCACCACCATCAGAACCATAGCAAGCGAAGCAGAATGCTCCATTCCCATGGTGTACTACTACTTTAAAAGCAAAAAGGACTTGTTCCACGAGATTATCAAGAATGATTATTTTGCCATCCTGAAGCGTGAAGCCGCGCGGTTGGATACAAAAGACATCGTGGACTTCTATACCCGTTTCATCCTCAATATCATGAATCTCAGTGAATATGAGAAAAAGATCTACCGTCTTGGAATCAAGGTCTACCTCTCTTTTGATGGTGATGAGGAGCTGCTTGCGCTTATGGAGGCCTGGGAAGCTTCCATCATACCCCGGCATTACCAATTGATCTTCCCCCACCTCAAGGACCCTTCCAAAGCGGAGACCATCGTCCGGACGCTGATGCATCTGCTCGAGAATCTTATAGAGAGTATTGTAGTGAAAAACCGCACCATGACCGAGAAGGAAATCCGAGAGGAGCTTTCTATCGTGCTTGGGTAGAGGGATAAAAAAATTTGCCATAATAACCTAACGAACGTTAAGTAAAGTTAGAAAAGGAGTAGTAAATGGAAAAAGAAAAGCAACTCGCATTTTTACAGAACGTGTATGCGGCATCGATCGCCGAATCCGTGAATTTCTACGACAGTCTTGGACAACTGCCCGCGATTGTGGCAAAAAAGGAAATCCGGCAGGCGCAGACCGCCCCGTACATGATCCAACAACTGGGGATTGGCTCGGTGGAGGAGATCTTCGAACGCTTGACCAATCTGTTCGGCTGCGCCAATTGGAAGGTGGAACACTCCACCGATGGATATCGGGCCATTGCAACCACCTGCAAATTATGCGCCCTCTCTAAAAGAATGGGTGGAGCCTCCCCCTGTCATGGTTGGTGCATAGATCCCATGGCAGCCATGATCAACTCGGTTGCCACCAGCCAGGGAAAAACAGCAACCATTCGGCTGGAAAGCACGCTTATGGAAGATACTTCCTGCACATTGAACATAACCATGTAGCGTTCAAGCTGCGAAATCTTCTATCACTGTTCTATCAACCTGTACCATGGAGAAAGGAAAAATTGGATGAAACCCGTAATCATTGTATGTATTGTCTTATGCACAATTCTCATGGCGAGTTCCTGTGTGTTGCTTTCACTTACGAGGGGTCTTGATGAGGTCATGGCGCTTCAGATTCATGAGGTGGATCTGTCCACTATTGCTGACGGTGTCTATAGTGGCACCTATGATTGCGAGAGATGGAAGAACACTCTACAAGTGACTGTGGTTGATCATGCGATTACCGCGATCTCTATCGTTAAAGATGTAAGGTTTGCAATATCAGAGACTTCTAATGCAATCTTTGCCAGAGTCATGGAAACTCAGAGTCTAACGGTGGATGCGGTTTCCGGGTCGACCGTAACTTCAAAAGCATATCTGAAATCAATGGAGCTCGCCTTGCGAAATCAGTAGTTTTTCTGCAAGGAAGAGCACGTTGATAAGGACAATCTTAGTTATAGGATTTCAGCTGCCCTTGGAAAGAATGTGCACCTACACTGTGTTTTACCCTGTGTTTTAGGTTCCAGCAACTTTTTCCACACCAGGCACCAAATTGACCGGGGCGGGCAATTTGGTGCCTGGCACGAATCTGCGCCAAACCACATCCATAAACAAACACATACATTACATCAGTTTAAATTATTTTTGCAAAATTATGCAATTTTTAGTGCATATTACTGTAATATTTGTTAAACTATTTCAAGTTGAGGTATTTTTTATTACATCACGTAAGGCATCAGTGGGAAGGTACCTCGACGGACTTGGGAAAGGGGGATGGCATGGTAAAAGAACGTGTTCGTGAGACCTTGGCACACATATCCCCCTCTTTTCAAGTCATCGGCCGATGGCTGTTGGAGAACTACGATTCCATTGGGTTCACCTCTGTGCATGAGCTGAGCAAGAGCATCGGTGTGAGCAACGCCTCCTTGGTGCGTTATACGCAAGCCTTGGGTTTCAAAGGATATAAGCAGTTTAGGGAGACGGTTCAGGATGAGGTGAAGACCAAACTGAAAAGCGATCCCGATGTAGCGCTCAACGAGCTGGACCTCCTGCCAGCTAAGAAGCAGCTACAGAAGCTTGCCGACAACGAAATCAACAATCTCTCCAAAACCTTGAACGATCTAAGCCTCCAGTCCTTGCTGGGCATGGTGGACGGCGTGTTCCAAAGCAACCGGATCTTTGTCAGCGGCTTTGGTGTGAGCAAGAACATCATGCAACTGTTTGAATACGCCCTGGTGTGCATGCAGATCAAGGAAGTACATACAATATCCGGCTCTGTGAGCGATTACAGCCCTAGGTTGAGAAGCATGGAGAACACAGATTGCTTGTTCATCATGACCATGCCACCCTACTCACCCGAAGCAATTCAAGTTGGATCCCATGCGAAAGAAATCGGCGCGAAGGTGTTCCTGTTCACGGATTCAGCAGCCTGCCCACTGTATGCGACCGCTGACGCAGTGGTCCGTTGCGAGAACAACTCACTGCTGCTGACGAACTCCTATGTCGGCATGATCGCGGTTATCCAAGTGTTCATCAACCTGCTGTTGCTCAACAGCGAGGAGAACCTGGTGGCTCAGATGAAGACAGTAGTTGATATTGAAAAACGAGGGTATTCATTCATCAAAACCCATAAGGAAGGATCGAAATGAAAATTTTCATCTCCACGGACATGGAAGGTATCGAGGGTATTTCTTCTTGGAACGAGATGACCACCAAGGAAGCCTGGTGCGTATCTCTTTTAAAGCAGGAGCTCACCTATGTGATCGATACACTGCTCAAAGGCGCGGATATCGAGGAAATCTGCATTTGTGATTCCCACAGCAGAGGAGAAAATCTTGTGTTCGGTTCCTTTGGCGACCCCCGCGTGACCCATGTCAAAGGCTATCCGCGACATTCCTACATGATGGAAGGGCTCGATGAGACGTTCGACGCAGTGTTCCTAATCGGCTATCATGCCAGCATAGGGACACTGAACGGAGGGATGGACCACTCCTACTCCTCCTCCTGCATCTATCGCGTGCGATTGAACGGACAGGAAGTCGGGGAAGTGGAGATAAATGCCTACTTTGCCGGCATGTTCGGTGTCCCGATAGCGCTGGTAAGCGGAGATGATGTCCTGGAATCACAGTTGAAGGGCTTTTTAGATGTCCCCTATGTGCGGACCAAGGAAGGTTTGGGCCGATACACCGCCAAAATGTATAGTCCAGAGAAGGTCAAGCAAAATTTCGAGACCCAAGTACAGGCTTTCTTAGATGGGAAGCATGCCCGGCAGATCAAGAAACTTGAGGGTGCAGTTACCCTGGAAGTAGATCTCGCCACGACGGTGATTACCGATGCGGTCGCCATTGTGCCTGGTATCAAACGGACCGGCGGCCGGACGGTTCAGTACGTCTCGGACAACTATGACGATGTGTTCCATATGATTCTCACCATCGCCATACTTGGCGGGAAATTCGCGCAATACACCTGATCCGACCGCATTTCGCACGTGCTATCCAATTGGAGATCTTATGGGAAAATATATTCTGAGACGATTGGTCATGATGATCCCAGTATTGTTCGGTGTCACCTTTATCGTGTTCTTCATCATGTCCCTTACCCCAGGCGACCCTGCGGCTATCATCCTTGGTGACCAAGCAAGCGGAGAGGCCCTTGCGCTCAAACGGATCGAGCTGGGACTGGACAAGCCCCTGCTCGTCCGGTATGCGACCTATATGGGCAACCTGCTCCGTGGAGACCTAGGCCTTTCCTATAGAAACCAGATTCCGGTGGCGGGCCAGGTGTGGGATAAGTTTCCGAATACCGCGATGCTGGCGGTCGCGGGTATCATCGTCGCCCTCATCATCGGTATTCCGGTAGGAATCCTATCGGCTAAAAAGCAGTACACGTTTATGGACAACTCGTCCATGGTGCTTTCGTTGGTGGGTGTTTCCATGCCCAACTTCTGGTTGGGGCTCTTGCTATCCCTCCTATTCGCCCTAAAATTGGGATGGTTGCCGTCGCAAGGTATGGGACAAGGATTTTTTCCACTGCTGCGCTCCTTGGTCCTTCCTGCCTTGACTCTTGGAACCGGAGTCGCCGCTACCGTGGTGCGCATGACCCGCTCCTCCATGCTCGAAGTCATCCGCCAGGACTATATCGCCACCGCGCGGGCCAAGGGAATCACGGAGAAGCAAGTAACCAACAAACACATGCTCAAAAACGCGCTCATCCCAATCGTTACCGCGGTAGGCCTCCAGTTTGGACATCTGCTGGGAGGCGCGATGCTCACCGAGACCATCTTCTCGTGGCCCGGTCTGGGACGGTTGATGGTTGACTCCATCACCAGCAAGGATATTCCCATGGTACTTGGTTCGGTCATCTTCATGGCGGTGATGTTCTCGTTTGTCAATCTCCTGGTCGACATCCTCTATGCGTTCTTGGATCCCCGGATCAAGAGCCAGTACGGTGGACCCGCGAAACGCAGAAAAGGGGTGGTGGCATGAAACTTCCAGTCGTAAAGAAACAACGCACGCTCGCCACGGAAACGTGGAGACGTTTTAAGAAGAACAAACTGGCCCTGACCGGCATGATCGTGCTGAGCTCCTTGGTCCTGATCGCGCTCTCAACCATCGTCATCGACTTGGCGACGGATAATGCGGTCTACAACAACTATGTCATCAAGCAGAACCTCCGCATGCGGCTGCAAGGGCCTAGCAAAGACCATATTTTCGGTTTGGACGAATTCGGACGTGATATATTCATGCGGATGATCTGGGCGGTCCGCTATTCATTGTTCATGGGAACCATCGCCATCGCGCTGTCCACTATCGCGGGAGGGTTGCTGGGAGCGATCGCTGGATATTACGGGAAGGTGACAGACAATGCCATCATGCGTTTCATGGATGTGCTGCTCGCGATTCCCTCGATGCTTTTGGCAACCGCCATCGTGGCAGCCTTGGGAACCAGCTTGACCAACGTGCTGATAGCCATCGCCATCAGCTATGTCCCCACCTTCGCCCGCACCGTGCGTGCCTCGGTGCTCACCATCAAAGACCAGGAATTCATCGAAGCGGCTCGAGCCATGGGCGCAAGCGACTCACGCATCATTTTCAAGTACATCCTGCCCAACTCCATGGCACCCCTTATCGTGCAAGCCACCCTCGGAGTCGCCGGGGCCATCCTCTCCATCGCAGGGCTCTCCTTCCTTGGACTGGGCATACAACCACCGACACCCGAATGGGGCTCGATGCTCTCCTCGGCTCGGGCTTACATCCGGGAAGGCTGGCACATCACCGTCATTCCCGGCTTGGGGATCATGATCACCATCCTGGCGCTGAATGTCATGGGCGATGGCCTGAGGGATGCCCTTGATCCTCGGTTGAAGAATTAGGAGGCCCTATGAAGCCATCAGATGAGTTGTTGTCTATCGAGAAGGTCACCATACACTACGAGACAGAAGACGGAATTGTGCACGCGCTCAATGAAATCTCCCTGACCATGAAAAAGGGTGAGACCCTCGGACTGGTGGGAGAAACCGGCGCGGGCAAGACCACCTTGGCCAAGGGTATCCTGCGTCTGATCCCCTCGCCTCCGGGCGTAATCAAGCAAGGTAGGATTTTGTTCGAAGGAACCGATCTGCTCAGCCTGAATGAGAATCAGATGCGTGCCATCCGCGGCAATTCCATCTCCATGATTTTCCAAGATCCCATGACCAGCCTGAATCCGGTGATGCCCGTGGGGGACCAGATTATGGAAGTCGTGGAAGCCCACACCAAGAACGCGAGCAAGGAAGAGATGTACCAGCAGGCGTGCGACATGCTGGAGATGGTGGGAATCCCTGCCGACCGCAGTCATGAATATCCCCATCAGTTTTCCGGGGGGATGAAGCAGCGCGTCATCATCGCCATCGCCTTGGCCTGCAATCCAACGCTCTTGATTGCCGATGAACCCACCACAGCTTTGGATGTCACCATCCAAGCGCAGGTGCTGGACATGATCACAGCTTTAAAGAGCCGTTTGAACACCGCCATGCTGCTTATCACCCATGACCTCGGCGTAGTCGCGCAGAATTGCGACCGCGTGGCAATCATGTATGCCGGACAGGTGATTGAACTGGGTACTTTGCAGGATATCTTCAAGCGTCCACAACACCCCTATACCAAGGGCTTGCTGGGCTCCATACCATCGTTGACCAAGAATGTGCGACGGCTCAGCCCCATCAAGGGCTTGATGCCCGACCCTACCGACCTGCCGCCTGGCTGCGCTTTCGCTCCAAGGTGCCAGTATGCTAGCGATGTGTGCACGCGTGGTGTGCCTGCGATCTATACCCTCAGCGATACCCATCAGGTCCGCTGCGTCCTGGCCGAACAAGAGGTGAACCATGAATGATACCATCAAGAGACCTTTGCTGCGGGTGGAGCACCTGAAAAAATACTTTCATACGAACAAAGGGACATTACATGCGGTGGACGATGTCAGCTTTTCCATACACAAGGGAGAAACTTTGGGCGTAGTGGGCGAATCAGGCTGTGGAAAATCAACCTTGGGAAGAACCATCCTGCGACTGCACGAACCAACCGATGGGAAAATCTTCTTTGAAGACCAAGAAGTGACAGGCCTGGATGCACATGCAATGAAAGCGCTCCGGCGTGATATGCAGATTATCTTCCAAGATCCGTTCGCATCACTTAATCCCCGCATGACAGTGAGCGAGACCATCGGCGAAAGTCTTCTTATCCAAAAGCTCTTTACCCGCAAACAAGGGGTAGAGCTACGCAAGCGGGTAACCGAATTAATGGATTTTGTGGGACTCTCCGCTAAATTGGTCAACAGCTATCCTCATGAGCTGGACGGAGGGAGAAGACAACGTATCGGAATCGCCCGGGTATTGGCCCTCGACCCGAAGTTTGTGGTATGTGACGAACCGGTATCGGCGCTCGATGTCTCCATCCAGGCGCAAATTCTCAATCTGATGCAAGACTTGCAGGATGAGTTGGGACTCACGTACTTGTTCATCACCCATGACCTATCGGTGGTGAAGCATCTTTCCAACAATATTGTGGTGATGTATCTGGGGCAGATGGTAGAGATGGCGCCTTCGTTGGTGCTGTTTGAAAAACCCTTGCATCCGTATACACAAGCCCTGCTCTCGGCCATTCCTGTACCCGATCCTGATTATGCCGTCGATCGTGTGTTGCTCCAGGGTGAGCTGACCAGTCCCATCAATCCGCAACCGGGTTGCAGATTCGCAAAGCGGTGTCCTTATGCAAGTGAGGCCTGTACAAAACATGATATTCCTTTAAAGGAAGTCGCTCCCGGACATTTTGTCGCCTGTACGTTGGTGTAAATCACCGCTTCTACCAAAGAAGCTGTGTAAAAATAGGAGAAAGAACATGAAAAAAATGCTGACCCTGCTACTCGTCCTGTTGTGCAGCACTGTGCTGTTCGCTGGTGGAGCCACTGAAAGCACCAAGAGTGCCGTCACCGGCTACAAGGACACCATCACCATCGGTCAAGGTGCGGATGTCACATCCTTCGACCCCCATATTGGAAAAGAGACTCCCGCAGTCGCTGTGACCAACCACATTTTCGACACCCTGGTGGATACCGATCCCGTAACTGGCGATATCGTTCCTCAGATTGCTGAGAAATGGGAAGTGGTCTCTCCAGTTTCGTACCGGTTCTTCATCCGCAAGGGCCTGACATTCCACAATGGCGAAGAGCTTAAAGCCGATGACGTCAAGTTCTCTCTTGACCGCGCCATCGCCAGCGCTTCGGTCTCCTACATCGTGGATTTCATCAAGGAAGTCAAGATCGAGGATGACTACACGGTTTTGGTCACCACCAAGGCTCCCTACGGACCCACTCTGAGCAACCTCGCGGTACCGTTCGCCGCCATCGTTCCCAAGGATTATGTCTCTGCCAATCCTGATATCCTCAAGACCAAGCCGATTGGAAGCGGTCCGTATAAGTTCGTCTCCTGGGCCCAGAGCGACAATGCCCGGCTTGAAGCATTTGACGCGTATTACAAGGGTGCTCCCCAAACCAAGAATCTGGTGGTGAAGGTTATCCCCGAAGCTGCCCAGAGAACCATCGCTCTTGAGACTGGCGAGCTTGATATTTCCTACGACATCCTGGTTTCCGACCTCAAGCGCGTAAAGGAAAACAAGAATCTCCAGCTGTTCGAAGCTCCCTCCCTCACCTGTTTCTATATCTCGTTCAATATGCGCAAAGCACCCTTCGACAACCAGAAGGTACGTCAGGCCATCAACATGGCTATCGACCGGCAGCTGCTGGTGGATACCGTGAACAGTGGAACCGGTGCCCCCGCCGATGAGATCATCGCCCCCGCGGTATTCGGCTACTATTCTACCGGTGTGTGGGAATACAGTCCCGCCAAAGCCAAAGCGTTGCTTGCCGAAGCCGGCTATCCGAACGGTTTCGAATGCACCCTGTGGGTGAACAACAACCAGACCCGTGTTGAGATGTGCCAGGCTATCCAGGAAATGCTTCGTGAGATCGGCATCACTGTCAAGGTTGAGGTTATGGAATTCGGTACCTTCATCAGCCGTTCCACCGCAGGCGAGCACGACATGGGGTATTTCGGTTGGGTAACCTCCACCAAAGACGCTGACTACACCTATTACTCGCTGGAGCACAGTTCCCAGCAGGGCGCACCCGGCAACCGTTCGTTCATCGCAGATGCGGAAGTCGACCGTTTGGTCATGCTCGGCAAGACCAGCGCTGATCTCGCAGTCCGCGTACAAGCTTACAAGGATTTGGCCCTCACCCTCAAGAAAATCGCTAACAATGCTCCTATCATCTACACTGCTATCACTGCTGGTGCAAACAAGAAGGTTGAAGGCTTCATCCTCGACCCGATTGGGTATCACAGACTGGAAACTGTAAAGGTCTCCAAGTAGTTTTTCCGGTTATCTCACATTACATGCACGCAAGGGGAATTACACATTCCCCTTGGGTGTTCTGATTATCTAAATTGGATTTAGAGGTGGAGAACATGGACACACAAGACCTAGTGCGAAGTATCAAGCGCATCAGCGATGCGAATGGTATCAGCGGGTTTGAGGACGAAGTACTCGCGGTCATACGGGAGGAAGGGAAGGATCTTGGATCCTTCGAAGAGGATCGCATCCGCAATCTGTATCTGTACCGAAAGGAGAATCGAAAGGGTCTGCCGATAGTTCAACTCAATGCCCACACAGATGAGGTCGGGTTCATGGTCAAGGCCATCCGTCCGGATGGGATGCTGGAGTTCATCACCATCGGGGGCTGGATACCTTCCAACATTCCGGCGCATATGGTTCGCATTCTCAATAAGGATGGAGTATATGTACCTGCCGTGGTGGCCAGCAAACCTCCGCACTTCATGAGCGAGGCCGAACGGAATGCGCCGTTGGACATCACCCATCTGGTGCTGGATGTAGGGGCAAGCAGCAGCGATGAGGTGAGAAATGACTATCACATCGGTATCGCGGCTCCTGTTGTGCCGGACGTAATGTGCACATATGATGAGCGGCATGATGTTCTGATGGGGAAGGCTTTCGACTGCCGTATCGGCTGTGCGGGTGTGCTGGCAACTATGAAAGAACTGCAAGGCACAGAGCTGCAGGTGAATCTGGTTGGAGATTTCTCAAGCCAGGAGGAGGTTGGCACACGTGGTTCTATAGTCAGCGCCAACACCATCAAGGCCGACTTGGCGATTGTCTTCGAGGGGTGTCCTGCTGACGATACCGTGGTCCCTGCGTATCAGGCGCAGACATGTTTGAAGAAGGGTCCGATGCTTAGGCATATCGATGCAAGGATGATCACCAACCCCCGGTTCCAGCGATATGCCTTGGACTTGGCTCAAGTCTTGGGGATTCCTGTGCAGGAAGCAGTGCGGGGAGCTGGCGCGACCAATGGAGCGCCTATCCACCTGTCGAATGACGGGATTCCGGCGATAGTCATTGGGGTGCCTGTACGCTATGCCCACACCCATTATGGAATAAGCACTCTGTTTGATGTCCAGGCGGCCGTGCAGCTGGCAAAAGAGCTGCTTATACGGATTGATGCACAGACCATCAGGTCTTTTTAATGAACATGATACGTATAGGGGGGATGTTCCCACTGGAACTCCCCTCCCCACGGCGGACGGATTTCTTGCAGGGATATGGCACCGACACCCGGTTTTTCATGTCCGGCCGTTGCGCCTTGTATGCGTGTCTGCTTGATATTGCATGCATCGAGAACTCACCCACCGATAGCCTAAAAATCGCCTACGTGCCCGCTTATACGTGTGAAACGGTGCTTGCAAGCTATCAAAAGGCCGGGTATGCGCTTCGTTTTTATGAAATATCCACCCACGAGCTTACCCCGGTTTTTAAAGAGGCGGATCTGCAGGGCGTCTCGGTTTTGAATTTGTGCGCGTATTATGGTTTCAGCCGATACAACGATGCGTTCCTCCTAGAATGCAAACGGCGGGGAATCACTATTATCCAGGATACCACCCACAGCCTTTTCTCTTTGGATGGCCATTCGGTCTATGCGGATTACTATGCGGGTAGTGTGCGCAAGTGGATGGGTATCGCCTGTGGTGGGGTTGCTGTCAAGCGCGTGGGAACTTTCTCCCTAGGTCCACTCACGAGCGACCCGGACCATCTCCAGGGGCGATACCGTGCGATGGAATATCGTGCGAAGGCCTTGGAAACAGGCGATACCGAATTTGATGAAAAAGCTTTCGAGGTGTTCTGGGAGACCGAGCTGCGGCTCAGGCAGATGTTTGATGCTTATGGCAGCGACGCCTCTTCCATCGATATCATCACCCATTTTGATGCCGCACCACTCGTTGCCCATAGACGTGAAAACTACCAGACGGTGCTTGCCCACTACAAACGGTCCTCCCAATGCCAAGCGGTGTTCGAGAATCTAGATGACGCGGTATGTCCAAGCCATTTCACCGTGTATAGCGAGGATCGCGAGCGAGCGCAGAAAAGCTTGGGAGAGCTGGGCATCAGAAGCACTGTCTATTGGCCACTGCCCCCCATGCTCCCACCCCCAGACCAATATCCTCAGGCCTGCTGGATATATGATCATGTGTTCAGCATTCAGATCGACCAACGCTATACCGCCTTGGATATGGAGTATCTGGGTAAAGCCCTCGCCCGGCTGTAAAGTGGAATCGCTTGAGTTGGTGATGTGACCAGGCCTGTTTAAAAGGTTCTGTGGAAAAGGTTCCGGGAACTTTTTCCACACCCTAATGGGTTTTAGGTTCCCGGAACTTTTTCCACAGTCTTCTTCATCATTTCCCATAAAAATTGCATAATATCTTCATCTATATACAATATTTTGCATATGCAAATTGACAAAAGGTTGAACACACAATAGATTGGAGAGTACTTTTGGGGTGATAGGAATGGAACAACACACGCCGGTCTCTATGACAGTGGAAGAGATCAAGGCTCAGCAACTTTTAGATGAAAAAGAACCGGATAGCAAGCTGCGTGCCTATACAGGCCCGCTTGGACAGCTCATCACCGTTCTTTTCTTAGTCTGGGCGGGTTTCCAGATCTATGCGAACACCTTGGGCATGGTAGATGCGATGTCCTTACGCACTTGGCACCTTTTTTGCCTCTTGGGATTCACTTTCCTGTTGTTTCCAACCTATGCGAAAGAGAAGCGCACCCGCGCATTGCCTCCAATCTGGGATATCGTTCTGCTAGCATCCACAATCTTTGTCTTCGCCTACCTGCTGTTGAACTACACGACGATAGCCAAACGTGGAGGCTATCTGCTACAGCAGGACCTGGTGGTAGCTGGGATAGCACTCATCCTCATCTTCGAGGGAGGCCGACGCGCCTGTAAAAGTCTTGCATATCTTGCCCTTGTCTTCTTACTGTATAACTTTCTTGGCAAGTTCATCCCAGGAGACCTGGGGCATGTCGGCTTCAGCCTCAAGCGGGTGCTCAACCACATGATCTGGGGCAGCCAAGGGATTTTTGGGGTAGGTATCGGAGTGAGCGCGACCTATATCTTCCTGTTTGTGCTCTTTGGCGCCTATCTTAAATACAGTGGCTTCAGCCAGTTCATCAATGATATCGCCCTTACCTTGGTGGGCCGGAGCGCCGGTGGACCCGCAAAGGTCGCCGTTCTCGCCAGCGCCTTGTTGGGGATGATAAATGGTTCAGCAATCGCAAATGTCGCCACTACCGGAACCATCACCATTCCGATGATGAAGAAAACCGGCTACAAGAAGGAGTTTGCGGCCGCTGTCGAAGCAGTTGCCTCCACAGGGGGACAATTCGCACCTCCGATCATGGGTGCAGTGGGATTTGTGATGGCTGAGTTCATGGGGGTGAGCTACACAAAGGTGTTGCTGGCAGCTTGCATCCCGGCTTTCCTCTATTATCTCACCCTCCTCTTCGCCGTGCATTTCGAAGCCAAACGCCTTGGACTTTCAGGACTGAGCAAGGAGAACATCCCTGTAGCAAAGCAGGTGCTCAAGAAGCAAGGCCATCTGGTCATTCCCTTGATAGTCCTCATCGTCCTTCTCAGTTTAGGCTACACACCCCTCTTCGCTGCTGTTGTAGCGATTTTCGCCACGATATTCGCCTCGTGGCTGCGAAAAGAAACGCGGATGACTTGGTCGACCATAGTCAAGGCCACCGTTGAAGGTTCCCGCTCAGCTATTGCCGTCGGTATGAGTTGCGCGATCATCGGCGTGATCATCGGCACCGTCTCACTCACAGGGGTGGGCTTGAGTTTTGGCTATATCATTCTAAAAATCGTCGGTGAGGGGCAACTGTATCTTGGTGGTCTCATGGTCATGCTCATGAGCATCATTCTGGGAATGGGCGTACCTGGTGTCGCGGCCTACGTCATTGTCGCCACGGTCTCCGTACCGGTGCTGATCCAAACCGGGGCGATCCCTATGGCCGCCCACATGTTCTGCCTTATCTACGCCTGTCTTTCCAACATCACCCCGCCGGTTGCGATGAGCAGCTATGTAGCTAGCGGAATAGCTGACTCGGACCAGACGAAAACCAGTCTCATCGCGGTAAAACTTGGGCTGACAGGGTTCATCCTCCCCTTCTTCTTCCTTGACAATCCAATTCTCCTGTTGGGGAGCGTTGCCGGCACGCCGCTTTTGCTTACACTGAGAGCGATCCTGACTTCGTCGATAGGTGTGATCGCCTTATCAGCAGGATTGCAAGGTTATCTACTCTTGAAACTCAACATCGTGGAGAGAGCTTTGCTTGTAATCGCCGGCTTGTTGTTCATCGAGACGAAGCTTGTCACCGATATCATTGGGTTGCTGCTTTTAGGAGCCATCATCGTCATCCAATACATGCAGAAGAAATCACTAGAAAAGGAGAAGAAACATGAAGAAAGCTAGAGTGTTATTATTGATCGCGGTGCTCTTAGTGCCAGCTATGTTGTTTGCAGCTGGAGCCCAGGAGGCCGCGAAGCCGGTTGAGAAGACCATAATCAACTTCCCAACTGCAGCCACGACCGGAGCTGTGTACCCCCTCGGTGCCGCAATCTGCAACTTGTGGAACAATGTGCTGCCGAATGTACGTGCCAGCGCCCAGGCCAGTGCCGGTGGAATCGCTAACCTCAACATGATAGCCGATGGCGAAGCCCAGCTTGGAGTTGCCGTCACTTCCATCATGTATGAATCCTTCAATGGGATCGGTTCCTTTGCAGGAAGAGCGAATCCCAACCTTCGGGTGATGATCGGCCTCTATGCCAACCCAAACCAGGTTGTGGTGACCAACAACAGCGGCATCGAGTCGCTCGCAGGCCTGGCGGGTAAGCGTTTTGCCTCTGGCGCTCCGGGCTCGACCACCGAAGTCGAGACCAGCATCCACCTGAAGACCAGCGGTATCAAATATCCAGAAGCGCTGAGAGTCCAGTATGTCGGCTTTACCGAAGCTATCGACCTCATGCGGAACAAACAGCTCGATGGCGCCTGGATCATGGCTGGTATTCCGAATGCCGCGGTTACCGAGATGCTCTCAACCGCAGGCGGAAAGCTGCTCAATATCGATCAACCCCTCATCGACAAACTTAAGAAAGACTTCCCGTGGTACGGTGCCTATACAATTCCCGCAGGGACCTATCCTGGACAGACCAGCGATGTGCTCACCACAGCGATCAAGATCACCATCTGCACCGATGCCAGAGTTAATGCGGACGTCATCTACGATATGACCAAAGCTTTCTGGGAGAACTTCGAAGAACTGAAAGCCACTCAAGCACCTCTGAAGCAGGTGAATCCGAAAGAGTCTGTCAAAGACCTTGCTGGCCTTCCAATCCATGAAGGAGCTCTTCGTTACTACAAGGAAATCGGCTGGCTATAGGAATATTAGTGCCAGACACCAATCTATCATGGTATCATGCAGGCCATGACAGGATTCGATTGTGTGTGTGGCTCGATCGCTCTATTTGAACAAGCGCTGGAGAGCCGGGACCCTGGACGGATCATTCGCACCTCGGGGGGCCTGGCTAAGTTGGCAGGATACTCTACTTTTCATTTCACCCGGCTATTCTCCGCTATCACCGGAATGAGCCCAAAGGAATACATCAGCGGACGCATCCTCTCCAAAGCTGCCGAGGAACTCGTCACTACCACCTTGTCCTTGGCGACAATCGCCCAGCGGTCGGGATTTCTTGATTATGAGACGTTCTCGCGGGCCTTCAAGACCCGCTTCAGCATCACGCCAAAACGGGTGCGGGAACTCGGATACACACCCTTCGCCGTCCTCGAGGAGCTTGTGCCCAAATTGGAAGCGGGCAATGTGCAAGTCATCCAACCTGAAGACCACTTGCTGGATCGGCCAGCTTTCACCCTTACCGGACTGCAGTTCTTCATGGAAAACGCAACCACCACATTCCACAAAGCCTGGGCCTCCTTCATGCGCATCCAAAACCGAGTGGCCGGCCGTCTTTCGCCGGCGACCTTCTACCAATACTCAGCTTGGACTGATGACGATGCAGTCGATGGCATGTCGGTGCTGTGTGCGCTCGAGACGGACGCCCAAGTGGCTCAGGAGCCGATTTTCATCACCAGAAATATCCCTGCGGCTTCCTATATCCAATTTATCCACACCGGGGATGTGTCCACCTTGCATGAGACCTACCGCTATATCTACCAGAGCTGGTTCGCCCGCCAGGATGTGAAACCACTGGGATTCTGGGAATTCCAACGATACCCCGGCGAAGGACAAGTGACCGAGATCAACATACCGGTCACCCTCCTCTAAGCCTGCGGCGACCTCTCGCAATCAGGTCCCAAAAAATCAGAACAGGAACTCCTTGTCCCAGGGAAACCGGGCGCTGTCTTCATAGCACACCGGCCAATGGGCGCACCATTCGGGGAGTTCCACTTTTCCAACAGTATCGGTGCAGGGCTGATACGGCTTCACATCGAGCACCGGAGTGCCGTCAGCGGCATCGATCCACCAGAGCTTGATATGTCCTTTGGCCACATCCACTGAGGAGACAGCCGCGACACTCACACACAGACTGTTTGGACGATACGGCGAGCGTGTGGCAAACACTCCTAGTTTATCGGGCGCCAACCGGTACGGTTTGTCCAGCTGCAGCTGTTGGTTGTCCCACTGGGGAGCTTGGTTTGCGAACCATATCACCAACACATGGCTGAAACCCTTCAACCCCAGCAAGCCGGGTGCCAAATCCGCCTCCAATTCGATTGCAAACGATTTCCCCGCCCGTACCTTGCCTATCGGCCTACATTGAATTTCCATCTGGACCTCCTCATCCACATCCCCCTGGAAGGGAAACGCAAGTCCAAGTATCCTATGGAAAAACAAAAAGGAGGCGGGCAAAACGTGCGGTCCGGCTGTTAAAACGTGCGGTGCCGAAGAGGCCGTTGCTAGAAACGAACTCCGAAGTAAGAACCGTGTTGCAATGAGCAACCACAAGATGTAGTATTACATGCGTAAGAACATGTCTTTATACAAAGGGCCTACTGCCGAAGAGTGCCGAAGAGTGCCGAAGAGTGCCGAAGAATAGCATGGAGGTAGATGAAAATTGAGTTTAATACAAGCTATTCAAGGTGGAGAAAATAAATATCTAGAATTTAAAGTAGAACTTCCAAACAGCAATACTTTAGCAAAAACGGTTATCGCTTTTTCCAATACCGGCGGAGGAAAACTCATTATCGGTGTCGATGATCAATGCAAGATTGTTGGACTGAAACCAGATCTGGATATTTTCGAACTGCAAGATAAAATTGCCTCAATGATCTATGAAACTTGTTACCCAAATATTCTCCCTGATATCTATACCACGACTATTGATGATTCTTTACTTCTTGTGGTTGAAGTTCATAGAGGAAATCTCCTACCGTATCATTTGAAGAATCAAAAGAAGAATGAGGGTGTCTATATTCGAGTAGGTGCCACCAATCGAAAAGCAAGCTTTGAGAATGTTATTGAACTTGAAAGGCTGCGGATGAATATCAGCTATGACCAGGAAGCAAATAGAGAATTTTTATTTGAATCGTTGGATGTTTCGCCTATAGCAGATCGTTTTAAAAAATTGGGTAAGACTTTTGATCACATGGTAATGAAGAACTTAAAGTTAATCCAGGAGGAAAATGGGAGGTTTTTACCAACCAATGGTCTGTTGATCCTGCTGGGGAAGTTTGAGCATGCAAGCATGAAATGCAGTCGATTCAAAGGGATTACCATGGATGTATTTTTGGATAGAAAAGAATACAAAGGAGATTTGTTTTCTCAGCTAGAAAATGCAGAGAGTTTTATCAAGAACCACATCAGTCTGAGCAGCGACATCAAGGGCTTACAGCGTGAAGATCAATATGAAATACCTTTGGAGGCATTAAGAGAAAGTCTTGTAAATGCAGTTGCTCATAGAGATTATACCAATGATGGTAGAGACATCAAAATTGGTGTGTATGACGGCAAGGTGAATATCGTCTCTCCAGGTGGTTTTCCGAGCACTATCACTCAGAAAGATATCCTGGAAGGAAGGTCGAAAATCCGAAACAAAGTAATCGCAAGGGTCTTAAAAGAGCTGAATTATATAGAGCAATGGGGCAGTGGCATACGTAGGATTAAATCGAGTTGCAAAGCGAGAGGTTTGAAAGAGCCTGAGATTGTAGAGAAAGGCGATTTTGTCGATGTGTGTCTGTATAGGAGTCAATTTGACCAAAAAGAAAACATGATTTCAAATGAAAAGGAAGAAAAAATTCTGGATTATATCCAATCCAACCGAAATAGAATCACCACGAAAGAAGCAGAATCACTATTGGACTTAGGAGAAAGACGTTCTCGTGAAATAGTAAGTGAAATGGTGGACAAAGGCATACTCGAACGCGTAGGACGTACTACAAACACCCATTATAGGCTGAAGAATACCGAAGATCAATAATCTCCAGCCGTAGAAAAAAATGGGTAATTACTTCCTTAAATTGGTCTTACTCAGCACCGATCGCAGCGCGCATCACCAGAATCCTATCAGCTGGATTGGCAAATGGATTATGCTCTGGTACCGGCAACTCATCGAGACAACAAAAATCACTTTCTAGCATTATATTTTCAAGGTTGATGTGTCTTCAGTAGATTTTGGTTCCAGGACCCCTTGAAAATTTTAATCCTTCAATCGGTATACTTTTCAATCTTCTTATCAAACCAAGGGGCCTGGATATCCTGTACAAGCAAGCCAGCATCCGGGTCCTTTGGGATTTCCACCCGAGGGAAAGCCTTGAAATCATCCCCATCCAGAATGCAACCTAAGCCTGAGGAGCGGAGGTAGGTGACAAGCTCGTGCTTCAAGTTTGCCTTAGTGGCCGAGAAGGCCGGCATCCCATCAAGATTCCGGGTCTCATGCGGGTCGGCGCTGTGATCAAACAGAAAACTTTTATTATCAGGCATCGAATGGATGAATTTCCAATTGCCATCGGTGATCATGTAGGTTCCCAACGCCTCTTTCTCCATTCCCGCATACTCGGGCGGAATATCGGACACCTGGGCATAGTCCTTATCCTGGTAACAAGAATACATGGAGTAGACATACCTACGTTGGCTCTTCCCCGATAGAGTCTCGAACAGACTCACGCCATCGATTTTGGGAATGGAGGTCTGGCCTGCAGCCTCAAGAAACGTAGGTAATAGGTCGATCAGGCTCACCGGAAGGTCACAGCACATGCCTCTTTCGATCATATCGGGAGCGCAAAGCAGCAATGGGATCCGGGCGGACGCATCGTGCATGGAACGCTTGCCAAAACAACGGTAGTCACCCAAAAGCTCGCCATGATCGCTGCAAAAGACAATCAGCGTGTTCGCCATCTGGCCAGTCTGCTCAAGCGCGTCTAAAATCCTTCCAATCTGGAAATCCACAAAGGAGATACATGCATAATAGTAGGCTTTTATGCAGCGGACCAGATTCAGGTCGAAACCATTGTCGCGATACTTATACCGATTCTGCATGCGGTTCACAAACATCTGCAGCTCTTCCCAATGCTCGGGTATATTCGGCACTGGCATTTTCTTGGCCTCATAAAGCGAATGGAATGGAACCGGAGGGGTAAAGGGTGGATGCGGATGGACAAAACTGGAAAACAAATACCAGGGCTTAGGGCTTCCCTGATTCTTCTGAATATATGCCACGCTTCGCGATCCAATCCACTGGGAGGGATGATGCTCCCGGTCCAGCCGTGATGGCTGTGGGATATAGTACATGCTGCTGCGCACACCATGGGCTTCGTATGCATCCGCGTGATCGTGGTCAACTAAGAACTTAAGATATGAGTTCTGCTCCAGAGTCCCCACAGGAAACTCCTCTTGCACCTCGCGAGATGAGAATCCTCTAGCCGCAAGCGGATCCGGCGTGAAATGGCATTTTCCAATACCGTGGGTGTCATATCCCGCATCGGCCAACAAATCCATGAGCGAAGGAAGATTGCTAGGCATCGTGTCATTGGCCAAGCAACCTGTGGCTACGGGATACAGTCCATGGATCATTGAGCATCTCGCGGCCACACATACCGGCGAAGGGGTGTACGCATTGGTGAAGGTGACACCGCTTTGGACAAGCCTGTCCAGATGAGGAGTCCGGATGATGCTGTTTCCAAGCGCCGCAATGGTATCGAATCGTTGCTGGTCGGTGAAGATATGCAGGATATTAGGTCGCATCGAGGTTCCCCTTCAACTCGAATCGTGCGAGGTAGTGGCTAAGCTTTCCGTATCTCTCTCCAAAAGGGCAGACGGCAAAGGTTATTTCAGAATTGTAGATATGGGTGAAATCGCCTGGCTGCATGACACGCCGCTCGCCTGTGTATATATCGATCCATTCCCCTTCCGCGCGAAAACGATCCATATCAACCAGAAGGCCGAATCTTCCATGCTTATCGGTCAATAGCACGAATTGTGGTTTTTCGACATGTTTGGCACACGCGATGATAGTCCTGACCATCGTATTGGATTCAGGAACCGCCGAATAATTCCACCAATCGAAGGAATCGAAAAACCGTGCGAGGAATTCAAAACCGGCATAACCTCGTGGCACATCCGCTGTCCGGATGACGTCCCAAGCGGTGTAGGTATAGTAATAGCAGACCGGAGAGCCCGCCAAGGCTATTTCCCAGCTAGCCAACATATATTCTTCATAGCTGTGTGAATCCTGGAAGGTCCTGTCGAGGAGGTCTGCACCAGCTTCGTAGGTGTATTCCGCGGTAAACACAGGTTTTTTCCGCTTTTCAATTTCCCGAAGAGTCTTGGAAAAGTAATCGTGGTGGATTTGCATGGTGTGGAAATCCAGCAAGTGGTCGAAGGATTCGTCGTACTGTATAAGCTTGTCGTCATGCACAGTCAACAACCGCTTGTATGCATCCTCATTGCGGATTAGCTCCAGCATATGCCGGATATGCTCCTTGTCGAGCCTGAGGTACGCCTCTTTGCAATAGTCCCAGATGATGTTTGGATAGGCCTGGTACCTACGCACGATATGGGAAATATAACCACGCTCTTCTGGCGAACCGGCGGCGGGGTACTTGTTTCCTTTGTTCCATACATAGAAATACAGGTGCGCCACAATATCCAAGTGGTACAGATAGTCCATGAGTGCATCAAATCGTGCATAGAATTCGGAATTCATCGTCTGAAAATCAGGATTATCGTTGCTTCCTCCCCAATTGAACAGCGGAGGAGGAACCAATCGTCCCGGAGTTACTGGTTCTGTCCATGAGCAAGCATGGGCGTAGACATTCATGCAAATCGCATTGAACCGATGATTCTTGATGACATCCAAAAACCGTTTCGCTTCCTGCTCATCGGACATCCAGAGGGCGAACAGCCAATTGCATTCGTAGGTACTCATAAAGAAAGGTTCACGGTTCTTGGTGAACAAGGGCCTTACTTTAGCTGAGGTCACTTCGATGGGATAGCGGGTGTCGCTTGTAGATACACAGGTGACGGTTCCCGTTGATAGAGGCTGATCAGCCCAATCACCGCGCACTACATAGGACCACTTACCTTCTTGGGGCAATGAGTATCGAATGACTCCCAGATTGTCTTGTTTGACAAACCCGTTCACCAGGAGTCTGACGCTGGAGGTTCCATGCACGAATTCGCAATCGAATTGTCTTTTCTGCAGTCCCATCCCGGACGGAGGGGTTGGAACCGATAGTTCATACGGTCTGTTCAGCACGAGTGGGTTTTCCATATAGACCTCTGATTAGAATCTGTTAGGTATCGCAAGAACAAGCTGTGGGAAATAGGTGATCAGAAACAATACAACGATCATCGCCAATATCATTGGCAGAATCTCCTTGATGATTTTTGTCAAGGACACACCCGAAATCGCCGAGGTCATGAATAGCAAGGCTCCGTAAGGCGGAGTGGAGAGACCGATCATGATATTCAACACTATCACGACTCCGAGGTGCACCAAGTCGATTCCCAACGCCTGGGCTGCAGGTATGATCATGGGAGCGAAGACCACCATGATCACCGTGGCATTCATGAAACACCCTAAGATAAGGAAGGCGATGTTGATGATGAACAGGAACAGGTACTTGTTGGTGGAGAAGCCCAGCAGCAGCTCGGATATGATCATCGGAATCTTCTCATAGGTGATGATATAGGAGAAAGGAAACGCCGCACCAAGCATCAAGGTGGTGATACCTGTCATTTTCGCCGAGGCGACCAGTATCTTCCTAAATTCCTTCCATCCGAGTGATCTATACAGGAAAACCGAAACCAGCAAACCCCATACGCCTGCCAGGGCTCCTGCTTCGGTCGCGGTGACAATACCAGTGTAGATGCCAACCAAAAGGATGATGGGGACCAGCAGCGCAGGCAGGCTCCGTAGTGTCAAAAATATCCACTGGAGGATGGTGATATCGATCCGTTCAGACGGATAATTGCGTTTCTTCGCAATAATGGCCACATAGGCCATCAGAGCCACTGCCAGCAGAACGCCAGGAATGATACCACCTAAAAACAGAGACCCGACAGAAACACCGGCTGCGGTCGCATACAACACCATCGGTATGCTGGGGGGGAAAATTGGTCCGATAGTGGCGGAGGCAGCGGTGATGGCGCAGGAGAATCCATCATCGTAGCCGCTTTTACGCATGGCATCGATTTCCATCATTCCCAGACCAGCGACATCCGCAGTAGCCGCGCCGGTCATTCCGGAAAAGATGAGTGATGCCAATACATTCACATGTCCGAGGCCTCCCTTCCATCTCCCCACAAGAGTCTGTGCCCAATAGAACAGCTTATCGGTGACTTTGCCACTATTCATGATATTGGCGGAGAACACGAACATCGGGATGGCGATCATCACATACTGGACATAGATTTGAGAACAGAACAAGTTCGCCACGATATCGACGGTGGCCGCTTGTCCCGGTTTGAATATGAAGTAGGTGATCGATGCTACCATCATGCCAAGGCTAATGGGCAGTTTGATGATGAAACCGACCACGAACATGAGTATGAACATTAACAATGGAAGGCTCATTGCGGTATCTCCCTGCGGTTCATTGCTATAAGTTTTCTGCTGCTTGCGATCAGTTTTCTAGAATATTGGAATATCATACCTACAAGGAAATACATGTAGATGGAGAACACATGGCTTTTCCTGAGCGGGAGCGCATCGGAGGCTTCGAAGTTCAGGAACAGGATGTAATTCAGGGAGGGGACAAAGGAGATCGTGAAGGTGGATACAACCAGGGCACTTCCAATGATATCGAGCACCAGTTTTCTTCTCTCGCTTCCATTGTTGTACACGGTGTCGAATTTGATGTTCTCATCGGTGCGATTGGCATAGCATCCGCCTAGGATGGTAATCCACAAAAAAAGAAGCAAAGAGAGCTCGTATCCCCAAAGTATCGCTTTGAAGAAATAGCGAAAGACGATGTTGACAACAAACACTATGAACATAGCTGCGAACATGATAGTGGCAAGATTCTTTTCAAAAAATTCCATCCCAGCATCAATTCGATCGAAGGCTTTCGACAGTTTTTTCATAATCGTTCCTGTTTTGAATGACCGCGGGACATCAAAGCACTTGTCCCGCGGGGATTGTTTATGGCGGTCTCCCGAGAATCATACCCCAGCGAAACTTAGACCATTGGTCTTCATGTCCGAATGGGGGTGGGGGCTGGAAATCTCCACTTATTTCTTCAGAGCATCAAAATATTCCCAATTCCAGGTCTCGGTCACTTTGGTGTTGGACCTATAGTAGTTTTCCGCATAGGCCATGAAGGCCTGCTTGTCGGGGGTGACAATGCGCACTCCCTTTGCAGCGAACTCCTTCTTGAGCGATTCTTCAGTAGCCTTGAAGGACTCTGTCGTATAGTCGCATCCAATGGCCGCAGCTTCAAGAACCCACGCTTTCTGTTGATCGCTAAAGGAATTCCAGCGTGCTGCGTTGCATGCAAGATGAAGATTCCACACCACATGGTCGGTAAGCACGAGTTGGTTGGTGACCTCATCAAAGGAATTGGCCTTAGTGGTAGGCAGTGCGTTATCCTGACCATCGACTGCACCGGTCTTCATGGCCATGTACACTTCGTTGAGCGCTATTGGCACTGGGTTGGTGCCGATCGCTTCTGCGAGCGCAGCCCAAGAGGCCCCAGGAGGCATGCGGAGTGTGATTCCCTTAAGGTCCGCAGGGACTTTCACGTCGGAGATTTTCTTAGCTAGACTGATTTGCCGGGTACCGACATATGCGGTATCCAGAAGTCTCATTCCTGCCTTTTTCTCTATATCGTCAAATATCCGCTGTCCTATTTCCCCAGCATAGAAATCCTGCGCATGTTGGGCGTCCCTGAACATATAGGCTGCTTGGAACATACCTAGGTAGGGAGCTTCCGGCAGACTGGTCATACCGAAACCGGTGAAATCAATCTTTCCTGCGGTCACCGCAGCAAGAATATTGGAAGCGTTGTAGAGTTGGCCACCGAAAAAGTAATCGACTTTCATGGTGCCTCCGGAGATTCTTTCGAGTTCCTCAGCAAATTTTTTGCATCCCTGGGCCCACGGGTCAGATTCAGGGTTAGAGAGCGCAAGAATCAGTTGGACAACTTCAGCTGGCTTCTTTTCAGATTGCGCTTGTGCGAAAACCATTGGAATTGTCAAAACGGCGATTAGTAGGACGAAAAGTAGTTTTCTCATAAACCGTCTCCTTTTGTTATGATAAAAATATCATATAATCGATTATTTGATTTGTAAAGAAAAATTTTTCAGTTATATTTTTTATTTATTTATTTAAATTATAATAAATTATATTATCTCTTGAGAAATAGTTCATAAATCGATAGTCGATTATTTATACAAATTCAAAAAATTCTCCACGTTTGTGACCACCATTCTCCATGAATTTCCAGTTTTTGCCCAAGAATCAGCGCTTCATGTGTGCAGTGTCGCTGTAATATCCCATGTGCTCGTGTGCAACCAGCATTTCTTTAAACAGGTGAATGTTTTCGTTGGAATAATAGTGGACAAGATTGAGGTGATTTAGATATTGCCGTTGGGGGGAACGCCATTGGAGTCTCATTTTCATGAGTATGCGCAACTTGGTGTATATCCGTTTCCAGGTGGTGATGATGATGTTGCTATTGGATTGCAGAATGAGGTGGTAATGGAACTCCATATCAAGCTCAGCCAAGAGATCGCTATCATTGTTATCTTCGGCAACTTTCATTTGGTTAATGATTTGCATGAATCCATCCCTAGTCGTCTGGGTCATTCTCGGTACCGAATAGTCGATAGCGAGCTGCTCGAGAACCATCCTGAGGGAATTCAGCTCGGAAAGCTCCTTGTCATTGAACTGACCAATGCTGGTTCCCTTGAAGTTCTCATTCACCAGAATACCATCGGCGATGAGCTCGCGAATGCCCTCTCTGACCGGCGACCTGCTGAGGTTCAAGTCTATGCACAACTTGGCTTCATTGACTTTATCTCCCTCTTTCAAGGTGCCATCTAGGATTTTCGAGATGACATATTCCCGGACAGAATAGCTAAGTGTGTTTTTCTCATGAAGGTCTGTATGCATGGTGGCTCCTTGATATTTCTCTGTATCATAGTACCGGCGTCAGATTGAATGGTCAACAAATAATCGATTATTTCTGAATATATCAAATCCAAGGTATTTCAAAAACAGCAGCTCTTGTGCGCTTCTGGCAAGATGGTGTGATTGTGCGTACATACCAACTGAATTTCCATAAAGCTCTTTTCATGCCAATGAATTAAAAAATCAAGACGCTTGATGAAGCGCTGTAATTCCTATATGATGCGGTAGATTTGCGATTCCAATGCAATAAAAAGGATTTTCTACGAAGCCATGGCAATTACGTTAAGACAGTTGAATCGTGCATATGGAGCACTGCATGCGGTACACGACATCAGCTTGGAAATACCCTCCAATACCATATTCGGGGTGATTGGAAAAAGTGGAGCTGGAAAATCCACGCTTGTGCGCTTGGTAAGTCTGCTGGAAAAACCAGATTCCGGTGAAATCCATTATGATGGCAAACGGGTGGATAATCTCGGAAAAGAGGACCTGATCCGCCAACGACGCCAGATTGGTATGATATTTCAGAACTTCAATCTCTTTTCTTCCAGAACAGCGGCCGGGAATATCGCCTATCCCCTTGAGATCGCCGGAATACCCAAAAGTGATATAGACAAACGGGTGAACGAGCTGCTGGACCTAGTGGAATTGACTGGACGAGGCAATGCCGC
Source organism: Sphaerochaeta sp. UBA6084 (assembly GCA_002428625.1). Taxonomy (GTDB): domain Bacteria; phylum Spirochaetota; class Spirochaetia; order Sphaerochaetales; family Sphaerochaetaceae; genus UBA6084. The sequence goes on from DIXI01000033.1 coordinate 136,980, forward strand.
GATCAGCACACTCTCTGGTGGGCAGAAACAGAGGGTGGCGATCGCCCGTGCTTTAGCTAACAAGCCGGATATCCTCTTTTGCGATGAAGCTACGAGTGCTCTTGATCCCCAGACGACCCGCTCAATCCTGGATCTCATCCGTGATCTCCAAAAACGGATGGGCATCACGGTGGTGATGATCACCCACCAGATGGAGGTTGTCAGGGATGTGTGCGAGTTGGTGGCGGTCCTAGAGAACGGTACCGTGGTGGAACAAGGAAAGGTCGCCGATATCTTCTCGTCCCCCCAATCCGCCACCACCAAGGATTTCCTAGCGAATCTCGCTCCGCGATCAGAAACGAAGGCAATCGGAACTCATGGTATGGTGCGTTGGTCCAACGAAGGCGGACGCTACACCCTTCGGTTCCGCGGCCAAGCCACCGGAGCCCCCGTGCTCAGCCGTATTCAGAAGCAATTCGAGGTGGAATTCAATATCCGCGCTGGCGGTGTCCAGCATGTTTCGGGTGAGGATGTCGGTACATTGGTCTGTGATATCCTAGGGGACCCCGAGGAAGTCGAAAAAGCTATCGCCGCCCTCCACCTGCAAGGAATCCTGGTCGAAGAGGAGGACACTGAATGACTGGTCTTATGCAACTTGTTATCAGCGCGACTGGCGAAACCATGGTCATGGTGCTCGCCTCCACCATCTTCTCCTTGCTGCTGGGGCTCCCCTTGGGAATCCTCCTGTGTGTAACCGGGCCTGAGGACCAAGGAGGAATTATCCCAAAACCTACCTTGAATAATATTCTCGGGCGAGTGGTGAATATCCTACGCTCGTTCCCCTTCATCATCCTGATGATCCTCTTGTTTCCGCTCTCGCGGATCATCGTTGGTACCAGCATAGGCACCGTGGCCACTATCGTCCCACTTTCCATAGCAGCAGCTCCCTTCGTGGCCCGGGTGATAGAATCATCGATCAAAGAGGTGAATCCGGGCGTCGTTCAAGCCGCCCGTGCGATGGGATCAACCAACTCGCAGATCATCTGGAAGGTACTGATTCCCGAAGCGATGCCCTCCCTCATCTCGGGAGTCACCCTCACCATCATCAATCTGATCGGGTATTCGGCTATGGCCGGTGCGATTGGAGGAGGTGGTCTGGGTGACCTTGCAATCAGGTACGGTTACCAGCGCTTCCGCCCGGATGTCATGTTCGTGTCGGTGGTGGTCATTCTGGCCTTGGTAGAGATTATACAAGTTGTCGGCAACCGGCTCAGCGCCCGTCTGATGTCCCGGCGTTAAGCAAATCGAAGGCAGCGTGTACAAATTAGTAAAATAATTATTTGTAAGGAGACAGTATGAAAAAGATAGTATGTGTCATCGCATTGGTTTTATTGGTAAGCGCCGTGGTGTTTGCCGGGGGCTCTAAGGACACCCGTAATATTCTTACGGTAGGGGCCACCCCGGAACCCCACGCCGCCTTCCTCAATCTGGTGGTGGACACCCTCGCCCAGCAGGGGATAATCCTGAAGATTGTCGAGTTCACCGATTATGTCACCCCGAATGAAGCGTTGGAAAGCGGCCAGCTTGATGCGAACTTCTTCCAACATATCCCGTACCTGGAATCCTTCAATACCGAAAAGGGTTTCCACTTGGTGAATGCCGGCGGCATCCATATCGAACCTATCGCCCTGTATTCCAAAAAGTACAAGAGTCTGGCAGATCTCAAGCAAGGTGCCACCATCGCGATTCCCAATGACCCTACGAACGAAGGCCGAGCATTGCTCCTACTTCAGAGTGCCTCATTGATCACCTTGAAGGCGAATGCAGGCATCGCAGCCACTCCTCAGGACATCGTTGAGAACAAACTTGGCTTGAAATTCAAGGAAATCGAAGCGGCCACCCTCCCCCGTATTCTGGCGGATGTCGATGCTGCGGTGATAAATGGCAACTATGCCATACCGGCTGGGTTGAAGGCCAATGTCGATGGTCTGCTTATAGAGGGAGCATCGTCGCCTTATGTCAATGTGATTGCGGTAAAGGCCGGCAATGAGCAGAATACCAATATCATCGCCTTGGTGAAAGCATTGCAGAGCCAGGTGATCAAGGACTATGTCGCGAAGACCTATCTCAACGGAGAAGTAGTCGTCGTCTTTTAAAAGGTTCTAGGAACCATTTCCACAGCTCGAGCACGAAAACTACATTCCAGACGTATTGGATGCGGTTTTCGCATACTCTATGTGGTTTTGGTTCCGGGGAAGCCTCCGAAAAAGTACTGATTTTAAAGATATCCTTACGAAAACCTTCAAATTAGAGGCCTAGAAGAGGCATGCGAAACACTGATTGGTCGTTTTTCGGAGGCTTCCCGGGAACCATTTCCACACGGATGTAAAAGTATATCTTGTTTTGTTTCTATAATGCTGTATAATTGACGTGTTATGGAAACAAAAAGGAATATTTCTTATGTAGATTTCAGAGATACGTTTGCACCCATCGGTTGTTTCTCGATTCATCAAATAATGACCTGGAATGAGAGATTTGATCGAAACAATCTTGGACGGTGGGAGAAACAAGGAAAGGTAATCCGATTGCGCCAAGGATACTATACCTTCCCATCCGCCAAAGAAGACGCGGACGCACCCTTCTATTTTGCAAACAAACTGTATGCACCTTCGTATATAAGCCTGCATTCCGCGCTTTCCTTCTACGGAATGATTCCCGAAGGAGTCGTGCAGATCACCAGCATAACCTCAAGGAAAACAGCTTTTTTTGACAACCCGATTGGACAATTTTCCTACAGATCCGTCAAACCGGAGCTTATGTTCGGCTATTCCATAGAAAAATCAGATCTACACCAGCGATGGAGCGTATTACTTGCTTTTCCGGAGAAAGCCTTGCTCGACTTGCTCTATTTGAATCCTCACTATAAGACGGCAACGGACCTGCAGGAACTTCGCCTTGATATCGATTTTATGCACGAGGAACTTAAGGTCGATCGCTTGGATGAATATCTCAGCTTGTTCAAATCAAAAGTCATGGAGGAAAAGGTTTCGCTTTTAAAAGGAGTGTATTTGTGATCGACATACCATCCATCAAAAATTTCTTCCCATCCAGCATGCGGGATAAACCAGAATTCCAACAGTATCTGATCAAGGAATATATTCAATGCCAAATATTGGAATATCTTTCGAATACCCGTTATGTCAAAAATCTGTCTTTCATTGGTGGAACAAATCTACGTCTTATCAACCACATCGATCGGTTGTCTGAGAAATCAAAACATAAATAAAATCCAAATCAGTCTAAGTAACTAACTGTAAGATATACTATTATAAAGTTGTCAGTTTGGATTTATATACTTCCCTCCCGGAGTATAATCGATACGCAAGCAATTGCAGATTATAACTTCAGGAGGTATTTTTATGGTATTTGACTTTCTTAGGTATCATTATCCAGAATTTTTACAACATATGAAGGCGCAAGGCTATGGCGGGAATTCCATACATGATTGTGAGATTGTGATCGAATTCATACTGAATAATGCAGGGTTGTCCCAAAAGGATTCGTATGAAAACGTATATGAAACTTACAAATCCAAAAATCTCACCAGCACAACATTGATAAAATATGCAAGAGTACTTGGAACCCTCAAGCAATTTGAAGCCAACCATGTACTGCCTGTCCATGGTCATCACGACTCATTGTTAAGAGAAGACAAATACAGTGCCCTTGTCAGTGACTTTAGAATCCTTATTGACATCTTTGTTGAGGAGCAGAGGAAAATAGGAAACAAAGAATCAACGATAAGCGCTGTTCGTAAAGTTGCAGTTTCATTTTTGTTTTCGATGCAACAACGAGGATGCCAGAAGATTTCATCAATCAAGGAAAACGATGTCCTCTCATACTTCAAGGCTGAGGATGGAACCACAAGATGCGGCTCTTCAATATCGAACTATCTGGGACGCGTTTTACGCGCAGGACTTCACTGGAGGCAACAAGAATGCAAGAATTTGCTCAATTACCTTCCCCAAATACCAAAAAGCAAGAATGAGGAAATGGTTCCTGGAACCATTTCCTCATCATACCCGATAAGGTATATTATTAGCGAATAAATATAATATATACCTTTTCAGGTATAAAAATAACTCTTCCTGTTGATTTATTACCCGAACGGGTATACCATACATCCTATGAAAAACCCAATTGGTTCTTTTGTACGAGAACAACGAAAACAAGCGGGACTTACTCAAGAGGAATTTGCATTCCGTTCTGGACTAGGGCTACGGTTTGTCAGAGACCTTGAGCAGGGCAAACCTACCGTCAGGTTGGACAAAGTAAACAAAGCCTTGGAAATGTTTGGTCATATTGCTATTCCAGGGCCGGATGTCGGTCCAAAGGAATCCTGATGCAACCATCGACAAGCAACAGAAAGGGAAAAGTGTATGTCAATGGTCAATTTGCAGGAATCATTTCCGAAACCGACCAAGGCTATCGCTTTGCTTATGATGAAACCTACCGTCTTAATCCAGATGCTGTGGCAGTAAGCCTTACCATGCCATTGAAACCCGCCCGGTATGAAAGTCGGACGTTCTTTCCCTATTTTGATGGTTTGATTCCCGAAGGTTGGTTATTGGAAATTGCTGCAAGAACCTGGAAGGTTGATACAAGGGACCGTATGGGATTATTGCTTTCTGTCTGTCGCGATTGTATCGGCGCCGTTTCAGTGGAGGCAATAGTATGAATCCGTGCCTCCTCTGTGGAAAACCTGTTGACAATTCAACTGCGGCACAGTGGCATCCGACATGTTCAAAATCCTTCTTTGGCACCACACAGGTACCGTACCTTGAGCTTTCGGAATGTACTTTTGAACAATTGGCTGCAGAAGCCAGCCTCGCTGGTCTTACAATCCCCGGTGTGCAAAAAAAACTGTCGCTGCATCTAGAGAGGGAAGCGAATCGACACAAGCTGACATTGGTCGGATACCCTACAGGATACATTTTAAAGCCACAATCCAAAGAATACACACAACTGCCAGAACTTGAGAATATGGTGATGCAGTTGGCCGATTCTGCTCGAATCAGCACCGTGCCGCATGCTTTGATCCAGCTATCCGACGATTCACTCGCGTATATCAGCAAACGTATAGACCGAATCTTCAGCAAAAAAATGGTTCAAAAATTACCAATGGAAGATTTTTGCCAGCTTTCAGAAAGATTGACCGAAGATAAATACAGAGGCTCCTACGAACAATGCGGTGCAGTACTTGGGCAATATTCAAGTCGACGGATGCTGGATATCATCAATTTCTGGTATCTTCTGGTGTTTTGTTTCATCACCGGGAATTCGGATATGCACCTTAAGAATTTTTCCCTGTACAGTCCCGACGGCATCCATCCAGTGCTCGCTCCGGCTTACGATCTGCTCCCTGTCCAGCTTGTGTTGCCTCTGGATACTGAGGAAACCGCACTTTCCCTCCAAGGAAAAAAATCCAGGTTGAAGCGTGATGATTTCCTCCATCTCGCCCAGCATCTGGGTATGGACTTGCATGTGGGGGAACGGATGATCAACCGTCTAGCGGGGCAATTCGGAGAATTTGAACACATCATCGACCAAAGTTTCATCTCTGAAACACTGAAATCAGCCATGAAGGATTTGGTTATCCAAAGACTAAAGCGCTTAACTTAAAAACATATCCTGTTTTGTTTCTATAATGCTGCATAATTGACGTGTTATGGAAACAATCTTGGACGGTGGGAGAAGCAAGGAAAGGTAATCCGGTTCGTGCCTGACACCAATTTTATTTTCCGAACGTATATAATGTGGTGACGGCTGGATATCAGTCAAGTTTCTGTGCGGTCTTCTGTATTCCTTTGAAAATCGGCAAGGCCACTTCTTCAGGAAAATCGGTAGGTAGGGACGAAGCCACCTGCGCAATTGCGGAAGGCATCTGGTTAAGGACCTCGAAAATCACCTCGTCCATCAGACTCTTAGCACCACAATTCCCCGCTGCCTCAATCCAATGCCTCTTATGTATCTTAGCCCATTCATAATGGCGGCTCTCACCGTGTACAGCCATAGCAAGCCTGACATGCTGGGATGGTATTTTCCCCACACCATGTCCCAAGACAGGATAAACCGACATGACATCGTAAAGCGGGGTTAGGTGATAATATCCTTGGCGCTCAAGGAACACACTAAAATTTTTCGCATGACCATCAGGAGCAGCAAATAACCAAAACAGAACCTGGGCCTTAAGGAATTTTCTTCGGTCGCTCTCGGAATCACGGGCACCGAGGAGAAGTTTCATAGTATCTAGCATCCCAGGCCCCCCTTCATTTTCATATTTCCTATCGGGAGGTGTTCCGGTAGCCTGGCATACATCTTCCTGAGGTATACGCAGCCACCAAGTGCCGTCTACGGAAAGCCGTCGGTCAAAACGCTCAACTATAAGCACCCGTTGGTCCTCGAATTGCGCGATATCAGCCTGAGCGACCTCCATCCCCCAGGCTTTTAAAAGTCTGAGGCAAAGCCACTCATTCTCAATCGACTGTCTCATATCAACTTGCATGTTAGTCAAACCACCCAATGGTAGTTTGAAAATATGCGTAGTAGGAGTTGCTCCAATAGGTTTGCACCATTGTCCCTCATGAAAGAGCAAAGCGGTCTTTTCTTGTGCACCAGCGATGGAGATTCTAAAGGAATTCTCTGCAGTCATGCCTGGAAGAGAACTAGTTGCGACCGAACGGAGAATGGTTGCGATATCTGTTTCGCTGAGAGGTTCTGCAATAATCGTATGGACTTCCGGAGGCTTCGCACCGAGAGGAAGGATTTGTAACGCACCTACACAATCTCTACCGATTTCCGTCAACAGATCGAAGGATGAGGTCGATGGACAGCCGTATCGAAATTGTATTCTTTTCCTAATATCCGCATTATCGGGAAGCAGGTTATCAAAGAATGATGCTACATGAGGACCAGTAATCTGTAAATTTGGGGTAACAACAGGAAGCGAGAGGGATAATGGCCGATGCTCACTACTCAATACCCACGAATCTGCATATTGTAACGTCTGCCCTCGTGCTGTCTGCCGCCAATGACCGACTAGCTCACCGTTCATCCAAATTCCTAAGGTCCGGTCCTTGTCTCGTTTCATCACCACTCTCCTTGTTGCAAATCACCAGCCTTCCCTGACTTTGCATTCAAGGAGATTTCGAGGTTCAAAGCTGAGAGAATTTTAAAGAGACTCTCGATGGTGCAACGGTCCGGATGGGATTCTAGAGCGGAGATAGTTTTTGGAAGCAACCCTACCCGCTGGGCAGCCTCCACTTGGGTGAGGTTCAGAGATTTTCGCCAGCTTTTTAGAGAGAATGAAAGTTGATATGGAGTGAAAATTGGATATCCCATGATTTCCTCTTGCTTCTAAATTTACCCCATACGGTATAATTTGTCAATATACCTTATGAGGTATATTTTAATCTTTTACCCTGTAAGGTAAAGATGTGTTTTCAGTTCCGGGAACTTTTTCCACAGACCAAGGTAAGCGTAAACTCGCAGCCCAT
>DIXI01000036.1 GCA_002428625.1 Sphaerochaeta sp. UBA6084
TGCGAGTTTACGCTTACCCTGGAACCATAAGAAAAATGTATCACCTAAAGGTCTCCCGTGCTAGAATCTTCCCGGATGATAATTGGAGAGAGTCGTGGGAGAGGGAAGTCAAACGCGTAGGAACTTAAGGACATCATCATCACGGTCAAAGGGATTCCAGCGGACTAGTCTTCTCCTGGCAACCATCCTTATCGCCAGCATGATCCACGCAGCCACGAGCGCGCATGAGTACCGATTCAGCTCGTTGGATATGGAATCCGGGCTGCCCAACAATTCCGTGTTCACGCTTGCGCAGGATTATCTTGGCTACATGTGGATAGGGACTTTCGGTGGGCTCGCACGGTACGATGGCAAGGAATACGTATCCTATAAACCCAATCCTTCCCAACCTGGGAGCATCACAAGCGCGGTCATTTTCGATATCCTGGAGGATTCCCAGCAACGGCTCTGGGTGGGCACCGACGGCGGCGGGCTCAACCTCTATCAGCGTGACACCGACAGCTTCATTGCGAAACGCTACAGCGCTGACGACAATGCATCGATCAGCTCCGACCAGGTGTTCGCGCTTTTCGAGGATAATTCGGGTACCATCTGGATAGGAACCGGCGGCGGAGGCCTCAACAGGATGGTGGACGACGACCATTTCATCACCTACCTCGCCGACCCCTCCTCGCGACGGGCCTTGCAAAGCAACACCATCAGGGAGATTATCCAGGACCACCGGGGCGCCATCTGGATAGGTACCGATGGCGGCGGATTAGCCACCTATCTACCGGAGGAGGATTCGTTCGCTACCTATTTTTACCAACCTCCCGGAGCGAATCAGACCACCACGTTCGCCATGCAGAACGCGGGCGAGCCAGGCAGAAGCGCCAACTACCCGCTTGGAAGCTCGGTGAAGGCCCTATATGAAGATTCGCGAAATCTCCTGTGGATAGGTTTTGAAGGCGCAGGTCTGGCGATATTCGACCCTATCCGAAAAGAATTCACACCCATCGCGCTTCCTGGGATAGGCAACGACCCGATATCGGTGCGCACGATCATCGAAGACGGCAATGGACGTATCTGGGTAGGCACCGATGGGGATGGCTTGACAATACTGGAGATCAAAACCGACACAATAGGACGAGGACTTGGCTCGTATAGTGTCACGCACCTGATCAGCGATCCAACACTGGAATACAGCCTAAGCAGCGACAAGGTGCGCGACGTCTTCATCGATATGACCGGTCTTGTGTGGATTGGTCTTCGCGACGGTGGCCTGAACCTTTTCAATCCCCTCTCTTTCTCGTTCCATAACCTCTCGAGCGATCGTGATCGTCCCTATAAACTGAGCGGAAACACCATCCGCAAGATTCTGGAAGCCCCGGACGGAGCCATATGGATAGCGACCGATGGCAATGGGCTCAACCGATACGATCCAAAGACCAAAGAAATCACCTGGCCGTTGGACGAGCTCTCCGAACCCTTCGATGTATCGGGGCTCACCTATTCGCTCCTCATCGATGGTGGTGTCCTATGGATAGGGACCGATGACTCCGGGGTGTATGCGTATGATATGGCAGCCAAACGGATTGTGAGGCATTTTCAGCGCAACGACGATTCAAAACTATCGAGCAACGCGGTCTGGGACATATTCAAAGACAGCTACGGCACACTGTGGTTTGGCACGGAAGGTGGTGGACTCAATCGCTTCGAGCGGGAGTCGGAGACCTTCACGGTGTTCAAGTTCGATACCTACAACCCCAGCAGCATCCTGGGAAATTCGGTCCGCATCATTTTCGAGGATCGCGCGCACAACCTGTGGATAGGAACCTGGGACGGAGGCCTCAACCTGTATCGCCGGGGCACAGAGGATTTCCAGCGTTTCCACTCTATTCCAGGCAACAACAGGACCCTCAGCGACAATAGTGTCAACACCATATTCGAAGACTCCAGAGGAAGCCTGTGGGTTGGGACCGCGGGGGGAGGGATCAACCGCTTTTACACTAGCGATGGCACCTTCGTGAATTGGAATCAATCCGATGGCCTTTCCAGCGACAATGTGCTGGGAATCCTTGAGGATGCGGAGGGCTATCTATGGCTCACTACCGACAACGGGCTCACACGGTTCGACACCACCACAGGCGAATGTGTGAAATTCTACAAGGAAGACGGACTCCAGGGTAATGAATTCATGCGCAAAGCCTATCATACCGCCTCCGATGGCACCTTTTATGTAGGCGGGACGAAAGGCGTGTCCTATTTCAATCCAGCGTCCATCCAGCCGCGGGAGGTGGACTCTCCGTTCCTCGTGACAGGTTTGAAACTCCAGAACAAGAACGTGACTGTTGGCCCGCTGCGGCTGGAGGATTCGGACAAAGTGCGTCTGCTGCTGGACCGGCCGCTCTACGAGAATCCCGTGGTACACCTCGCGCCAACCGACAGCTTCATCACCTTCACCTTCGCGCTATTTGATTATGTAAACCCGGCGCGCAATGAATATGCAGTCATGCTTGACGGGCAGGATGCCGATTGGACCAATTTGGGGCGCCAGAACAGCATCACCTTCCCAATCCTCCCTCCTGGCACCCACATCCTGCGCATCAGGGCCACCCATTACAACGGTATAGTCCATTCAGTGGAGCAGAAGGTGACCATCCAGGTTGATAAGTTCTTCTGGCAGAGATGGTACACGCTCCTTGGAGCCGCATTGCTGCTTGGCTTGATGCTTTTCTTACTTGTCCGTATGCGATTGCAGAAACTCCACGCCAAGAATATTGAGCTGCGGCAATATTCCATCCATATCCAAGAGGCCCGCGAGGAGCAGCGCAAAGAGATCGCGCGGGAGATCCATGACCAATTGGGCCAGATCCTCACGTCACTTAAATTCGATGCCTTCTGGCTTCGCAAGACTCTGCAGGACTCGCCAGAGGTACGTCCTGAGTTGCTTGAACGTACCGACGAGATGGTATCGGTGATGGATACCGCGTTGGAATCGGTCAAGAACATCTCCACCCGTCTTCGGCCGAGCGCGCTGGACAGTCTGGGATTTTCAGAAGCCCTGCAATGGCAGGCGATGGAATTCCAGCAACGCACCGGAATCAAGTGCACGGTGGAGAGCAGCAAGGAGACTGAGCAACTTCCCCAGGAGGTCTCCATCACCTTGTTCCGTGTATTGCAGGAATTGCTCACTAACGTCATCAGGCATGCGCAGGCGTCCGAGGTCTCCATCATTTTTCACATCACCGATAGTGACTATTATCTTCGGGTGTCCGATAATGGCGTGGGTTGCACCTCAAAGATGATAAAATCCAAGACCGCCTTCGGGTTCATCAGCATCCGGGAGCGGTGCGAGTCGCTCGGGGGCATGGTCAGGATAAGTTCTTCGGGAATGACCGAGCACACATGGCTGGTCCGATGGGAGCATCGCGCGCAACGCGTTATCCCGGAATTGGAGCAGAATCAGGGGACGACGGTGGAAATCCTCATTCCGGTACGGGGCGAAACGTCAAACACGGGCGATCCCATAACCAATACACATTGAAAGGGGACGAATGATGAATATTCTGATCGCTGATGACCATCCATTGATACGCAAAGGTCTCCGTCAGATTCTCTCCGGCGGTATGGCCATCACCCATATTTTCGAGGCCGAGAACGGAGCCGCGACCATGGAGGTTCTCGCTAAAACCACCATCAATGTGCTGATCCTGGACATCTCCATGCCTGATAAGGATGGTATTGAGGTCCTTAAGGATGTCAAGCTGCTTTACCCGGAACTGCCGGTGCTCATGCTCAGCATCCAGCCGGAAACCCAATACGCGCTGCGGGCTTTACGTTTCGGGGCATCGGGTTGCCTGAACAAGGCTTCAGCACCAGAAGAGCTGATCGATGCGATCATCAAGGTGCAAAGGGGAGGGCAGTACATCAGCGAGGAAGTGAGCGAGCTACTGCTGAAGAACCTGCAGGTGAAGAACCAAGACGCACACCACCTAGAGCTTTCCGAGCGCGAGTACCAGGTGATGATCATGCTCGCTTCGGGTGATTCGCTGTCGGATATCGCCAACCGCTTGAGCCTGAGCATCAAGACGGTAAGCACCTACCGGGCCCGTTTGCTTGCGAAAATGGATATGACTAATAATTCCCAGCTCACCTATTATGCTATGGTGAATGATTTAATCAAACAAATTCCTCGCTAGTGCCCTGAGTGCCGCCAACCACAGCGAAACCGGCCAATTTGTGAGAAATATCCTACACGAAGTTCCCTAGCTATCCTACATACGGCAAGCCGAAGCCGGCTGAGAATACCGTATATGGTTATCAGATTGGTTTCGAGACATACCCAGGAGACTCAGGCCGACTGCATGCGGGTGCTGAATCAGCAGTCCATCACCTGGGAACGCGACATCGAAGGCTCCATCGTCATCTACGATTGTCCCGAAGGGATGTATGAGAATCCCGTGGCGACCGGCTCGTACAGTGGCAATGTGATCAAATGCATCGCGGTATCCAAGAATGTCGCAGGTACCGGGTTGGCGCAGAACCTTATCACGGAACTGGTGAATGAACTTCACCTGCTGGGAAGGGACCACCTGTTTCTGTTCACCAAGCCTGAGAATCGGCGCATATTCGCTGAACTCGGATTCCATCCCATCGCCACCGTGCACAATCTAGTGACCCTGATGGAGAACGACCCCCGTGGACTAAAAGACTACCTGCGTTCGCTTGCCGAATTCCGTATTGGCAACGAAGGTGCTTCGCTATCGAGCGGATCCAACACCTCGCTCCCAGTTTCCGCGATTGTGGTGAACTGCAATCCTTTCACCTTGGGCCATCGGGCGATCATCGGGCAGGCCGCAAGTGAAAGCTCAGCGCTCTATGTTTTTGTGGTCACCGAGGACTCTTCTGAATTCCGAACCGAGGATCGCCTGAGGCTGGTGCGTCTTGGCGTGCAGGATCTTGGCAACGTGCGGGTATTACCCGCTGGAAGCTATGTGATCTCCCGTCAGACGTTCCCCTCGTATTTCCTGAAATCCGAAAAGATTGTGCAGGAATCGCATGCGCGCTTGGATTGCACAATCTTTAAGGATTCCATCGCACCCGCCTTGGGTATCACCTGCCGCTACATCGGGGAGGAACCGTTCTGCCCGGTCACCCGCAACTACAACGAGGTTCTGGCAGAGTTGCTTCCACTTGCGGGAATCGAGTGTCGGATCATCCCCCGTTTCGCCCATGCCGGGCGGGCAGTAAGCGCATCGGATGTGCGTAGGCTCTTTGTGATGGGGGACATGCCCGGGGTTCGCGCGTTAGTTCCCGATTGCACGTATGATTTCTTGAACTCTGGAGCTGCCGATTATGCGCTGCAGAGGATATTCGGTGATATACATGGGCAACAGGCTCATGTCTGGGGTTCCGATTGAACGCGATGGGATTGAAGTTCGTCACTTGATGATGGGGGATGATTGGATGGAAGGGATGAAGATTCTTGATACGGGAATCGCAGGGACTCTGGAATCCAGCGATGTCATGATCACTATAAAAAAGCACAGCGGTGTTGAGATCGAGCTGAACAGCATCGTGGAAAAGCAGTTCGGCCGGCAGATCCGCGAGGTAGTGAGGCAGGTGCTGGAACAACTTGGAGTGAAGGACGCTCTGGTGGTGGTGCAGGACAAGGGCGCGTTGGAGTGTGTTCTCCGGGCGCGGCTCATTACTGCGGTGTATCGTTCGGCCGGCCTTGCCGAAGTGCAGTGGGAGGTGTTCGCATGATGTCTGAAAACCGATTGCGCAGGACCATGCTGTATGTGCCAGGCAACAATGCGGGCATGATCCGCGATGCAGCCATCTATCAGTCCGACTCCATCATGTTCGATTTGGAGGATTCCGTATCGTATCGGGAGAAAGACGCGGCCCGGCTGCTGGTGTACTACTCGCTGCGCACGCTCGATTTCGAAGGTATCGAGACGGTGGTCCGCATCAATGGCCTGGATACACCTTATGGCAGAGAGGACATCAAGGCCATGGTCAAAGCCCGCCCGTTCGCCATCCGGCTGCCGAAAACCGAGACCGCCCAGGATGTGCTGGATGTGGAGACCTTGATCGCCGCCGAGGAACAGAAAAACGGTATTCCAATCGGTACCACCCGCATGATGGCGGCGATTGAATCCCCGCTCGGAGTACTGAACGCCTATGCCATCGCCACCTCCTCAAAACGGCTTATCGGCATAGCCATCGGTGCCGAGGACTATGTCACCTCCATGAAGACCTCGCGTAGTCCAGATGGGGTGGAGCTGATGTTCGCGAGGGGAATGTTGGTGACAGCGGCGCGGGCGGCCGGGATCGGCGCGTTCGACACGGTGTACTCCGACCTGAACAATGAGGAAGGACTGCGCAAGGAGGTCGAGCTGATCAAGCAGTTGGGCTTCGATGGGAAATCCATCATCAGTCCCCGCCAGATCGCTATCGTGCATGATGTCTTCAATCCGACCCCAAAACAGATAGCCAATGCCAAAATGGTTTTGCAGGCTATCGAAGAAGCCAAAGCCAAAGGATCAGGGGTGATAGCGCTGAACGGCAAGATGATTGACAAACCCATCGTCGATCGGGCGATGCATACGCTGGATCTCGCCATCGCATCAGGTCTCATCGAGGATGCACGCACCGCCATGGAGGTATCCAATGCCAGATAACAGTATCGGTCGCGAGATTCCATCGGAGATTCTCGCTCAGTTCTCCCGCAATATGTTCGCCGGTGCCTATGTCAACACACCCCATGTACGCCAGGACAAGGGCAATCGGACCTTGCCACGCTTGAACAAGCTGGTGGACAACCTCGAGCAGGTGATAGTGAAAACCGGTCTTAAGGATGGCATGACCATCTCCTTCCACCATCATTTCCGGGATGGGGACAAAGTGGTCAACCTGGTCATGGAAGCTATCTCGCAGATGGGGATCAAGAACCTGACCGTGGCCGCGAGCTCGCTCTCCGCGGTCCACTCGCCGATGGTCAAGCATATCACCGACAAAACCGTAAGCCGCATCTTCACTTCAGGACTTCGTGGAGAGCTGGCTGATGCGATCTCCAACGGCATCATGGACAATCCTGTGCTGATCCACTCCCATGGCGGCCGGGCCCGGGCGATTGAAAGCGGACAGATCCAGATAGATGTGGCCTTCCTGGGCGTACCATCCTGTGATGTGTACGGCAATGCGAACGGTTATACCGGTCGCTCGGCCTGCGGTTCGCTTGGTTATGCGAAAGTGGATGCGGGACATGCTAGGAAGACCGTGCTGCTTACCGACAATCTGGTGGAGTATCCAAACACGCCCTTCAGCATCCATCAGGATGAAGTCGACTACATCGTGGTGGTGGACGAGGTTGGCAATCCCGAGGGGATCGGCACTGGCGCCACCCGGCTCACCAAGAACCCCAAAGACATCCTCATCGGTTCGCTTGCAGCAAAAGTGATTGCCTGCTCCGGATATTTTGAAGATGGTTTTTCGTTCCAGACTGGTTCAGGCGGAGCCTCGCTCATCGCCACCAACTTCATCCGCGACTATATGCTTGCGCAGAATATCAAGGCGGCTTGGGCCTTGGGGGGCATCACCGGCCAGATGGTTGCCTTGCACGAGGAAGGGCTGATCAAACGCCTACTGGATGTGCAGAGTTTCGACCGAGAAGCGATCCGATCAATCGGCGAGAACCGCTACCACACCGAGATCGACGCCTCCTATTATGCCAACCCGCTTAACAAAGGGTGCGCGGTGAACAAGATCAATGTGGTCGTGCTGAGCGCGTTGGAGATCGATACCGACTTCAATGTGAATGTGCTCACCGGATCCGATGGCGTGTTGCGCGGAGCTTCTGGCGGACATTGCGATACCGCTGTGGGTGCCGGGCTCACCGTGGTGGTGGCACCGTTGATCCGAGGACGTTCCGCCACTGTGCTGGAACGAGTGCAGACCGTGATTACCCCTGGAGCTACCGTGGACGTGTTGGTCACCGACCGGGGCGTGGCAGTGAATCCTAGGCGACCGCGAGTGGAGGAGCAGCTCCGTAAGAACCGCATCCCCATCATCCCGATTGCGGAACTTCAGCAGAAGGCTGAAAGAATGGTTGGCAAACCCGAGCCGGTGCAGTATGAGAAGAAAATTGTCGCAGTGGTGGAGTACAGGGACGGAACCATAATGGATGTGGTGCGTCAGGTGAGGATCCAGTAGTCCCGCTTGTCTGGAATCAATGAATCAATGCCAGATTGTGGCTTGAAATACGGAAGACTCTAAAAAGGAGAACGTTATGAAGAAGATTGCAAAAATGATGCTTATGCTGCTCGTATTCGCAGTATGCGTCGGCGCTTCGGGCATGTTGTTCGCGAGTGGCCAGGATGAACAATCCGCGGTTGTCGATTATCCCAAAGGGAATCTCGATTTTGTAGCTCCCGCTGGTGCTGGCGGTGGTTGGGACCTGACCATCAGAACTGTTGCCAAAGCGTTGAAAGACACCGGTTTGGTAAAGGTGCCGATGCCGGTGAGAAACAATCCAGGCGCTGGCGGTGCGGTGCATTTGGCCAGCTTGCAGGAACTGAAGGGCGAGGCCCGGACTATCACGGTCTATTCTCCTCCCCTGATCCTCACCAAATTGGCGGGAACCACTCAGCTCGGCTATGAAAACGTTACTCCGTTGGCACGGCTGATCGCTGACTATGCCTGTTTCGTCGTATCTGCGAAATCACCCTACAACACCATGGCCGATGTGATGAACGCTCTAAAGAAGAATATCAAGAGTGTGAAGATCGGTGGAATCTCCTCCGCTGGATCCATGGACCACATCCAGTTCCTGATCATGGCAAAAGCCGCTGGAGTGAAGAACCTCAACCAGATCGACTATGTCAGTTTTGATGACTCCGCTGTCGCCATGGTGCTTGGTGGACATATCGACTTGTTCTCCACCGGTCTTTCAGAAGTCGCTACCCTAATTGAAAGCGGTGATCTGAAGGCGCTCGGCCAGACCGCCAGCCACCGGGTCGGCACAGGTGTCATCGCCCAGATCCCCACCTGCCAGGAGCAGGGCATCAACGCGACGTTCGAGAACTGGAGAGGTTTGTTCGGACCACCGGAAATGCCCACCTATGCAGTGGACTACTGGAGAGAGACTCTCAAGAAGCTCGTAGCAACGCCGGAATGGGCCAAGGCAAAGGAAACCAACGGTTGGGATGATGCGTATATGGACGCTCCCGATTTTCTGAAATTCCTGGTGAAGGTCAATCAAGATTATTCCGAGATCCTCCGGGAAATCGGCATGCTGAAATAGAGAAGGCGGGTATTTGGGGTGCTGTTCTTGCGGGTATGGAAATTCCATACCCGTATCCATACCCTAGCCGATCCCGCAAGGAGTGGTAACATGGGAGATAAAAAGCTTGAGTTCTCAAGTTCTCAAAAGACTTCGTTGATTTCCGGATATGTTTCGGTAGGGGTAGGCGCGGTGTATCTGATCATGTCTCTGGCTCTGCCAAGAGCCGCTGTAGGCATGCCACAGGCCCCCAAGGTGTTTCCAGTGGGATTGAGCGTGATCATGCTTGGACTTGGAGCTGCGCTTGTCATCCAGCAATACCTGGCCGCGCTTCAGAAGGCAAAGTCCGGGGCTTCTCCCGCGGCTGGCAAGCAATCGGCAGCCAAAGCAAAAGCCAAGGAAAAGGGAAAGCTGGAAGATCATACTAAAAAGATCATCCTGACAGTCGCGAATGGAGTTTTGTATGCGTTGCTGTTCAGCCCCATCGGGTATGTGCTTTCCACTATCGTGTTCCTAGGGCTTGAGTTGCTATTGTTTAGCGGTCGCAAGCGTTGGAAGATGATCCTCACGGTCTCGTTGGTCTTCAGCATATTCGTGTATGTGTTGTTCAGTTCGGTGCTCGGGGTATATCTCCCGAGAATGCCCATTCTAGGGTTGTAGGAGGTTCTATGGAAAGCTTTATGCTACTGATGGATGGTTTTACTGTAGCCCTGCAGCCCATGAACCTGCTATGGGTGACTATAGGCGGAGTTTTGGGTACGATCATCGGCATGCTCCCCGGTCTTGGGCCTGCCACCGGTGTGGCGGTCCTGCTGCCCCTGACGTTCACTATGGGGCCTGTGGCTGCGCTCATCACTATGGCTGGTGTGTATTACGGAGCCATGTTTGGTGGTTCCCGTGCCTCGATTCTGTTGAATACACCTGGTGATGGAGCTGCGGTCGCCGCGACCTTCGATGGCTATCCAATGGCACGACAGGGGAGAGCAGAAGCTGCGCTCGCTATTTCAGCAATCGCATCCTTCATAGGTGGAACTGTTGCGACAATTGTAATGGTGTTCGTTTCTGTGCCGGTCGCCCGGTTCGCGATCAAGTTCGGGGCCGCTGAATATTTCCAGCTGTATGTGTTCGCCCTTGCCGCCACGGCCTCTCTCACAAAGGGAAATCGCATAAAGGGATTTATCTCGATGATCATCGGCTTGATGATCGCGACAATAGGTATCGACCCGCAGTCCGGTATCAAGCGTTTCACTTTCGGGTTGCTGGAATTGCAATCAGGGATAGATTTCCTAGTAGTGATCATCGCCGTATTCGCACTTGGTGAGGTTTTCAAGAGCTTCCAGAACATCACGGAAGGCAAGCTCAACATCCAGAAGAAGTTCGGCAAGATCTGGATTTCACGGGAAGAATGGAAGCGGTGCGTATGGCCTATCATCCGCAGCACTCCTATCGGTTTCTTTGTCGGGGCGCTCCCGGGGGCTGGTGGAACGATGGCTTCCCTGATTGCCTACAACAACGAACGTCAGTTGTCCAAGCATCCCGAGGAGTTCGGAAATGGCGCCATCGAAGGGCTTGCGGCTCCTGAAGCTGCAAACAATGCATCCTCTGTCGGAGCGATGATCCCGATGCTCACGCTGGGTATCCCTGGGTCCGGTACTACCGCGGTGATGATGGGTGCGCTCATGATACTGGGTCTGAAACCAGGTCCGCTTTTGTTCCAGCAGCAACCGGAGATCGTCTGGGGATTGATCGCCAGTATGTTCATTGGCAATATCATCCTGGCGGTCGTCAATATCCCTATGGCTGGTGGTTTGGTGCGGATTCTCGCCGTTCCTCCCAAAATCCTGTATCCAATAATCCTAGGGTTATCCTTCGTGGGGGCCTATGCGATAAGCTTCAGCGTGATGGACTTCTATTTCCTGCTTGCCTTCGGTGTGCTTGGCTATATCATGGAGAAAGCCAAGATTCCCAGTTCGCCGTTGATACTCGCGGTGATCGTCGGCAACAGCATGGAGCAGTCGTTCCGGCGTGCATTCGTTATCTCCGATGGTACATTGGGTATCTTCTTCAAATCTCCCATCTGCATAATCTTTTTCGCCCTGACCGTCATCTCCATCGGCTATCCCTTGTTGAAAAGCGCGCTGGTGAAACTCAAGGAACGCTCCCGGTAAGGGAACGGATCTACTCTTAATTTCCGACAGCCTACTGGGACTCCCCGGTGGGCTGTTGGTTTCATGTATACGAGGAATGACCGAATGGAGTTGAAACAGGTGCCACCCATGAATAGCGCGGATTTCCATCAACTTCTTGCAGACCGTGAAGAGCGTTCAGGAAAAATCAGTGCGGCAATCGCCGCCGCTGGCCTTCCGCTGGTCGAACTCACCCTGAATATTCCCGGGCCGGAGAAACTGAATCCACGTCTCTATCTGCTCCATCGGTATCTTGAGATGCGAGTGCACCAGAAATTGCAGTCGCATGATGTGCTGGTGGTCGCCGTGGACCGTGGGTATCCATCACTTGGTCCCTGCTCATTGCTTTCCATCCGCCCCTCGTCTGTATCTGCCAGTTTTGCTTCAAAGGCTTTTTGCCTGGACATCAAGCGGTTGATGGTGTCGCTAGAGGTTGACGAGCCCTTAGGACGCTTATTCGATATCGATGTCTTTACTCCTGAGGGAACAAAGCTCCAGCGGACCAGCGGCTTGCGGCAGTGTCTGCTCTGCGAGGCTCCAGCGGTGGTCTGCGCTCGGTCCGGTGCCCATACGATCGAAGAATTGACTTCCAGTATTGACAGCTTGATGCAGAATTCACTTGGATTACAACAATTCATCGAAATTCCTGTCGCACAGGTCGGCACCGATAGTCAGCAAGAGCCGGTGTTGTTCAAGCGTCTGGCGGTGATAGCGCAAAAGGCGTTGATGGCTGAGGTCTCGCTCACACCAAAACCTGGTTTGGTGGATCGTGAAAACTCGGGTGCTCATCGGGATATGGACTTTCATACGTTCAGCGCGACTACTTGTGCGCTTGGGGATACTTTTCTTGCGATGCTTAAGGCTGGGTATCAAGCTGACGAGGCTTGCAGGGAGGATCTTTCTCGTTTACTTCCCCAGTTAAGGAAGGTCGGGTTGGAGGGAGAGAACGCTATGTTCGAGGCTTCCAAGGGTGTGAACACTCAGAAGGGACTGATCTTCTCGCTTGGGTTACTTCTTGGTGCGGTGGGATTGCATCTTAAAGACCGGGGAATGCTGCCTGATAAGCTTCTTGCCGGTCCGCTTTTCGATACAAGCGAGCTGCAGATGGTCCGAGACTATGTGAGGGGAATCTGCCGGGGAATGGTGGCGCGGGAACTCGCTGGCAAGCATGGGGAATCAAAGACTTATGGCGAGCGTTTGCATTCTCTTGCCGGGGTGCGTGGGGCAAGGGGTGAGGCCGAAGCCGGCTTCCCAAACGCTTTCCATGCATATGGACTACTCGTTTCATATATGGGCCGGCAAGGAACCCCGTATTACCAGGATTTTGAGAAGTCAGCGCTTCAGACATTGTTGATGGTGATGGTTGAGCTTGAGGATACCAATGTCCTTGGTCGGCATGGATGGGCCGCGTTGCTCACGATGCGCAACCTTGTCCAACAGTACTTAAAGCGAGGTGGGGTAGGCAACGACCCCCAGCTTGCCGGGTTGCGGGAGCTTGATACAGAATTCATCAGGCATGATATCAGTCCCGGCGGTGCGGCCGACACGCTGGCCACTGCGATATTCCTCTATTATCTCACCCTTCCCATTCCTGCGTAGAATAGCCATACTATCCTTTACGAGGATGTATCCGCATGACCAACCCCCTGCCAACCGCGACAGCAGAAGCCTATTGCCTCCAACTTCAACAAAAGCTTGATGAATGCCGTTGTATTGACTTCGAATCCGAGCGGATGGTGTCGACCGATTATCTATTCGGGCCTGCCCGTGGCCAGATGTTCGGGATTCTCGTGTGTGTTGATTGCACCGGTGCTGAAGTCGTGCTCAAGGCGTTCTCGGGGCAGTACGATGGCCGGTGGTTGGTTCCGGGTTGGGTTCCTCCGGTGTGCGATCCAGAGCGGTTCGCAGAGGTTGTCAGCTCAGGAGATGGTCAGATCAAGTCCTATACCTCCTTGCTCGCTGAATTACCGGAGCGCAATGAGGAACAGTCGGTGGAGCAGCTCGAAAACCAATTGGGAGGCCAATCAGGAGACCAATCGGGAGACCAGCTGTCCGAAAAGCGCAAGTCGCTTTCGCAGCAGATGCAGCGATGTATCCATGAGCTGTATCAATTCCGTTGTCTCGACCAAAGCATCAGGACCATTTCTGAAATATTCGGGAGTGGTTCCCCTCCCACTGGCACCGGTGATTGCTGTGCGCCAAAATTGTTACATTTCGCCTTCAACCGTGGACTACATCCTGTGAGCATGGCTGAGTTTTTCTACGGCTCTCCCAATCGGTCCGGCACAAGGTTGCATGGCCATTTCTATCCGCCCTGCGACGATAAATGCAAACCGGTGCTGGCGCATATGCTAGGTTTGGACATTGTGTACCGTGATGACGCAATGCTGGTGGTGAACAAACCGTCGGGTTTGCTTTCGGTCCCTGGTCGTGGCCCGGCGATGCAGGATTCAGTGGAGACTCGTATGCGACTCCTCTTTCCCGGTTGTATCATGCAGCCGGCGGTTCATCGTTTGGACATGGACACCTCTGGGTTGCTGGTGCTGGCTTTTACCGCTGCAGCGCATCGCGATTTAGGCATGCAGTTTATGAAGGGGGATGTTCACAAGGAGTATGTCGGCCTTCTGGAGGGGTTAATCGAGCAGGAGGGTGGGGTGATCGAGCTTCCTTTCCGCCTCGATACGGATAACCGGCCGTATCAGATATATGATGAGAAACAAGGCAAGCGTGGCAAGACAGTCTGGAAAAAACTGAGGGTGGAGTATTTTCGGGGTGACCGACTGGCAACCCGGGTGCGTTTCACCCCTCTCACCGGCCGCACCCATCAACTGCGCCTCCATAGCGCGCACGAGAAGGGGCTGGGCCATTCCATAATCGGTGATAGGCTCTATGGTGTGGCTGAAGAGGGCCAGCGGCTGCTGCTGCATGCACGTCTGCTTACTTGCACCCATCCAGTGACGAAGGAACCTTTGACCTTTACTTGCGATGCAAACTTTTAAGACGCGTGACAAGAATCCCATTTTTAAAAATTAAAACTACATACCATGGGGCTAGGAAGCAGGTTTTTATACCTGTATTGTGTTTATTTGGGAGTCTGGAGCAAGGTTTCGAAAGGATAGCTTATCCACATACATACGTTCGTCTAGTACCTTGAGGAACTTTTTGGCTCCTTCCGCGCTACGGTCCTCACAGATGCCATATCCCATGCTCAAACTAAGCGTAAAGGGGAGTGACTGAAACGTATTGAACATTTCCAAATTTTCATGTATCCGCTTTACGACTTTCTCAAGATCATCAATTCCCTTTACTTCCAACAAGATAGCGAATTCATCCCCACCCACGCGTGAGATGAGATGCTTGCGCCTGACACTCATACGCAACACATCGGCGATACTCCTCAGCGCCCGGTCACCAAGGTCATGGCCGTACGTATCGTTGATCTTTTTAAAGGCGTCAATATCCATCACAATTCCCCCAAGCGAGGCTTTGGAGTGAGTGTCCGTAAGCATGAATTCAAGATACCGGTCGAACCTACGGCGGTTGAACAACCCCGTGAGATAGTCCTTGGATACCTGTGAGTTCTGAATCTTAAGGTAAACCATGAGAATTGAAAAAGAAAGGCTGAGCCACAGCACCGACAATCCGTACACTAAGGACTGCGCGATCGCCCCTGCGATCACCGGTATTGGAAAAAATAAAAGGGAGGAAAGTTCCTGCCTACGGATGGTCTTGCGGTTGAGAATCAGGAATATGATACCTGCAATGAAGTAGATGAATCCGCTGATAGCCATGAGGAAGAAATAGGGACCACGATGATAGATATTGGCGCTATCGATATAAAATGCCATCCCGCTGGATGTGCTTGTGATTGATAACAGGGCATTGAAGGCTACTGGAATCCACGTGGCGGCAAGCACCCCTTTGTGGATTCTCACCTGGGGATACAGGAGATTATGCATGTACAATACGTAAAGAGCACCCGGAAGTGGATTGAGTATATAGAACACAGCAGCCACGAAGCTGATAAGGAAGTACCCGCCGACCAAGGAATTGCCTGATAAAAGATCGACAAGCATCTCAAGAAGCAATAGGAAGAACGTAGTGACGAGCATAGCGATGAATAAAGATTGGTTCCTGTCCTTGCGTCCGGTCTGCTCCAGCACGTTATAGAGGATGATACCAACAATCGCCATACCAGTGAGCGGAGTCTGTATATGGTATAAAAATTCCATGGCACTCCCTAAAACGAGTGTGATTTTATAGTTCTTCCAATATATTACATCTTTACGGTTTTGTGTGGGAAATCTTACCCGGACCTGTCACCAGAGCGTACAAGTTCCACTATTTAATTATTAAACCTGCATCCCTTATGCGTAGGATGCAGGTTGAAAACCCGTTTTGTGGATTTCTTCTATCGAATCTGAACGGCTTGTCCGGTTCTTGCGGACTCGTAGGCGGCATCGAGAATTTTCATCGCCACCAAGCCATCAGCCGCACTTGGTCGAGGGGTGCCGTGTTCGAGGATAGCCCTAAGGAACTCCTCCATCTGCAGCGAGTACATAGCTTGGCCACAATGATCGATTCGTGGAGGGAATGCGGGATCCTCAATCTGCTCCGTGCCGTTTTGAAAGAAGCTAGACCGAGTGGGGAACAAGGAGGCGTAGCCCTGCGTGCCATAGACTCCACCGCCGGCTTCGGGGCCATCCATGTGAGGTTGCCACCAACCGCTTTCAATCAGAGAATGCACACCATTGTCCCACGTGATAAGCACGGTCGCAGTATCATCCACATCGAAATACTTCACATACGTTCCCACTTCCGCATACACCCGGACCGGTAAGGGATCGCCTAGTAGAAAACGAGTGGTGTCCACCGCATGGATGCCCATATCCACCAAAGACCCACCGCCAGCCAATGCCTTTTTGGTGAACCAACCAGCCGGCCCCCAATTGGTATGGATGCCATACCCTTTGGTTTTAAACACCTTTCCCAATCTGCCAGAGCTGATCAGGTCAGCGACATAGCGGACTTCGGGATCGAACCTCCACATATGGCCTACCTGCAGCACCAGCTTGTTGCAATCAGCCGCCTCAACCATCGCAGCCGCTTCTATCGCAGTGAAAGCCATGGGTTTTTCAACCAGGACATGCACTCCCTGTGCCAGGGCCTTCAGAGTATAGGGGCCGTGGAAACGGTTTGGCAAAGCTATTACCACCGCATCGACCGATTTGCTTTCAAGCAAGTCCTCAAAACTGGAAAACCATCGAGGAACCTGGAACTTCGTGACAAAATCGGACCGCTTTTCTACATTCTCATCCACTACCGCGACTAGTTGGGCATGCTCCGAAGCGAGCACCGCCCTCGCATGATAGGCCCCAATATATCCGCATCCGAGGATTCCAACCCTAATCTTATCCATAACTCCCCCAGCCACTCCATTCCCTCAAGAGGATCCTCAAGTCACACCAGCGCGCTCTTCCCATCGAGCACTTTAGCGACAGCCCTACCCACCAATGCGATATCCTCTTCGGAGGCAAGCAGCAGATTCTGCGGCAAAGTGACTGCGACGGACTTGAATATCCGCCAGCAGGCCGGTAGGTCGAAGCGGGAAGGGTCGATAGCCTTCCAGTACTCCGGATTCAGATTATGCCGCTGTTTGGTATGCGGCCGATACAAACTGCAATTGTTCAAAGGCTGGTAGCAAGACTCCACCTTAAGCCCCAACTCAGCTGAAAGCGCAGATCGGAACCGGTCTACAGGAATCCCAACTTGGCCTTCGTCATAGCGGAACGCATACTTGAAATACGCGCGGTGGGTCTCCCGCGGGTCGTCCCGCATCGTGGATATTCCTGGGAGTTTGGAGAGCATCGCATCGAGCATGCACGCGTTCTTGTCGCGGACGGCATTCTGCTGTTCCATCCGGGCGAACTGAGCAAGCAATACCGCGGCTTGGAACTCTGTTATACGGTAATTGCCGGATTGGATGAAGTCGCCCACCTCACCATATTGCCCGGCCCCTTTATCGACAATCAAATTGGAAGGGCGCCGGCCGCAGTTGCGAAGCGCATCCAAGCGCCCTGCGATCTGCGCATCCTGGGCAGTGAGAATCCCGCCCTCGCCAGCGGTAAGGATTTTTGAAAGCTGCAGACTGTAGCTGCCGATATCGCCAAGGGTGCCGGCAGCAACGCCCCGCCAGCAGGCCCCATGTTTATGCGCGGCATCCTCAATCACCCGCAGCCCATGTTTTCGGGCGATTGACAGCACTGCATCCATATCAGCCATGTTGCCATATAGGTGCACTGGGATAACCGCTTTGGTCCGTTCGGTGATGGTCTGCTCGAATTTGACTGGATCCAGGCACCACGTGTCCTCCTCCACATCCACGAGGACCGGCACCGCATTCACATCCAGAACCGCGGCCGCTGTCGCCTGCCACGTGAGACCCGGCACGATGACCTCGTCCCCATATCCAATCCCACAGGCCTCCAAGGCCAATTGGATGCTGACGGTTCCGTTCGCAACCAGAAACACATGGTCCGACCCGGTAAAAGCCTTCCACCTCCGGATGAATTCCAGTTCCTTCGGGCCATTGTACGACCATACCCTGCTATCCAACACTTCCTTCAGCAACGAAAGCTCCGTTCCGTCCGAAATCGGCCATACCGGCCAAGGCCTCGATTTTACATCGTAAACCGGTACGCCACCCTGAATCGCCAGCATAACGACCTCACTTCTGATATTTTGAATAAGAATCCACCCCGACCACAGCCAGGATGATCACACCCTTGATCAAGTACTGCACATACACTTGGATCCCAAGCAGGTTGAACATGTTGCTGATGATGGTGAGAAGCAACACGCCCACCAGGGTCCCAAAAACCGTCCCCTCGCCCCCAGAGACACTCGTGCCCCCGATTACCGTAGAGGCGATTGCGTCCAGCTCGTAACCTTGCCCTGCCAGCGGAGTGGCTGAGTTCAAACGCGAGGCATAGACGATTCCTGCCATCGCGGCCATCAGACCGCCAATCACGAAGGTCATGATCTGGTAGCGGTCTGCGGAAATGCCCGAAAGCCGGGTTGACTCCTTGTTCCCCCCCACCGCGCAGGAATAGCGGCCAAGTTCGGTCTTGCTCAGGATGAATTGCCAGAACAACACATTCAGCAAGAAAAGGATGATGGGGAAGGGGATGGCGCCGATATAGCCCGAGCCGATGAACTTGAAGCTCTCGGAGGACCCCAAAATCGGATAACCACCAGTATAGAGATAGGTTAGCCCCCGCACGATGGTCATGGTGCCCAAGGTGGTGATGATCGGCACGATGTGGATCTTCGCTGCAAGAAAGCCGTTCACAAAACCAATCGCAGCCCCCACCAGGAGGACCGCTATCACCGCAAACCCCTACGGCATGCTTTGCTGCAAACCTAATACCATCGCGGCAGCCAACGCCAGAATCGAACCCACCGAGATATCAAAGCCGCCACCGATGATGACGAACGTTGATCCAATCGCCATGATGCCGATGATCGAACTCTGCCTAAGGATGTTCATGATGTTCGCGTAGCTGAGGAAATTCGGCGTGATGACCGAAATGACCACGCTGATGAGGATGAATCCTATCATCAATCCATATTTTTTCAGAGAATGGATACCCTTTTTTCTCCAGAACTCCTTCAGAGGCCTGCCCTTGGCTGCTTCCACCTGACTCATATCGCTTTTTCCTCCTCAAGTACTTTATGCATGACCTCTTCCTGGCTCACGCCCGATCCATATTCTTGTTTCACGCGACCATCCTGCATTACCAGAATCCTATCGCAGACTTCGGTGATCTCAGGGATTTCTGATGAAATGAATACGATGCAGGTGCCCTGATCAGCTAACGTGCGCATGATCCGGTAGATCGCCTGTTTGGAACCGATATCGATCCCTCGGGTCGGCTCATCCATGATGATGATGCGGGGGTTCGCCGCCAGCCATTTGGCGATTATCAACTTCTGCTGGTTCCCCCCGCTGAGATACCGCACCCGTTGTTCCAGCGAGGAAGCCTTGATATGCAGGTCGTCCACCAGTTTCCGCACCATCGCTAGCTCACGTTTCTTGCTGATGATACCCGCTCGCGAATATTTATGCAGTGACGAAAGGGTCACATTCACCTTCAGCGACTGATTGATGATCAAGCCAAGGCTTTTGCGGTCTTCGGGCAGCATGCCGATACCGTTGGCCACCCCGTCCGCTGGAGACTTGATCCGAACCGGAACGCCCTCGATCAGCAACGTACCCGACTCATATTTCTCCGCTCCAAAAATCGCCCGCGCCAGTTCGGTTTTTCCAGAACCGATCACACCGGTTATTCCCAAGATCTCCCCTGCATGCGCGCTGAAGGAGATATCGTGGAATTTCGAGGCGGAGGTAAGGTGCTCCAAACGGAGAAGTTCTTTGCCATGGCCTTGGAACACATGCACGCTATCCCTACGGAATTCATTACCCACCATCATTGCGATGATCTCCTGGCGGGTCACGCCTTTGGTCTCCCTGGTCTCTATTTTCCGCCCGTCCTTCAACACAGTCACCCGGTCGGATATGCGGAAGACCTCCTCCAGATAATGGGTGATGTAGAGCAGCGTGATTCCTTTCTTCCGCAAGTCCGTGATGATCGCGAACAGGCGTTCGATCTCTTTTTCCGTGAGAGAATCGGTGGGTTCGTCCATGATCACCAAGCTGGAGGAATGGGCTAGGGCCTTCATAATCTCCACCAGTTTTTTCTCAGCGACACCAAGGTCACGGACTTTGGTCAGGGCATTGATGGAGATTCCCAGCTTCGCCTCGATCATTGCATAGGATTCCTGCATTTTTTTGGTATCGAAGATGCGGGCGATGGGAGTTTTCGGTTCGATTCCCAAAAAGACATTCTGCAGGACAGTCAACTGGGGGATGAGGCTGGTTTCCTGGTGGATGACTGTGATGCCGGCCTTATAAGCGTCGGAAGGCATGAGGAAATCACGCGGTTTCCCTTGAAAGGCCATCGTGCCTCCATCCCGGCGGTATACACCAGCGATTATTTTTATAAGGGTTGATTTTCCTGCGCCGTTTTCCCCCACCAGGGCATGCACCTCTCCCTCGCGGACTTCGAGATCGATACCATCCAAAGCTCTCACCCCGGGGAAATTTTTCTCTAGACGTTCCAGGACTAAAATGGGATTTTGATTCAGCATACCTGTCCTCCAGGGTTGGTCTCCGCTACAATCCGGAGATATTCGTCCGGTATATAGAGCAGATTCCAAGAAGGGATCATCCCCCTAGTATCCTGGGGAAGATATGAAAGCGATGTTCTCAGCATGGTTTCGGTGACTGGGGGTGCGAACCGCGGGTGGTGTACCATTTCCAAGCCCGGAAAGACCGCGCAATCGGCCGAAGAGCCAAGTGAGAAGGCCTTGGAGACCTCGAACCGTAGATATCTTGGATCAACCAGGGTATCCGCACAGCCGATGCCTCGTTCTGCAACCGGTAGCCCAGTGATCAGGCTGAGGAACTTACAAGTCTGCTCAGGATCCAAGTCCGTCAGGGCAGAGACACCCTTTCGCAGGCACCCCATCTCCAATTGGATTCCAGCTGGACCGCGCGCGTGGAAATACGCCATCGGCTTGATCCAGTCGCAAAATTCCCGGAAGGCAAGATAATCCTGACCCACTAAAGGTGCCAAAGAAGGAGAGAACAGATCCGCTCCCACCTGGAGGTTGCGCCTGCGGGCCTCAGCTGCGAACCATGCGGCCACCTTGGCAATACTGCGGGTCTTCATGGTCTGCATCTGAGCCAATCCACTGTCGGCCAGAAATCCTATCCACGAGGAGAAGGGTGCTGAATTGTCGAATGCCGGGTGTTCTATCGCTTCCCATTCGCGGGCCATGTGTGACAACGCATGGGTTGCCTTATGCTTCAGTTCCACTGAGTCTATTCCCAGTTCCTGATAACGAAGCTGGCAAGCGGGACAGAAGCAGGAAAAGAGCATCTCCATGCCGTTGCTTGGGGAGGGGTAGCGGATCCTATCAAGAAACACGCCGTCGTACAGGCCCGTTGAGATGAGCGCAAGGAACTCGCCTGCGAACAGCTCCCAATCAGCAACTGCGTTGGGACAGTGGAACCGGAAGGTCTCTTCTCCAGCATCGATGCCCTGCCAGAGACCCGCCACACCATAACCACTGTGGTCCCAAGCGCTTTGAACCATCATCACCGGTACTGCTTTGGCTCCATAGGCGGTCTCAAGCTTGTCCGCCAGCACCGGATACCACAGGTAGAGCTTCACTCCGTGGGAACGGCAACTCGTGGAGACCGCTTCCAGATAGTGATGGCCTAGACAGTTCCATAGCATCAGCCTAGGCACTTCGGTATGTGAGAACAGGGTATTGAGAAGTGTTGACAAAGCCTGGGGAGTACACATCTCGTGTTCCTTCTCCCCTAAGTACAGCTGCATACCCGCGATTGTCATGGAAACGTCCCCCTGGACACCCGAGCCCCCGGGAGCATGTCGCTCTCCCGGGATTAGACTCGGTTGATTGAAAATCTTTGCCTGTAGTACGCTGTCTACATTTCAGGAACGATCGAATCCACATTCGCCTTATCGACGATGTAGGGGTCGACTGAGATCATGGCAGGAAGCTTCTGTCCCTGAAGATGCTTGTACGCTGCTTCCACAGCTTTGTAACCAACATCGGCGATGGAGTAATTGGTGGTCATATCAACCTTGCCATCCTTGATGTACGGTACGAGTTCCTTGGAGAATTCCAATCCGGTCACATACACTTTGTTCGGGAGCTTTTTCTCAAGGATCGCTTCTGCGGCGGCCGATGCGGCGGCGTGCCATTGGCTGCTTACCAAGTCCACCTTCTGCCCTGTCTGCAGGAACGCTTCGATAGCGGCCAACGCGCCTTCCTTGGTCCATCCAGGGATTGCCTGACTGTAGACAATCTTCCAGTTGGAGTGCTGGGCGACCACTTCTTTAAAACCTTGGGAGCGCATGCGCTGGGGCGCGGTACCTGGAGTTCCCTCGATCAGGACGATATTCGCAGGATTGTTTCCGAGCACGCGTTCAGCCATCTTGCCCATCAATCTGCCAAGTTCCACTTCATTCACGCCTACAAAGGTCAACACACCCTTATAGCTACCGTCGGGGTTCGGTCCCAGAGCATTGGTGAAGGTGATCAGGGGGATACCTGCTTTATTGCAGATCTCCACGGCGGGGATCAATGCCTCGTTGTCGGCAGCGCAGAGCAGGATGACATCGACTTTGCGAGCGACGAAATTCTCAACCTGGTTCAGCTGTTTTCCAGCGTCCCACTCAGCATCAGCATAAATCAGGTTCAACTTGAATTCAGCGGCCGCTGCATCCATTCCTTTCCGCTGGA
This sequence comes from Sphaerochaeta sp. UBA6084, assembly GCA_002428625.1. Taxonomy (GTDB): domain Bacteria; phylum Spirochaetota; class Spirochaetia; order Sphaerochaetales; family Sphaerochaetaceae; genus UBA6084. Next base: position 22,852 of record DIXI01000036.1, read on the forward strand.
CCATGAAGAACTCCACACTTCCCGGGAACAGAACCGCTACATCGGGAGCACCAGTCCCTTCTTTCACCCCGCTCGCAAAGACAGAAGCCATTCCTGCCACCAGCACGAGCATCAGCATCAGTACGATTGTCTTTTTCATACACGCAACTCCTTTTTAAGATTGTGACCGCCCATGTAGCATCTTCCATGCCAAACCACCCATCAAGTGTGCTATCAAGCGGTCAACGTGATGGACATATTTTATAAACCCATATATTAAAATTAGATGGTATTAATCCATCACGGCATACTCACATCCATGAGGCGACTATATCCTACCAATCCACGCCCTTTCACACAGATTTCCGCCTTCAATGGATATTTTTTTGCACGTTTTCATCTTTCATGTGGCGCAGGTTGCACGTTGAAGTCCAGTGGGCTATACACCCTGTCCTCCTCCATCGCTTCTGTTCAACCCGGTTGCGCCGCCAGCAAGGGGAACCGGACGGAAAAAGTCGTTTCCTCTCCACTGGTGAATGAAATCAACCCCATGTGGGACTCCACGATATGCTGGCAGATGGAGAGGCCGAGGCCCGTGTTGAAAGTAGTGGTTTTCGTGCTGAAGAACGGGTCGAAGATACGCTCCTGCACCTCCTCGGGAATGCCATAGCCATCATCGGTGATTGCGATCTCCACAAACATCTGTTCATAATCCACAGTTTGCCGCACTGTGATTTTTCCGTGCTGCAGGACCGCCTCAATCGCGTTCATCAGAAGATTCAGGAACAATTGCTTCAACCTGTTCCAGTCGCCTTGGATGGGAGCTGGCTGCCATACCCCCGCTTTCTTCAATTGGATTTCCTTTTCCTGGAGTTTATGCTTGGCTAGGACAAGGACCTCATCGAACACCGAAGGAAGGTCGATCCTCTCCATAGGCCAATCCCGCGCTTTTGAGAACGAGAGCAGGCTGCCGACTATCTCCACAATCCGATGGAGCTCCTCCTCTATATCCTTCAGTTTCTCGCCCGCATCAGTCTCCATCTGCTTCGACTTCAGCAGCTCCACATAATTAAGGATGATGCCCAGGGGATTGTTGATCTCATGGGCCACCCCAGCGGCCAATTCCGCGATCGAAGAGACCTTCTCAGCCCGGATGAGGTAGTTTTTCATCGAAATCTCGAACGAGATGTCCTCAATGAGGATGATCGTGCCGAGAAAGTCATATTTTTCATTGCGGAACGGGAAGATGGTCAGCTTCAGTTTCTTGTCATCCCCATACGTTGCTTCATCACACACAATCCGCTCGTTCTTCTCCATATAGATGGGAAGCTGCCGCGCGGTCTCCTCGTCCAGTTTGGCAAGGAATGTGGGAAAGCCTTTGGCCGAAGCCTCGTGTTGTTCCAGCGACAGAATCTGGACCGCTGCATAGTTGATCAGGTAGATATTGCGTTCCTTATCCAAAATGATAACCCCGATGGGGAGGTTCTTCAGGATGTCCTCGTTGTACTTTTTAAAATTGTAAAGCTCGAGGTTCGTCTGCTGGAGCTCCTCGCGGCTAAGCACGAAGGAGTAGGTGAGATTCAGCAGCTTTGCTTTGTCGATATTGACTATCTCTTCGGTTCCGCGCCTCAGGCCATCGTGCAGGATGGTCACCCTGTCCGAGAATTGGAAGATCTCATCCATGTTATGGGAGATGTAGATGATGCCCCGGCCAAGCTCGCGGTATTTGAAGATCAGCTTGTACACCAGCTCCATTTCCTCTGGGTTCAATTTTCCCGAGATCTCGTCGAACACCAGGATATCAGGGTCGATCAGCACCAAGCGGGCCAGCTCCACCATATGCTGCTCCGCCTTGCTGAGCCTCCGGACGGGCGATTTCAAATCAATCTTCATGCCAAGCGACTCGAAAATCTCCTCTACCCGAGCATTCATCTGCTGATATCTGATGGTCTTGTACCATGTGCGGCTAAATAATCCTGCAAAAATATTCTCAACCGCGTTCAGGCTGGGAATCAAATTGGATTCCTGGTGGATGATGCCGATCTTATACGCCAACGCGGTCTTTGGATTGAGGTTGGATACGGTTTTCCCTTGGATTTGGATCTGCCCTTTCTCTAGAGGGGCCGCGCCGCACAGCAACTTGATCAAAGACGATTTCCCCGCGCGATGGGCCCCCACCAGGGCATGGATCTCGCCTTTGCGGAGTTCGAAATCTACACCCCGGAGGGCCTTGACTTCATTATAGCTCACGTGGATATCGGACATCCGCAGCGCGAGGGGAGCGATTGGTGTCTTCATGTGATTCCCAGTTTCTTCATCTTGTTGTAGAGGGTCTTGCGATGCATCCTCAGGCTCTCGGCTGCCTTCTGTTTTATGCCTTCGTTCTTTCTAAGCGCATCGAGGATCACATCCCGGTCTAGCGAAGCTTGCGCTTGCTCATAACAATCCCGGAGAGAGCCCGCACCAGCGCATTGGTATTGACGGGGAAGATCTGTTGGGGTGAGCAGCTCGGTCTCGCAAAAGATAACGGCGCGTTCGATGCAGTTTTTCAATTCCCGGATGTTTCCCGGCCAGTTGTGATGATAGAGGATGTCTTGCACTGTCCTCATCATACCATGTACGTTTTTGGCGTACCGAAGGTTGAACTGTTTGATGAAATACTCGGCGAGAAGCAGCACATCCTCCTTGCGCTCACGCAACGGGGGGAGGGTGAAGGTCACCACCGCGATACGGTAGTACAGGTCTTCGCGGAATTCACCTTGGGCTATCATACGCGCGATATCCTTGTTGGTGGCAGTGATCAGCCTGATGTCCGTTTTGATGGTTTTCTCACCACCGAGGCGGGTAAGTTCGTTGTCCTGCAGCAACCGTAGGATTTTCGCTTGGGTGGCAAGGCTCATGTCCCCGATCTCGTCCAAAAAGAGCGTGCCTCCCTGCGCCAGCTCGAACTTTCCTTTATGTTGGGCGATGGCTCCGGTAAACGCACCTTTTTCGTGCCCGAACAATTCGCTCTCCAGCAGGTTCTCCGCCAATGCAGCGCAGTTCACTTTGATAAAGGGGGCTTTGCATCGTTTGCTATGGGCTTGCAACGCTTGCGCGATAAGCTCTTTCCCGCTGCCGCTTTCACCTGTGATCAGCACAGGAGCATCGGTCTTGGCTACTTTCTCAAGCGAGGCCAGGACTTCCAGCACTTCAGGATTTCTCGAGATGATGATAGGTTGCTGGTCGCTTGGTTTCACCGTATCGACCACTGCCGGTTTTTGCTCGTCCAGCAACCTGGTTATCTCCCAGACGAGCTTTTCAATATCAAGGGGTTTTACAAATAGATTTGAAGCTCCGAACCGCATGGCTTGCACCGTGACTTCGATGGATGGATACCCGGTGATCATGATTGTCGGTAGCTGGGGGCTTATGGCCCTTACCTCTCGGAGCAGGTCTATCCCGTTTTTCCCAGGCATGCGGATATCGAGGATCAACAGTTTCGGCGGTGCGCTGCGAAGGCGTTCCAATGCTTCCTCCGAGGTGGTGCAAAACGAGTTGGTGAACCCCTTCTGAAGCAGGATCTCCCCAAGAGAGCGGCACATTTTGAGTTCATCGTCGATGATGAGGATGGTTGGATGCTTTTCTGCCATATGCGTCTCATTCTACGGTCCCCCTCGGTAGTCGTCAAGGACGAACTTCCTCCTAAGGATACCCTTCGGCTTCAAACACCCCCTCGGGACATGGGCGGCACGGCATCGCCGTCAGGCCGCTACGGGGTCCGCTCCCGCTCCCGTCCTTCGGACCAAGCCCTGCGAGTCCTTGCCGCATCGGAGGGGGAGGCCCTCCGTTGTACCTGGGAAGCAATTTCGTGCCAGGCACGGATCTGCCGCATCGGAAGAGCCTCCATCTGTCAGTTTTGTGTATGTATTTCCAGGGACCAAATACACACACTTCTGTATGGACACACCGCCTCGATTGTGAAATCATCGTGCCATCGCCGCACTGCAGGAGCCACCGCTCAATGAACAAGCAAACCGACTTTTCGCGGTCCTTACATCATGTTGATTCCGCCGATCACACCAATCCTTTCCGCAGTCATGTTCTGAACTGCACGGTCCACCAGATCAAGCTGCCCCATATTGTCGATAGCGAAGGCTCGTTTGTCATCGATACCGAGGGGAAACGCTACCTCGACCTTGAATCCGGTGTGTGGTGCACAGCTTTAGGGCATCGTAACCCTGGAGTGGACGCGATTATCCACCACCAGATAGACCACATTATGCATACGGGTTTCAGTTATGCCCACCCGATTCTGGAAGAGGCAGCTGCTGATGTGCTGAAGATTACTGGCCATGAGGACGGGGCATGTCTGTTTCTGTGTTCGGGGAGCGAGGCAATTGAGGTTTCGCGCCAGATAGCGAGGCATTTAACCGGATTCAAACGTTCTATGACCTTGCACGACTCGTACTTGGGTTCCTACAGTTCCACCATCAATCGCGATGCCGGGTGGTTTCTATTCGACTGGCGACCTTGCATGGCCTGCGCGCAAGCATCAACCTGCGATATCACCTGTCCTTCGCTCCAGGCTATTCCGCACGATATCGCGGATTTCACCTTCGAACCCGGTTCCTCGTCTGGGTTTGTCCGCTTCCCACCAGTAGCGCTCATCCAGAAGATTGTGGGAGTCGTGCGAAGCAACCAAGGCAAGATTATCGCGAATGAAGTAACCACCGGAGTTGGCCGTACGGGTAGATGGTTTGGTTACAAGCATTATGCTATCGAACCCGACCTGATCGCGATAGGAAAGGGGATTGGCAATGGCTATCCAGTGAGTGTCGCTTCGCTGAACCGTAAGACATACGAGGAATTGAAGGATTCGGGATTCCATTATTCTCAATCCCATCAGAACGACCCCTTGGGGGCCTCGGTGGTTCGGGAGGTGATACGCCTGATTGTCCAGGGTGATGTAATCGCTCAGGCCGCGCAGACCGGAGCCTGGCTGCGTTCGCAGTTGGAAGGTTTGATCGACAACCAGATTATTCTGGCAGTACGAGGCCGAGGGCTGATGCTTGCTGTCGATATATGTGATGCCGATGTCTGTGAGAAAATCCACAATGCATTGCTAGCCCGTGGATATATTGTGGGCAATCGCAGGGGAATGTTCAGACTTGATCCACCGTTGAATATTACCCGTCAAGAACTGCAAAAATTTATAGACACGCTGAAAGAAATAGTCGGTAAAATATGATTTTACAATGAAACGTACTAGCCGGACCTAGCGCCTGAATTAAAAAAACCCACGATTTACATGAGACACCCTGTATTTTAATAGCTTTCAATGCAGGTTTTCTTGTGTTGTGGGAACGAAAACCGGACTTGGGAGACAGATTCAATATTTTCAGTCCATTTGTAATATATTAGTTGACAGAATTGGAAAGCGCCCCCATACTAAGAAAAACAGTCGACTATCAACTATCGACAAAAGGAGAAGCCATGAAGAAAATACTCGTGCTCACTCTAATCGCTCTCATGGGAATGGGAATGATGTTCGCCGCCGGCGCCACTGAAGCCGCGACTCCCGCAGCCCCCGTTGTGCTGAAGGGAGGCCTTGTCGCAGCCCCAGAGACCACCCAGGTACGGACCCTCAAGGATTGGGCCGCCATGGTTCTGGAAAGGACCGGTGGTGCCGTCATCATCGAGATCTATCCCGCTGAACAACTCGGGAACGAACGCGCGCTTCTTGAGAACTCAAACCTCGGAACCATCGACTGGGCCCTTATCGGACCAAGCGGAGCTGAGAGTTTCACCCCTGAATTCGGCATGTTCGAGAACGCCTACACCTTCCAGAGCAACGACCACATCAAGAACAGCGTGTTCAATCCGGAATTCATCAACTACCTGAGCGGTATCCTCGAGAAGAAATCCAATCTCAAGCTGCTTGGGTTCCAATGGTTCGGCAGCCGCCACGCAATCGCGGACAAACCTATCCTCACTCCAGAAGATGGAAAAGGCATGTTGATGCGCACACCCCAGGTTCCTGCTTACAAAGTGGCAACCTACGCGATGGGCGCGACCGCAACCCCAATGGCGTATGGCGAAGTCTACATGGGCCTCAGCCAGGGTGTCATCAACGCCGCCGAATGTCCGCTTGAGAACATCAATGTCATGAAGTGGTATGAAGTGAAGAAGGTCCTCACCCTTACATCCCACGTGGAAGGCCTGACCACTGTGTTCATGAACAAGCAATCATTCGAGAAAAAGCTCACCCCAGCCCAGCAGAAAATCGTGTATGATTCCGCTATCGAAGCATGGAACAAACAGTTCAACGCCTATAAGGACGTCGAGGCAAGTTTCCTCAAGACTCTCCAGGACAAGGGTGTGACCGTGTATTCACTCACTCCTGAACAGAAAGCGGTCTTCGTGAAGCGCGCTCAGGATATGCTTGCAGCCGACTATATCCCCAAATGGGGCGAAGCCTGGCTGAAATTCCAGAGCTACGCGAAATAATGTGACCATCGATAGGAGACGTCCACCGGGGACGTCTCCTTTATGACTGCAAGGGAGCATAGGATGATACAGAAAAGCCTTCGGATCCTCACCCACATACTCGTCGCCATCGGCATGGCCTCTTTGATAGGCATCGTTTTAGTCATCGTGGTGAATGTCATCGCCCGAAAAGTCTTCAACAGCCCTATCTTGTGGTCACTGGAGATGTGCAGCATCCTGGTTGTCTGGTCCACGTACATCCTGTTCGGCGTGGATTATCAGGAAAACAAGCATTTCCGTATCTCCGTCATCACCATGCTGCTTCCAAAAAAAGCTCTCGAAATCCTAGAGATCATCGTGAATTTCATATTGTTCCTAGCGGTGATTATCCTTGCAGTATCCACTTGGAACGCTATCCAGATGAACGGGAGGATGATCCTCACCGCGATGCCTATCCCGCTTATGCTGGCCTTCTATCTTCCATTCACCATCGGCGTCATCAGCCACTTCCTGTATCTGGTAGTGCGCATCTACGCGACCTTCGCCAAGAGCCTGTCAGCGACAGGGGCGCCAAAGGAGACCACAGTATGAGCTTCGAATTCATCTCCACCCTCGTCCTGATGGTTTTCCTCATGCTCATAAACGTTCCCATCTGGGCTTCGATCATCCTTGCGTGCGTCCCGTATTTCCTCATCACAGGTATACCCATCGCGGTCTTGGCCTCAAATATGGCCAGCGGCGGCATCACGTCCTTCATACTGCTTGCTTTTCCACTTTTCAGCCTTGCAGGAGCCTTCATGAATTCAGGTGATCTGTCGCGGCGCATCTTCAATTTCGCCGAGATCAATGTCGGTTGGATGCGTGGCGGGCTTGGTCAGGTGAACATCATGGCAAGCCTGTTGTTCGCCGGTATGTCCGGGAGCGCTGTCGCGGATATCAGCGGCCTTGGGCGGGTGGAGATGCAGGGGATGATTGAAAAAGGCTATGACAAGGAATTCTCCACCGGAATAACCCTTGCCTCTTCCGTTCTGGGTCCCATCATTCCGCCAAGCACCCCAATCATCCTATACTCAGTGTCCTCGGGAGTCTCGGTGCTAGGGCTGTTCATCGGTGGATTCCTCCCAGGCTTTCTCATCGCCGGGACCCTGATGATCATGGTGAACATCATCAGCCGTAAGCATGACTATGCCCGTCGGAAATTCCCAACCTTAAAAGAACAGCTGCTCAGCTGGAAGGACGCCTTCTTCTCCCTCATGACTCCCGTTATCATCCTCGCCGGGATGTTCACAGGAATTGTGACTCCTACCGAAGCCGCGGCTATCGCAGTAGTGTATTCGGCCATCATCGGGCTATTCGTATATAAGACCATGACCTTTAGGACCATGCTTAAGGATATCCGCGAGACTGCCCTGTTCTGCGCCAATACCTATGCCATCATCGCCGCCTCAATGGTGCTTTCCTTCATCTTCACTCGCGAGAATGTCGGTATCTATCTAGCCGGGTTGGTGACCGCGGCGGGACTGTCGCAAACGCTGGTGATCTTCATGCTACTGGCGATCGTGCTGTTGCTTGGATGCTTTATCGAAGTCAGCGCCATGATCATCCTCATCATCCCCATCATCCTCCCGATTGTAAACGCCGTCGGGTACTCAACTTTGGCTTTCGGTCTTATCTTTGTGCTTACAGCCGTTATGGGTATCCTTACACCTCCTTTTGGCCTGGGGCTGTTTATCGGGGCGGATATCACCGGGATGGATTTCTGGAAGGTGTTCAAATCGGTGCTGCCATTTTTTATTCCACTAGTCATCACCATCTGCCTGATGGTGTTCTTTCCCGATATCGTAACCTTTCTTCCTAGTCTTTTGCTCAAAGGTTGACCTATCTCTTGTACCTATCCCCAGGAGGATTCTATGACAATGCATACCGAGACATCCAAAAAGCTGTTCAGCGAAGCCAAAGCCTTTCTAGTGGGTGGTGTGGCAAGTTCGCTTCATAAAGCGGATTTTGAAGAATACCCAATCTACGCCGACCACGGTATCGGTTCCAAGCTCTACGATGTCGATGGGAACGAATATATCGACTACATGGGTTCCTTTGGCCCGTCAATCCTAGGATTCTCAAATCAAGCATTGAATAAAGCCGTCTGCGCCCAGATAGAGAAGGGGACTCACTTCGCCTTGCCGACCGAATCGCTGAACGCCCTCTCGCGCACCTTGGTGGAGATTCTTCCCTGCGCCGAAATGGTTGGGTACCAAAGCACCGGGACTGAGGCGAATCTGGTCAACTTCCGCCTAGCCAGGGCGTATACCGGCAAGACAAAAATTGTGAAATTCGAAGGGCACTACCACGGGTGGGCGGATGAGCTGAGCGTCAGCGTCAAACCTCTTTCACTTAAGTCCATGGGACCGCGCAACCGTCCATGGAAATGCCTGGAGAGCGCAGGACAGCTGGAGTCCTCAGCCGATGAGATCATCGTGTTGCCTTGGAACGATATCGATGCCCTGGAGCGCACCATCAAACGCTATAAGGATGAAATCGCGGCTGTCATCACCGAACCAGTGATGTACAACGCGGAACCAATCCTTCCGTTGCCTGGCTACCTAGCCGCAATGCGTCAGCTGACCAAGGACAATGATATTTTGTTGATTTTCGATGAAGTCATCACCGGTTTCCGTATCGCTTTAGGCGGCGCCCAGGAATATTATGGAATCACTCCCGATCTTTTAACGTTTGGCAAGGCCTTTGCCGGTGGCTATCCAATCGCTGGAGTGGCTGGTTCAAAGGAAATTCTCCAAAGCGGCGTGCACCCCGCGGGCACCTTCAATGCCAACCCGGTGTGCGTTGCGGCGGCGTTGGCGACGCTCGATATCCTAAAAACTCCCGGGCTCTACGCCGAGATGGACCGTATCACCACACGTTTGCGCGATGGTGTGAATCTGCTCGCGAAAACCTATGGAGTGAAACTGTGGTGCGACAACCTGGTTTCCATCTGGCAACTCAGTTTTGGCATTGACGCTCCCATGCGGGACTATCGTGACAACTTTAAAGTCGATAAAGCCACCTACCTCCGCTTCTACCAGAAATGCCTCGCCCGTGGTATCCGGCTGCATTCCGGCCGTGGTCGGTTCTATATCTCCACCGCGCATAACGATGCTGATGTGGACAAAACCCTGCAAGTATTCGATGATGTCTTTAAGGAGATGTTCAGCCGCCATGCATGATGTAGTATTCGTTTCAGCAACCATAGTCGACGGGAGCGGGCTTCCATTCTACCGGGGTTCGGTTGCGTTGGATGGCAACCGGATCACACGGATCGCTGAGACCGGCACCTTGCAAGGCAACACGGTTGTTGATGCCTCCCATCTGGTGCTCGCACCGGGTTTCATCGATTTCCATTCGCATGCGGAATGGAATCTCCCCATAGACGCTCAGGAAGAGCTGCTGCAACCCTTCTTGCTCCAAGGCGTGACCACGTTCGCCGGAGGCAACTGTGGTTTCTCACCGTATCCTGTCGATGAAGCCTCTAAAAAGCTCGTCTATGGCAACTCACAGTTCCTCACCCACGATTCCTTCCGGTTCAACTGGCTTTCGCAAGGTGATTTCGTGAAGGCAGTGGAGCGCGGGGGAAGCCTGCTCAATGTCAGCTTGCTTACCGGGCATGGCAGTCTTCGCGCCTTGATAAAAGGCAATGATCCTTCGCCCTTAACACCGTCTGAGCATATGCGCATGGGAGAACTCATCCATCAAGCGAAACTGCAGGGAAGTTTTGGCATATCACTCGGATTATCCTATATCCCCAGTATGTTCGCCAATCGTGATGAGCTTCGGACAGTGTTCGCCGCTGCCGCCAAAGACAACCTGTTGGTGACCATCCATGGCCATACCTATAGCTGGACTTCACCCTTCTTTGATTCCGATGATCCCACCCCGCACAATGTGCGTGACATCCAGCTGCTTACCACGCTGGCCAAGGAGACAGGGGCCAGTCTGCATTTATCCCACGTGCTGCTGAAGGGAAGGAAGACGTGGGATACTCTACCGGTGGTGCTGGAAACCATAGAAGCCGCGGTACGTGACGGCTGCGATGTCACGTTTGGCGTGATCCCCTACCATTGGGGCAATACGTTGATCAAGACCTTGCTGCCCAATTGGTTTCTAGAGCATTTCGATCGCAATATCGAGGATTCAAAGACTGTGGAGCGCCTAGGTCTCGAACTTGAGGAGATGGAAGCCAAGATCGGCCGGACAAACGACGATCTTATCCTGCTCTGGGGAGGCGAGTCGGTGGCGCTTCGTCCATACGAAGGCAAGAACTTCCATCAGATTGCCAATGAAACGGGACTGAGCGGGATCCAGACAATTCTGTGGATCATCCGCGAGAGCGAGGGCAAGGCCAGGATCCTCACGGCCTCCTATTCTGGACAAGAAGGGATTTTCAGCGAGCCACTGCAGAAATTGCTGGCGCATGAACGCTCGATTGTTGAGATCGATGCGATTGTCACCGATTCCTTAGGACCACAGACTCCAGCTGCTTCCGAGGCCTTCCCGCGGCTGATTGGCACCTATTGCCGGAGAGACCATCTGTTCACCTTGACGCAAGCAGTGCATAAGATCACGGGTAAGCCGGCCGACCGGCTAGGACTGCACGACCGTGGGTATATACGGGAAGGTGCTATCGCCGATTTGGTGCTCTTCGATGCCGAGACGATAGGCGAAAGCTCTGCCACACCCGGTGTTGGCGCAGGACCGACGGGAATCCGGCAAGTGTGGATGAATGGCGAAAAAGTGGTTGAAGACGGTGTGAGGGTATTGAAAAAAAGAATTGGAACGGTAATTCTACAGGATACTTGAATCAGAGGAGCTAGGCATGGATCAGAACTCTACGTATTTCAGTCTTCCAGACTATCTGTTCAGCAAGTTGTCGCACGACATTCTGTCGGGGAAATACCGCGCTGGTGACAAATTGGTGGAAGCAGTGTTCCAAGAAGAGTTTGAGGTAAGCAAATCACCGGTTCGCGAAGCGTTCCAAATGCTTATCAATGCTGGCCTGATTGAACGCAAGAACCGTCGTGGCTGCTTTGTAAAAGTGCTCACCCCCTCTGAGATTGAGAATATCTATGAGGTGCGGATGCTGCTGGAGGGCCTTGCCGCAAAGGATGCCTACACCCGTATGACTCCGAAGGATCTCAAGCGTCTTCAGGAGCTCTATGCGGCGATGGAAGCGGATATGGAAGCGAATGATACTTTTGGTTATTTCAACCATCACAACGAATTCCAGCGTTTTTTCGGTGAAGTGAGTGGGAACTCCGTGCTTGTTGATATCTGCGAGAAGCTTAGGGTGCAGAACACGTGGTACAATATGCAGTTCTTCAAAGTGGATATCCACACAGACCTCCATACCCATGATGACCTCATGCGCCATTTCGCCGCCCGGGATATGAGCCCTGAGGATGTTCAAAAGCTTATGCAGGATCATATCGGAATCGGCCTACGGAATTTCCGCACCTATATGCAGCGGGAAGGTCTCGCAACCACATGACCATCCCCAAACTGCCGAAGCTGATCAAGATCAGGCAAACGCTTCCACGTCCGGAAGTAGCCGATCTGGCAACATCCCTAAAAAGCCAACTTGCACAATTACCTACACGGCCGCAGGGTGCGCGGGTGGCTCTGGCTGTGGGGAGCAGAGGAATTTCCGATCTGGTGCCGGTGGTTCGGATTGTCAGTTCCTATCTTAGTGAGCAAGGATACCTGCCTTTCGTGGTTGCCGCGATGGGATCGCATGGTGGCGGCACAGTTGCAGGGCAGCTGGCGGTGCTGGAGGGCTATGGTATCAGCGAGGCCACCCTTGGGATTCCTGTGCAGGCCTCGACCGAAACAGTCGCTTTCCCCGGTACCGCGTATCAAGGTCCGGTGCTGGTGAACGATCTTGCCTGGGAGGCTGATGGGATCGTACTGATCAACCGGGTGAAAACCCATACGGATATTCAAGCTGAGCTTGAAAGTGGTTTGGCTAAGATGATCGCGATTGGGTTAGGCAATCGGGAGCAGGCCGAATCGCTGCACCATGAAGGTCTGGAAGCCCTCTCCCATGCGATTCCATTGATCGCCGAGGATGTGTTGGCCAGTGGCAAGGTCTGGTTCGGGGTAGCGGTTGTCGAAAACGCATACGCCGGGACCGCCTGTGTGGAAGTGCTTCCGTCGGAATCGCTGCTGGAACAAGAGAAACGTCTGCTTCGGTATAGCAAAGAGCTTGCGGCTGCATTGCCGGTTGCCCAGCTGGATGTGCTGGTGATTGATCGCGGAGGCAAGGATTTCGCAGGAAGCTGCATCGATACCCATGTCATCGGCCGGATGGCGTTGATAGGCGAACGTGACCTCGACACCCCGCGGATCCATAGGGTGGTGGTGTGCGACCTATCCGACCATTCCCAAGGGAATGCCGCGGGGATTGGGCTGGTGGATTTCATCACGCGACGTTTTTTCAACAAGATCGATTTCCCCTCCACCTATACCAACTGCATTTCGTGCATCTTCCCCGAAAGGGGCAAGTTGCCAGTGGTGATGGAGACCGATGGCCAAGCCATTCTCACCGCACTTGAGACCTGCCGGACCGCCTCCATCCAAAATCCGCGGATCATCCGTATTCCTGATACCCTTCACTTGGAATCCATGTATGTCTCTGCCGCGGTGTACGAAGAACTTTCCCATCGCGCGGGAATCGAGATCCTTTCGGATTATGTCGATAGTATCGATGAGTTCGGAAACCTCATTGAATTCTAAAGAGATCGGCTGCGGGACCTAAGGGTGGCAGGAATTTTCGAAGATACCCCACAAGGCAACTCAATCGAATCAATTGACCGGGGTCTTGACGCTGCACGTTGATTTGTGTATATTTAGTTCGATATTAAACAATATGATGTTTAATTAAAAATAGAGGAGAGACGATGATAAGACAAGTGGAGGGATCCGAAAGCAGGCGTCTAGCCCTAGGGACATTCACAAAACTGATGCGCGCAACCGAAAGCTTGAATCAACGTATCGATCAGCTCTGTCCGTTACGCGACAAGCTCACCATCAGTCAGTTCGCTGTACTGGAAGCGCTGTATTTCCATGGACCGATGAAACAGGTGGAGATTGCACGGAAAATCCTTAAAACTCCCGGCAACCTCACCACAGTTATAGACAATCTTGTGAGGAATGGACTGGTCGATCGATTACCATCCGCTTTGGACCGAAGGGCGAATACCATCGGACTTACCGCAGCGGGAGAGGCCTTGATCGCTGAAGTGTTTCCCCAAGTAGCCGATGCTATTGAGACTGTTTTTTCAGTGCTCGATACACATGAACTTTCAGAACTATCCCGCTTACTGAAAAAGCTGGGTACTTCGCATATGAACCGATAATGAAATAACCTGGATATAGGGTTGAATTATTACAATAGGAGAGGAAGATGAAAATAAATTTAGTATTTTATTCGATGTATGGCCATATGTTGCAGATGATGCAAGCCGCTGCCGAAGGCGCTCGGGAGGTTGTGGGAGCCGAAGTGACTCTGTACCGGGTTGAAGAGACCTTGCCGGATGATGTCTTGCAGATGATGGGCGCCCTTGATGCGAAAGCCCAGTTCGAACAGATTCCTGTGGCAACCCCGCAAGTGCTCGCTGAAGCTGATGGACTTATTTTTGGAGTGCCGACCCGTTTCGGCAATATGAGTACCCAGATGCGCAACTTCTTTGACAAAACCGGTGGATTGTGGGCTAAAGGAGCGTTGATAGGCAAACCTGCCAGTGTCATCGCCTCAAGCGCCATGCAGCATGGCGGCCAGGAGTCCACCATTCTATCCACGCACATCACTCTTTTACATCACGGAATGGTCATCGTTGGACTGGACAACAACTTTCCTGGCCTAGGAATTATGGATGAGGTTTCCGGTGGCAGCTTCTATGGGGCCTCCACCATCACCGGTGGCATGGGCGAGCGGATGCCTAGCGCGAATGAACTCGCGGCAGCCCGTTACCAAGGCAAGCGCACGGCGGAGATAGCCCTTAAACTCAGTAGATAAACCGCTATGTAGGCTCATGGATGGGGAGGGATTATGGTTGATGCAACCATCCCTCCTCTTTTTTTAACCTTACCTAACAGGCCTTATGCCTGCTTGTAAGGCTATAAACCTGCGAGCCAGAACACCAGCGGGATCGTTACCACACCAAGGATGGTCGAGACCACCACCAGTGTTCCTGCGAAATCGGAGCGAAGTCCATAACGTAACGGTAGAATCGAAGTGAATATCGCGGAAGGTAGGGTGGCGGCAACAATGACTACCGTCCTGCTGACACCTGTGAGCCCGAACAACGATGTGGCCAGCATACCGAATAGGAAGCCTCCTATCACCCGAAAGCTCATTCCGGCGATAATATGGCGGTTGATTTTGAAGGAGGTGGCATGCAGTGAAAGCCCTAAGGTGAATGCAGCCAAAGGTGGCCCGGCGTTTCCGCCAAAATCCAAGGTGGTGAGAATGGCCTCGGGAACCGGGATGTTGAAATATCGGAATAAGGACCCGGCGATAATCGACCAAAGGATGGGTGATTTGACAATCGAGCGTAGGGATTTCATCGTGAACCCCCCGGTGATGATCAGGACCCCGATGGTGAATATGTAGACGGTCTGAATCTGATCGTAGATAACGATTAGGTTCATCGCAGTCATTCCTCCCCACAGCTTCATCAATGGGATTCCAAGAAAGCCCCCATTGGTGAAAAGGACAGCTGGAAGGAACGGTCTCGCATCGATTTTCGCTAGGCGGGTATAGATGTAGGCGAGAAGTGCGAGAAGTGCGATGATCAAGGTTGTCGCACCGATAATATCCAGAATGAGAGCACCTTCAAGGTCGCTCTTGTAAAGCGCGTAAAAGATCAGCATCGGCATGAGGAAATCCGCTGCCACCATCACGAGGGTGTCGAGGTTGAGCGGGTATATTTTACCCATCACATACCCACCGGTGGTGAGCAACAATATTGGCAGCAATTGCATGAAGGTATCAAATATCATGCGCTCCACTGTATACCGGAAACCCTTTGCGACTCAAGCTGTACACCCTGCCGTGTACAGTTGCCGACCGGGCCTCTCTGTGTTCTGTATGCCTGTGCAGCTCGCCTGTTATCGCAACGGGATGCCGGTGGCGTGCTTCATATTCACTTGGATGCGTGCCGCAGCCTCTTCCACCAAACGGAGCATCTGCTGTGGAGGATCGGCAAGTGGATGCCCAAAGGGAAGCACAACGGCTATCCCCATATTCTCCTTATTCCCGATTCGCGCCCCCCATGCCCGTTCCTGTAAGTCAGGGCGGTCCTCATACATGCTGGCAGGACCACCGGGCATCAAGACATGACCGATGACGGACTTGTTCGCAGGATAACTCTCATGCACACCGGCGCTGTGGGCGAGATCCTGATCCGCCTTGGCATGCAGCAGATACACAACCGTATCCCGCCATAGCGTGCCAAGCGCGACCAATGCTCCCTGGGAATGGAACGTCTCGAGCACTGGAAGCGTCGAAGGAATCAGTCTGGACGCGTTCAAGCTCAGCGCTGAGAGCACATGGATCCGCGGTCCCGACAGATATTTGCTTTCCGTGTTTTGCTGGAGCATGCCCGCCTCCACCAAAGTACCCAAAATACGGTTCACCGTACTGTGCTCTATTCCCAAAAGGCGGGATATCTCCCTGCTGCCCAAGGGACGGCCAGCTCCAATGACCTCTTGTAGAACGCTGAACCCTCTCAGAATGCTGTAATTTGGTTGTGCTGGTGCCATAGTATCCTTCATTCAAAAATAAAAATAATAATCCTTGACAGATGAGTGATGCTATAATAGCATCAATATATCAGAATCATATTCAGTATAAATGATATTGATTGATAATGCATCAGGGGAATGTAAAGAAGTAGAGCTCAAAATAATGCCTCTACATCGATCAACGGTTTTAGAACTACTCTTTCAATAATGTTTTCATCAAAAAGGTTGTGGGTCATCAGGGGGCGGTGATCGGCCATACGCTCCAATTATGAACATGGATACGGCAACCGACCATTCAATTTTTTGAATCAATCGCCTGAAGAAGCTGAAAACATCTCTTCAGATGACATATCGCAAAAAGAAAAAAGGGGGAATTCTATGAGAAGAAATCTAGTAGTCATCGGTGTGTTGATCCTTTGCCTCTCTGTTTCCTTATACGCCGCCGGCGCGCAGGAACAGCAGAAGACCTATGAGCTGACCATTGCCAGCCTTGAACCAGTTGGAGCGCCCACGACCCTGAGTGTCGAGCATATGGCCGCTCTAGTCGCAGAACGCAGCGGTGGACGGTTGAAGATCAACCCGAATCCGGGTGGCGTGCTCGGTACCGGATTGCAGATCATGGAAGGCGTGAGCATCGGCACGATCGACATGGTCTCTATGGTATTGGAGTGGTACGCCCCATTCGTCAAGGACATCAACGTGTACGTGATGGGATTCACCTTCAGGGATGACAACCATTTCAGAGCATTCCTTGAATCCTCGTTATTCGATGGGATGAAGCAGCAAGTGCTTTCCGCGATGGGTGTGCGCATGCTCGCCAGCAACTGGGTGGGCCTTCCCAGGGTTTTAGTTTCCAAGAAACCCGTAAAGACCCCTGCGGATATCGCCAACATCAAAATGCGCGTGCCTGAGATCGAGACCTACCTCAAAGTCTGGAAAGGCCTGGGGACAAGTCCTACCCGTGTTGCTTGGGCGGAAGTGTACCTGGCGCTCAAGACCGGTACGGTTGATGCCGCCGAAGGTCCGCTCGATCAGATGTATGCGACGAAGTTCTACGAAGCGGCGCCCTATATCACCCTCACCAACCACCTGCAGCAAGTGTTCACCATCTCTATCAACGAAGCTATCTACAAGACCTTGCCGAGCGATCTGGTGAAGATCCTTACCGATGCTGCCAACGAAGCCGGTCTGTACTACCAGAAACTCATCCGTGACAATTTCGAAATCAACAAAGCCAAGATGATTGCCGAAGGTGCTTCCTTCAATGTGGTCGACACAGTCCCGTTCCAGAAGATGCTTGAGCCCGTGATCAAGGAATCCGAAGAAACTGGATTCTGGACCAAAGGACTGTATCAGAAAGTCCAGGATATCAAATAGCTGCCTTGCAGATGGATACCTTGTACGTATGACTGATTGTCACGACGATTGTTTTTCCGGCTGGATGGGTGGACGAGCCTCCATCCAGCCTTTTACAGGCAACTTGAGCGATAGGGGGGGGTGTATCCACAAAAGATGAAAACACAACAGATTGAGAATATCGAGCGGATTTTAGTCAAATCGACCACTTTTGTTGCAACAATGTGCCTTACGATCACCTGTCTTGTGATGCTTGCCCAGGTTTTCCTGCGGCGGGTGTTCAACAGTCCCATCGTATGGGCGGAAGACCTTGCGGTTTTTCTGTTCATCTGGATAACCTTCCTCGGGGCTGCGATTCTATTTCAGAAAAGAGGTCTGAGCAGCGTTGATACGTTTGTGATGCTGTTCTCAGAGAAAGTCCGCTTACTTATCGAAGCGCTCATGGATCTGGTGATTCTCATCACCTCCGTATATCTGATGAAGCTTTCCCTCGATTTCATGGTCAGACAACAAGCTCTTGGCCACAAACTAGGGGGAGCGCTTGGCATCCCGATATGGGTAGTCACCTTATCAATCATCACCTCGATGGTTCTCATGATTCTGTTCAGTGCTCTGGCCATCCTGAAGAAAATGCTCGTGGTCAGAGAAGCAAAGGGAGGAAAATGACATGGAATATATAGTTGAAGGACCGATACAGACCCCAGTGATGGGTATCTATGATGTCATAGTCTCTGGTGGCGGACCGGCGGGATTGGCCGCAGCTATCTCCAGCGCTCGGCTTGGGGCCAAGACGTTGCTTATCGAAAAAAACGGTTGGCTAGGGGGAATGGCGACTTCAGGTCTGGTCCATCCGTTCATGCCCTCCTATGCTGGCGATAAACCCATCAATAAAGGGGTGTTCTGGGAAGTTGTGGAGCGGATGGTGGCGCTTGAAGCGGCGGTCCATCCCGATGACACCAAGATGGGTACAGGTCAGACGGGCTTTGTGGTGTGGCCCCATGCGCACGTGACTCCGTTTGATGCCGAAGTACTTAAATGGGTGATCCAGGACTTGGTTGAAGAGGCTAAGGTAGAGGTTGTGCTGCATGCGGATGTCGTTCAGGCGTTGCACGAAGGTAATACCGCCACCGGTGTGGTCATTGAGAGCAAATCTGGCCGGATGGCCTTTATGGCGAAACAGCTAGTCGATACCACTGGCGATGCTGACCTCGCCAAGTTTCTGGGAATCGGCTATCAAAAGGGGAATGCGACCGATGGGTCCATGCAACCGGCTACACTCTTTTTCAGGTTGGCTGGGGTTGACCGCCAGAAAATCGACGCCTACATCAAGGCGAATCCTGAGGAACGGCATTTTAAAACTTTCGCGCAGAAGGCGATCAGCGATGGCAAGTTCATCCCATCGAAACATGATATCCTTTTGTTCTATACGCCAAGGGAAGGTGAAGTCGCTATCAACACCACCCGGGTGCATGGCATCGATGGCACCAATGTGTTCGATCTCACCCGCGCTGAGTTCGAAACCAGACGGCAGGTCCGCATCCTGGTAAATTTCTTCCGTGAGTATGTGCCAGGCTTTGAGCATTGCTATATCACCACAACCGCACAGGAGATTGGTATCCGCGAAACACGACGGATAATCGGTGAGTACATACTCAATGTCGAAGATGTATTGGACACCCATCAGTTCGCTGATAATATCGCCCAGTGTGCGTACATGATCGACATCCATGACAGGAAAAGCACTCAGCTGTTCTATACTCCGGTTCCTGATGGAAAGTCCTATGGTATCCCGTACCGCTGTTTGATTCCACAGAATATGGAGAATATCCTGTTTGCAGGACGTTGTATTTCCGCCACTCAGGAGGCGCAGGGCTCACTAAGGGTAATGCCTCCGTCGTTCTCCCTTGGACAGGCCGCTGGAACAGCTGCCGCATTATCAGCACTTGGACAGGTGACACCCAGAAAGCTGGATATCGAGAAGCTAAGGAAGACTTTGGTTGAGAACGGCCAAGTCGTCGACGCACTCGCGTAAAGGAAAGGGATGTCGATATGGTCTATTGGGTGATTGGAATCAGTTTACTCATATTTCTCGCACTCCGGGTGCCGGTATCGTTCGCAATGCTCATCTCATCGCTTCTTGCGTTGCTTGCGGTGGGAAACGTGCCGATGGTCGTTGTTCCGCAGCGCATGTGGGGTGGGTTGGAAAGCTTTCCTTTACTCGCCATTCCCTTTTTTGTACTTGCGGGGATTCTCCTTAACAAGGGTGGCGGGGCCGAGGCGATTTTTAAATTCTGCATGACTGGGCTAGGACATATCCGTGGCGGTTTGGCTTATGTCAATGTTTTGGCGAGCATCATCTTCGCAGGAATGACAGGGGCCGCGACTGCGGATGCCGCAGGGCTGGGGGCGATTGAGATAGAGGCGATGAAGAAGGATGGTTACTCACCTGAATTCTCAGCGGCAGTGACAGCGGCTTCATCGACTATCGGACCGATTATCCCGCCGAGCGTGCCCTTGGTGGTGTACGGAGTTATGGCCCAGGTATCAATTGGCCAGCTTTTCATAAGCGGCGTCATTCCTGGTTTGCTCATGGGTTTGACTATGATGGTGGTGATCTTCTTCGTGTTGAAGAAATCCCAACAGGCGGTGAAGCCGCGGGCCAGCTTGCGGATGATCATGGTGGAGTTCAAGCGGTCTTTTCTCGCTCTGCTGTGTCCTTTGGTGATACTTGGAGGTATTTTCTCCGGTGTGTTCACTCCTACTGAGGCCGGTGCTATCGCGGCTTTGTATTCGCTGTTCCTAGGATTCGTCTACAAGGGACTGAAATGGAAGGATCTTCCGGGTATCATGGTGGAAGCGATGCTCACCACAGCGCAGATCACCTTCATTGTCGCTGCGGCTGGCTTGTTTGGATGGATTCTCACCAGATTCCAATTTCCAACCCTTGTGGCGAATGGCCTTATGGCGCTTACAAGCAATAAATATATCGCTCTGTTGCTCATCAGCGCTGCTCTGTTGGTGATGGGCTGCTTCATCGATGCCCTCTCCTTGGTGATTATGATGACACCAGTGATTGTCCCAATCGCAGTTGCGTTTGATATAAGCTTATTGCAAACAGGATTGGTGCTCGTGGTTGGCTGTATGATTGGTCTGAACACACCACCAGTCGGAATCTGCCTCTATATTGTGAGCGATTTGGCAAAAGTTCCTGTGATGCGCGTTGCGAAGGCGCTCGTGCCTTTCTATATCGCGTTGATTGTCTCACTCGTGCTGCTGGCGGTATTTCCGTTTTTTTCAACATACCTTCCAAGTATCTTGAAGCTTTAGTGACTTTGGTATTCCGGCAACGGAATCCACAGGTTCATGGAATAACTAAAAAAAACTGCATCCTACGCAATCAGGGTGCGGTTTTTTTTTCCACATAGCTATCCGGAGCCAAACACCTGATGATATCTTACCTCTTCCTCGCTCTCACCAATAGAAAATTCGGTTTATGGATGGTCTTCTGATACGATGGCAACCGTTCTCTGGTCGCTTCGCTCGCGATCGGCTCCATGATTTCCTCTATGATAAAACCAGCTGCAACTATTCCGTTGATGATCTCTGAGAATGTGCGGTGATATTTTTCCACCTTGTGGTCCAGCCATTGCACCGAGCGGAATCCGCCCATCATATAGTCACGCAACCTATAGTGGTCGATATGGTTCTCGTCGTCGCGGATCCATTTCGAACCATCGATTGGCGCGGTTGTGAAGGGGTGCTCCTGGGAAAATAGGAAAATGCCATCACTTTCCAACAAGTTGTGAACATCCATCAATAATTTTGAAAAATCTTCCACATAATGGATCGCCATTGAGCTGGCGACAACATGAAACTTCCCCTCAATCTGGGCAATATCCTCCATAGCGCCAACGCGGAACATGACATCTGGATTGACTTCATGGGTAGTCGCCTGTTGGATCATCTTCTTGGAAATATCGATTCCCACAACCATCCTGGCACCTTGCGCAGCGAACGCCCTGCAATTCTCGCCAGCGCCGCAGCCAAGATCCAATATCCGCTTTCCTCGAATATCAGGAAGCATGGAGAAGAAAGCCGGTCGCTCTTCAATCTCGTTCGCACTTGTCGGATTGTCCCGTAACGCGAGATACGAATCGAAAAACGCATCATCGTCATAGATATTTTGTTTGCCCACCACCATCCCTCCTTCGTATTCCTCACAAACCATCATTAAAAAGCAGCTCGTTTCAACACCATGCACATACAGCAATGATATCCCTTTGTCCCCGTTCTCTGTCAATCCATTCCTTCACCCCCTCGGAACTTGGGCGGCACGGCTTCGCCGTCAGGCCGCTACGGGGTCCGCTCCCGCTCCCGTCCTTCGGACCAAGCCCTCCGAGTCCTTCCCGCACCGGGAAGATTCGTGCCAGGCACGGAATTGCCGAAACAATTTCGTGCCTGGCACGGAATTGCTAACCCGATGCCGATTGTTATGTGTTTTGTGGACTTTGGTGCTAGGCGCGTATATAATTCTTGCAGAAGGGAGGATCACCATGGGACAAAAAGGCACCTATACTAAGATTGTCGCCACCATCGGGCCAGCATCGGAAGCGTATGCGACCATCCGCTCCATCATTCAAGCGGGGGCAAGGGTTATCCGGTTGAATTTCAGCCATGGCTCAGCCGATGAGCAGCAAGTCCGTTACGACCGGGCGCGGGCTGCCTCCGAGGAGCTTGGTATCCCCATTGCGATCTTCCAAGATCTACAAGGACCGAAAATCCGTATCGGCACGCTGAAGGAAGCCACTATAACCCTGCGCAAAGGGGATTCAATCATCATCACCACCCTTCCCGGCGAAGGCTCCCGGCAACGTGTCAGCATCGACTACCCATACCTCCACGAGGAAATCCAGGTGGGCAACCGGATTCTGATTGATGACGGATTGATCGCGCTCAATGTGTCCAAGGTGGAAGGGCAGGACATCCACTGCGTAGCTGAGGAAGGTGGCACGCTTCGCCCACGAAAAGGGGTGAACCTCCCAGGCGTCCCCCTCAAGCACTTATCCTCGTTCACTGCAAAGGACGAAAAGGATCTGGAGTTCGCATTTGCAAACAATGTGGATTATGTCGCGCTCTCCTTTGTCCGAAGCGCACAGGATGTGGTTGCTTTACGCTCGTTGATGCAATCCAAGTTTGGCCGGGAGATTCCCATCATAGCGAAAATTGAGAAACCGGAAGCGGTAGCCGATATCGAGCGCATACTGCACGTCGCTAACGCGATCATGGTGGCCAGAGGTGACCTTGGTGTCGAGGCCTATCCCGAAGAGGTCCCGATAATGCAGAAATCCATCATCCGGGCCTGCCATAGCGCAGGACTTCCCGTGATCACCGCCACTCAGATGCTCGAATCGATGATGCATCACCCGCGCCCGACACGGGCCGAAACCAACGATGTCGCCAATGCGGTGCTCGATGGAACCAGCGCTGTGATGCTCTCTGGCGAGACGGCAGCTGGAGAATTCCCCTTGCAGGCAGTTGAGATCATGAACAGGATAGCAGCGAATGCCGAGCGGAGCATAGATTTCCAGCGGTTGGTGCTGGATCAACGGTTGAACTGGGAGCATGTCGAGCTACGCCGAAAGCGGACCACCACCGAGGCCGTCGGCCTAGCCACACGAGAACTCGCCTTAGCCATCCATGCCTCGTATATCGCCTGCTTCACCCATAGTGGCGGCAGCGCCCGTCTGATTGCGAAGTTCCGGCCCGGCATCCCCATCATCGCTTTTTCACCGGTGAAGCAAACCGTGCAGCAACTCGCTATCTCTTGGGGAGTTGTTCCAGTGCTGATACAGGATCTGGAATCGGTCGACGAGCTGCTGGCGTTCGCACCATCGTATATGAAGCAACTCGGAATTGTCGCTCCCGGTGATACCGTGGTGGTGACCGCAGGTGTCCCTGTCGGCAGCCCCGGCAAAACTAACATGATTAAAGTAGTTGAGATAGAATAGCACATTCAATACTTGACTCGAGGTGAAAGATGAACTCTACGGTACCAGCTGATGCGTTTCAGATTCTTTGCTATGGCGATTCGAATACATGGGGCTTCAACCCTGCGAATGGTGCGAGGCATCCTTTTGCCTTACGGTGGACAACTGTTTTAGCGCATACCTTGGGTTCTGGCTTCCATATAATCCCTGAGGGAATGAATGGACGGACGACCGTGTTCGAAGATCCTGTGGAGCCAGGCCGCAATGGGCTGGAGTACCTGCTGCCTTGCCTCGTGTCGCATAAACCTTTGGATGCCGTGGTGATCATGCTTGGTACGAATGATACCAAAGAGCGCTTTGGCCTGCTGGCGGTTGATATTGCTTTAGGTATGAAGCGTTTGGTCAAACTTGTGCAGGCCAGTGATTGCGGTCCCGGGGGCAAAGCGCCTCGTGTGGGAATCATAGCCCCTGCGCACGTGAATCCGGCGATTGTCTCCGGGGTGTTCACGGGGGGGCCTGCCCGGTCGGCGCTGCTGGCGCAAGAATATGCGAATGTTGCCAAAGAACTGGGGTGCGTCTTTCTCGATGCCTCCCGCTTTGTCTCCTGCGGCATGCCGGACGGTATCCACCTCGACGCACCGGGGCATCGTACACTCGGAACCGAGGTGGCGCGCTGGATACTGAGCGACCTACTGGTGTAGCACTCTGGATTTTCCTTCCCCATAAAGTGGAAGGCCAGTCTTTGAGCCTAACTACGGATTTTTCCTTTGGTAGGAATCGATCAACGACACCAGGTATTTCGACCGCACCTGTTCGGTTGCCATCAAGCGCTTTACTGGAGGGAGTTTCAGCACGGCGCCGAACAACGCGGCCATCGCACGGTGGCTCATGTAGGCTTGATTGTCGAAAATCAAATTTTGCAAAGTTCCGCGCTCAATCGCCATCAGCGCCACCCGATGGACCGAATTCACAGGAGTGATAACCCGTTGCTCACGCGCCGCCATCCGCAAAGCCCCACGGTTACAGGCTCTTGCACAGAGACCGCAGCCGATGCAGACCTCCTCATCAACCACCGCTTTTCCCTCAACAATTTTGATTGCATCCATCGGACAGGCCTTCACACAGCGGTTGCAACCCGTACACATCTGGGTATTAACAACCGGGAGAAAGTTCGTGGTATTGATCGAGTGTGTCGTACCGAACCGCTTAACCGCCAGTAAAGCCTCGCAGCAACAGCCGCAGCAATTGCAGATGAATGGTACGTCAGCTTGCTGGTTCTCGCCGATCTGCACCAGATTGTGGTCCCACGCTTTCTCCAGCAGCGCCATCATCTCCTGTACCGAAACCTGACGCGCATGCCCATGCCGGATGAGCGAAGTGGCCACGCTCCCTAGTGTCATGCAAATCTCCATCGGCGCATCGCACGCCATCCCCATATGCTCCATCTTGTGACGGCAATAGCACATACCAACCCCGTGGTCGGACGCATTCTTGATCATCGAACTAGCCCGTTCATAATCAAGAATATGCAGTTCTTGGTCCTTCGGAAGTGAATCCTCATTTACAAACGCACGAGTCAACTTGGTCTCGCCCTTGACAAACAAATCTCGGACGAAATCCTCCTCCACATTCAGATACTGATAGAACAACTCCGAAAGCATTTTCTGGTCGATATCGGTGCGCACCCGCATGAGCGAGAATTCAAAAAAACCAGCCATAGGAGGGGGGAGCATGTACATAGTGTTTCCGTCCGGTTTCTGCACATCCACTAGCAATGCGCGTGAAGCAAGTTCATCCAAGACCTTGACGGCCTCTTCCTTAGGAAGATGCAATATCCTGGCAGCCATCGCCGCATCGAACGGTTTGATTGGAAGCTGCGAGATCATCTCGGCCTCCTTTTCCTTCATCAACACCTTGAGGATCTTAAACAAGTATTCCGAGGGAGGGGCCCCCTGAGGAAATAGATTCAAACGATCGCTGATCTGCTGATACCCTGATTTTAACGTCCGGTGTCCCATGGCGTGCTCCTTTCCTGAATCCTACCCCAACTTATGTTGCCGTGCAATAAAAAACACACAATGTAAATATGTCAGAAACGATTTCGCACACGAATCCCCGAGCAGGATTCTCTGTCTCAAAGGGGAGAGATGAAATTAATTTCACCTGATTGACAATACCTGAAAGTATGATATCGTGTTGGTATGCAGCCAATGGAAGTCAAACTCACACCCGAATGGGAACGCCGTCTTACCAATGCCCTCCAGACTCTTACCATCACTGAGAAAAGAGTAGCGGACTACGTAACCGCCCATCGTGACCGTGTGGAAGGGATGTCTATTGTGGAAATCGCTGACGTAACCCAAGTCAGCCAGGCCACAGTCGTTAGATTCTGCCATCGGATAGGGTACAAAGGACTGAAGGATTTTAAAATCGCACTCGCGCTTGCCTCCAAGCCACATGCTTCCAACACCTATTTGGATGATTCGGTTGGTGATTCGTCCGATACCGCCTCGGTCCTTCGGGATACCATCCGCCGCTATATCGCCTGTCTGCAGGATACGGCCATGATTGGCAATGAACAGGCCTTCGAAGCCGCTGTCTCAGCCATCATCCGTGCGGAGAAACTTGATATCTATGGGGTGGGGGGCTCGGTGTCGAGTGTGAATCTTGCCCGCCATATGCTGATGAAAGTAGGTATCCGGGCTAATGAATGCACGAATTATCAATCACAGCAAGTCTCCGTCGCAACGTTGGAGAAAAACGATGTGGTTTTGGTGGTCACCAATATGGGTGAGTCCCATGAGTTGCTTTCCGTAGTGCCGATGGCGAAAGCTAGAGGTGCTATCGTCATCTGCGTTACATGCCGGCAGCAATCCAGAATCGCCCAGATTTCTGATATCGTGCTCGTCGCTGCGATCGGCCTGCTTCCGGATACACTCTCAGCGCCTAGAGTGGGGATCAATGTCATGCTCGATGCACTTTGCCACGGGATACGTCGGCAAGTCCTTAAGATGTGACACGGTGGAATCTGTTTACTAGGGGAAATCCCTTAAAAATTACGTGTTTACATTATGGAGGATGAAAATGAAAGCGCATCGTTTCCTAGTCGTGCTCGTGTTGCTCACGATGCTTCCGGCGATCTTGTTTGCCAATGGGGCCAAAGAAACACCAGTAGCTGCCACTCCGGCTGTTGTGAAAGCAGCTGTGGCAGTCGTAGCCGAACCAACTCGTGAAGAGCTCATCAAGCTTGCCCAGGCCGAAGGGTCGCTGATGATCTACACCCCAAGTTCCCGCCATGCTCAGGTAGGAGCTGAATTTGGAGCCAAGTACGGGCTGAAGGTCGAGGTTGTCCAGCTCAAGGACACCGAGATGATCGAAAAAGTATCCAAAGAGGCCACCGCGAAAATCGATGCCGCCGATGTCGTCTTCGTGCAGGATGGAGGACGCGTGTACAGCGAGCTGATGGAGCCCGGTTTCGTGACCAGCTACACCCCTCCGTCTTTGCGTGACATCATTCCCGCCAAGTACCAAAATCCCCAGGTATGGGACATCTGCACCAAGCAATTCATCTATAATAGCGAGAAATCCAAAGATCAGCCCATCAACAACGTGTGGGAACTCACAGAACCCTCGTGGAAAGGCCGGATCCAGCTGAAAGATCCGTTTGGCGAAGGCGTCAATATGAACTTCCTCACCATGGTCACCAGCCCCGAGATCTCAGCTGAACTTGCCGCCGCTTACAAATCCCGTTATGGCAAGGATATTGTCCTTACCACGAAGAACGCTGGTTATGAATGGATCAAAGCCTTCTATAACAACGGCCTGCTGCTTGGAAAGTCCGATACCACCATGGCTGAATCCATTGGGGCGAAGGGTCAGGCTGCCCAGCTCATAGGACTGTTCACTTTAAACAAACTCCGCACCGCTGCCGCCAAAGGTCTTGATCTGCAGACATGCTATGATGTCGAGCCATTCGCTGGATTCTCGTATCCAATCTATTGCTTCATCCCATCCAACTCCAGAAGCACCAACGCCGCCAAATTGTTCATCGAATATGCGCTGACCGAAGGCTATGCTCCATTCAACCAGATGGGCGACTACTCTCCCAATCCGCAGAACGTGAACACCGAGGACCCCATCCAGATTTCACAATGGTCGGAATGGCTGGTCAACGAGGACCCCAAGTGGGTTGCCGAAGCCCGCGCCGATGTTGAGGAATTCATCAACAACATCATGTGATCGGTACGATAGGATAATCGTCGTCCCCATCCGGCCAATTCGTTGGTCAGGTGGGGTTTGCCTTGGGCAACAAAGGTGGCGCGACTCCCGGTTGGCAGTCGGATGGCGGTTCATGTCTGATGGAAGGAAGGTCCGGGCTGGATCAAGGCCCCGACGATTGGATGGTAAAATGGATATTCGATACCAGGTGAAAGGTTTCTTTAAGAAACCACACAATATCATACTGTTTGTGGTGTTCATCCTGCTGTGCTACCTCACCTTGGTTCCCATGGTCACGATGATCCACGATACGGTCACGGTCCATACCGCGGAAGCCAAAAGGCTCAAGCTGCCAGTGGGAGCCTTCACTTTTGAACATTGGAGAAAGGTGCTGGCAGATTCGTCCAGCATCAATGTGTTCTACAAGCCGTTTCTCAACTCGTTGGTGACTTCGCTAGGAGCA
The DNA here is from genome assembly GCA_002428625.1 of Sphaerochaeta sp. UBA6084. Lineage (GTDB taxonomy): Bacteria > Spirochaetota > Spirochaetia > Sphaerochaetales > Sphaerochaetaceae > UBA6084. The sequence continues at coordinate 51,118 of DIXI01000036.1, forward strand.
TGCGCCATCGCCCTTGGCTTCGGGGGCGCGTTCGCTTGGTTCGTGACCCGCACCAACATGCGCTGGAAACGTCTTCTGTCCTCGTTGTGCATTTTTCCCTACATCATGCCCTCCTGGACCCTGGCTCTGGCGTGGTACAACCTCTTTAAAAACAGTCTCGTGGGGGGCTCTCCCGGATTGATCAGCTCGATCACCGGCATCCAAACACCAAATTGGCTGGCTTATGGGCCCCTGCCCATTGCTTTGGTCACCGGATTGCATTACGCACCCTTCGCTTACATCATGATAGGTGGGATATTGAGGAACATGGATGCGAACCTTGAGGAAGCCGCCCTCATGCTGAACACCTCCCGCTTGCGGATCATGTACAAGATAACCATTCCCATTGTCATCCCAGCAGTGCTTTCCACCTTTCTGCTGGTCTTCTCCTCCGCGATGAGTTCCTTTGCGGTACCTACCTTCCTTGGACTTCCCGTCCGGTACCAAGTGCTCACCACCCAGTTGTACCGTACACTCAATGGCCTCAATCCTGGGCAAGGATATGTGATCGCCTCACTGATGATCATTTTGGGAGTATCGATTCTCGCGATGAACCAGAGGATAGTCGGTCTGCGCAAAACCTACACCACAGTGACCGGCAAGAGCTCCAACATAGCCTTGGTCAACCTGAAAAAGATGAAGACGCCTGTCTCCCTTCTCATCGCCTTCATCCTGTTCTGCGTGTCTATCGTCCCGCTTTTGAGTTTTGCCATCGAATCGCTTATCCTCAGACCTGGTGATTACAGCTTCAGCAACTTCACCACCCAGTTCTGGTTTGGCACCGCCCAGCAGAACTCGATGGCGAACAGCGAGCCAGGACTCCTACTCAATCCAAAATTGTACAGCTCGCTCTGGAACAGTATAAAACTCTCCCTGTTCTGCGCTGCCAGCGCTGGGACCATCGGTTTTCTTGCCGGCTACGCTATCGTTCGTGGACGAGGCACAAAACTCGCCACTTGGGTGAACAATCTCGCGTTCTTCCCGTATCTTATGCCATCTATGGCTTTCTCAGCTATCTACCTTTCTATGTTCGCCGTCCGTCGTGGACCCATCCCCGCTCTGTATGGCACGTTTTTTCTGCTTGTCGTAGCCGGAACTGTCAAATATCTTCCTTTCGCTTCCCGTTCGGGCATCAATGCGATGTTTCAGCTCAGCAAGGAGATCGAGGAAGCCGGCTTGATTATGGGAGTAGGTTGGTTCAAGCGCATGACCAGATTGGTGATTCCTATCCAGAAATCCAGTTTCATCTCGGGCTACCTGCTTCCGTTCACTTCAAGCATGCGCGAGCTTTCGCTCTTCATTCTTCTGATGACACCCACGAACCAGGTCCTTACAACCTTACTATTTTATTATAATGAAAAGGGTTGGAATCAGTATTCGAATGGAATCAACCTACTCATCGTTATAATCGTCATTGCATTTAACTTTCTCATCAATAAAGTGACCGGTGCATCCATAGACAAGGGAATCGGGGGTTGATTATGCCAAGAATAGAATTAATAGATGTTTCAAAAAGATTTGGGAAATTTGTAGCGGTCGACCTCCTGAACATGGTCATCGAGGATGGAAGCTTTATCTCCCTGCTCGGACCCTCAGGTTGTGGCAAGACCACTACTTTACGGATGATCGCAGGTTTGGAGACCCCCACCGAGGGGCGTATCATCATCGATGGGAAGACAGTCTTCGATTCAAAAAGGCAGATAGACCTTTCGCCTGCGAAGCGTGACATTGGCTTTCTCTTTCAGAATTACGCTCTTTGGCCCCATATGACGGTTTACCAGAATATCGCCTTTGGCTTGGAGAATCTGAAATGGAGCAAAGAGGATATCCGCGCCAATGTGGAGAAACTACTCGCGATGCTCCGTATAGATGAATTCGCGGCTCGTTATCCAGCTGAGCTCTCCGGCGGGCAACAGCAACGGGTCGCTATCGCCCGAACCCTAGCGACAAATCCCAAGGTTCTGCTCATGGATGAACCGCTTTCAAATCTAGATGCGAAACTTCGTATGGAGATGCGCACCGAGCTCAAGCGTTTGCACGTTGAGACCGGAGCGACTTTCGTCTACGTCACCCATGATCAACTGGAGGCGATGACGCTTTCGAGTAAGATATGCCTATTGGATAAGGGCGTGCTTCAGCAGTACGACCGACCATTGGGTGTCTACAACAAACCAGTGAACACCTTTACCGCAGACTTTGTTGGCAATCCTGCCATCAACCTGCTTCCAGTCGAGGTTCAATCCGTGAAAGATGGCAATGTGATGCTCTCCAATGAGGCCATGCACGTGTCTTTCAAGCCCACCGAGCTGTTTTCGGTTGCGAAAGGAGAAAAAGTGACGCTTGGACTTCGGCCTGAGCTTATCTCCGTCACCGACGCCAGCGAATACAAAGTGGAAGTCTATTCCTCCTTGCCCTCGGGTATGGAGACGATAGTACGATTCAAAATCGGTGAGGCCATTCTGAACGCAGTGGTTTTTGGTAGTCTGGATTTCCCGGTGGGATCGAGTGTAGGGATACATTTCACCAGTGACAAACTGTTGGTGTTCCATGCGGATGGTCGTTTGTTGGGAACCGGTAGCGTCCAGCACCTGACACATCGCAAGTGATGTCTTTGCCGTTTTAAACAATCCTGTTCATCGAACTGGCTGGCTATCTGATGATTAACCATGTTCAGGACCCCGTCCGTTCGGGCGGGGTCCGTGGTCCAAAGTCCTTTTCTACATCATTGTTCAGCTATCGGACTTGGAATCGTGCTTTTTGTGTTTCCGACCTAGCGATAATCCACCAAATCCGCTGATGATGGCCATATAGAAGCCAAAATCGTACCACCAGCCGGTGTTGTTCACTTCATAGATGCGGATGTCGGGATTGAAAAGCCGGACAATAAGCGAGAGCGGTGCCATCCACCCATGCCAGATACCCATGAAGAACCCTGCGGGCTTGGCAGCATAGCGCTCGATATCTCCCGGTAGGCAAGAGACCAAGGTGAGCACCATGGCGATGATCAAACCTGCGATGATGAATTTGCGCACATGAAAATTGTTTTTAAGCATGTTCCTATCCTCTATTTATCTATTCTTTTTGTGACCGTGTCACGTTGATGTATTCTTTTCTTTTCCAAATCAACACCATGGAGAACCTCTTCGTGCAGTGAGTTTTCATTCGGATAATTCGGCTAGTATAGGAAGAATCAAAAATTCTAGAAAAACAATCATCAACAGCTTACTGTTGAAGCCCCCTGCCGTCAATGCGTTATAAGTCAAATGTAATCGAGGTTCTGATGATTCTGACATTGAGCTGGCGATGAAAATAAAAAACCTGCATCCTAATAGCTTTTCAAACTATCTGGAATGCAGGTTGTCGTGTTATTTCTAGGTTCTAGCACCAGTCGCCTGGATTCTAGAAGTTATCTCTTCACAGCAGTCAAAGCACCATCGATCTTGAGAATGGAATCGACATACGAAACCGTCAAAGCACCATCGAAGTAGTACATGGAAGCAGGATCGGCATTGCCCTTCACGATGTTGCCAGTCTTTGCGGTTGCGTTCTTGTCGTCAACCAGTTTTCCACCAGCGACCGAACTGTCCCAGACTTTGGCCCAATCGACAGTCGCGGCAGTCCCATCGGTAGAAAAGTCCTTGCTGATAACCTGAGGATTGGCACCGGTGATATAACCGATAGCTCTCTGGTCGAATTGGCCGTTCGGGAAAGCCAGCTTGCCGGTCGCATCGGTCTTGATCCGGTACGCAGTACCGCGGTGGGCATACTGGATGGTGATGGTCCCGTCAGCAGCCTTGGAAACGTTCAAATTGTCGATAGCGATCTGGTCATAAGCAGATACTGCGAAAAGGAACAAGCCGCGGAGGCCGCTGGACATGGTCAGTTTGCCCTCGACATCATAGAGATAGGACTGGAACAAATGGGTGGTGCCGAACTTGGAGGCGCCTGAAACCGCGTCGTATTGGTCTTTGGTGGCAGTCATATAGCGGATGTTTCCAGCAAAGGTGATGAAGTTGTTCGCTGCATCAGCCTTGGCAAGATTCAACTGATAACTGATCTTAAGGTCCTGGGAACCATCGGAAACCGGAGCGGCAGGGGCTGCAGGAGCGGCGGCGACCACAGGAGCGGCAGCTGGAGCGGCAGCAACGGGGGTAGCCTTTTTAGCACAACCAATCATAGAAAAAGAAAGCACAAGCACGAGCGCAAGCAACGAAAGCAAGGTGATTTTCTTCATTTGTCTTTTCTCCCATATGGATAATATATTACTGATTCTGGATAATATATCACCTTGAAGATTCTTTCAAGTCGTAAACCTAACGTTCACGTGATTTTTTTCATGAGCCATCCGAGCACCATCAAGCTGGAAAACACGTAGGCTGTCAGCTTGGGCCGACATAAAAAAACCTGCATCCCGATAGCGATATATCGTGGATGCAGGTCACCATTAATCAGTGGCGTACGAGTTGAACCCCCCTTGTTTCCCCTTTACTTTTTAAAATTGTCGTAGGCTTTCTGACGGATCTCGATCAAACGTGCCAGACCGATGTTATCCAGCTGCTTGCGATACGTATCCCACTCTGCGTCAATAGTGCCATTCACCACCCATTGCGCGATTTTCTGCGTCGCAAATTTGTTCATCTCGGTGTGAATCATGGTCATTTCATCGCTTTCGGCCTTGGTATAATGCATGAACGGTGGATATTCCTCAACCTTTGCTGCATAGGGTGCGTAGATCTTGTCATAGATCAGCTTCTCAGAAACCCAGCTGTTCCAATTGATATTCTTCTCAAAATTCTCGTCGATGAAGATCGGGGAGCGGTCGTTCAGGCCATTCGCCCACATCCAGGCGTCCGCGGTCATCTTGGGATCCTTGGACGGAAGAATCGTGTATCTTCCATCGCTACCAATCTCGAGACAGGACCCCTCGGGACCGAAATACAACTGGATTCCCAGTTTGGGATCGTAGAACTGGTCAATCCAAGCCATGGTCACTTCCTTTGCAGGATTGTCTTTGCTCAGGACAAAAGCGATATTGTCCCCGGTCATGATGGTGGACGGTCTCCACAGCTGGTCACCGTTAGGCCCTTTCAGAGGAGGCAGTGCCACATAATCCTTGGCACGTGTGGCGTTGTTCATCGCGGCCTCGATCGTCCAGTTGTAACCTGAACCCACCAGCGCCACTTCAGGATTGCGGACCTTGGCGTTCAGCTGGCCAACCGGCTGGGTGAAGACCTCGGTATCGACCAGTCCCTCGCTATACAGCTTATGCATGTACTTGATGACATCCTTCAAGCGGGGGTCGGCGAAGATGTAGGATACCTTGCCTTTCTCGACCATGATCCAATCACCGGACGTGTTTTCGGCCAATCCGAATGCGCCAAAAATCGAAATCATTCCGTTCGCTGGTTTCAGCTCATCGAAAATGAACGGAATCTCATCCGCCTTGCCGTTGCCGTTCGGGTCCCCGGTCTTGAAAGCCTTCAGCACCTGGTAGAACTCCTCAGTGGTCTGGGGTACCGCCAACCCAAGCTTGTCCAACCAAGCCTTGTTGATATACTGCAGGTTCCGGGTTTCAGGGCGCAGCGGCATGCGCTGGGGTAGGGTGTAGATATGACCATCAGCAGAGGTCACATACTTGCGGTATTCAGGGTAGTCGGTGAACATCTTCTGAATGTTCGGACAATAGGCTGCGATGTAATCCTCAAGAGGCTCTAAAAACGTCGAGTTGTTGGCGATATCGGTGTTGGTGAACGCCTTGGCGCCAAAAAACGCATCCGGAAGCTCGTTGTTGGCGAAAATCAGGGATTTCTTTTCTGTCCACCCGGTATTGATCATCTCCCAATTGATATGCACGTTGGTCTTGGCTTCCATGGCCTTGAAAAACTCGAGACCATTGGGATCCTTTAGGTTGGCAATACCCGCGATAATGAAATCGAGCGTCAGCGGTTCCGCCAAGGGGAATGTCACCACCTTTTTGGGCGCGGCTTGAGCCTGCGATGCTTCTTTTGTTCCAGCGGCGAACAGGGAGCACCCCAGCACGACTACCAGAAGCAGGACTAATGCTTTTCTCATACCTCTCTCCTTTTGCATAATGATATGTACGAACGACAGTGGTTTTCACGCACCATCGTATGTCAACCTTTCACCGCGCCAATCATGACGCCCTTCACAAAGAACCTCTGTACAAATGGATAGACCATGATCATCGGCAAGGCGGAGATGATGATGATGCCGTATTTAATCACATCCGCAAGATTCTGCACCGTGTTCAGACTGTCTGCAGACATCGTTTCAAGCATCTGGTTCTGGATGAGGATATCGCGCAGGAACACCTGCAGCACCTGGATGGCGTTGTTCTTGATGTATATCATCGGACGGAAGTAGTTGTTCCAAGTAGCGACTGCATAATACAGCGCGATCACCGCGATGATGGCCTTTGAAAGCGGCAGCACCACACTGAAGAAGAATCGACCGTCACCGCAACCATCGATCGTGGCCGCCTCCTGTAGCTCCACTGGAATGCTCGATTCAAAAAATGAGCGAACGATGATCAGGTTGTAGACATTCAGGCAAAACGGGATGAGCATCACCCATATCTTGTTGTACAAGTTCAGTTTGCTTATCAGAATATAGGTGGGGATGAGCCCGCCGCTGAAGAACATGGTGAAGGTGAACAGGAAAATAAGGAGGCGCCGGGGCATAAAGTCTTTGCGCGACAAGGCATACCCGGCGGGGAGGGTCACCACGAGGCTGATCAGCGTGCCGAAGACTGTGTAGAAGATGGTGTTGCGGTAACCAATCCAAATGCGTTCATAAGCCAGGATAGTGCGGTATCCCTCCAGATTGGCGCCCTTTGGATAGAACCAGACCGTGCCTGCCGCCACCGCGGTTGGATCGCTGAAGGATGCGATGAATATGAAGTAGATTGGATACGCCACCACGATGAAGCAGAAAACCACATAGCAGCCGATGAAAAGGGAGAAAAGCCGTTCTCCGATCGTGTTTTGCACACTCTTGACCATATGCCTCCTCCTTTTCACCACAGACTGTTCTGTGAAACGCGTTTTGAAATCTTATTCACGGTGACCAGCAGGATGAAGTTGATCACTGTATTGAATAACCCGATTGCCGTGCTGTAGCCAAAGTTGCGGTTCAGGATACCTGTGGTATACACATACGTGGAGATGACCTCCGAGGTAGGCATGTTCAGCAGGTTCTGCATAAGGTAGATTTTCTCATATCCTACCTGCATCAGCCTCCCGCTGGAAAGGATAAGCAGCATGATTACGGTCGGACGCAGATGGGGTAGGTCCACATGCCAGATCAGCCGGAGACGACTTGCTCCATCGATTTTAGCGGCCTCATACAGACAGGTGTCTACTCCAGAAAGCGCAGCAAGATAGATAATGCTGTTCCAACCGGTGTTCTGCCACAGGTGCGATATCACGTAAATGGTGGAGAACCACTTTGGATCTCCCATCAGATTGTGCGGATCCTTGCCAAACAGCCTTGCGATATGCCCGTACATGCCGCTGCTCGGGGACAAAAAGAGCAGCACCATGCCTACCAGCACCACCAAGGAGATGAAATGCGGCATATAGGTGACGGTCTGGATCATCTTCTTCATCCGCTGGCGTTTGATCTGGTTGAAGATCAGAGCCATGAAGATGGGGAACGGAAATCCCAAAGCCAGGGTATAGGCGCTTATTCCCAGCGTGTTGCGGATGAGCGGCCAGAAATCCATGGAGTGGATGAACCGGTAGAAATGTTGGAAGCCATTCCGCGAGGTCCAAGGACTACCGACTATACCATCGGCGAAATTATAGTTCTTGAACGCGATCTGCAAGCCGTATAGGGGTAGATAATCGAAAGTAAAGGAGACGAGCACCGCAGGAAGGACGAATAGATACAAAGGCCAGTGGCGGCGGATGTTGTCCAGCAAGGAGCGACGTGTTTTTGGCAAGGCCGTCAGCGTGGACAACCCGATGGCTTGGGCGCTGTGGGAGCCGAGGGTGGGATGGTTTTCACGGGTTTTGTGTGCAGTCTTCATATGGCTTTCCCTTCATGCGCAAGATCAACTGGAGTCTTGCCCTCAAGTTCCCGGTAGATTCCAGCCTCGTTTTTCTGAAACGCTTGCAGGGCGGCAAGCAGTTTCTCTCCCCAGGACGAGGACTCCCGCATTAAAACCGCCGGTTTCCCGTAGGAGGCCTTGAAGGTCTGAAAGCGCCCGCCTTCATAACGTTGCCCATTCCATGGATTGATCCAGATACCCTGCGGGATGTAGCCTTCCACCTCCATCGCACCTTGCTTCCAGATGGGAAACACCACTACGTCCGACCCCAGCATGAACTGATAGCGTAGGTCGTGCTGCGCGGCTGTATCATCATGCAGCATGGTATGGCGGATGAGGGGATAGCCGAAGTCTGCGGCCTCAGTTTCCAAATGGAGGAAGTAGTCGGTGAGACAGTCATGCAGGCGTCCCATCAACCCGAAGAACCTGAACGATTCATCGCACGAATAGAATTGCTGGTTCGGTGTCTGCAGGGTTCCCACATGGGTGCGGAAGATGGGAAGGAAGGTGGAAAGCTCTATCCATCGCCATAGCAGCTCCTTTGAACGCACCATTGAGAACAATGGGTTGACCAATGTGGTGTGCCCGCCGATATCGCTGTGGTTGAGCGCGATTCCGCTGAGGCCTCCGGAAAGCAGTCCCACAATTGATGATGCCAGCCCGTCGTGCTCGTCCCAGGTGACATTCTGGTCGCCTTCCCAAAAGCTTATCGCGTATTTGTTCACCGTGCCGAACCCGCAGCGGTTGAAGATAAGGATCTCGCCTAGGAGCCCCGCTTCCTCAACCACCTCGCGGTTGAGCCGGATCCAGTCGATCGCGTACTGCTGGTGGTATTCCTCCCCGCCGACGCCATTGGAGAGTATGCAATCAAGCGAAAGATATTCGCCATAATCGGCCATCCATCCGGAAATCCCGTATTCGTGGATGGTGTGGATCATGATCTGCTTCAGCCATTCGAAGGCCTTGCGATTGGAAAGGTCCACCATATAATAACCAAAACCCATTCCAGTCTGCTTATGGTAGGGTTTTCCAGATTCATCCAGCACGAAATACCCATTCGCCATGGCCTCTTGATACTGGTGGAATTCCGGATCGTCGGCGATGAAAGGATTGAAGTAGGTGAGGACCTTGATTCCTTTTGCATTCAGCCACGCCACCCAATTTTTAAAATCGGGGTACACGGTTTCGTTCGGTTCCCAGCGCCACCAAAGGGGTGGGCCATAGTTGGCTCCCCGTCGGCCCACCCAGTCTTCGATCCATAACGCGCTGACAGGGACTTTGGCTGTCTCGCATTGCTGGAGAATCCGCTCCACTTGCGCTGTGCCACCCCGCAAACCCACAATCACACCATGTGCCCAGCGTGGGAGCGGCACATACCGGCCGGTACATGCAGTGTGCTTGCTGATGGCATCCAGCAGCGATTCCCCCTGCCAGACCCGAAGGTCAAGGCGGCGGCTCCAGATTTCGAACATCACTTGCTCAGGGTGCGAGCTTTTTATGTCCATGCGCAAGATTCGTGCGTTCTCAACATAAAGCGCCCGATTCTCAGAGGTCACGGTTATAGCTATTGGCGCGTAGGTGGTGAAGGCATCTCCCGCGGAACCGCTACGGGCTTCCACAATTGAGGAGCAGGGCTCGGCCCCACGGCCCAGTCCTTGTTCGCCCACAATCAACGGAAACCGCTTTCCGGTGAAATCCACATAGGTGAACTGTTCTCCAAACCCATAGAACCGCTCCTGTTCGGAGGATACGCAGGTGAGCTGGATACGGTTGATCCGCGGATGCAGCACTTTTGCCATAACGGCGAACCCGTCATCATCTTCCTTAAATTCCAGCATGAATGGCGCGCTATCGACCGGGGACGTCAACGTACCCTTCATCACAACCCCGCAAGAGGTCTCGCCTACCGATTCAATCAGCGGACTGGCATAGGCCAGCTCCAATTTCTCGATGATATTATGATAGTGGTTGTTTTGCCTGGTCTGGATGTACGAGTTGATAGCAGCGCGGATGAAGTTTTCCTTCGGCAAGACGAGCAGGATGTTCCCGTCCACACTTGTTATTCGGATGGTATTGCGTTCGAGAAGGAGCTGCAGATTGTCGGAAATTTTGAAATTCTGTCGCATGCTGATACGCCTTCCCATAATTTAAAAGGTTTAATTATGTATAGTATAGAACGCAAGTTTCTGTTTGTCAAATTAAAAAGACATAATTTTTTACTTTAAGTAAATAATAATAAATAGATATTATAAAACAAATAATATGCTATTGTATATTATATATCTATGCCAATTGCTAAGGTAGTTTCTTGAATTGATATAATTAAGGACATTAAAAAAGTGGCTTACAATTATTGACAGACCTAACCTATCATTCTACTATGACCTATCTTCTTTCAATAACATATGAGGTGGCGGATCCATGACAAGTGTGGCGAATGTGAAAAGAACCTCAGGTAAGAACATGGGGAATGTGAAGCGGGAGAACCGCAGCCTCTTGCTCACTCAGCTGTTCTTCAAAGGCCGGAAATCCCGCACCGCATTGGCCCATGAGTTGCGGCTCACACCCGCATCCATCACCATGACCATCAACAGCATGATAGAAGAAGGGATCGTGGTCGATACCGACCAGTACGAACTGAACAACCGGATGGGACGGCGCCAGCAGTTCATCGATATCGATTACGCGCGTATCCATGTGGTCGGGGTCACCATCACCAGCCAGCAGGTGCGCATCTGCATCAACGATCTCCGCTTCCACTGCATCTATGAGGATCTATTCACGCTTGACGATACCGTCGCCGATACCTACGCCCAGATCATATGCGATAAAATCGCCTTTGGTTTGTATTCGGTCGGATTGAGCAAGGACGGGATAGTAGGGATAGGCGTGTCCATCCGCGGCAATGTCGATACCGAGAAAGGGGTGAGCGAGGATTCCTTCGGCCTGCTTCCAAAACATACGCAGATCCGGCAGGACATCCAGCAACGTATCGGCCTTCCGGTATCGGTTGACAACCACATCCGCTCCTTGATGGTCTGCGAGGCACTCTATTCCCGCATCTATATGGAGAACAGCTTGTTTATAAAATATGGTCCAGGAATCAGCTCAGCGGTCACCATCAACGGCCAGTTGTACAGTGGCGGTCACTCCATGGCGGGTGAGATCGGACATATGGTGCTCGATAGGAATGGTGCCCTGTGCCGTTGTGGCAAAAGGGGATGTTTGGAGACTCTCTCCTCGTTCAGAGCTATGAAGGCGCGTTTGATGCAGCACACGATACAGACTCTCACGGACTTGATCGCTCTGCTGGAGGCACAGGATCCTGAGACGATCCGGGTGGTTTCGCACAGCATCCACCATCTTTTGCTCGCCATCTCGAATATGGCGGTCCTGTTCGATCCCAAAGATATCATCCTCTATGGGGAGCTGTTCGAGTCCGCTCGCTTCTTGGAAATCTTCCACCGGCAGCTCGCCGACGAGACCCCTGAGCTAATGCCCCTTTTGCATATCTCGGCGCACAACAACCTGCTTGACACCTATATGGCCGGAGCCTTGGCGATCCACGCTTTCTTGGAATCCGGCGGCTCTTTGGTGCCAGGCACAAAACTTACAACCCAAAACCCTTAAACCAGTTCTGGTTTGAGGGTTTTTTGCATTAATCACCATCCTAGATACCTAGAATGCTGTCAGTTTTGTGCCTGGCACCAATCTGCGAAGTTCATGCATTTTTGAATAGATTTATGCAAAACTGAATAAATCCTACCTTCTCATACATCAGGGATATGGCATATCCACCTCTACAAGGCCCCTTCTGCAGCCGTTTCAGCTCTTGGCACGCTTCCTGCTCTTGAGCTGATGGGAATGCCAAGAAGGAGACACCTATGATGTATCATACGATTATTGAAAACGCCTACGTACCATCGGGCGACGACATGGTCAAGACCTGCATCCTCATAAAGGATGGCTTGATCTGCGGGTTCGTCCAGTCCAGCGAGGACCTCGTCGCCGAGCGAACCATCGACGCCGGTGGCAATCTCGTCCTGCCAGGATGCATCGATTCGCACGTCCACTTCATGGACCCGGGCTTCACCCACCGCGAGACCTTCGCCACCGGCACACGGTCCGCAGCTGTTGGTGGTGTCACCACTGTCATCGATATGCCCTGCTGCAGCATCCCCTCGGTACGCGACCTGCCAAGCATGCGCAACAAACTCAAAGCCATAACCCCGCAAGGATATGTTGATTTCGGGCTGTGGGGAGGAGTCACCGGTGAGGATGTGCGGGAGGGCAATCTCGACAATGTCCAAAAGCAAGCTGAGGAAGGAGTGATCGGATTCAAAGTCTACATGACCCCCTCGGTCCCCAGCTATCCCCTGGCCAACGACGCCGAGCTGTTCGAGATATTCAAGACCGTCGCCAAGACCAAGCTCCCGCTTGGCATCCATGCCGAGAACTTTCCCTTGTGCGAGTACAATGTGCGGAAATCGAAAGAATCAGGGACCCTTGAGGGCAACGCCTGGGAAAAAGCCCGCAATGTCATGGCTGAGAAAGTCGCCATCCAGATGTGCTGCACCTTTGCCGAATACACAGGAGCCCGGATGCACATCGTGCACCTCAGCAGCGGCACCGGTGCCACAGTGATTGAGGAAGCCAAGAAACGCGGACTGCAGGTTACCGCCGAAACCTGCCCCCATTACCTACTGCTGGACGGGCGGGAGATGCTCGACAAGCTAGGCCCGCTGGCAAAGATCGCCCCACCCATGCGGATACAGGCCGAAGCTGACCTCCTGTGGGAAAAGGTCCAGAGCCGGGCCATCGATTTCATCGCGACCGACCATGCCCCCTACGAGCTCGCCACCGAAAAAGAAGCCACAGGGATGAACATATGGACCAGTTTTCCTGGAATCCCCGGGGTTGAGACCATGGTACCGCTCATTGTGAGCGAAGGCTACAACAAAGGCCGCATATCCCTCAGCCGCCTGGTGGAGCTGCTGTCACGCAACGCAGCCATCCACTATGGACTATATCCTCGGAAAGGCTCGCTCGAACTTGGCGCCGACGCTGATTTCACATTCATCGATCTGAAGAAGAAGTGGAAAATCGACCACAGCACCATGCAGAGCATGGGAAAATACACCCCGTTCGATGGATGGGAAGTGACCGGCAAGGTCATGAAGACCATGGTGCGGGGACGCCTGGTGTACGATGACGGGGAATTCCCCGAAGGACCGGGTTACGGAGAGTTTGTCAGGCGGCAGACCATTTCTGCATTGCCAACAACCATAGAGTTCTGAGATACTGAAAAAAGGAGAACATCATGAGAAAACCAGCGACTGTCCTGTTCTGCATCGTATGTATCCTCTGCGTCCTCGCTCCCGCACTCTTCGCACAGGGCGGAGCCGAAAAAGCCGACACCCAGAAAAAAATTGAAATCGCCTATGGCCACGGTTTCATGCCCGAGACCCCCCAGCACAAAGCCGCGCTGCGGTTTAAGGAACTGGTGGAGAAAGAGACCAACGGCCGCATCATCGTCAACATCTTCCCCTCTGGCCAGCTTGGTGGCGCCGCCGAGATGTTCGAAGGCCTGCAGATGGGCACCCAGGAGATCACCTTGGTCCCCACCGCCCGCATCAGCGGCTTCGCCCCGAAACTCCAGCTGTTCGACCTCCCGTTCCTGTTCCCCGACCGCGCCACCGCATACGCGATGATGGATGGGAAAGTGGGTGAGTTTCTGCTCAAGACCCTCGATGCCAACAACGTCATCGGAGTCGCCTACTATGAAGACGGCTTCAAGCACTTCACCAGCCGCTATCCGTTGTCTGGCCTCACCGATTTCAACGGCCGCAAGTTCCGCACGATGGAAAGCCCCATCATCATGGAACAGTTCAAATCCATGGGCGCAAGTCCTACTCCGGTGGCCTTCTCCGAAGCCTACAACGCGCTCCAGCAGGGCGTGGTCGATGGTCAGGAAAACCCGCTGGTGACCATCACCAACATGAAGTTCTACGAAGTGCAGAAGTACCTGCTGCTCAGCGGGCATGCCTACCTTGCCCACGTGCTGCTGTTCAGCAAGACGTGGTTCTCCACACTCTCAGCCGCTGACCAAGCGCTGCTCCTGCGCATCGGCAAGGAAATCGCGCCGTGGCAGCGGAACCTGATCGTGCAGGAGGAAGCCGGCTACCTCGAGACCATCCGCAAGTTCGGCACCACCATTGTGGAGCTCTCAGCAGCCGACCGCCAGAAGATGTTCAACGCGATGGGCCCCGTATACAAACTCGCTGAACAGGTCATCGGCAAGGACCTGGTTGATATGGCATTGGCCGAAGTCCGTAAATAATCACGCTATCGCAGGAGTCGTCGGGGCGGGTCTCCGGCGGCTCTTGCATGTGACCGATCCTCGGGATCGGCAAGGTGGGGGAACTATGCTGGGTAGAATTCTGGGAAAAGTCGAATACATCATCCTAGCCACTTTGATGCTGGTGACAACCGCGCTGCTGTTCACAAACGTGGCGCTACGGTATTTCTTTGGCTCGTCGCTTTTCTGGGTGGAGGAGGTTCTGCGATATTGCATCGTGTGGATCACCTTCATCGGCATCTCCACCTGCGCCAAGGAGAACTCCCACATCAGCCTTGACATCCTCATGATGGTGCTGCCCAAGAAGCCAAAAGCCTACCTTAAGCGGGTGGTGCATGCGGTCACCTTTTTTGCCTCGGTCGCGATCTGCTACCTCTCGGCCCGGTTTGTGATCAGCACCTACCAGGCTGGACAAGTCTCAGCCACGATTGGAGGTTTTCCGATGTATATCGTGTATTCGTGTCTCCCGCTGGGCTTCCTCCTATCCTCACTGCGCAGCCTGCAGTACATCATCGCAGGAACGCGTCCGCCACAACCTCCTGCCAACTCGTCGTCTCATAGCCAACCCCAGCCCAACACTTCCATCGAAGGGGGTCCCGCCTTATGATAGCGCTACTATTCACTCTACTCGGTGTGGGTTTGGCCATCGGTCTGCCAGTCTATCTCTCGCTTGCGGCTTCCTCCTTGGTCGCTCTGGCGCTTACCACCTCCATTCCCCTCACCGTGGTGGCCCAACGGATGTTCGCGGGGATCAATTCCTTCACCCTGATGGCTGTACCGTTCTTCATCTTCACCGCCAATGTGATGAACAGGGGAGGGCTTGCCCCACGTATTGTCAAATTATCCAACGCTCTGGTAGGGCATATGCGCGGTGGTATCGCCTTTACGGTGGTGCTCTCGTGCATGTTTCTTGGTGCCGTCTCTGGTTCCGCTCCCGCTACCGTGGTGGCCATCTGCACCCTCATGCTCTCCATGATGGTGGATGCGGGCTATAGCAAGGGCTTCTCCATCGGCTTGATCATGGCCTCGGCTTCGGTCGCCGTCATCATCCCCCCGAGCATCGGGATGATTGTCTTCGGTTCCGTCACCGGTACCAGCGTAGGCGAATTGTTCATCGCCGGGTTCCTCCCTGGAATCGTATACGGCGCGAGCTTCATGCTGCTCAGCTATGTCTACGCCCGTGTGCGAAAGCTGCCAGTCGCCAAACGCGCCAGCTTCCGCGAGGTCCTCGGAGCCTTTAAGCACGCAGGTTTCGCTCTCGGTATCCCTGTGGTGATCATCGGTGGCATATATGGTGGCTTGTGCACTCCCACCGAGGCCGCTGGCATTTCAACGGTGTACGCGATCATCGTCAGTGTCTTCATTTATAAGGAACTCAGCCTGAAGGACCTGGTCAAGGTTGCCTATGAATCGGCGGTGGGTACGGCGCAGGTGATGGTCATTCTGGCGGGAGCAGGGGTTTTCGCTTGGGTGATGACCCGTTTCCAGGTGCCGGTCATGCTCACCAACGCGGTGATGGCGCTGGGTTCCAGCAAGTTCGCCATTTTGATGATGATAAACCTCATCCTGCTGTTAGCCGGCATGTTCCTCGATCCTGCATCCATCCAGACCATCATGTCCCCTCTGTTCCTGCCAGTTGCGCTCAGCGTGGGTGTGAATCCGGTGCACTTGGGCATCATCATGGTGGTCAATGGCGCTATTGGGATGTTCACACCACCGTTTGGGTTGAATATGTTCGTAGCCTCTGGGGTCACGGGGATACCGCTCAGCACGTTGATAAAAACCGTCTGGCCCTGGGTGATAGTGAGCATCCTCGCCTTGCTGCTCATCACCTATGTACCGTGGATCGCGATGGTGCTGCCAGACCTGTTGTATAGGTGACGAAACAAGGTTTGCTTCCAACTCTGCCCCGCTGGATATATCGAGAGATGTCTGCCCCGGTGAACTGTGGTATAATCCGGCGATATCGGGGGTAGCTCATGCTGATGGATAATAGCGCGACGTTTCAGGATGTAGATGTCCTCAGCATCATGGAGGCCAGTTTTGATGGTCTCATGTTGTGCGATGCCCACGGCAAGACCGTGTTTGTGAACAGCGCTGCCGAGCGGATCATGGGTATCATGGGCAGCGAGTTTGTCGGGCATGACTCGATCGAGCTGCAGCGCTCAGGGGTGATCACCCACGCGACCTCGATGGAGACACTTCGCACAGGTAAGCCCTTTACCGTTTTACAGACCTATAAAAATGGCAATACCGCGCTGGTTTCAAGCAATGTGGTCTATCAGAACGGCCAAAAAGCCTATGTCATCATCAATATCCGCGATGTCACCGTGCTCCCCGACCTCCCCTTGTCCAAAGGTGGCAATACGAAGGACACCCCTGCCATCTGCAACAGCGCGGAACTCAAGAAAGTGTTCGAGATTGTGCGGATGGTGGCCCGTACCGAGGCTACGGTCCTGTTGATGGGGGAGACTGGCGTTGGAAAGGATGTCGTAGCCCGTCGGCTGCATGTTCTGAGCTCGCGGGTGGACAAGCCTTTCGTCAAGGTGAACTGCGGTACTCTTCCCGAGCATCTGATTGAATCGGAGCTTTTCGGTTACGATGCCGGGGCCTTCACAGGGGCTGTCCGAGGTGGCAAATCCGGTCTGGTGGAATGCGCGGACAAGGGGACGTTGTTTCTGGATGAGATCGCCGAGCTCCCTATGGCATTGCAACCCAAGTTGCTGGAGCTCCTGCAGGATTTCAAGTTCAATCGGGTGGGGAGCACCACCAAGCGCACCGCGGATATCAGGGTGATTGCCTCAACTAACAAAGACCTGGTCTCTCAAGTGGAGAAGGGCTTGTTCCGGGCCGATCTCTACTATCGCTTGAATGTCATCCCTATCGAGATCCCTCCTTTACGCCAACGTGCTGACGACATCATCCCCCTAGTGGAGAACTATCTGCGGGTCTTCAATCAAAAATACAAGGTTCAGAAGCGGATCGACCGCGACACATATCCCGTGCTGCTGTCCTATTCCTGGCCAGGCAACATCCGCGAGCTTGAGAACACCATCGAGCGCCTGGTTGTCACCACCTGCTGCGACACCATCTCACGTGCCGACCTCCCCGACTGTCTGGTACGCAACATGAACTGCCTGCATACCGACGAGCTCAAGCAGACGGATCTCAAGTCCGCTGTCCATAGCTACGAGAAGGAATTGCTCAGCCAATACCTCGGCTTGGGATATTCTACCGAAAAGATTGGCCAGCTTCTTGGCGTAAGCCAGCCAACCGTATCGCGAAAACTCGCCCGCTACTTCCCTTTGGTGCCAGGCACGAATCTGCGCGAGCGATAAGCCTTAAAAGTGGCTTTAATCATGGTCTATGCTAGTAAATCCTTATCAGCTAAAGGAACATTTTCGTGCCAGGCACGAATTAGCTTCCTAGTAGCTTGTCAAATCCATAAAGTGTGCGCTACGATGCGGATATGATGAAGGGGGAGATCGATGGAACAGATTATCAAGACCGCCCGACTCACGTTAAGGCCTTTGGAATTACTAGATGCCTCCCGGGTGATGGAGCTAGCCGGTGACGAGCGGATTGCCGCGACAACCTTGCATGTACCGCACCCGTACCTTCCGGGAATGGCTGAAGACTGGATCAAGGATTGCATCAAAGCATGGGAAGAGAATCTGCGATTCACCTACGCGATCTGTGAATCGCTATGTGATTTGATGATAGGTGTATGTTCACTTGCCTATCACAACCAGCACAAGACCGCTGAATTGGCATATTGGATAGGAAGCGCATATTGGAACAAGGGCTATGGAACGGAAGCTGGCCGGGTATTGGTGCTTCATGCGTTTGAAACCCTGGATATCAACAAAGTATATGCAGCCCATTTCGGGAGCAATCCCGCCTCAGGTCGGCTGATGCAGAAACTCGGCATGCGGGAGGAGGGGGTTTTGCGCAAGCACGTTATGAAATGGGGACATAGTGAGGATCTGATTTATTATGGTTTGCTCAGGGATGAATTTGGTATCAGGCACGAATCAGCGCGCCCAGCATCTAATTGAAGTAGTCTTTTTGATGGGGGATGATTCTAAATACCTATCGGCTAAGGAATCAATTTCGTGCCTGGCACCAATCTGCGCGAGCTTGCGAATTGTGCAGCTGAATTAGGTCGTCTTCCGCTTTGATTTTTCTTAGGATGGCTGAAACGAGTGAGGAGAGGGGTTCGCCTTCCGAGTAATCGGCGGGTGCGTAATAATCAATCCGATTTTCCCGCATCAGCTTCCTGCATACATCCATCGATCCTTGTTGATATACCGCGATGGATTTACCCCCGTTGGACTTCACCAGTTTCATGCAGGGGACATCTGTAAGGTCATCTCCGATATAAATCATGTTTCTGAAGGGGATAGCCCGCTCATCTTCCGGGGTATGGTCGTTCAGGCGGGCATCCTCGTACACATCCAGCACACCTTTGTTGATTCGAAAGAGAAACTGGGTTTTTCCGGTGTAGTTCACCGCGAGTTTCGGCCACTGCGCGATGCCATCCTGCCCGTAGAGATACTCGCTGGCATAGATACGTCTGAATTCTTTGCCGATGGCCGAGCCCTCGATGATCTCCTTAAGTCCCGATGAAATAATATAGTGCTGTATCTCCATCCCCAAAGCTTGTCCTTGACGGTTGATATGGGAAAACCATCCAAGCACACCAGGAAAAAACTCCAGGTCCTGCCCAAGGGCGACGAGCTCTTCACGGTAGATGGATCGCCCGTGGTTGGTGGCTTCATCAAGCATGAGCTTCATATAGGCTAGGATGCGGTCCATTCCTTGATCTTGTGCCAGCACGTTGGATTTTCCCCAGAACTCGCCCGCGGTCATTCCTACTTTGGGAATGAAGGTATATTCCTGCATGTCCTTGGTGGTGAGGGTCTTGTCAAAATCGTACATGATCGCGACCATGGTGTTCGTTCTGTCCATGCCAGCCTCCTTTGAACGTATCCCCACCTAGTATAGCATGTGTGGAAAAGTGGTAGCGGCTTTGGTGTAAAGATTGATAAAGACAAACGAATGATATCAATACCCCAGACTATCAGAACGCAGGTTTTACACGGTTTTTGCATGATTTTTGTATTTCTCTGTCAAGTCCCGGTATCCTAATCCTCGGCACGCAGGTGCTTCTCGGTATTTATGGATATCCGCAGCTTGTCGCTTCTCAGCCAGATGAATGCGCAATCCACGCATACTCCCTTGTGGTCATAGACTATCTGCTGCGCAAGCATCACCGGCGACCCGGGTTCCACTTCGAGCAACCTGGCGATATGGTTTTCAGCCTTCACTGCTTCAAAATAGCGCTGCGACCATCCCAAGCTTGTGCCAAACACATCCTCCATCGTGGTATAGATGCCTTTCTTGGAGAAATCCATAGCTTCAATTCCTGGGAATAACGCTAACGGCACATGGTTTTCCGAGTACATGATGCTCTCGCCCCCCGTGGAGCGAAGCCGACAGACCTCAAGCACTTTATCGGAAGGGGAGGCCAACTTCAGGTATTCATTCACCTTTGGGGGAACGGGCATGACAGTGCATTGGAGCTGTTTGGTCTCAAAATCTATCTTTTTATCCAGGAATTCATCAAGAAACGATCTAAACCTGGTGGTGCTCACTTCGTGCTGCAGCACCTGAGGACCTACGAAAGTCCCTTTTCCATGGATGCGGTAGAGTGTGTTGGAGTTGACCAGCTCGTTGATTGCCTGACGGATGGTGCCTCTGGCATACGAGAATTGATGCGCGAGCTCATCCTCACTGGGTATCTTGTGATGTGGCCCCCACAGGCCATCATTGATATTTCCTTGGATGAAATCTATGATCTGGATGTATCGAGGAACCCGTTTTTCGTTGAACGAGGTTGGCATCTGGAAAACTCCTTTTCCGTACTACTGCTCCCTCTATAATACATGAAAAAACGTGAAGAAGGAAGATATATATGTCTATACATCTTCCTTCCAAAAAAATGAATGAAAAATCCTTATACGATGGCACCTTGCCTAGAGAGCTCGGCTTGCAGTTGCTTCACAGGTAGCGTGCGAGGAGTCAGGCCGCTTTTCACCGCCAGAGCCGCCGCGGTACCCACCGCCTGTCCTTGCGCCATCACCGTGCCCTGCAACCGGATTGTACCATTGGCCTTCTGCGTCGCCGATATCGCTCTACCAACCACCATAAGCCCTTCAAGGCCCTTGGGCAGAAAACATCTATACGGTATGCCATAGTTCCCGCCTCCTTCGATAAAGAGGAACTGGGTTCTCCCGCCGCGCGGATCGTGGATATCGGAAGGATACGCTCCCCTCACTACAGAATCTGCAAATTCACGATGCAGCAGCACATCATCGCTTTCCAGCAGATAGTCGCCAACGACTGTCCTGCTCTCACGGATACCGAGCGGAGACGTGCGTGACACATATGCATGTTCGAAACCAGGCACATGCTTCTGCAGTCCATCAACCAACCGTTTGATATTACGTCGTTCGGCTATCTCTCCTTTCGTCAGGCTTTCTGCATCTGTCGCATCGATATTCACCGTTCTGGTCGCGTTGAGATAGACTTCACCTTCACGAACCGAAACAGAAGTGAAGGTAACCTCAGAAGGATCATCATCCCAAGGAAGGAAATGGCCTGCGATATGGACATGAGTCTCTTTGGCCGCATCGATTTTCCTCGCGGTCACAATCCTCGAGTGCCACCACCCCCAGCCACCCACATGATCACCTTCCTCCAAAGCTTTCGCCAGACGCTCGGTGTCCACCCCTGTCATCACGAACAGGATGGATGAGTTCTGCACATGTGGTTTCTCCAGCATCTGAGCACCAGCGAAATCGCAGATATCGGCATCACCAGTCGCATCGATGACCACCGAAGCAAGAATGGTCTGCTTTCCGGATTTGTTCAGCAATTCCAGCCCTTTGACCACATTACCTTCCTTCACCACTCCCGCGATGTAGGTATGCAGCAGGATATCCACGTGTGCTTCCAGCACCATCTCCTGCATGACATATTTGCATATCTCGCTATCGAATGGTGTGAGAGTGAAGGAATCGCCTTCCATGTGGCCTTTGTTCGACCACTTGGCCCCATGAACATGCCCGATGGCCCCGTTTTCCTGCATCATCCGCTGCACGAATTCCTCTACTATACCCTTCGCAGCCTGCTGACCGTTTCCATCGAACACACCCAGCAGGGGAATCCCCATGGTGGAGGTCCCTCCCAAATGCGAGTTTTTCTCGATAAGCAGTGTCCGGGCACCTTGCCGTCCTGCAGCGATAGCCGCGGCGAATCCTGCTGTACCCGCACCTGCGACAATCACATCATACTGTGTCTGTATCATTCCCATGCTCCTTGGTTTGCTGTGGTTGCTTAGTGTCAGTGCGGTCAAGTCGTCGGAAGTTTGAGCTCGATCCAAAGCTCTTTCAACCGCTGTTCCTGCTGCTTGTAGATGCGTTCGGTTTCCTCAGCGCTAAAGTATCGGATTGGAAGTCCCATCTCAGTAGCTTTCTTGATATATTCTTGTGAATTGGCGACTTCAGCCAGGGCTTCTCGGAGTATCTTCACGATATTGGCAGGGGTTCCTGCAGGTGCGGCCAAGGTCGTGTAGTTGCCCATGAGAACCTCGTACCCCAATTCCTTCATGGTAGGAGCATTCGGGAAGAGCGGATTGCGTTCGGCTCCCAACGTGGCCAGGACCACCAGCTGATTCTGCCGGACTTTGTCTACGATATCGGCTACATTGCACATCACGAGGTCGATATGGTTCCCAAGCAGCGCGACCAAAGAGGGGGCAGTGCCTTGGAACATCGTGTCCTCAAACTTAACTCCAACGGTATGCTGGAAGGCCAATGAAGCCAGATGGTCGTCAGCATAGGCTCCTGAGTTGCCGATGGTCAGCTTGCCGGGTTTGCTTTTCGCTTCAGCGAGCACATCCTGGATGGTCTTGAACCGGCTTGTGGGCGGAACCACTATCAGGTTCTCGTGGTAGACCACGTTTCCAATGATGATGAAATCCGTCAACTGGTAGGCGGCTTTTCGGTTCAAGGTGATGGAGATAGTCGCCGGGGCGTGGATGTAACCCAAGTAATATCCATCGGCAGTCGCCTTGGCCAAAGCTGAATGGGCGATTTCCCCACCTGCACCGGGTTTGTTCAGGATGGTCATCGCTTGACCAAGCTTCGCTTCCATATAGGGAGCCACCAGGCGTGCCGCGATGTCAGTGGCGCCACCGGCAGAGTATCCGACGTTCACTTCAATCCCTTTGGCTGGATATTTTACTTCCTCCACCCCCTGAGCGAATACGACGGAAACCATCACCATGAGCAACACAAAACCCATCATGAATGCTTTTCTGTTTCTTTCCATTTGAAACCTCCATTTTTAATCACAACTTTTCGCTGTGTTATCGATACAGTTCATTCAACAATCCGTTTCTTTCTTGTTGAGAAGAACAAAGAGAGCAGTGTGATCACGAACAACACGATGCAGATCGGTCGTGTGAGGATCAGCAGTGGATTGCCGTGGGTGATTGAAAGCGTCTGCAGGAAGGCATTCTCTCCGATCGGTCCAAGAATCAAAGCAAGCACGACCGGAGCGAGTGGAATATTATTTATCCGTAGCACATAGCCGGCGAATCCCAAGAAGCACATCATGGCTACATTGAAAATGCTGTTGTTGATGGCATACGAACCGATGACTGTGAAAGTCAGGATGACAGGGATCATGATCGCCTTAGGCAATCTGATGACGTTTATAAAGAAGCGGATACCGACGAGCCCTAGCACCAGCATCATGATGTTGGCGATATAGAGTCCGATGATGATCGAATAGGCGATCGGACCTTGGGTGGTGAACAATTCGGGGCCGGGTCGGATTCCCAGGATAAGCAGGGCGCCGAGATATACCGCGGTCTGCGAGCTTCCCGGTATGCCCAATGTGAGTAGAGGTACGAAAGATCCACCCTCAACTGCGTTGTTGGCCGTCTCGGGGGCAGCGACACCTTCGATCACTCCGGTACCGAACTTGTCCGGGTGTTTGGAAAACCGTTTGGCTTCATTGTACGAGACGAAACACGCCACAGGTGTGCCGACACCTGGAATAATGCCGATGATCGTGCCGATCACAGCGCTGCGGATGAAAGTAGGGATCAAAAAGATGAATTCTTTCATCGAAAGCCGTGAGTTCTTAAGACTGGTCTTCATATCGATTGAGCTGACAGCTTCGGTCTGGGGCTGCTTCACAAGCGTAAGGGCTTCTGGGATAGAGAAAAACGCCACCAGCGCGACTACGAGAGGAATACCTTCGTACAAGTTGATGTTTCCGAAGGTGAAGCGTGGAAAACCCGTTAGGATATCGAATCCGATGGTGCTCAATAACAATCCTATCAAGCCTGCGATCAAGCCTTTTATGAGATTTTTACCTGATACCGAGGCAATGATGGTCAGTCCGAACAGGCTGAGCATGAAGGTTTCGGGTGGACCGAAGCGCAAGGCAATTTTCGCAAGTTGCGGGGCGATGAGCATCAGGGCCAAAGTTCCAAAGGTTCCACCGATGAAGGACGAGATGATGGCCGTGAACAAGGCTTTGCCAGCTTGTCCGTTTTGCGTCATCGGGTAACCATCAAGGCAGGTCGCTGCCGCCGCGCCGGTACCAGGGGTGTTGATGAGGATGGCGGTGATAGAGCCACCGTAGATGGAGGCGCAATACATCCCGCCTAGCAGACCCATCGCGGTCGCTGGGGCTAGCCCAAAGGTGAAGGGGACCAGCAGCGCGACACCAAGCGTAGAGGATAGGCCAGGAAGAGCTCCAATGATAATTCCCCCAATGGTCCCGACGAGTATCGCTATAAGGGTATTGAAGGTGAATGTAAGCGTGAGTCCCTGCAGAAAAGCATCCATCATGTGAGAACCTCCTTAGATTTTCAGTAGACCCATTGGGACTTGCACACGTAAAAGCAGTGAGAAAAGCAAGAATACCACCAAGGTGAGCACCAGTGGGATGAGGATGAGGTACGTCTTGTTCCGGTACCCCATGATGTACATGATGAAGGCGGTGAAGAAGGGGAGCTCGAGGTACAATCCGATTGGCTTCATGAGCGCGACAAGGGCTATGATCGCAAGAATCACATACAGCAAGGTTCGTTTGGTGATGAATTCCAGCAGGACCGTGTTGATGTCGATCGTCTGTTCAGGCTTGGCTCGCACGAAAAGGACGACGCAGAGCAAGAGAATCAATGATAGGATGCCTCGGGGATAGTAGGAGGCTTCTTTTGGAAACTCTCCTGTCAAAAACAGCCCGGCGATACAGAGAACCGCCAAAACGATTGCAAGCAATCGATCCTTCCGTTGTCTCATGAATGTACTCCTTGATAAAAGGCATATAGTCGTATAGACGTCTAAATCATATGGTGGGATATTCCAGTTGTCAACAACAATTTTTCATAAATTTTCAAACTGAATGCGCGATGCAAACAAACTTATTGTGGCCTGGCACCGAAATTGTCTATTTACACGCGAACCTCCATTCCAGACTATTGGAATGCAGGTTCTACCAGCTGTTTGTGTGTTTTGTGTATTTCAGTTCCAGGTCCGCCGGTCTACTGATCCACATAACCTTGAGGTGGTAGCTTCATATTTGAGTACTCGATATTCGCCACCTTGCTGTTCTTAAGATATTGCTTAGGTGTGGTTCCGTGGATCTTCTTGAAAAGCTGGATATAGTAGGAGACATTCTCAAAGCCACATAGGAAGCTTGCTTCGGTGATGCTCTTTCCCTCTTTCAGCAAGCGGCAGGAGTGGCTGATGCGCACGCTGTTCAAATAATTCAAATAGGTGGAACCTGTCTTGGCTTTGAACAGATTGCAAAAATAATACTTGTTATAACCAGTCTTGGTGGCAACATCATCAAGTGTGATCTTTTTTGAAAAGTTCTTCTGTGTCCAGTTGATTAACTCATGCAGATCCGATCCTTTTAAGGAATGTGTGGTATTCTCTTCCGACGGACAGCTGTTGGTGCAATTGAATAGAACTCTGAATAGCTTGATCACATCGGAAAGACAGAGGAAAATATCCTCATCGTTCTCAATCATATCCTCAATAATCTTATATATTGCATCGTACTCAGGACACGTGTAGGAGAGGGAATTGATGCTCCGGTTGTTATAACCGAAAAGCGCAGGCAGGTTTAGAAAATTCGCCATCATATCCAATTCGAATTTCACTACAAACATTCTTCCTCCACACGTGTGGATTGTGTTTGAATGTACAGTAAAAGGTGGTATGATAAAAATTTGTTTTCCAGAAAGTATATACTTATTGTTATGGATTGTAACTTGGCCTTTCAAATCCTCACAGAGTAGGATCTCAATCGTTTTGGCGTAGTGCAGGGGTACTATCTCTTCAGAATGGAAATATTTTATCCTGATTGTGTAGGGCAAATCAAAATTGAAATCGAGGTGTTCTTCAAATGTGGTGGGGTTTTTAAAACCGTAGAAAACATGTTTCATGCATGAAGTATAAAAGTATTATCACAATATCACAACATATTTTCATAATATTGTGAATTGCTAACTTGCAAATATATGTGATAATCCACATAGCGTGTCTAAGGCCCATTTTCATTTAGGCATATGAATTCAAGTAGGTACCCAGTACTGCCAGGGGTATGAATGAAACCAGGAGGAAAACCTCGATGTCCAAATCCACTATGACCGCGCGGGAGCGGGTGATCGCCGCGATAGAACATCGCCAGCCCGACCGGGTACCGCGGTACGATGCGTTTTGGGAGGACACCGTCGCGAAATACATCGCCGACGGGCTTAAATTGCCTCCGCAAAGGCAGGTGATGGTGGATGGGCAGGTAAAAAAACTCGGCAGTCCTATCGAGGAATATTTCAATTTCGACCTCCAATGCCTCTATATGGACGTCTCCATGCGCTTCCCCAGCCGGCTGGTCTCAGACGACGGCACCATGATCGTGGTGGAGGACCAATGCGGGTACACGGCCCAGAAGTTCAAAGGAAAAGCCTCCTCCCTCCACTTCCTCTCCCACAAGATCAACGACCAAGCCGATTGGGAGCGGTATCGTCACCGGTTCGCCTTCAATCCCCAGGATACCGCACGGGTGGACTGTGAGGGCTATTTCTTCCGGACCAAACCGTATCCCTCGTGGGACGGCATCAGAACGATCTACGATGCGATGCGGGCGAACGGAAAATATTTGGCGGTGGTGGGTTACGGACCCTTCGAGGCCACCTGGCGCCACCACGGTTTTGAAAACTGCCTGATGGACATCGTCTGCGAGCCCGATTTGATGATGGACATGTTCGACAAGGCCGCCACCGTGGTGATCGACACCCTTGCCCATATGATCAAACTGGGGATGAAACCCGATGGGATGTGGCTGATCGAGGATATGGGCGGAACCCACACCACCTTGTTCTCTCCCGACACCTACCGCACCTGCCTGCTGCCCTATCATAAGAAGGTAGGAACCTTCCTCAAAGCCAATGGCATCCACTTCCTCATGCATAGCTGCGGCAAGATCGAGAGCCTGCTGCCCGACCTCATCGACGCGGGGCTGGACGTCATCCAGGCGCTGCAGGTGAACACGGGGATGGACGTGGTCGACCTAAAGGCCCGCTTCGGCGACAAGCTTACCTTCTTTGGGAACATCGGGGAGCAGACCTTCGCCCAAGGGAAGGACGCCATCGAGGCCGAGCTACGGCGCAAGATTCCCGTCGCCGCTGCAGGAGGGGGGTACATCTACCACTCGGACCACAGCATCCCTCCCGAAGTCGAGCTCGCCACCTACCGGCATGCGATGCATATCCTGGATGAAATCGGAGTATACCCATGAACCACCTGCTCATCGGCTTAAGGAAAGAGGCTACGCTTGCGGCAATATTGGCAAAAGAAATAATGTGATATGATAAAAACTCGTTTTCCAGAATCTATATATATTGTTATGAATCGTGACTTGACTTTTCAAATCCTCACAGAGCAAGATCTCAATCGTTTCGGCATGGTGCAGGGGTACTATCTCTTCAGAATGGAAATATTTAATCCTGATAGTGTAGGGCAGGTCAAGATTGAAATCAAGATGTTTTTAAGATGTGACGGGGCTTTTAAAACCATGGGAAACATGTTTCATGCATGAAATTTTTATGCATTTTCACAATATCACAACATTTTTTCATAATATTGTGAATTGCTAACTTGCAAACATATGTGATAATCCACATAACGTGTCTAAGACCCATTTTCATTTAGGCATATGAATTTAAGGAGGAAACTATGAAAAGAACCACAGGGCTGTTGATCATCCTAATCGCAACCTGCGCGCTGGTTTTTGGTGCAGGAGCCAAGGAACAGGTAACGCAGACCGTTCAGATTGAGGAAGAGGTAACCCAGATGGGGCCTCTGAACAGCAATCCATTGTCGGATGTACGAGTCCGTCAGGCAATTGCATATGCGATTGACATGGATGCGATTATCGAAGGCTTGCTTCCCGGTGCGGTGGCAGCGGACAGTCTAACGCCAAACAATGAATGGAAAGTTGCTGGGCTGGAGGCTTATTCCTATAACCCTGGGAAAGCGAAGCAACTGCTCAAGGATGCAGGTTGGGATTCAGCCAAAGTATTGGATCTGGTATATTATTATGGTGACCAGCAGACAGTTGACTTGATGGCTACCGTACAGGCGTATCTCGCTGATGTAGGAATCAAGGTTGTTCCCAGAAAGCTCGAGGGTGACCTGAACAGTCAGCTTTGGGTAGCCCCTAAAGATCCAGTCAATGGGACTTCCGCAGTCGCATGGGACCTCGCCTATGCTGGTCTGGCTGTGGTTTCCCAGTATGAGTACTACAATCGCTTCCTTTCTGGTGCAGCTACCAATAGCCATACCCCAGGAAATGCGGAATTGGATGCCTTGCTTGATGCGGTGAACAAGACCAACAAGGTCGCTGAGCAGAAAGAGTATTTTGGCAAGATCCAGCAATTTGAAAATAAATATTTGCCTATCATTCCACTATACTATCAGCAACTATTCGTTGTTGAAAGCGACCGTCTCACTCGCAATGGCGCTGGTTATGGCAATGAGCAATATGCGTATGATTGGAAGATCCAGACATGGGATATCAAACCAAACGCCGATGGACGCAAAGTCATGAAAGCCAACGGTGGTCCTCTCCAGTTTTTTGAAGCTCCTTTTGTCGCCCCAGCCATTTTCACCAGCCAGAAAGTTCTATTCGACCGTTTGATTGTCGCCGATGGCGGCCTACAGAATTTCCGTGGGCAACTTGCAAAAGAATATTCTGTGAGCGCTGATGGCCTGACGATATCTTTTACCATGAAAGACAATATCTATTGGCATGATGGGAGTCCCATCACAGCCCAGGATGTTAAATTCACTTGGGAGCTAGCTGCGAAGGTTTCTTCGGTCAATGTGTTGTTCAGCGGTCTTTTTAAAACAATTGTCGGCTATGCTGACTTCAATACGAAAAAGACCAACGAACTCAGCGGCATAACTGTCAAAGACAATACAGTCACCTTCAAGTTCGCCTCGATTTTCCCGAATGCCCTCGTAGCGCTTTCACAGCTCCCGCCTTTACCCCAGAAGTATCTTGGTACCGCGGATCCATTGCAGATACAGCAATCCCCATATTGGCAGAATCCTATCGGTTCAGGGCCCTATATGGTGAAGGAAGTCCGCATGAACAATTACTGCGTATTGGTTCCCTTTGGGAAGTATCATGAAGGCAGAGGCATAATCGATGAGATCCAGTTGTATCCTTCAGGTGAGAGTGATCCAAATTTGGTGAAGAACGCACTCGCTGGTCAACTTGATTATGGTTGGACAAAAAGCCTCACCGATGCAAATGCGTTGAAAAGCGTAGCTGGATTAAAAGTGATGCCTTACGATATGAACTATACACGACTGATTTATGTGAATAAATTTGCAAAATAGGTGTATTTCCTAGTATGGTCAATCAATATGGATTCCACAGTGAGAACCTTGCTGTGGAATCCTTTGTAGAGGTGTCAATGTGCTGACCTATACCATCAGACGATTACTCATCATCATCCCCATGTTGATCCTAGCCAGCTTCCTAGTGTTCCTCGGCTTGGAGCTGATGCCTGGTGATGCGGTCTCCTTCATGGCCGACCCAGAGACTTTGGCCAACATGGATCCTGCCAAATTGGATGCGGTTCGCGAGCAGTTGGGCTTAAACGCTCCGTTTCTCGTTCGGTATCTACGTTGGTTGTCAGGTGTTTTAAAGGGTGACTTCGGGTATAGCCTGACCAGTGGTGTGCCAATCAAGCAGATTGTTTTTCAAACCCTGCCGGCTACAATTGAACTTTCGTTGGCTGCGCTTTTGTTTTCAACCGTTTTAGGAACGATACTCGGCATCGTAAGTGCTTTAAGACGTGGACGTATGACTGATAACGTGCTTACTGTCGCTGGGTTGCTGGGAATGTCAGTTCCACAGTTCTTCATAGGGCTTGTGAGTCTTTTCGTATTTGCCATCAATTTGGGCTGGTTGCCGATCGGTGGCCGATTGCGTCCTGGATATGAATCATTCATCGACCGATTTCCACATCTCGTGCTTCCTGCTGTTGTGCTTGGTCTCGCTTTGACAGCTGGGGTGATGCGCTATGCCCGTTCAAGCATGCTGGATGTGGCAAACAAGGATTTCATCAAGACCGCCCGCAGCAAAGGCCTATCTGAATGGAGAGTGAATTTCATCCATGGGTTCCGAGTCGCGATGACTCCGGTTGCCATCTTGCTTGGCCTGCGACTTCCTACCTTGATAGGGGGGTCGGTCGTGATTGAGCAAGTTTTCCAATGGCCGGGTATAGGCAATGAATTTCTCAGCGCGATCCGGGGGCAGAACTACCCGCTGGTGATGATGATCGCCTTCTTCATGGTACTTGCCACCATGGTGTCGAGTTTCCTCATCGATCTGGTGACCGCGCTTCTGGATCCCAGAGTACGATTATCGTAAGTGAGGATATAAGATGAATTCCATGCAACGAAGACTGAATAAAAAAATGGATATTCTGCTTGAGCGAGAGAATTCAGGTCCGTTGAAGAAAAAAAACTTGAACCGGGCCCTCAGACGTGCCTTGCAAAACAAACTTGCCCTAGTGGGATTGGGAATATTCCTCAGTATCATCATCCTCTGCTTTTTCGCTCCGTTGTTTACCAAATACGATCCTTTGAAGATCAATATCCGTGCCTCGCTTCAATCTCCATCGGCTGCTCATATTTTTGGCACGGATACTATTGGACGCGATATATTCTCGAGAATCCTCTACGGTGGACGACTCTCCATTCTTATTGGATTCGGTTCGGCTATCGGCGCATCCTTTCTGGGAGTGGTGCTAGGTGCTTGGGCTGGCTATCGTGGAGGTTGGTTCGATTTCCTCATGCTCAGGACGAGCGAGCTGTTTTTGTTTTTCCCACAGATCATCCTATGCCTGCTCCTTGTGACGATGGTTGGGCAAAGTGTGGGAAACCTCCTCGGAATCTTCATATTCACAGGTTGGTGTGGAATATTCCGCATGACCCGCGCCCGGATGCTTTCACTTCGCGAGGAAGAATACGTGCAAGCGCTTAAAGTATTGGGAGTCCCAGAACCGATCATCTGTTATAAACATGTATTGCCCAATGCCTTGGGACCGGTGTTCGTGAATATTACATTGAGCACCGCGATATTCATCCTGCAGGAGGCGGCTCTCAGTTTTATGGGACTTGGGGTCCCGCTGGAAATCGCTACTTGGGGGAATATCCTGAATGTGGCGAATAACCTGAATATTCTGAAAGTGAATTGGTGGATCTGGCTGCCTGTTGGAACCATGATCTCACTATTCGTTCTCAGCATCAATTTCATTGGTGATGGCTTACGGGATTCAACCGATCCCTCGCAGCAAGGTTGAGGGGGAAGCTATGCAACAGGAAATTGTTCTACGGATATCCAATCTACATACGAATTTTTACACCAACATGCGGTGCAATAAAGTACTGAAAGGTGTATCGCTCGAGGTTGAAAGAGGAAAGACACTCTGTATCGTTGGAGAATCAGGTTGCGGGAAGAGCGTTACCGCCGCTTCGGTAATGAGGCTGCTGCCAGACCTTGCGCGAATTGAGTCTGGGGAAATCGTGCTCTATGACGAAGGTCGGGAAATCCACATCGAGGCTTTGGATAAGTATGGAAAAAGCATGAGCGATCTGAGGGGGTCCAAAATCGCCATGATATTTCAAGATCCCATGTCGGCGTTGAACCCGGTGTATAGCATTGGCTTTCAGATTATCGAGATGATCAAACGGCACACGAAGATAAGCGCATCAATAGCCAAGGAAAAAGCAGTCTCCCTCCTTCGTGAAATGGGGATCAGTTCTCCTGAGACAAGAATCAAAGACTTTCCGCATCAGTTTTCTGGCGGTATGCGGCAACGGGCGATGATCGCTATGGCCATGAGTTGCGAGCCTAAGCTGTTGATTGCTGATGAGCCGACTACTGCGCTTGATGTGACTGTACAGGCTCAGATTTTCTCTCTCATGGAGAAGTTGAAGAAAGAACACGGGACAGCGGTGATGATGATAACGCATGATATGGGGGTTGTCGCTGAAATGGCGGATGATGTGGTGGTTATGTACATGGGATATATCGTTGAGCGCGGTAGCGTCCAGCAGGTACTCAAGAACAGCACCCACCCATATACTGTGGGCTTGATGCGGTCGATTCCGATGATTGGTAAAGGCAAAAAACAGAAATTGCAGCCTATCCGAGGTTGTACCGCAGATCCATATGATACCAGTCCTGGATGTCCATTCGTCACCCGATGTGATTTCAGCATACAGCTTTGCCATGAATGCATCCCTGAAGAATCCACGGTGAGTGGGAATCATAAAGTGAGATGCCACAATCCCATCCAGAAGGGGGCTGTCGATGCAAGAACGTGAAGTCGTATTGGAGATTTCCGGATTGAAGACCTATTTCCCAATTAAGACAGGAATTTTCAAACGGACTTCAGGGTTTATAAAGGCCGTGGATGGGGTGGACCTGAAGGTCTTCAAGGGAGAAACCTTAGGCATCGTGGGAGAATCAGGTTGCGGTAAGACCACACTCTGCAAGACCATAGTCATGTTGAATTCCGCTTGTGAAGGAAAGATCCTTTGGCATGATGATGAATTTGGCTCTATCCAGCTGCCTACAAAGGACAAAAAACAACTCAAGCATATCCGCAATCGGATCCAATATGTGTTTCAAGACCCTCAATCCTCGCTTAATCCAGCCTTCACGGTATTTGGTGCCATGGACGACGCTCTCAAAGTCAACGGTGTGAAGAGCAGGAAGGAGCGGCGGCAGATTGTGTGCGATCTATTGAGATCAGTGAATATGCGTGAGGATGCATTGGATTTATATCCGCACGAGTTTTCAGGTGGACAGCGGCAGCGGATCGGGATAGCCAGGGCGCTCTGCGTAAAGCCAGAACTGTTGATCTGTGATGAAGCTGTAAGCGCTTTGGATGTTTCCATTCAAGCGCAGGTTCTACACTTGCTCTGTGATTTAAAGAACAGATTGGGACTCACGTTTTTATTCATCACCCACAGCCTCTCTGTAGTTGAATATATAAGTGACCGGATTGCCGTGATGTATCTAGGTAGAATTGTGGAACTTGGTGATACGGATGATCTTTTTCAAAACATGTTCCATCCCTATACCCAGGCACTGCGCTCAGCGGTCCCTGTGGTTGATGATTCCCAGCGTACTACCCGCATCCTTTTAAGTGGTGATGTGCCAAACCCAGCTGATCCGCCTCCGGGATGTGCGTTCCACGAAAGATGCTGGCGGTGCATGCCAGAGTGCAAAGTGGAAACGCCAAAATTAAGAAGTTATAAGGTGAATGATAAAGATTACTATGTAGCGTGTCACGAAGTGCATGAAAAGTTGAAGGATAAGGAGAATGAAACGAATGGAAACAAGTAATATCAAATTCAAGGGAGTGATGCCGGCTTTGGTGACTCCCTTCGATGCGAACAACGGCAATGTGATGGAAGCAAGCGTCCGAGGTCTCATGAATTGGCACATGAGCGCAGGCATGACTGGGTTCTACACATGTGGAACAACTGGTGAAGGTCCTTCACTCCAACTCAGGACACGTATGCAGATGGCGGAAATCGCAGTTGACCAAGCCAAGGGTAAGGCAGTGGTCATCAATCATATCGGTGCGGCGAATATGATGGATGCGCTTGAGCTCACGCACCACTCTAACACAATAGGGGTTGATGCGATTTCATCGCTGGCACCTACCTATTCATTCAAGTACACTGATGATGAGCTGTTCGAGTATTACCGGGTTATCGCAAGCGAGACCGATTTGCCAGTGCTTGTCTACGCGACTGCGGCAATCAACGTAGCCAACTTCCCCCGCCTTATGGCCCGACTGATGGGCATACCGAATATCATCGGTGTGAAATTCACCATCCGGGATTACTACGAAATGGGCAAGACCAAGGATGTGAACAACGGAAACATCAATATCATCAATGGACCGGACGAGACCTTGCTGTGTGGTTTGGCGATGGGTGCGGATGGCGGGATCGGAACCACGTACAATCTGATGCCTGAATGGTTTGTAGCGTTATACGATGCTTTCATCGCTAAGGATTTTGAAACAGCTAAAACCTATCAGTACCGGATAAACCGAGTCATCGATGCCTTGATCAAACACAGTGCGAATGGTGCGATCAAAGCAACCAAAGCAGCGCTTGCTCTGAAGGGATTCGACTGTGGCCAGGCGGTGTTTCCGGCAAAAACGTATTCGCAAGCTGATATGTCAGCATTGAAAGTGGAGCTGGAAAAACTTGGCATCGAATTCTAAAGAGCTTCCACCAGATGGAATGATTTCCGATATCCAGAAATTCAGTCTACACGATGGACCAGGGATACGCACCGTGGTTTTTCTCAAGGGGTGCAATATGCGCTGCCCTTGGTGCCACAACCCTGAATCCATCGCTTGTGAAAAGACTCTGGAATTCCTATCGTTAAAATGCATCAGCTGTGGAAGTTGTGTCCGGGTGTGTCCTACAGGAGCCTTGCGTATCGATAGGGAAGGATTGCATCTCGACAGAGCGCTGTGCAATGGATGCGGTGCGTGCGCCGAGGTGTGTCCAACCCATGCGCTCTCTATGGTAGGGCGTAGGATGTCTGTGGATGAAGTGTTCCGGATAATTGTCAGCGATAAACAGTATTATGATAACTCTGCTGGTGGAGTGACGATTTCAGGCGGGGAGCCATTGATCCAACCCCGATTCACCGCCAGCTTATTGCAGAAGTGCCAAGAGGGAGGAATCGATACTGCCATTGAATCAAATCTGTGCGTACCGCAACAGGTTCTTGAGTCGATAGTCCCCTATCTAGATCGTGTGTATTGTGATTTGAAGCTGTTTGATGATACCTCGCACCGTAGGGTCACCGGTGTCTCGAACCAGCCAGTTTTGGATAACATCCGTTATGTATCCAGGTTGGGAATCCCCATTACTGTTCGGACACCGATTATTCCAGGATTTACCGATACCGAGGAGAACATCCGCTCGATAGCAGCATTTCTCGCGTCTATGCCCATTCATACGTATGAGCTTCTTCCTTATAATCCTTTTGCCGCACAGAAACATCTGGATATCGGAGTTCCTTATGGAATCACCTCTGATCGGACTTCGCGATTGACTATGGATATCCTGCAGTCTGTCGCAGCATCCGAAGGCGCGCCTGTCGTAGTCTCCAAGGAAAAGGAGTGAAAAAATGGTACACACGGTATCCATGAACAAAGAAAAACTTCCGTATAATCGATGGATCGCTCGTCTCAGAGAGGATAAAATCCGCGAGACCCAAAAGAAATTAAAGCAATTTGGATACATGGACGAAGATGACTACAATATCCTCGCGCCTCCTGATGGCTACAACTGGCGACCTGCCCCCAATCATTCAAATGGTGATTTTCATGGATATTCAGCGTGGGCTTCGAATTACGCTGAGATGATCGCCAGTTTTCCTCCGGTAGTCGTTCCATACTCTTCAATGGCGGGCAATACATACAAAGTCCTGCACAAATTCCGGAAGGTCCGATGGAATCCAGACTATGGGTTTTCAGACTACATGGATGATATAGAACGTTATGATATCGACCATGGGATTGGACAAGTCCATCATTTCTGTGGTGATGTGCACATCGGCTTGGAGCTAGGGTGGGGTGGACTTTTAGAAAAGATCCAGAAGTTTGGTTCGAGATCCAACTTGGATGCTGAGACTCGAGAGTTTTATGCAGCTGAGGAAAGCCTGGTCAGAACCATCATAGGTTGGGTCAGATGCACCAGCACGGAAATCATGCGTAGGCTTGAACAGGAGCAAGACCCCGAGGTAAAAGAGAATCTCAATGGGATGCTGTTGGCGAATACCGCAGTTGAGATGAATGCTCCCCAGACCTTTCGTGAAGCCTGCCAATTCG
The DNA here is from genome assembly GCA_002428625.1 of Sphaerochaeta sp. UBA6084. Lineage (GTDB taxonomy): Bacteria > Spirochaetota > Spirochaetia > Sphaerochaetales > Sphaerochaetaceae > UBA6084. The sequence continues at coordinate 87,127 of DIXI01000036.1, forward strand.
TCTGTTGGTACAATCTAGCTGGAAGAAGTTATAATCGTGAAGGCGCGGGCGGTCAATTGGATCATCTTCTCTATCCCTATTATGCCGCTGATATCAAAGTTGGACGGATTGATGATGAGGATGCGGTCTTTTATCTTGCAGGAGTATTGCTTTCCGACACCAAATACTATCAGCTCTGTGGACCTGGAGAGAATGGAAAAGATTTGATCAATCGTGTCTCTTGGCTTGTGCTGGAAGCAGCCGACCGCCTGAATCTGACTGCGAACATCACAGTCCGCTGGCATGATGGATTGGATAGGGAATTTTTTAAGCATGCGGTACAACTTCTTTTCAAACATAAGAATGCCTGGCCTCGGTTCTCCGGAGATAAATCTTTGGTTTCAGGCTTCACCAGTTTGGGCTTTTCCGAAGAGCTGGCTCGGAAGCGGATTGCAGTGGGATGCAATTGGATGGCGATTCCGGGAGTTGAGTATGGCTTGAATGATAGTATTAAAGTAAATCTAGCCAAAATCTTTGAAGTTGCTTTTTTTGAGATGGTGAACGAATCTTCGCCATCAACTAAGCTTCTGTGGGAAAAATTCATCAAGCATTTGTCTAGAGCCCTTGATGTTGTATTCAAGACCACGGATTTTCATCTTCAAACCAACCGCTACAATTCTCCAGAGTTGTTCTTGAATCTTTTTTGCTATGGTCCAATCGAAAAAGGCCGGGATGCGTCGGACCATAGTCTTGATTATTATAATATCGCAGTGGATGCTGCTGGCATCGCTGTGGCAGCTGATTCCTTCGCTGCGATAGAACAACGGGTTGAGAAAGAGGGTTCGGTGACATGGATCCAGCTGGTGAATGCCCTCCGATGTAATTTCAGCAGTCCTGTAGCGAAGAAGCACCGCGCATTGCTACAGACAGCTGAAAAATATGGACAGTTCGAGAGTCTCGGGTTACGATGGGCGAAACGAATTTCACACACATTTTCGGACTTGGTTGTCGCTGGACAAAGTGCTGAGGGAGCAAGGTTCATTCCCGGTTTGTTCTCATGGTCCAAGACTATTGCGTTTGGCGAGCGGGTAGGGGCCACTCCTGATGGAAGGAAAGCGGGGGAACCCATCAACCATGGAGCGAATCCAATGCCCAAGTCCGTGAAAAGCGGTGAAATGACCACATTGAGCGAGGCTATCGCTGCAGTCCAATGTAGACGTGGAAACACCGCTGCTTTTCAGATGGAACTAGACCCTAGCATAACGGAGTCCGAGGGTGGGGTTGAGAAGGTCATGGCATTGTTGCAAACGCATTTTGAGCAAGGTGGAACTCTCGTGAATGTGAACATTGTGGATGCGGATACGATTCGTAAGGCACATGCCAATCCGGATTTATATCCAGATCTGGTTGTGAGGGTGACTGGTTTCACCGCATATTTTTCCAATTTATCGCCTGGTTTCCGCCAACTGGTTGTGGACCGGCTTGTGGAGGCCAAGTAACATGGATACTTATCTAGCAGAATCATTCTCCACCAAGGTCGCAGGGGTTTTTGATGTGATCGTGTGTGGAGGGGGCGTCGCCGGACTTGCCGCCGCGGTCAGTGCCGCACGGCTTGGCTCTTCAGTCCTGCTTCTTGAAAAGTCTGTCAATCTCGGTGGTTTGGCCACGAACGGTTTGATTAGCTACTATGAACCTATTTGCAATGGTCTTGGTGATAAGTTGATGTACGGCATGGCGAGCGAGCTGTTCCAACTGGCTCTCGCCCATGGGCCCGACACATTGGAAGATGCCTGGAGGTCCGATCCCGACCACGCGGAAACCGGAAAGAGATACGAAGCCTTCTATTCCCCCACAATATTCACACTCGCGCTTGACAGGTGGTTGTTATCCAGCGGCGTGAAGCTTCTGCTTGATACCTTGGTGGTTCGGCCGGTGATGGAAAACACGCATTGCCAAGGCCTGGTAGTGGAACACAAGGGTGGCCGTGAGTATTATCAAGCGAAGGTCGTGGTGGATGCAACTGGAGACGCCGATATCCTCTATCGTGCAGGGGTCCCCTGCGTGGCAGGCAGCAATTTTCTCACCTATATCTCATACTTGGTGGACGAAAAAACCATCAACCGGGCTAAAAACACAGGAAATCTCTTGGACAGCCGCCAATGGCACACGAGCGGGTCCGATCTGTGGGGGAAAGGCCACCCAGCTGATGCTCCACTGCTCTCTGGTCTTACCGCTGAAGAAGTGACGGAATTTGTGCTCTCTGGACGCAAACTGCTCACCGCGGAATGTTTCGCACGTGAAAAAGGAACCTACGACCTTTCCTGCCTGCCTTCGATGGCCCAATTACGCACAACGCGACGGCTAGAGGGGGCCTACACCTTACAAGAAACCGATCAAGGACGGACCTTTACCGATAGCATGGGAATAGCAGTCGATTTTTCAAAACGCGGTCATGTCTATGAGCTGCCATACCGCATTCTATACCGTCCGGGGTTTGACAATCTTTTCACCGCCGGCCGCAGCGTCTCCTCCAGCGGTTGGGCTTGGGAAGTCACCAGGGTGATTCCGGTCGCCATCGCGACTGGGCAAGCCGCCGGGGTTGCCGCCGCCCTTTGCTGCCAGTCGGAAACGTCGGCGCCTGCTCTCGAGATCAAACTTGTGCAAGAAGAACTCGTCAGAAGTGGTGTGCGCTTGCATAACCAAAATTAATGCTGCTTAAGGAGTTCTCTGTCAGCCCGGTATAGCTTTTCCAACATTCTGTTCCCGATTCCCAGTACCCATCGGTGTGATGCGCATGGTATACTCAACCTACCTTACAAGGGGGCTTTCATGACCTCTCGCGCACGCATTCTCGCCGCTCTCAATCACCAGGAACCCGACCGGATCCCCATCGATTGTGGGTCCATGCGCTCTACCGGTATCATGGGAATGCCTTACAATGCGCTCAAGCATCATCTAGGTATCAACACTGGCTCAACCAAGATGTACGACATGGTGCAGCAGCTTGCTATTCCCGAACAGTGGTATCTGGATCGGTTTGGTATCGATTGTGTGGATCTCGCCCGTGCTTTCAGCGATGCGGATGCGGATTGGATTCCCTGGCAGCTCCCCGATGGTTCTCCAGCTCTTCGGCCAGCATGGGTTCCTTTGGAATTCATTGGTGAAACCTGGCTTTGTAAAAACGAAGCAGGCCTCGTGCTTGGCAAAATGTCCCCGGGCTTGGTGTACTTCACCCAGACCCACCACCCCCTCGCCGGTAACGAGACCGAGGATTTCCGCAATCTCCGTTCTTTATTGGGCCATACCATATGGGGTTCGGTCGCCGACCCAGCTTGGCGGCACGCTGGCAGGTCCGATTTCGCGCAGTTGCTCCGGCAAAAGGCACTTGAATTACGCAATACCACCGATTACGCTATCATGTTCGGTATCGGAGGCAATCTGTTCGAATATGGCCAATATCTCTATGGTTCGGAGGAATTCCTCGTCAACCTGCTGCTTGAGCCGCTGAAGGTGGAGAAACTGCTGGACAGCTTGCTGGAGATCCACCTCGAGACCATCGACACGGTGGTATCTGCGATAGGGGACATCGTTGATGTACTGGTGTTCGGTGACGATCTCGGGAGTCAGAACTCCACGTTGATCAGCCATGACCTCTACCGAAAATTCATATTCCCAAGGCAGCAAACGATGTTCAGCCGGGTGCATGCACGATGTCCAGCAAAAGTGTTTCTCCATAGCTGCGGGGCGGTAAGCGACTTCATCCCCGACCTTATCGAAGCGGGGGTGGATATTCTAAATCCTGTGCAACTCGGTGCCCGGGGAATGGATGCCCCCCGATTGAAACGAGAATTCGGTCGCGATCTCGTCTTCTGGGGCGGGGGAATCGATACCCAGCATGTGCTGGCGACCGGCACGCCGGAGCAAGTGCGGACCGAAGTCCTTCGCAATTGCGAGATATTCAACAGGAACGGTGGCTTTGTCTTCAATCAAGTCCACAACATTGTGGAGGGCGTTCCCCCCGAAAACATAGTGGCGATGTACGGTGCAGTGCTGGAATAACAGTAGATATATCCGCTTAGTACATCTTTACTGGAACCAAAGCCTGTTGGGTGGTTCCATTTCCCAATTGTCCAGACGAATTGGATCCCATCCCATACACCGATCCATTTTTCTTAATAATCATGGTGTAGTTGCTCGGCATACTAAAGACAGCCACATCGGTCATGATGACGATGGGGGTTGAATAGTTGGATGGTGTGCCAGTACCGAATTTTCCAAAGGAACCTGCTCCAGCACCATACAGAGTCCCATTGGTCTTCAATATCACCGTATCTTGGAATCCAACTCTCACATCGAATACATCGGACATGATATGCACCGGAGTGGATCGGTTCGTTTGCGAACCATCCCCTAGCTGTCCTACTGAATTGTATCCGGTGGTGTATAAGGTGCCATCGGTCTTTAAGATCGCGGTATGGTTGCGATAGGAATATACAGAAGCTACTCCAGTCATCACTTGTTTCGGGGTAGTCACTCCGGTAGTTGAGCCATCGCCTAGTTGTCCATACTGGTTGTCTCCAGTTGCCCAGAGAGTACCATCGGTCTTCAGAATCATCGTATGGTACTGTCCAACTGCCACCGATTTGACCCCGCTCATGATATGTACAGGACTATCCGCGTTGGAGGTAGTCGAATTTCCCAGCTGCCCGTAGTTGTTTCTCCCATTCGCATATAGGTCGCCATTGGTTTTCAGAATCATCGTATGGTATTCACCTGGGAATACATCCTGTACATCGTCCATGGTGTGCTTGGGTGTTGAGCGATTGATCGAAGTGCCATCGCCAAGTTGTGCCCACCCATTTTCTCCAGTAACCCACAGACTTCCATCATCCTGAATAATAAAAGTCTGAAATATTTTTGCTACCACGCGCTTGACATCATCCATGATTTTCACTGGGGTCAATCGAGTGGTCTTCGTGGTATCGCCGAGTTGCCCACGGTCATTTCGACCCGAAGCCCATAGACTTCCGTCTGTCTTAAGGAACAGTGAGTGATAATCACCAGAAGCGATGGATTCGACACCAGTCAGCGTTGGCACAGGAGTAGAACGATTGGTATTTGTGCCATCGCCAATTTCTCCATTCACATTGTATCCGGTACCCCAGACACTCCCATCTTCCTTCAACAGCAACGTGGTGCTAAAACAACTTTGCACATGTACTACTTGCGGGGATGATACCGTACAGGTCACGCTATAGCTTTTCGAACCAGTCTCCGCGGTGATGGTGACTTCAGAGGAGTCCCAGCCGAAATGCGCGGTCACCAAACCTTCGGAGGAGACCTCCACCAATTCTGGGTCCGACGATGTCCAGATGACATCTTTCAAGGTTGCATTGGCAGGATTCACTGTCGCAGTGAGTTGCTTGGTTGAGTTTTCCGACAATTTGATGGAATTCTCATCCAGCGTGATACCGGTCTCGACTATTTCCGCCGTTCCTGCTGTTCCGTTATCATACACCGTGAAGAATTGCGAAGCAGAGTAGTTTTTCGTCCCTTTTGTGGCTTTGACCGCTAGGCTATGAGGCCCTATGCTTGGCCGCACATCATCGAGGTGCTTGCCGAAACGAATAGTGGAAGTGGTGGAGGCGATTGTCCCATTCTGGCAGCTAGCTTCAGTTCCATCAAGGTACCAGGTGTACGAGAACTCACCAAGGGCGGGCTCGGGGCTAATAGAAGCTGTAATGGTACCGTGAAAATCGGTTACCAGGGACTTTCCTTTCCAGTCGTCGGGCCAGAGGATCGAGACGGAACTGTTGATAGGATTGACGATGGACAATCCGCTGGTACCGGTAATGAAGTAACTTGCGGTTGCGACTTCCGAAGGGGTCATTCCGCTTTTCACACTTATGGCCTTGATGACGGTATCGAAATCAATGGTAATGTCTGTACTGAACAGCAGGCTTGACGTGGTAGGTGTGCTTTCATCCAGGGTATATCGTATCTCTGCTCCGGAAGTGGTGGTTGCCAATTTCACCGTCTGCGATTCGGCATAAGCTCCTGCTGCGACCGAGAAGGTGGGAACCGCTGGCTGGATATGATAGACAGCCTCGGACACTGGCGATGCGTTCATACCGTTTTTTAATGCGATTGCCTTAAGAGTCTCATCTACTGCGATGGCGATAGGTGAGGAATAAACGGGACTATCGGCTGTCGGGGTGGTCTCATCCAGAGTATAGTGGATTACCGCTCCCGAAGTTGCTGAAGTCAGAGTGATGCTCTGTGATGTAGGATAGGTCCCCGCGGCGAAGGAAAACTGCGGAGCCGCGACTCTGATTTGGTAGGTCTCAGTCATTATGCTGGAGGGTTCCATGTTTGACTTATAGGTAATCGCTTTTACTGTCAGGTTTTCGTTGACCTGGATTGGGTCTGAGTGTATGGTACTGGTGCTGGTGGGATCTTCTCCATCGGTCGTATATCTTATAGTGGCTTCCGCAGTCACACTGGTGAGCGTTATCGACTGTGGCGTAAGATAGGTATCGCCATCGGAACTATACACAGGTGCTCCCGCTTTGATTTTGTACGCGGAGCTTCTTACGTTGGAAAGGACATCGCCAGCGAAACTGGCAACAGCCTTGATGGTCATATTCTCAGCGACTGCGACTGGTGTTGTGTATACCGGACTGGATCCTGTAGGAGCCGATCCATCGGTTGTGAAGCGGATGCTGGCTTCCATGTTGGCGCAACTCAGCGAAACCACCTGGGGAGAATCATAGGTTCCCGCCAAAAGTGAAAACCGGGGAGTAGGGTGGAGGATGGAGTAGGTGGCGCTGGATTCAAGCGAGGGAATCGCAAAATCGCGGGTAGCGAAAGCTCGTATCGTGGTAGTCTCGCCAATTCCGATGGGTGTTTCATAGAGCAGGCTATCGGTATCAGGCGCGCTGCCATCGATTGTGTAATAGATGATAGCACCAGGTGTAGCCGTGCTGAGCGAAACGGATTGTCCCTTCGAATAATCCCCTGGCACTGGTGAGAAGTCGGGAGATTCCACCGGGAACATGGATTCCACAAACGTGATGGTTCCTTCTGACTCTTGGTCGCTGTAAATATTGAGGCTTTCAAAAGCTGGAACTCCAAGTATCGTTTCGGTGTCGTTTCGGAACGTGACCCACACATCATACGAGCCAACAGGAAGATCTGTGATGTTCAAGAGAAGTGAGAGATCCTCCCCTGATGGGGATGCATCCGCTGCTTCTAAAATGAATCTTTCCTTACCCGAGATTGTGGTGTTCACTGTAATAAGGATGTCGTGCACACTCTCTACCGTTTGCGGCCATACTATAAGGATGCTTGCATCGCCGGTTCCAGTGGCATACTTAAGGGTGAAGGTTGAATCAGTGGTTTTTTTAGACTCAATCAGAACATCCTTGGTCAACAGGGCCACTACTAGAGCAGGATCCTCGTCATTCAGCCCCTCCACCGTGATGCTCCAGGTACCCGCAAGCAAATCGTCGATCTGGATTGGGCTTGCATCATATTCCTTTGGTGTGAGAACTGCGTTATTCGGTCCTGTTCCACTGACCCGATAGGACGTGATTGTGATGTTTTCGGCCTCTGGCTCTATAGTCCTGGGGAATTCCTGGTCCTGGTGGATGATTCTCAGGCTTCCTGTCTGAAGTTCAGGAAAGCCTTCTGGGCAAGCGACGAAAAATAGAAGTCCAGCAGAGAAAATGACCAATAGAGTAAACAGTCTCGAGTACATTGTTTTTGGACGCATGGATTCTCCGATTGTATTAGGCTTAAGCAAATACTATTACTCCACGTTCCATTATGGGAGTCCAATTGTCAAGGAAGATTACATTCTGAAAAAACTTAGACTTGGGTATCATGTAAGAAATTAAATATATATATTTAGATGAAATGTCAGGAAATATCACCAATCTATAGAGAAAACGAGTTATGAAAGATTAACCAAATAATAAAAGCCTTCATATTTGTGCCAGGCACGAATCTGACAAGGGGCGCAGATTCGTGCCTGGCACGAAAAAGTTACAGGCGCTCCCATTCCATCTTTGCAAACCATGTCTGCAGTTCACGTTCCAAGCGGACCACTTGCTCGGGCTTATCCTTGGAAAGGTCGCGCATCTCTAGAGGGTCTTCATCGATCGCATAAAGTTCAATTGTAGGTTTGTGTAGTTTGGGGAGGTCTGGATATGGCTTATCAGAGATATCTGCATAGGCCAGGGGGTGCCGCTTGATATCGACATCCATATCGACCTCCCAATCCGGTAGATCCAGATATGAAGCTACAGGAGTATGCACCAGCTTGTATTGTGAGTCCCTTGCCGCGGCATTGCAGGCGATATTCGGGCGATAGCGGTTCCATTGCCAGAAAAGCGTCCGGTCGGGCAGAGGCATGCCCCGAAGCGCGCTGGACATATCGATCCCATCGAAATCGGAACTGCAGCCATGCTCTATCCCGCAAAGAGACATGAGGGTCGGCACCCAATCGGTACCATGGACCAGTTCGTCCGTCATCAAACCAGCAGGAAGCATTTGGGGCCAACGGACTACAGCAGGAACCTTGATGCCACCTTCATACACATGCATCTTCGACCCCTTAAGATCGCAATTGAACCGAACCATGCAATCATCACCAGTACCACCAAAATCAGGGCCATTGTCGCTGGTGAACACCACAATAGTGTCGTCCGCGATCGCCAAAGCATCCAATTCATCCAGAATCCTCGTAATGCCCGCGTCCATCGATTCCAGCATGGCATATACACGGCAGACCGCATCGGTGTAGAGACCTTGAGCCTTGTATTTAGCAATGAGCTTTTCAGGGGCTTCAAGCGGGAAGTGCGGGGCATTGTAGGCTAGATGCATGAAAAACGGTTCATGCGCGTGGGAACGGATATATGAAATCGCCTCTGTAGTCCACAAATCGGTCATATAGACACCATCGCCATCCACACGTTGTTCGCCACGCTCATAGGTGTAATCGTAGTAATAGTTCCAACCACCTCTGAATCCGACGAAATGGTCGAAACCTCTTTTTGTCGGATGGTAAAGAGGGTCGATCGCCCCAAGATGCCACTTGCCGATCAACGCGGTAGCGTATCCGTTCTGCTTGAAAATCTCGCCGACCGTTGTCTCCGAAAGTTTCAAGCGGTCAAGCCCACGGGACTCGAGGGTATCGATGACACCGCACCGCTGAGGGTACTTGCCGGTCATGATGCTAGCCCGGGCAGGAGCGCATACCGGAGAGGATGCATGGCAGTTTGATAACGTCACACCCTGTGCAACAAGCCGGTCCAAAGCATGGGTAGAATCAAGCGCAGGATTGAAAGCGGAGAAATCGCCATATCCCATATCATCCGCTAGTATGAATATCACGTTCGGTTTTCGCATTAGGGACACCTCTTGGAAAGGAATACATGGAATCCGAAGCCCCCCCTGGGGGGGCCGGACTCCACAGGAAAAACAATGTAAAAGGAATTATTTCAAAGGATTGATGATCTTCTGGACTTCAGGAGAGGCAAGGTTCGCTAAGGTGACCAAAGCGACACCAGTATCGGTAACCGCAGGGAGTGTCTTCCCCTGGAGAGCTTCCAGCGCGCTCTGCACAGCGACATACCCCATCTTGAACGGCACTTGGGTGACAATCGAACTGATGATCTTGTTCTCGAGAGCGCCGATCGTCTGGGCGGTTGCATCGAATCCCACCTGCTTTATCAAACCGACCTTGTTCTTTTCCTCAAGTACGATTGAGACAGCAATTGTAGTGGTTTCGTTATTCGAGAAGAATCCCTTGATGTCCGGATTCGCAGTGATGATGTCACTGGTGATCGCGAGCGCATTGTTCAGATCATTGTCGGTGTATCGGATAGTGATAAGTTCCATTCCAGGGAAATTCTTCTTGATGTAATCCGCTGCGCCATCGCTTCGGTCACGGTTGTTCTTCACACCTTGCACCGCACCAAGAATAGCGTATTTGCCTTTTCCACCAAGGGCTTCTCCGAGAGCTTTTCCAGCCAGTTCTCCGGCTGCCCAGTTATCAGTCGCGACATGGGTGAGGGGAAGCTTGGAATCTATCATCGAGTTGAAGGTGATGATCTTGACGCCAGCGGCCACCGCTTGTTCGATTGCTGGGATCATCGCTTTTGTGTCCAGAACTGAGATGGCGATGACATCGGCCCCTTTAGTGACTGCATTCTCCACCATTTTGATCTGCTGCTCCATGTTCGTTTCCGTATCGGGAGCTTCGACAGTCACCTTGATACCCAGGTCCTTCCCTGCGGTCAGGGCGCCCAATTCGACCGTTTTCCAGAAATCCCCGGAATAGGATTTCATGATGACGGCGACATAGGTCTCGTCCACGACGTTCTTCTCCGCCGCGGGCGCAGCTGACAGCGTAATGACTGCTATCATCATGAGAGTACCGATCAACAATAGATGCTTTTTCATGTGAACCTCCTAGGCCTGTGGCCTGCGTTATTGTGATTCCCATAATCATGGGAAGCGTGAGACTAATTTCGAGAAGTACGGACCTTGTCCAGATAGACAGCGAAAATGACCACGAATCCAGAAGCAAAGACCTGCCAGTTCTGAGACACATTCAATAGGTTCAGGCCGTTCATCAATACTCCTAGAATGAATGCGCCAAGGATCGCCCCGCTGATGGATCCATGCCCTCCACGCATCGAAGCCCCCCCGATGACCGATGCTGCGATTGCATTTGCTTCATACCCAACAGCGATAGTGGGTTGGCCAGAGTTGACTCTGCTTGTAAGGATGAGACCGGCGATCGCGGCCATCAAACCACTGAACATGAAGGCGAATATCCTGACTTTTTCTGTATCAATACCTGACAATCGAGCCGATTCCTCATTGGATCCGACGGCAAACACGTTACGCCCGATGACTGTCTTTCGGAGCAAGAACGCGGCACCGAAACCAAGGACGATCATATAGAGCACGGGGAAGGGGATGGTGTTGAACAATTTCGCCTGGGCGATTTGCTTGAACTGAGGAGCATTGTCCAGATAGACAGGACGTGCGTCCGTCACCACAAGCGCGAGACCCCTCAGCACCATCTGCATTCCCAACGTTGCGATAAAGGCTGGCAGCTTCATCTTGGATATGAGGATGCCGTTCACCATGCCGGCGGTTATCCCAACTACGAGGCAGAGAATCATCGCCAGCCAGATGGGGAAGCCATTCTTCAGCATGAGCGCCACCATGATTCCGGTGAAGGCGATGTTGGAGCCTATCGAGAGGTCTACCCCAGCAGAGATGATGACGAAGATCATGCCGTAGGCCGTGATGGCGGTGATCGAGGTCTGCAGCGCTATAGTGAGCAAGTTGTTCACTTTGAAAAAGTAGGGGCTGACGATAGAGAAGAACAGTATCATGAGGAGCAGAGCGATCGAAGCCGTCACCTTCTGCATGAGACTGGTGTTGAGCTGTAGTTTAGTGTTGCCGATGCGGGTCTTATCCATATCCTTCTCCTAATATCCTATGCTTTGACTGCGAGATTGCTTGCCAGCGCCATGACTTTTTCCGAAGTAGCTTCCGCACGTGTGAGCTCGCCGGTTATCCGGCCCTCGTACATCACTGCGATCCGATCGCTCATGCCAAGAATCTCAGGCATTTCCGAGGAAATCATGATGATGGCCGCGCCTGCCTGCTTGAGCTTGTTCATCAGCTGGTAGATTTCGGATTTCGCTCCCACATCGATTCCTCTGGTTGGCTCATCGAAGATAATCAGCTTCGCCTGCTTGCAAAACCAGCGCGAAAGCAGAACTTTCTGCTGATTGCCGCCACTGAGGTATTTGACGATTTTCCGAGGAGAGTGGGTTTTCACATTGAGTTCAGCGATCCTTTTATCCACAATCGCGCGGCAAGTAGAATCGTTCACGATACCCTTGCTCGAGTATTGGGTAAGATTGCCTGCGAGGATGTTGTCGTAGATATCCAATTCCAAAAACAAGCCATCCTTCTTGCGGTCTTCAGGCAGATAAGCGATGCCATGCCGTATCGCGTCATGCGGTGAACGTGTGGTGATTTCCTTCCCGTCCATCCAGATGACACCTGAGTCTTTCCGGTCAGCACCGAATACCGCGCGAGCGAACTCTGTGCGTCCCGCTCCCATAAGCCCTGCTAGTCCAAGAATCTCACCTTTACGGGCTTCCAGTGAGACATCCTTGAGAAAGCTCGAGCGGTTCAGGTTGTGGGCTTTAAATACTACCTCCCCCGGCTTACTCGGCACATAGGGGAAGAGATCGTTCAGCTGACGGCCGATCATCATGCGGATCAGGTTCGGTACAGTCACAGCTTTCCATTCGTGTGTCGCGACAAAGGTCCCATCTCGGAGCACGGTCACACGGTCGGCTATGGTGTTAAGCTCTTCCATCCGATGTGAGATGTAGATGATGCCGACACCCTCGTTTTTCAATCTTTCAAGAATGGAAAACAAGCGTTGCACCTCTTTCTCGGTGAGGGCAGAGGTCGGTTCGTCCAATACCAGGATATCTGATTTCACCACTAAGGCCTTGATGATCTCGACCATCTGCTTCTCAGCGACGCTCAGTTCGTTGATAGTCAAGCGCGCGTCGATATCAAGCCCCAAAGATCCGATGAATTTCCTAGTCTCGGAAAGCATGGCCTTATCGTCTATCAAAAGATTATGGAATCTACGTTGCTCCCGTGCTAGAAAGATGTTTTCCGCTACCGTCAGGTCAGGGACAAGATTGAATTCCTGGTAGATCATGCTGATCCCCTGGTCCTGCGCATTCCTGGGATTCTTAGCGTGGAAGGGTTTTCCTTTGAGGTGGATGGTGCCTTCATCCGGTTGATAAATGCCTAGCAGGACTTTCATCAACGTTGATTTTCCAGCGCCGTTCTCGCCGATGATCGCATGGATCTCCCCAGCGTGCAGTTCAAACTCCACATCTTTCAACGCTAGGACGCCGGGGAAACTTTTCGTGATGTTCCGCATCCGTAGCAATGGCTCATCCATAAGACCTCCCGCTTGGTTATCCCGCTCCATGGAGCTTTTCTCTTTCCCCAATCATTGTAATCGATTACAATTCCAATTTTAAAACAATCACTCGTAAAATCAGGAAATTATCACATTAAACTAATATATAAAAAAGATTTGAATAGACATAACGACCACCGAATGGGGTTCGCTTGATTATTACTCCCAAAAATCGCTGCATCCTTCCCATATCGCTGACGATTTTATAATTACTGTACTAATTGGAATTATATTCTCATGTAAAAATCCATCTGTCAAGAAAAACAATTGTAATCGATTAAAATTATTGAATTCTTCTGAATATAGTGTATTATGGAGATGGGCAGCGTTATCCGGTATATTCTTGAATTTTCCCTTAGGTGTTGTGCTAGTATCGGTATAGAATCAATCTACCGCATCGTTGGATGCGAAGGAGCTGGGTATTTTGGTTAGCATGAAAGATGTTGCGACAGTCGCAGGAGTATCCACAGCTACGGTATCACGGGTGTTGGCGAACAAACCTCATATCACGGACGAGATCCGTGAGAAAGTCCATGCGGCTGTGCGGACCCTTGAATACCGGCCGAACAGAATCGCCCGCAATCTACGGAACCAGCAGTCACGCACCATCGGCTTGGTGGTTTCAGATCTCAGCAACAACCCCTTCTTCAATTTCATCAGCCAGGCTATAGAGGAGATGGCTTACGCCCGAGGCTTCGCAGTGCTGCTCTTTAATTCGGACGAAGATCCGGCGAAGGAGGCGATCTGCCTCGAACTCTTGAAGGACGAGCTCGTTGCCGGGGTCATCATCGCACCAACAAGTGAAACCGCCCATGCGATCAAACCACCGTTGGAACTTGACATCCCTGTGGTCGCGATCAACCGGAAGATACAGTCCATGCAGATAGATAGCGTGCTCATCGACAACTACGATTCCGCCTACCGCTTGATCAGCCACTTGGCCGATGACGGATACCAACGCATCGGGGGGTTGTTCTGCCAGAACAACAGCAGCGTCCGGGCTCGCTACGAGGGCTTTCGCCAGGTGCTCAAGGATCGGGGTATCGCAAGGGATACGCAATTGGAATATTTCAGCAACACCACGGAGGAGGAGGGCTACAAGGGAACCGGACAGCTTCTAAGCCTGCCGCATCGTCCTGAAGTCATTTTCGCATCAAACGGTTCTTTAGCTACAGGAGCTTTCAGACGCTTTCGCGATGAGGGTGTGCGTATTCCTGAGGATGTGGCTTTGGTGTGTTTCGATGAATTCCCGTGGATGTCCATGGTCGATCCGCAGATGACCGTCATCCGTCAGCCAACCTATGATATTGGGAAAGCAGCCAGTGAATTGCTTTTCAGCCGGATGGATGATCCCAAAGGTCCAACCCGAGATGTTGTTTTGCATGGTGAGCTGATCGTGCGGGCTTCCTGCAAGGGCCAAGTAAGCTCCCAAGGTCACAAATCAGATTCGTGCCAGGCACGAATCTGATTTGTGTGCACGTACCACATTTCCATAACAGTCTAGTCGATCGTCTGGTTTTCATCACCGAGTACGGTTTCGTCTCATCAAGAGAGGTTCTCATTGGATTATTGATTCCAGCTACCCAATGGTAATGACGAAACTGCTTCTCCATGCATAAACCACGCAAGTGGGGCATGGATCGTGGGAATATTGAAATTGGTTGACCAATATAGAAATAAAGTTGCTTGCAGAAGTACAGCGATCGACTATTTAAGAATTGAAGAAGGTTTTTCCTCTTCATCCTTCCTAACTGGAAGAACCTTCAGCATCCTTCTCTCCTTACGTAATCAAGTGGTGGAAATAAAACTTGACAAATGCGAAAGCGTGATTCAGAATACAAAACATCATAGTGTGTGCGTACACACTTAATGGGAATTTAAGCATGAGCAACCATGCTTCATCTAAAGGAGGAACGAAGATGAAAAGAATGTTGGTATCCGTAATGGTGCTGTTGATGATCACCACGACATTTCTCTTTGCTGGTGCGGCGGCGGAACAAAAACCTGCGGCACCGCTCAAAGTTGGTCTCATGCCATCAGCGGTCGGAGCTCCGGTCCAGTATGCGCTTGAGAAAGGGTATTTCAAAGACGAAGGTGTGCAGATTGAGATTGTGGTCTTCCCCTCGGGAGCCCCTATCAACGAAGCCATGGCTGCCAAGCAGATAGATGTGGCTTGCAGCGGTGCCGCGACAATTTTCTCACTTGCGATGGGTAACACGAAGCTGCTCGCCGATGTGGAATCCTCAGGTGGAATGGGAATCTGGACTCGCCCGAATTCTCCCATCATGACTGTCAAAGGCCAGGTTCCGGGCAATCCGGAGATATATGGCAGCGCGGCTACCGTGAAAGGTACAAAATTCCTTGCATCTCTTGGGACCGCTTCCCAGTACAACGTGTTGCGCTATATCGAGCGCCTTGGGCTAAAAGAATCCGACATCCAGATTGTCCACATGGATTGGGGTGCCGCGGTGCAGGCTTTCAACGCTGGGGAAGGGGATGCGATCGCAACATTCGCACCATATTCCTTCCAGGTGATGGAGAAGGGTGCCGTGATGGTTACCACGTTCGAAGACGCCACCCAGACAGCTCTCTATGATATGCTTTTCAGCCGCAACGACATTATCGCCAGCCGCAGGGCAGACCTGGTTAAGTTCATGCGTGCTTTCCAGCGTGCAGTGGAAGACCTTGCCAACGATGATATCCGCCGCGAATTCTCCATGCGTTGGTTCGCCGAGAACGGCCGTACCTATACCCAAGCCACCATGACTCAGGAAATGATCGACCGCCGCTATGTGACCAAAGCAGTCATGTCTTCTCCCAGCTACATATTGGGTGAGGCAATGCCCAACTACGCGCGGTTCAATGTATCCATCGGGAAAATTGAGAAAGACAATCTGAAGTACGTCGACAACGCTTTCGATCCTACGATTCTCGAAGAAGCCATCGGTATCAACCTCCGGGCTCCGAACGATAAATAACGCACATCGATGTATAAGGGGCGGAGCTGAACTTTATTGTGTGAAGCATAAGCCATCCGCCCCTTTGTTCGATTAGGAGGAAATCGTGGCAGAGAAAAAGGTCCGGATATACACCTTGGTCTCGGTTCTCACCATCACGCTGTTTCTGGTGGTTTGGTACATCGCTACCGATGTGCTTGGGCTTACATCGCCAACCACCTTGCCTAGTCCATTGAAGATTCTAAAGACCTTTTTTGGAAAATTCACCAACCCGAATCCCGATGGCGCTACGTTGCTTCAACACTTGGCTGCCTCGCTTCAGGTTGCCTTAAGCGGGTATCTGATCGGTTTATCCGTAGGGATTCCCTTGGGGATCATGATGGCTTGGTCGGAGAAATTCGATTGGTTCACCCGGCCGTTGTTCGATATGATCCGCCCCATTCCCGGCATCGCTTGGATTCCAGTTATGATCACCCTGTTTGGCATTGGATTGCTGTCAAAAGCGATGGTGATCTTCCTTTCATCATTCACCGCCAGCCTGATTAGCTCGTATTCGGGAATAAAGCAGACAAAAGCCGTGCATCTATGGGTAGGCCAGACCTTCGGAGCCACCAATCGGCAGCTTCTCATTCGGATAGCGATTCCAAGTTCTCTTCCCATGCTGCTTACAGGCATGCGAGTGGCGCTGGCTTCGTCTTGGGGAGCCTTGGTCGCTGCGGAAATGCTCGCCTCCACCCGAGGATTGGGATTCATGATCCAGCAATCCCGTGGTTTGCTCAGGCCAGACGTCATCATCGCAGGCATGATCACTATCGGACTTGTCGGAGCCTTCATCACCTATATCCTCACTTTATTGGAAAGACATCTGCTGAAAGGAGGGCGCTGGTAATGAGTAAAAGCCATGTCCACTTGTCAGTGAAGAAAATAATCGCCGGCAGCTCGTCCATTCTGCTCTTTCTACTCCTTTGGCAAATCAGTGTCAGCTATTCCAATCTAGGAGAGCTGATGCCTGGGCCTTTCACCATCCTGAAAGCTTTTTTTCTCTCCTTTACCCAGAAGATTGGGAAATACACGATTGTGCAGCATACGCTTTTCAGTCTTTCCCGGGTGCTTATCGCCTATACTGTGGCGACCATCCTGGGAATCACCTTGGGATTGACGATGGGGAGGATCCGACTGGTAGAGGCGATTTTCCGGCCTTTCTATGAAGTCATACGACCAATTCCCCCGATAGCATGGATCTCGCTTTCCATCCTGTGGTTCGGACTAGGCGAAATGACCAAGTACTTCATCATCTTCCTTTCGGCTTTTGCCAGCATCACCTATACGGCTTTTTCCGGTTCCCGCGCTGTGGATCCGCTGATGATAGGCGCGGCACGCATGCTTGGTGCCAACAAGCGGCAAGTGTTCACCACAGTTATCATGCCAGCCTCGGTGCCTTATATTTTCGCCGGGATGCAGGTGGCTATCTCCTCAAGCTGGGCTACCGTGGTTGCGGCAGAGATGGTTCGCTCCTCCGAGGGAGTCGGTTGGATTATCGTAAGTGGAATGGAAATCAACGACATGAAACAGATCCTCGTGGGCATCATCGCCATCGGAATCATGGGTTTCATCCTTGAGGTCCTGTTACGTGAAATTGAAAGGAGGCTGTGCGCATGGAACGTGGGCGGAGTATAGGGACATCGACAATCATACATTGCGACGGCATCTCCAAAATCTTCAAAACCCCAGAAGGCGAAAAGCGGGTCATCGACAATATCGATCTGAAAGTTCGTGAGAATGAATTCGTGGTGGTGTTTGGGCCCGGCCAATGTGGCAAGACCACCCTATTGAATATTATGTCTGGGTTGGAACCTGCTACAAGCGGAACTGTGCATGTGGATGGCAAGCTGGTGACAGGGCCAGGACCGGACAGGGGGGTTGTGTACCAGAATCTGGCGTTGTTTCCGTGGCTCACCACCCGGGGGAATGTGGAATATGGGCCGAAGGTCCGGGGTATAGACAAGACCGAGCGCAGGAGAAGGGCGCAGTACTACATCGATCTTGTTGGTCTACAGGGATTTGAGAATGCCTTCCCCGTGAAACTTTCCGGCGGTATGAAGCAGCGCGTGGGTATCGCCAGAGCGTATTGCAACGAGCCTTTGGTTTTGTTCATGGATGAGCCGTTTGGATCGCTGGACGCCCAGACCCGATACCTCATGCAAGAGGAATTGGAGAAGATCTGGGAGAAGGAACGGCGTACCATCGTGTTCATCACCAACAACATCGAGGAAGCCGTGTATCTCGCCGATCGCATCGTGCTTCTGCACAACTGTCCTACCAGTGTGAAAGCCGAATACACCATCGACCTTCCTCGGCCCCGGGACTACCTGGACCCCGAGTTCCTCAGATTGCGCAAGCTTATCACTGCTTCAATGGACATGACGTTATGAGGGAAGCCATGGAAAAACCTGTGAAGATCCGAGTAAACAATCTCACCAAGAAATTTGGCGACCTGCTGGTGCTGGACGATATCTCTTTTGAAGTCGCCCAAGGCGAATTCCTTTGCATCGTCGGGCCCACAGGGTGTGGAAAGACCACTTTTCTCAATAGCCTCACCAAGTTGTACGACATCACCGCTGGCGAAATCCTGGTGAACGATGAACCGGTGGATCTGAAGAAACACAACATCGCTTACATCTTTCAGGAGAACTCCACCATGCCTTGGCTTACGGTGGAGCAGAATGTCGGTTTCGGGCTGGACCTCCGGGGAGTATCCCCCAAGGAGAAGAAAGAGAGCGTGGATGAGTTTCTGGAACTAGTCGGTTTGAGTGACAGCCGGAACTACTATCCCGCGCAGTTATCGGTGAGCATGTTGCAACGTGTATCCATCGCCAGAGCCTTTGCCGTAAAACCCGAGTTGCTGTTGATGGACGAGCCCTATGGGCAGTTGGACATCTCTCTGCGCTTCAAACTCGAGGACGAACTGGTTAAGCTCTGGAAACGGACTGGTACAACCGTGCTTTTCATCACCCATAACATAGAGGAATCGGTCTATCTGGGCGAAAAGATCCTGGTGCTTACCAACAAACCCACCAAAGTGAAGAAATTCATCAAAAACGATCTCCCACGTCCCAGAGATATCGCTTCCCCTGAATTCGTGCGGATCCGCGACGAGGTGACCCAGTTGATAAAGTGGTGGTGACCGTTCGCCATCCATCCATGCACATGATAACCACACTGTGATTCTGAGAAGGAATAGATTATGAAAAAACCAAATGTGATTTATATTCTGGCTGATGATATGGGCTATGGCGATGTAAGCGCTCTGAACGAGAATTGCGCGTTTAAAACACCGAATTTCGATGCGATGTGTCGTGATGGGGTCCATTTCACCGATGCCCATGCGACTTCCGCGGTATGCACGCCTTCCCGCTATGGAATCCTTACAGGCCGGTACAACTGGCGTTCGAAGCTGAAAGCAGGGGTGATGAGCGGTTACTCGAGGGCTTTGCTAGAGACAGACCGCATGACAGCCGCCCACTTGTTCAAGCAGCAAGGTTACACCACCGCCGCGATCGGCAAATGGCATCTCGGCATGGATTTCGCCACGGACGATACCTTTGCGATCAAGGATGATTACGAGACCTGTGAGGGTGTGGATTACGGTGGCCGCATAGAAAAAGCACCCATAACCAATGGATTCGACTACTATTATGGCATCAGCGCATCGTTGGATATGGCTCCTTACATCTATATCGAGAATGATCGTTTCACCCAGCTGCCAGACCACGAGACTGAGGATGTAGGCAAACGTTTCTGGCGCAAGGGTCCCACCGCTCCCGATTTCGAGCACTCCGATGTACTGCCCCATCTTACCCGCAAAGTCCTTCAGAAGATTGAGGAATACCGTGACCAGCCGTTCTTCATCTACTTTCCCATGCCCGCCCCACATACCCCGATTCTCCCATCACCCCAATTCCTCGGGAAATCCCATACGAATGAATATGGTGATTTTGTCTTGATGTGTGACGATGTGGTTGGCCAGGTGACCGCCCGCCTGAAGGATCTAGGCCTCTATGATGATACCATAGTGGTGTATGCTTCGGACAATGGATGTTCTCCGATGGCTGATTTCGATGAATTGAAAGCGGCAGGCCATAATCCAAATTATATTTTCCGTGGGCATAAAGCCGATATCTATGAAGGTGGACATCGTATCCCTCTGTTTGTCCGCTGGCCGAATGGCATCAAGCAGACGGGTAGACGGGATCAATTGGTATGCCTCTGCGACTTCATCGCCACGATGGCCGATCTTTTTGGCGCAACCCTGCCTGACAATGCCGCCGAGGATAGCGTGAGCAATCTTCCGCTCTGGTTGGGGACTTCCGAAAAAGAGGTTCGTCAGGATGTGATACATCAGAGTGTCGATGGATCCCTTTCTATTCGCAAAGGTCGTTGCAAGCTGGAAATGTGTCCAGGATCTGGAGGTTGGTCCTATCCTAAGCCGGGGGAGGAAACCTCCGATATGCCCCGCTTCCAACTATACGATCTCAAGCAGGATATTCGTGAGCAAGTCAATGTGATACATGAGTTTCCTGAGGTGGCCAGAGAGCTGCGATCCATTCTCATCGGGTATATCCGCAAGGGACGAAGCACTCCTGGCGCTCCCCAGCGGAACAATGGTGTGGAAATCTGGGACACTGTGCGCTGGTTGGATGAGGCTTTTTAGGGCTGCGATAAGTTTTATCCACCCAATCTTTTAGTTCTGACTGGGCTATTGGTCACATTACTTGTATCACTGAAGGAAATGCTCCTTTATCACCACTTCGCTGTTGATGTAGATAAAGGAGCTTTGTGGTAGAACTCCAAACATGATGTAATCGTATATCACCTTGATTGTGCGGTATCCAGCTTCGCGGGTATTTTGGTTGATTGCGGCCATGATGTTCCCGTTTAAAAGATTCTTTCGGATGGTCTCGGACGGGTCGATGGCGACGATGAGTGCTTTCCCCATCAGTTTGGATTCGCTGATAGCCCGCATACCGCCTTCCGCTGCTCCCGAGGCGAAGAAGATGGCATTGACTTCCGGGTGCCCGGCAAGCATCTCCTTGACTGTGTTGTATGAGGTAATATCATCGTTTGTTGCGATGCATACCGCAGCGCGCCTTAAGGAATCTCCATATGATGCTTGGATGGTTTCCTCAAAACCCTTCAGGCGGAAGGCATTGCCCAGCAGGGAGAGCGATGGGAAGACAATGGCGATGTCCAACGGTTCTTTCTTTAAGAGGTTGAAGAGCCCTGCCGCTACACATCCTGCCTTGTAGTTGTCAATTCCTATAAAGTAATGCGTGTTCTGGGTGATAACGTCGTTGATGAAGCAGAACACAGGAATACCGGTGCTGATAACCTCATCAAGCCTGGAGGAAATCCGCGGGTCGTTGATTGGGGTTATCGCGAGTGCGCTGATTCCTTCCTGAAGAAGCCTGTCCAACTCCTCAACTTGGCTCTCGACATCGAAATTACGCGAATAACGGTAGATAAGCGAGATGCCAAAATCAGCATACTCCCTCTCTGCGGCATGGATGCCCTTATACCCTTCGTTGACGGCATGGTTGATATAATTGGGTTGCACATGCGATAGGATTCCGACCTTTATAGCTTTATTTCGAAGCGCAAGGCTCTTAGCAGCAGAATTGGGTCGGTAATTCAGTGCCTTCGCGATAGCGAGAACCCTTTTCTCAACTTCTGGCTTTACCTTTCCCCGTTTGTTCAGCACTCTATCCACGGTGCCCACAGATACATCGGAGAGTTCTGCAATCATCTTGATTGTTACATTCATAACACAGTCTTCCCCTTAATGTGTGCGCACACAAAACATACTTTCCACACTTGAACTATCTCAGGACTTCCTAGGTTTGTCAAGAAATATTTCGTGCCAGGCACGAATCTGCCAAAATGCAAGTGTTTTCCAGCATGCGATTTAATACAATCCTGTGGTTTCGCAAACTACACGGAATACTCTTGCAGGCATCTGGGAGCGAGGTATTGAAAAAAAAGACGCGCAGTTTCGTGCCAGGCACGAATCTGACAAGTTAAAAATCCGCGCCCTAAAGGGCTGCACGCTCGCTTTTATGTGAAATGGGAAACAGCATTCCAAGGGCTTTCAATAATAATTTCCGCTACATCCAGGTTGTCACTTTCGTGCCTGGCACGAAGATATTTTATGTGAAAGGATTTTGCCTTGCCCGTTCTCAACCGCCCAATGGATGACTAGATACTCATGGCTGGAAATACGGAGTAGGGAAGGTTGGCCATAAGCCAAGGAGACGAATTGATTGGCGATATTTGAATTTCCTTCAGGACCGTTAGTTGGGGGTGGGGCTTGTCCATACACGCAGAGCTCCTCCTGTATGCGCCACGAGCCATCGGAGATATCGACAATCCTCACCCATAAGCCCTTGCCGTCCGCGCGATGAGAATGCACGGTCAGCAGTCGGCCATCTTCCAGCAGCAGGAAGTTGGAGGCCTGGCCTGCGATACCCGTATCCACAGGCTTTGACCAAGTTTTCCCTTCATCCCGCGATATACAATAATGATTGTTCAGATTCTTATCCTGACGCTTGCTATAGGCCCAGCACAACGCGATCACAGATCCATCAGCTAGCTCACACAAGCGCGATTCAAAAGGAATGATCCCCTTCTTTTCATCCTCCATGTAAAAACTGAAGTCCCAGCTGTTGCCATCATCCATGCTCGTAAAGCACACACCCCGGGCCCCTTGAGGATTTGAACCGTCCCAAGCAGGTACCAACGCGCCTATGCCCATCAACCTGCCGGACCGTAATTGGATGCATGGCCCGGAGGACTCAACCATCTCCTTATACGGATGCTTGATTGAACGGGAGATTGTCCAAGTCTTGCCATTGTCCGCTGAAACCGAAAGGGCGAGATCAGAAGGACAGAAACCCCCGTTGACCGGATTGCAGATAGGTTGCTCTGGATCGTCGCGGTAGAACCGATAACCGGTCGCGATTAGTCTGCCATCCTTTAGCAGCAGGGGTTTGAGATACTCGGAATAGCCAGCATCTTGTGGTTTTTGGTACAGAGGACCCTGCATCGTCCAGGTGGCACCCGCATCCCAGGAACGCATCATATAGGGAAACGCATCGGTGGATTCAAACGCCTCGCTGATGGAGAATACCACAAGCAGATCGCCATTAGGAAGCACCGTACCACCAGGGAAATAACCATGGCGACTGCGAAGGTGTGGTATGGGGTTTTCATAAATCACCTTGGAATGTATAAGCTGCATAAGGACTCCTGTCATCGGTTATAGGACATCACTTGAGGATTTGCATCCATAAACCAGATGTTGCCAGCGTACCGCCACGCACGCAACTCGTCAACAATTGAATTTTTAAAAAGTTTTATCCCTTTCCACAGATATGAATTAATACTTCCATGCGATTAGAATCATTTTTCTTGACAACTGATATTGGGTGCTTTAGAATCATTAATGGTTATATCAATCTAACATTATACATAGGTTGATTGTTTTCAACAGTTGAAATGTTCGTTGAACAAGGAAACGAAAAACAAAAAGGAGAACGGAAATGAAGAAATTAGCGACTGTGTTACTCTGCCTGATCATTCTTTCCATGCCGAGCGTGTTTGCCGCCGCCCAGACGGAAAAAGCACCCGCGGCTGCAGCAGTGACCGACTACAGTGAAACCGGAAGACTCAATGTCCTATGGTTCGCAGCCGGTGGTACGGACGGTACATTTGAATGCGTGTACAAAGACTACCAGTCACAGGTTCCCGACCTGATCTACGACACTCTCCTCAAGCTTGACATGGAAGACAACTCCAAGCTCGTGCCCCGCATGGCAGAGCGTTGGGAAGTCTCCGCAGACGGTTTGGTGTATAAGTTCTTCATCAGGGAGAATCTGAATTGGAGCGACGGTGTTCCTGTAACCGCAGACGATGTGGTGTTCAGCCTTCAAGCCCAGCTCCGCGGATATGGAATCCAGAATGAACGCGGCTCCTTCGCTTATATCAAAGGTGCGAACGCGTACTTCAAAGGTGAAGCCGAGACCATCACCGGTGTGAAAGCCGAAGGTAAAGTCCTCACCATCACCTTGGACAAGCCCTATGGATTTTTCATGCGCACCTTAGCGACCTTCGTCCCCTATCCCCGCCACTTGTTCCCGGCCGATGTGGACTACAAGCGCTTCGGAACATATGACTACTGGAAAGCACCTGTGCACTGTGGTCCATATCTGATTGAATCGGTGAGATTCCCCGATTACTGCCTGCTCGTGCGCAACGACAAGTGGTACGGACCCAAACCTGGTATCAAATATGTCCAGGGCATGAGCTTCGAGACTGGTGGAAACGATGCCGCTGCTGCCGCCATGATCGCTGGAAAACTGGACCTCGTCCACTCCAACGCTTTCAATGACATCAATTTCGCCCAGAACATTGTCAAGCAGAATCCCGATTATGCATACAATGCCTTCGCGGCCCCGTACTATCGCCTGTTCCTCACCAACCTCACCACTGCTGCTGATGGCAAGTACAACAAGTTCATGATGAATGCGAATTTCCGCAAAGCCCTCAACCTAGCCATGGATAAGGAAGGCTTCGCCTCGTACTTCCCCGGACAAGCTGTCGCGCTCTCAACAGCCATCAACCCTGGCGATCCGTACTATGACAAGACCATCCCGCTGTTCAAGCGCAATGTGGAAGAAGCCAAAAAACTGCTCGCGGCCTCCGGCTACGATGGCAGCACCATCCGCATCGGCTACTACTACAACGACCAGACCACCCATGACCTGATGGCCTTGGCTGCCCAGAACCTGAAGGAAATCGGCATCAAGACCGAGATCCAGCTCTATACCCAAGACCTGTATGCTGCAATCTATGAACGCAAGAACTGGGACATCCTCTATGCTGGCGCCAATAACCTCAGCGGTATCGAGAACTATGCGGTTGTGGTTCCTGGCAACGTGTATGACATGTATCTTGGCAATATCGAGGAACGCGAAGCCCTGTTCGGCGTGCACATGAAAGAAGTGCTCGCGACCAGCGACCCTGCCAAACTTCGTCAGCTTGCCAATACCCTGCAGAGAAACGCGCTCGAATATGGTAGCCCGATTCCGATGATCTCCATGAACAAGATCATGGTGTACAATGATGCGAAATGGGATTTCGATCCTGCATGGCTCAAGGCTACCGACCTTGCCATCTACCGCACCTGCGACCTTCGCCTTGAATCGTGGAAGCTCCTCAAGCCGTAGCATCGACCCTACTGTCTCTGCTACCGGTTCTGTGATTATTCCAAAATCAGAGCATGGTGGATCTTCATCCACCATGCTCCTTTGAAAAAACACTTGCATTACATGATATAAGCCTTACACTTGCAATAGCTGGACTGGTGGATCCGCACCAGTCGCACAACATAGTGTTGTATCGCTTCACTCGGTATTCCGGGAATCCGTACCGTTTCTAAGGGGGGCATCCATGCTGAAGTATTTCATTCGCAGACTCCTGGCATTCATTCCCAAATTACTCATCATCACGCTGATCATCTTCATAGGGTTGGAGATGGTTCCAGGAGATCCGATCTCCTATTCCGTCTCACCCGAGCAGCTGGCCTTCATGACTCCAGAGATGGTGGAATCGATGCGTGAGAGTCTGGGACTGAACGATCCAGCCTTCATCCGGTATTTCAGATGGTTGGGCGGTATCATGACCGGAAACATGGGTTATAGTCTTGTTTCTGGAGTAAGCATCTCACAGCTTATCCTCGCCCGTTTACCAGCCACGCTGGAGATCACCATGCTGGGATTCGCAGTGGCAACGGTGATTGGGATCTCTTTCGGCTTTCTATCCGCTGTTAAAAAGAACACCATCATAGACAATTCCCTCACTGCCCTTGGGATGATCGGAGTGGCGATTCCCGAATTCTTCTTTGGTCTCACCGCCATAGTGATCTTCAGTCTGAAACTGAAATGGCTGCCACCTGGCAATCGGATGTCGCCAGGAGCCGAGAGCTTTTTCCAACGTATCCCATATATGATCATGCCGGTTCTGGTCATCGGGATCGCCTATACCGCCACCCTCATGCGCTATACCCGTGGGTCGATGGTGGACACCATGAACAAAGACTACATCAAAGCCGCCCGGAGCAAGGGGATTTCGGAGATGCGCGTGAATATCGTGCACTCTTTCCGCAACGCCCTCATCCCTGTGATGATAATCCTCGTCAACCGCATCCCCATCCTTATAGCCGGCACGGTGGTGATTGAGAGCGTCTTCAATTACCCAGGTATGGGAAAGCTAATATTGGAATCCATATCCGGTAGCGATATGCCGGTGGTGATGATCGCGACGTTTTTCATTGCGATAGCTGTCCTAGTCGCCAGTTTCCTGGTCGACCTGCTGTCCGCGTTGCTGGACCCACGCATCCGGTTCGGTGAAGCCTAAGATCTAGGAGGAACCATGTCGTCTAAAACAAAGATTAAAAAATCCAGCTTGACGAAGCGCAATATCGACAAGTTCATGAAGAACAAACTAGCCGTGGTAGGTTTATTCATCCTGCTGTTTTTCACAATTGGCGCGATCTTCGCTCCACTTCTCACACCTCACGACCCCTCTTTCGTCAATCCCTCACAGCGTCTGCGGCCCGTCTCCGCCGAACATCCCCTAGGAACAGATAGTGCGGGACGAGACACCTTCACCCGGCTCCTCTACGGTGGACGCATCAGCATCGCGGTAGGCCTAAGCGCCGCCCTTGGATCCGCCATCATCGGCTGCCTGCTGGGCTGTATCGCAGGATACTACGGCGGACGGTTGGATAGTTTCATCATCTACATTTGTGAGATCTTCACCACCTTCCCCCAGATCATGCTGGTCCTTATCCTAGTAGGGCTTTCTGGACGTAGCTTGGTCAACCTGGTGCTGATCTTCTGCTTCACCGGCTGGATGGGCACCACCCGCCTGGTGAGGAGCAAAGTGCTTTCGCTCAAGACCGAACCCTTCGTGGAAAGCTGTCAGGCGAATGGCATCTCAGGGGCCTCGATCATGTTCAACCACATCCTGCCAAACACCTTGGGTCCGGTCATCGTGGCCATCACCATGCAGACCGCCGGCTTCGTGCTTGCGGAAGCGGCGCTCAGCTTCCTAGGGATGGGCGTGCCAACCTCGATCCCCACATGGGGAAACGTGATCAACGCAGCCGCCAGCTTCAATATCTTCCAGAATTATCCGGTGCTGTGGATTGCTCCCGGTATCGTGATCTCGTTATTCGTGCTTGGCGTGAACTTCTTTGGTGATGGTTTGCGCGATGTATTCGACGCCACACAGTAAACAGGTGAGATGATGGAACATGATTATGTGCTTCAGATAGAAAATCTCGAGACCAAGTTCGCCATAGGCCGCAAGACGGTGAATGCTGTCAACGATGTAAGCATCAAGTTGCGGCGAGGCACCACCTTGGGCGTGGTGGGAGAGTCCGGTTGTGGCAAAAGCGTCACCGCGCTCTCGGTGATGCAGCTGTTGCCGAAAGCAGCGACAATCCGCAATGGTAAGATTCTGTATTCACCTAAGCCAGGTGAGGTGAAGGATTTACTTGAATTTGGACCAAACAGCAAGGAAATCCGTCGGATCCGTGGCAAGGACATCTCAATGATCTTCCAGGACCCCCTCTCTTCGCTCGACCCAGTGTATACCATTGGCTCGCAGATACTGGAGATCCTCAACGCCCATGAAAATCTTGACAAGAAGGAAGCGCGGAAGCGAATAGTCGAACTTCTCGGCAAGCTGGGTATTCCAAGCCCAGAAGATCGTTATAAAAGCTACCCTTTCGAATTTTCCGGGGGGATGAAGCAACGGGTGATGATCGCAATCGGGATGATCTGCAATCCAAACATCCTCATCGCCGATGAACCCACCACCGCCCTCGATGTAACCATCCAGGCGCAGATCCTTGCTCTGATCAAATGCATGCAGAAGGAATACGGCACCTCGGTGATGTTGATTACCCATAATATGGGCATCGTCGCGGAAGCTTGCGATGATGTCGCGGTCATGTACATGGGACGCGTGGTGGAGTTCGGAGCTTTGCAGTCAATTTTTGACAAACCGATGCACCCCTATACTCAAGCGCTGCTCCGTTCGGTTCCAGTGCTCGGCATGGGCAAGGATAAGGAGCTCGAATCCATCCAAGGAACCACACCCGATGCCTCCATCGTGTTTGCCGGTTGTGAATTCGAACCCCGATGTCCCCATGCATGTGCGAAATGCAAGGAGGCCCATCCACCGGTGCTGGTTTTTGAAGATGGCCACGAAGTGCGGTGCTGGTTGTACGAGGAGGGCAAGGCGATATGAGCGAGGATACCAAGATGCGTGCTGAGACTAGTACCCAAGACAACGTGCTGCTCCAACTTAAGCAAGTGAAGAAGTATTTCCCTGTCACCGCCGGTGTCCTTAAAAAGACCATTGGCCATGTGAAAGCGGTTGACGACATCACTA
Source organism: Sphaerochaeta sp. UBA6084 (assembly GCA_002428625.1). Taxonomy (GTDB): domain Bacteria; phylum Spirochaetota; class Spirochaetia; order Sphaerochaetales; family Sphaerochaetaceae; genus UBA6084. The sequence continues at coordinate 115,621 of DIXI01000036.1, forward strand.
TCGAGGTCCATAAGGGCGAGACGTTGGGCATAGTAGGTGAATCCGGTTGCGGTAAATCCACCATAGGCAAGGGCATCATGCGCCTGTACAAACCTACGGCGGGGCAGATTCTGCTGAAGGGAGAAGATGGCAATTTTGTCGACCTGCTTTCCTTACCAAAGGCCGAGAGTTTCCGCACCCGACGTAGAATCCAGATGGTGTTCCAGGACCCCTATGCATCCTTCGACCCGATGAAGAACATCAAGAACGCGTTTGATGAACCCATGCGCATCCACGGTCTCGGCAACCGTCGTGAGCGGGAAGAAAAAATCGCCGCCGCATTGAAAGCGGTCAATCTTATGCCAGATTTCATGTACCGGTACCCCCACGAGTTCTCCGGTGGACAACGCCAGCGCATCTGCATCGCCCGCGCCCTCGCGATGAATCCTGAGATCATCGTGTGCGACGAACCGGTGTCCGCTTTGGATGTCTCCATCCAGGCCCAGATCCTCAACCTGATGAGGCAGTTGCAGAAAGAGTTCAACCTCACCTATGTATTCATCGCGCACGACCTCAGTGTGGTGCAGTACATGAGCGACCGGGTGGCGGTGATGTATCTCGGCAAGGTAGTGGAGATAGCCGATGCCGACAGCCTATACACCCGGCAGATCCATCCATATACCCAGGCTTTGCTCTCCGCCGTCCCTATCCCTATCGTAGGCGCCCGCAAGGAACGTATCATTCTGAAGGGTGATGTGCCTTCACCGGTAAATCCCCCCAGCGGCTGTCGTTTCCATCCCCGTTGCCGGTTCTGCATGGACATCTGCATGCAGAAGGAACCGCCTTTGCTTCCTCTCAAGGGCAATCCGGGACATAAAGTGGCTTGCTTCCTTGCCACAGACGAACAGGATGAGGGTGTTTGATTCCCCAACGAGGCAAAGCCTCCGCCTGGGAGGGCTTGTCCTGGGGTCTTGATACCTTTCATTGAATTGTTTTCCGATCACATGGGCACAAGGAGGTGCGAATATGAAAAAAGGCTTTATCACCGCTCTTGGAACACCGCTGGATGCAGAGGGAAACCTCGTGGCTACCAGCTTTGCCAAGCATATAGATGATCAGATCAAGGCCGGAGCCGCAGGGCTGCTGGTGATGGGTACGATGGGTAGATTGGGTACCATCCGTGAATCGGTATACGAATCCGTGGTGCAAGCTGCTGTTGAGGCTATCGCTGGACGGGTTCCCCTGCTGGTAGGGATCTCCGATAACGCGTTGGCCAAAGTGCGCGAGAAACTAGCCGTGCTGGAACGCTATCCGGTAGATGTCGCGGTGCTCACTGCTCCGTACTATTTCCAGATGGGCGAGGCGGTACTCACCAATTTCTTCACGCAGGTGGCGGAAATGACTACGATGGATATCTATCTGTACGACCACCTTCCCATCACCAAACACAAGATCACCTATCCGATGATGAAGAAACTAGCCCAGCTGCCCAATATCAAGGGGATAAAGAGCGGCGATCTGGTGATGATCAAAACCTTGCATGACGATCCGCAGCTGAAGGTGGACTTCCTGCCGATTTTCTCCGGTTCGGATCTGTTCGCGGTGGCTCAGGCCTACGGTATCACACGGTATCTCGATGGAATCTTCGCCTGCTTCCCCAAGACAATCGCTGCTATCCAACACTGTTTCGACCACGGCGACCTCCCAGGGGCTGCTGTTGGGCTGAACCGCATGATGCAAGCCCGTGATGAGATGATCGCCCTCGGCATCTGGCCAGCCTTCACCTGCGCGATGAACCTGCTGGGATACGAAGGGAACTACGCCCCCGATTACGAAACTCTACTGAACAGCGCTGATTGTCAGAAAGTGGCGAAACTCCTGCAGACATGTGGGGAGCTGTAGGTTAGGTGTCTGGATCCATGCGTATCAATCGTACTTTGCAATGCGACCTGCTGGTGGTAGGTTCCGGTCTCGCTGGCCTTCGCGCCGCGTATGATGCCTCGGTTGCTGGCTTGCGAGTGATTCTCGCATCTAAAGGCAGATTATGCTCTGGTGCGAGCTTTTACCCCCTCACCGGTGCGCTCGGTTCGCAATTGCCAAAAGATAATGCGGACAAACCATTCTATCTAGAGGAATTGTTGGATTCTGGCGATGGAATCGCCGATAGGGAGCTTTGCAAGATTCTGGTTGATGAAATAGGCGCGGAAATCGCCCGGTTGCCCGAACTTGGCATCCCTACGCGTGACGCAAGCGGGAGACCAGCTTGTTTTGCCAAAAGGGAACGCCGCTTGGCGATTTGGTCCGATTGGGACGCCATCCGAACGCGGGTGAATCAGGTGTTCAGCCTGTTCCCGAATCTCACCGTGATCCCTTTTTCTGAGATTCAGCGTCTGGTGATCCGAGAAGGGTGCGTGGCCGGCGCCTTGCTGGTGGATTCGCTCTCCGAATTTGTATTGGTGGAAGCCTCCGCGGTTCTTTTGGCCTCTGGCGGATATTGCGGGCTCTACCGCCACAGCCTGAACACCGACGATGTCTGTGGGATGGGTCATTCCATCGCTTTGGATGCAGGGGTTGGACTGATCAATCTTGAGTTCATGCAGTTCATCCCTGGTTTGACTGCGCCCGTGTACAAGCTGCTGTTTGGCGAGATCTCGCTTTGGCATTGCAAAGATGTGGTCGATGATCAAGGCGAACAGGTGCTCCAAAAGCGCCTTCCCCCTGATGTTTCCTTCGAGAGATGCATCCGCGAGCGCTCGATGCATGGTCCATTCACCACGAGGGACGACTCGCGCTATTTTGATCTGGCGATGATGGAGCAATGCAGGGCCAGCCGCTCTCCAAATAGTTTCACCATCCATTACCAACCCTCTATCGCCACCGATTCCAACCAGCTGGTTGATCATGTACGCCGGATGTACCAGGAACGGGGAATCGATCTTTCCACTCAAAGCATCTCGATCGCACCATTCGCCCATTGCGCCAATGGCGGAATCTGGATTGATGGTCACGGGAACACTGCTATTCCCGGATTGTTCGCTGCAGGCGAGGTTGCCGGTGGAATCCATGGGGCCGACCGCCATGGGGGAGTTGCAACCGCGGCCTGTCTCGTGTTCGGCAGCCGCGCGGCTCGTGCGTCCATCAGCTATATCCGCCAGCATGCTTCTGTCGGGGTGTCGGAAGCCGAAGTCATGGCCGATTTCACACGGTGGATCGATAACAAGGCCTGTTCGGTTGTCACTGCGATGGATGTATTGCAGCAATTAGGGGAATCCCTCTGGTACGATGCCAATGTGATCCGTACCGGGAGCGTGCTTGCCGAAAACCTCGCCTGGGTGCGTCGTATGCGTGGATTGTACAATCCAGCCCGGGCGATTGAGGCTGGTGATGATATCAAGCAAGCGTTGAAGGCTTTCCATGCCCTACGTGTGGCCGATGCGCTTTTTTCGGCGATGATCCATCGCACCGAGAGCCGCGGACCGCATTATCGTACCGATTTTCCCCTGCGCGACGCTTCCATAACAGGTGCTCGGGTGGTGGTTTCAGAGGATCAGGGCCAGATCTCGGCGCGATATGTGTATCCCAAAGGCCAATAGGAGCATCGCATGAACATTGACTATACCGTTTCGACTGATGTGTTGATTATCGGCGGCGGTGGTGCCGGGGTGAAAGCCGGTATCGAAGCCGCAAGCCGTGGTGCGAATACGCTTATCGTGACCAAGCGGAAATTCGGGTATACCGGTTCGACTTTCTATCCAGGAACGAGTGGATGGGGGATGAACGCAGTGATTTTCCCCGGTGACACCGAGGACCAGTTTGTGAATGAGATCCTGGAGGCCGGTGCTGGTTGCGCCGACCCCAGATTGGCCCGGGTTCTGGCGCGGGATTGCACCAAGCGGTTCCATGAGTTGGAAGGTTATGGCCTGAATTTCCTTAAGAATGAGGCTGGCGAGTACCAAGGGGTTATTCCCTGCTTTGGCAAGCGCCTCCGGGGGAGTGCCACCTATGGAATCCCAACCATCCGCAAGCATCTATGGAAACAGCTGATGATGCATGGAGTGCAGGTGCGCGACCATGTGGCAGTCCTCAAGCTGGTGGTTGAGAAGGGAGTCTGTCAAGGTGCCCTCGCTCTGGATGAGATGGACAATCTCGTGCTGTTCCAGGCCAAAGCCACTATTCTTGCAACTGGCGGCGCTTGCGGTCTGTATCAGTATTCCTTAGCCACCGACGACCAGGTGGGCGAGGGTTATGCGCTTGCACTCGAGGCCGGATGCTCGCTTGTCAATTTGGAATTCATCCAGTTTATCCCCGGTATCACCTGGCCGGTGAAGAAGATGCTGTTCCAGGAGAAGAACCTGGACACCCTGCCCGTGATGACCAATCGGGAAGGCCGCGCCATCCTGGCTGACTATCTCCCAAAGGGGGTCAGTGTTGAAACCTGCCTGACCGAGCGAGCCAAGCATGGGCCCTTCAGCACCACCACCTGCAGCCGATATTTCGATATCGCGATGTATGAGCAATGGCGGGAGGGTTTGGCGCTCGATTCTGGTGGCATCCACATGCAGTATGCTCCGACGGTGCTTGACGACGGGCGTTGGGTGATCACGAAATGGCTTGAGTTCATGCGGTCGCGGGGCATTGATGTGGTAGGGCAGGGGTTCGATATGATTCCCCATGCGCAATGCTTCAATGGCGGTGTGCGCATTGATGAGCAGTGTCATACTGCGGTCCGGGGTCTGTTCGCCGCGGGTGAGACTGCGGGAGGGCCCCATGGTGCCGACCGTCTTGGTGGTGCCGCCATCGCCGCAACGCAGGTGTTTGGGGCAATCGCGGGGGAGCAGGCCGCGGCTTGGGCCTTGGCTCATCCGTTGGTTTCGGTCGATATCGAGACCGTCCGTAAGGATTTTGAAATATATGTGGATTCTGGGAAGGGCGGAAAAGTGGATATCGCCGCGTATATCGAGGAAATCCACTCATTGATGTGGACCTGCGGCGCGATTGTGCGAAGCGCGCAGCGAAGCGATTTTGCCCTTGAGCGCATTGCGTCGATGCAGGAGACATTCAATCCGCTCGTCTATTTTCCTTCCGACCCGCAGATGCGCCAGGCGGTGGAGCTGCAGCACATGCTCACCGTTGCGGCAGTCCTTTTCACATTGTTCAAGGAACGCAAAGAAAGCCGAGGACCCCATTATCGCCTGGATTATCCCAATCCCGACCCTCACTACGAGGGAATGTTGGACGTCACTTCCGTGCCTGGCACGAAAATGACAGTCAATTTCGTGCCAGGCACTAGATTGATTTGTTAGTTTGTGTTAGATTTGATTATCAATTAACATATGGGGGGTGAGTGCAGATGGACTCTGAAACCCGTAAAAAGTATATCCTGCAACAACTTGATGCTCACGAAAAAGTGAGCTTGACCACCCTTGCAAAAAAATTCAAGGTATCCGAGATGACCATCCGCCGGGATTTCAACGAACTTGAGACCCGCGGCATGCTCGTTCGTAAATATGGCGGGGCGATCAAGACCGAAGCGATCGAGAACCTATTCAGCTTCAACAAACGGATGGAAACCAACGGACCGCAGAAAAAAGCGATCTGTGAGGCCGCGCTTCCTTATATCGAAGATGGCGATATCATTTTCATCGACTGCGGAACCACGCTGTTCCGGTTGGCAGCTTTGGTGAAGAACAAACGCATCCGGGTCATCACCAATTCCCTGCCGGTCATCTCCGAACTCATGCACAGCCCCACCATCAAGCTCACCATCATCGGAGGCGACATCGATGCCGACCGGCAAGCCTCGTATGGAGCTGTGACCGAACGGGTGATAAAGGAATTCGCCGCTGACAAAGCGTTTGTAGGTGCGGATGGGGTTTCACTCAGCCGAGGGCTCAGCTCGTTCGACGAGAAGGAAGCGATGGTTACCAAGACCATGATGGAGCAGAGCCGGGAGGTGTACCTGCTGTGCGATTCATCAAAGATCGAGCGTGATTCCTATTTCAGGCTGGCGCCCATCACCGCGGTGGATTTCCTTATCACCGATGCATTCCAGGATAGCGAAATAGCGAAAGCTTATCAGGAAAAAGGGCTGAAAATCATCATAGGACAACCTTAAGGAGGAGAATATGTCAAAAGATTGGTGGAAACAGAACGCGGAGGGCATCCCCTCCATCATTACGGCGCTGCCTGGGCCAAAATCGGTCGAGATGCATGCGAACACCTGCAAGTACATGCGTGGGTTGAGCGGCCAGGTGAAGTTGTTCCCGGTCTGCTTCGATGAAGGCTTCGGTATCACGCTCACCGACGTGGATGGCAACAAGTACCTGGATTTCTCATCAGGCATCTATGTCACGTCGCTTGGCCATTGCCATCCCAAGATCTCGGAAGCCATCTCCTACTGGGCGAAGCGGCTGATGAACGCCCACGATTTCACTACCCCCGTTAAGGAAAAACTCATGGAGAAGATGGCAGGGATCCTGCCTGGAAAGCTCAATGCCATCCAACTGTACAGCGATGGCACCTCGGCGGTCGAAGCCGGTATCAGAGCGGCGCGCGCCATCACCGGCAAACACGAGTTCCTCTCCTGCTTCCGCGACTTCCATGGCAAATCGATGGCTGCCGTAAGCTGTGCCCAGATGCACCGCGGCGATGTGCATAGCTACGGCCCAACCAGAGCGCCGGGCTTCTACATGCTTCCCCGCCCGAATCCCTACCGACCCACGTTCGCCAAACCCGACGGCACTATCGATACTGACCGCTACATTTCCTTCTATGAGGAATTCATCCTAGAGGCGACAGTCGGCAACGTTGCCGCGTTCGTCCTGGAGCCCGTGCAAGGGTGGGGTGGATCGATTTTCCCACCCGATGACTTCTTCCCAAAACTCCGCAAGTTCTGCGACAAACGCGGTATCCTCCTGATGGACGACGAAGTTCTCGCTGGCATGGGGCGCACCGGCGAATGGCTTACCCTGAACCACTGGGACGTCATCCCCGATATCGTCACGTTCGGCAAGTCCTTTGGCAACGGCTTCCCTGTAACCGCAATGGTGGTGAAAGAAGAATATGCCGAAGCGCTTGATAAGATCTCGGCCTCCTCCAGCTATGGAGGGAACCCGATGGCCTGCGCCGCCGCCTTGGCCTCCATCGAAGTCATCGAAGAGGAAGACCTGCTGGAGAACGCCACCCGTGTGGGTAAATTCATCATGAAACGTCTGGAACAGATGAAAGACCGCCACCCCATTATTGGCGATGTGAAAGGCAAAGGCATGCTGCTGGGTATCGAACTGGTCAAGGACAAAGCTACCAAGGAACCGTTTGAGCAAGCCGGCAAGCTGGTCTATCAAAAGGCCTTCGCCAAAGGTCTCGCGTGGATTCCGGCCGGGCATATCCTGCGCATGTCGCCACCCATCATTATGGATGAGCACTATGCAGGTATGGGCCTTGATATAATCGAGGATGCCATTGGCGAAGTCGAACGAGAGTTCGGCTACACCCGATAAGGGAGGCTGGGATGAGAACCATCAATTTCGGTATCATCGGCATCGGACTGATGGGAAGGGAGTTTGCCAGCGCGGCCATGCGCTGGCCTCACCTCACCGGTATGACCGTGAAGCCCCGGATCATCTCCATTTGCGGCAGTCCGGTGACCCCGGAGGAGGAGGCTTGGTATCGTGAGGGACTCGGCACCATCACCCAGGTGACCACCGATTACCACGAGGTGCTGGAAAATCCAGAAGTGGAAGCGGTGTATTGCGCGGTACCGCACTTCCTGCATGAACAATTCTACATCGACATCATCCGTTCGGGAAAGCATTTGCTTGGTGAGAAACCCTTCGGCATCGACAAACCAGCGAACGATCGGATCATGCAGGTGGTCAAGGAACACCCGGAGGTGCTGGTGCGCTGTTCCTCCGAATTCCCCTTTGCCCCGGCGATGCAACGCCTGTGCCGCATGATCGAGGAACAGAAGTTCGGCACCATCATCGAAGTCGAAGCCGGCTTCCTGCACAGCAGCGACCTGAATCCCAACAAACCTATCAACTGGAAGAGGATAGTGAAATTCAACGGTGAATATGGCTGCATGGGCGACCTGGGAATGCATGTGTGCCATATCCCGTTCCGCGCCAACTGGATACCGCAGAATGTCCGTGCGGTCCTGAGCAATATCGTACCTCAACGGCCTGATGGAAAAGGAGGCATGGTGCCTTGCGAGACTTGGGACAATGCCACACTGCTCTGCCAGGCGAAAGACGCCACAGGCAACGAGTTTCCGATGATTCTCAAGACACAGAGGATCGCTCCGGGTGAGAAGAACACCTGGTACCTCACGGTCAAGGGGGTCAAGGGCTCGGCCCGGTTCTCCACTAAGAACATCAATTCCTTGGATTACATGGATTATGCTGGTGGAGACCAAGGCTGGTGTTCGATGGATATGGGGCATGAGACCGCTTTTGGCTCTATCACTGGCGGTATTTTCGAATTCGGATTCTCCGATGCGATCCTGCAGATGTGGGCGGCGTTCCTGTACGAACTTGACCATGATGGCAAACCGTTGTCGAAATTTGCAGGATGCGTGACCCCTGACGAGGCTGCTTTAAGTCATGCCCTGTTCACCGCGGCCTTGAAATCACATGAGCGCATGTCGGTGGAACCGGTGTGCTAGGAGGAAGGTATGCTATTCGCAGGTGCTCATGAGGAGATCATCACGCCGCAGGACAGTCAGTTTCTTTTTGGCTATCCCCATGTGAAGCGGTATAGCGAGGGAGTGCACGATCACTTGAAATCCTCCGCCTTGTATCTCGAGGTGGATGGCGAGAAATTGCTGTTCATCGCCAATGATATCATTTTCATCACCAAACAGATGGCTGCCACGGTTCGCGAGGCTATCTCCCAGCAATTGGGCATTCCCGGGGACCATGTGATGGTATCGGCCACACACACCCATTCTGGACCTATCACGGTGGATTACGCCAGCAGCACCCGCGACCAGGTGGTGCCGAAGACCGATTCCGCGTATGTCGGCTATGCCACCACGCGCATGGTGAAGGCCGCTTTCCAAGCTCGGGCGAATGCTGAAGCGGCTGTGCTTGGTTTTGCCAAGGCGGACAGCACCGGCATCGGTACCAACCGAAGGGATAGCACAGGACCGGCCGACCACGAGGTGCCGGTGATGGTGGTGATGAATGCAGCCCGCACCCGCTATCTGGCCTGCATGCTGGTGGTCAGCATGCATCCCACGGTGCTCCACGAGGATTCAAAACTCGTGAGCGCCGATTTCCCTGGGATGGCGAGGGATTATCTCAAGGATACGGTGTTCGGCAAGAATTGCGTGGTGCTGCACCATACCGGCCCCTGCGGCAACCAGAGTCCACGGCATGTGGTATCCGAAAACACCTTCGCCGAAGCAAAACGTCTAGGAACGGTACTCGGAAAAGCGGTTGAGAAGGCCGTTGGCAAGCTGGTGTTTGACGAACATCCCACCATGCAAGTTCGAAGGGCTTTCGTCGAGGATCCTCCCCGGCGGCAGTTTCCGGCGTTGCAACCGGCCAAGAACAAGCTGAACGCGGTGCGTGAACGCATGCGTCGGATGAAGGAAGAGCGGGCTCCCTGGGCACAGATCCGCACCGTGGAGTGCGATATCTTTGGCGCTGAGGAAATGGTCACCTTAAGCACCATGGCCAAGACTGGCGAGTTGGACGCCTATTACAGCTCGTGCCTGCCGTTCGAGATCCAGGCGATGCGGGTCGGGTCCTGGTGGTTCGTGGGGTGGTCGGGGGAGCTGTTTGTGGATTTCGCACTTGATGTGAAGCGTCGGACTGCCAACGCGTTCATCATCTCGATGGCCAATGGCGAGAACCAAGGGTATATCACCACCGAGGAAGCGGCCGAGGAGGGTGGGTACGAAGCTTCAAACGCGCTATTCCCCCCCGAGGCCGGGCATATGCTGGTGGATAGGACTCTCCGATTGCTAGCTGACCAGCAGTAGCGTATAATCCATCCAAACGCGGGAGAAAGCGAGGTAGGTGATGATGGAGCATGTTCTTGGGTTCGATCTAGGGACCAGCTACTTCAAGGCGGTTTTGGTCGATAGGAAGGGAGTGTGCGTTGGATTCGGCAAACGCCGGACCCCAAAAGTGTCCAAGGGTACGGTGAGCACTATCACACCCACGGCTTTCTGGATGGCCTTACGAGGCTGCGCGCAGGATGCGATGGAGCAGGCGAAGGTGAAACCCGAAACCATCGCCGGGATTTCCTATGCCTCGCAAGCCAACACATTTCTGCTCAGTGGCGCTCACGAGAAGCCCATCACCGATCTCTATGTGTGGACCACGGTCTTTGACCAGCAGGTGGATGCCTCCCTCACGAACTTCTGGCGGGATCCAGCCTTCCTAGAGACCACAGGTCTAGGCTTCGATGGCCCCGAGATGATGCTTGCCAAACTGCTTTGGCTGCGAAAACAGCAAAAACAGCTATGGCAACAAGCCAAACGGATAGCGACCATCTCGGATTATTTCCTATTCGGACTCACCGGCACGTGGATTTCCGATTCCAGCACCGCATCGTTGCTCGGTATGATGGACCTGCAAAAAAGGGCATGGTGGCCTGAGTCCATGCGCCTGCTTGGCCTTGGTGAAGACTCGTTCAGCCACCTTGTGCCGGTTGGAACGCCTGTTGGCACGCTCTCCACCGAGGGTGCTTTCCGGTTAGGACTGAGTCCTGGCGTTAAAGTGTTCGCAGGTGGTCTAGACCATATGGTCGCTGCCCTAGGCGCAGGCCTCGGCAAGCACACGTCGTTGAGCGAGAGCACCGGGACTGTCCTGGCTGCCTTGGCGCTCCGGGACGATTTCGAACCGCGCGAAGGAATCAGCATAGGTCCGTATCCCGAAACCACTCAGCTTGCGTATCTCGCATTCCGCTCGCCTGGAGCCGAAGTGGTGGAGACGTACCGCGACCGGTATTTTCCGGGAGTGCCTATCGACTCAATGCTGTCTGCGGTCCGGAAAGTGGAGATCGGTAGCAACGGGGTGGTGTACCAGGATAGCGCGCCTGAATCGGTTGATCTGGCTGCGCGTTTCGTTGGCACTGATGGCTCCCGAGCTATTGAATTGCGGGCGATGCTGGAGATGCTCTCTCTTCGGACCTTGCAGCTTGGCCAGACGGTGCTTGGCACCAATCCCACACGCTTTGTGGCTACCGGAGGCTTGAATCAGAATCCCGAGCTCCTGTATATTAAGGCCGACATGACTGGCGCTGAGGTGATCACCTGCGGCCAGAAGGAACTTGGGGCATTCGGGGCTGCGGTTCTGGCTGCGCGGGGTTGTGGTTGGTTTTCTTCCTTGGACGAAGCGCAAGCTGCGTGGGTCAGGATCGAACAGACCATCGCTCCCCGCAAAGAGCGGGGCTCCAGCTATGAGGTTTGGCTGAAAAGCCACATGAGCCGGTGATTGTTGATGTGATCCACTTGGAGGTCTAGGCGTATGTTCTGGGATGGTCTTCTTCTCGTGGTCGTCACAGCGATGGCCGTGACCTTGTCGTACCTGCGCGACCCTCGGTGGAAAGCAGTCATTCTTACTCTCCCCATCCCATTCACCGTCACGTTCCTGGCCCTCAGCGCGCGCGTGGATACGCTGAATCTCGCCGGTCTGGGCATATTGTGGATGTTCACCCACGTGGTGCGGATCCTTCACCGCAAAGCGCATTGGCCTATCATACTGGCGATTCTCGCGGCGACTTCGCTCTACATCGGGCTTGGTTCACTCTCCGCTCTCTACATCCCCCGCACCGACCTTTCTTTTGCTGTAGGCTCGCTTTTTCTGCTGGTCTCGGCAGGGGTTGTGCTGATAGCAAGCCCGGAACCCCGAGAACCTGGCAACCGAACCCTGCTTCCTCTTAAGTGGAAGGTGCCGCTTACCTTGCTGATGGTGAGCATGGTACTTTCGCTGAAACTGATCCTGAAGGGGACCATGACGTTTTTCCCGATGGTAGGAGTGTTCGGCGCATACGAATCCCGCCTGAGTCTGTCAACTTATTGCCGTCAGATCCCTCGCTTGATGCTCGCGATGGTCCCTATGCTGGTGTTCATGCGGTACGCGCAACCGGTTGTGGGCATTGCGTGGTGCCTAGTCGGTGGCTGGCTGGTGTATTCGGCGATCATGTTCCCACTCATGGCGCGGGTATTCAAAGCGCAGGGCCCGCTCGCAAAACCGCAGGCTACAGCAACCCTTCCTTAATCATCACGGCCTTCACTTTCGCGCGCACATCTTCTGTGGGTGCCGCTGCATAGTCGGGGTGGAACGAACCTTCATATCCGAGAAGATTCATCGCGGCGGTAAAACCAGTGAACACTCCCACTGAAACGAACACATCGCGGATGCGCACGATCGCCTCAAGGGCGGCGCTGGCTTGTTGATGGTCTTCGGCACGGAGAGCGGTGTACATTTTTTGCGCAAGCGGTGCGGTGCAGGCGAACATGCCATCCAGCTGGCGGGTGATGCCGCCACGGTAGGCGACGTCGAAGGTATCGAGCGAGCTGTACATGATGGAGAAGGCCTCGTCTGCTGCTTGACTGAGGGAAAGCGAGCGCACGAGGTTTAGGTTTCCGCTTTTGATACCCCGCACATTGGCAAGAGTGCTGCGGATCCGTGCCGCGGTCTCATATGCGATCGCTGTTTTTGTCACCACCGCGAGATCGTACATATACACGGGGTAGGGACTCTCTTTGGCAAGCGCGCTATAGAAGGTGTACACTTCAGCTTGGGTAAGGGTGTTGTAGTAGGGAGTGGTGGCGACCACTCCATCTATGGGAAGACCTTTCAGGGCTTCGATCCTATCCAGCACCCGTCCGATGCAAGTGTCCATCACCCCAACCATAACCGGGATCCGTCCCTTCACCTGGCGGGATCCGACCTGAGCGACTTCGGCGTAGTGCCGGTCGCGGATATAGGACTCGATTCCCATGGAACCCATGACCAGCAAGCCGGAAGCCCCGGCTGTGATCTGATCTTCGATCTGTGCGCAAAGGCTAGCTGCCTGCACCCTTCCGTCTGCCTGCAAGCCTGTGCCAAGAGCGGTATAGAAACCAGTGGAGAATTCATGTGCCATGGGGTGGTGCTCCTCTTAAGAGTATAATGTCATAACCAATCAATTGATTTTCCCAGCATAGGCTCCCCCAATCAGTTCGTCAAGTGGAGGAGACCACGCCAGACCGATTTTCAATGAGGCCCGGCCGTCGCTTTCCTAGGACTTTCCCTGGATATCCTACCTTTCATTCCCATGCCCGTGCTGATTTTCATAAGTGCCGTTCAATGGTCTTTCCACCTACCCAAGCGGCTACCACCTCAAGGTCGCTCGATAGGCGAAGCAGGTCGGCATCGAAGCCTTTGTCGATATCACCCTTCTGCCCATACACCCCCATGACTTTGGCAGGGCTGGTGGAAGCCATGGTGATGGCGGTTTCCAAGGATCCCACCTTGAAGGCCACCACGTTGCGCACCGCACGGTCAAGTGTGAGCCCGCTGCCATAGAGCGCGCCAGGATATCGGGAGTTTTCCGTACCTCTGGCCGGGCTGCCTGGGTAGGCGAAGCGAATCTCATCATCGCCGATTCCGCGGTAGGTTCCAGGGCACAGTCCTGCGCCGATATTCGAATCGGTGATCAGGCAGACTTTGTCCACAGGCTTGCAGGCAAGCGCCATCCGCACAGCGACTGGGTCGACATGCTCCCCATCGAGAATGAAATCCACCGAGACTTTTGGGTCGGCAAGAATCGCTTCCACCGCGCCACAAGGGCGCACCCCGGGATCGGTCTCGAGGGGCATATGGAACACATCGTAGAAGTGTGTGGCATGGCAGGCTCCCATTTCGATGGCCTTGAGCGTGTCCTTCACCCCTGCTTGGGTGTGGGTGATGAATATCGGGGCCTTCATCAGCGACATCACTTCCGGTAGGCCGCTCAGCTCAGGCGAAATAGCGAACACCACCCGGTGCGGAGCAAGCGACCTGGTGATCATGTCCACCCGTTCGGGCGTGCGGTCGGCCAACGCTTCGGCCCGGATGGCTCCGGTCTTGGCGAGGAACGGCCCTTCTAAAAAGAACCCAAGGATGTTCGCTCCAGAGCTGTTGGCTTTGGCGATGGAACGAAGGAACGTCTCCTCTTCAGCCGGTGGATGGGGGATGATGGTGGCCAAAAACGAAGTGGTGCCGAACGTGGGCAAGGCCCGGGAGATGGCTTCGATATCCTCGCGGCCGTTATCCATCAATCGGTTCCCAAGGCCGTGGATATGCAGGTCTATGTAGCCGGGAACCAGGTAGTCGCCTTGAAAGTCGATCCGATGGGAGGCCGGCAGGTCCTTGAGGTCGGCGCTAGGGGCGACCCAGACAATATGGCGGCCTTTGATCGCAACGCCATAGTCATCTAAAAAACGTCCACGATGGAACACCTTGGCATGCACGATCACACAGTCCATTTTCTTCCTCCCTTACCCGCTATCTCCATCATATCGCATCTGGTCGATTGGTGCTGGTGGTTTGTTCTGGTTCTTTGTTCTGGAAAAAACACCTGTACAACCCGTTGGATGCAGTATATAATAATATAACAATATGATATTATGGCATGGAAAATCCGTTGTCAATGGTTTTCATATGGGTGATGGATGAACATCATGGATGAACATGATGGATGATGGATGAACGAGATCGATGATGCATGAAGGTTGATGGCTGAACGATGGGGTGTCGCCTTGACTTTTTATGGTGGTTATAACATCATCTCGATACTATCGAGGTACAAGAATGATTGAAGTCGCCTATCATAGAGTTTATAACATTTTACGTGAGCGCATATTGGACCATTCCATGAGCGCTGGCGAGAAAATACCACCGGAACGAGAGCTGTGCGATACCTTCGGGGTCTCACGTATCACCGTCCGGCATTCCCTGCAGATGCTCCAGGACCAAGGTCTGGTGGAGCGGCGTCCTGGCAAGGGAACGTTCGTGCGCAAGGCGTGGCAGAAGAAAATGCCCATCCTGGACATGGATTATGAGAAATCCCTTAAAAAGGAAGCGCCAAACATCGTCCGTCAGCTGCTGACCTGGGAGCAAGTGCTGCCTCCACCCGAGATCATGGAAGAGCTGGGCCTGCTGAAATCCGAGAAGTGCGTGCTCATCGAACGTCTGGACATACTTGATGGCGAACCTCTCAGTTACGACAAAGGGTATATCCCCCTGAACATCTCCACTTCCATCGATGATGAGATCGTGCGTAAGGTCGAGTTCCTCCATCTCTGGGAGCAACGCGAGGGTTTGGCCATCTCCTATATCCAATCCTCCACCGAGGCGGTCAAAGCGGATGATACTGATTCGGAACGGCTGTATGTGGAAGAGGGGTCTCCGATCCTGCTCACCACCGACACCGTGTATTCCGCAGCAGGAAAGGCCTTGGCTGTGTTCATCACCGGGTACAGGGGCGACCGCTTCAAGTTGGTCTCCACCACCCATTTCCATAAGGAATAGCGCTGAAAAGGGAAGGGCACCTATGCGGTATCAGGATTCAGGCGAGGTTCACAAGGATTTTCATCTGGCTACCAATCGTACCATCGATTATATCATGACGCGGTATGACGAGGAGTTCCTCTCCCAGTTGTGCCGCCGTACCGCGCAAGACGTGTACAGTGATATCCATTCCCGTTTGATTTCCGGAGACAGCGAAGCTCTGCTGGAGCATCTCGCCTACTATACGGAGCGTGAAGCGGGACAATTTGCTATCGAACGTGCAGGTGATACGGTGGTGTTTCACATGGAGAGCTGCCCTATGCACCGCCAGATAATCGATCGCGGGCAGGTGGTCTCACCTTATATGGGGCGATTCCTCGAACTGCTCTATGGGCATTGGGCTAACCGCACCCCTTTCACCATCACTGTGGAGAATTACCACGGAGTCTCCTACGACCTGTGTATCCGGAGGAACCATGCTGTGCAGTGACCATTTCGTACGCATGTACAATGAGTTGTTCAAAATGCTCGCCGAACGCGGCACCGGGGACCTCCAGCACTACTGGAAAGAAATCGCCGCGCTGCAGATGACTATTCTCGGCCCCTATATCGAAGCCGATGGCCTGCTTGGCATGTTCCACTACTGGGACCACATCCGCATCGAGGAAAATTGCGACATGGAGCTATTCCTTGAGGAGGATTGGTTCGGTATCGACATGCATGGCTGTCCTTCTCTTGCGAAGAACCTGGACAACGATGCCGGCCTGTGCATCCATTACTGCGAGCACTGCGCGGGTTGGATCAATCCAGTGCTCCGCTCCTACGGGTATTGGCCGGTGTACGATATGATCAGTCCTACCGAACCCCGATGCAAAGTCCGCATCTGCAAGGACAAGGCCAAAGCCTTTGAGTTCGCCGCCGAAGCGCGCTATCTCTGGGACCCCTACAACGATCTGAAATGAATGACGGCCTGAAATGAATAAGGAGACATCAACATGATCTTTGATCGAATCGAACATATGGATACGTACGCCCACGTGCATGCCGACCTGCCTAAGGTACTCGCCACACTTGCCACTATGGATATCGCGCAGCTGGAATCAGGCCGCTACCCAGTGCAGGATTCCGAAGCTTTCATCCTCGTCCAACGCTATACCAGCCGGATGCGTGAGGTGAGTGTGTGGGAATCACATCGAAAATTCATCGATGTGCAGTATGTGGTCGCTGGCGAAGAGCTCATGGGCTACCAGACTATCGACGTCCTTTCGGTTTCCAAGCCGTACGACGCCACCTCCGATGCCGCCTTATACACTGGCGAAGGTTTGATGATTCACGCTGGAGCAGGTACCGTAGCGCTCTTTTTTCCACAGGATGGGCATATGCCAGGGGTTGCGGTCGGGAGCGGGGTTCCAATTCTCAAAGTGGTTGCGAAGCTCCCTGTCCGTTGAAATCTGTGGATGGCGACACCCAGTTCTCTACAATCAGCTGGGGGATGCGTGCGAATTCCTTCATGTTGTTGGTGACCAACACACAGCCTCTGGTGATGGCCTGGGCTGCTATCTGCATATCATATGGACCGATTGTCAGACCCTTATGTTCTAAATCGGCACGTAAAAGCCCATACACCTCCGCATCGTCATCGTCAAAGGGTATGATGTCGAAAGCTGACGTGAATTGCACCAAAGCCTGGCGGTTTTTTTCTCTGTGCATGCTTTTAGCTACACCGTAGAAAAGTTCCGCCAAGGTGATGGAAGAAAGCGAGATTTCATTGGCTTGCATCGTGGTGATGCGTTCGATCACTTCCCTCGGCCTTCCTTTTATGAGGTAGATGCAGATATTGGTGTCCAGAAGATATTTCACAAGTCATCCCGGGTCTGCATGCCAGGTTGCATCCGGCCTTTTACCAGAAAATCGGCTGAGAATTCATCAAGGCTCTGTTCAAAGGCAACCCAAGGATTTTCTTTGGGATAAAAAATCAAAGTGGTGCCGATCTTCTGCACGATTAATTCGCTACTTTCGATGCGGTACTCCTTTGGAAGTCTGATCGCGAGACTGTTTCCGCATGTGAATACTTTTGCATTCCGCATTTCTGGTACCTCCATGCAGTAAGTATATACCAGTGTATATACAAAGCGCAAGGGTAAAGCTCTCAATCATATGGTTCCCTTCCATTATCATACGCCGCAGCTTTGGCAAACGCTTTATCTTTTGGATCAAGACATACTCCTTAACCAGAGTTCCAACTTGATTCTTTCACGAAGCGAGAAATAAAAAACTATGGGCTTCCAGCGCCAATTCAAGATTTGGGCGTCACGGCTTCGCCGTCAGGCCGCTTCGGGGTACGCTCCCGCTCCCGTCCTTCGGATCAAGCTCGTGCCAGACACGGAATTGCTTCCTTCTCCGATATGAAGTTACCCGTGCAGACCAGCATCCTAGCAGCATTCAAAGACCATCGGGTTGTCAATTCCGTGCCTGGCACGAATCTGCTAAGCGCCGGGGGTCTCGATACCTTTCATTTCCACTGACTTTTCCGCTTGACGGCACGTCCAGCCCGTTATACACTACTATTGGTTATAATATTATAGCAGTATTGACGAATTCCTATTCAAGGGAAGGAGCCACAGCATGTTCGATTTCACTCATAAGACCGTCTGCATCATCGGTGGGGCAGGGTATCTGGGTACCGCGATGAGCAAGGGATTTCTCACCCAAGGTGCCGATCTTGTGGTGGCCGACCTTAACCCGCAGCGCTTGCAGGAACTGCAGGCTACCCTTAAGGAACAGTTCCCGCAAAAGGATGTGATGACTGTAACCGTGGATGCCGGTGTGCCTGCCCAAATCGACAGCTTGTACAAACGGATCGCAGAACGCTACGGCAAGCTGGACGTGCTGGTAAATGCCACGTATGCGAACGCTGGTAAATCGTTCGACGAACTTACCGAAGAAGACTTCGACCGGACCAACAAGGTGAATATCAGCGGATCGTTCGGGATGGTCAAACGCGCGCTGCCCATCATGCCGGAAGGTTCTGCAATCGTGCAGTTCGCCTCGATGTATGGCATCGTGTCTCCCAATCCTTCCGATTATCCCAATGGCCTGCAACCAAATCCCATCGAGTACGGTGTGGGCAAGGCTGCGATCATCCAAATGACCCGGTATCTCGCCATGGTGTGTGGCAAGCGCAACATCCGTGTGAACGCGGTCGCACCTGGAGCCTTCCCCTATACGACGCTTCACGCAGGCAATGATGAGTTCATCAAACGGCTGTCAGCGAAAAGCATGCTCAACCGCATCGGCAAGGCACCTGAGATTGTCGGTGCCGTGGTGTTCCTTGCCTCGGATGAGGCTTCCTTCGTCACAGGCGAGGTATTGTCGGTGGATGGTGGCGTGACCGCTTGGTAAAATTGATATACTTTGACTAACACAATCGTGTGAACCCAGCTGAGAATACGTGAAAGGAGGGCTGCGATGCCGCAGGAAATCAAACCCTTGGTGAAGGATCCCAATGCGATCCGACTGGCGATATTGGGGATAACCCCCGGAAATGGACACCCCTACTCATGGTCGGCGATGTTCAATGGCTACGACCAGGAGCTCATGACCAAGGAATGCCCCTATGCGGGAATTCCACAGTATCTGAACAAGCAACCCAAGGACACGCTCACCATAGCGGGGGCGAAGGTCACCCACATCTGCTGCACAGGCACAAGTGAGTTCTCAGCTGAGCATGTATCGCGTTGCTCGCTCATCCCTCATGTGGTGGAGCGGCCGGAAGACGTTATCGGGCACGTGGATGCGGTCATCATCGCCACCGACATCGGCTCAGAGCATGTCAAGCGAGCACGGCCGTTTATCGAAGCCGGGCTCCCGGTGTTTGTCGACAAACCCATGGTTGACAACATGGCCGACCTCAAGGTGTTCAACAATTGGGTAACCGAAGGTCGACCTATCCTGAGTTCCAGCTGTATGCGCTATGTCAAGGAATTCATCCCATATCATCTATCAACCTACAATCTCGGTGAACTGCGCTATGTCTCCATCACCACCGCCAAGATGTGGGAGAACTACGCCATCCATGCGCTTGAGGCCATCTATCCAATCCTTGGGCCGGGCTTCCTCACAGCCCGCAATACAGGAACTGTCAACAGGAACGTGGTCCATTTCACCCATAAGCGAGGGGTTGATGTGGTGGTCGTTGCCTCGAAGGATATGTACGGGGGGTTCGGTTTCCTCACCTTGTGCGGAACCCAGGGATCGGACCAGCTGCGGATGCAGGATTCGTTCTACTCGTTCAAGACCCAGTTGGAGAGTTTCATCAGCTATCTGCGCACAGGTGTCAGGCCTTTCCCGTATGCCGAGACCGAGGAGCTGATGCGGATGGTGGTGGCGGGAATTTTGAGCCGTGACCGGGGCGGAATCACTATCGATCTGAATGATATGTACCGATAGCAAGGAGTAAAGGTGATGAATGTCGACACATTGTTTTCATTGAAGGGTAAAGTCGCGCTGCTTACCGGCGGCGCTGGGGGATATGGTCTGCAGTGCGTGCGGGCATTGGCGGAATCGGGTGCGAAGACGTTCATCGCGTCCCGCAATCTGGAGGCCTTGCAGAAGGTGGCGGACGGTTTCAACAATCGCGGGTACGATGTCACTGCCTTGCAGTATGATCAAGGTGATGAGAAATCCATCCTGAATCTACGGGATGAGCTTGTGCGTCGGGCTTCGAAAGTCGATGTGCTGGTGAACAACGCGGTGGCCCGGACGATGAAGAAGGGCTGGGATGATTCCGCTGAAGCGTTCGACCAGAGCATGCATATCAACGCGACAGGGCTTTTTGTAATCACCCGTGCCATCGGTGAGCTGATGATACCGCAAAAGTCTGGTTCCATCATCAATATCGGCTCCATGATGGGGATGGTAGGGGTTGAGAATGGCAACTACGCAGGAACGCAGATGCACGGATGGTATCCTGATTATTTCTTCCACAAGGGAGGAATGGTCAATTTCACTCGGTTCTGCGCTAGCTACTTCGGTACCCACGGTATCCGTGTAAACTGCATTTCCCCGGGAGGGCTACGTTCCGAAACCCAGCCTGAGGCATTTGTGCGCAATTACAGCCAGCGGACCCAGCTTGGCAGGTTGGGCGATGTCGAGGACCTGCTGGGAGCCATCATCTTCTTCGCTTCCGATGCTTCCGCGTATGTCACGGGGACGAATCTGCCCCTCGATGGAGGTTATACGGCGAAGTAAGCAATCATCAGAATTCGGATTTTTGCACATATGGCCGGTTGGGCGATTCAGTCCCGCCGGCTGTTTTTTTTGTAAACGATATATTGTAATTATCGTAGACGAAAAATGTTTCATATAGTAGTCGAAAAAATCAAAATATTCTACAGTGTCCGAAAAGATGGATTTTTGTAGTTTGAGCGTTTGTTGGAGGGTGTCGACATGAAAGATCAAGCTGAGGTCGCCTATGCGGCTATCAGGGACCGCTTGCTCACGGGTAGTTATCTTCCAGGAGCTAGGTTGATTGAACAACAGCTCTGTGAGGAGATAAAGGTCAATCGTGGTGATGTTCGGCAGGCTCTATCAAGATTGCGGGCTGAAGGTTTGGTGGTTAGAGGAGAGAAGGGCGGATTTTTCGTACGGGTATTCAGCGATACCGATATCCGTGAGATCTATGAAGTCAGATACGTGTTGGAAACCGCGGCCGTGGAGTTGGTCGCATCCCGGGCGACCGAGGAGGATTTCACCACTTTGCAGACGATAGTGGAGCACATGGCTTTGATGGCTGAGAACGGCTATTCAATAGGGGTGTTTGAGGCGGATCTTCGCTTCCACCATGCCCTTGTGCGCTCTGCGCATAACAACCGCCTCTATGATCTCTATGTCCGGGCCAACATCCCTCTCACTGGAGTGCACGCATGGAAGCACGGTGCTCAGCGGAGTTCGCAGGATTTTGGGAAGGATGTAACGGATCATGCGCTTATCGTACGCAATCTCCGCGAGGGAAAGATTCAGGAAGTCCTTGAGCTTCTTGGCTCCAGTTATCACTGGATGGAATAAGTCGTCATGCGCGCCGGACCCGAATGGCCGGCGAAGGGGCGTTTGTGGCTTTTACATTGACAATGTCGGACGGAAACCGTGTCATCCGGCGTCTCTATCTATATCATGCGGTCAACAATATCGCCCTATCGGTGGTGACCAACTTTCTGTTCCTGGACAAACTCTTCCTACGGATGGGCTTGGATTTCGCCTCGTTCGGGGTGATAAAAGGTATTAGCTTCCTCATCCCAATGTTGGTGAACCTGCTGCTGTCGCCATTTATCCAAGCTGTGAACAAGGACAGGGAATTGGTCGCTCTTACGTTCGGCATCCGGGTGTTTCTCCCGCTCCTGCTGCTGTTGGTCCCCCGGCTGCATCTTCAAGGTGCCGCTCTGGTCGCGCTCATCACTTGCATGCTGGTGGTCATCCATATGTTTCCCATCGTGGCGAACAACTGCCTGCAGAACATCATCCGCTCCACCATACCCGAGCAATCGCTTGGAAAGCATCTCACCTGGATCAACGTGGTCTGGACGCTCCCTGGGTATATGCTGGCCATTCCGCTGAGCCGTTATGTGGACCGTTTCAGCGGGGCTTCGGACGAACTGTTCTATGGAGCATTGTTCACAGTCATGCTAGGTACGGCGGTTTTCCAACTTATAGCCAGCCCGTTGATGCTCACGCTCCCCAAACCTCCCGAACGAGTCGCTCCATCTCGGAAGCAAAGTCTCCTTCGCAGTGTTTCGGCTCCATTCAAGGACCCTGCGTATCGTCCGCTTCTCATGGTGGTTCTGGTGTTCACCACCTTGTCTGCCATGATAGCTTCCTTTATCAACCCCTACCTGCTGCTGGTACGGCAGCTGAACCTAGGGCAGATATCCATGATCAGCGCTGGAGTATCCTTGCTCTCCATCGTGGCGATGCCCATCTGGGGCCGGCTTTTGGATTCATTAGGTGGCCAAAACTCCTATCGTATCGCCTTGGTTGGGTTCATTGTCGGCATGGCGGTGCTGCTCGGAGCCGGCTGGACTCCAATCGTGGTCTTTGCCCTTTTCTCCTATGAAGGACAGAGGGGTGCTTTTGGATCAGGTCTGGCTATCTCCCAGCAATATCTTATCATGGTGAAAGCTGACAGCTCGCAGCGCTCCATCTATTACGCGGCGGCCACCAGCATGATTGGAGTAGGGTGGTTCATCGGTGCGAACGTGGGAGGTATCTTGCTGCAGCTCTTGTTGAATCTCGGCGGAGGACGGTTCTCGCTCTCTGCAGCCTACAACATGATGTTCTTGCTTTGCATCGCCTTAGCGCTGCTGTTGATGCTATTGATTCGGAAGATTCCTCAGGACCGTGCGTCTCTACCAGGGAAATATCTATGGATCCATATCTACAAGTCGATTACCAAAAGAGGAAAATTGAAGCTGTAAACTCAGTTTACCTGTAAACTTTCAGGGAGGTGCCGCATGTCGATTCCAATTCCATTCTTTACCGATTTCGATACCTCGATATGGATGCAGGAGCTTGAGGATTTCGTGCCTGAGTCGGTTGTGGATGCCCATACCCATATCTGGAACGAGCGGTTTGCAGGATCGCATGCCAATCCCGACTTTGTGTTACGCATGGAAGTTTCCGTTGACAATCTTCATTCGTGGTCCAGACAGTTGTTCCCAGGAAGGAAACTTGGCTATGTGGTGCTTCCGTCCCCGATGGTAGGAATCGATTACTCCGGACATAACGACTGGACTGCCCTCCAAGTAGCGGAATATTCAGCATGTCATCGACATAGGCTGCCCGCTTCCGACGCCCTGATACTGTTAAAGGCAGCGATGCTGGTGTATCCCGGACTGACTGCGGCCGAGGTAGTTGCGCATCATGAGCGTTGGGGGGTGCGTATCCTTAAGCCGTA
Source organism: Sphaerochaeta sp. UBA6084 (assembly GCA_002428625.1). Classification (GTDB taxonomy): domain Bacteria; phylum Spirochaetota; class Spirochaetia; order Sphaerochaetales; family Sphaerochaetaceae; genus UBA6084. The sequence continues at coordinate 139,036 of DIXI01000036.1, forward strand.
TCGGGTGTTCGCGGCAGACCCAGCCGAGGCCCGCATCGCCGATTATTTCCCGCGGCCGATCATGGAGGTGGCCGATAAGCTCAAGATGGCGGTGGTGCTGCATCTTTCCAAGCGTATTGGCCCGGCGGATGAAGACAATATCAGCGATCTAGAGCGCTATAGCCACGAATACCCACACATTACCTGGATACTGGCCCATTGCGCCCGAGCCTTCAACTCGGTGCACTTGGAACGGGTTATCCCACGCTATGCAGCCATCGAATCCGTGTATGTGGATACCTCTGCGGTGAACGATACCTATACGCACTATCTCCTACTCAAGCATTTCGATCGCCAGAGGATCCTCTTTGGTAGTGATGATATCGCCGCCGGCGGGTATCGCGGCAAGTACATCACCTTTGGCAATGGTTGGAAGGCGTTTAGCCAAATGGAACCGCTGGAGCATTGCGATTCCCGCTGCACATTTGTCGTCTATGAGCAACTGCGGTGTCAGAGACAGGCCGCCGAAATGGCTGGTCTTAAGCACACTGAAGTTGAGGCGATTTTTGCTGGGAATGCAAAAAGGCTGTTCATGGGAACCTGATTCCCCATATGCCGCATGACATGATTTTCCAACGGTTGGAGATGAAAAGGATAGCTTTTTCCTTGACGTGCGAATCAACCTGTACTACACTGGACTTACTATTGGTTATATCAATATAAACCTATTACCAATAGAGCATCGGATAGGGGTGAACGGATGATTACGAGAGGGCAAGCGCTCTACGAAAGGGCGAAACAGATAATTCCTGGCGGGACTCAGCTGCTCAGCAAGCGGCCGGAGCTCTACGCCCCACATCAATGGCCTCCCTATGCGTCAAAATCCAAAGGGTGCACTATCTGGGATCTCGATGGGCACGCATACTTGGACATGACCACCATGGGAATAGGGTCCTGTATCCTTGGATACGCCGATGATGTAGTGAACAATGCAGTCAAACAGGCTATCGATGCGGGCTCCATGAGCACGTTGAACTACGCGGAGGAAGTCGAGCTCGCCGAACTGCTCATCAGCCTCCACCCATGGGCCCAGATGGTCCGGTTCGCCCGCTCTGGTGGCGAGATTCTCGCCCAAGCCATCAGGATAGCCAGAGCCAGCACAGGTCGGGAGCGGGTGGTGTTCTGCGGTTACCATGGCTGGCACGATTGGTATCTGGCAAGCAACCTGCAGACCGGCGACCAGTTGGGCGACCATCTGCTCAAAGGACTGGAGCCACGCGGAGTGCCTTCGGGACTTGCCGGCACCGCTATCCCTTTCCATTACAACAACAGGACCGAACTAGAATCCGCGCTTGCCATTGGCGAAGTTGCCGCCGTTATCATGGAAAGCGTACGCTATCAAGAACCAGAGCCTGGCTTCCTCCAATTTGTCGCACAAGAAACGCGCAAGGCCGGAGCCGTGCTTATCATGGACGAAGTCACCGCAGGTTTCAGACATACGGTGGCGGGTGCGCATGCGCTATATGGTATCGAGCCGGATATGGCTGTGTACGCAAAGGCCTTGGGCAACGGCTTCCCCTGTGGGGCAGTGGTAGGTAAGGCAGAGGTGATGGAAGCCGCGCAATCAACCTTCATCTCCTCCACCTACTGGACCGAACGGATTGGCTCTGTCGCGGCGTTGACCACCGTGAAGGAGCTCATCCGCAGGGACGTGCCCTCGGTGCTGCGTGAGACGGGTCTCTCAGTCCAGAAAGCATGGCGCGAGACCGCAGCCGCCCATGGTATATCCATTACCATTGAAGGACGGCCGGCATTATGCCATTACGCTATTAATCATGATGACGCGAAGGTACTTGGCACCTTGCTCACCCAAGAGTTCCTCAAGCGGGGGATCCTCGGGAACACTTCATACTACGGGAGCTACGCGCACACAAAGGACGATGTCCAGCGTTATGCGGATGTCCTTGATGACGTATTTGGAGTTCTGGCGAAAGCCATCGATAGTGGAAATCCGAATGGTTTCCTTGAGGGCGGTTGCGCGGTGAGCGGCTTCACCAGACTCACCTGAAGGCAGGCATGTATGTACGGTGCGAACAATCAAGGGAGTGGTAAAGGGCTTGCCCCGGCTCCCGGTTATGATAGGAAGGGAAGGAAATCACCTATGGAGATGAGAAAGAGCAGAGTCCTGGAGACCTTGCGTGCGGGGAAAGTGGCGAAATCGATCAAACTGAACCTACATGATCCAAAAATCGTGGAGATTGCCGGTATGTGCGGTTTCGATGCGATCTGGATGGATATGGAGCATGTCCCCACCGATTGGCAGAGTATTGAGAACGGGATCCGGGCAGCGAAGGTATACGATGCCGACCTCGTCGTCCGTGTGGAACGGGGGACGTATTCCGATTACGTGAGGCCGTTCGAATCAGATGCCTCTGGTATCATCGTCCCCCATATCATGAATGCTCAGGAAGTGCGGCAGATTGTGCGCACCACCCGCTTTCATCCCCTAGGGATGCGTCCAGTCGATGGTGGCAATACCGATGGCGCCTTCTGCATGATCGACTTCAATGAATATCTCAGGCAAGCCAATGCCAATCGGTTCGTCTGCGTGCAGATAGAGGATGTGGAACCTCTGGACCAGCTGGAGGAGATCGCCAGTGTCGACGGTATCGATATGATCTTCTTCGGTCCTGGTGACTTTTCCCAATCTTTGGGATGCCCTGGACAATGGGATCATCCCAAGCTCATCAGCACGCGCAAGCTTATCGCGGAAGTCTGCCATAAGCATGGCAAGTATGCGGCTACTGTTGGAGGGCCTGGCAATTACAAGCAATTGGTGGACATGGGATACACCTACATCAACATTGGCGCGGATGTCGTGGGGCTTAGCTCCTATTTCTCACGGCTTCTGTCCGAGTGTCTCTAAGGAATCGTCGCATGGATAGCAAGGTTGGCGGTGGCATCGCTGCGGCGCATCGAAACATCTCCCGGCTTGGCCTTGGAACCGTTCAATTCGGTTTCAATTACGGCATCAACAACGCTCGTGGCCAGGTGCCTTATGACGAGGTGCTCCGGATTCTCGAGTTTGGCGCAGCCCAAGGGGTAACCTTCCTTGATACTTCGCGTGCGTATGGAGCCAGCGAGGAAACTTTGGGGCGGGCTATGGAAGAAGCTCGGTTGAAAGATGCCTGCATGGTATGCACCAAGTTGGATTTACCTCCAGGTTATGCCAGTCTTGATCCCGCGGCGCTCAGGCAGACCGTGTTGGATGGTTTCAGACGTAGCCAGGATGCGTTGCGTTTGGACCACATCCCTGCCTATCTACTTCACTCCCCTGAATACCGGACTGTACAGCAAGGTCTGGTCTGGCAGGTCCTGCTGGAACAGGTGGAAGCGGGATCCATTGGATTGCTGGGTGTCTCCATCGCCCGGGGTCCTGATGAAGCCCTGCAATGTCTAGCCGAACCTACCGTAAGGATCCTTCAGATTCCGTACAATGTTTTTGACCAGCGCTGGCGCCGTACCGGCGTGCTGGATGCTTGTCTTGCGCAAGGAGTCGCTTTGGTCAACCGAAGCACGTATCTGCAGGGCCTGATGCTGATGGATCCTCAGGTCGCTCATATCAAAGTACCGGCCTCGGTCCCTTTCCTCCAGCGATTGCTGGATCTGGCTAGGCAAGCCGGAATTCCTCTGAAGGAGTTGGCTTTGCGGTACGCGCTCAGTTGCGACGCTCTTTCCTGTACACTGATAGGGGTGGATAGCCTTAGTCAGTTTGAAGAGAATATCGAACTTTTCCGCCTTGGAGCGCTCGACGATGCGCTGGTCCAGCAGATGGAACAGATGTTCGCCGACACACCGGTGGAACTGGTGAATCCCGCGCTCTGGGGTCAACCCTATAACGCACCCAAGAGCATGTGATGAATATTGAAAAATTGAACATAAGGAGTTGGTCATGAACACATTTACGTACAAACCCTCCCAATGGGTACCTTTCAAGGACCTCGCGGCAATCGATCGGGTAATCGCGATTCCCCGTGAGGATCTGGCCAAGCACCCGAATCCTAAATTCCACATCCACATCACCTCTGCGGATGCTATCTCCTACTATTTCGTGTCCGATATCATCACCCGGATCAAGGCCTCGGATGACGAGAACCGGCGCACAGTTCTCATTTTCCCCAATCCCGTGCCGGATTATTGGAAAGTGGCCTATATGATCAACAAGCTGCGGATAAATTGCCGCAATCTGTGGGTGTTCGCGATGGATGAGTACGCCAACGAAGATGGAGTCATTGCCCCACCGGATTGGCGTTTCGGGTTTATCTACGCCATGAATAGCTTTTTCTATGCGAATATCGATGAAGAACTTCGTCCGCCTAAAAACCAAATGGTGGGCCCCACCATGGCAAATTTTAGGGATTACGGCAAGATGATCGAGGATCTCGGTGGGGCGGATGCCTGTTATTCCGGTCCAGGCTGGACAGGGCACCTGGCTTTCATCGAACCCGACGCTCCTGAATTCGCATCCGCGTCGCTCGAGGAATGGATGGGGTTCGGTCCCCGGATTGTCACGCTCAGCCCCTTCACCCTGGCCCAGAACTCCATGCACGGATCCTTCGGCAAGAGCGGTAATATCGCAGCCGTGCCACCACGTGCTTTCACCATCGGACCAAAGCAAGTGGTGGATTCCAAATACCGCATGGATGTGAGCAGTCTTACAGTCCACGGCACCACTACTAGCTGGCAACGTCTCATCACCCGTCTGTGTTCCCATGGGCCGGTAACACCCCTGCTGCCGACATCCATCCACCAGCTTTTGGAGACCGATTACTACATCTCCGAGGAAAACGCGATGCCCATCGAGCCTGATTGGGCCAAAGGATATTGACCGCTGAAATCCTAGGAGGATCACATGGGCATGACAGAACGAGAACGTGTGCTGGCTGTATACCGACATGAGATTCCCGACCAAGTGCCGCTCATGCTTGATCTGAGCCACTGGTATAAAGCGAACAACCATACTGGATTCGATCTATCAGGATACAAGGATGTCGAGCAGCCGTTGGTTGACCTGCACAAGCAGGTGGGTGCTGTGTGCTACTGCGAGATGGGAAGCCTCTACTCGCTTAAACCTGATACGGATACCATCGCACTCAGCAGCCATACCTCGCATGGGGTTTTCACCACGGAGATCGTCACCCCGCTGGGATCTCTGCACGAGGAACGTGTGTTCAGCCCCGAAAGCTACTCCTACAATATCCGTAAGCATCTTCTGGACAGTGTCGCGGATTTTCCCATCGTCGAGCATCTTATGGAGCATTTGGTGTGCACCCCGCTTTGGGAACGCTATCATCGCTGGAGCGCGGCTCTCGGCGACCTCGCTTTCCCCTATGCCCAGCTGCCCTATTCAGGACTTGGCTATCTCATCTCCAGGAACTTCGGCGTGGAGCCGACCATCTACGCCATTCTGGACTATCCTGATGAGGTCGCGCACCTGAACGAAGTAATCAACCGTCGGAACCTCTCGATTCTCGATACGATTCTCGATGGCCCTTTCGACACCCTCATCATCAGCGACAACTTCGACAGCAATATCCAGACCAAGGAGCTTTTCGATACCTACTCCCGCGGCTACTACACCGAGGTGGCGCGGCGCCTCCATACCAAAGGCAAGTTCCTTGCAGTCCATGTCGATGGCGAGATGCGTGGCGCGCTCACATGGATGGCCGAATGCGGGGTGGATTGTGTGGATGCGGCGACTCCTGCCCCCATGTTCTCTCTCACTCCGGCAGCGGCCCGGAAACAAGCAGGACCGGATCTTATTCTCTCCGGAGGTATTCCCGCCACTGTTTTTGGAAGCACCGGCACCGACGCGGAGTTTATAAAAAGCGTGCGGGATTGGTTGGAGCTCCGCCACGAGTCTCCAAGGCTGATCATGGCAGCGGGCGACCAAGTTCCAACCGACGCGCCATTGCACCGCATCAAGATGCTGCGGGATCTGGTGGATGTGTACGGGAGGTACTAAGCCATGGGACATATACTTGCATTGGGAATCATTGGCACGGGAATCATAGCTCACGAACATATGAAGGCAGCCTTGGCGTTGCCAGAGGTCAAAGTACAAGCGGTGTCCAACCGCACAGTCGCCAAAGCCCTGGATTTCGCCAAGCTCTATGGTATTCCCGCCCAAGCGGTCTATGCCGATTATCGAGCGATGCTGGTTAAGGAGCAACTCGATGCCGTCATTATCTGCGTTGCAAACCATCTGCATCAAGAGGTATTCGAGGCCTGTGCCCAGGCTGGAGTCGCTGTGCTCTTGGAAAAACCAGTGGCCCAGGACAGTGCTGGCTGCCGTGCTATCAATGCCTGCGCAAAGCGATACGGAACCAGGCTGATGATTGGCCATACCCAGCGTTACCAAGGCTATTATCAGACAGCAAAAAAAATTATCGATTCCGGTGAGTTGGGGAAGTTGCTCAATATAAAAGACAGCATCCATTACGATTACTTCTGGGCTGGACGTCCGGCATGGTTTCTCGACCCCGCCCAATGTGGTGGAGGTATCTTGATCAACTACGGCGTCCACACCTTCGACCGTATCCAATTCCTCAGCGGTCTCCGGGTGGAACGCGTATTCGCCCATGTGGATTGGGAGATGGAAGGATTCCAGGTGGATAGCGGCTATCAAATCCAGTCTTTGCACGAAGGAGGGCTTACATCCTCCATGACCTGCACCGGGTACAGCGGGCCTTTCCATTCCTCAACCGAACTCATCTTCCGCCATGGCATCATGCGTGTGTTCCTTATCGGCAATGGGCTGGATCAGGAAGGAGTATGGGTTGGGAAGAACGGGCAGGATTTCCAACGGATACCCTCTGAGAAAGGCAACGCCTACATCCGCGAGCTCGCCGATTTCGTTGCCTATGTGCGTGGTGAAATTCCCTGTCCGATTGATGGTGCCTACGGTGAAGAGATGGTTCGTCAGGTGGAGGCGGCCTATCGCTCCCACCGGACGGGACAAGCAGAGGATGTGTCAGATTCGTGCTAGGTACGAAAATGATCGTTTTCGTGCCTAGCACGAACTTGGGGGAAGTATGGGAATGACCAGTCTTGAACGAGTGAGAGCAGCGGCTGAACGGCGAAAAGCAGACCGTCCCTGCAGCAGCCTGCGGTGCACTCCTGAAGCGTGGAAAGCCTTGCGTGATTATTTCGGCGTGGCCACAGATATGGAGGTCCTTGACCTTCTTGATATCGACTTACGTTGGGTGGGGGCCCCATTCATCGGGCCTAAGGAGAGAAGCGCGAGTCCGTTGGGAAGCGAGGGTACCGATTTCTGGGGTTGCCACACCCGGGCGGTGACCAACGAGTACAATACCTACTTCGAGTTTGACTATCACCCCTTGCAAAAGGCGCAGACTGTTGAAGATGTCGATGCTCACGACTGGCCACAGTTGGATTGGTGGAACTACGCCGCCATCCGCGACCAGGCGCTGACTCATGATACCAAAGATCAACGTGCCCATATCTATTTTGTAGGCGGGACGTTCGAGACCCCTTGGTACATCCGTGGCCTAGAGACCTTCCTTATGGACCTATATGAGAATCCGGAAATCGCCAATGCCATCTGCACCCATGTGGGTGACTATTACCAAGCCCGTGCTTTCCGGGCATTGGAAGCCGCCGGGGACCATATCCATATGATGGGTTCCGGAGGAGATATCGGCAGCCAGCGGGGAATGATGCTTTCCCCCCAGATGTGGCGCGAGCATATAAAGCGGCATTGCGCCCGGTTGATCACTCCCTTCAGGCAGCGGGGATTGATGACCTTCTACCATTCCTGCGGCTCCTTGGTGCCGGTGATCGATGATCTGATAGGATTGGGCCTGCAGTTTCTGGATCCTATCCAAACTACTGCGGAGGGCATGGATCCTGAATCACTCTTTACCCGTTTCGGTGACCGGCTTTCCTTCCATGGTGCGGTTGATGAAGTGGAGCTGCTCCCCCATGCGACACCAGCCGAGGTGTATGCCGAGACCACCAGGCTTATCGATGTGATGGGAAAAAACCATGGTTTCATTGTCTCGCCGAGTCACCAAGTGCAGGGCGACACCACCCCCGAGAATGTGGAGGCGATCTTTAAGGCTGTGCGGGATTATCCAAATAGATAGGATAATATACACATCTCCGATTGTTCACATCAGTCTTTCCTCATCAATGTTGAATGAAGAGACTGTCATGGCCTTTAGTAAGGGTGCATAGAAAAAGAATCCATGGTATCTTTGCACTGGGAGAATAACATGACACATCGAGAGAGAGTTATGGCCGCTCTTGAGCATCGGCAGCCGGACCAGGTTCCCGTGGATTTCGATGGAACGCCAGTGACAGGTATGCATATATCCATGGTAAAAACCTTACGTGAGCATTATGGGCTCGAACAGCGACCGGTTAAGCTGTACGAACCTTTACAGTGCCTAGGATTCGTGGATGATGACCTAGTGGAGGCCCTTGGAGTCGATGTCACTGGTATTGGCAGCAGATACACTTTCTTCGGCTATAAAAACGAAGATTGGAAACCATGGATAACTCCTTGGGGGCAAGATGTCCTGGTTCCTGAGAATTTTGTCACAACCACCGATTCTTCAGGCAACACATACATCTACCCCGGGGGCGATACAACGGTCCCTCCAAGTGGGCACCTTCCTAACGGGGGGTACTATTTTGATGAAATCATCAGGCAGCAACCCCTTCCCGACGATGATGACGACTTGAAGGCGGAGGACAACCTTGAGGAATTCGGGCCCCTCTCCGATGATGACCTCGAGGATTTGGCACAGAGGGCTGACCTCGCAAGGAAATCCGGGAAGCTTGTTGTGGGAAATTTTGGGGGTACAGGGCTGGGTGATATCGCATGCGTGCCGGCTCCAATGCTAAAAAAACCCAAAGGCATCCGCGATATCACCGAATGGTACATATCCACATCCATCCGGCAACCACTTCTGCAGGAAATCTATGAAAGGCAATACGATATCGCCATAGCGAACCTACAGAGGATCAACTGCGGATTTGGCAAACTGATCGATGTGATTTTTCTCTGCGGTACCGATTTTGGTACCCAAAACAGTACTTTCTGCAGTGCGGATACCTTCCGAGACCTCTATATGCCCCACTATAAAAGAATCAACGATTGGATTCATACCAATACCGAATGGAAATCCTTCAAACATTGCTGTGGTTCCATTCCAACCTTCATGCCATTGTTCATAGAATCCGGTTTCGACATTATCAATCCAGTGCAAGTATCGGCCACAGGGATGGATCCGTCATTTCTCAAGCGAGAATTTGGCAAGGACCTGGTGTTTTGGGGAGGCGGGGTGGACACCCAGCAGGTGTTGCCTTTTGGAACTCCCAAGGAAGTTCGTACCCAGGTTCTACATCATTGCGAGATTTTCAACAAAGACGGTGGCTTCGTGTTCAATACAATCCATAATACCCAAGCAAAAACACCGATTGAAAATTTCGTGGCTATGATCGATGCCATTCATGAATTCGATGGGAGATGAGTTGATTTGCAATCTTACTCCGAATGGATGCAAACCTATCCAGGATGAAGAGGGCCGCTATGACCAAGTTGGCTGTAGAATTACAGGCGGTGGAAACTATCGGCTGGCACCGAATCGTACAATTCGGTGCCAAACACCATTTCTTATTATCGCTGGATGAGGGACAGATAGGACTGGATGATGGCCGATGAGGAGTTCCTTTCGATTTTCACCACACTCATTTCCCGTTGCGCGGCTTCCACGGAGTCCGAGGCATGGGCGGTGTTCACCATGATGTTGCTTCCGAATTCCCGTCTCACAGTCCCGCCAGGAGCCTTCAGCGGATCGGTAGGTCCAAGCACGTCCCGGATCTTTCTCAAAGCGCTTTCGCCTTCGTACACCAGAATCATGCATTTCACCGTTCCAGGCTGATGCATCTCTTCAAGGGGGCACTGGCGCGGCCTGATTCCGGACATGAACTCCACAATCTGGTCGAACTGGTCCTCAGCGTATTCAGTGCCAAAGCTTTCGGTGAGCGTCCGTGTGGTCGCCTCGCTTAGACTCAGCTTGAATTCCTTCTCCAAGAGCTCCTTGGCCTTCTTGCCAAAAACCGGAGCCAGCTTCTCTTTCAGCACATCTTTCACCGGCCCATAGAACTCCAAAGCCTCAGCAACAGACAGCCGGTGGATCTTGATCCCGATGATCCTCAGCCCTGTGCGGGAGAACATGTCTATGATGGTGCCTGGCTTTGATGAAGCGTACTTCCAGTTGTCCGGCTTGAGAATCACCAAGGTGCGCTCGATGGCGGCTGGATTGGGATACACCATGTTCTGAACAAGATTATGCTCTCCTGGGAGCCAGCGGGCGAACATCGCTAGATGATCGTCAGCGGTTTCCTGCATGCGGGGAGTGATGACCGCAGGTTCGAAGTATGTCACGTCCTCAGGATTCTCCGGATCCACAATCAGGTCCGCATAGGTGTCCCGGATGGTCTCACCGGTGAGATTGTCAATATTCTGACTCTCGGAGTAAAGAGCACCGCAGATTTCGGAAAGTTTCCGGCATGGATCCTCGCCACGGAAAAGCAGGAACAGCGAGCGGTGCTTTCGGCCCAAGGAGGGAGCGAGCTTCTGCTCCACATACTGGGCGAGAAGTTCAGCGGCGCGTTGGCTGTCCTTGTCCTTCTGGTTCCGCACCAAAGTGGCGTACTCGGTGATGAAATTCTCATCCGGTGCGATCATCTGAGCCCCGACAAGCTCGATATCCAACCGGGAAAGCAAGCGGGAAACCACACCACCGGTCCGGCTTTTCGCAATTGTGTAAGGTGTGACCAATACGTAGGAAAGGGTCTGATCCATTTCTAATTAACTCCTCTGCGGCTCACAACTATAACGTACCCGCGGGTGTTTGTCCATGAACCGGAGGTAACTTGATTTAAGAAATCAGGAAAAATCTCCGCAGTGTCAATCCTCAAGCATCGACAGATAGGAGTTGATGATAGCTCCGCAGGGATTTGACTCTATCCGTACAATCTCCATTTCTCTTTGAGCGCTTTCCACGCTATCCGAAGCATGGGCGGTGTTCACCATGATATTGCTGCCAAATTCCCGTCTTACCGTACCGCCAGGTGCTAGCAGGGGATCCGTAGGTCCAAGGACATCCCGGATTTTCCTTAAGGCATTTTCGCCTTCGTACACCAAGATCATGCATTTGACCGTACCAGGATGGTGCAGTTCCTCCAGAGGACACTGATTCGGTCTCACCCCTGACATGAATTCGATAATCTGCTCGAATTGGTCTTCCGCATATTCACAGCCAAAACTTTCGGTGATGGCTTTTTCCGTGTCAGCGCTCAAGGACAGTTTGAACTCCGTCTCAAGAAGTTCCTTCGCTTTATGCCCGAAGGCTGGCGCGAGCTTGCGTTTGAGGACATCCTTCACCGGTCCATAGAAATCAAGAGCCTCCGCTACAGACATCCGGTGTAGTTTTATACCAACGATTCGAAGTCCTGTGCGGGAGAACATATCGATGATGGTGCCTGGTTTTGAAGATGCATACTTCCAGTTGTCCGGTTTGATGATCACCAAAGTGCGCTCGATTTTCTGGGGATGTGGATACTCCATGTTCTGTACGATATTCGGTTCGAAGGGCAACCTGTCGGCAAAAATCCTCAGGTTCATGTCAGCCCATTGCTGAGTACGGGGAGTAAGGACGGCCGGTTCGAAATAGGTCACCTTGCTCGGGTTCTCATGATCGAAGATCAAATCCGCGTACGTGTCGCGGATGGTCTCGCCTGTCATGGACTCTACACTCAGGTTTTTTGAGTACAAGGCCCCGCAGATGTCCGAAAGTTTTCGACAGGGATTCTCCCCTCTGAACAATAGAAACAGGGTTCTGTGGCGACGCCCCCCCGATGGACCGAGGTTTTGCTCGGCATACCGGGCAAGCAATTCCCCAGCATGTGGATTGGCGGGGTCGGTCTGCCGTCGAAGATGTTCCGCGTATTCAGTGGCGAAAATCTCGTCAGGAGCAAGCATCTGGGCGCCAACCAGCTCGAGGTCGACACGTGAAAGCAATCTGGCGATCACTCCACCGGTTCGGCTTTTGGCTACAGTATAAGGGGTGACCAACACATACGATAAGGTTTGTTCCATATTGGGAAGACTCCTTTAGGCAGTCATATATGATATCGTGAAGCTAGGGTGTTTGTCCATGTGGGTTTTATATAAAAAGAGGTTTGGACGCGTGTTTTCCGTCAAGAGGGGAGGAATAGCAAAGTGGTGCCGACAATCGCGGTGATGGTCCCAAACACCGCCGAACGGGAAATGGGCCGTTTCATCAGATAGACTTCGAGCGGGAGCAGTATCACCGGGGTGGTTTGCGACAGAGTGGTCACCACACCCACTGGAGCCAGATTCAAGGCTGTGAGATTCATGATGATGCCAAGGACTGGTCCGACTATGGCAGCCAAGGCGACAAGTACTAGAGCCTTGCGGCCAGGCCCGCCTTTGAAACGAGCGAAATCCTGGAGGAAGCGACCCCGCATCAGGGCAAAAATCGCGATTCCAACCAAGCCGGCGGCGATACGTATCACAGTCGCGGAAAGCGGAGTAACGCCATACGCGGTCATACCTGCCTTGGCAAGGACCATTGCAAGTGCTTGGGTTATGGAACCTCCCAACGCGGCCAGCAACCCCCAGCGGTAGGCCATTCCTTCTTTGGATTTTGTTCCAAGCCCATCGGCGAATACTACCCACACTACGCCTAGCAGAGTGAGCGAAATCCCCACGATCTGTAGAAAAACCAAGCGTTCATCTTGGAATATCCAGGCAAGTAGAGCGCCGACAATCGGCGAGGTAGTCATCACCACCATGGTCTGTCGCGCGCCGAGGGCCACAAAACCGGCAAAGATGAATAAGTCGGCCACAAAGAATCCCATGAGTCCCGAAAGACCAAGCAATAGCAAAGGCTGCCATTGGGTGATGATGGGCCAAAGGGTTCCTTCGAAAAGAAGATGGACAAGCAGGATAAGTGGAAATGCTATCCACAACCGCACGTGGGCGGTGGCGCTTGAGCTCACTTGCCGGCCGACATAGGTATAGATAAGCGAGTTCTGCGCCCAACAGAAAGCAGTGCCGAGCGCAAGCAGTTGACCGATGAGTAGTTCCACAGGCACGACTATGGCAGAGTTTGCCACGTGTGTAAAGCGGTTCTATAAGATAGCGCGCAAGGTGATGCGGGCGATAGCCTCAAATAGGGTTTGTCCAATCTTCAGAGTGCGCAATGACGAGATATCGGCCTTCATACTCGCTTGTATATAGAGCAAGCCCTGTGTCTTATCCTGGTCGTCCGGTCTGACCTCCACGAGCTCAAGTTCGCGTTTCGCCTTCGATTTTGGCGAAAGCACATACTTGGCCACACCTGAAGAACGGGTAAGCGTCGCTTGTAGTGAACGAGCGCTGAGAAGCGTTGCCGCAGCCTGCTCAAGCCGTGATGTGGAGGTTGCGGTCTGAGGCTGTATGATGATGTCGATCCCCGCAAGACTGTCGATGAAATCAGCAGACACCACGGTGATTCCCAGCGTTGATGACGCCGCGCACGATGACAGCATCGTAAGGAATGTGTCCCGGGTTCCGGGAAGCAGGCCAAGGGCGTACACTGTCTCACCATACCAGGGAACAAGCCGGTCTTTCCATACCGATGAGCCGAGCAGCGCGTCCCGGGCGCTTAAAAGCATAGTTTCGCATCCAGGCACCAGGGCGAACAACGAGCGCATCACCCAAGCTGAGCGGTATTCAGGTCCGGAAGCGGTGAGTTCTTTAGGAACCGAAAGGCGGATGAAGATGGGTTTGACGGTGGCTTTGGCGTTGATCAAGCTTTCCAAAGCGGTTGTCTCCGCCATGCCCGGCGATGCTATGGCATGCTGGGTGAGGAACTTTCTCTCGTCAGGAAGGACGCAGGCACCGCAGACCGAGCATGTGCCGGTCCTCCCGATATCACCCATGCATGAAGGGGTCTCCACCGCAGTCTTGGCATCCAGGTAGCGTTGGTATTGGAAGGCTAGGCTCTCTGGGGAGTCCAGAAATCCAAAAGCGAATGGATACTCTGGATTCTTTTCGCCCACAAAGTCAGCGGGAAGATAGCCCATGCGTTCCATTGACTGCCGCAGGGCTTCCCAAGCCCCTGAATCAAGCTTTTGATCATACAGAAAGCCCTTAGCCGAAACCTCGGCTAGGATTCGGGCGATAGGATAGGGCGTCATCACCAGCACCTGCGAAAAACAGTACTCAGGAAAATCCTGGGCAAGCCGGAATTCGTAACCGGCCATCTCAACTGCCCGCTTTGCCGACTCTATCACCTCTTTCCAATGGCCCTGGCCAAGGAGCAGCGGGGCGAAACGCATCGGGGTGAAGGGCATCCGCACAAGCAATCCAAAGGAAAACAACAGGCGCACGCCGGTATTGGTCTGCTTGCGCAGGATCTCCAGCGCTTTTAGGAAACGGAAGAAGGCTGCGAAATCGCCCTCGGTCTCCTCGCCTGAGAGGATGTAGAAGAATTTGATCTCGCGGATACGTTCCTTAAGCAGCAGTGCCAGTACCTGCATGATCTTGGTTTCGGGAAGTTCCTTATGGTAATAAGCCCTCATGCGGGTGGAGATTCCCTCCACACCTAAGGTAAAGCTTCGTTTCCCACTGGCGACTTCATAGCGTACCAGCGTGGGGTGGTCAGCAAGGATATCGATTCGCTGGCTCATCAGATTCACGCGGGCGAAGACTTTGTTCAACCCAGAGATCAATTGCACAATATTCTGGTGGGTGTTGAAGTTGAAACCAATGACTTCCAGCGTCTCTGCTCCAGTATCATGCTTTAGCCTCCGTGCCGATTCCATCAGGGTTTCATATGGAACTTCCCGGTACGGCTTGCGTTCCCATCCTTCAAAGCAGAAGGTGCAGAACGAAGGACAACCAGCGGCTATCTGCAACCGGGCGGTGGAGCTCTCCTCGGAATCGAACAATGGATAATCGGTGCACATCAGAGCGGTATCGGTGCTATACGCACGATAGACCGATTTCCGTATTTGTTTGATAGCTCCATCCACTTGGTTGAAACCATCAAACACCAATAGACCCTCGATTGAGGGCATTAACGATCTCAGACACGCACGACGTTCATCAGGTCCGGCTTGTGAAAGGGCTTGCACCAAGCGGGTGACAGCGCGTTCTCCTTCGCCAAAGAACAACGCATCCACAAGGGCATCTCCATCGGGTCCGAGCACAGCTTGCGCTGCCAGGGCGTTGGATCCTCCCATCACCACCAGTGGTCCTGCGCCAAGCGCGGCCCGCTCCTTTGAGAATACTGGCAAGCCCGATTCCTTCAACAAGAAGGGAAGGTTGAGCAATTCCATCGCATAGGAATTTGAAATCAAGAGGAGATCGAATCCGCTTGCCGGCAGCCCGCTGCGAGTGCCATACAGCATGGGCAATCCTTGCTCCTTGCGGCTTTTCCGTTGGCTAGCGGTGGGCAGCCAAGCGAAATCAATCTGGGTATCTGGCAAAACTCGGTGACATTCACCGTAGAGGAACAAGTGCGGACTGGATCGCGCCACATCCTCGAACGGTGACAATCGGACGATGAGAACTCGGAATCCTGAGATGGTCTGCCCGATAGGAGAAGTATTGTTGAAGGTGTCCATGTTGTTTGTGATAATGACCGGAAAATGGAATTATTGATAGTACCCGGGCATCTTGGTTCGGTCAGTTGCGACCAGATGCTCTTTGACGCGCACAGTCTTAGCAAGGTAGTTTTTCTTTAGGATTTTACATCATGATGGTGTAGGATAAAAATCAATGGATGTTCTGCTATGATCGGAGCATCAATGAAGAAAGGAGAGTCCCATGCTTATTTCAAATGGGTGTATCGATAGTTCGCTCCATTGGTTCAATGAACCAGCCTATCAGGTTTACGATAACCAAATTATTCTGAAAACCAAACCCGGTACCGATTTCTGGCAACGTACCCATTATGGTTTCAGACGTGATGATGGTCATTGTCTATTTTCTACAATCTCCACCGATTTCCTACTAACTGTACATACGATTTTCGAGCCAAGCACCCAATACGACCAATGTGGGCTTATGGTCCGTCTGGACGCCGAGAATTGGATCAAAGTCTCGATAGAATACGAGAATTCGCGCCAGTCACGGCTTGGCTCGGTCGTCACCAACCTGGGGTATTCCGATTGGGCCACGCAGGATATTGATGGAGCCATACACAGCATGCACTATCGAATCCAAAGCCGGGGGAGGGATTTCCTGCTAGAATACTCCCACGATGGTCAGGTTTGGCAACAGATGCGCGTAGCCCATTTGCATGCGCCATTCAATAGTCTGCAGGTTGGGCTGTATGCCTGTAGTCCGATGTCGGGGAGCTTCACCGCGAGCTTTGACGGATTACTATTGTCGGAAAGCATTTGGGAAAAGGAGCAGTGACATGGATACAGACCACGCCGTTCGTGAGATCCGCACCCTTGGACAGCTTCCTTTGGAAAGTATCCGCATCGCTTTTATGGATGCTTTTTCAGATTATGAAGTGCGCATCAGCATGCCAATGGAGAAATTCCAAGGGATGATCCGCACTCGCGACCTCGATCTGTCCCGATCAATCGGCTATTTCGAAGGTGACACCCTGGTGGGTTTCATACTGGTAGGCTGCCGGCACCTGATGGGGTGTGAGTATTGGTATGATGGGGGGACGGGGATTATCCAAGAAAACCGTCGACAGGGGATTGGTACCCTTATGCTACAAAATTTACTGGCACGCATGAAGACCGAAATGGTATCTGGGTTTGTCCTGGAAGTTCTAGAGCATAATGCCCCTGCCATCGCTTTATACGCCAAACATGGATTCACCATCCGACGCCGTTTGTGTTGCTTTAGCATCCCAAAGCAAGATCTAGCTCTACGCAAATTGGAGTCGTTGGAATGTGCATCCCTAAGCCGTTCCGACGATATCGACTGCTACGCATCTCTCCCGATCGATCACTATCTGGCTTTCCCCCCTTCGTGGCAGAATGCTGGTGAATCCATCAAGAATTCTCTGCATGATTATGCCTTTACTGCATTGCTCGACGCGAAGGGTGTGGTTGGGTACGGTCTGATACACAAAGTGTCGGGCGATGTGCCTCAACTAGGGGTGCTGCCTGCCTGGCGGGGGAAAAAAGTTGAACCCCTCCTATTAGCCCAGCTGGGCAGACAGTGCCAAAGCGATCGGTTGACGCTCTTAAATGTGGATGAGCAGGATCCGCTTTGTCTGGTGCTGTCGGAATTGGGTTTCGAGAACTTTATCAACCAGTACGAGATGAGCATTGGCGATGGTTTGCCAGATTTTCCTGATTGCCAAGCTTGTCAGGCGCAAGAAAACTCTCACAGGTTGTGCGAATCCATGGTATCATCCAGAAAATGAAAATCAGATCGAAATTGATTTTGCTCGCCATGGTGTTCAGCATCGGAGCCATGGTGTTCGCTGGCCTTGGCGTCGTCACGTGGAAGCGGGTCCGTTCCATCAACAATACCATCGAGAAGGGCATCGAGATGCAAGTCCGATCCCGGGATGTCCATAGTTTGATGAAGGATATGGTATTCGATCTATTCGTGCCCAAAATCTACGGGCAGCTGAAGTCCTACACGTATTCCCCACGTACCAATGCGACGGTGCGCGAGTGGAAAAGCGCGGTGTTGACCTATCAGAGCTCCTACTACGGCTTCATGGGTTCCCTTGCGCTGCTTTCTGTGAAGGATCAGGAGGTCATCGACCAGTACAACACCGCCAACACCATGCACCAACGGGCGATGACGCGGCTCGAGCAGCTTGAGAAGACCATCCTGCTGATAACCGAACGGGTAGGGACCAGTGAGGAAGACCGTTTCTATGAGATTCTCGCTGATGAAGAGTTCATACCGTTTTTTGCCGAATTCCGAGACACCACCTATTATTTTGTCGATAGCTTCGAGAGCTATATGGACTATTTCATCAAGCAGATAAGGAAATATGGCGATCTCCTCCAGCGCCAGACCTATATCCTCTATTTTCTGGTAGCGTTGCTCACTGCTCTTGCCGGCATCACCTTCTCGTTGCTCACCGCCAAAGACATCATCACAAAAATCAAACGGGTGGAGGAAGCCTTCACCAGAGTGGCCAAGGGTGATTTCTCAAAGAACATGGACATCAGCGGCCGTGATGAATTCAGTGATCTCGCCCGGCAGTTCAATTCCCTCTCACTTGACCTCAAGGAGAATGTCGACAACATCCTCCGTCTCACCCGGGCGGTAGGGCGGTCCATCTCACTGAACACGAGCATGGAGAATCTCATGCAGAATGTAGTTCATACCATTGTGTACGAGACCCACGCCGATGTCTCCTTCATTCATTTCCTTGGTACCGACCCCGGGGCTACCGGCAGGACCATGCTGAAGCTGCGGGCAGCGGAGGGCGACCTTACCAGTCTGCCGGTCTCCTTGCTGCAACCCCATCTCCAAGTTGTTCTGCTGCAGGGCGAGCCGCTGGTTTTGCAGCAGGAAGAGTTGCACAGTCAGCTCCCGGACCTCAGTTCGCTGATGGTGCTTCCCTTGATCATTGAAAAAGAGGTGATGGGAACGTTGACCGTGGCTATCCACCAGCCCGCGCCTCCACTTACCGACCTTGGCGTCACCAGGCTTTCCACCTTCGCGGAATTCGCCTCACTCACTCTGGACAACCACTTCAAGTATACTGAGCTGATTAAGAAAGGCGAAGCAGAGTACCAGGCGCTCCAATCCCAGGTCCAGCCGCATTTCATCTACAACGTGCTCAATGGCTTCATCGGCCTCAATCGGATGGGTGACCGAAAGAGCTTGGAATCTTCAATCATCGAGCTGAAGGAAATGCTGCGCTATACCCAGGACAGCCGCACATTCACCACCATCGCGGAGGAATTCGCGTTTGTGGAGAACTACTGCCAGTTGCAGAAGCTTCGTTTTGGTGATCGCATCCAGTATTCACTTCATCTCGGAGAGGGGTTGGAAAAGGTGCGCATCCCCCGTCTCATCCTCCAGCCCCTGGTGGAGAACGCGGTCATCCATGGGTTGGAGCCAAAAGCAGACGGAGAGGGGATACTGGAGATAGAAGCCTTCCAAACCTTGGAGAACGAGAGGACGATGGTATCGGTCACCGTGCGGGACAACGGGGTGGGGTGCGATTTGGCCACCTTGCAGGAGCGGGAGCATATCGGTATCGGCAATGTGCGCCGGCGCTTCAAGTACTCCTTCCCGAATGGGGCTTTCAATGTCAGGAGCATGCCCGGCAAGGGTACCGAGATAAGGATGACCTTCAATGAAATGTATCATAGCTGATGATGAGCATCTGGTGCGGTTCAGTATCCAGGACATGCTGGAGGAGATCGCGGAATCGAGCTCGGTGTGGTTTGACGGTATACTGCAGGTAGCCGATGGTAAGGACCTGGTGCAGCAAGTGCGCCTGCATCAACCCGATGTGGTCTTTGTAGATATCCGCATGCCCCTGGTCAACGGCCTTGACGCGATGGAGCAATGCAAGAAGATCTCTCCAGCGACACAATGGATTATTCTCACAGGCTATGCTGAGTTCGATTATGCCAAACGGGCGGTCGCGCTTGGTGCGCTTGATTACCTGCTCAAGCCAGCCTCACGCGAGGATATCGAACGGGTGGTGCAGCTCGCGCTTTCCAATATGAAGGACCGGCGTGCGTTGGAGCAGGTGTTTCTCGAGCACCGCATGCAAGGCCTGCTTCAGGATACCTTTTCCGAGGAATTCGAGGGAGGGTCCGACAAGATGATGTATACCGCCTGCGTAGGCGTGCTTGATTCGCCAACGAATCTACAGGATACCTACCTCGCCCAACATCGCCTGATGCTAGACTTGCGCTCATGGCTGAGAACCACACCCCAGATTACATCTACCTCGGGTCTTGTGCCGCTTGATGATGGCGGCATGGCCTTTGCGCTGGCTTCTTCTTCGCACTCCATTTTATTGCAAGAAAGGCAATTGGCAACTGATTACCTGTACAACTGCCTTTTAGAGGACAAAGCAATGGAGGGCTTGGCTATCACGGTAATTCCCCTCCCGTCCTGTGAATCGAGCCTCACCCACCTTCTGCATGAGCTTGACCAATTATCCTCTGAAGCGTATCTGCGCCTGGTTGGCTCCTTAGGTGGATCCATGGACCATGGGCAGCAGCAGAAGCTGAAAGCTACGTTCCTGCAGGACCTCTCCTTCTTGCAAGCGCTTGATAAGCATGTGCGCGACCGCGAGCTGGAGCCAGTGCCCGCTGCCCAGTGGATTGGTCAAAACAGAGTTGTTTTTGAGCGCCTTTGGGATAACAGCGGTCTCGCGCGCTATTTCGAAGTGATCAGCGGAGGATACCTAATCGGTTTGAGTGGGCACCGGGCAGTCGATGCGGTCTTGGCTTGGCTCCTCAAAGACCACTCTGAATGTATCGTCTCCGAACATCCCGGGCGAAGGCTGGTGGTAGATAAAGCGCTCTCGATCCTTCATACCCACTATACCCAGGAAATCGGCTTGGCTCAGGTCGCGGATATGCTTGGCATCACGCCGAATTATCTTTCCTCAGAGTTCAACCGCATCATGGGTGAATCCTTTCCACAATACATGACCAGGTTGCGTATGGAGAAAGCGCATAAGCTGCTTCACGAGGGAAAGCGCACGGTCAAGGAAGTCTCAGCTCTTGTGGGATACATGAGCAGCCGTCATTTTGGCAAAGTGTTCAAAAAGCATTTCGGCCATGTGCCTTCCGAGCATCCCTTCACACTTTAGTTGACCGGGGGGTTGCCTCAATCTGAGAAATTGGCACCTCTATACGAGAAAATCATCCTCACACTAGGTCGAAGACTGGTGTTACGATGAGCTTACTACTGATAAAGGAGAACGTCTCATGCAGAAAAAACTGGTTCTTGTCCTATTGATCGCCGCCCTGCTCACTTCCAACGCTTTGTTCGCCGCCGGTGCCAAGGAAACCGCCAAGCCGAGCGGAGAGCTCCGCCTTGTGCTGCTCGTGAAGAGTTTGGGGAATGGATTCTTCGAAGCCGTCGCTGATGGTGGAAAAGAAGCCGCCAAGGAACTTGGAAATGTGGTTTCCATCTACCAGGGGCCCTCGGCCTCAACCGCTGAAGGTCAGATCGAGATTATCGAATCACTGATCGCGCAACGTGTCGATGGTATCGCGATTTCAGCGAATGACCGTGATGCGCTTATTCCTGTGACCAAGAAAGCCATGAACGCCGGCATCAAGGTCATCTCGTTCGACAGCGGAATTTCCGTTGGTGGACGTATCGTCGACCTCGCTCCCTCCGATGAAGAGCTTATCGGCCGCCAGCAGGTCAAGCTGATCGCCGAGCTCACTGGCTACAAAGGCAAAATCGGTATCGTGTCAGCCACCTCCCAGGCCACCAATTAAAACGCTTGGATCGAATGGATGAAGAAAGAAGTCACCAAGCCCGAATACAAAGACATGCAGATTGTGGAAGTCGTCTATGGTGACGATGCTTCCGACAAGAGCTACCGCGAAGCTGTCGGCCTGATGCAGAAGTACCCGGATCTTGCCGGTATCATCAGCCCCACCACCATCGGTGTGCTCGCCGCAGCCAAAGCGATCGAGGACGAAGGCAAGAAAGGCAAAGTACAGCTCACTGGTCTCGGCCTTCCCTCCGAAATGAAGCAGTATGTCGAGAACGGCACGTGCGGTCAGATGGCTCTGTGGAATCCAATCGACCTCGGCTATACCTCAACCTTCATTCTTGAAGCACTCGTCACCGGTAAAGTCGCAGGCAATGCTGGAGACGTCATCTCCGCCGGACGCATGGGCAATATCACCATTGGTAAAGACGGCGTCACCATCATGGGCACCCCCTTCGTATTCAACGCCAGCAATATCGCCGCTTTCGCAAAGATGTTCTAGACTCTTCCGAACTAGAACTGCCATCCATGCAGGTCTGAGGATGCCAACCAGGGCGTCAGGCCTGCTTCTCTTCCAAGGGACACGACCCGCCGCCAGAAGGGGGCTCCGTGTCCCCATCCATAAGGAGCCAGCTTTGTCACAGCCATTACTGGAAGTCAAGCACCTGACCAAATACTTCCCAGGTATCAAGGCCCTCGATGGTGTGCATCTCACCATCCGAAGCGGCGAGGTGCATGCGCTCATCGGCGAGAACGGGGCGGGCAAGTCCACTTTGGTGAAAATTCTCACCGGCGTGTACTTCCCTACTCAGGGGGAAGTCCTCTACGAGGGGAGTCCCTTAGTGCTGCGCAATGCGATCGATGCCCAGAAAGCCGGAATCGCAGCCATCCATCAGGAAGCCTCCATGTTCCCCGAGCTCTCGGTCACCGAGAACATCTACATGGGGCACCATCTCACCCATCCGAAAACCGGTCGCATCGACTGGCGCAAGATGCGGACTGAAACACAGAAGCTTCTGGACGAGCTGGAGCTGGATATAGATTCCAATACCTTGGTCAAGAACCTCGGTGTCGCCCAACGCCATATGGTTGAAATAGCGAAGGCGCTTTCGCTGCATGCCAAGGTGGTCATAATGGATGAACCCACCTCAGCGCTCTCCTTGCGCGAGGTGGAGGACTTGTATAAAATCGTCCGCCGCTTGAGAGCCGACGGCAAGGCCATTATCTTCATCTCCCATAAATTCGATGAGATTTTCGAAATCTGCGATTACTACACTGTCCTACGTGACGGTAAATATATCGGTGAGGGAAAAGTAAGCGAAGCCAGCATCGACTCCATCGTGCGCATGATGGTTGGACGGAGTCTGGACCAGATGTACCCGAAAAGGAATATCAACAGCGGCCGCACCATCCTTTCCGTCAAAGGACTCTCTCAACTTGGCTATTTCAGCAATGTCTCTTTCGATCTCCATGAAGGCGAGATTCTTGGTTTCTTCGGGCTTGTCGGTGCAGGCCGCAGCGAGGTGATGCGGACAATCTTCGGTATCGACCGCAAGACCGCAGGTACCATCAGCCTCGATGGGAAGGAAATCCAAATCCGCTGTCCAAGTGACGCGATGGCCCACGGTATGGCGTTTGTCCCGGAGGACCGGCAGGAACAAGGGGTGATACTGGAGATGAGCATCGCCAAGAACATCACCTTACCTCAGATCAATCCTATCTCCCGTTTCGGCATACTCAACCGCAAGAAGGAGAAATCCATCACCGAGACCTATGGAAGCAAGATGGAGATACGGGCCGCTGGTTGGCAAGTTGACGCGGATACCCTTTCAGGTGGGAACCAGCAGAAGGTGGTGCTTGCCAAGTGGCTCGCCACCAATCCCCGTATCCTCATTCTTGACGAACCTACCAAGGGTATCGATGTGGCCACCAAAGCGGCGGTGCATCAGTTCATATCCGATATGGCTTCAAAAGGCCTGGCGGTCATCCTCATCTCTTCGGAGCTTCCCGAAGTGCTTGGTATGGCGGATCGGATCATGGTGATGCACGAGGGCTTCCTCCAGGCTGAGTTCAGTCGCGAGGAAGCTGATTCGGACAAGGTCATCAGAGCCGCTACTGGAAATGCATCTGGCGGAGGTGTTGCATGAAGGGGATTCCTTCCTTTGGAAAAATCAAGCAGAGGCGTGAGACCAGTCTGGTTTTTCTAATTCTGCTGTTGCTACTGGTGGTGACGCTACGTTCACCAGGTTTTGTATCAATCAAAAATCTTCAACGGATCATCAACGATACCTCAATTCTGGTTATGGTCTCCCTCGGCCAGTTCTTTGTGATACTCGCTGGAGGTATAGACCTCTCGGTCGGTTCCATCATCGGGTTCTCCGGTATGGCCGCCTCCATGCTCAACGAAGCCCAGCCAACGCTTCCTGCGTTCGTGGTGCTATTGGTTGGTGTGCTGATCGGCACCGCGTTCGGAGCTCTGAACGGCGCCCTGGTGGCTTTTGGGAAGGTTCCACCAATCATCACCACGTTAGGGACGATGAGCATTTTCCGCGGAATCACCTTTGTGTTGTCAAAAGGCCAATGGGTGACCGCTCACGAGATGACTGAAGCCTATATGCTTCTACCCCATGGCAATTTCCTAGGCATCAGCAATCTCATTTGGTGGGGCGTGTTGGTATCGACGGTTCTGTACTATGTGAGCCGCTTCACCCGTAGTGGACGTGAGGTGTTCGCGATAGGGGGCAATAAGACCGCGGCCAAATTCGTAGGTGTAAGCGAACGCAAGATCACCATGATGATCTTTACCATCAGCGGCATGGTCAGCGGCTTGGCGGGAGTGATGTGGACGGCGCGCTATGCGGCGGCCGTGAACGAGACAGCGACTGGATTCGAGCTGCAGACTGTCGCGGCCTGCGTCATTGGCGGAGTAAGCATCGCTGGAGGATCCGGGGCGGTGTCCGGGGTGATTCTAGGGGCACTATTCATGGGAATAATCAACAATGCCCTGCCTGTGATCAATCTATCACCGTTTCTTCAGTTGTTCATCCAAGGTGCGATTGTGCTGTTCGCCATGTTGATCAACACCTTATCTGAGGTCCGCCGCGGGAAAAAGCTTTTGCAGGAGAGGTTGGCATGATGCTCGGTACACACAACAATAGACAGGAAACACATAAGTCCGACCTGGTGAATGTCACCCGGCTGATAAACGAAACCAGCTTGAAAGAACGGATGATCACTCTGTTCACCAAATGGGAAGTGATTCTCGGCTTGCTGCTGATTCTGGTATTCGTGTATTTCTCCAACCTCACACCGTACTTTCTCAATTCCTTCAACCTGCTCAACACTACCTTCACCTTTACCGAGAAAGCTATCATGGCGTTGCCGATGATTTTCATCATCATGAGCGGAGACATCGATATCTCTGTTGCTTCCATCATCGCCCTCTGCTCTTTCGCCATGGGGTATGCCTCCAGCCTTGGAGCCGACACGTGGACGCTCGTGGCGATCGGAGTCGTTGTGGGACTCGCCGCTGGTCTGTTCAACGGATTTTTCGTCACCAAAGTGGGTATGCCTGCCATCGCGGTCACCTTGGCCACCCAATCAATTTTCCGGGGAATCCCGCAAGCGGTGCTCGGTGACAAGGCTTACACCAAGTATCCTCAGTCCTTCGCATATTTTGGACAGGGTTACCTAGGGGAAAGCCTGATTCCTTTCAGCTTGGTGTTCTTCCTTGTGCTGGCCGCCATCATGGGATTCGTCCTTCATAAAACCCGATACGGTCGGAAAGTGTATGCGATTGGCA
Organism: Sphaerochaeta sp. UBA6084; assembly: GCA_002428625.1. GTDB lineage: Bacteria > Spirochaetota > Spirochaetia > Sphaerochaetales > Sphaerochaetaceae > UBA6084. Next base: position 164,341 of record DIXI01000036.1, read on the forward strand.
ATGCCAAGGAAGCCGCCCGCTTCTGCGGAGTGCAGGTTAATCAGATACGATTCATAAACTTCGCCCTGATGGGGCTGTTCTCGGGTATCGCTGCGGTCCTACTTACCTCCCGCATCGGGAGCACCCGTCCGAATATCGCCCTCGGTTACGACATGGAGGTCATCACGCTGGTCGTTCTCGGCGGGGTGTCTATTTCAGGAGGAAAAGGAAATCTGTTCGGCGTGATCATGGCCATCTTCCTGCTGGGATACCTCAAGTATGGGATGGGCTTGATCAATCTCTCCGCCAAAGCGATGGTCATCACAACCGGTACCTTGCTGATTGTCGCGGTCCTTTTACCCGGCTTCTTGGACTCGATCAAAGCCTGGCGTAAATTGCGACGACAGCAGAAGACTTCAACCGTTGCGAATTGATACCTTTTATGGAAATTGGAGGATGAATATGAAGCGAATGGCGTTCAAGATGAAATTATTGCCTGGCATGATGGCAGAGTATAAAAAGCGGCATGATGAAATCTGGCCGGAGTTGAAGCAGCTGCTGTCCGACGCCGGAGTTAGGGACTATTCGATCTTTTTGGACGAGGAGACCTACACCTTGTTCGCAGTGCAGAAGCAGGAAGGTTCGGCTGGTTCTCAGGATTTAGGTTCTACCGAGGTAGTGAAACGCTGGTGGGCGTATATGGCGGATGTGATGGAGACCAATCCGGATTCCTCTCCCGTTTCCATCCCCTTGGTGGAAGTTTTCCATCTGGATTAGGATTATACCAAGGATAACCGCTTGTCATGGCCGATGCGGATCCGACTCCTAGGAGGAGTATGAAGATGAATTCCCGAGAACGTGTTTTACGAGCTTTCCATGTCGTTGGCGGTATCCCCGACAGACCCCCTGTACAGTTTGACCTCTGCCGGAGTCTTACTGAACATTTTTCCCAGGAACTCGGCATACCTGCGGATTATGCGCAATCCTACTATGAGGATCTCACGTACCGAATTTCCGCAAATGCCATCCGCACAGCTTTAGGCAGCGATTGCGTCGTGGTAGGGGGGACCGTACGTGAAGGGTTCATCCCAAAATTTGTTTCCGGCGATATCACTGAAAATGAATTCGGCATGCATATGCGTCCTACCGAGCTCTATATGGAGGTGGTCCGTTGTCCTCTTGCAGAGGCTGAGTCGGTCAACGATATCGAAGCGTATACCTTCCCTGATGCGTATGCTCCAGGCCGGTTCACCAAGGCTGCCCGCGACATCACTCGCTATAAAAAGGATTTTTTCATCATTGGCGATTGCGAGCTTTCTATTTTCGAACTCGCCTGGCATCTCACCGGAATGCAGGAATACATGATAGGCATCGCGATGGAAGAACCCTGGATTGTGGCTCTTAACGATAAAGTAGAGACTTGGACACTCGGTCTCGCGAAGCAATTGGTCGCGCTTGGTGTGGATGCCATATGGTTTGGTGAAGACTTGGGCACCCAGACCTCCATGCTTATCTCGCCCGATATGTGGCGTGGCGAATTCAAGCCCCGTTACGCTCGCATGATAGCCACCCTCAAGGAAATCAATCCCCAGCTACTTTGCATCATCCATAGCGATGGTGCTGTAGCTCCTCTGGTGGACGACTTCATCGAGATCGGGTTCTCTATCTACAATCCTGTCCAACCGAATGTGCCGGGTTCAGACCCTCAGGAACTTCAGGACAAATATGGCGACCGGATCTCCTTTTTCGGCGGAATCGACCAGCAGATTCTCCTCCCTTCTGGAGACATACCTGCGCTACGCGCTGAAATCCAGCGGCGGTACAAGGTGATGGGGCGCTCTGGCAACTATCTCATGGCTCCGGCCCACATCATCCAAGTGGACACCTCCCCGGAAATGGTGGTGGCAATGATCGATGCAGTAAAGACGCTGGTTTAGCGGCAGCGTTTTCTACGTTCTAGTGTTCTGTGGGGAACACGCGGCTCCTGATCTCCAGAAATGAGGTTAGGAGCCGTTCTTTTACCGTAGTTCATTGTGGAGCCATCAGTTTTTTCCAAACCAAAATCCAGTTTAAAATCAATACAAACAGTTGCTAAAATGTCAAAATACGGGGATACTCGTACGAAAGCGCATATATTGGAAGGGAGGGTGGTGTAGATGGAGAACGCCACGAGTGCAGAACTCACAGCCCGGCTGGATGGGTTTTTCGCTCTGAATATGGATCTCCTCAGCATCTCCGATATGGAGAGTCGTTTCGTCCGCGTGAACCAGGCCTGGGCGGACTTTCTTGGCGTTCCTATTGAGCAACTGACAGGCTGCAGCTATCTCGATTTTATCCATCCTCAGGATATCTCCACCACCAATCAAGGGTTTGACCAGATCCTACGCGAAGGCGAATTGGTCAGGTTTGTGAACCGTTACCGCTTTCATACAGGTGAGTATCGATCGATCGAATGGAATGCGCGGCGAGTTGGGGATTTCATCCATAGCGTTGCCCGCGATATAACCAGTCATCTCGAATATCAAGCAGACCTAATCCGACGGGCGGATTTCGAAGCGATGCTGTTCTCTCTTTCCTCCCTACTGATGAATGCAACCCCACAGTCCTTGGATTCCTTGCTCCACACTATCCTCAAGGAGCTCGGCATTCATACCCATTGTGATAAAATCTTGATCACCTGCTATCCCGGAGACTCAACAAAGATGCAATGGATGTATTCCTGGTCCAGGCAAGGTGGTGCCGATCAACTTATCCAACAAGTGGAAACACCTATTTCGGACATCCCTGAGTTCATAGAGCGGTTGCAATTGGATGAGGAGATCTTTATCGAGCATATCGAGGATCTTCCTGAACGCTGGAGAACCTATAAGGAATTTCTTTTAGGCCAGGGCATCCATGCCTTGAATATCATCCCTATCTCCTGCGGTGGTGTCTACTACGGTTTTCTCGTGCTTCAGATGGATGGACGGAATCTGTCATGGATGCGGAAGGAACGGGGCATGCTTCGCTTTTTCGCCCGTGATCTTGGCCAGATGCTCAAGCGGATGGAACAAGACCAAGCCTTGCACATTGCCCTCGCTCAGCAGAAAGCGATGTACGAGGAGACGGTACGTTTGAATCGTGAGATAGAATACTTCATGGCGAAGCTCAGTCATGATGTACGTACCGCGGTACACTCGATTCTTGGGTTCAACCGGATGCTTCTGAATACCGATTTGGATGAAACTCAAAAGCACTACGCAAGCCTCATCGGGAATTCAAGTGATTTCCTTCATAGCTTGGTTCGAAATGTGGTGGATTTCTCCAGTATCCAAGCGGGGAAAGTTGAGGTGCGCAGCATAGATTTCTCTCTGAAGAATCTTGTTGATTCCTGTATCGCTAACTTTAGCCTCCAAGCTGAGGAAAAAGGTCTTTCCGTGTACTCGGAATTGGATGCGTTCATCCCTCCTAGAGTGAAAGGCGATCCAAATCTACTCTCTCGCGTGCTTATGAATATCATAGGGAACGCGATTGGCAACACTGAGGAAGGTTCGGTTTCATTGTATTGCCGGTTGCTGGAGCTCAGTTCGGAGGGCTTATGCATCTCCATCGAAATCAAGGATACCGGACGGGGGATTCCAGCTGAGGAATTGGAACGGATTTTTGAACCCTACAGGCAACTGAAACCGGTTGGTACGGCCGCTTTTAGTGGTTCGGGCCTTGGCTTGCCCATCAGCCATTGCTTAATGAATGCGATGCAAGGCACCATAACAGTAAAGAGCGAAGTAGGAGTCGGAAGCGTATTCACCATAACGGTGCCACTCGCCCTTGAATCCAATGAAGATGCGTCCTTGCCGGAATCAGTCTGCTGTCTCCCCCCGGCGATCCTCTACGAACCCGACCCAGCCTTCTTTCAGCAGATGGAGCTCCTGCTTGGTTCCTTGGGAGTTCTTGTTTTCGCCGCGGACGTCCCGCATGCCGTCACCCGTCTGTCGTGCACTCCGGAAGTCCTGGCGCGGCATAGGGTCCAGATCTTTTTTTCCCTTGACCACGATGAAGATGAGGACATTTTCGATGAAATCTTACATCTACGGGCTAGATCCGATGGCAGTTCACCGAAACTGATATACCTCATGGCTTCAGTATTTTCTCCTGACGAGCTGCACCGCTATGAGCCTCTTGTGGATGGTTTTCTCTTAAAACCACTTCAAACGCGGCGTCTCACCGATCTTCTGGGAGCTGGATGTGGTTGTGCAATCAGCAAACCGCATGAGCGTGTTCCTGAAATTTTGGTTCAATCGGATGCGAAACGCATCCTCGTACTCGACGATTCGCAGATCAACCAGGAAATCATGGTCTATCTGTTGGAACAGATGGGAATGGTTGTCGATACCGCTGATAATGGCGAGCAGGCGCTCGAGATGATCTTTACCCGTCAGTACGATCTTCTTTTGCTGGACTTGAATCTCCCTGGGCTCAGAGGTGATGAAGTCGCCCAATTGGTGAGAGAGCAGGAATCTCTCCAGGGAAAAAGAAAGCCCATAATAGCCATGACCGCAAGTGTCATGCAGGGTGAGCGGCGTCGTTGCCTTTCCATCGGGTTCAATGATTTTATTGAAAAACCTGTTCAATCCGAAGAACTGCTTAAGGTGATTGCCAGATGGATTTCCAACCCTGCTTGAATGGAGAGTTATCTTAATATAATCTCAGGTATAAAATAACACATCTGTCTTGGTTGTAGTTGTCCTAGCCCCATGGTAGGCTATGTGATGAACACAGGCAATAGAACAGGAGCTTTGGCATATGGGAGTTGATTGGGAGTTATTCACAGATTATTTAAGCGCTGACCAACCGCTCATCAACACACTTCATCGATTTGAGAGTCGCCTGGTGCAAAATCCCCAGTTCGTCCACCTGCTTGCGAAAGGTGCGGCATGCGTGCATCGGCAGGATGAGGTCGCCGCTTTGAGATGTATCGCAGAAGCGCAAGCACTCCTTGATTCTAATGCAGCAGCTGAACTTATCCCCTTATTGTTTTTCGCTACCGTGTTACCAGAGACGCTTGCATTGCTACGCACGCTCGGGCTGTCCGATGATACCATCAGGGACACCCTCTTTGATTTCCAACGGTGGTCGGATGTGTATCGGACGAACAACCAGGGTTCCTATGGCTTTGATCGCCAAAGATGGATGATGCATCATTTCTGCGGCCATTTGGTGCAGCTTGGTCGCTTGCAGTTCCAGGTTGATGAATTTCGGTTTCCATTCACTTTCTTTGCGTGCAAGGAATCAGAGGAGTTGCATTGCGTTGCCTCAGCGGGGTTGGAGATTGACGAATCTGGGCATCTGGCGGGTACGAATGGAGTGGTCTCAAAGACTTTGATGACCGAGAACACGACCTCGGATGGCTTTTTAACCGCCCATGCCGTAGACCTTGACGCTGGGACTGTGCTTCCAAAGCCCATCACTCTTGACTTGCGGGAACTTAAAATTCTCGTGCAGCCGGATACTCCTGTCCTACACATCCATATTCCTGTCGGCGGGACTCTAGATGATTCCGTGGTTTCCGAGTCTATCGATCAGGCACGGCGTTTCTTTGATTCTTGGGAGGTACGTCAGGAGATCATGGTCTGCGATTCCTGGCTGTTGGACCCCGCCCTTGCTGGATTTCTTCCAAAAGAGGGGAATATCTGTAAGTTCATGCGCAGATTCGTAAAATTCCCCGTCTTCCGGGACCGCCCTCAAATCTACGAACGGGTGTTCGGCGCAGGCTTCGATCCATCCCTGCTCTCCATTTGGCCGTGCACCACAAGTCTACAGCGAAATCTGCAAGGATTCCTACTACGTGGTGGTACGGTGTATACCACAGGAGGACTTCTGCTCCACTAGTCCCCTATCAGGCTTCTCCTACAGTTTGAATCTCAGCCAATCCACTCCATAGTGATACGGTACCAAGTTTTATGAATGATGGGGTAATAGACCGCCTCGCGGTTGACTTGCACGAACCCTAAGTTGCGATAACAGCGGAAAGCGGGTTGATTGAAATCAAATACACGTAGGATCAATCGCCTTGCATTCAGCTCCCGGGATGCATATCCTATCAGCGCCTTAACCATAGCCTCACCATGGCCTAGGTTCCTCTGTCCAGGGTCCACCATAACGCGGGCGATAGTGGCGCAATGCAGAATTGGGTCGATCCTGAGCAGCTGGCAATGACCAATCATGCTGCCTTCGCTATCCACCGCTTTGAAAGCCAAAGTATCCGGATCTTCCAAGGTCTGGCGCAACTGCTCCTCATCCAAGGGGAAATGATAGTTGGTGCCAGCGAATTGCACCAGGAACTCCTCATCGGTGCCCTGCAACCAAGAAAGCAAGGTCGGGATATCATCTTGATTGAAACGCTGTAAACTGACCATGGGTCCTCCTCAGAGCTTTCCTACCACTCCTTTTTACTCTCTTCTCAATCAGTTGTCCAGTCGAACCTGCTTAAAAACGATATCCGGTGCTAAACCACGCTCGCAGATTCGTGCCAGCCACCAAACTGACCCAAGGGCGCAGTTTGGTGGCTGGCACGAATCTGTCCCGTATGGTATGATCAGGCATCCATTTATTTCCCATAGGAGTCTCACCGTTGATTATATATTGTACAAAAAAACTCATGGAAGGGCTTCCGGTCTCAACTGCCGCCCCTGTTGCTTGGAATCCACTCTATTGCTGGCATGCGAACCTCATCCGTGTGGAGCGGCATAAAACTGTGGTTCTCGTGCATGACCATAGTCGTTACGTCATAGTTCTGCATGGCTTGAAGGTCAAGGATATGGCGAACTTCGGAGCGCTTGTAAACACCGCGATACGGGAAACATTGATTGCCGAAGGGGTGCGGCCAGAAGTGATAAAACGATTTTTAGACGATTCAGGTGAAGTATCCTACGCTCCGGCGAAGAACCGATCTTCCATCTCCAGGGTGAACCGCGCCTGCGCGATAATTGAATACGACCCCCGCTTTCTGAATGAAGATACCATCAGCCAAACCGAACCAAGCATGAAACTCAGTCGGATACTTGTGGGTGGTGGCGATGATTACATCATTCCTTCGCAAGAGATGTTCAAATACCTTGAGAAATTGGCTCACGGCTCTCTGATAAGTTGCCGAAAGGTGGAGCTGCAGGTGACCTTGGAACTGGATTCCGTGAAAGTCACGAGGACTCTGCAGGTTCCTCTCTCCTATAGTTTCAGACGGCTCCATAATGTGATCCAAGCGGCCTTTGGGTGGACAAATTCCCATCTGCATGAATTCACTATTCAAGAAGGTGACGTCCCGATTGTGAGGATCATAAGCGATGAGGAGCCGTATGAGCTCCCTCAAGTCCCAACACCTGTGCGGTTTGAAGGAAGTGTCAGGCTGTCCGAATATTTGCCAAACCATTCCACCATCGAATATCAATATGATTTCGGTGATTGCTGGACCCATCGGATTGATGTTCTGCGGGTGATTGAGGATTCTCCAAACGCAAAAACTACCTGCACAGCAGGGGAGGGTGATACTCCTCCAGAAGATGTGGGGGGTGCCCCCGGTTATACCGAGTTTCTCAACGTGATCAAAGACAACCGGCATCCCGAATATCGCCAAATCATGCAATGGGCCAAATCGCAAGGGTACCGCAGTTTCAATCTCGAGCAGGTCAACCGTGATCTGAGTTTGTACTCATGATTCCAGGCAATACTGGTGCAACCAAAGTGGAGGTGACTACATGAAGCTGCGTAATCTTGGGGTGGGTATGTTGATTGTTCTGGCCATGGTTCTGAGCGGTTGCCACACTCTACCCGAACGATCGGATGCGATTTATCAGGTCTCGTTGCTAAACGCGTTGATGCTTGGGGATTATGAGGGTTCTGTTTCAATAGGCACGTTGCTCGAATATGGTGATACAGGTCTAGGAACCTTCGATCGACTGGATGGCGAGATGGTGGTGCTTGATGGCATCGTCTATCAGATAAAGTCCGATGGTAATGTCTACGTCAAAGGGCCGTCAGATCTCACACCTTTCGCGGCGGTTACTTTTTTTGACTATGAATTTCAGGATAAGACCTTGGTTGGTATGAACGATATCGGTTCTTTAAAATCGCATCTTGATGAAGTGATTCTTCAGGTGCAAGGTGATTTCAACCGTTTCTATGTCGCCAAGCTAGAGGGTGATTTTGCTATGGTGCACGTTCGGAGTGTTCCTCCCCAAGATAAACCATTCCGTCCGCTCGCTGAAATCGCAAAAACACAGCCTGAATTCCACTATAAGAATATCCAAGGCACCATCATCGCACTACGATGCCCCGACTATGTGGAAGGGATCAACCTTCCTGGTTGGCATCTACACTTTCTTTCAACTGATAAAACCAAAGGTGGCCATCTTTTGGATGCCAAACTAATCAGCGGTACCTTGGGAATTGACATGATTGATGAATTCCAACTCATCCTCCCACACTCGGAACTATTCCCCGATCTGACCCTACATACAAATCTATCAACAGCCACAACCGCGGTCGAAGGCAAGAAGTAGATTCGTGCCTGGCACGAAACTGCGGTCTTTTTCGTGACTCGCACCAAAATTAGGTGTACACTATAGCTAAGATATAAGAGTGGAGGGCAGTATGAAACATCGCTACCTGATGATAATCATTCTCATCATTATGCTGATAGGATCCAATTTATTCGGAGCTGCGGTGGATGGCAACACAACCTTGGGTGGTGTGAACGGCTATATTGTGATTCCTAGTGCGGACCCAGTGTACAGCAGTGATAACGCAACAGTCTCAACTGGGTATTCAGCGCTATTCTCAAGCACGTTCGCCCATGTTCCGTTCATACAGATTGGTTTCGCAGAGAATTTCGAAGCAAGTCTCGCTGTGGATATCGCCACCTCCACTGATGTACTGCTGAATGCGAAATGGCGATTTGCAAAAGGAAAAACTTCCTCAATCGCGGTCGGTCTTGTGGGACAAGCGCTGGATCTAGGTGGCGCTGTTTCTTTCGCCGGACAGATATACGCGGTCTCTACCTTTACCGGAGCGCTCATCGACTGGCCAGCAAAAACCACGGTCCTCATAGGATATACTTTCGACAACACGCTTAATACCGATATCGATTTTGGCATGGGTTTTGAAATTCCCTTCTTCGAGGATTTCTTCAAGGGTAGGGTGAACTTTCTCATGGATTTCGGCAATGTGTCGTACAGCAGCAAGCCAAGCGGGGGCAACGCCTCGGACAGGGGACTGCTGAATGTCGGCCTGAGGATGCTTCCCTTGGAGTTTGTGAAATCGGTCTTTCTATCGGCCGACCTCCGCGCAATGGATCTGTTCGATCACACCGGTCGTGCGCTTAGCGCAGGTATTTCCATTTCCTTTAGGCAATAAATACCAATTTACCTCTACCATGGGAAGAGACTCTTCCCATGGATTTTCAATCATTCACGTATCATAGGCCCTGCATACTCCCCATCCGCTGCTGGTTCCAACATCAGATTGTCAAACGTGAGCTCTCGGAACGCTTGCAGTTAACGGCTGACGGAGCACCTGCTTAGCTCACCAATTTCTTGAAATCCTCGATGAACGCACGCAAAGATTCGGGACGTTCCCCTCTGAAATCATCGCCGTTTCCCAGAATCTTCTTAAGAATCGCTCTTGTGACCACATTGTGTTCTGCAACGATGATCCTACCGCCGAACCACCCTTTCAACTGAGCTTGCTGGACCAATTCCACAGGAAAATTAGTGTCGAAATACTTCTGATGACCAGCAGGATCGGTCTCTGTGCAGCACAAGAACAAGGCTATTCTCTTGCCTATGAGTTCAGCTGTGTTCTTTGCACAATAACGGCGTAGGTAACCAGGAAGTTTCCCCACATGGATACCACCCCCTAGGACCACAGCTCCAAAATCAGCAAGATTGGCCTTCTTCGCCTCTTTCCTACAATCAACCGCGACCGAGCCATCTCCAAGGTTGCTGGCAATCTGCTGGGCGCATTCCCGGGAATACCCATTTTTAGACGCATACACGACCAAAGTCTTCATATTATCCTCCTCTATCTACTAGCGCTTGTTCTGCGCCTGTTCAGTCCTTTTCATTCCCATGGGACAACCCATCTGTAATCCACTTCACAAACGTGTCTGCCATCTTCCCCAGCATTTCAGGTGACAATACCTTGCGATGGGCGATCAAGTGCATGGCAAGGCCCCTCAGAGAGGCGAGCATAGCATATGACGAAGCCTCCAACTGTTCTTTTACGGCCTTTGGTTGTACAAGCGCGATGTCTTCTCTCACCAGGTTTTCCAGTTCCAGCTGCCTAGGTCCTGGCATGAATCCATCCCTATTCAATATGTCCGCGATGACTCTATAGTGTTCAGGATACTCAAGTGCGTTTTTTACATGATTGTTGAGCTGGATACGTATCCGATCGATAGGATCAGAAGGAAGTTGCTGTGTTTCCCGGTACAAGAGTGTCCGTGCATAAGCTTCTTCAACCAAAGCAAGCAGAATCGCATCTTTGTTTTTAAAATATAGATATATCATCCGAGGTGAATAATCGATGCTTACAGCGAGCTTGCGGATGGAAAATCCCGGGTATCCTTCGCGTGCGATAATTTCAGTCGCATGCTTCAAAATGGTGTTTCTGAGTTCCATGATCTCTCGTTTCCGCCGTTCACTTATACCCATTGTATATATAATATACAGTGTATATTGAAATGTCCATCTTTTAGGGTTGCATTGGGACACGATTTGACTGATAGTTCTTGTGGATGGGAATGTGTTTCGCACTTAATGCACGAGGGGGAGATTATGGCGGATTGTCTACAAAAGCTGGTAGAATTTTCATAAAGAATTCATGAAGGAATAGAGAATGAAAAAATCGAATAGAATCTTGTTATGGATAGTAGGTGTTATATTGGTTTTGGTTCTTGGTGGCGCGATGGCTATGAAGTCGGTGGAATCCAAACTCATTCAATTAAGCTCACAAACAATTCCGCAGGTAAAAATCATAGGCATGGCTGATGGTGTCTACAAAGGCACCTATGCGGTATTCCCAGTAAAGGTAGCCGTGGATGTCACAATCGCCAAAGGGAGGATTGTTGATGTGTCCTTGATTGAGCACCGACAAGGTCAAGGTAAGGCCGCTGAGGGGCTTATCCCTCAGGTTGTGAAATCCCAATCAATACAATTGGATGCGATCTCCGGTGCGACGTATAGCAGCAAGGTGATTCTGCTGGCTATCGCCAATGCACTTGGAGCTACCCGATGATCAAATCCCACTTCTTTGGAGCGTAGGATTGTGAAATGGCGATCGGCGAATCATGTTGGTCGCACATTCCATAGCGTTTGCTTCGTATCGGATGGGTATCGCCATCATTCAAGGTAGTTTTGCAAAAGCCTACAATATAGGAGTAGGTCAGAGATGGCGGGTGACTTTCAGGAAATTATCGTGAATTTTGCCCGTGGCATCAAGGATAGAGCGATTTGATATACTCTTCCAACGGCCGGGTGCCGATAATATGCTGTGAGACCAGGTCATGGGTGAGAGCCCAGCGTGTGTATGCGAGCGAAGGATGCTGTCCGGTCTTCCGCAGCCGTGCATACCAAGTCTGCAGGTACATGAACAGGGCGGGTATACGTTTGAAATGCACCTTAATACCTGCGGCTTGGAAGAACATCCGGCCAATATCCTTATAGCTGTATGTTTCAAAACCACCGATGTCAACAACACCTTGACCAGCCTTTAAGTTGGCTATGATATAAGTGGCGAACTCTCGGGTATCCACCACATTGATGAGCGCTCTGGCATTGAACAGCAACCTCCCGGTGCCTTTTTCCACCATTGGACGGAACATATTCGCAAGGTCGTGGAAATATCCGGTTGGCCGGTAGATGAGATACGGGACCGCGCTTTCAATGAGTTCTTTTTCAAAACGATGACGGGCGTAGAGCAGGGGATTGTTCTTCTTCGCCTCATCGGCTCTGAACAACGAAATATAGATGAAACGCTTCACTCCCGCCATGCGGGCCTCTGCGAGTAGGTTTCGATTCCCTTCAAAATCGATATCTTCGTGACTCAGGCTTTTATGCGGGGTGGTCAATCCTACGTTGCTGATGACGATATCCATTCCTTTGGCGATACCTTTCAGCCCGTGGCGGTCTTGAACATCGATTGTACGGGTGGTGAAGCCGCCAAAATCAACAGGACGCACCACTTTATCAGCCGCCGTCACCTTGTGGCCGGCAGCTACAGCCGCGCGGAGAATCTCCCGTCCAAAATTTCCAAACGCCCCGGCAATGAGGATTTTCATGCAAGCTCCCTATGCTGAATATATACCATCGGGAAGTCTCGCACCATCTATCAATGTAAAAATCTGCACGGATAATCGTTCTTTAGTTGGAAAATGCACCCTTTAGGTATACAATTTCCCCGAAGTGAATAACTGAGGAGATATAACATCATGAAGATCGTACGGATCGTGCTTTTCATCTCACATATGTTCGTTGGTTTAGGTGCCGTCGCTGGTGGCCTCGGCGCTATTTTGAATCCTAGTTCTCCTATGGGTGCCCCCATCGAGATGTTGGAGAATTCTCCCTTTACTAATTTTCTCATCCCTGGGTTGTTCCTATGTATCGTGATAGGGTTTGGTAACCTTGCCGCGGGCGGGATGTTCTTACTTAAATTAAAAATACAAGGATATCTCAGTGGATTTGTGGCCGCAGCCCTGGTGGCGTGGATCCTGGTTCAGTGCCTCATGATCCAAATAGTGGTGTTTCTGCACGTGCTGTTCTTCTGTATTGGGGTTGTGCAAGGAATGCTCTCGCTGGTTTTATTGGCTGAACACCGGTTGTTTCCAACCGATGTCCTGCTCAAGCTATGTAAAAAATGAAAGGTATCAATTAATTCAGGCTTTCCCCACCGATCCAAACACGGTGATTTTTTCCTCGACGATATGCATGCATGCCTCACGTACCTGCTCCATCACCTTGCGGGGGTCGGAATTATCAGGCATCATGGATGCATATTTCTTCAATGTATTGCCGTAACCCACGAGCCATAGTTCTGTTCCAACATTTATTTTATTTACTCCCAAAGAGATAGCACGGGTTAGATCGTAATCAGGTATCCCTGTTCCCCCATGGAGCACCAAAGGAATGTCCGATAAGCTTCGGATTGCGGCGATCCGGTTGAAATCCAATTTCGGCTCGCTTTTGTAGAATCCGTGGATAGTTCCTACCGCGATGGCGAGCGCATCGATACCTGTCGCTTTCACAAAGGTCACCACATCCTCCGGATTGGTGAAATACGCGTCTTTATCCTCAACCTTGATCTCTTCCTCGCTCCCTCCCACCTTACCAAGTTCGGCTTCGACGGAGACACCACGGCGAGATGCGTAATCAACCACCCGGCTGGTGATATCGATATTTTCATGAAGACTCTTGCGTGAGGCGTCGATCATGACCGAAGTGAATCCGTTGTCGATGCACCGGCAGATGAAATCATAGTCGGTGGCATGATCTAGATGCAGAACTACAGGAACCCCACTTTCATCGGCGAGACCGGCCACCATACCGCAGATGGCTTTCTCACCCATATGCTTTACAGCACCAGGGCTTGCTTGCACAATCACCGGAGCTTTCAGATTGGCCGCTCCCTTGATGATTCCCTGCACATTTTCCAATCCAAAGAAATTGAAGCTTCCAACGGCATAATTGCCTTTCAAGGAAGCCCGAAGAACCGAGCGAAGCGTGACCAATGGCATATTCGTTACCTCTTTTAACACGATAATGCAGGAGTGTGCCCTGCATTGGGAAACCTACGATACATGATTGAATTCATGTTGGGAGATGAAGCGGTCCACCGTTGCCTGATCAGGCAATCCTTGACGGCCGCCAAGGGTAAGGCAGTTGATCGCGGCAACCGCGCTCGCGAAGCGGAGATTGGTCCAAAGCTCGAAGCCTATCAGGCATCCATAGAGAAACGCGCCATGGAACGCATCCCCAGCCCCGGTAGTGTCAACTGGTTTAATGTTGAAGGCCGGAAAACGCTCTACTTTGCCATCAACCACCACGAAGCCCCCCCTCGATCCAGAGGTGGAGACCACGAGCTTCGGGCCAAGCCTGGCTATACGTAGGAGAGCTTCCTCGCGCTCTTCTGTTTCCATCAAGCGGCAGGGGTAGGTTTCATTCATGATAAGGATGTCGGCCAAGCCTACTAGCGTGAGGTTTTTCGCGTTGTCTCTCTGCATGGAGCAGCCATCGAGCGAAACCTGAACACCAAGCTCCCTGGCGATTTCAGCAGCTTTCAAGGCATTGCCGTACATGGTGCCATCAAGGTGGATGTACTTCACTCCTCCGATATACGCGATGGCTTCAGGTGTGAACTCAAAGGGGGGAAGCCTATCATGATACGAAAACAACGTGCGGCTGGCGTTCCGCGTATTCGAAAGCACCAGCGAAAATGAACTCTGTCCGCCGGGAATTTTCAGGAGTAGCGAAGTATCGATGTTCTCTGAATTGAAGTCACGATGCAGATAATCGCCAATGTCATCATCTCCTATATAACCAAGAAACCCAGCCCGACCTCCAAGCCGTGCCACAGCTGCAATCGCTTGCGAAGCTGATCCCCCCGGTTGGACTAGATAATCCTCTATATGGCGGGAAGTGTCTTCTTGAGGATAGCCGTCGATCAAACAGATAGTGTCTTTGCACACATGTCCTATCCCGACTATCTCAGGCTTCATGATGGATCTCCTTGCAGATTGGTTTAGCGCGCATCATCAACCTTCGTATTCCCTTTACGTAAAGCAACTCCTGCGAAAAGGATATTCACTGTAGCCAGTTGCGCCTGCCTGGAGTACGCATTCATATCGTCCCGGAAGAATCGTGCGCCGGTATTGATCAGCCGTATATCGGAAATCCGGGCAAGATGCGAATTAGGTGAATTGGTGATGCAGATGATTGTTGCGCCTTGCTCATGGGCATATCCCATAGATTCAACAATCTCCCGCGTTTCGCCTGAACAGGATATGGCGATCAGCACATCATCTTTGGAAAGCTGGGTGATGGATAGGCGTTGGGAGTCTTTGTCATTGTATACGTTTGTACGCACACCGATTTTCATAAATTGATGCCGGGTGTAGTTTGCGATAGGTGTTGAACCGCCGATGCTGTAGATATCGATATTCCGCGCATGGTGCAGGACCTCTACCGCGCGTTCCAATTCGACATCGTCAAGTGTCTCAAGTGAATCATGCAAGGCGTTGACGCTTCCTTGGAAAATTTTGGATTTCAAATCCTTCAAGCTATCATTGAAGTTTATGCCCCCATCGATGGCTTGGGATGGCTTGCTTCGCTCTTGCGCAAAGTATATTTTGAATTCCTTCAAGCCTTTGTACCCAAGATGCCGGCAGAATCGGACCACCGTGGACTCGCTCACCTGAGCCTCTTTCGCCATTTCCGCGATAGAGATGTCAAGGATGCGGTCTGTGTTCATTTTCAAGAAATCAGCGACTCGTTGCTCTGTGACGCCAAGTTTGCCATACATGGCTCGTAGCCGAACTTCCCATTGCGGGGTTTTCAAGAGATCGATTTGGTCCATGGCTACTCCTTTGATGTGTACATCCGGGGTGATGGAAAACATCCTATCATGAAATTAATTTCATGTCAAATAAAATTCTTGACAGTTATATATGCCCGTGGTACGATTTCATCATGTCTATTTATGGACTTTCAGCTGTGTAAGGAGGAATCTCATGTACGTAAGGAAGACAAGTTGCCTGTTGATAGCGTTATTGTTGCTGGTAGGGAGTCTGGTGTTTGCCACAGGGGCTCAGGAAGCGACTGCGGCCACGCCAGTGGTTGGGGGTGGACGCCTGTCGGTCTACTCTACCGTGTATGATGACGAGTACAACATGATCATGGATGCTTTCACTGCAAAATATGGTGTCAAAATCGATCTGGTCCAAGGTGGAGCAGGGGAATTGAAAACCCGAATCAAGGCAGAGGCGGCCAATCCACAGGGTGATGTGATGTTTGGAGGGTTGCTCTATTCCGATTACCTCAACATGGGGGATAACTTCGAGACCTATATAGCTGCCAACGATAAGAATCTGCCGGCTATGTTCCGCAATACAACCGGGAAACTCACATGGAACACTACTCAGATTGTGAATCTACTGGTCAACAGGGAACTTGCGAAGAAGCTCGGGGTGGAGATCAAGGGATATAAGGACCTGTTGAATCCAGTCTTGAAAGGCAAGATCGTAAGTGCTGATCCTTCAGCAAGTTCCAGCGCATGGCGCCAGCTTTCAACCATGCTGGTGGTGATGGGTGGTGGCGATTATGAAAGCGATGCAGCTTGGAATTATATCGAGAGCCTGGTGCAGAATCTGAACGGCATTATGACCTCAAGCTCATCCGCGGTCTACAAAGGTGTATTCAATGGCGAGTATGTCGTCGCTCTTACGTACGAAGCCCCCTGTGTAACCTATATTGAGGAAGGCTTCGGTGACAAAGTCGAGATTGTATATCCAGTGGAAGGCACAACCAACTCTCCATTCGCATCGGCTATCATAAAGGGTGCGAAGAATATGGACAACGCCAAACTGTTCATGGACTTCATTGTATCCGACCAAGCCCAAAAACTGTACGCAGGCTCAACCGCCAGACATGCAAATACCAATATACCCACCACCAATGCGGTGCTTACTCCAATCGGGCAGATCAAGGTAGTGCCCGAGAACCTTGAGTACATCGCCAAGAACCAACGTGCCATTCTGGATCGTTTCGCGAAGATCTGGGCCAAGTACAATTAAATCACTCTCTCAGGGGAACGTGCGAAATGAATGTCGACATCAGTATCAAGCTTGCGGTTAAAATAGATGGAGGCAACACCATCGTTCCCAATCTCTCCTTAACAATCAAGGAGGGTGAGTATTTCACCCTCCTTGCCATGGGTGCCGCAGAAAGGGTAGCCGCATGATCAACACTAAGCGGAAATTCGAAGTCTGGACGGTGATGAGTTGGAGCATACTGGGCCTGTATCTGCTGTTTCTTCTCTACCCTTTGTTCAGCGTACTCAAGGAGTCGGTCATCGGTGAGGCTGGAACCTTCAGTCTAGAATATTTCAAACGTTTTTTCGGAGAACGCTACTATTCCCAGACATTGGTGAATAGTTTCAAGATATCCTTCGCAGTCACAGCCTTATCACTCGCATTGGGGATTCCTCTCGCGTATTTCTACAATATGTACGATATCCGTGGACGGAATTTCCTGCAGATCATGATCATCCTGTGCTCCATGTCAGCACCATTCATAGGAGCCTATTCCTGGATTCTGCTTTTAGGTCGTTCGGGTATCATCACAAAATTCATAAGCACGCTCACTGGATATGAACTTCCCAGTATCTATGGTTTCAAGGGTATTCTGCTCGTGCTGTCTACCCGGCTTTTCCCACTCGTGTTCCTCTATGTCTCCGGAGCTTTGAAAAACATCGATAACACGTTGCTCGAAGCTTCCCAGAATCTCGCCTGCTCAGGGATGAATCGGTTCTGGAAAGTAGTGGTGCCCTTGTGCATGCCCTCCATCCTAGCTGCTTTTCTCATGGTCTTCATGAGGTCGTTGGCCGATTTCGGCACACCGTTGCTGATTGGCGAGGGCTATCGTACCTTTCCGGTGGAGATTTACAAACAATATGTGGGTGAGACCGGGGTGAATCATAATTTCGCAGCTGCAATCAGTGTCGTCGCCATTCTGATCACCGCATTGGTCTTTATGGTGCAGAAACTACTTGCCAGCCATTACAATTTCACCATAAACGCGATGCATACCATCGAGCGCAAGAAAGCCAAAGGCCTTTTGAACATATTCATCCATGTGTATGCATATGGTCTGGTTTCCATCTCCATGCTTCCACAGGTGTATGTGATCTACACCTCGTTCCTCAAGACCACCGCCTCAGGCTCTGTCTTCCTTTCCGGATACTCGCTGAACAGCTATCGATTGGCTTTCAAACGAATGGGGAACGCGATTCCCAACACACTCTTCATCGGAGGTATCTCACTGGCCATCATCATCCTGCTTGCCATCATCATCGCCTACATGGTGGTAAGGCGAAGGAATGTCATCAACAATGTCATCGACACCTTTTCCATGGTTCCGTACATAATCCCTGGCTCGGTTGTCGGAATCGCCTTGGTCATCTCCTTCAACCAGAGACCCTTCGTGCTCACCGGTACCGCTGCCATCATGATCATAGCCATGTGCATCCGAAGGCTTCCCTATACCATCAGAAGCAGCGTGGCGATACTTCAGCAGATACCCCTCACCATTGAGGAAGCCGCGATCAGTCTGGGTGCTTCAAAAATGAAGACTTTTTTCCGTATCACGGTTCCCATGATGTCCAACGGGATCATATCCGGCGGCATCTTGAGCTGGGTCACCATCATCACGGAATTGTCAACCTCGATCATCCTGTACAATTCAGGTACCATCACGCTCACGTTGGGTATCTACACCTTGGTATCGCGTGGAACCTATGGTCCTGCGGCCGCAGTTGCGACCATCCTCACCTTATTCACCATCGCCTCCCTACTGGTTTTCACCAAGGTCTCTAAATCCAAGGATATGGTGCTGTGATGGAGTCTGCACGCAAGGTCGCAGGCGGTTTTCTCAATTGAGTAGAATTTTATCGAGGATTGGCTTGACCACTTCAAAAGGTTGCATGCCGGATTCCATAGTGATGCGGATGATACGGTCAGCATCCCACACGAGGGGAATCTGTTGATGCGAGGCATGGAAATCATTCCATTTCGCAATCTTCTCCAAGTCCCGCTCCTCACCGCGCTCAATCAAACGCTGCCTAAGGTATTCTTTGCTTGCATCCAGGTGGATGTTCAGTACAGAGAACCGATTTGCGGCCCTCTGTCTGAAATCTTGAAAAAAGGTTGGATTCGCCCTTTCCTTGCTAAGCGGAGCCGACGCCACGGCATGGTTTCCCAATGAAAGGTTCTCCATCAGGGGATTCCAGAAGGTGCCGTAGCTTGCTTCCCTCCAGTCAAGACAAAACTGCGCATAGGTGCCTTTAATTTCCTGCCGTCGCCAGATATCCGTTAGGAAGGGTTGGCAGACGGTGTCATAATCGACATACAGGATATTGAAGGCGGAAGCGATCTTCCGTCCAAGAGATGATTTTCCCACACCTGGAATTCCGGTGACTAGAACCAGGACCTGATCGGTCTTTTCTGTCATGGCAGGTCCTTGCGTCAAGCCTGGTTCTCGGAGCCAAGCCGCGAGATCTTGTCTTTCACAATTTCCCCGACGGCCTTCCCAGCCTTATCCAAAAGCACTACATGGTTTTTCAAGGAAGGATCTTTGGAAAGTGAATCACGGCAGCTTTCCACAAAAGTGCTGCGGAGTTTGGTACCGAAATTGATTTTGCAGATACCGGTCTTGCTCAACAGAGGGAGGTCCTCATTACGGACGCCACTGGATCCATGGAGCACCAGCGGAGTACTCACGCGTTGTGATATTTCCTCAACAATATCAAATCGGATGTTCGCTTGCTGGGTTTGCATTCCATGCATGGTTCCTGCTGCGATGGCAAGTGCGTCAACCCCGGTTTCGGCACAAAAGCGGACAGCTTCCTCAGGGTCGGTAAGGATCTGCTTTCCAGCTTCGCCTTCCTCTCCTTTGCCCATCTTGCCTATCTCTCCTTCCACCGAGACTCCCAACGCATTGCCGACTTGCACTGCGTAGCGGGTATTGGCGATGTTCTCGTCAATCGGCAGCTTGGATCCATCGTACATGATGGAGGTAAAGCCATGGTGCATCGCCTGCACAAGCAAGGCGAGATCTTCAGCATGGTCCAAGTGCAGCACGACTGGAATATCAACCAAGGCAGCCCGTTCACGCACGATATGACCTATCACCGCCAAACCCAGATGGGTGACACAACTGGGGCTCGCCATCAGAATTACGGGCGAATGCTTTTCTTGCGCGGCAGCCAGAATGCCCACCACATCTTCGAAGGTCCAGAAATTAAAAGCGGGAACTGCGTAGTTCTTCTGTTTTGCGTCCGCTAGGACTGCCGCCAGTGTTGTCAATGCCATATCTATCTCCTTATAAATCACGTAATCTGTATCTCAATCTACTTATCGTTAAGGTATAAAGCTCTCGTACGGGTCATAAAAGCGGAGTATTGTGGATGTGGTTCGATTATCTCCCTACGTAAAAGGATGCTGTTCATATTCTCTAGTGGTTGCATCTGTTTGGAAGCCTGCATACCGACCACCACCGCACCAAGAGCCGACAGGTCAGGGGTGTTCACGATGGTGATCGGACGCTCAAGAGCACTGGCCTTCAGAGTGATGAGCAACCGGTTCGCGGTCGCCCGGCCAGCGGCGAAGTAGGGGATGTTCTCCATGTGATGGAATCGATTCAGATCATCTACCATCACTCTGGATATGGTACCTAGGTAGGCATACATGCTGAGCATCAATTGTTCAAACGAAGAGCCGATCTTGAGGTCTTGAATCTGCATGTGGGTGCTGGCGTGGTTCCCGGAAAGGAAATCTCCATCGATAGAGAAACGTGCGGCCACTTCTGTCGGAAATTCCGCGAGTATGCGTTGATTAAGGCTTGCGAAAGTTTCATCGCTGGCCGCCAACCTTGCCCAAGACATCAATTGTTCCAATGCGCGGCCATAGAATCTGAAGGAACGGGTTATGATATATTCATTCTCGCTGAACCCGCCACCTATTCCGCCTCCCTGGGGGCTGTAGGTTCGATCGCCACCAAATGTTTCTTCAGAACCCTGCACCAGCAAGGCCAACAGGCAGGAGGTGCCCATTGAATCGTAGTAAAGGGGTGAGGAGGTCCCGCTGATGGTCTTCAAGCCGAAAAGACCCACAATGTGGTCATGTCCTCCAAGACCATAGGTGATGCCGTCTGCTTCGCCACAGGCCGTGCCCATCATCCGGATAGGAGCGAATTCCTCTAGGTTGAAATGTTCCATTATCTTCGTATTCCAGCAGCGCTGATGGGTGTCATACGCATAGGTGCGGTTGGCTTGCGAGTAATCCCATAAAGCGACACCTGTCTTGCGATACACGAAATAGGAGGATAGCGGCAACCAGAGCTCCACCTTGCCAAGGTGGAGGTTGCGAGTCATCCAAAGAATCTTATTAATGGTATACAGATTGTTGGGGTGTCGCCCGGAAATCCCAAATCGACTTTCGTTGTTCAGATAGGAGAGCTCCTGTGGAGTGTCAAGGGCCTTGGCCTCATTCCACATGAGAGGAGGATGGACGGCCTTCCCACCTCTGATCGGGACCACCGATTCCCCCACCGTGGAAAATCCAATGCTCTTGATTTCGCACATGCGGGCTGCCATCTGTAGAAACCCATCGACAATGGCTTCAATCCTTGCAAGATCGAAATAGATCAGACCATCTATAGTGAGCACCGGGGTTTTTTCGCTTGCCGAAGTCAGAAGCGATCCATTCTGTCCTACAACCAATAGTTTGGTGTTGGTCGTGCCGATATCGATTCCTAGATAACCATGCATCATTGGTTCTCCACTTGTACGTAGGGTAAGCAGCTCTCAACTTCAGAAAGTGTGAAAGATGCCGGGCCAAAACTGAGGGTATTCGCAATACCACAGGCGTTTGCGTAAACCAATCCTCCGTGGAAATCCAATCCGCGTGAACAGGCCACCAAGTATCCTGCGAGAAAAGAATCACCACATCCCGCGGTGAAGCCGACGCTGTGGGGAGGATCGGACACCGAGGCTTTCACTATTTGTCCTCTGCTATTCCAACCTATGCAGCCCTTTCCCCCATCGGTAATGATGATGGTGCCGATTCCATGAGCTTGCCTGAAGCTCTCCACCTCGATCTGGGAATCCATATCGATCCCAAACGCAAGCTGGAACTCCTCGCGGTTCACTTTAAGCACGGAGATGGGGAAGGAGACGATGTTTTTCAACCATTCTCCTCCTATATCAGCGCAAACTGGATGCCCATCCGCCACTGCATAACCGACCAGTTCGTTGAGATGCCTGGCAGTAAGTCCTCGTGCTGCTGATCCACTTATGACCAGCGATGACGAAGGGGATTGATTCAGAACCTTGCGTACAAAGCCGACATATCCAGCGGCCTCCTCAGAAGTCAGTATTGGGCCGGGCTCGTTGAAGAGCTGAAGGGCATTATGGTCGTATTCGCGAATAACGCAGAAATTGATTCTGCTCTCATCTTTGACTTTGAACGATTGGGAGAGGATGCCCTCATGCGCAAGATCGTTTTCGATCAAGGATCCCACTTCGCCCCCTATCAGGCTTATGCAGCGGTAATGGGTGAAACGCAGGGTGTTCAGCACCCGCGCTACATTGGTGCCTTTGCCTGAGACCATCTTGATGAGAGAATCGGCGCGGACGATATTTTCAAAGGGGGGAGGGGTTTTGACAAAGAGCCAATGGTCCCACCCGGGATTCATGTTGAGTATGACCATATCATCTGCTGCCATCTGTCCCCCCCCCTGATATCTCTAGTATAGCGGTCGGGACAAAAGATTTCTACCGATTTTGATTGACAGATGAAGAAAAGCTTCATACCATAAGACTGTCTGAAGAAAAACTTAATAAAAGAGGGCTTAATGGAAGTCAACGACATCCGGCAGGATTTTCTGCATGCAATGCATAGCCTGAATCCCTCATTTTCGCCCACAGAGAAAAAGATAGCTGATTACTTCAGCATCATGCTGGACAAAGTGCCCGGTATGACTGTGACCGAGTTGGCCGAAGCCTGCATGGTAAGCGAAGCTTCCATCATCCGTTTCTCACGCAAAATTGGGTACGCTGGTTACTATCAGATGAAAGTCGAAATCATCCGAAGCCTGACCATCGGCGAGAAAGACCGTTTGAATGCGAATGGCTCGGGGGATTTCCCCTCTATCCAGGATCGGATTCTGGACATCTCCGTCAACAATCTCCGTAACACCCTCAACTCGATTGACATGAATGGTCTAGCGCGGGTTGTGGCTCTTTTGCTGGAAGCCAAAGCCATTTATTTTTTCGCTGCAGGGAATTCTTTGAATGTAGCGATGGATGCCTCCTATAAGTTGGGCAAGCTCGGCCTGAAGACTTTCTGCGAGGTGGTGCCCGAACGGGCGTTGATGCAGGCACGCAACATGCAGATGGGCGATGTCGCGTTTGGAATCACTCATTCCGGTGGATCCAAGCTTGTGGCTTTGACATTGAAGATCGCTCATTCCAAACATATTCCGGTGGTGTGTCTCACCAACTTCGCCAATTCTCCCATCATCAAATGGTGCGATCATGTAATTCTTACCTCTGCCCACACGGCGGTGCTCTCTGAGATATCTATATTGTCCCGGCTTTGCGAACATGCGGTGGTGGATTTGTTGTTCCATATGCTCTTTCAAAATAAATCCGAAAGTGGTCAGGAGTCGTTCTACCTCTCGGAAATCGACCAGTCGGAGTACAGTTTTTAAAGTGGTTTTACTTGTGCTTTTTGAGTAATCGGGGCACAATGATAGGCAATCAGTCAGTCTGTGGACTGATAAGTAACATACGGAGGTATGAAGTATGAAGAAAAGTACTAGCATGCAGAAGTTCATCATCACCCTATTGGTGATAGCTCTCTGTGGTACCATGAGTGTCTTTGCGCAAGGGCAGCAGGCTACTGCTCCCCAGACCCTCACGATCTATGCCGGACTGCTCGAGGAACACGCTGCGCTCGTCGCGGCTGAATTCCAGAAAGCCACCGGAATCAAGACCAGTTTCGTGCGCATGAGCGGTGGAGAGATCCTCGCCCGGATCAAGGCTGAGAAAGAGAACCCCCAGGCCAGCATTTGGTACGGCGGCGGATCCCTCACTTTCATCGAAGCTGACAACCTCGGTCTTCTGGAACGCTATGTGTCCCCCACCGCGGCCGTCATTCCCGCTCAGTTCAAGGATCCCAATGGTGCTTGGACCGGTATCTACAGCGGCTATCTTGGCTTTGTGGCTGACCAGGAATGGTTGGACAAAGTCGGTATGAAGATGCCCACGACTTGGAACGACCTGCTCGACCCACGCCTGAAAGGCGAGATCGTGTTCGCGCACCCCGGTTCCTCCAGCACCGCTTACAACGTCCTGGTGACTGCCCTGCAGCTCATGGGCGAGGAGAAAGGCTGGGAGTATCTGCAGAAATTGAACGCGAATGTGCGCCAGTACACCAAATCCGGTAGCGCTGGTGGGCGCATGGTCCAGCTTCATGAAGTCGGATTGACCATCGGTTATCTGCATGACGCCATCGCCTTCAAACGCGAAGGTTATGCCCACATGGTGTTCGGCGCTCCTCAGGATGGTACCGGTTACGAGATCGGCGCTGTCGCTATCATAAAGGGTGCCAAGGAACTCGATGCAGCCAAGAAGTTTGTGGACTGGTGCCTCACTCCCGCAGCACAGGAACTTGGCAAGACGGTCGCCGCCTTGCAGTTCCTGACCAACCCCAACGCCATTCCTCCAGAAGAAGTTGTCCAGCTCAAGGATACCAAACTGATCAAACAGGATGATATCTGGGCCGGAAAAAACCGCGCTGCTTTCTTGGAGAAATTCAACACTCTTACCAGAACGCAACCTCCGAAATGATGAACTGACCCTTAAAGGGAGATGGCTGAAAAGCCGTCTCCCTTCTCTCGATCTACAGATGAGGAGAATGTTCTGTGAGCATACAAGAAACCGGCGTCCAGTCGCTTAAGAGAAACAAATTCAGTGAATATTTCCAACAGATGAGGTTCACCTTCAGGGATCCCATCCTGCTGGTCTCCGTCCTGTCCGTATTGATTGTGGTGGTGATGTTCATCCTCATCCCACTGTTCACCATACTTAAGGAAAGTCTGTTCCATCAAGGGAAACTCTCACTGTACCATTATAACGAAATCATCCGGTTGCCATACAACCTGGATGTCATCTGGAACACCATCAAGCTAGGGCTTTCGGTAAGCGCGGTGGGGACGTTCATCGCCTTTATCTTCGCTTATGCGATCACTTACCTGAAGATTCCCTCCAAAAGGCTTTTCAAGATCCTCTCTGTCCTTCCCATGATCTCTCCTCCGTTTGTCATCTCCCTTGCCGCCATTCTGTTATTCGGGCGCAGCGGACTTGTCACCCGGACACTTCTCGGGATCCGTACGGATATCTATGGCTTTTGGGGACTGATGCTCACACAGACACTTTCGTTCTTTCCTATCGGTGTGCTCATGCTTACGAATCTCCTGCAGAATATCGACCCCTCGGTCGAGGAGGCTTCGCAAGCTCTCGGCGCTTCACAGTGGAAAGTGTTCACCACAGTCACCCTGCCGCTCATGATTCCCGGCATAGCGAATGCAGCGTTGCTCATCTTCATCCAATCGCTGGCTGACTTTGGCAATGCAATCGTCATCGGAGGCAACTACACCACTATGGCCGTGCAGATATATCAGCAGGGAATCGGATCGTACGACATGGCGGGAGCCACGGCGCTTGCTGTTCTGCTCCTTCTCATCTCCATGCTGGGCTTCATCCTCCAGCACCAGGTCATCGGTAAGAAATCCTATGTCACCGTAACTGGAAAAGCAGCGAAAGACCGGGTTTTGATCCGTAATAAGAAAGCGACCATCCCTGTCTACACGTTCTGCATGGCGATATCGATTCTGGTCATGGCAATGTACGCGTTGGTCCCGTATGGTGCATTTGTACGGTTATGGGGTGTTGATTATTCCCTTACCTGGCGGTGGATGAAATATGTGTTTACCATCGGTATGCCATATATAGTCGATTCCACCATCCTTTCAGCCCTTTCCACGCCAATCGCGGTTATCCTAGGGCTTGTCTCGGCGTTTATCATTGTCCGTAAGACTTTCCCAGGGAAAAGGTTGCTTGAGAGCTCCATTCTTATGGCCATCGCGCTCCCCGGTACGGTTATGGGACTTGGCTATGTGCTTACCTACAACACGCCTCCTCTCATCCTCACTGGTGGAAGTGTGATTCTTGTGGTCGCGTTGGTGATCCGCAGCATGCCGGTAGGGACGAGGTCGGCCATAGCCGCCCTCAAACAGATCGATCCTTCGATTGAAGAGGCCGCGACGGTGTGTGGAGCCAGCAGCAACAAGGTCTTCACCTCTGTCACCATACCGCTGATCAAACCGGTGTTCTTCTCAAGCCTTGCCTATGCATTCATCCGCGGCATGACTTTGGTAAGCACCATCATCTTCCTGGTGTCGGCGAAATGGCAGATGCTTACGGTCGCCATCATGAACCAGGTCGACCAAGGATTGTATGGAGCCGCAAACGCGTATTGCTTGGTTCTGATTGGTATTGTCGGACTGGTCATGGGAGCCATGAGTCTGATTTTAAAGAAAATGAGTATCGACTTAGGAGCGGGATATTGATATGAATAATGCAGCCAAACCAGTAAAACTGAAAGACCTTACGAAAACCTTCACCACAGCCACCAGAGGCGAGGTGAAAGCCGTTCAGCAAGTGAACATCGATATCCAGCCTGGTGAGTTTTTCACCCTGCTCGGCCCTTCCGGATGTGGTAAGACCACTTTGCTTCGGATGATCGCGGGCTTCGAGATGCCTACTTCGGGACAGATTCTGATCCAGGACCAGGATGTCTCCAGCAAGACTCCTGATAAGCGGGATATTGGCATGGTGTTCCAGAACTATGCGCTGTTCCCCCATCTGAACGTATTCAACAATATCGCTTACGGTCTCAAACTTAAGAAAGTGCCTAAGGATGAGATTGTTAAGCGGGTGCATATAGCCTTGAACATGGTTCAGATGGACGATTTCGCAGAACGGGTTCCTTCCCAGATGTCTGGTGGACAACAACAGCGGGTGGCCCTTGCCCGTGCGTTGGTCATGGAACCGTCGGTGCTGCTCTTTGATGAGCCGTTGTCGAATCTTGACGCCAAGCTTCGGGTGCATATGCGCGATGAGATCCGCCGTATTCAGAAGAAGATTGGAATCACCACGGTGTACGTTACCCACGACCAGTCCGAAGCGATGGCAGTGAGCGATAAAGTCGTCATTCTCAAGGATGGGATTGTGCAGCAGGTTGATACTCCCCAACGGGTATACCAGCATCCAGCAAATGAATTCGTAGCGAATTTCATTGGAAAGGCCAATATACTTGATGGAAAGATTGTTGAAAGCACCGAAACCCGCGCCAAGGTGGAAATCCGCGGTGTGGTGTTTGATGTACCCGTGTATAAAAAACGGGCGAAAGGTACCGACGTCCGTGTTGTGGTCCGTCCTGAGTCTGTGCTTGTTGGAAAACAAGGTTTCACCGCGACAGTGACCAAGAGTGTCTATATGGGCACCACCCAGGACTATCGCTTGAAGTTCGAAGCTTGGGATGTGGAGATTTCCGATAACAATCCGACATCCAAGCGAGTGTATGACGAAGGCGAGGAGATGGCGTTCTCCTTCGATCCTGATTCAATCCATGTGCTTTGATAAGATGTAGACTGGCATCAGAATAGTAAAATTATTCAACGACCTGCATTCCAGATAGCTAGATGGCTAATTGGAAGCAGGTTATTTTGGCTCACTGCGAGGGTGGATTTGGTTTCAGGAACTAAATCCTCAGTGTTTATTAGGGCTACAGACACCCAAATTGGCGGAGGTATTTGGATACTCCCTCTTGGTCGTTCGACTCTGTGATGTGCTGCGTTGCTTCGATCACATGGGGTGGAGCGTTGCCCATCGCCACGCCATGACCTACCCACATCAGCATGTCAAGGTCGTTTTCCGCGTCGCCAAAAGCGATGGTATCCTTGGCCTCTACTCCATACTGCTTTAGGACAAACTCCAAGGCATTGCGTTTGCTTGCTTCGATGCTCATGATCTCAAAGTAGTTCTTGAAGGAATACACCATGTACAAGGCTTTGGGAAAGTCGCCCTCAAGGCGGGCGCGGACCTGTTCAATGATGGATTCATCACCGACGTACATGGCCTTGGTGAAACGCAAGTCCGATATTTCATCGAAATCAACCGTGTGACCGGTTGTACGGCTGAGGATGTCATAGCTGTTCGCTTCCACACTATCAGGCTCGAAGTAGAGCTCGTGATTCATCGATGCATGCAAGGCAAGGCCATATTCTCGTGAGTAACGGACAATCGCCCGAGAGATGGCTTCGCTCAGTTTATGATGCATGAGCTCTGTCCCTGATGGGAATTCGATCACACAAGCGCCGTTGTAGCAAATGAGCGGTGTTTTCATCTGTAGTTCGTTATAGAATTTATGAGCGGTATCCAAGGTCCTTCCGGTAGCCAGGATCGTCACCACTCCGGCGTCGGCGACTTGGTGGACCACGGCTTGGGTTTGTAGGGAAATTGTTTTATCGCTCCGTAGCAAGGTTCCGTCTAGGTCGAAAGCCGCGGCTTTGAATTGAGTGATGCATGATGACATATCCAGTAGGTTCCTCAGGAATCACAGTATGAGGGAAAACTGGGGTGACTTGCAAGCAGGGTTGTATGCAATCATTTGACAAACGCACACAGCTTGCACTAAGCTGGAGCCATTCGAAAAAAGGGTCTCGGAGGCTGTATGAAGATTCTCAACTATGGTTCGCTCAATATCGATCTGGTATTCTCAGTTCCCCATATCGTGGTGGAAGGTGAGACTATCTCCAGCACCGCGCTGGTGAAAAGCGCTGGTGGAAAGGGCGCGAATCAATCGGCGGCGATTGCGAAAGCAGGCCTTGAGGTCTACCACGCCGGTAAGGTAGGGCAGGATGGGATATTCCTGATCGATCTGTTGAAGAGTTACGGAGTCCATACGCAATTTATCCAGGTTGATGACCAAGCCTCAGGGCAAGCCCTCATCCAAGTGAATGATCAAGGCCAGAACTCCATTGTCCTCTATGCCGGTGGCAACCATCGCATCACACGAGCAGAGATCGATTCGACCCTCTCGCATTTCAACGCTGGAGATTATCTGGTATTGCAGCACGAGATCAATGACATGGCCTATATCATGGCTAAGGCCAAGGCGAAGGGTCTACGGATCTGGTTCAACCCCGCCCCGTTCTCGGCTGACATTTTCAAGCTGCCCCTGGATGCCGTGGAGATGCTCTTGGTGAACGAGATTGAAGGTGCGCAACTAGCGCGTTTACCCTTGGATACTTCGTTTTCCACAATTGTCGATACGTTGGTTGCACAGTTCCCTTCACAGGAGATTATTCTTACTGCAGGAAAACACGGGGCCTACTACGGTTTTAAGAGTATCCGCGAGAAAGGGGATATCATCAACTTTCCCGTGGTGGACACGACCGGAGCCGGGGATACCTTCATCGGATACCTCTTGGCCTCGCGAGTGCGGGGTTTCGATATCAAGGAAAGCCTTCGGCTGGCCTGCAAAGCTTCTTCCCTCAAGGTTTCCCGCGCTGGAGCGATGGTGGCGATGCCGCTGAAGGAAGAGGTTTTCGGATAACCAAGCGATTGATGCAGGCCTTTCTTCGTCTTGGTTTACCCCAGTTGTTGATTGACATCCAACTGCATTCGTACTAGCATCCCCTTGCAGGGAGATGCATCATGGACACCAACCTTTTGCTTTCGGAATACCACCGGCGACTTACCACAAGCATATTGCCGTTCTGGATCGAGCATGGCCTGGACAAGGTCAATGGGGGGATGTACACCGGGCTTGACCGGGATGGATCCTTGCTGGAGACCGACAAGTCGGTATGGTTCCAGGGCCGGGCGCTTTGGACTTTCGCCACCGCGTATCTTGAGGTCGAGCAACGTCCAAACTATTTGGAGGTCTGCGACTCCCTTGTCGATTTTCTGGAGCAGCATTGTTTTGATGAAGATGGACGGATGTTCTTCCGCGTGACCGCCACTGGCAAACCAGTCATCAAACGATTGCGGTATTTCTTCAGCGAGACGTTCGCCATCATCGGCTGGGCCGCGTATAGCCGGGCCTCGGGGCGTAAGGAATATGCGCAAAAAGCCTACGAATTATTCCAGCGGGTGCTGTTCTACCGCGATACCCCGGGGATACTCCTACCAAAATTCAACCAGGAGAACGCACCCTCAAGAGGTTTTGGCGTTCCCATGATTTTGTTGAACACCGCCCAGGAGCTTCGAAAGGCCTGCCCGGAACACACCCAAGCCCTCAACACTATGATCGATTCGTTCATCGCTGAGATAGAGAACTACTTTGTGCGTCCGGAATTGTCCCTTGTGCTCGAGCAGTGCGCTCCGGATGGCACCGTGCAAGTTGATCATTTCGAGGGCCGTCTGCTCAATCCAGGACATGCCATCGAAGGCGCGTGGTTCATCATGAACGAGGCGCGCAACCGTGGTGGCGACCAGCACCTCAAGGAGCTCGGTCTTAAGATGCTCGATTGGATGTGGACCTTGGGTTGGGATAAGGACTATGGCGGGATCATCTATTTCCGGGATGCTCTTGGTAAGAGCGCGACAGAATACTGGCACGATATGAAGTTCTGGTGGCCGCAGAACGAGGCGGCTATCGCGAACCTTATGGCTTTCAGCCTTTCGGGAGAATCACGCTACGAAGAAAATTTCCTCAAGGTGCACACCTATGTGCATGAGCGTTTCGCTGATGATACCTATGGCGAATGGTATGGATACCTGCACCGGGATGGGTCCTTATCGACACCATTGAAGGGCAACCTTTACAAAGGCCCGTTCCATATCCCCAGGATGTATTTGGTGTGTATGGAGTTGTTAAAAACCCTCAACTAGGCTTCCGCACGAAATTCCTTCATAAAACCCTCAATAACCTCCTACACACATCAGTGCAACCACTCAGGACTTGGGCGGCACGGCTTCGCCACAACTGTGAAACCGTCTGTCGTCTGTCAACTTTGTGCCTGGCACGAAATTGATAGCCCTTTCATTACCCGGTCTCTATTGAATGGAAGATTGAAGATTTATGTTGACGGCTGAGCAAACATGGTTTACGATAGCCTTGGTTTGATTAAACGATTAATCAACTGTTTCACCCAAACAAGGAGGAATTATGAAAAACTCGTATGTCCACGCTCGCAAGCCGTTGTCCGTGCTGCTAGTCGCGTTGATTCTGATCGTATCGACAGCTGCGCTATTTGCCGCGGGGTCCCAGGAAGCAGCCAAACCCACCTCGCCGGTTGCCATCACCATCGCCACCTGGACCAGCAACAAGGACCAGATTGCTTTGCTCGAATCTTTCGTGCAAGGCTTCGCGCAATCCAAAGGGATCGTGATCAACACAACCTTCGAGTCCATTCCATTCGCAGATTACAACACCAAGCTTTCGCTTGAGCTGCAAGGGTCAGGGGGACCTGATGTATTCTGGGTATTGGAAACCGCGGCTCCTGCGTTCATCGCCTCCAACCTGCTCGCGAAGCTCGATACCGCGATGAAGAATTATGAACCCGACGACCTTTCAGCGCAAGCGCTGGCACTTTGGAGCAAGGGCGGAAGTGTCTATGCCATCCCGTTCTCCACTTCGCCTTTCTTCATCCTGTACAACAAAGACCTCTTCAAAAAAGCGGGAGCCAAGAGTCCTGCCGAGCTGATCGCCGCCGGAACTTGGAATTGGGATACCTTCCGGACTGCCAGCAAGCAGATCAAAGACGCCACCGGAGTCTGGGGCTTCCAGACAGTCGATGGCGCTGGCTTCGAAGCGCGTGTCCTGCATAATCTCGCGCCAATCGTACGCTCCTACGGTGGTGATTTCTGGACCGAGGATGGCAAAGTCCTGATCAATACCCCGGAATCGGTTGCCGCTGTCAAATTGTTCCACGCCATGGTCTATACTGATGCTTCCGTGGTTCCTCCAGGCAACCAAAGTGATTTCTTCGCTGGCAGCGCCGCCATGACTGTCGGTCAGGTTTCCCGCGTATCAAAACTGGTGGATGCTGGTTTCGCTTGGGGAATCGCTCCCATGCCCGCCGGACCCAAAGGTGATGTGCCCGTTATCGGTCAGGCTGCCATCGGTGCCAATGCCAAGGGCAAGAACGTCGCTCTCGCAAGTGAACTGGTCGCCTATATGACGAACAAGGCCTCTGTGGCCGCGATGGCCGGAATCTGGCCGCCAGCCCGCAAATCAGTGCTTGAATCCGAATCGTTTTTAACCTCTAATAAAGCTATCGCCGCCCAGGACATGAAGGCCGCGGTAGGCGATTCCATCAAGACCGGCCGTGTGCTTCCTTCCCACCTGCAGTACCCGCAGATTGAAGTTGAGTCGCGTATGGTCTTCGACAAACTCTGGAATGCGAATGCCAATGTGCAGTCCGTGCTGGATGAAGTCGCCGCAGTCTATAAAAAGTACATGAAATAGGCCAATCGCCAGCAAACCTTGAGGACGAAGATGAAAGATACACCAAAACTGACGTTACATCGCATGCACCGCCAGGAAGCGCTCGCCGGATGGGGCTTCATCGCCCCCCAGATGGCCGGATTCTTCATCTTCGTTCTCGCCCCTTTGGTGATGGTGTTTGTGTATTCTTTTCAGAGTAAAAACCTGCTTTTTGGGGGAACTGCGTTCTACGGTGTCGGGAATTTCCGAGATTTGCTCGCAGACCCCTTGTTCGCGAAATCCTTGGTGAACACCTTGGTGTTTTCCGCCGGGGTAGTCCCCCTCAATCTGCTGCTCGCTCTAGCCCTGGCCCTTTATCTCGGTAAAGGCGCCTACGGCACACGGTTTGTCCGTTCCATCATCTTTCTGCCGGTGGTTACTTCGGGTGTCGCTTGGGCGATTGTTTGGAAGTACCTGCTCCAAGGAGGGACAGCTGGTCCGGTCAACTGGTTTCTGGACCAATTGGGAATCGCCGGGCCCAACTGGCTGTTTGAAAAAGGTTGGGCGATGGGTAGTGTGGTGGTAAGCCGGGTGCTGAAAAACCTTGGCATGAACGTGCTCATTTTCATGGGAGCTGTGCTCAACATGCCGCCGGATGTTCTGGAAGCCGCGCGTCTCGATGGTTCCAAGGGTCTCCATCTGTTCTGGAGGATTAAATTGCCTTTACTTATGCCCACCGTGCTGATGGTGAGCATCGTCACCATAATCGGATCCATGCGCGTCTTCGATACCATCAAGCTGATGACCGATGGAGGACCCGAAGGCTCAACCATGGTCTTGGTGTATTACATCTACCATCAAGCTTTCAAGATGTTCAATACCGGTTATGCCTCGTCGATAGCCGTGGTGCTTTTCATCATCGTGCTTGTCTTGACCATCGCCCAGTGGTCGCTCCGCAAGAAGGTATCCTACTATGAAGCATAGCAGCATTGGAGCAAGAATCCCGTATTGGATACTCCTGGCGTTTCTCGCCATCATCTTCGTCTATCCCTTCTGGTGGATGCTGGTGAATTCCTTAAACAATCCTGCCGATATCTTCGGGACCCCAACCTTGCTTCCCCGCAGCTGGGCCTTCCGTAATTATATGGAGATTTTCCAAGTTCAGCCGTTCTCACGGCATTATACCAACACCTTGCTGGTGGCGGTGGTCGCAACAGTGGGAAATGTGGTGGTCGCCGCCCTTTCCGGCTATGCCTTCGCCCGGATGCGGTTCCCAGGCAGAAACCTGGCCTTCCTCCTGTTGCTTACCGCATTGATGATGCCGATAGAAGTCACCATCATTCCGCTGTTCTCCCAAATGCGCGCTTTTGGTTTTTACGATTCACTGGTCCCCTTGGTCCTCATCCCTATCTTCGGTGCCCAGGGGGCGTTCTCCGCGTTCCTGCTCCGTCAGTTCTATGTGACCGTCCCCATCGAGCTGGAGGAAGCGGCCCGTATCGATGGCCTGGGTCCTTTTGGAATATTCGTGCGGATCATGTTCCCCATCGCCAAACCGGTGCTTAGTTCTGCCGCCATTCTCGCATTCCTCGCTGTCTGGAACACCTATCTGGAACCGCTGGTGTTCCTGAATAGTCTGGTTAATTTCACGCTGCCTCTGTCACTCACTAACTTCAACGACTCCTACGGCCTCCCGCAGTGGCATCTGCAACTGGCGGCTACAACCATATCAATCGTACCGATCATGGTGGTCTATCTTATCTTCCAGGAAAAGATTTCCAACGCGATGGTCAACTCAGGTATGAAGTGATTCCGAATACTAGATAGGTGGAATATATGAACGCACAAGATTCTCTCCAGTACGACCTTATAATCGCCGGTGGTGGCATAGCAGGCTCCTTGGCCGCAGTCGCGGCAGCCCGTGAAGGAATCTCGGTCCTTCTCGTGGAGGAACAGGGATTCCTTGGTGGAAGCCTCACCGCCTGTGGTACCGGGCCGATGATGACTTTTCATGCCGGTAGCACGCAAGTAATCCAGGGATTGCCCGAAGAGCTTATCATGCGTCTGGTCACCAAAGGATTATCGCCGGGACATATCGTGGATTCAACGGGGTATACCTATTCAGTCACGCCCTTCGATGCCGAAGGGATGAAGCGAGAGCTGGAGTTGATGGTTGCCGAAGCTGGAGCTACACTGCTGTTCCATACTACAATCGCCGCGGTGGAGAAGGGCTCCGATAATGGTATCACAGCTATGGAGCTCCTTTCCTGCGGTACTCGTTTTATGGTGCGGGCTTCCTATTTTGTGGATGCGACCGGCGATGGCGACCTAATCGCGATGGCGGGAGCACCTTACACTCAAGGACGGGCTAAGGACGGTAAGGACCAGCCAATGACGATGAATTTCAAACTGGTGGATGTGGATATCGACCACATCCGTGCGCTTATGGATACCGAAGTCTCTTTATTCCCATTCCTCGCACCTAAGGCGGGTTTGCATAAACAGGCTCAGCGGCTTTCCTGCTCGGGTTTTCAGGAAATCATGCGTAACGGGATCGCCAGCGGCGAAATCACCTTCGATCGGGATATAGTCCTGGTTTTTGAGACCAATGCCCGTAATGAAGTGATAGTGAATATGACCAGGGTGAATGGCGAGAATCCGGTCCAGCCATTCTCGCTCTCAAGGGCTGAGCAGGAAGGCCGTCGCCAGGTATGGGAACTGTATGCGTTCCTCCGCCGTAGGGTTCCTGGTTTCTCCAAGGCCAGGCTTACCCAGTCTGGTCCGCGCATCGGTATCCGAAGTTCCCGCCGCCTGCTGGGTCTGTACCAGCTGACCGTAGCGGATGTGCTCAACCAGACCCGGTTCCCCGATGCCATCTCCACCTGCGGTTATCCTATCGATGTGCATTCTCCCGATGGGGCTGCCACCGATTCGGTGTTTCTTCCTGATGGGGCCTCCTATACCATTCCGTACCGGTGCCTGCTCAATGCTGTGGTGCCGAATCTCCTCGCTGCAGGCCGGAACATCTCCTGCGAGTTCGATGCGCACGCCAGCTTGCGGGTGAGCCCCTCCTGTGGTGCTATCGGGCAGGCCGCCGGAGCGGCGGTCGCGCTTGCGGTGCGTTCGGGGAAAGAGCTCCAACACCTTGACATTGATGCGCTTCGTACGCTGTTATGTAGTCAAGGAGCGTACCTTTGAGCATGGAATTCAAACGGGTGACCCTGATGGATGTAGCGAAGGAGGCCAATGTCTCGTACGCTACAGTCTCCGCGGTCATCAATGGTAAAGATGGCCAGAGCATCCGGGTTGGCAAGGAAACCAAGGAAAAGATTCTCGAGTGCGCGGCCCGGTTGGGATATGTGCCCAATCTCGCAGCTCAAAAACTGAAACACGGGCGTAATTCCATGATCGCGGTTTTTACCTACGAGAACATGTTTCCGGTGGAATCGCGCAACGAATTCTATCGCTTTTTCGTTGGTATCCAAGAGGCAGCTGAGAAAATCGGCTACGACCTGCTTATCCTCAACAACCGTCCTACCGCGGCGAACCGTTCCTCCCGTATCAGTCTGGCGGATGGTGCGGTGATGATCGGTATCAATCGGGATGACAATGATATCCTTCAACTGCTGAAACGCAAGTTTCCTCTGGTGTTTGTCGGTAGGCGCGAAGCCCCCGGTGTGCAGACTCATTGGGTCACCTTCGATTATCGTTCTGTGATCCGGCAGATGATCGGTCATATCGCCCCTTCCTGCCAGGATGGATTGGTCTATATTGAGGATGTCGGGTTCGGCCGTGAACCGAGGCAGGACAAACGGCGGTACCTCTACGAGATCGCCGAGGAAAAAAACATCCAAGTCACCAGTGTGTGTGCGGATGAATACCACACCATCTCCCCTGAAAATATGCGACTGGTGTTTCAAAAGCGGGTCGCGGTCTTAGACAGGCTCAATCAGATCGTGGATTTCGAACTCCAGTGCGTGCGGGCAGGCCTCGTTCTCGGTACAGATATCGTAGCCTGCGTGCTGGAGGATGACTGGGAGGGTGGCCATGCCCATTGGACCCGATGGACCGACCGTCGGGTTGAACTTGGCTCCCTTGCGGTCGAGTATCTCTCCCTGCTCTTGAAGGGGGATTCGTTGGAGAATCTACCGCGTCTGGTAGCCTTGGAGCTTGTCAAGGCTCAAAGTAGCGGCGCCGTCACAAGTCCAGCAATTCCCGCAAGTACCTAGCCACACCATCCTCATCATTATGAGGCGCGATGAACCGGGCATGCCTAAGCACTTCCTGAGGTGCGTTCGCCATGGTGACTCCATGGCCCGCCCACGCGAGCATCGCAAGGTCGTTTTCGCCATCACCAAAGGCCAAAGTCTCCTCACGTTTGATGCTGAATCGCGAAAGCACATGTTCCAAGGCATAGCGCTTGTCAGCCCGGACGTGCATGATCTCGAAGTAATCCAAGTAGGTGTAGACCTTGGACAAGTCTCCCGGGTATGACTCCTCCAAGCGTGATCGGATCAGCTCAATGGTCGGCACATCCCCGATATACATCGCCTTGGTGAAGGTAAGAGGAGCGATGGAGTCGAAATCCACCATCACACTGGAATTACGTGAAAGCACTTCGTAGGAGCGGGCCCGCACGCTCATCGGTTCATAGTACAACTTGTGGTTGGAGTACGCATGAAGGGGCAGTTTGAACTCCCTGGAAAGCTTGACAATATCCCGGCAGACCGGCTCTGGCATGGTCAGGTGTACATGCTCCTCGCCAGTATCGGCCTCCATCACGCAAGCCCCGCTATAGCAGATGATCGGTGTATGAATATCAAGCCGACTTCGGAATGGTTCCAAAGATTCGCGGCTGCGTCCGGTGGCGATGATGACCAACATCCCTCGTTCTTGAAGTTGCGCAATGGTGCGAAGTGTAAGTTCCGAGAGGCTTTTATCGCTGCGCAGCAAAGTGCCGTCCAAGTCGAATGCCGCTGCTTTGTAGGTAGTGGGTGTGTTCATAGGATAGGAGTACTCCATATACAGGGATTTTTCTATAGGGTCTGGCGATAAGGAACCCGTCTATCCGGGCAGTCCAAGCGTTCGCAATAGGCACAACTCTCGTAGTCCACCGCTGGAGAAGTGAAGATCAGCCCCGAGATGGATTTGTTGGGAATCATGAGCGAGCTCTCGGTCAGCCGGACTCCGATGGTATCGGTTTCTCCCAATAAGTTGAACAACTTCTGCTGTTCTTGGATGGGCCAGATATCGACATTTCCCGAACCCGGGTTCAGGCTCATTGGTTTGCCCATGCCGTACTTGGTCCGGCAATAGTCGAACAAGGCCTTCCGGGCCGTACCCAAGGCTTGCAGTTTGATAGCATCGAGCCAGTAAGGCGCGAGAAAATCAAAACCACCGAGATCAAACGACTCCATCTCCGTCCCACACGTCGCTACATAGGGAATCACCCGATGGATATCCTTGAGCACCGATAGCGCTTTGCCCCGGAAATCCTGGCCTTCGATATGCACAGCCGGGAGTTCGCCTTCGGTGGAGAATCCATCGATATAAGCAACCCGCAGGATAGCGGCGGGCTTCAAGCGTTCACTTGCCACAGCAAACAACTGCTCGACTTGGTCCCGTACATCATCAAGCGCTTCGATACGGATTGTATGTGCGAACCGTTCGAAGGAGGGTATGAATTCCGGGTGAAGAATGATGCTATCGGTACTCATGGGATGACTTCCTTAATTGGTGATGATCCGGGCAGTGTATCCGGTCTGGCTATGCCACGTGTCCGCTAGAATGGCCTTTGCTGATATATCGGCCCGGTGGATGCAGACCAATCCGTAAGAAGGTGATTTCACTGGACAAGCTTGCTCCCGTATCTCAATCTGGGGGCCCACTGTGCTCACAAAAACCTGCCAGCCGGGGCGGGTAGGGAGAAACCCCTTGATCCTATAGAAACGGTGGGCGATGCTTTGCAGGAGCTGCTCAATCTGAATAGCGGTTGTTGCTTGATCCGGGAGGAAAATGCTCGTGGAAGGCCGGCCAAAGGTGCCCCAGCCTTGGTATTCTTCTTTCGCAACGCTGATGGTCCGTAAAGGGTCGGCTTGGATGTCCAAGATGGAAACCGGTACCTCGCCATAGGTGGAATGGATGACCCGGGCTTGTGGTTGAAGCGTCAGCAACGCATTTTCCACCTGCGAAAGGGTGGCCTCGTCGACTAGATCGGTCTTGTTCAGAATGAACAAGTCGCTGAACACCACTTGCTCCTCAAGCGTCATCAGCGCTTTTGACAGTGGAAGATAACGTTGGGCATCGACCACGCAGATCATACCCCGGTAGGAAAAACGATGCAGGCTGCGATTCTGGATCCAAGTGACTATCTCAAGCAAAGGCGAAGGTTTGGATAATCCGGAGGCTTCAACCAGCACGAGGTCTGGCTGATAGGCTTCGAATCGGAGGATGGTTTCGACGAAGGAGCCCGAAAGGCAGCTGCAGAATATCTGGCCGCCTTTGAGCTCCTGCGTGAGAATCCCATCCTGCAAAGGCACAAGCGCGCTATCCACCCCGATCTGGCCAAAATCATTCAATACCAAAGCTACCCGTTTCCCTGCCAGCTGCCTCAGTAGGCTGTTGAGCAAGGATGTCTTACCCGAGCCGAGGAACCCGGTGATGAGAAATACCGGGATGGCGCTCTTCATGCTATTGCTTCCCGGATCCTTTTCACCAATTCGTCACGGCTGGGGATGATGGAGGAAAAAGCCAGTTTGCCGTTTATATAGATGCTTGGCAACTGCTTCACTCCCATTTCACGGCAGCGGGCGATGTTCTGGGGGATGGTGTATTTATACTCCACCAGGTCAATCGGTGTTCCCACATACCTGCTTGCATCGTTGGCCGACGCCATCATGTACGTGCATGCCGCGCAAGTGGCTGAGTCAAGGGTGAACACCTCCACCAGCGGCCGCTCCAGGTTGGCGTAGTCGGGTAGAGCGCCTTCGAATACAATTCCGGTACTCTGGTAGTTCTCAACCATGCTACGCACGACCTCTGTTTCGTGGACCGCCTGTTCAATCGCCAGGGTGTTCTCGATAGGGATATCATAGGGCATGTCGCAACCCGGAGAGACGATCAGGTTCTTAGTTGATACACTGTCAATCAGCTCGACCACCGTTTTCATGTTGTCCTGCTGATTGCCATAGAGCATCACCGAGGTCAGGGGAATGTTTCCACCGATGATGATACCGTATCGGTCTGTTATCTGTTTCGCCTGCGCCAGATTCACATTCTCGTCCACCGAGATGCTGTCGGGAGCTGTGGTGCACATAGGCTCGATGTTGCGGGTGGCGTTGCCGCAGACAAAGAAGGACGAGAAGGTCTTGCGCGCCCGGATATGGGAAAAGAGCTCGCTAAAAGGCTTGGTCATGAACTCGGCGAAATGGTCAGGGGAAATCTGGGAGATAAGCGGGTCCACAACCGCGACCACGTCTATTCCGGCATCGATAAAGTAATCGGCCATCTTCTTCGAAACCTGCAGGGCATACGCCAGCAATGCATGGGTGTATTCAGGATCCAGGATCATGTCCATGAACAGATTCGTACCGCGCAGATGCGATGCCAAGGTGAAAGGACCGCAGCAGATGGCATACAGCGCTGTGTGCTCTCCCACCTCGCGCTTCATCCTGCGGATGGCCTCAAGCTCCAACGGAAGCCGCCCCTCCGTTGGCGAGGGTATGCGCGTGGGAATCTCTTGGATTTCAGCGAGAGGATGTGTGCTTACCGTGGGCGGACCATTGTCGGACCACACGAGGTCGCAACCTAAAACCTCCGCCTCGATCTGCAGATCGAACATCACCGGTTGTCCATCAGGCCGGTACAACCGGTTGACTTCCAGCAAAGAGGCCACAAGCTTCTCCAAATCGGTGGAAACCTCCAGCGCAGTGTATCCCAGCAGTTTTCCCGCATGGACTCCAGCGAATGGAACCCAAGGGGTTTTGTCGGCTTGCGAGCCTTTCAGTGTCAGCGCGATTCTCTCTTTCCCTGTCATGTGGACTCCTCTAGATCAATCATTCCCAATGTCGATTTCCTATGCAATGTTCTGGCAGAATGCGAGGGCGGCTTCTGCCGCGGAAGTCGCATCCGGGGTATATCTATCGGCATTGATTGAACGGCAGAAGGAATCGGTGACGGGAGCGCCTCCGATCATCACGCGGATCTTGCCACGAAGACCAGCTTCATCCACTGCCTTCACCACTTGTTCCATCTCCTTCATTGTGGTTGTAAGGAGCGCGGAACAGGCGATGATCTTCGCATTGTGGGCGATTGCTTCCTGCACGAACCGGGCGGCAGGGACATCGGTGCCAAGATCCACCACCTGCAGGCCCTTGCCTTTCATCATCATGGACACCAGGTTCTTGCCGATATCATGCAGGTCTCCCTTCACAGTGCCGATTACAACCGTGCCCTTGTCTTGTACGTTTGCGCTGATCAGATGTGGTTTGAGAATCTCCATCCCTCCATTCATGGCCCGTGCGGCAATGAGTACTTCGGGAACGAACACTTCATTGTTCTTAAACTTCTGACCGATGATATTCATACCATCGAGCAAACCCTGCTCGAGAATCTCTTGTGGACCGATTCCCTCATCCAATGCCTTCTGGACAAGCTCTTTCACGTCCTTCGCTCTGCCTTTCTGTAGAAATTCCGAAATCGCCTTCATGTCAGCCATACATCCCTCCAATGATGTGATGTGATCGGCTTGCTCCACGAAGCGCGAATCCGTTCGTCATGGTCCAGGTCTCCTGGCTTCCGCTTCTTCCTTCCTTGCGCCTTCCCAGTTTCCCAGTGGCATTGTGCAAGGTCGTCCACGGCTACAGTGACGGGCTCGCGGGGGATTTGCACCCCACTTCCCTGGTTTCCATACGATTTTCATCTATGTAGTCAGTCCCGAAGGATTCTCACCCTTTCGTGAACAGCCTACTATATAAAAACATACAACCCAAATTGGGGTAAATATTGTAAAATATTGTGATTTTATGTAATTTCATGCGAATTGTCTGTAAGGTTCTCAGGAGGATGCGTTGTGGATCTCGTGAGTGTCCAAAGGGAAATTACCTGCCCGTTTGCGATAGCTGCCTGGAGTGATGCCCACTTCGCCCTTGAACACGCGGGAGAAATAACCTTGATCCTCGAATCCTACAAGGCCCGCGATCTCCACTAGGGTATAGCGGGTGGTGAGAAGCAGGCTTTTGGCGAGTTCGATACGGAGGCGATTCACATAGGTGGAGAAGGAACAGCCCATCTCAGCATTGAAGATACGGCTGAAGTATGTAGGACTCATGCCCACCGACAAGGATGTCTCCTCCAGTGTCAACCGTCCGGTGTAATGGCGTCGGATGTGATGGACGGCCTGAAGAATCACCTGGGCATGCTTGATCCGCTTCTGTTCGAACACCAAGTCGGTATAGCGATGAAGAAGGTTTGATATCCAGCGGGCGATGGCTTCGGTGCTCCGCTGTTGGTTGAGCTCCCGCTGGCTGCTGTAGCTGATCTCCATGATTTCCTGCTCCGAGGCTCCGCCTTGCACGGCCGCCCGCGAAAGGAGGATAATGAGCTCCATCACCCGAAACCGGATGCGCTCCAAGGTATTGCCGCTGGCTAGGAAGATCATACCAAGCAGCTCGTTCATCAGCTCCCGCGCTGTTTGCCGGTCGCCGAGTCGGATCGCCTCTTGCAATTCCTGCTCTTTCGCCAAGGGATAATAGGAAATGCCTACTTGTCCAACGGTGTTCCGTTGATTAAGCTCCTGGATATATTCAGCGAGTTTGGATTGCTGCGTAAGATTCCGTTGCGCTTCCACCATGCGGTGTTCACGATAACCAGAGGCCCAGCCTGCACACATCCGGAGCACCTCTGCAAGACTGTGAGCTGCGGTGATATCGATTTTAGGTAAGGACTCGATGTGCTGCGATTCTGTCAAAGCAAGGATACGGCCCTTGGAACGCAGCTCTTCTGTGATTTCCTGGGGATCCAGTACCAGAGCAGGTCCAGCGATGAGCGCGTGCCCCATCTTGCCCTCCACAATCACCGGACTTGTCCAGAACAATAACGAGCAATCGCAGAAGTAGGTGTACGAGCCACCGAATCGTTCGGACTGCAAAGCACTATGCAGATGGCGGTCGAGGCAACGTTGGTGGTCAACAGTTATCGTTTCAGCTGTTTGGTGGCACAAGGAGCAGGGGAGAGTGGCAATATCAACAGTGGCCAGCGTGAGGATGCTGCAGGGAATGCCCGTTGCCTGCGCATAATGATTGGCGATCTCTTGGATGGATCGCAGGGTCTGGCTCTCATCCATGGGTATTGAACCCCTCAGTAGGGAACGTCATTTCATCGATATAATACTGCATGAACTGTGGTGAGCTGGAAAGCTCGATATAGCGGGCTTGGTGGATGATCTGTTCCATCGCTTCGTAGGCAGTGGGGTCCAGCAAGGACAGTACCGCGCCTTTCCCCGCTGCATTGCCAACTGAACTGATGATGCCGGGATCCACCGGAGGCAGCAACCCGATCCGCTGGGCTTTGCCGATATCGATAAAGCTGCCGAATCCCCCCGCAATCACTACCGCTTGCAGATCGTCCAAGGACAATCCACTCTCATACATTAAAGTCCTGATGCCTGCGGCGATGGCGGCCTTGGCCAGCTGAACCTCACGCACATCTTTATGTGTCAGGTACACCGGATGGTCTGTGGCGGACACGATACTGAATGCATTGCCAGCGGGAGTGGCAATAATCAACTGCGATCCATCTTCTTGGGAATCGAGCATCGCACCGGTCTCATCCACCAATCCTAGCTCGAGAAGCGCTGCGGTTGCATCTATGATTCCAGAACCGCAGATGCCGATGGGAATGTTTTCTCCGATAGTCTGGTAGATAATACTGGGTTTCCCCTGTTCATCCTTCACCCAGCTGACGGAGCTAACCGCGCCGGTAATACCCCCGGTTCCATGAAGTATCGAAGCACCTTCGAAAGCTGGCCCTGCCGCGGAGGAACAGCAGTACAACTGTGCGCCATCCCAGAGGGCGATCTCGCCATTGGTTCCGATATCGAGAAATAGCACGGGTTTTGTCTGGCGGGTGATTCCGGAGGCGAGCACCCCAGCTGTGATATCGGCACCAACATACGATGCGATTGATCCTGGCACACATAGGGTGGTGTCGCTGATGTGCGTGAACCCTA
This sequence comes from Sphaerochaeta sp. UBA6084, assembly GCA_002428625.1. Lineage (GTDB taxonomy): Bacteria > Spirochaetota > Spirochaetia > Sphaerochaetales > Sphaerochaetaceae > UBA6084. The sequence goes on from DIXI01000036.1 coordinate 207,843, forward strand.
GCTGTGAAACCGGGCAGCTGAGATTTTCGGTGAAGACCGGAGTAAAGGGAGCGACCGCGATGCTGGCGGGATCCACACCGAGCAGCAGATGGAGCATCGTGGTGTTCCCCACCGCACATAGCTCGATCAGAGAATCCGTTGGGATGCTGTGCGCCTGGCACAATTCAGCGGCCATCTTGTCAAGTTGGCGTACGATCGTGTGTTGCAGCAGGAGGCCGCCCTTTGGTTGTCCAGCTACGGCTTCTATCCGGCTGATCACATCGGCTCCAAAGCGTTTTTGGTCATTGAGAGCCGCACGATAGTCAACTACCGCTCCATTGAGAAGCTCCACCAAGTACACCACCACCGTGGTTGTCCCGATATCAATGGATAAACCATAGGCCTTTTCCTTCGGATCCAGTATCGAAACCACTTTTCCCTGATCCATGAGGCAGCGGATTGAGGTATGGCCGATCGTCCGTTGGAGATGCCGCAAGTTCCGTGGACTTTTCAAAGCGGGATGAACCGCGACTTCATCCATCAGACGGGCGAGCTGCGATCGTTGGTCCTCCGCTGAAGACCTTTCAATTTCAATATCCTGGGCATGGAACCTGAGATTCTCGAGTGGCATACCTCCGGTGAAAGCGGCCATGACCTGCGAGGTGCCCGTGTGGTGCATGGTGGCTATGACAAGCTGTTGGTCCACTCCGTCCAATAGATAGGTCCGACAGGCAAGGCGGATGCCTCCTCTGAGTTCTTGCGCAGAAAGCAGATGGGTTTCCTCGGTCTGCGGTGAAGACACTTCTCCCTGGAGAATGCGAACCTTGCATTTTCCGCAACTGCCATTGCCACCGCAAGGTGCTTCCAAAGCGAGGTCCCCAAGCTGTCGCAGCGCTTGCAGCAATGTTGTCCCGCTGGGGGACCCTATTGTATATGTAGCGTCCTTGTCTATAACGGTGAATACGTGTTCCTGTGCCATGCGCAAAGCTTAAACTCTCTTCACAGTTTGCGCAATGGCGATTTCAGAGCGGATTGGTCCAAGCCCGTTTCCCCGCCCCGTCCTCAATCTCCAGGCGCACGTAGGAAGATCTGGCCAGCTGTGAGCCAGCTTCGATGGTGAAGCTGAAATCGCTGAACAAGGAGCCGTCGGCGGCAACAGATCGCGCGCCGAAATACCCTTCTCCTACAAGCCAGGCTTGTTTGATCGGTGAGGTGTGGCAGGTGATCTTGTTCCCCTCGGTCTGAATCCGGTGGAACGAAGGCCCAGTGGTGGCATAGAAGGTTCCTGCTCGCAAGGCCTTTAGGATGTTTGGAGTCGACAGTCCGTCGGCCTGCACCATGATCCAGCCTCCTTTCCAGCCTGGGTGCTGAGGAAGCAGGTGGGCATCGTCAGCTGAAATCCCAAACAGATCATCCCGGTATCGGAGCGTGTCGTCCCAATAGGGGAGCGCCAGGCTTTTACCATTCAGCCAGGCGGCGACATGGTTGTATATCTCCACTGCATGGAAGGGATAGCGCCGGACATCCTCCATACGGTTTCCGGACCAATAGGGGTGGGCGAGGATGAGATAGGCGTCCTGACCGACTAGCCTTGCGATACTGCTGTCCAAATCCTCGCTCAGCTGCATCTGTTGGAAATCTCCTAGGGCGACCACATGGTAGTAATGGCCCATCTCATCCTTCCCATCGATCTCGATTCCATTTAACACAAGTATATCTTCAGGCACCGAAGCGCTTTTCCCCAACTCCTGCTCAAAGTGGAACGCATGCCAGTGGTCGGTGATGGCGATGAAATCGTACCCAGCGGACCGGTAGAGGTCGACCACCTCCAGGGGGCTTTTCCCCCCATCCGAAAGAGTGGTGTGGAGATGGGTGTTTCCTTTGTACCAATTATCAGTGCCGACATAGCGGTGCTTCATATAATTTGCCTCCTATCCTGTTGCGATACAATATATAATAATGGTAAAAAGCGCTATAGGTGTCCGAAAATTGTATAGAAGGATAAGAAAATAATGCAGATACAACGCATGCCGATTATCTTACAATCCACATGAACAACGATGATACCCTGGAGTGGACCCGTTGCGAAAAGGAGTAGGCATGAGCATGAGTAAGAAACCCACAGACTTCCGTTACAACACCGGACCTTCCACGGTCCCCTGGGCAGCCGTTGGAGAATCCTATACCGCCGATGATATCATGGATGTCGTCAGCTTCTTGCTCCAGGGCGAGAGCGCGGCGTACCAGAGTGCTTTAGACTCGGTCAAGACAGCTGTCAAGCAGCTGGCCACTCTCGGGACTCCTCCGGGCAAGTTGTCACTTGGAGAGCGGGTCGTGCGGCTTGAGCAGGAGATCGACCGTTACCTAGGAGTCGAGGACAGCACCTTCATCACCAATGCGACTGCCGGCTTCGAGATTGCTTTCCGCCATGCCAATTTGCAGAAAGGGGACGAGGTGCTCATACCCGCCATCACCTTCATCGCCACCATGGCCTACCCACTTGCAGTAGGGGCTACCGTGGTCTTTGTCGATGTGGATCCTGTCACTCTGAATATGGACCCCAAGGACATGGAGCGCAAGATCACCAAGCGCACGAAGATGGTGGTGCCAGTGCATATCGGGGGGTATCCAGTGGATATGGACCCGGTGATGGAGCTCGCCCGCAAGCACGACATCCTGGTGCTTGAGGATGCCGCACACGCCTTTGGCGGTACGTATAAAGGACGCATGCTCGGTACTATCGGCGATTTCGGCGCATTTAGTTTCCACGAAGTCAAAAACGTGACCTCCTATGGTGAAGGTGGCGTGCTCGTTTCCACCATGCAGCCCCATCCGGACCTTAAGAAGGCCCGCTTCCTTGGCTTGGATATCGGTACGAAAATCGAGAACTGGCTGTATGACGTGGTTGCGCTTGAAGGCAAGCATGGCCTTTATGTCGGTAACAATTCGTCCAGCACCGAGCTGCAGGCAGTCGGGTTGCTCAGCCAGATGCACCGATACGACCGGATCCTCCAGGAGCGGTACCGCAACGTCTGCTATGTGAACGAACGTCTCGCTGGATGCGATGCCGTCACCGGGCAGCCACTCGGCTGTGAAGGGACCAATCCCACTTATCATCTGTACCTGCTTCAGGTGGATCCTGCCAAGGCCGGTGCCGATGTCCGTGTGCTCCGTGCCAAGCTGGCGCAGAAAGGGGTGACCACAATTCCGCATTTCGCACCGATGTACCGATTCTCCATCATGCGTCAATTGGGATACGATGTCGATGCCGCTGCGAGATCCTGTCCGGTCGCTGAAGAAGTGTTCCTCCACCGATTCACCCATCTGCCGATCTATGGCTTAACCCGCGAGCAGCTGGATTACATGGCTAACGCGATTCTAGAATCCATCGACGAAATGCAAAGGGGAGTGTGACCACACCATGCGCGAACCCACCGGGAAGTTGACAGCCAGGCAACGGATTCTATCGGCCTTCGCACATCAGCAGGCCGATCGGATTCCCGTCTTCGATGTCGCAAATAACCCAGACCTGTTTTCCCAGTATCTGGGGTATCAGAATCCATTTTCAGCTGGCGAGCCAACAGTGCTGCTAGCCCGGAAACTTGGTTTGGATGCCGCCATGGTTCCGGTGTCCATGTATACGGGGCTAATCCCAACCAAGGAGCACTGGACCGGGCCGGATTCCTTTACAGACCGGTTTGGGGTGGGATACGCGGTTTCGGATTCTTCCTGGCCTCTCGGCATCGCGGTTAAGGAACCTGTCCTGGATGAGCGTTTCCTGCAAGTCATCCGAGACGCTGCCATCAGAACCGAGGATTTCCAGACCGTGCGGGATGCGGTCGAGGCCGCCCACACTGGAGGTTCCGATGAACTGGCGCTCTTCGCAGGTATCCGCAGTGCCTTCAGCTTCCTCACCATAAGTGGAGGTCTGGTCGCTGTCTCACTTCTTATATATGAAGACCCTGATCTGCTGCATGCGTTGGTTGAGGCAGCCACCGATTATTGGACTCAGGTTGGCCTGAGGCTGATCGAAGCAGGGGCTGACGCCCTGTATGTGGCCAATGATATGGGTATGAACGGGTCCACTCTTATTTCACCCACGCATCTACGGGAATTCTTCCTCCCGGCGTTCGCCCGTCAGTGCGCCACTTGGCGTGAAGCTGGCGGAAGGGTCATCCTGCATTCCTGTGGCAACATCATGGCGATTCTTCCCGACCTCGCGCACATGGATATTGATGGTTTGAACAACCTCCAGGCCCACGCAGGCATGGATATCGAGCTGGTACACAGCCATTATGGAAAGCAGTGGACCATCATCGGCAATGTGGACGCCACCACGGTGATGACCTCAGCACATAAAGAGGATATCGATGAGGCCATCTCATCGGTGATTAAGACCGCAGGTGAAGGGGGAGGGCTTATCTTGGCTACCGACCATTCCTTCCATAAGGGCATTCCGGTGGAGAATGTCATCCATTTCATCAAGAAAGCCAAAGAGCTCGGGACCTACCCGCTCAGGCTTTCCGCTGATTCGCCAGGGATCGCTGGAGGTGGGGTATGACCGGACGTGAACGGGTCCTCAGGGCAATCCATGGTTTGCCGACCGATCGTCCGGTAGCTGCGCCGTATATGGGCAACTACGGAATCAGGACCGCAGGCAGCAGCCTATCCGCTTGTTATCTTGATTCTACAAGCATGGCTCAGGCGCAGTTGAAGGCCTGGGAGATATTTGGACAGGATGTTATTGTCGTCCAATCGGATAATTATTATATGGCTGAGGCGTTCGGCGCTCCGGTTGAACATGCGCCGGATTCGATGCCGGTGCTGCTTGATGCAGTAGTGAAAACGTCCGAGGATGTGTATAAGCTCGAGCCGGTGGATCCACGCCGGGATGGGCGGATGCCTGTGTATATCGAAGCAGTCGCCCGGATTTGTGATAAAGTGGGCGACCAAGTCGCCATCCGTGGTTGCGGTACCGGTCCTTTCGTACTCGCCGGCCACCTGTGTGGTATCGAACGCCTGTTGCTCTGGTTGGTGGAAACCGACAGCGGAATGGAAGACCATGCCAAAGAACTCCATCATATATTCACCATTGGACTCGAGACTCTGGTCCAATATGCGACCGCACAACTTGAATCGGGAGCCACCATCATCCAATTAGCCGACTCGCTGGCCTCGCTCGCGGTCATTTCGCCAGCTATGTACCGTTCATATGTCTTCCCCTATGAACAGGCATTTTTTACCCGCATGAAGCCTATCTGCGCCAAGTACCAAGCCGCCGCTCTTTTGCATATCTGCGGGGACAACACCACCGTATTCGAAGATTACGCACTCACCGGAGCCGATATCATTGCGATCGACCATGGCGCCCGTCTATCCGATGCGGTTCGTATCATCGCCAACCGCGCCTGTATCATCGGCAATATGAATCCTTCGGGCGCGTTGTTGTATGGCACGCCAGAGGAAGTCCAGAACGAAGCGACTCTCTGCCTAAAGACCGCAGCCGGCTTCCGCTATCTGTTGGGCACAGGGTGCGAGGTGGCTGTCGGGACTCCGGTTGAGAACATGCGCGCCATGCTAGCCTCAGTCCGTAATCTTGGTCAGGGAGGTGGCCGATGACCTCCAGAGAACGAGTGGTGCGCGCTTTATCGCATCAACAGCCAGACCGGGTGCCGTATGACCAAAGCAGTCGCTCCTCTGCGATTGAAGTGGAAGCCTATCAAGCACTCAAGGTATATCTGGGCATCGATACTCCCACGCGATGTTTCATCCGAGCCCACGCTGAAATGGAGGAGCCTATCAGGCAGCTGTTAGGGGTGGATACCGAGTTCCTCCGCCATATGCCCGCTTCCTATTGGAGCTCCGAGGGTGGGGACGAGTTGTTCACCGATGCCTGGCAGGTACCCTGGCGGCGACGCAAGGGAGCCTCCTATTATGAATTGGATGCGAACCCGCTGGCTTCCTTGGAGTACGATGCGATCCTGAGACAGCGGTGGTCACCTTTGGTGGCGCCCGAGACCGCGACTGTCCTTAGAGCTCAGGCCGCAACCCTGTATCAAAAGCATGACAGCGCGCTGTTTTGTGATCAGATAGGAGCGGGATTGTTCGAACGTGCCTGGTATCTCCGAGGATTTGAACAGTTTCTCATGGATCTGATGCTGGAGAAACCCGCAGTCCACGCATATATGGAAAAAATCCTGGAGCACCAGATAGAGGGCTATGCCGCGGTATTCGATGCAGTAGGGGATCAAGTATCCGGAGTGCTGCTCACCGACGACCTCGCGACCCAGGATAGTCTGATTTTTTCCCGGGAACTCTATCGCGAGATGATATTCCCCTACCAGAAACGATTGTTGGACTATATCCGCAGCCGTGGCCAGCTGGTGGTCTTCCACAGCTGTGGGGCGGTGTATCCACTCATACCGGATCTGCTCGAGGCGGGAGTTGAGATTCTCCATCCTATCCAACGCTCAGCCGCAGGAATGGACCCGGTCAGGATAAAACGGGATTTTGGCAAAGACTTGGTGCTATGGGGCGCTGGATGCGACACCGCGCTGCTTCAGAGCGGGACCCCTGGCGAGATAGTCAAGGACGTGCGTCGAAGCATTGATTCTCTGGCGTCCGATGGCGGCTTTATATTCACCACTACCCATTGCATTCAACCAGGGACCCCTCCCGAGAACGTTCTTGCGATGGCAGGGGCTTTGCAAGGAAGACCGCAGCCTGAAGGCCACGAAGCTGATTGGGCTTTTGAAGTACGGTGTGAACATGGAGGAACCAATGTCTGAAAATCCTGGCGTACGCGTACAGCGTGCACATCTGGAGGATTTCTGTTCCAAAGTGTTCCTCCAATTGGGAATGACGGCACAAGATGCCAAGGATAGTGCCGAGATTCTGGTGGCAGCGGATGCCAGGGGCATCGCCAGCCACGGAATCGCCCGCTTGCGTCGTTATGTAAGTGGTATCACCACCGGGGTGATGAAGCCGCAGGTGCAAAGCGAAGTGGTGCACCGTACGCCTTTGTCGTTTGTCCTTGATGCCAAAGGTGGCGGTGGTTTGAGCCTGAGCAAGCAGGTCATGCAGGAAGTGATAGATACTGCCAAAGAACGGGGCTTTGCCACTGCCGCAGTGCGCGATTCCAATCATTTCGGAATCGCCGGGTATTATGCCATGATGGCGCTGCCCCACGATATGATAGGAGTGGCGATGACCAATACCGCTGCCCTTGGGATACCCACCTTCGGGCGGGATGTCCTGTTCGGCACCAATCCCATCGCTGTCGCGGTACCCGCGCTCCATCAACCGGCCTATGTGCTGGATATGGCCACCACGGTGGTCACCCGGGGTAAGGTAGAGGTGTATGAGCGTGAAGGAAAAACTTTACCCGCAGGTTGGGCGGTGGATAGCCTGGGGGCCGATACCTCCGATGCGACCGCTTTGCTCGAGGATATGCTGGTGCAAGCCGGTGGTGGTATTCTCCCTTTGGGCGGCAGGGGCGATTCCCTCGGCGGGCACAAGGGATTTGGTCTAGCGGTTCTGGTGGATATCCTCACCGCGGTCACCTCTGGCGGTGTGTTTGGACGATCGGTTATGGACAGCGAACGCACTTCGGCCAGAGTCTGCCATTACTTCGCGGCGATCCGGCTGGATATGTTCCGCGATCCATTGGCTTTCCGCACGGACATGGACCGGATGCTGTTGGAGATACGCAGCGCGCGCCCTGCGGTTGGCCAGGAACGGGTGTATTATGCCGGACTGAAGGAATATGAATCGGAGTTGGACTGCACCGTACGCGGGGTTCCGCTTTCCATGGCCTGTTGGGCCGCACTAGGGAAAATCGCTCAGGAACTACAGGTCGCATTGCCGGGAACTGTTTGACAAACTGACCAAAGAAGGATGAGGCAGAGTGAAAAAGACAGAATTGATGCAACAAAAGACACATGCGCGGCGGATGCGCAATCTGAAGGAAAACCTCACCGGATATCTCTTCATCCTGCCTAATCTGGTCGGATTCCTCGTGTTCACGGTATTCGCGGTTCTGTTCTCCTTCTTCATGAGCTTCACCGACTGGAGCCTGATCAAGAAGTTCCAGAACATCAAGTTCACGGGATTGGAGAACTATATCGACTTGATCTCGGACAAATGGTTCCATGCCTCGGTCATCAACAATGTCTGGTTCCTGCTGGTCATCCCTGTGATGATTTTCCTTGCGATGGTATTCGCCTTCATGGTCAACGACAAAGTGTTCTTTAAAAACACGTTCCGGACCATTCTCTACCTACCCAACATAACCAGCGTCGTAGCGATTTCAGTCATATGGTTCACGTTGTTCAATCCCCGTAGCGGCCCGATCAACGAGATGCTGCGCAGCCTCGGCATGGAGAACCCACCGCAATGGCTTTCCAGTGTGGTCTGGGCAAAGCCCACCATCGGACTCTTGATGATCTGGAAGACAGTAGGATACTACACAATCCTCTATCTAGCGGCGTTGCAGGGCATTCCTCGGCAACTCTACGAGGCCGCCACTGTGGACGGCGCCAGCACCAGGCAGCAGTTTTTCAAAATCACGATGCCCTTGCTCTCTCCAACCACTTTCATGCTTACCATTCTTTCAGTGATGAACATCTTTAAAGACTGGTCGCTCATCCAGATCATGACCGAAGGCGGGCCTGGGACCTCAACCTACACCATAGGCTACTACATCTATTATGCGGCTTTTAAGAAGATGCGCATGGGATATGCCGCCAGCATGGCCTGGGTATTGCTGGTCATCATCATGATCTTCACAATCATCCGGTTCCGAACCGAGAAAAAACGCGACTTCTAGGGGGAAGGATGATGATGAAACCACAACTGAAGTTTTCAGAGAACTACCGTGCTACTCGATTCGTGAAAAAGCTCCTCTTGACGCTTTTCATGGTGCTTGTCTCCTTCACCATGCTGCTGCCGTTCCTCTGGATGATCTCCAGCTCCTTCAAGGACTCGCTGTCCATGTTCAAGTACCCGATCGAGTGGTTTCCAAAGGAGCTCAATCTCACCGGCTATAAGAAGGTCTGGCAGGGAGATGTCAACTTCAGCATATTCTTCCTCAACTCGGTCAAGATCACCTTCCTAGCTGTGGTAGGCACGGTCATATCCTGCACGATGGGCGGCTACGCCTATGCCAAGATCAAGTTCATAGGACGTGACTCGCTGTTCCTCATGAAGCTTTCAACCATGATGATTCCGTCCCAGATCACCATGCTTCCCACCTTCATGATCTTCAGCTGGCTTGGTTGGATAAACCATCATACAGCGCTTTGGGTGCCGTTTTTCCTCGGTCAGCCCTTCGGCACATTCCTCATGCGCCAGTATTTCCTCAAGGTGCCCGAGGAGCTGTTGGATTCGGCTAGGATGGACGGGGCCAATCATTTCCACATCTTTATCAAAATCGCAATGCCACTGGTCAAAGCAGGTCTGTCCGTGCTGATTTTTCTCTACTTCGTCTGGGCTTGGAACAATTACGAGGGACCCCTCCTGTATATCAGGAGCACGAATCTCTACACGCTCCCGCTGGCGCTGAAGTTTTTCTCGGACGAGTTCAGCACCAACTATACGGCGATCATGGCCGCGAGCGTCTCGATGACAGTGCCGGTGCTGGCGTTGTTCGTCGGGTTGCAGAGATTCTTTATCGAGGACATTACTTCAACTGGTTTGAAGGGATGATATTTTCCAAATGGAGGTTTTAGGATGAAAAAGCTTGCAATCACATTGGTCTGCATGCTGCTGATCGTCTGCGTGGGAACATCGTTGTTCGCGCAGGGTGCCCAGGAAGCGGCCGCTCCCAAGGGTAAGGAAAAGATCGTGTGGGCAGCCTATGGCTACCTTGCCGAAAGCAAGGCCGACCGGATCAAGGCTGACTTCGAGGCCAAGTATCCCCAGTACGAGGTTGAGTACATCGACCTTGGTAGCAAAGACTACCTGGTGAGACTTGACACTATGGTCGCCTCTGGCGAGCGTCTTGACATGGCTTTGGCTATGGATGGTGTTGAGTATACCGCCCGTGCCAAGGAAGGAATGTTCCTGCCCATCGGCAAGTATCTCACCGAAGACGGTTTCAATCTCACCGATGCCTTTGGTGATGGTATCAAAGCCTCGTTTATCGGCAACGACATTTTCGGTCTCCCGTATACCAAAGGTGGTTTCTATGTGTTCTACAACAAGAACATGTTCGACGCTGCCGGTGTGCCGTATCCTACCGATGACTGGACTTGGGCTGATTTTGAGAAAGTAGCCAAGGCCCTTACGAAGGGTACTGGATCCAACAAGATCTACGGTGCCAACATCCACCTCACCTGGGGATATGATATCGACACCCTGCCCGCGCAGATGGCTGGTTGGAGTCCGTTCAAGGATGGCAACAAGAACGTAGCCAATATGGACGATCCCCGTCTGAAGGATGCGCTCGCCCTGTGGAACCGTTTGCAGAACATCGACCAGACCGCTATCAGCCTTGCCACTTTTAAAGCTGAGCAGTTGAATTCCCGCATGCCGTTCGCCAAGGGCCAGGCTGCCATGCTGCTGAGCAACTGGTGGTCCGCCAGCTGGTTCGTCAGCTCGAAATTCGGCAGCGCCGAAGGTTCACAGATCCTCAACTTCAATTTGGGTGTCGCAAACCTTCCCCGCCCGAACACTTCAGTGCCCAACAATTTGAACTCCACCGACCTCGACTACTATTTCGCCGTCCCTCGAACTGCCCAGAACGCCAAGGGTGGAGCCTTGCTCGCACGTTTCATGATCACCGAGATGTGGTCAAAGTTTGGGACCCTCTCTTCGTACCGCCACCAGGACCTCGAGGCCTTCAAAGCTAATTTCAATACTTATAAAGACGCTGCTGGTGTAAAGTATGACATGGGTTATTCCGCCGAGCTCGTAGCCAAGGTCATGGGCGGCTGGACACAGCCGATCAGCACCTACTACGGTATCGACACCAAGATCAATCCCGTAGGATTGGCGACCATTAAGACCATATTCGGTCAGGAACGTGAGCTGTATTTCCTTGGCCAGCAATCCCTGGATGCGACCGTGGCCGCGATGCAGAAGCGTGCCCAGGCTGAGTTGGACGCGATCAAGAAATAACAGGTATCAATGCTGTAGGGTAAGAACTCTGGATGAAGGAGGCTTGGCCTCCTTCATCGCCCTTTACTGATTCATGTATAACCGGAACCATGCCGATGGATGGTTGAAGTAACACAACCAGCTGGACAGCGACGGCCTCCATCTGGGGTCCGGTCCATTTTTACGCTTTGCGCTGATATTGAATACAACAGGTTGGAGCCGGATATGAAGAGCCTTAGGCAGATGATGATTGTGAAGGATGGCATGTACAATTCGTTTCCCAGTATCGCCCGTACAGGTGAGGGGAAGCTTGCCATGGTGTTCAGACAGGCCGAGAACAGCCTGAGAAAATATGGAAAGGTCACTCACGTGGATCCCTCCTCGCGAGTAGCTTTGGTGACTTCGGAGGACGAAGGGGAGACCTGGAGTTCTGTAAGAGTGATCTATGACGATGAGATGGGCGAGCAGGACCCCTGCCTGACTTGTCTTTCCGATGGCACGCTTATCTGCACGTTCTTCCGTTGGCGGGTGGTTCCTGTCGAGGATAAGCACCTGCTCGGAGAAGCATTCAAGTATTATGGGAGAATCGTGTTCGACACATGGGCTGCAGTCCATGTGGGAACCGTCTGCATCCGCTCGCAGGACCATGGAAAGAGCTGGGAAGGGCCTTATAAGCTGGAGCCTACTGGCTTTGAAGGTCCGGCGGCGATGCGGGGGAACATCGTGGAGCTGCCCGATGGAAAGTTGCTTGCACCCCTGTATGGCACGAAAAAACTTGGGGAGATGTCCCGTTGCCTTATCGTAGCCTCCGAGGACCAAGGCCGCACCTGGTATCCGCAAGGCCAGATTCCTGGAAAAGAAGGCCATCACTTCCTGGAACCTTTCCTGTACCGGGCCCCAAGCGGGCGCCTGGATATCTTCATGCGCACCCAGCTGGACTTTTTCAAACTTCCCTTCGACCAAACCTATCTCAATCTCCATGTGAGTTCCTCGCACGATGACGGAGCTGTTTGGACAACACCCGAACCGTCTCCGCTTTTCTGTCCCAATCCCGTGCATGTCCTCCCTGTCGATGACGGTCAGGTGCTGGTGAGTTTTGGGCAGCGTAAGGATCCAAAGGGAATCGAAGCCTTGATTACCGATGCCGAGACTCCGGTTGTACGGGATTCCGACCGAGTGATGGTTCGGCCTGCAGAAGATGGGGACCTTGGATATACAAGCGCGGTGAGATTGCATGACGGAACAGCGCTTGTGGTGTATTATATGACGGATGCCGAGCAGGAAGCCTGTATCGGCGCGACAAAGGTGGAATTATGATGAACAATGAGTGTCTTTTCTCAGGGGTGTATCCCGCCTTGGTCTCGCCGGTGACGGCCGATGGGGTGGTGATGGAAGCAAGCCTTCGCGCCATGGTCAGGCATTTTGCGGCCACGAGGGTGCGGGGTGTGTACGTCTGCGGTGGTACAGGCGAGGGCATATTGCTTACCATGGAAGTCCGTATGCGCATTTTAGAGATTGTGGTGGATGAAGCCGGCAGCGCGCTTCGCAATGGACAGCCAACCCTTCAGGTGATCGCCCATATCGGGGCAGCCGAAGCAGCCAATACACGTGAGCTGGCCTTGCATGCCAAGCGGGTAGGAGCCTACGCCATATCAACCATACCCCCCATCTATTTCACCTATAGCCGGGAGCGCATCTGCGCGTACTACGCCTGGGTCTCCCAGCTCACGGACCTTCCTTTGATCATTTATGCGGCCGCACAAGCAGGAGTGGCCTTTACCGCCGACATGCTCAAGGAATTATCGGCCTATCCGAATATCCGGGGCATTAAATTCACAGGATACAACTTTTTTGAATTGATGCGCATGCGCGCGGTGGTTCCCGCTGACTTCTCCATTCTCAACGGTGGTGATGAAGTGCTTCTGTTCGGTCTGCTCGCTGGATGCAACGGTGGAGTTGGGGCGACCTACAACGTAATGCCGGATTTGTTCTGCCGGTTGTACGATGCCTTTATCGCGCAGGATTTCACTCTTGCCAAGGCGTTGCAGCTGCAGGTGAACGAGGTCATCAGCCTGATGATCCAGTACCCTGTCATCGGTGCGGTAAAATGGATGCTGGAGAACCAAGGCCTCCCTGTTGGTGAGACGGTGTTTCCCGACGATCCTCTAAGCGCTGCCCAAAAGAAGCAATTGCTTATTCAATTGCGCGATATGCATTGGGAAGAGGTCTGCAGATGAACTACGACGAGGTGGCGCAAGGCAATGCAACCGTTGTGGTGCTGATCCACGATACCTCAGAGTCGGCCTTGCAGGTGTTGCATAGTGCGGTCTTGTCCGCTCTTCAGCATTTTGGCATTCCTTTTCAAGTGCGCTCGGTAGAGTCCGTGATTGCTTCGGATGTGCTGAGGCAGATGGTCGCCTCCAATGCCGTGGTGCTGTTGCCGCAGACAGGTACGTACAGAACCATACCCGAGACTTTTTCCCAGCAGTTGCGGCAGGCTGTGGCCGAAGGGCTTGGTTTGGTGTGTTACGAGCCGGACCTCGCAAGCCTGCCTGCCTGGCTGCTCTCCTTGATGTGCGATGATGGCCAAACGATTGGCAGGTCCTCCTTCAGTGTGATGGCTACCCAAAGCAACAATCACTTTATCACTTGGACGCGCGAAATTGGCGAACGCGTGCATAGCGACCTGCCTCTAGCGCTTGGAACCGGTCTTGGTGGACAACCTCCTTTGCTGGTAAGCGAGCAGGGCGAGAATCTAATGGCCTATGCTCTTATGAACCGAGGCCGGGTGGTGGTGTTTCCGTTTGAATCTGTCTTGTACACCATGCCGTTTCTCGGACATGCTTGCGGCGCAGACGATGTGTTCACCCGGAGTATCATCTGGGCCGCGCGCAAGCCGTTCCTCACCTGGAGCATGCCGGCCTTCGCCGGGCTCGTGGTGGATGACTGCTCAGGTTCGTACGACCACTTCGGGTACCTCAAGGTGATGAAGGAATTCGGGTGGAGTCCCTATCTTTCACTTTTTACTGAAACCATAGATGAGGTCGCGCACGAGGATATCCATAAGACCGCCCGGGTGTTGCACGATGGCCAGGCCGAAGGATCGCTGGATATCAACTTCCATGCTCTCCGCTATAACGATTCTTTCTGTTTCAACCATCTTGAGCGCCGGTCGCTTACAGCCGGGGAGCTTGCCGCGCGGTTCGCGCAGTGGGACCGCTACGAGAAACTCTGGGGAGTCCGCCATGGGGTATGGGCTCATCCGCACTTCGGAGAGATCGGCTCCAATGCCATACCCTATTTCCTCGAAAGAGGGATAGGTTTCCTCACCTATCTGCTGCCGTTCGACGCGGCCTGGTTCGATGTTCCATCCAAGTTCGAGCCAGTTCCCCCGCAACCCCCCTTTGGCCATCCCGGCTACTATATGGTACCCCATCCGGATCATCCTTCGCTACAGCTTTGCAACTGCGTGCTGGACCGGAAGAGCCGGACCTCTTCCGACTATGTGGTGCAGACCGATTATCTATGGAGCCACACACCTTTCTGGAGCGAGGCTCCACAACCGATGATCAAGGAATCGGCGCAGACTTTGGCGGCGCAGATACGCCGTGGCATCGACAGTGGATTCTATGGAGAAGGAGCCACCCACGAGCAGCGCATCGCCTGTCTGAGAGAAGGTGAGTTCCGGGAGATATTTCAGGAGACCCGCCGGCTGCTCTCCCGTTACGACCTGCGGCAGCGCAATCTCAACGAGATTCTGCCTTATATGGGAAAACACATTGGTTCCCGTATGACATCGGTGCAAGTGGATCATGATACACACAGCATCCAGTATGCCTTTTCAAACAACCTTGCGGTTGGCACGGAATTGCAATGGTATGATAATGACCAAGATGATGTCAGTGTCTCACGGTTCAAGGTAACCGGAAAAAATGGAGCGCTTGCTCCGTGAACACCCGCTGAAACAAGGAGAGATTTGATGAAGAGCACGGCTGTGTCAACGATTTTTCCCCTCAAGGACCTTACCGTATTGGATGAGGTCCGTAGGGTTTTCCATGAGACCACCGGCTTGGCCCTGTCCTTCCATTATCCTGGGGACAACAACTACGATTTCTATCCCAAGAATGCGAAAAACAGTTATTGCGAGGCCATCCAGTCTACTCCGGAAGGACTATCCAGGTGTTTGCAAAGCGATCAGGATGCGTTATGCAGCGCCCGGCGAAAAGGGGAGTCCTGCTTATACACCTGCCATGCGAGTCTGGTGAATGCGGTGATACCCCTTATCTACAAGGGAAGGGAAATCGGGGCGATTTTTACCGGGCAGATCTTCACCCGCCCGCAGAGTGAGGGGGATTTTAGAAAGACCTACGAGAATCTGAGGCACCTCGGCTTGGATGAGGAGATGATCCGTAGGGAATTCTCCCAAGTGAAAGTATTCGATCAAGATAAATTGCAATTGGGAATAAAGTTGATAAATTTCATGGCCAACTACATCATCTCGGTCGAGGACGAGATGTACCTGCAGTCCGAGATATACCGTAAGGAGCAGGAGATTTTAAAATACGAAAACGAGCAGATGCGATTGAAGAACGATCTGCAGAATCTCAGCATCCTGGTCTTGCGTGATAAAGTGGATTTCCGCTCTGAAGTCCCAGGTGCGAGCGTTCAGAACCAACAAAAGCAGGCTATCGTAGCCCGAGCGCAGGAATTCATCCGTAAGAACTACAACCTCGTGCTCACCCTTTCGGATGTAGCCGGAGCGGTCTATCTCTCGCCAAATTATTTCAGCACCATTTTTAAAGAGATCACCGGTCAGAACTTCAGCATCTATCTCAATGCCATCCGTATTCAGGAAGGGAAGAAACTGCTTCGTGAGACAAATCTACCAGTAAAGCAGATTGTGCAGATGGTGGGGTTCGAGGACTACAACTATTTCAACCGGGTTTTCAAAAAGAGCGTGAATCTCCCGCCGGCGACCTATCGTGAGCTGTTTGGTCGTAAGGAAAGTTAAGTATCGTAATATTTTACAGTAGCATCCTATGAAAATGTAGAGCATAGTATCCATACGTATCATAGAATGTAGCGTAGGGATTTCCCTGGAGGTGGTCGATGGTTCCAGTGCGTTACGGCATGATTGGTTTTGGTGGTATCGCCGAAAACCGTATAGCGAAGGAGGGCTTTGGGCTCGATTCCAAACGGTTCACTCCTCATCCCCGAGCCCAACTCTGTGGTGCTTGCGATCAGAACCCAGCCCGAAGAAGCGCGGCGGAAGCCTTGGGAGTTGAATGGTATGACGATACTGATAGTCTGATCAGCGACTCCCATATCGAAGCTATCCTGGTAGCCACCAACAACCGTACGCATGCTTCTTTGGCAAAGAAGGCTCTGCTCGCTGGAAAGCATGTGTTTCTAGAGAAACCCGCAGGTGTCACCGAGGTGGAGATCAAAGAATTGGTGGATCTCGCCCAGGCAAAAGGTCTGAGTCTGATAGTAGACCATATGATGACTAAGAATTCCTACAACCTTCTCGCTCGGGAGATGGTCCGTGGCAAAGCGATTGGACGGCTTGAGCATCTTGTGCTCCATATGGAGTTTCCCTTTGGGATCGAGAGTTCGGAAGCCGCCACCTGGCGATGCGCGGATCCGGGCGAGCTCGGAGGACCCATCGGTGATGTTGGAAGCCATTGCTTCTACATGGCCGAGTTTTTAAGCGATGACAACATCGTTTCCTTGCAGTGTACCTATACGCCAAAACATCTCTCCATCGCAGTCGAAGATGGTGCGGTCATCCATTTCACCACACAAAAAGGCATGACAGGAACCATCCGGGTGGCCTTCGACCAACCTCGAGGTGGTTTAACCACTACCTTGCAGAATCTTGGGTACGAACTCTATGGAAGCGAAGGGGCTATTTTCGCGCGTACCACCCTGTTCCAGCTTTCTGGGCATGCCGACGAACCTGTCGGTCTTACGTTGGAAAGCATGCAAGGTTCCTATCACCAGAAGCATACCCTTGGACAAGTGCAGAATATCTACCAAAGCCAGATTGATGAGCATGTCCAGTCGATCCGCTCGGGCAATCGTCTCTCAGGTTTGGATGCGCTGCACAACCTACAGCTCATCCTGCTCGCGCATGCCTCGGCCAAAGCGGGTGGCACGAGCCTTTCAAGTCCGCAAACCAACTAAGATTACGAAAGAAGGAAGGATTCAGATGCGTAGAATCAGCACTATTGCCAGCGGATGGTGGGACTACACCACCTTGAATCGGGATATCCTGGAGGAAGCCGCGCGTTTGACTGCGGGGGATCTTGAAAGGCTTGCCCGCCCGGGTTTTGAAATCGCCATGTATGATTCCCGCGAGGAATTCTTTACCGCCGAGGCGCTCGAGTATGTCAATGCCTGGCGTCGGAGCACTGCGGATGCGCCAGTTGGTGTCTGCGGACCTATCGGCCCGACTGAGCAGCTTCCCCTTGTCGCCCGGATTGTGAACGACCTTGATATAGACCTCCACGATTGCCATTTCTGGGGTATGGATGAGTGGGTGGTGAATGGAAAGTCCGTTTCTCCAGACAACCCGCTTTCCTTCGCACGCGCGGATATGGAGCTGTGCTTCAACCGTATCCGTCCCGAGCTTCGCATGCCCCCCAACCATCTGCATTTTCCTTCCACCGAGGCTTTGCAAGCATATAGTGCTTCATATGACACTATCCACTGCGCCTTGATGCAAGGTGGCCAAGGCGAAGTGAAGCATTGGGCGTTCAACGATCCTTTCAAACGCGAGAAGCCGTATGCCGAGGCTCCGCCAAGCGCACAGGAATTTCTGAACCTTCCGGCCCGTGTGGTGGAACTGCACCCCCTTACCATCATCCAGAACGCCCGTACTTCCAGCGGTGGTATTGTCACCGACATCCCCTCCCAAGCGGTCTCTGTAGGTCCAAAAGAGACGTGGAAAGCCGACATGGTCTCCATCTGGCATCCAGGTTGGCATGACAATCCCTTCGGCATGCGCCTGACCACGTTGATGATCTCCAAGGGGATCGCCGATGCGGCTGTACCGATGTCGATGCTCGCCCTGCATCCCCACGTGCGATTCAGTTTTCTCCGTTCTGGAATCGGCTCCTGCATGGTGGAGATGCACTGACTAGGCTTCCCAACGCACTTTTCAGCTCTTTGCAAGGAATACCTCATGAACTACTCATCCCGTGTGCAAGCGATGGACGCATCGCCTATTCGAAAACTGTATCCAAAGGAACTTGAAGCCCGTGCGCGTGGGCTCCATGTAATCCATGCGAATATCGGTCAACCAGACCTGCCCACCCCCGATGCATTCCGTCAGGGAATTGTGGATTACCTCACACCACGAACAACCCTTGCCTATGGTCCTTCCGAGGGCTTGCCGGAATTCCGACGGGCCTGCGCGGATTTCTACCAGCGACAGGGTATCGAGGTGTTGCCGCGGCATATACTGGCGACCACTGCAGGCAGCGAGGCCTTGCTCTTCGTGTTGCTCGCGATTTGCGAGGTGGGTGATGAGATTCTGGTTCCCGAACCGTTCTACACCAACTACCGCACTTTCTGTTTCATGGCAGGAGTGCGCCTGGTGAGCATTCCCACGTACTGGGAAACAGGATTCAGCTTGCCTCCTCTGTCGGAAATCGAAACGTTCGTCACCGATCGGACGCGTGCCATCCTGTTCTGTTCTCCTGGTAATCCCACCGGGGTGGTATACAGCCGCGAGTCAATCGATGCGTTGCTTGAGCTGTGCATGCAAAAGAATCTTTGGTTGGTGGCTGACGAGGTGTACCGTGACTTCACCTATGTCGGTCAGCCGTACAGCATCCTCCAATCCCACATCCAGTGGGAAAAGCGGATTGTGGTTGATAGTCTTTCAAAAAGATATAGCGCCTGTGGCAGCCGCCTTGGCCTGATAGTCTCCTATGACCCGGGACTGCTTGCCCAAATCCTCAAGATGGCGCAAGCCCGTCTCTGTCCTCCGACTCTTGACCAGCAAGGAGCGATTGCGATGATCGATTCATCGGATAGGGCTATCCTCGACATGAAGGATACGTATGCCAGACGCATAGGTCATCTGTGCGCTCTGCTCGATGCCATTCCAGGGGTCTCGTATATCAAGCCGCTAGGATCCTTCTATGTAATGGTTCGGCTCCCGGTGGAGGATTCGGAGCGTTTCGCCTCGTATCTTCTAGAGGAAGTGGCGGTTGATGGAAGGACGCTGATGGTCGCTCCTGCCGCGGGTTTTTACGCCACCGCCGGGCGGGGTCGCTCCGAAATCCGCCTAGCGGCCGTGCTCGATGAGATGCAACTCACCCAGGTGGCGGAGATCCTGCGCATCGGCCTTGAAAAATATGCTCAACTTCCTGCAACGAACAGGGCTATGGTGGAGTTGAAGTAAGCAGGAAGTCACCAAACTCTATCAGTATCTGATATTCGGATTCCTCAGTACGCCGATCCCCTCCAGCTCGATTTCGACGATATCACCTGAGGCCATGGGCGCGATGCCACCGGGGGTTCCGGTAAGGATGACATCACCCGGAAAAAGCGTCATGATCTTGGAGATGTAGCTCACCAGAAAACGGGGTTTGAACGCAAGGAACCTCGTGTTGGAATGCTGTTTCACCACACCGTTCACCCGGGATTCCACTGCCAGATTGTCACAATCCACCTCATCGGTGATGACCGGGCCGAGGGGACAGAACGTATCGAAGGACTTAGCCATCGTCCATTGGCCGTTTTGAGGTTGAAGGTCGCGGGCGGTCACATCATTCGCGCAGGTATATCCTAGGATATACTCATCGGCATGCGCTTCTTCGACATTCTTGGCCGTCTTTCCAATGACTATAGCCAGCTCTGCCTCAAAATCTATCCGTTTGGATTGCTTTGGGTGGACAATCGCTTCATCAGGACCGATGACGCTGGAGGCGGGTTTGATGAACAGAATGGGTTCTGGGGGCAGCTGAAGGTTGAATTCTTGGGCATGGTCGAGATAATTCAGGCCTACGCACACTGCTTTGGAGGGCACCACAGGACTCAGGATGGTTATCTGGCCAATTGGTATGCGATCCGGGCTCACGCTGAAAAATTCAAAAATTGAGCCTTGGATAGGAACCACCGTGTCCCCTTCCAGCAGGCCATGACCCGTTGCTCCGTTATGCATATATCTGATGATTTTCATACTTGATTTCCCCTTGTTCTATTGGAATTCAATTTTCCCCAATGGGATTGCGTAACCTCTAAAGCATACCATGCGATTGGAAAGGTGGCCAGATGTTTGATGCACTCACCTGAAAAGTCACTCGAAAAGATCTTCCACCGATGCGCAAACATACTTGTCCAATCTTATGATTTCCCCTATCTTCACTGAGATATGTCCATGGGACAGGAGGTATGTGTTGTTTTCCACAATTCTATTCGATCTCGACGGCACTCTTTTAGACACCTCGCCAGGAATCTTCGCCACTGCGAACCATACCATGTACGAACTAGGCTATGATCCCATCCCTCCCAATGAGCTTCGGACATTTGTCGGACCACCGCTTGTGGATTGCTTCAGAATCGCCGCGCGGCTTCCCGAGCAGCATCTTTCTCAGGCCATAACCATATTCCGAAAGAAATATGCCGAAGGAGGGATGTTCGATGCCACGATCTATGAGGGGATGCCCGAAGTCCTCACCGAATTGAAGGCCAAGGGGTGCGCGCTAGGAGTAGCTACCTTGAAGCATGAAGGGGTGGCCCGTGAGGTTCTTGATCATTTCGGATTGTGCCCTCATATGGATACATTGGCCGGTTCGGATGATTCAGGCCGTATGACCAAAGGAGATATCATTAAAATGGCACTTGGCCGTATGGGAATAACCGATTTCTCCACAGTGGTCATGGTCGGAGATACCCAACTCGACTTGCAGGGAGCCCTGGACGCAAAAGTGGCTTTCATCGGTGTGGATTATGGGTTTGGTTTTCCTCTTGGCCACACTTTGCCCGATGCGGCCGGAATGCTAGGCATGCTTCGCAAGCCCTTGGACATCCTTACCCTGCTGGACAACAGGATTTCATGTGACCAATAGCGAATAGGATTTTGCTTCCTCAACATAATTCTCAGCGTTTTCCTTAATATCCTGGATTTCGTTTTCGGTCAGTTCCCGCACCATCTTGGCGGGAGAACCCATCAGCAAGCTTCGAGGAGGATAGGTCCTTCCCTGCGGGACCAAGGCTCCTGCCGCGACCATGGTGTACTCGGGTAGCACCGCTTGGTCAAGCACAATCGCTCCCATGCCGATAAGACAGTGGTTTCCGATAGTGCAGGCATGGATGATCGCCCCATGCCCGATTGTGACATCGTCGCCTATAACGGTAGGCATGCCGGTCCTCACATGCACCACTGCGTTGTCCTGGATATTGGTGCGCTCTCCAATGCTGACAGCCGCGATGTCCCCCCTGATGGTCACGTTGAACCAGATGGATGAATCCTCCCCCAAGGATACATCTCCAACGATATCAGCACTTGGCGCGATGTAGGCAGCAGGCTCGGTGATTGGGTAGATGTCTTTATAGGATAGAATCATGTGGAACCTCCAAAGCGGTCAGACTTCTCATATTTAAGATACCTCATATCGCTGACACGGGCAACCACAGGCTTCTTGCCTCAACTGCAAGGGTGCGCTATGATAACGCGGGCCTTTGCGCCTGTAATCCGGGAAGGATGATCATTAAGGGGGCGTCAGGTGTTCAGGCGCGGATATGCCGCGAATATCGGCATTCATTATACCTACACTTTTTTTTCCAATCTCAATCTTACCCATGGGCTTTGGATGATCTATCTCGCCTCACGGGGCTTCTCATTGGTGCAGTTGGGAATTCTGGAGGGAGTCTTCCATATCACCTCTTTTCTCATGGAGGTTCCCACCGGTGCGGTAGCCGACCTGTGGGGCCGCAAAGCCAGCCGCATCGCCGGACGGCTTGTCGCCTGTATAAGTCTGCTGGTGATGTTCCTATCCCGAAGCTTTGCCTGGCAGCTCTTTGGTTTCATCATCACTGCGCTTGGATACAATCTGGAATCCGGGGCTGGCGATGCCCTGGTATACGATTCGCTGGTGATGGAGCATCGTGAGCACCTGTATATGGAAGTGGCAGGAAGACAGGAACTCGTGTATCAAAGCGCGGCTATATTCGCGTTCCTCATCGGTGGATATCTAGCGGTACACAGCTATCAAGCGGTATACCTCATCTCCATGGGGTTGGCCTTGTGCTCGATGGTGACGGCGCTGTTTTTCACCGAGCCTTCCATCGCCCAGGAGGGCAAGACCCCGCGTACGGGATCGCTGCTTCGGCATATCCTGGATTCGATGCGGAGTCAGACGGTGGAGAGTGTCAAGGTTATAAAAAACCATCCCCGGATTGCCTTCCTCATCCTCTTTGAGGAATTGCTGTTCACCTTCATCACCTGCCTGTTTTTCTATCTGCAGAACTTTTGGAAGGATGGAGGACGGACCGAATTGTATATTGGAGTGGTGTTCGCGGCCGGCTCTGTAGCAGCTGGATTTACAGCCATACGGGCTACCGCGATCGAAAAACGCATCGGGGAACGCGGTGTGCTCCTGCTCATGCCGCTTCTCCTTCTCATCTGCTTATGGGGGGTGGCGCTATCACCTTGGCCTGCGGTGTTCTACATTATCACTGGATGCGTGGAAGGCATCTTGATCGCTGCAGTGAGCGATTACCTCAACAAGCTCATCCCAAGTCGCAATCGGGCAACCATACTTTCCTTTCAGAGCATGACGTTCAGTCTGTTCATGATAATCGTGTTCCCCGCCGTGGGTTGGCTGGGACAGCGGGTCTCCCTTCCAGTGGCTTTCCTTGCAATGGCAGCGTTGGGTACAGCGCTCTATATTCCCTATGTGATTATGGGAAGAAATCGGAAACCTGAGGCCCGGTGATCCCCCTGTCCCTCTGGAACAAGAACCTCTCATGAAGATTCAATTTTGAGAAACTATGTAAAAGTGGCAAAAGTGCTTGAAACCCACAGTTTTTTCCACAATACTACTGTGCAAGGAAGATAAGCAGCATGTCAGTGGATGCAGTGAGAACCTATCTGGATCAATGGGGCAGGGGCGGGGATGTGATGGAGTTTCCCGTTTCCAGCGCAACTGTAGAGTTGGCAGCCCTCGCGCTTCAGACCCAACCGGCGCGGATTGCGAAAACCCTTTCCTTTGCCACCGCCGAGGGCTGTCTTTTGATCGTCACTGCGGGAGACGCCCGCATCGACAACAAACTGTTCAAGGCGGAGTTTGGGATGAAAGCGCGCATGCTCGATGCCGAACGGGCCTTGCTCCTTACCGGCCACGCTGTAGGTGGCGTTTGCCCTTTCGCCTTGAAGAGCGGAAACGTTGAAGTATATGCGGATGTCTCGCTCAAACGGTTCACTACAGTTTTTCCCGCCTGCGGCTCTGCAAACTCCGCTATCGAAGTCACTCCTGAGGAACTCGGCCATTATGCTGGAATATGCCGCTGGGTGGACGTCTGTTCCAACTGGAAGCAGCCTTCCAACCAAAATAGCACTGTGTAAAACCTCTATTCTTTTGACAATCGCTCCATGCAATTCTATGATGAGACGATCATGGAGGCTACATCATGAATGCATCCCGTACCTGCGTATCTTGCATAGTTGTTTTCCTGGTTGTCATTCTGGTAATCTCAGGGTGTTCTTCCATCACAGACAGCCTCATTCTCCAGGCCACTGGCTCTTGGTATCAAAGCAAGACACAGGCTGTCATGGCGGAAATTCCTGCTGAGCCGACCAGTGGATATTCTCTCTCGGAAACGAGTCCACACACCCACGCCCCGGCTGCTTTAGTTAAATTACCACCTGCAGCAACGGTCCCATATACCGCCTTGCCTGATTATGGCGTCACCGATCCCATAGCTGATAGAGCCAAAGCAGCTCAACGTGAACAGGACCTGGAGGAGCTTGCTGCCGATACTTCGCGGGTACCAGCGTATGTGCCGGAATCAAAACCCATCCTTCGAACCCAAGCGAACAGTATAGCCGCTGCACGTTATGAACACGCCCGACGCGAGCTGGAACCTGATACAGTCGGAGAATTCAACCGGCTGGTCCATTGGGCCCCCTCTTTCGATGGTTCTACCCAGGACCGCCGGCTTGCGACGGATTATTCCCTGTTGGTCTCGGTAGCGGTAAATCATATCGACAGGCCCAATTTCTGCATAGCCTTGGCCGGTGCTGTCTATGCTCTGGCTCCTGGAGACCCTGTGGCTATTGGAAATCTTGCCAGCGCGATTCTCAGCGCTGGAGAACGTCGGTTCCCGTATACGGGTATGGAAAAACAACTGGCGCCTTATCGTGCAGATGCCCGGGTGCTCTACGAACACGCTGTCGCCTGCAGTATGATCACTAGCGGAGGCAACGCTATGTGGACCCTCCGAAGCCTAACACCACTAGTGAATCTAGGGAACCTCCTGGTGGACCTGAATGAATTGGACCAGGCCAAATCCGTGTTGCTTTCAGCAAAAACCCTTGACCCCACTAGTTGGTTCGCCGCGTTAGGCCTGGCAACCTGTTATGAAGCGCTTGGCAGGTCGGATCTCGCCAAGGCGGTGCTGGAGGACGAGCGTCTCAACCCTCCGGCGTCTATCGCAGCCCGCAAGACCACTGAAAAGTTGATGAAAGAGACAGACGAGTACGTTGGGTTGCCTATAGAATCCCCCGAAGCCCTATTCGTGGAAGGGCTGGAGGCGATGAGGAGCCAGGAAATCCTTACTTCCGCCGATTTCATCAGCCAGTTGGACCAAAGTGAACGTAACAAGATGCGCTATTTCATTGAGCATCTTCCTATTCAGGGGAGTTACCAAGCTCCGGAAATTACTTTAGTCAGCCAGTATGCATCGCTTCGAGCCATAAACAACCCTTTAGGTCAAGCCGCGGTACAGGATTTTGTTGAAGCCGTTGGTGTGTACGCGATTCGGGCTGGTTTTAGTGGTATCGGGCGGATGGAAGACTCCATGGAAAATCTGGGGATGTCGGTCAGCTATAATTTCGATATTGCCGATGTGATGGCGCATCCCGAAAAGTATGAGGACTTCGATGCTGAGGTGGATGTGCAAGGCGAGGAACAGCTTGAAGCCCGCTTGGCCGAGATGGAGCAGCTTGCCTTACAGGCTGAGAGAGAGCTGGCCACAGGAAAAACAACTTCTGTTATAGCTTTAGGGGCAATGGTCGATCCTTCCATTGCGATTCTCGGTCTCGACTTGAACCGCTATGCCGACCCTATGAATATCGTGATGCAGCAATACAATCTTGCCATTCACAACCGAAAAGCAAATACATATGGCGCTTACCTATTCTCAGTTAATCAACGTGCGCGTAAGGCCGTTGATGATATCCTGATCAACGCTGTCGGAAAATTCAAATCCATCGCCGATCGGGAGCAACAGGAATCCGATCAACTAGCGAAACGGGAGGCGGCAGCTCATGATGCCGGCCAGAACACAGACACCGCGGAATGGAAGCTCCGTTGGCATGCTTTGCATGTGAAGTACTTCAAGGAGTACAACGATGTCTCCAACGTGGCTTGGAACCAGGCCACCTCTGTGGCGACCGTGAATTATCTACAGAAGGTAAAACCTCAAGCCGAATCTCTGTACTATGATGTCATCCGGCATGTTGCCCTTATCAGCGATCCGGAGGTCCGAGCGCAGAAGGAACGTAATCTTCGGGCGACAATCGATCAAAATGTATATCAAGGTTTGGAGACTGTGCTCAAGGCTTTTGCTTCGCTTGAATATCTGGAAGAATGGGACTGTGGTTGCGATGTGAAGGGACTGCTGCAGCAGCAGGAAGCTGAGCGGAAAGCTATCGAAGTTGCCGAGAATGACCGTATCGCTCGGAACAAAGGGGAGAAGAAACGCTTTGAGAGCGGCGAGATTCCGGAATCCTCACCCTTGTTCAAAAAGTTGGATGAATATGGAACGGATCTGAACATCCCGTTCATCCCCTTCATGACTGGACGCATATCCTGCGCCCGGACAGTGGTTGAATTCAAAGCCGATCTGTCGTCGATTGGGGGACCAAACCTCAATTATGATTATACTCAAAGCGCGGCTACTGGAGCCACCACTCATCGGGGGGGAATGGAGATTGGTTTCAATCGTGATGCTGGCTCCGGAGTAAGCGCTGGCGCCACTCTTTCCATAGGAGGTTCTCTTTCCATGGATGGTAAGGGAGTGGTGACCGATTATTCGGCTGCTGGCGCTGCTAAAATCACAATAGGCGCTGGGGGCGCTGCTGTTGGAGTAGGCGGGGAAGTGACAGTAGGCCCACAAGGTGTGGTGAGTTACGATACCAGCGTTTCCGCAACGGGAAGATTGTCAACTGGTGTCGGCGGAGGCGAGGTGACGATGGAATCCTCTATTCAACGGGGCAACTCGTTGAGCGCACAGGTTGAGGCGAATCTCAATCCTATGAGCACAAGAATTGACCAAGCGATGAATACGCAGGCAGATGGAAAGCCTGAGCCAATCCAAGTGGATACCAGCATGCAAAAAGAATTATGGAATGGGAGGTTCAGTTTCTGATGAAGGTGAAGGTTTTCAGCATTATCGTGCTTGCGCTAGGGTCGTACCTCCCCGTTGTGCTGCTTGAGGAATTGGCTGAAGGATGGACTATACAAGCACAGGTAGTGCAGATTCTGGTGCTTGCTGGCGCATTGGTATTCAGCGTATCCAAGCGGCGGCAGTGGTATCCTATTGCACTACCTCTATTGCTGCTGGTGCTGGCTGTTGGGACCCTCGGTACCGACCTGCTACGCACAGCTTCTTTTTGGACAGCGCGCTTTCCCGTTTACGATATCCAATTGAATGTGGTGGGATCGATCATCCTCAAGAGTATCCCTGTCTGCTTGACCCTTGCGGTGCTTTTTACAGCATACAGACGGCCTGAACGATTCTTTCTTGTAAAAGGAGATCTCTCAGTAAAGGCTGAACCGATCGCATGGTTGGGAATACCTGCCCAAAAGATCAGCTGGGGAAACCTGGCAGCGCTTTCCGCGATGCTCATCGGCTTGGGAACCGCGCTGCTGATGATCCTTCCTATGACAGGCGCTGGACTTCCTTCAGGTTTTGCCAACATCCCGCGTCAATTGCCGCTTATTCTCCTCCTTGCTCTGACTAATTCCTTTTTTGAGGGAGTGGTGTTCCGCAATGGTATTCTCAGGGTTCTTGACAGCTTTCTTCCTAAGAGCATATTGCTTGTCGCGGCTGGTTTGTATTTCGGAATCGGCCATTTTTATGGAGCTCCAAATGGAATCGGTGGCGTAGCCATGGCCTCTTTGTTGGGATGGTACATGAACCGCGCGATGTACGAGACCAAAGGATTCCTCTGTTCTTGGATGATCCATGCGCTCCAGGACGCCGTGATCTTCTCCTTTCTATTTGGGGTAGCTCAATGAGGAATAAATTCCCAATCACACGATTCAGTTATTCTCCTCTGGTCACCTTGCCGCTGAGGACGATACTCTTCATAAGCCTGCAAGCGATGCTTGCGTTCATCTTGCTCCTGTGGGGAAGTCAAAGTCCATGGGTACGGGCCGCCGCCTGGTGGCCATTCATCGTGACAGCTGCCAATCTTATCACTATCTTGCTGCTGAACAACTATATGAAGAGTCAGGGACGCAGCTACAGGTCATTATTCATGATAGACGCAGTTCATCTCAAGGACGATCTTAAACTGATGGCGTTGGTTCTGCTCATCACTGCACCGGTCGCGTTCCTACCGAACACCATAAGCGCCCGATTGCTCTTCAGCGATACCATGGTCCCTGTTCAGTTGCTGTTCCAGCCGATTCCTGTTACTGCCATCATCCTTTTGATGATCGTGTTCCCTATAACCCAAGGTCTGGCTGAGATTCCCCTCTACATGGCCTGCGCGATGCCTGAACTAGTGAAGAAGGGAAGGCCTTGGTGGTTGTCTCTGACCCTCCCAGCATTTTTCCTTGGCGCTCAGCATATCGCCGTACCACTGTTATTCAATGGCCCCTTCATCCTTTGGCGGTTATTGATGTATATGCCGTTCGCTTTCCTTATCGGTGTCGTCATGCGATATCGTCCTAGGCTGCTGCCGTATCTGGCTATTCTGCACATGCTGATGGATATCTCTGCCGGCGCGATGTATTTTGCGTTTCCCAGCTGACATCAGCAATCTCGTGGTGCGAATTGAATGGAATGAAAGGTATCAATACCCCAGGGCAAGCCCTGGAAAGCGGAGGCTTTGCTTCCTTTTCCGCCCCAAGAGGCGGGGTATTTCACCTTGCTTTCCCGGCACTCGCTCCGGATTGGAACCATCAAGATGCTTCCCTCCGCTCGCTTCGTTGGAAGATCAAATCTTCAACGCGAGAATTTCCTGATAGACTTCCGGATGTACAAAAATCCCATCCTCATCGCTCTGGTTGCGGCGTCTCAAGGTTCCTTCCCCTGGGAATGGAAAATGCTCACCGGCTTCCGAGCAGAGGTCCTGCATCATCCGCACCGCAGATTCAACCATTTCCTTCCGTGCCTGCCGTTCCTGAGTGTCCAATCCCGCATGGAAGGCGATGAACAGTTGGGATACGTTTGGTTCTGAAGCAGGAATCGAAACAGTCGGGCTCCCACCGCTCAGCATGGAGGCGAACAGATCCAGCATGATGGACAGCCCCGAGCCTTTCCACATCCCAACCGGCAGCATTCTCTTTGTCGCCAGGATCTCCGTAGGATCGGTGGTCAGGTTCCCTGCTTTATCAAAACCTCCAACATATGGGAGTTGCTCCCCATTTCGCCGTAAGGTCTCCAGCTTCCCATAGGAGAACTGGCTGACGGCCATGTCCAGCACAAAGGGATGGGGCTGGGCTGGGATCGCAAGCACAATGGGATTGTTGCCTATTACATTGGTTGTGGTGCCCCAAGGTGGCATATTCGCTGTGGTGTTGGTCCAGCAGATGCAGGGGTAGCCCTTCGACGCTGCGTGCCAGCCATACGTGGCTCCCCGCATCCAGTGGGTGGTGTTGCGCAAGGCGACAGCCCCCATGCCATGTTTTTTAGCAAGCTCCATCGCCCGTTCCACCGCGGCAAGGGCGTTCAGAGGTCCTATTCCATGCCCACCATCCCACTGTTCAAAGGCTTCGAAGCCACCGGTCAGCACGGGCTTGGCCTGTATATCGATTACCCCATTCCGCATCTGATTGATAAAACGGACGAAACGGTTCACCCCATGCGAAGCGACTCCATCACGGGTGTTCTCAGCGAAGATGGTCGCGCAGGTGATGGCGCGTAAATGGTCCAAGCCCTCTTTTTGAAGAATCGTGGCCAATAGGGCGGTAAGCTGGTCAAAAGTCGTCCGTATCATCGATGTTCTCCTGCATGACTCGGAAAAAGCTCCGCGACAATTTTTTTACTTTGCCTTCGGGTAAGCCTGCCGGCCGAGATCGCGGCTATAAGCGCGGCTCCTACCGCAGATCCATCTTCAACTTCCGCAATCAGGACCTGTTTCTTGAATTGGGAAGCAAGTGATTGTGGGAACAGCTGGTTCTTACGGACAGCGCTGCCGGTGGCGACAACCGTGCGCACTGAAGAAAAGACCGCGTCTTGGTCGACGGTGAAGTCCAGCAACTCACGGATTATACCATCAACGGTTCCACGTACCAGATTTCCTAAGGTGAGGTTGTCCAACCCGATATCAAGAATCGATCCACGGAGTGAACCATCACGTCGCGTCCCGCTCAAGGTTGTGTTCACTATCAAAGCATCATGGCTCATAGGCTCGTCGAGAGCCGCCTTCTTCATCACCGAGAAAACCTGCTCGTGGTCAAGCGTGGTGGAACCATAGGCATTCAATAGTGAGTGGATGAATTTCTCCAGGGTCTCGTACGCCTTGCCCGCTGTCAAAGTAGCCCCAACCTGCAGATATCCTTCGTCCAGGAAAGGACGCAGCTCCATCGAAGCCGGGCAGATGGGAGTAGGGCTGTACAACGAGAGCTGACCACTCGTGCCGATACTCACCAAACAGCTGGAAAGCGGATCCGCGACCACCCCCAGGAAGCCAGCTTGATTGTCTCCAACCGGATAGCCCACCGCTATGCCATCACCGAAGGTTCCCGCTGGTTCATAGGCGTCGGCCGGGGAGGGGAACAGCAGGTCTGTTTCTCCCATCATTTCCTTGACGATATCCCGGTCGTGGCTTTTGGTGACCGGATCATAAGCCCCGAAGGTCGCCAAGGAGCTGGGGTCGGACTTCCATAGCGGCTTGCCAACCAAGCGGCTGGTGATGTACTCCAGAATTCCTGTGAATCCAACCGCAGTCTCAGGCACTCTTTTACGGAGCCGATTGGCGTAATGGGTCACGAACCCATAGCCGTTGGGCATGGTTTTTCCACAGCGGTCAAGCAACCTCTGTTGGGCGCATGTCCCCTCGATAGGCTCCAGAGCACTACGGTCAAGCCACGTCTGCAAGGGCGAGACCGCATTGCCAATCTTATCCACGTAGAGTATGCCGTGGACTTGTCCGGTCACCGCAGCGCAAGCGTAGGGCTGGTGCAACCGGGATAGCAGGGTCCTTACCGCCGCTTCTATGGCGTAGGGGTCTTGGAGATAGGAGAACTGGTCGGTTGTGCGCATCCGTGGATTTGGAAGACTGTGGCTTTCGAGAATCGCCGCTGTGTCAAGGTCGAGCGCAAGCACTGTGATGTTAGTGGTTCCAATGTCGATTCCTAACGAGACCATAGGGTGATTTCCTCCCTCGATTCAATTGTCCTCCCAAGCATAGCGTACTTCAAGAGGTTTTTCCGCTATATTGATTATTTTTCACAAACTTCTGTGGCAGATCTGAGAAACCGGGCTATACTGGCGACAATATCCGTGGAGGTGGCCGATGAGAACTGTAGGAATCTATTACGCATATTGGACGCATGAATGGGATGTGGACTTCATCCCCATAGTCGGTAAAGTGAAGGCCCTTGGTTTCGACCAGCTTGAACTCAATGGCGGGACGATCGCCTTGCTGGATAAACTTGAAAGACTCGCCATACGGCGAAAAGCCGACAGCCAAGGTCTACGGCTCTCCTATGGCATAGGCCTGAGGAAGGAATTGGATGTATCCTCCTTGGACGAGACCATCCGGTTGCGCGGGGTGGCCTTCATGAAAAAGATGATCGACGCTGTGCATTCCATGGGCGGAGGGATGATCGGTGGAACGGTGCATAGCTATTGGCCCGCAGTCATGCCGGCTGGGATGACCGACAAGCGGCCCATGCTCGCTCAAAGCCTTAAGAGCATGCGCGAGTTGGCTCCATACGCTGGTAGTCAGAACGTAACGCTCAATGTCGAGGTGATCAATCGTTTCGAGCAGTTCCTGATCAACGATAGCCATGAAGCCCTAGCCTATGTCAAGGCTGTGGATCATCCAGCCTGCCGGATTCTCTTGGATACCTTCCATATGAATATTGAAGAGGATTCGTTTGGCGATGCCATCCGTCGGGTCGGCCCATACCTCTCGGCGCTTCATATCGGCGAGACCAACCGCAAGCTGCCGGGAATGGGACGGATGCCTTGGCTTGAGATCCGCGAAGCCCTGGATAGCATCGGATTCGATGGACCACTGGTCATGGAACCTTTCATCACGCAAGGTGGTCAAGTGGGTAGGGACATTGGCGTGTGGCGGGATATGATTGAGAATCCCGACCTTGACGCCTTGGCCAGCGAATCCGTTCGTTTTGTCCGCGAAACTCTCTGCTGATCTGATTTTCGCTGTCCCGGTGGATTCTCACCGGGGCAGGCCAGTGGTTTTCCATGAATCATCCGGTTGCGAGAATAGCTGGGGATCCGCCTTGAGCAATCCCTTCAAGGCTTCGTACAAGGGCTGGGTTTCATGCAGCATCACCTGCGCAGAACCAAAAGTTCCGGTTCGCAGCACACCTTGTTCCAGCAGGTACCTGGTCGCCTTTGGGTAATTCTCAGAAATGTGGCCGATATGGCGCCGCGAGGGAACCTGCACTTGCCTGCCATCCGCTAGAACGCTCACCAGCTGCTCGTACGTATCGGTAAGTCTACCAGGGATAGCCAGCCACTCCTCAACTCCATGGATGAAGGTGTTCCGGGATAGGCCCACCCCGATAAACAGCACGGTTGCGTTGCGGTCAAGCAATCGTCCCCAGGCCGAATCACGGGCGCAGGGAGTGGTTTTGAATTCATCACCTTGTACGAAGACCTTGGCGTCCTTACCGCGCGCCGCGACCGAGTGCGTGGGATGGCCTGAACGGAAAACTCCCGGTCGCTTGCGGAACAGCTCGGGCAGTATGCCAATGCAACTTGGCGAGTCTTTGACAGAAAATACCGGTTGCTCGGCATCTACGGCAGCCCAGGTGTGGGTTGGGAGCACCAGCAGCCCCTCCTGCATGTAGCTCTCCAAGGCATCAAGCACTGCTTCGGCCCTACCTTCCACCCCGCCTATGCTTTTATATGCGCTATGTACCAATAATGTGGTCTTGGGGTTGATTCCAAGCCTAGCCATATCCCGCATCAAAGATTCTTTGGTATGCATACTGCTCATTTCTCCATCGCCAATCGCTTTCTCTCTGGGGGCATCTTTTCAATCGCGTACCTAAGCGCTGTCCTGGGCATACGCGCTTTATGCTGTATCACAAAGGCAAAGACCTCATCCTGATGAGTACGGCTGGCCTCTTTGAGCATCCATCCGTAGCCTTTGCGCACTAGGTCATCGCCATCCTCAAGCAAGAGCGAGGCGATTTCCAGACACTCCTCGAGGAAAGCTCCCTTTCGGGCTGGCACAACCAACGAGACTGCTGCCGCCCGCCGCTTCCATCGATTCCCAGAGCATGTCCACCGTTTCAGAACCGCACAATTCTGGGGATATCCCGCTACAAGCGAGCCAACCGAATGATTGCAAAGTGTATCACAGGAGGCCCAATTATCCACCCAGTTGTCAATCCACTTTTCAAAGACTTGGATGTCCTGTGGGGTATAGAACGAACGTAGACGGTAGGCCCATTCGCAGGCGATGAACGATTCCTCAAGCATACCCGAGGACCATAATTCCTCGCAAAGGGCAAAAATATCAGCCTTGCTTTTGGATTTTATGGTTTGGAATGAGTCCACCGCGATTTTCTTAACAAGAGCAGTACCCACACCATAAAGTCTGACAGTTTCTTTGAAATAATGTTGTCCAGTTGACTTGGTCAGCTCATCAACGTTCAATTCCAAATTTTTGCGAATCAGCCTTATCTCCTCAGTCATGTCCACACCTTCCTGTTGGATGAATATGCACTATATGATAGTTAAGATAGTAAATCGCATTCCTTTTGACTTATCAAGCCAGCCAAACTCTCGCAAACGCTCGAAAGAGAAAAGCTCAGACGCTTGATAGTTGCGGAAAGCCGCGTCACCCGGTACAGTATCGGTATATTGATACCTTTCATTCGACACGAACGCCGCCACACACCGCTTGAACCGAAGGAAATTAAAGGATTATTGTTTACGGACCACTAGTGCAAGGAGACCCTTATGCGAACAAGAGTACTGATCGATACCGACCCCGGCTATGACGATGCCGTGGCGCTTGCCTTGGTGCTATCTCATCCCATGCGGCTGTTTGTGGAAGGTTGTGTCTCTATCGCAGGCAATCAGACCCTCGCGAAGGTGACTGATAACCTGAACAAGCTGCTCTCCTTTTATGGCAGGGAGGATATTCCGGTTTGCCAGGGCTCCGCCAAACCATTGGTGAAACCACTCGTGACCGCTGCCGCGGTGCATGGAGAATCCGGTCTGGATGGTGCGGATCTTCCCCCCTCCGGGATTGTGCCCATGCAGGAGACAGCTGTGGAGTTCATTGGAAAAATCGCGCGACGTATTCCAGAGGCTTGTGAGGATCTCACTCCTAAATTGACAATCCTAACCCTTGGACCACTCACGGATATCGCCCATCTTCTTATGGAAGACCCCGGGGTGGCAGCGAATATAGACAGGATTGTCCTGATGGGAGGTGGCCTTGCCACGGGTAATGTCACCAGCGTGGCGGAATTCAACATCTATGCCGATCCCGAAGCTGCCAATGTGGTCTTCGCATCAAAGATCCCCCTTGTGATGGTTGGTTTGGATGCAACTGATTCGGCGCTTATATTTCCTGAGGAGATAGACCGCTTGCGATCTGGTGGCAAGGTCTCCCGGATGATCGCCAACCTGTTCGACCATTATAGTGCCGGAGCTGTCCGAAGAGGGGTTCCCGGGTGTCGGCTTCACGATCCCGCCGCGGCTGCATTCCTCTTGGACCCAACATTGTTCACCGGTGCGGACTTCTTCGTGCAGGTGGAGACCGAGGGTCGGCTGACTCGTGGCATGACCATCGCTGACCGCCGTCCTTTCTCGCGGCAAGCACCGAATGCTCACGTGCTGCTCACGGTGAACCGTGAGAGGTTGGTGGCGTTGCTCCTGGATTCACTTGAGGTGCTGGACAACATGCTTTCCTAGCGGTCCTTCGTGAATGGACTTGTGTTCATCTGCTCCTCGCTACTTCACATACACGAATTGTAAAATCGGTGATATAGTAGTGGTAGGTTGTACCACTTGCACAGTACATGCTTTTCATGAGGAGGAACGCATGACACTACGGGAAATCCGCGAGCGTGCGATGCAGTTGATGCATACGGAGATCACCCGTCTGGAGAATGGATTGGACCGGGAGCGAAACGAGCAGGACTTGCTTCAGGAGAAGATTTTCCAGCTATCTGATTCCATGACCCGTACCGGCCCCATCACTTCCAAACTCCATGAGATCGAGCAATATCAGCATGAGCTTACCCGAACGTTGGAACGGATGAAAACAATCGATGCTCATCTCGCACGTGCCAGACATCGGTTGGAGCGGATGGCGATAAGGGCGAAGCTCGATGATTGATAATCCACCACCTCTTTTCACCGACAAACTCTGTCCACCTGAGGATCGGGCGCTAGAAGAAAACTTGGGTTTTATAGTATGCGTATAGCGCTTATAAGCGATATCCATGGCAATCTCCCTGCTTTCGAGAGAGTCGCGGCCGACATTGATCGGGAGAAGGTTGATTCCATTGCCTTCTTAGGCGACTTGGTGTTCCTAGGTCTTTATCCTCAGGAATGCCACGACCTTCTGATGGCTCTAAATCCGATGTGCTGCATCAAAGGGAACACCGATGCCAATCTGGAAGAGCTACCATTTTTCAATCCAGAGGACGAGGATGGATTGCGTTTGAAACGGTTCATCGAATATGCTGGCATCAGATTGGATGAAAGTGCAAAAACCATGCTTGCCGGAAGGCGCGAGGCTCAACGGATGGATATCCAATCAAAATCCTTGATGTTCTGCCATGGAAGCCCCTATTCCTTTAAAGACCAGCTTCAACCTGACAGTCTAGGGTTTCCCATTCTTAGCCAGCGAATTGCAAAAGAGTGCTTCGATGCAGTTTTCTGCGGTCATATCCACCAGCCGATGCAGTTTTCTGCGGTCATATCCACCAGCCGATGCAGTTCCAGATAGGATCCACGCTGGTATTCAATCCGGGAGCTGTCGGGTATTCCTTCGATGGAGATGTCCGCGCGTCTTATGGAATCCTTACCATCGGAAAGTCGATTACCTGCGCCATACGGAGGGTTGACTACGATATCGATCGTTACCGACGGGAAGTCGAGGCCCAGCAACCTGCGTTCAAGGATATGCTCCTTCACCTGCTCCAGACTGGCCGGCCGTTCCGACGCGGCTGAGAAGCACGCATCCGCTGCACATTTCCTTAGCTTCCTATTGCATTGCATACCTGCAGTGGGTAGTATGGTACGAAAGTTGGCCACTGTGGGAGGAATCGCTATGAAAGAAGTGCGGATCATCGGGATCACAGGAGGCTCAGGCTCCGGAAAGTCCACTATAGTACGGAAGATTTCCGAGTGTGTGAGCGATTTTGTATTCATCCCCCAGGACAATTACTACCATTCCGCGGAATTTGTGCGCAATGAGAATATCACCTCCTACAACTTCGACCACCCTGACGCGTTCGACACCAAGCTGCTCCACCAGCACCTGACCGACCTCAAGCATGGAAAAGCGATCGAGATGCCTCAGTATGATTTCGTCAAGCATCGGAGGATGGAGGAGCATATCCATGTGGATCCACGGCCTTTGGTGATTATCGAAGGGCTCATGGTTTTGCACGATAAGGCTATCCGGGATCTGCTGGATCTCAAGCTGTATGTCGACACTCCCGACGATATCCGCTTCATCCGCCGTTTGAAGCGGGATATGTCGGAACGGGGGCGGACTGTGGAGTCGGTGATCGCCCAGTATCTAGAGGTCGTTCGGCCCGGGCACTTCAATTTCATCGAGCCCACCAAGGCATACGCGGATATCGTTATCCCCGAAGGTGGCCACAATGACAGCGCCCTGCAGGTTTTAATCGCGTTTGTGAAGGAACTTACCAGGAAGGTTTAGGTTCTGCTCGCTGTCATAGGACTGGCGGTCAGCCCAGGGGTGTCTCTGGAGGGTCTGCAGTCCCGTTTGACTCCGGTTCGCTTGTGCAGCTGTGTGGACGATGCTTGCGGAACATCGTGAAACCCGTCTTGATTTCCTTCCAGCTGAATTGTTCAGGTACGGGATCGTGCCCACCGAGGAAAAACCAATGCTGGCAGCGCATGATACGGGCAAGACCCATGAAGCTGCCCCTGAGCACCCCATGGAGGCGGACGGCTTGGACCATATAGGCAGAACATGAGGGAGTGTACAGGCATGAAGGTGGGAACATAGGAGAGATCGCTATCCTATATATATGCGTGGGCAGCAGGAATATCTCCCTGGCCACCCTCTTTGCCGCTTGGAATAAACGTTTCATTGGTATATCATAAGATATATGGGGATGGGTATCAAGGTGATTGAAGAAACAGTGGAAAAATCCGTTGAAAACAGGTCTTGGCCTTTGACGAACTTTTTTAAATCTGTTATAGTTGGCCGTCCAGTCTTGATGATTAGATGATAATGGAGGGATACGTATATGGCAGGTGCTATTTCCAAGAACGCTCGCCGCGAAGGTGAGAAGGTACTGACAAGCCGCTGGGGCGGAGTCATCAAAATGAAGTCTGTGTTTGAGAATGGCAAGTTGCGCCACGTCGCTTATTGCGAAAAGAGCGGCAACACGGCCCGCAAACCCAAAGACCTGATGTAATATCCACCGATAGGTGGTGTGCGAAGGCCTGTGCATGCATGTGCGCAGGTTTTTTTTTGCTTGTATGAATAAGGTGGTATGATATGGCTATGGAAAAGAAAACATCGGTACAGGAAGGTATGGCCTGTGTGACCATACTGGAAGGGAAGGAGAAGCTGCTGCTTCGGCACCATCCATGGGTATTCTCTGGAGCGATCGCGGAGATCAAGGGCACTCTTACCCCTGGTGCGGGCACGGTGGTTCGCGTGGAGACTTCCATAGGACGGTTCATCGCCTACGGTTGGTATGACGCGCTCAGCCACATCTCGCTCCATCTGCTTTCTTGGGACGAAAAGACTCTCCCGGACGCGAAGTGGTGGTTCAGGACCATCCGGGCCGCGGTTTTACGCCGTTCGTTCTTTTTTGGTGAACGCTCTGGTCGGAACAACGCCTGCCGGCTGGTGCACGGTGAGGCTGATTTTCTCCCGGGCTTCGCAATCGACCTCTATGCCAATGTGATCCGCTGCATTATCTCGGCGCGCATCGCTTGGGATGTCCGGAAAATGATGGTTGACGCACTTCAACGCATATTGAAGCCTTCTCTCATTGTAGTCACCACCGATAGTGCCTTTTGCGGGATTGAGAAGATGTCTGAAAAGACAGAATGGTACCGTCAGGGAGTTCTGGTGGATTTGGCACCCGAGGAGATCGCTCCTGTGCGGTTCCGTGAGAATGGCCTCCTGTTCAATCTATACCCGGGGTCCGGCCAGAAAAGCGGATTTTTCTGTGACCAGCGTGAGAACCGCGCCCGAGTAGGAGTCTACGCGAAAGGAACCGCGGTCTTGGATGCTTTCTCTTATAATGGTGGATTCACGCTCAATGCATTGCGTGCGGGGGCGTCGCAGGTGGATGCAGTGGATTCTTCGGAATCCGCGCTTGAGCAGCTCTCTGCCCATGTCGCGATGAACGTTGAAGCCGGAAAGCTTCCAGCTGAAGCCAGTGAGCGATTCACGGTGGTTAAGTCGGATGTTTTTGAATATCTCCGCGATATGCCTAATCGGAAATACGGTCTGATAATCCTTGACCCTCCTAAGTTCGCGAGGACCCGCAACCAAGTGGAGGCGGCGGAAAAAGCGTATAAGGACTTGAATCGGCTTGCTATTCAAAAAGTAGCCCCGGCAGGTATCGTCGCGACATTTTCTTGCTCTGGAAGCATCTCTAGAGAACGCTTCCAGACAATCATCGCTTGGGCCGCTAAGGATGCGGGACGTGAAGTCCAGATTCTCGAGACTCTAGGCCAACCTTCAGACCATCCCATCAGGTTGTCTTTTCCTGAATCGGAATATCTAAAAGGGTTTATTCTCCAGGTGATTTAAAGTGCATAACCATGAAGGAAGCATCATAGATACACTATATTCACATTTTTTCTGTATCCAGAATTTGGACGGTGTGTTATAGTGGTGATGTATAATGACTCAAAAGAATGTCCATGAGGAGGAAACACGTGAAACGTCTTTCAAGAAGTCTTATCACGACATTACTGGTAGCGTTGCTAGCTTTTGCGCTTGTTGGTTGTCAAACCACCCCGAAAGTTGAACCAATCGCTCTGGTCCCTGTTGTAGAGCCAGCTCCAGCCCCAGCACCAGTGCCGGTTCCGGAACCCGCTCCTGCGCCTGTTCCAGCACCCGCACCAGCACCCGCACCCGCTCCGGCGCCTGCGCCTGCTCCAGCTCCAGCTCCTGTTGAACCCGTAGCCGTTGTCCCCGCACCGGTTAAGGCAGCTCCAACAGCTGACATGGTAGTGAAAGCCAATGACAGCTTCACCGAATTCGACCTGTTCATCGTGCACACCAACGACGTGCTCGGACGGATCGAGGAAGGAGAGGGCATTGGATATGCAAAACTCGCAACACTACTCAATTGGGGTAGGGAAGCGACCGACAAGCACCTCCTGCTCGACGCGGGCAACGTGACCAGTGGCAGTTTGCTGACGGAAACGTTCCAAGGCGAAAGCGCGGGCGTGCTGCTTGACCTGCT
>DIXI01000015.1 GCA_002428625.1 Sphaerochaeta sp. UBA6084
TGCGAGTTTACGCTTACCCTGGAACTGCGGACTCGGGATTCTGAACTTTCAAATGCATTCATTTCGGACTTTATCCATCATCAACTTCCTTCTTTTAATAGCTGCACCTAGTTCTCCCATATCACTGCCAGCAGAGATGAACTGGAATCCTTTATCCAACCAAAATTTCAATAGTTCAGGTGTGTCAGCTCCTACGGCAATTCCTGCAGGGATTTTAGCTGCTTTGCACTTTCCCACTATCTCATCTATCACCTTTAGTACTTTTGGATTATAAATGTCATTTAACAATCCAATTGAACCCGATAAATCGCACGGACCGACGATGATGCCATCCAGAAAACTGACTTTAAGAATCGCATCCAAATCCCTGACCGCATCAATATGCTCTATTTGGATAAATCTACAAAACCTGTCCGAGACTTCATTGATGTAAACACTCATATCTTCAAGCAAATAATTGCATGCCCGTCTTGGTCCAAAACCTCGCTTCCCATAAGGAGGATACATGCAGGAATCCATGGCAATCCTTGCCTCGGCTGCAGAATTTACCATTGGAAAAATTATACCGTCTGGACCCATTTCTAGAATTCGCTTTGCCACATAAGGTTCATTCCAAGGAACACGAACTACAGAAGCAGCTGAACCTGAAGAACAGGCGATTATTTCTGTAAGCATCGTTTCATGGTTAACAGAAGAGTGTTCCATATCTAACCATAGGAAATCAAAACCAATGCGCGAAGCCATTTCTGAGATGCTAGGATCTGTATAATCAATCTCAAAACCCATTAAGATGTTACCTGCTTGTAGCTTCTCTTTTAATGTCATTTTCATACCTAACCTTTCTAGTTTTTATAATCGCGCCGGTACGTTATTCAATCTAGTACACATCCGATTTGGTCGATCTTCTGATCAACCCACGGACGTGGGTATTCTTTCTGGTCGACAATGGTTTGCAGTATGGCGTGTTCTTTTTTCATGAGTTCATGTGCAGCTTGTGCAATGATTTCAGCTTCGTCCGGTGTAATGACGACAACACCATCCGCATCGCCTACGACAATGTCTCCAGGATGCACCATGATCCCACCGATGTTAATCGTCGCATTGATTGTACCAGGCCCGTTTTTAAACGGGCCGTTCGGAGTGATTCCGATTGCATACACGGGAAAGTCTTCCATCTCCGCTATCGCTTGGACATCTCGGATGCAGCCATCCACCACCAGCCCAGTTATACCGCGCTGTTTACAATAAGTGGTCATGATTTCACCGAAAATGGAACGATTATAGTACCCACCCGCATCAATGAGGATCACATCTCCAGGTTGTGCCATATCCATTGCTTTGTGGAGCATTAGATTGTCACCATCGGGAACCCTTACGGTGAAAGCTGTCCCCAACAACCTTGCTTTATTCATAGGCCTTATACGGGCGTGCATGGCAGCGACTCTTCCCATGCAATCATCGATGATCGACACTGGAATATCTTTGAAAAGGTTGACCAATTCCTTTGAAACCCGTGTGATGGATCTTTTTATCATGCATTCACCGCTCATACGTTACTTGCTCTCCTGCTTCTTTAAAATTTTCATAGCTTTTTTAATTCTCATGACGGCCGTCTCAAGATCTGCGTCACTCGTAGCGAAAGAAAAACGGATATAGCAACCTCCAGTTCCGTAAGCATCGCCTGGAACTCCCACCACCTTGGCATACTTCAATAATAAGTCGCTCAGTTGCTCAGCATTCAAATGCGGAAAATCGAACTTAGCCCAAGCGTAAAAAGCCCCTCGCGGGGGGAGACAGTCAATTCCTGGGATTGCATTCAAACCATTGACGAACATGTCACGGCGCCGTTCAAACTGCAGCCGCATCATTTCGATATCTTCTTGGCAATCCAACGCGACCACAGCAGCTTTCATGATGAATCCGCTGACGCATGTGATGGTGTGTTGGAAAAGCCGGTCGATTACCTTGCGGATCTGAGGTGATGTCGCCAAATATCCTATCCGCCAGCCTGTCATCGCCACACTCTTGGAGAATCCATTGATGGTGACCACCCGGTCGGCAATGTCCGGGTAGGAAGCCATGCTGGCCGAACTCAACCCATCGAAGATAATTCTCTCGTAAATTTCATCGGAAATCAACGCGACGTGGGGATGGGCCACCATGAATTCATGGATGATGTCTGCTTCTGAAATGGATAGGATCATTCCGGTCGGATTGCAGGGATAGTTGATGATGAGAACTTTGGTATTTTCGGTAACCCAGGATTCCAGCGACTCACGCCTCAAGGTATAACCATCTTCATGCTGAAGCTGAATGGGAACGGGAATGCCACCAGAAGCTTCAATGATTGAAGGATACGATACCCAGCCTGGTTTCAGATACAGCACTTCATCCCCTGGATTGATTAACGCACGGACAGCCAGATAGATGGCGAATTTTGCTCCTGGAGTGACGATTACATCCTCTGCTGTGTAGGAACAGCCATTCTCTTCCCGAAGTTTTTTCGCTATCCTTTGCCTTAATTCCGGCAACCCAGATCCAATAGCATAATGAGTATACCC
This sequence comes from Sphaerochaeta sp. UBA6084, assembly GCA_002428625.1. Taxonomy (GTDB): domain Bacteria; phylum Spirochaetota; class Spirochaetia; order Sphaerochaetales; family Sphaerochaetaceae; genus UBA6084. The sequence goes on from DIXI01000015.1 coordinate 2,562, forward strand.
CGCGTCAAGCCAACGCTTGGCTTCTTCCCGAATTCTCACAGGGGTGTCGAAATCGGGCTCGCCACCGGATAAGTCCAAAATTTCTTTGTCGAGGGACTGCAATTGTTTTGCTTTCGCCATGAAGAGCATGGATTTGGAAGGTTGAAGATTGCCGATTGTTTCATTCAGTATCATATTTTTCTCCATCAGCGATTCTCATTCAAAAGGATTGAACTGTGCATTGGCATCTATCGGAAACATGGGATGACGAATCTTGGTAAAAGGCATGGAAGAAAGATCGCAGCTGTGGATGCCCGGTGAATCGCAGGGTACGGTATCGGCAGCCCGCTCTTTGAAATATGCTTTGAAATGATTGGTGCTCTTGATACAAATATAGCGGTACTTCGACGGGTCCGCTCCGGTTGCAATCATGGGACGGTCGTCATAAACTTGCTGGAGCCTCGATCCGACGATGATCTCGGTATTTCCAACCCTGATACGGGCGCATTGCCCGATGCTGGTTTTCTTCCCTGGCTCCATCGTAGAGGCTGTCACGTACTCTCCATCTGACATGCTTATGATGCGTGCTTTCTGGAGATATATCGGAGCGCCGTGCAAAGATTCTGTTTTGCCACCGATGGTTACATCAACAGTATCACCTACGTGGTGGCACAAAATTTCTTGCACTGCCTGTTTATCGTAGATATAACAAAACAAGCTTCCTGGGAGATTGCGTTGGATCAATTCACCCAACAGGTGGGTGCCATCGCCTGGTGCTCCGCCACCGGGATTGTCGGAGGACTCGTTGATGATTACATATCCGGTTTTACTGCATGATTCAGCCTTGTCCATCGCCTCCGATGCCGAAAGCGGTTCTACAACAAAGGAGTATCGTTTCTCCCAAATGTATGTCGCTAATTCCTTAGCATGCACAGTGGGTTTTTCCCAGCTAACGACCACTACAGACGCTCCCATCTTTGCTTGATTACAAAATGGGAAACCATGAAAAAGGGTGGCATCAACCAATCGATGGGATTGTTTGTATTGTTTGAAGTACGCATCAATTTCTGGAAAGGGAGGATCCATGGTATAACCAGCGGTCGGGGGGATGATCAACGGAAGCTGGATGCAAGCGGTAAGTAGTCTACGACCGCTCAGAATGCTCTCGATGCACGCTGACATGGCAAGCGCCCCGGTTTCCCTGCAATCCAGATGGGGATTTTGCTTAATGCCAAACAGAGCGGCTTTCGAGGCCATCTGAGCAGTGATGTTGCCATGCAGGTCCAGAGGGACGCAGATAGGCATTTCTTCTCCTACGATCCTGCGGAGTTCTGATAGGACATGATCTTCCAAATCATCGGTCCCCTCGGCACAACCGGCTCCATGGAGGCTGAAACACACCCCGTCCAAGCCAGTCGCACATGCTTGCTTGAGATCCTGTACAATCACCTCGATCGTTAAATCTACGCATTCCTTGCTCAATGTCGGCGCAGCACAGCCACAACTAAGCGAGGGGAAGAGTTCTGCATGGTGTCGGCATCCTTCATCAATGATGCCCCCGAGATAACTAGAAGAGTCCTGGTGGGTATCAATCAATGCTTGCCCATGAATCCAGTTGCTACGTTGCTGGTAGTCTTTGAAGGAGAGCACCTCTGAGGAAAAGCCATTTCCTTCATGTCCGTATCTACCAATAAATATTCTCATTATGTTAATTTACCTTTTTTCAGGCTTCAACTGTAACGGATACGGGGGTCTATCAACGCATAAGCGATATCGGTCAATAGATTGACGGTCACAACGATTATGGAGAACACGAAGATGCACGCTTGGATCATGGGGTAATCCCGGCTGGTGATGGCGTTAAGTAGCAACAAGCCGGTACCGGGGAATTGGAACACCTTCTCGATGACAATCACTCCGGCCATCAATGAGGTGATTTGCAGTGAGAGGTTCGTGGCGATGGGTATCAATGAATTACGCAATCCGTGGACGTAGTTGCAGCGATTGGGAGAGTTGCCTTTAGTCCGCGCAAGCATGATGTAGTCCTCTTGCAACACTTCAAGCATGCTGCTGCGGACCATCCTGATGGTTGACGGCATACTGTGCAGGATCATGGTCACGACCGGTAGGATCATGGATTTCATGAACTTACCGAAATCGACGCTGGGTTTGACATACCCCCCAGCAGGGAGCACGTTCAGGACAACAGCAAAGAGTAGCATCAGCAGAATTCCCATCCAGAATTCAGGTACCGACAACAACGCTAGGGAACCGATTGAAATACCCAGGTCAACATTGGAATTATGTTTTGAAGCTGATATCACCCCCAGTACAATCGCCACACCCAATGAAAGAAACGATGGTATCAAACAGAGCATCAGCGTGAGAGGCAACCTGCTCAGGACTTGGGGCATCACTGCAGTTTTAGATGTGATTGATACCCCCCACTCCCCTCTGAGGATGTTACCCAGCCATATGAAATATTGGAATGGCAACGGTTTGTCGAGGTTATATTGGGCGCGTAATGCCGCAATCGCCTCTTTGGTGGCGTAATCACCCAACATGGCTTCAATCGGGTCACCCGGTAACAGATGCACCAGTAAAAAGATCAGTATGGTCAATAGAAACACTACCAGGATTGAAGAGAATAATTTTTTCACTATCAATGATTTCATGACTGTGCTGATCCCTCCATCGAGAATGTGTCAAGGACAAAGGGATCAATGACCCCCTTGTCCATTGTTAATGAACAAAAAAACCGAGTCCCCATCATTTCTTAAAGGTGATGTGGGTGAAATCCGAGTTTCCAGATCCACGATAGACCAATCCTTCAATGTTGCTCTTCACAGCACAGTTGCTCGTACTGCTGTAGAGCATGAAGAATCCCGCTTCATCTATCGCCTTTTGTGCCATCCGGGCATAGATTTCTTTACGACGGGTAGTGTCGGTCGAGGACAACCCTTCCATATACAGGTCGTTGTACTCTTTGTCGTTGTAACCGTAGCGTCTCCAGTTGCTGTTCGCGGTGCTGCTGATGAACATCGTGCGGAATGATGGGTCTGCGTAGAATCCGAAACCACCGATAGCCAGATCAGCTTTACCGGCATTGAACAGCTCGAACATGGCTGCGTTTTCCTGCACATTGATAGTCACCCGGAATCCGACTTTTCCCAGTTGTTCCTTCAAGACTGTCGCCAGATTGACGCGTGCAGAGGTGTTTGGAGTGAGGATCTCAATATCCAGCCCATTCGGGTAACCGGCGTCAACCAAAGCCATCTTCGCGCGTACCAGATCCTTATCCCAATCCAGAGCAGGGACGTAATACATATTGGAGGGTGCATACATCTGGGAGATGGAAAGCCCGACACCGGATTGAAGTAGATCGATCAATTCCTTCTTGTCAATTGCGTATTTGATTGCTTCACGAACTTTCGGATTGGCTAACTTTTCCTTAGCGGTGTTGCAACTGACATAGTTACCCGTGTCACTGATGCTCTGTACATAATATTTGTTTCCCCGTGAATTGATTGCAGGAATGTCGGCAGTGTTGAGAAACAGCATAATGTCGACCTCATCTGCAAAGAAGGCGGTCATCGCAGCATTGTAATCCTGGAACGGGCGGCAGATCAGTTCATCGAACTGGATTGATTCGTAGTCGTAGTATTTCTCATACGGTACGAATACAATCTGTTGGTTAGCGTCCCAACGCACGAATTTAAATGGGCCGCATCCGATAGGGGCAGTATTCAAAGTGCCCACCGTGTCTTCTGCAATAATCGGCAGATAGGCAAGCAGCTCGAGCAATGATGGATATGGAGACTTCAAGTGCAATGTAACTGAGAATTCACCGGTCTTCACGGCCTTGTCGAAGAATGCTATGAAGTTGGTGCGGCGGATCGAGGCATTTTTCTGATCCATGGTCCAGTTGAACGTGAAGACAATATCATCCGCAGTCAGCTTCCGTCCATTGTGGAAGTATACGTCTTCACGTAGTTGAATCGCCAACTCTTTCTCGGAAATGTACTTCCAAGAAGATGCGACCGCGGGTAGGATCGGTCCGCCATTCTGAGGATTCAGAGAGGTCAAAAAGCCTGCATATAAATGGCCCATCTGTAGCACGATGTTCTCGGCGTTGGCATGGGAATTCAAGGTGGCAGGCTCTTTTTCCAAGCCCAACACAAGAGTGCGATGTGCTGGTTCTGCATTCGCCTTGATCTCATTTGTAGCTTGAGCGCTAACTGTGAGAACTAACAACATGCAGAGTAAGCAAGTAGCAATGACTCTTTTCATAATTTGGCTCCTCCTATTTGTATCGTTGCATAACATGCAACTTTTCATTCCTTCCCTATGAAGGAAATCAAATCCAAAACACCATTGTTCTCTGTCATGCTCAATGGGAAATGACAAGCCACACAGCGATTCCCTTGCAATTCCTTCATTTCAGGGTGCACCGTTGTGCAGATGTCCCTAGCATAGGGGCAGCGGGGATGAAGCAAGCATCCTTTTGGAGGGTCGATAGCGCTGGAAATATACCCCTTCAATCTCGATTTCGCTTGATGTCGGCTGCTGCCTCGGCGGGGCAATGCCTCTAGCAATGCTTGGGTATAAGGGTGGGCTGGATACTTGAAGATGGCGTGGGTGTCGCCCTTCTCCATGATGTGCCCGAGGTACATGATGATCACTTCATCGGATATATAATCGACCACGCCCAGATCATGGGAGATGAACAACATGGTGAGGTTCAACTTTTGTTGGAGTTCCATAAGCAAGTCCAATATCTGGCATTGGATCGAAACATCCAACGCGCTGGTGGGTTCGTCAGCGATGATTAATTCAGGTTCCACGGCCAAAGCCCGCGCAATGCAGATCCGTTGGCGTTGGCCACCCGAGAATTCATGTGGATAGCGGAAAGCCAAAGCTGGGGAAATCCCGGTCATTCCAAGAAGTTCAAGTGCCCGCTCGGACCGTTGCTCTGCTTCATACATGCCGAAGATTTCCAGCGGCCGCCGCACTGTGTCCAGTACGGTCATCTTTGGATTTAACGAACCATATGGATTTTGGAAGATGTATTGGATCTCTTTTCGAAGCTGGTTGGTTGCCCAAGCATCTTTTGGGGCAATGTCCTTATCCTTATATAGGATCTTTCCCCCGACCAATGTGTTCAGGCCGACCAATGACCGCCCCAACGTAGTCTTGCCACAACCGCTTTCCCCAACAACCGCCATTGTTTTACCTTTCTCGATAGAGAAACTAACCCCGTCTACAGCTTTGACCATTTTCTTCGGTTCGTTGATCATCATCTTCCAAAGAGAACGTTTCAGTGGGAAATGGATTTTGAGGTTTTCAACCTGTAATAGAGGAGTGTCTGTTCTCATACTACTTTCCTCCATCCAGTAAGGCTCGATACAAATGGCAACTGCAGTAGTGTTCGGGACCGACTTTCGCCAGCTCGGGGGTTACTTCTTTGCAAATCGACATCGCCTTGCTGCAACGGCGATAAAAGACACAACCATCTCCAAGTTCGGCTAGGTTTGGAAGTTCGCCGGGGATGGCGGTGAGTTTTTGTCCATCCTTCCCCATATCCGGTACCGAATCCATCAACCCAATGGTGTAAGGATGAAGTGGATTGCCGACTAGGTCGATGCTGGTGGCCATTTCCATGATGCGGCTAGCATACATGACCATGATCCGATCACTCCGTTCGGTCACCAAATTCAGATTGTGGGAAATCAGCAGGATGGATGGGCCATTGTTTTGCCGCATATCTTCCAAGAAATCCATGATGTCGGCTTGCACGGTCACATCCAAAGCGGTGGTGGGTTCATCTGCGATAAGAAGGCGGGGAGAACTTGCCAACGCGATGGCGATCAATACTCGTTGCTGCATCCCGCCAGAGAATTGGTGGGGATACTCCTTCATGCGCTTCTCGGGATCGGGGATGCTGACCTTACGCAGGATATCCAGAACACGTTCATACCGTTCTTTCTTATTTAAATCCGTATGGAGCCGCAAGACCTCTTCTATCTGCCACTGTACCGAAAAAGATGGGTTCAGTGCAGACATTGGTTCCTGAAAGATCATCGAAATTTCAGTTCCGCGGATATTCGACCGCATCTCTTTATCGGAATAGGTCAGTATGTCCACTCCATTCAGGAACACTTTACCGCTATCGATGGTTCCCGGTACGGGTACCAATTGTAGCAGAGACTTCGCCATGACCGACTTGCCTGAGCCCGATTCCCCGACCACCCCCAGAATCTCACCATGATGGATGTCGAAACTGATGTCATTGACAGCGACAAGGCGCCCACCATGCGGTAACTTAAAGGAGGTGGTAAGGTGTTCTACCTGGATGTACACAGAATGCTTCATTTCCATCTTACACGAACCTTCCTTTGAAACGCGGATCGAGCAGGTCTCTCAGCCCATCACCGAATAAATTGCCCGCTAATACCAATACAAGAATCGCCAGACCGGGGAATATGCACAAGATTGGAGCCTGCCACATGTACCCTTGGCTGTCGGACAACATCAGGCCCCAACTCGGCATGGGTGGTTGCGTCCCGTAACCGAGGTAGCTTATCCCTGCTTCGGCAAGGACGGCACTGGACAAGCGCAATGTGAACTGCACGACGATGGGTCCGATACAATTGGGGAAGATATATCGCCAGAGAATCCTGTGTTGAGGTTCACCGATTACTTTCGCTGCTACGACATACTCCCGTTCTTTTGTGGAGTAGACCATGCTGCGGGCAAGGCGCGCAGCTCCCGGCATGTACACCAAAGCCAAGGCAAAGATAACGACTTTCAGGCCTGACCCCATGATGGCGGTAATCGTCACAGCCATCAAGATGGTCGGGATGGTCATCATCACATCGCTCAAACGCATGATGAGGATGTCAAACCAGCCGCCCAGATACCCGGCCACCATACCGATTGGGACACCCACGATTGTTCCTAGACCGACACAGAGAATGGCGACGCCCAAGGAGATGCGGGTGCCGTAGACCACCCGGCTGAACACGTCACGGCCAAAATTGTCCGTACCGAACGGATGTTCCCAACTGGGGGATTCCAACAAGGATTTTCCGGTCCTCATCTCGTTGTAAGTGTATGGTGCGATCAAGGGAGCACATAGGGCAACCACAATAATGAAAAGCAACATGAAGCCACCGATCATGAGCTTTTTATTTCCCTTGGTGAAACTGAAGAGATGTTTAATCCTCTCTTGTGGATTTGGTTTTTTAAGCATGTATCTTGCAACAAGCCCACTATCGGATACGGGATGTGGTGATGCTCCAGTGCTCACGGCGTGTCATTCTCCTTTGGTGGGATACATCGCGAGCTCAACACAGGTGAATGTGAGGAACTCCTTCGGATGAGTCTTCTGGAGGTTATGCACCTCCAGCCGGTTTTCGCCAGTGACCAATACCTCGATGGGTATCTCAAAATAACGGACATTCTCCAACACTGGTAATCCTTCTATAGAAACAGGAGTGAAGAATTCCCCGGTCCCGACATACTCCTTGAGTTGGAGGCTGTTGATGAAGGCCCCCACCGGCAGATGGTGGTTGGAAGTCTCTGTCTCAACTCGAAGAGTAGCCCGTGAGTAATATTTGACGATATCTTTCTCATACAGGTGCAAAATGAAGGTGAAGTCATCCTTGGCCGGTACCGCACAGTCCGGGTATTCCCGGCTATCCACGATGAAACGATTGACGACGTAATGTTTCGGACATTTCTCTAGATACTGCTCGTCTTGGAGATGTTTCAGAGCTGCAAGCGGAGGCTCGGCACCAGGGTATGTCGCTCCTCGGGGATCATTGAACTCATGTTGGCGAGAACCTACAAAATTGAACAATGAGACCCCATATGCCCCGCATCGAGTCAAATAAAACGCACCAGTCTCGTATTGTTCCTTGGTGGTGTTGCGGATGAACCGCCTGCCATAATTGGGCCATCGTTTGCCATAAGCCAGCGAATAGTGCATTTCCCCGTAGACCTTGGCGTGCCGGAGGACCGATGTGAAACTTTCGATACGCAACGCAAAAATGTTATTGATATAGCTGGTGGAGGTATTCACCATGTCGACCAGGCCCTGCCGGTCCCACTCGGCCACATCCATTGCTAGGTCGTGGCAATCCTTCAATGAGTGCGGCACCCGGACACCCAGTCTCAAGTTCTTGCCACGTTCTGTTCCAAAGCGGTCCAACATGTCCCGGACCTGTTTGATGAAGCCAGTGACTATGGTACGGCCTTTTTCCACATCAGGTAGCGGTACCAAGCATGGTTTGCGCATGAAATCGAGTTCCAAACCCTCCACATCGTACATCTGAACCAATTCGGTCAGGATCTTCAAGTAGTGTTCGCGAATCTCAGGATACATGTAATTTTGCAACAGGTTCACCAATTGCGGGTGCATGTTGGGGTGGACCCCGCCATAATCCTTCATACGGTATTCGGGATGTTCCTTCCAGAAGGTGTCATGGATGTGTGAATCGGACTTTTCAAGATAATGGCAATCGTTCATCCGGTAGGTGAAGAAAAAATTCAAACCTTGCTCGCGGGCGGTCTCATATAGCTCGGCAATAGGATTGCCTCCCCCAAGGATGTATTCCCGCATCCTGAAGTATGCTTTGTCGTCCCACTCCCATGCATAGGAGTTTTTAGGAGGTTGGATGGAGGGTGCTTCAGTTGACCAATGCGGATCATACTTCGAATCCCATAACTTCCTGCGCAACATGTTCGGGCAACACATGAAAGTGTCCACCCCGCTGTCGGATAATTCACGAACATGTTTTACGACATGCTCTTTGGTAAGGGGTACCTCATATGATCCGTCTTGCGTTGGGGTGGTGACAAGATGAGAAGGATCGAAATTATACAGGACTCTACTTTCTTTATCCATAAAGGACTCCTATCATTGTTATCCTGCTGGTCAATCACATTGTAGTATCGTCGGAATTATTTTACTAACGAATTTTTTTGATATTAATTATCGGAATTTTCGATTATATTGACCTTGTTAGCTCTATACACACCCCCTTGCAAGGATATCGAGGAGGATCGTCATGGATACAGTATTGATTGAAACGTTCCTTTCAGTAGTCTACAACCGAAATGTCACCCATGCAGCGAACCAATTGTATGTATCGCAGTCGACCGTGAGTTCACGCTTGCAGCAACTCGAAGCTGAAGTAGGCGCGACACTCATTGAGCGCCGCAAAGGCTTCAGGAACATCGAACTCACCCCCTTGGGATTCGCTTTCGTGCCGATTGCTCAGCGATATGCACATCTGGATCAGGAAATCAAGCATTTCTCAACCCAAGAGCATCGATTGGATCTCACTATCGCTTGCCCCGACAGCCTGAACGTCCACCTGTTCCGTCCATTGTATGAAGAGTTGATCCACTCGAGCCCCCATGTCGATTTGCGTATCAGAACCCATCAAAGCCCTGAGATTTACAACATGATCAACAACCTGGAAGCGGATGTCGGTTTCGTGTTTCACCAATCGCGTTATAAGAACATTATCGCCGAGGAGGTCATCCAAGAAAAAATGGTATTGCTCGTCTCAAGCAAAGGTGATTGGCCGCAAGGATCCATCCATCCGTCGCAGTTGGATCCTTCCTATGAGTTGTATCTTGCATGGAGCGATGAAATTGTGCGCTGGCACGATTACTGGTGGCGTTCCAATGTCCACCCGTATGCCCAAGTCGACACCGCCTCCATGCTGGTGAGGTTTATGGGTGATTCTCATTGTTGGACATTGTGCCCTGTCTCGGTCGCTATGGCCTATTTAGACAACCCAGATATATTAATCCGCGAATGCGCAGAAAAAATTCCATTCCGAAAATCTTACATGTTGACCGAAAGGAGGAACTTGGAGTCAGAAGAGATCCAACTTTTCCGCAAGTATTTTTTCACCTATGTGGCGAGCCTTGACCTAAAAAACTTTTAAACCCAAATCATCATGACCATGGCGATCTATGAAATTCTCCTGATTGCGTCCCAACGAACCATCTTGCACCTTGATATAAGAACAGCGGTTGGTTCTGTTTAGAAGATATATCTCCAACTGAAAATGAGAGGATTAATTACTGTATTAAAAACATACGGGGGTGGATAAGGACTACGCCCCCGAAGACATCATAGACATGTGCGGGAATATCATGCAGGTTAGGTACGACCACAGGCTGGAATCCCCCATCTCAGCGGTGCCTGCCAGAGTGCTGGAAATCCTTACTCAGTTTGGTGTGGATTTATTATGTAAAAATTGCGTAGTGTGCGGAAGGGATGCCCTCCCGCACCGATGACAAAGTTGAAGATCTTCCTGATCGACCTTCATAGAACAACCTGGAATCCTCCCTGATCTTCTAGAGCCTCCGATGTACCGTGTCCTGGGGCTTGCCGATGATCGCCGCTATCTCATACTGCGACTTTCCTTCATCGTAGAGGTCGTAGATCCTACGCATCTCGCCGGTGAGCACATCCAGGAAGGCCTCAGCTCTCCCACTGAACTCCTTTCTCTCCGCGGCGATTAGTCGTGACTTTTTATGCGATGCAATGCAGATCCTTGAGGCTGTCGGATGCTGAATCGTGATGCATATCCATGACGAGGTAGTGATTGAGGCACCACAGGGAATGGGCGTGGCGGAAATCGGTGAAAGAATGAGCATTACACCGTCATGGTCTGATGGATTGATCCTGAATGCGGCGTGGCAGAAGGCTTCCTTTTACATGAAGGATTGAGCCTGTTGCTTCAGGTTGAGTATTGTATTGCATGGTTTGTGGTGTTGCCATTTTTTTTCCGTGGCTCCCTATTCTGCGCCCGCATTCCATGAATCATTTTGATTCCGGGTTTGAGCCTGCCATTAGGGAACCATCGAGCAGCATCATGTCAGCAGAGCGTATCCTTCCCTATTCTTTCTTCGTAGCAAATAAAACATCGCGAAAGTAATGATCGAGTCGATTGCCATGCCGATTCCGAACATGAGTGCGATCGCGCGCAAGGAAGGGATAAACAGCCCATATCGATAGGCGACGAACATGCCGCCATAGAAGAAAGTGTTTACGATGAGGGATTGGTATAGCATGAGATCAGTCCTGCCAAGACCGTAGAATATACTGTCCACGATATTGTTCAGTGCGAAAATCATGTAGTAGATGAGAAGCAGAAGTACTATATCGACTACGGCCTGATAGTCAGGCATGTTCATCACCGTCCGGATGAACGGCCTCCAGAGGGGGATGCCCGCAACCCAAAGCACACAAACAGAACAAGTCAGGAAAAGGTAGGCTGGCAATTGCGTGGCGATGGATCGTCTGTCAACAGCGGTGTTCCGCTTGATGAGTTCTCCCAATGCCAGGATCGGTAGCAGCAACCACCCCCAAATGAAATTATTGGCTACCCAAAAGACACCTTGCTCCTGCACCATGTTGATCATCCGGATAATCATCAGGGTGAAGGCCGCATTGCGCACAAAAGACTCTATACCCGAGATACTCCCTATCCTGAACCATTCCTTCTGCCACGAGAAATCATTCACATGCCTTCCCAAGATCTTAAAGCCCTCGCCCTGCACCAAGTATATTGCATAGCCTGTCAAGACAAGATTGACGATGATATTTCCATATGCGATTCCCTGTACGCCCAATTTAAGTGAGAAAGGCAATGTGCTGACAAGAAGGGAATCCGAGACAACGGTCAGGATCATTTGAACAAGCAAGAGCTGCAATAGTCTTTTGCTTTTGTTGATGATCGTAAGCGCAATCGCGAGAAACCGGTACAGCACCGAAATGAGGATGGCGATAGCCTCGAGACGGATATAGGAGGATGTCGCATCGATCAGTTCTTGCTTCTGCCCCATGAAGACGAGCATGGGGGTCGAGAATACAATGACGACTGCCGAAATGACAAGGTATATCAGGAAAGCCGTGACCAGACCCGTTCTCAGTCGGTTCGAGAAATCAGACGAATTGTCCACAGACCGACTGATGAGGTAGAACAAGGGGAGGATGAGCGCTTCCTGCACAACCTCATAGATGATGTTCACCCATGCCAGCTGGCTGGCGATTGAAAAACCCCAATCATTGGGAAGGGCGCCCAGCAGGAAGATTCTGAAAGTAGTGTACAGGGTCGGCAGAAGGCTGATGAGGATCAATGTTCCTAAAAGAGGATACTCGATGCTTCGCAGCGAAGCTGCCAAGGTGACTTTCTTATTCATCATTTCTGTTCCTTTGCCATGAGAATAAAGGGTTCATCCAAAAAAACGGCCGCCTGACTCGTCCTATCGCAGGTTCTTTGAAATCTTGCCCGAAGCTATAGAGCCTTGATACAGACTGAGATTGCACCTGTATGGATAATACCATTATTCATCACGGTTGGCATAATCATTTCTTGGAGTTTTTGCGTATCCGATTCTCACCTCCGGTAAATCCAGCTATCCCAGGAACCAAATACCCAAGATACACAACTGGCTTTTGGGCACTCCCTTCGGCCAGGCCCTCGGGTCCCGTCGCCGCTCCCGCTCTGCCGGTGGTGCAAGGCTGTGGGGGGGCGCAGTTTCGTGCCAGCCACGGAATTGACAACCAGTGTCAATTCCGTCGCTGGCTCGAATCTGTGCATCTTGGTTAGCCAGCGCGAAGCATGATGCTCAGAGAGTGTGATGTGGAAAAGGTTCCTGGAATTGCAGACTCAACTCGATTGGGCTTCCTTCTGGATAAGTGTTGCAACCGAGCCGTTCTCAGTCAAGACTGGCGGGTAGACAATCCTCCGTAGATGCGATTTGGGGTTTTTAATACGTTCTAGAAACAATTCGGTTGCTGCCACTCCGATGGCTAAAATGTTGGGTTCGACACACGTTATCTTCAACTTCCGCACGTATTCCTTGCTTGAATCATCGTTGCATATCAACGAGACATCATCGGGAATTGACAGGCCTTCCTGTATGACCGCATCGGCGAATCCTTCTGCCATTGTTCCAGAGATTGAGAATACTGCTGTCGGTCGCTCGGCAGGTTTAATTTTACAGAACATTAGCCCATATTCGAATCCGCTTTGGTACGTGCGGTCGCCATGAAAAATGTCCTGAGGTTTATACTTGAGTCTATTTTCAATCATTGCGTCGATGTAGCCGAGGGTACGGTTCTGGCACGTTATTGAATTTGACGGTCCAGCGATATGGGCTATGTGGGTATGTCCATGGTTGATTAAATATTGCGTAGACAGAAAGCCACAACGGTAGTTGTCGACAGTTACTATGTCGGTATCCTTGGATCTCAGATACCGGTTCACCAAGATGACTGGTGATTCTATTGAATTGAGCATGCGGATAAGCGCCTCATTTTCAATAACGTTGAGCATGAATATTCCTGCAAACGTGTTGTCTTTCGCATATTGGAGATAATCAACCTCGTTTTTTGTCTCATAATCGGTGATCGCGACGAATACCTTGTAGGGGGAGTTTTTCAAACCATCCCTGATACCTTTAATATATGCGACCGTTATTGGATTTGATAATTGTCCAGCTATTATCATAACTGAGTTGGCATTGCTCCGTTCAGTCGATTTGCGTTTAGCCCGGTGTTTGTAGTCGTAATTAGCCAGCGCTTTCTCCACCTTCAACCGAGTCTCTTCACGTACGCTACTGTCATTGTTGATCACTCGTGAGATAGTTGCTGTTGATACACCGATTTCTTTCGCAATGTCAGAGAATGTGAGTCCCATAACGCCCTCTCTTTGTATGTAACTACATTATATCTGGAATTTTTAAAAAAATAAAGCAGTATAATTCGAAAATGTAATTACAATAAATATTTCTCCAAATTTACTTGACTACCTTGTAATGCCATTATAATATGATGGTTGTAGACTTCATATACGATATTTTAGCTTATGGCTTTATTAATCGTATAAAGAATAGCGTAATACAAAATGTAATTACATGAAATTTATGTATAAGGTTGCGAAATGAATGTTGAGTTACTCGGTGATGACGACGAAAAGCTTTCGGAATCCATGGATAGAAAAATCCATCCTGGATGCTGGTTCGTTGTCATGATGACAGGTTTCGAGATTCATAAATCCCAGGTGGTGTCTGATGTTGTTTAGAAGAAATTCCGATTACGCTCTTCTTGGACCTAAGAAACGCGTCTCGCCGTTACCGTATCTGTTCATCGCACCTGTGTTGATACTATTTGGAATGTTCACGATTTATCCATTTCTGCGGACAATCGTGCTTTCCTTCACCCTCACAAATACCTATGGAAGTCCCACAAAATTCGTTGGCTTTCAAATGTGGAAGAGGGTCTTGACCAACGAAATCTTCTGGACCGTCATGGGGGTCACCCTTAAGGTTGCTGCCATCAACTTGGTCGGGACCTTTATTTTCGCATTGTTTTTCGCATTGCTTTCTTCTAATCAGGTGAAAGGTTCCAAGTTATATCAGACGATGTTTGCACTCCCGATGGCGATTGCTTCCGCACCAGCAGCCGGTATTTTCGTATTCATCTTCCGCCAGAAGAATGGCCTTCTGAACAGCATCTTAGGCACGACTATCGCATGGCAACATGAGATGCAATACGCCATTTGGGTTGTCTGTTTCGTGACGGTCTGGATGCACATCGGTGCCAGTTTTATCTTTTTACTAGTAGGTTTTAGGAATGTCCCCACCGAACTCCTGGAAAGCGCGGTCCTCGATGGTGCCAGCTCCATGCAAAAGATCAGGCATATCATGATACCGATTGCGTCACCACAGATTTTCTTTGTGCTGTTTCTCAACATCAATAGTGCATTCAAGAGTTTTGCACAGATCAAGTTGCTTACCGGAGGAGGTCCGGTGAATACCACAAAGACGCTCATCTATTACATCTACGAGAATGCTTTGATAAAGGGGAGGTTTGAAACTGCATGCATACAGGCGATATGCCTTTTCCTATTGATTTTCATAATTACACGGATTCAGTTTGCTCTTGAAAAGAAGGCGGTGCATTACCAATGATTAGCACAAGGACAAAAAAAAATACCCTGAAAGTTGTTTCATATGTAGTGAAATTGCTCATCGCAATGGCGTTTATCTCCCCGTTGATCATCGGCGTAATGTTTTCCATCCATTCCGAAACGGAGCTCTCCCAGTTGCCATTGCACCTGTTCCCCAAAGTTCCAACGCTTGAAAACTACGTGAAGGTATTCACCGCAGTCAAAATCTTTCATTATCTAAAGAACTCCATCATCGTTTGTGTCGTAGCCATCGTCTCTCAAGTCTTATTTGGCAGTTTTGCAGCATATGGATTTGTATTCTTTAATTTCCCTTTGAAAAATTTCCTATGGGCGGTAATCCTAAGTACAATGATAATCCCAGGTGAAGTAGTTATCATCACGAACTACGTGACTATCCAGAATTTGGGATTAGTGAACTCTTATGCTGGTCTTTTCCTCACCTCATTGATCTCCGGGACCAGCATTTTCATGATGCGTCAGTATTATAAACAATTGCCGAAAGACTTTAAGGAAGCGGCAACTCTTGATGGTTGTGGGGATGTAGGATTCCTTTTTAGGATAGCGATGCCACTTTCAGTCCCCACCATTTCAGCCCTTGCGATTTACCAGTTTGTCCACATATACAACGCGTACTTTTGGCCGTTGCTGGTGACGAACAAAGATGTTTGGCGCACCGTGCAGGTAGGTGTTTCTTATCTCGTGACCGGAGACGTGGAAGAGTACGGAAAAGTAATCGCGGCTGCGATGGTCGCAATGACCCCTGCTGTCATAGCGTTTATCTTTGGCCAAGACTACATCATTAAAGGAATGGTGTCTGGCGGTATCAAAGGCTGATACCGTCATGAATAAGAATCTTGCGATGTTATCGCTCAAAATCATAAAGGAGAGAGGAAAGATGAAAAAACTAGCAACTGTTTTGATTCTCATCGCGCTCATTCTGAGCCCCGTGTTTGCAAAAGGAGAGCCAGAAGCGAAAGTGGTTGAAGAAGTCAAACCGGCCGGGACCGTCGAAGTGGTATGGTGGACATTCCACGGTGCTACCAACGTAGCCTACTTCCAGAAGGTCATCGATGCATACAATGCAAGCCAATCCGATTATCATGTGACCATCGAGTATCAAGGTTCGCAGAACGAGCTGATTGCTAAAATGCAGTCGACCTTGAAGAATGAGCTTCCCGCTCTATTCCACTGCGCGATTGAGAACATTGGGATGGTGATCGAGGCTGACTATGCAGTGAGCGCCCAGGAATATGTTGACAAGGACAAGGCTGGCTGGCCCGAACTCAAGAACACTTATGAATCGTTCCTTGCGGCATCGTTGGATGGTAAAGGCAACCTCGTCGGGTATCCCAGCGGTGTAAGCTATCCAACCATTTATTACAATGCGGACATGTTGGCCAAAGCCGGTATCGATCCTGCCTCGCTCACCTCATTCGAGAAGGTGCTTGAAGCATGCCGGAAACTTGTCAATGGTGGCTACACACAGTACGGAATTGGTTTCCACACAGATGCCGGTTACTATGTGAATGCAGCACTTGCCCGCGAAGGTGTGATTGCGTACGACAACAAGAACGGGCTTGAAGGCGAGATCACCAAGTGTTTATACCAAGACAATGGCGTAGTCCAATCGACAGTCAGCAAGTATCTTGGGTTCTATAAAGACCTCTATAATGAAAAACTGGGAGTACCGTTTGGCGCCAACTATAGCTCCGAAATCGTCCCACTGATGGCGGCAGAGGATTGCGCGATGATGCTCGGTGTCATTTCAATGACGACGAAGGTGTTATCCGTGGTCAACAATGCATTCAAAGTCGGTGTGATCCCATGCCCGTCGGTCACCGAAGCTGGAACCCGTGCTGGTGAACCTTCAGGCGGAACCTGGCTCTTTATTGCCAACAATGGAAACAAGTGGGCGATGCAGGGTGGATATGAGTTTATGAAGTTTGCCAGTAAAGGCGAATGGGCCGGTTACTTCGCTTCTGCGACCGGATACCTCGCCCCAAGTGTGGATGCCTTTGAGAGCGCTGTCTACCAAAACTACATGAAGAACATTTTCCCCGGCATCAACACAGTATACCAGAGCCTTGCCAACAGTAAAGGTGATGCTTTAATGCCGATTTGCGGCGTTTCCGCAGAGATCAAGAATGCTAACAAACTCGCAGTTGAGACAGTGAGCAATAATCCTACCGATGCAGCGATTGTTAAGGCAGTGAAAACGGCGTACGACCAAATTCAAGAAGCAATCGAGTTGTACAACTTGTCGAATTAACAGGCGTGGAACGGTAATTGATGCATGCGGGCAGAGCACGTGCTCTGCCCATTTGAATATCTACAAAAACAGTCACATTCTCAAGTGGAATACATATCCTAGGGGAATTGATAGCTCGAAAATGATTCATCGCGGGAGAGTTTCATGAAATATAAAAAGCTGTTTGCAGCTGTTTTACTAGCATTGATTATGGTATTCGGTATCACCAACCTGTTTGCCGGCACAATACCTGTCGACCCCGACGGTACGTACACTTCGGCAGTGTTGGACACTTCTCAGGATTCAGGCAAGCTCACGGCACGTTATTTGAATACCACCGGCTCTAGGAAAACAACGGACGACGTCACATATGCTGGAGACTGTACTGTGTTCACTTCACCGGAAGGCTTGATCATGGTTGTCGACTGCAGTAATAGCTGGAATTTTGAGGAAATCGATGTTCAGCTGCAACGCATGGGTGTCGATGCAATCGATATTTTCGTCATGTCCCATCCCCATATCGACCACATTGGAAGCTTCGTGGAACTTGCATCGAAATATCCAATAGGCCGAGTCTATAAGAACCCGCATGAATATACGTCCGGCACCTATCAAAATTCAATGGAAAAAATCAAAGCGTTGAACATTCCTTGTGAAACACTGTACGCCGATGATTCCTTCATGTTTGGCGACCAAGTGTCGGTAAAGGTTTTTGGTCCCGAAAAGGGAGCTGAGGAGAACCTTCAAGCCGGCTACATGGATGCCAACGACTTGTCGCTTGCCATGAGGATCTCCTTCAAGGATTCAAGCTTCTGGACCTCGGGAGACATCTACATAACCAAGGAAATCGACCTTGTTGAGAAGTATGGCAGCGAACTGGATTCGGATGTCATGAAAATGAACCATCATGGGTATGATACCTCCAACCGCAATGAATTTATCGCGGCGGTGAGTCCCAAGGTGGCGGTCCAATTCCATAGTCTCATAACGAATAAAATCGTAGCAATGAAATATAGTCTGAAGCACAAAGCTCTTACATTCTACACAAGCCAGGACGGCTCCATTTCCATAGCGACAATCGGGGATGGAACCTATGAGATTCAGACCCAGTATATAAGGCAGATAACCAATATGTATGGCAAGCCATCGGCAAACGGCCACTACAGCATTGGTAAAGACTGATACATCGAGAGGATAGTATGAATAAAAGGTTGTTGGTGTTTTCAGTCGATGCGTTGGTGCGGGAAGATGTGGACAAGCTCATGGGCATGCCCAATTTCGGGTCGGTGATGAAGGAAAGTTGTCAGATCACTAATGTCAGGACAGTCTACCCAACAATCACCTATCCCGCCCATACCAGTATCGTCACTGGTTGCTATCCGAACAAGCATGGAATTGTCAGTAATTTTGAATTCACCACAACGGACAAGGAACAGAACTGGTTGTGGGAGCATGAACATGTGAAAGTGGATGACTTGTTTACTCTTGCCAAGCGATCTGGGTACAGCACGGGTGCTGTGTTTTGGCCTGTCACTGGAAATCATCCCCATGTCGATTACTTGCTCAATGAATATTGGATGCCGTGTACAGGTGACACCCTTGAGTCGTCGTTCAGGCGAGCTGGATCAAGCGAAGAAGTCATCAAGATCGCACTCAAGCATGAAAGCCTCCTTCCAGAAACCCACTATAAAACCGGCAGGACCAATTTTATGATCCAACCGTATATCGACAATTTCCTCATTGCGTGTGCCTGCGACATCATCGGGCAGTTCGCACCAGAAGTTATGTTTGTGCACGACGGCATCATGGATGGTACAAGGCACAAGTTTGGCGTGTTCAATAGCGAGACCGATAAGGCGATCGAGTTTGTCGATAGACAATTCGGGCTCTTGATCGATGCATTGAAAAGGGCGGGTGTGTATGAGCAGACCGATATTGTGGTGATCAGCGACCATGGGCAACTTGATACCAAGCGCATCATGAAACCCAATGTCTACTTGCGGGACCATGGTTTCATCAATACGGATGCTGCTGGCAATGTTCTCGACTGGAAGGCCTTCTGTCTTTCCGACGCAATGTCCGATCTTGTGCATCTCAAGGACCCTTCCGACGCCAGGACGTATGAAGCCGTTCACCAGCTTCTTAAGGAGATGGCGGAAGAAGGTATTTATGGGTTTAATGAAGTGTTGACAACCACCGAGATAGATGCACGCGAGCACCTGAATGGTGATTTCTCATTCGTACTTGAAAGCGATGGCTTCACATCGTTCAGCGACGATTGCTTAAGGCCTGTCGTAAAAAGCTTTGATGTGTCTGATTATCGATTCGGCCGAGCTACCCATGGCTATAATCCCGATCTTGGTCCGCAGCCGGTATTCAATGCCGTGGGTCCCGGTTTTAATAAAAACGTAGTTTTCACTCGAAGACCCATCGTTGATGAAGCCCCGACCTTTGCCAAATTGCTTGGCTTTGAGATGCCTGATGCCCAAGGGGTTGCTATCGATGAATTCTTGCGGGGAGCCGTTTGATGTTTGACTGTAAAAATCCGGTTGCCGTGTGTGCCCACCGGGGCGAATGCATCCATGGGATCGAGAACACTATGATTGCATTCAGGCGTGCGATTGACCTCGGTGTGGATATGATTGAAACGGATGTAAGGATGTCGAAGGACGGACACTTGTTTCTCATGCACAATCTCAATCTCGAAGACCTCACTGACGGGACTGGGCGGATTAGTAATCGTACCTATAAGGAAATCCGCGCATTGAATGCCGCATTGCGTGGTAGAACATCGGATGATTTTTTTGTACCTGCTTATGAGCCTGTCGCGCTGCTGGAGGAGTTGCTGGATTTGGCTGAGGATCATCCAGACTTGATGCTCAATATCGAGATCAAAGATAAACCGGGTGAGGTCGATGAAGCATTCGCATTCGCTTGCGCTGAAAAGACCGCCGACATGATCGCCGACCGCGGTATTGGACAAAGAACATGGATTAATTCTTTCACAGGAAAGATAATCGAGAAAGTTCATGCGGTGCATGGCAATGGTTTCCATTATCATGGATTTTTTCCGTGGCACATCATGGGAAACATGGGAGTGGACCCGTGGGAAATCTGCGATGTGGCTTGCATGCTCAATTGGATGCGAAGACCAGATTGGACAGTCCTCAAGCAGCACACCGTTCCATGCCCAGCTGAATGGTATCGGCAACTGCTTGAGAAGGGTGTTATGCCACTTACCGTCTCGTTTTACAACGGGATGCAGGCTTATGATGACGCAATTTTTTTCGGCAGCAGGATCATCATGGCGGATGACCCCAAGGCCATGCTTGCCCATATACGGGCAAAAGGGTTGCATAGCTGACTGACAAGGGATGGGTTTAATGGAACATATCAAGATCGTTTTCATTTCCGACATTCATTTTTCGCCCGGGCAAGATTGGAGTCAATGCATTTGGAAATACACTCCCAACGAAGAGCTTCCGGGTTTGATGGATCGGTTTGTAGATATTGTGAACCATGAGCTGAGGCCGGATCTGGTTATCGAGCTTGGCGACCGTATCATCGATGTGAATTCCGAGCGGGATGTGGAGAATACTCAGTCAATCTATGAAAGGATCGATGCAAGAATAGGTTGTCCAGTATTCCATGTGGATGGGAACCACGACTTCGTGCATGTGGGAAAACAAGAACTTGCCAAGCTTCTGCACAATCCAGAACTGCCCTTTGTCCGAGTGTTCAAAGGATATAAGTGCATATTCTTCGATTCCCTCGACCCCATGCTGGAAGGAGTGGGAGGAGCGGTCTCGGATAAGCAACTTGCATGGCTCGAACATGAGATGAACAGTGATGACCTACCCAAGATTGTGTTCAGCCATCACCCATTGAATTACCACGAGATTCATCGCAATTTTATCATTCCAAAAGAAACGGTGCCGTTGATGAAGGTTGCGAACTGTGACACAGTGCGCGCGATCATCGAAAGCGGTAGGAATTTCCTTTTCCATGCAGCCGGGCATTTGCACTGGTGGAGTTTCAGGGTATCGCCTAAAGGGACATATATTGTGAATCCGCCATTTTCAGCTGCCCATCCGGATAGGACCAATGCCCCGGGATGGTTTATGGAGGCCGATGTGTGGCCGGACGGCAAGATCGATACGAAAATCCATAGCATTGTTCCGAGGCGTGTGATAGGGGATTTCGTCAACCGGTGAGGGCGGCGGAATGGGAGGTTGATGAATCGGCATGAATGTAATTACATATAATTATTACAGTAATATTACTTGACATGACATGCGGATAATGGTTAAATTGAGGTAAATAGAACTTATATTGTATCATTTATAATGATTTAGTTATTTTTTTATAGCTACATGAAGTGTAATTACATTAATTGAGGTGAAAAACATGAGCAAGTTGCCTAACAAGGAAAAAGCGCTCGGCATGTATCGACAGATGTATCTGATCCGTAAGTACGAAGAACGGATCTACTACCTATTTTTGGAAGGAATCATGCCTGGAACAATCCATCAAAGCACAGGACAGGAAGCATGTGCAGTGGGAATGTTGTACGATTTGAGAAAAGACGATTACATGGCTTCCACCCACAGGCCAGCCGGACATGACTTGGCTAAAGGCGTCTCGCTGAGAGGCATGATGTGCGAGATGTTCGGTAAAGAGGATGGATGTTGCCATGGCAAGGGTGGGGCGATGCATACCGGTGATGTTGAAGTCGGTGCGCTGGTCGCGAACGCCATAGTGGGCGGAAACCTTCCGATTGCCGCTGGAGTTGCGTTGGCGTTCAAAATGCAGAAGAAAGACAACGTCATCGTCTGTTTCTTCGGCGATGGCGCGACAAATGAGGGCTCGTTCCATGAGTCGATGAATGCGGCTGCCATTTGGAAGCTCCCGGTAATCTACGTCTGCGAGAATAACCTCTACAGCGCCACAACAAGCATCGCTTTAACCTGCAACATGCCGAATCCGGCAGCCGATCGGGCGGTCGCATATGCCATCCCGGCCGAGGTTGTCGACGGTAACGATGTGTTGAAAGTCAACGAAGCGGCGGCCAAAGCGATCAAGCGGGCCCGTGGTGGAGAGGGGCCGACCATCATAGAGTTGAAGACCTATCGCCATGGAGGGCATTCCAGGAACGATGCCTGCCAATACCGTCCGAAGGACGAAGAGAAACATTGGTTCGATCGAGATCCGGTTAAAAACTTTCGCGACGTTCTGATTTCTACACAATTGGCGACCGAACAAGAGCTTAAGACGATTGAGAAAGCAATCGAATCCGATATCGATGAATCGGTGGAGTATGCGCAGAACGCTCCGTTCCCTCAGATTGAAAGCGCGCTTGCAGATGTATATTGGGAGGGTAAATAATGGCCTTGCTATCTATTGCTGATGCTTTGAAACTTGCGATTGCAGAAGAAATGCGGCGCGACCCGCTTGTGTTTTGCCTAGGCGAGGATGAGGACATCCCCGGTGGCATGGGGGGTGCGTTCACTGTAACCAAAGGATTGGGCGAGGAATTCGGGTATGAACGTGTGTTGAACACCCCCATCTCCGAAATCATGCTGGCGGGGGTATGCGTAGGGTCGGCCATGATGGGCATGCGCCCCGTTGCAGACTTGCAGTATGGCGATTTCCTCTTTTGCATGATGGACCAATTGGTAAACCAAGCGGCCAAGATGTGTTACATGTCGGGCGGGAAGGTCCATGTACCGATGGTCATGCGCGCTCCATGCGGTGCGAGCAATCGCGGAGCCCAGCACGCCCAGAGCTTGGAAAGTTTCTTCACCCATATACCTGGCTTGAAGGTCATCTGCCCATCGACAGCCTATGATGCGAAAGGATTGATGAAACAAGCCATAAGGGACGACAATCCGGTGCTCGTGTTCGAACACAAATTGCTCTATGGCAGCAAGCGCAAGGAGAAGGATGCGATTTCGACTATCGGGGAGGTCCCGGAAGATGACTATGTCATTGAGTTCGGAAAAGCCGCCGTGCGTCGTGAAGGTAAGGACATCACCATAGTGGCTAACTTGATGATGAGCTACAAAGCCCTCGAGGCATCTCAGCTGCTGGAACAGGAAGGCATCAGTTGCGAAGTGATCGATCCCAGAACGCTGGTTCCGTTTGATTATGATACAGTGGTGGCTTCTTTGCAGAAGACCGGTCGGTTGATGATCGTCCATGAGGATACGTACCACTGTGGATGGGGTGCCCAGCTCGGTTCCTGGATAGCTGAGAATCATATCTTCCTGCTTGATGCGCCGATCGTGCGGGTGGCTGCCTATGATGTACCGATCCCGTTCTCACCCATCTTGGAGAATCATGTGATTCCCTCGAAGGATCGGATTGTTGAGGAAGCAAGAAAGCTGATGAGGGTGTGAGATGATCAAAGAAATACGGATGCCCAAAGCCGGGCAGACAACAGATACTGCCGTGATTGTCGAATGGAAGATCAAACCAGGCGACAAGGTCGAGCGTGGCGATGTCCTGCTGGAGGCTGAGACCGATAAAGCGGTCCTGCCTGTTGAGAGTTTCACCGCAGGTGTCGTCATCGACATACTCGCCAAAGAAGGCGATACGGTCGAGGGTGGGGATGTGGTGTGTATGATCGGAGATACAAAGGACATGGCTACTTATTCCAGGTCCTCCGGGACCGGCACGACACCTGCCGTGCAACCACAGGTCCAGCTCCCAAGCGAACCGGAAGATGAGTTCATTCCGATCATGAGACCGGTGGTAACGAAAACAACCGGCTTCACTCCATCACGACACTTTCCTGCGATGCCGAACAGCAAGCGATTGGCCAAAGAATTGGCTGTGGATCTCAATTCGATTACTCCGATCAATGGTATATACATCACGCGGCAGGACGTACAAGTTCATGCAAAGAAGCATGTGGTGGACATCGCTGGTTACACGGTCATGCCGATGAGCCGGATGAGGAAAGCGATTGCGCGAAGGATGGTGGAGAGCGTCTCATCCATACCTACGTTCCAAGTGACA
The DNA here is from genome assembly GCA_002428625.1 of Sphaerochaeta sp. UBA6084. GTDB lineage: Bacteria > Spirochaetota > Spirochaetia > Sphaerochaetales > Sphaerochaetaceae > UBA6084. The sequence goes on from DIXI01000015.1 coordinate 26,811, forward strand.
GTCTCTGTCGACATGCGTCAGGCAATCGATTTGAAAAAGCAATTGGAAGTCTTTCGGCAGATGAAAGTCTCGTATAACGACCTCGTGGTAAAAGCGCTTTCTATTGCCGCGAAAAGTTTTCCATTGATCAATGCCCGGTACATGCAAGACGAGATTCGCATGTATGGGCATACCAACGTGGGTTTGGCTGTCGCCATCGACGACGGCTTGGTTGTCCCCGTGATCAAAGGTGTTGACACTTTGTCCTTGGCGGACATTGGCAAGACGAGCCGTGCATTGATAGAGAAAGCCCGTGAAGGCACGCTGCTGGCAGACGAAATGGGGTGCGGCAGCATCACGATCTCCAATCTTGGAATGTATGGTGTCGATCACTTCACCGCGATTGTGAATCCACCCGAAGCGGCCATTTTGGCTATCGGAGGCATCGTTACCAAGCCGGTTTGGGATGGCAATGGTTTTAAGCCAGTCGAGATGATGACGATTACCGGAGCGTTTGACCACAGGATGATCGATGGGGCTTACGCTGCCCGGATGCTTGATACGTTACGAACGCTGCTTGAACATCCTACGCTGATGTTCGTGTAATTGGATGGATATGATGGAAAGGTATGATGTATTGGTAATAGGTGGCGGCCCGGGGGGATATGCATGCGCTATCAAGGCGGCTAAAGCCTCGTTGCGTGTGGCGATATTTGAAAAAGAGGCCTTGGGTGGAACATGTCTCAATGTAGGTTGCATCCCCACCAAGTACCTGTTGGACAAAGCCGGCGACTTGGAGAAAATCAGGAAGTTGACTGCCATCGGTATCTATAAAGACGCCGGCATGTTCAACTTTAAGGAAATCCAGCGTCAAAAAGCCCAGGTGGTGGAAAAGCTCGTGAGCGGGGTGAGTGGTTTATTGAAACACCTTTATGTTGCGATATTCAAGGGAGAAGCTACCCTGAAGGCCAACAAAGTGGTCGAATGCGATGGAAAGCAATACACGGCCGACCATATCGTGATCGCTTCCGGATCCCGACCGGCGGCTTTGAACATCCCAGGAGCCGAGCACGCCATCACATCAACCGAGTTGTTGGCAGTCATGAGCATTCCCAAGCGCTTGGCCATTATCGGAGGCGGGGTGATAGGGCTTGAACTCGCAAGTGCGTTCAATGCATTCGGCAGTGCGGTAACCGTCATCGAGATGATGGACTCGCTGTTGGTGCAGGAACAACCTCAAGCTGTCAACCAACTGAAAAAGACCTTGGAGAAGAATGGGCTTGCGTTCCATCTTTCGGCGCGGGTAAGCAGGATTGAGAAGAAAGATGGACTGTTCAGGACTGTCTGCGCGGTACAGGGTGGGGAAGTATCGGTTGAATCGGAAGTGGTGCTGATGGCGGTTGGTAGAAAAGCCAATACCGCTTGCATAGCAGTCGATTCTGGAATTGCCCTCACCGATTCAAAGCACATCAAGGTGAATCAGTATTTACAGACGAGTGTTGATGGCGTGTATGCCGTGGGAGATGTCATCGGAGGGTATCAACTGGCCCATGCCGCTTATGCCGAGGCAGAATCGGTGGTTGACAACATCCTCGCTAAAGACGCGAAAACACCCTACGACGATTCTGTGATGCCGCGTTGTGTCTATACAATCCCTGCTTTTGCCGCGGTCGGAAAGACTTCTGGACAAGCAGGAGTAGAAACAGCCATCGGTTCCTTTTCGTATGAAGCGAACGGCATGGCGTTGGCCGAGGAGGCCAAAGGTGCCGTGTACGTCATCATGGACAAGCACAGAAAGACCACGGTTGGTGTGCAGATTATCGGTGAGCATGCTCCCGAATTGATCTCATTCGCCACGGCGGCTGTCGCCAAGCAATTTACGTTCGACGATTGGAAGCATCTGGTGATTGCCCATCCTTCGTTGTCGGAAATGGTGAAGGAAGCGGCTTTGGATGCATTCAAGAGCGCATTGCATAAAGTGTAAGGGAGTAGCCGCATGAAAACGAGAATATACTTTGTCAGGCATGGCGAGACTGATTACAATGTGCAGCACCGGTTTCAGGGCTCAACAGATAATCCGTTGAATGAACGCGGTCTAGAGCAGGTTTCCTGCCTGTGGCAACCGATGAGCAGGATATACTTGGACAAGATCTATGTCAGCCCGTATAAGCGGACTATGCAGACTGCCAAGCAAGTCCTAGCGGGCCGGGACATACCTGTCATACCAGAACCAAGGTTGTGCGAGATTCATTGCGGGCAGTGGGAAGGGTTGGTCCGCGAGCAAATTGAGGAACGTTGGCCTGGGATGATCGAGTTATGGGAACATCATCCCGATGAGCTACAGATGCAGGATGGTGAAAGCTTCAAGCAAGTCCAGGACCGTTCATTTGAGGCTTTTAAAGAAATCCTTGAAAAGGAAGCGGGGAAAAGCGTTGCTATCGTGACCCACATGCTGACGATCCAATTGATCATGTCCAAGCTGCTGGGAATCCCGATCCGTGAAGTTTGGGACATGGTGAGATTGGAGAATACGTCGATTACCACTATAGATTTTTCTTCCAACAATGAGTTCGAAGTAATCAAGTGGGGAGAGGATGCCCATCTGCACGACTATTTGAAAAATCCGTATGTGAGAATCGCAGGATTCGTTCAGAAAAACCGGGCGAAATACGATACATCCTTTGTAGAGGGAAAGCATCCATTTACATTATGACCGAAAGATGCAAGGTGATGGTATGGAAAAGCGATATGTCGTTTCAATAGATCAAAGCACGCAAGGTACCAAAGCGATGCTTTTCGATGAACAGGGAAGGTGTGTCGCCAGCGAAGTCCTCGGGCATCGCCAGATCATAAACCAGCATGGTTTTGTCGAGCATGACGGGATGGAAATCGCCCGCAATGTCCATTCGGTGGTGAAAAACCTGTTTGTAACAAGCGAAGTGGACAAGAACAGGGTGATTGGAATCGGAGTGGCTAACCAACGTGAATCGGTTATCATCTGGGACCGTACCACTGGCCAGCAAGTTTATAATTCGATCGTATGGCAGTGTAACAGGGCCAAGGACATATGCGACCGGTTGTCCGATGCGGCCGATTATGTGCAGACAACGACAGGCTTGCGGCTTTCCCCCTTTTTTTCAGGTCCGAAAATCGCATGGGTGCTTGAAAACGTCCCTGAAGTCAGGCAACAAGCTGAACGAGGGCGATTGTGTTGTGGGACGATGGACAGTTGGGTCATCTATAACCTGACCAAAGGCTCCTCCCATAAAACAGATTATTCGAATGCTTCCCGCATGATGTTGATGAACATCCACACCAGCGATTGGGATGACGGGATCTGTTCCTTGTTGGGAATCCCTATGTCGATGCTCCCCGAGATATGTGATTCGGATAGTGTGTTCGGTTTCACCGATGTTGATGGTCTGTTTGAAAATCCCGTTCCTATCAGGTGTGCCGTTGGAGATTCCCATGCCAGCCTATTTGGTCAAGGATGCTTTGAAAAAGGTATGTGCATGACCGGTTATGGTACCGGAAGCTGCGTCATGATGAATCTGGGCGAAAGTCCGGTCATTTCTACGCACGGAGTCCTAACCTCAATCGCATGGAAAACCAACGGCCGTATCCGTTACATATTTGATGGAGTGATCAATTATTCCGGGGCTGTCATCACTTGGATATACAAAGATCTGGGGTTGGTTGCATCTCCACAGGAGACCTGCTCGGTTGCAAGACAGGCCAATCGGGACGACCAGACCTACCTTGTCCCTGCCTTCTCAGGAATCGGGGCCCCCCATTGGAGCAATGAGTCCAATGCGGTGTTTTACGGGATGTCACGCATGACTGGAAAAGCCGAGCTGGTGAGGGCCGCCTTGGAGAGCATCGCGTACCAAGTCTCTGATGTGGTGGCTGCGATGGCGTTGGATGCCAAGGTCGCCATCCCGTGTATGAAAGCTGCCGGGGGTCCAACCAAGAACGAGTATCTCATGCAGTTTCAGAGCGACATCCTGAACTGTCCTGTCCATGTCCCCGATTATGAGGAGATGACGTGTTTTGGAGCGGCGATGATCGCCGGCCAGGCTTTAGGATTATATGACGATCGGACCCGGGACTCCTTGAATGCATATCGCGAGTACCTGCCGGCCATGCCCGAAGGGAAGAGAAAGCAGTCAATTGAAGGATGGAACAGGGCGTTGCACTGTGCCCTCGATAGATGAAGATAAAAAGGTGAGTGGAAATGGAAAAGTTGTTGGCAGGAAAAGTTGCGGTAGTGACAGGCTCGGGGCGGGGAATCGGAGCCGCGATCGCTCGTCGGTTGGCGCAATTCGGCGCTAAGGTCGTATTGACCGATATCAATGGAGAAGGGATCAAGGCGCTTGAGAAAGAATTGGTGGAAGCCGGTAGTGAAGCGAAGTCGATGCTGTTCGATGTGGCCGATTTCACCCATATCCCAGAGCAGGTCAACCAAATGAACGCGTTGTTCGGCAGGATCGACATCTGGGTGAACAATGCGGGGATAACCGAATCGGCTCCAATCGAGAACATCACGGTGCAACAATGGGACCGGATGCAGGATATCGACCTAAAGAGCGTGTTTTTCTGTTCCCAAGCAGTATTCAAGATCATGAAGGAACAACAGTATGGTCGGTTGGTCCACATCTCCTCAATGGCCGGAGAACGGGGCGGGCGCGGTTCTTCCGCCAGTTATTCCGCGGCCAAAGCAGGGGTTATCAACCTTGCTAAAAGCTTCGCGCTCAATGGCGGCCAATACAACATCACGAGTAATGCGGTTTGTCCAGGTAGGACTCTGACGGAGATGGCTAAAGACCTGAGCTGGTTGACCGATCCTAAGGACGACCCCAAACTGACCATCCCCCTCCAGCGGTTTGGGACCCCCGAAGACATAGCCGATGCCGTGCTCTTTCTCGCAAGCGATCTCTCCAGCTATATAACAGGTGCTGTTTTGGACGTCAATGGAGGCTTGTACATGAGATGAGGGTGTGTGCGGGGGATCAATCCTGACTTGATGGGTGTGGGTCTGTGGAAAAAATTTCAGGACCTGAAAACTCTACTCAAGGGAGGAGCATTGGGCACTCCCCTCATGCAAGGCCATTCGGGTCCCGTCGCCGCTCCCGCTCTCTTTTGGGAAATACCCGCAAGAGGAGCTCCGCTCTGCCGGTGGTGCAAGGCGGTGGCGCTTCGCTTCGCAGTTTCGTGCCAGCCACGGAATTGACAACCAGTGTCAATTCCGTGGCTGGCACGAATCTGCGACCCCCCCCAATCTTGATGAATGATATCAAAGGAATAGAAATGATGCCTCCGCGTCTACAAAACCTCTTTCACCATTCTCATAATGGGGATATCGGCCTCAGCCCAATCCACCGTCTCCAGTTCATCCTTGGTCAGCCAGCGGGAAGCCAGATGCTCAGAGAGGGGTAGGGTCCCTTCCCTCAGGTCGCAGAGGTATGCATGCAGAGTGATATCGAAAGTCTTGTACTGATGTTCCACTGTGGTTAATAGCCTTTTAACACATATGGTTGACGAAAGCTCCTCCCGAATCTCCCGGACCAAGGCATGTTCAGGACTCTCCCCTGCTTCAACTTTTCCCCCAGGGAATTCCCACTTGAGCCCTTGTTCTCCAGTATCATCCCTTTGCGCGGAAAATACCTGGTTCTCTCTGATGATGACCGCCGCCACCACCGAAATCTTCTTTTTCATCAGGGACCAGTATAGCAAAGCTGGGGGAGAGGAGGAATGGGAGAGTTTGATTCTACAACCTATTCATTGAGCAACGATGGAAGAAACGCATCAGTTGCGATGTCTGCTGTGGAAAATGTTCCGGAAACTAAATCCCCATTCAAAAGCGGGCTTTTGGCACCCCCCTCAGGCTTAGGCCTTCGGGTCCCGTCGCCGCTCCCGCTCTCTTTTGGGAAATACCCGCAAGAGGAGCTCCGCTCTGCCGGTGGTGCAAATCGGCTGCTAATAGCAGGTATCCCTAGTACTGATCTCGTTAAACTCTTCAGCATCTATCAATCCAAACAGCTCCGCTGCAAAATCACACTTGAATGGGACTGATGCATCGTTCTGGTGAATTCTCAAGTTGTTGAGACTGTGGCAGTCGATAGCTATCGGCATATCACCCTTCGAGTAGCGGCCTCCGATAAAGGTTGTAAACGCCGGCATGTATTCGCTGCTGTGCGAGGGGGTGGTGAAATGACCCCTGCTGACGCACAAAGTCCACCATCTCTCCATCTCCGATCGGTCACGGTGCATCGAAAGAAAATCCTCGAAATTCATGTGAGTAAAATGAAAATCGGGAATATCGTTGGATTTCTTCCGATAGTTGTCCATGTCGGATCTGTCGTTTCGCTGGTACCTGTCCAAATCCACCCAGACCAGGATTCGATATGTGTTGTTATTCTTTCTTTCTTCCCGGAACTTCCTTATTACATGGGCGTACTGCCCTCCATTCGAAGGCCTAGGGATGAAATGCAGTGGAATATCCTGCTCCTCTAGATACCGGTTCAGCTCTTGGATATAAGCCTTCTCAGAAGCTCCCTCGCACACGACGATTATGGTTTTGTTTTGTACGTACATCAATGAGCCTTCCAGCTCAGATATATGGATGTGGGATCCCGGAGAAGTTCCCATCGAGATACTGTTTTCTAAAATTGGTCACATTCCTCACACCTTCGAAGTCCGACACCCGTCTGAAAGTCGTCCCTCTCTTCAATGTCCTGCTCACAATCCCGATCTCCGATATCCTCATCATATCCTGTTCCATGACATCCGTATTATGTGTGGTGAAGATCAGCTGCGCATCCGATGTATTGTACCGCTTATCCTTGAACATCCTCACAATCTCCGCAAATAGGAATGGATGTAGTGAGTTTCCCAGCTCGTCTATCACCAGCACGTTTCCCATCCTCAATGCTGCCAATACAATCCCGAGCAAACATGCAACCCGCTGGGTACCAGAGGATTCTTCCTTGAAATTAAACTCCACCTCGTTTCCAAGGACATCTTTGTGGTAGGAGTTGATCTCAGTTGCCGTCATGATATTGTTGGAGATGCTGACCTCATAGTTGCTACCCGGAAAATCCTTTAGCTCTTTATTCAATTCATCCTGCTTGAATTCCATGCGTGTGATGTCGATATCCAGTTTCCGTAGGATTGTGACAATCTCCTCGAAGGCCTTTCGCATCCCACCTTCGCCGTTCGTTTTTGCCAATTTGGCTAATCCAAGAGAGAATGGAAATATGTTGTCGGGATACACCTCGAGATTGTTTGCGATATAGCTATATGCAATCGTCGTAGAGGCATGTAATCCCGCGTAGTTTTTCCCAACTACAGTGATGAATGGGGTCCGGAACTGCCGTTCTTGATCCAGGCATTCCACCAAGAATATGGTGTCCAGCTTGCTGGATGGATATACTTCAGTAGCCAGCTCAGCGAACCGGGTGTTCTTGTTTACAATGGAAAATAATACATTATCATCATTCACGAGTTTTTCAGCGACAATCTCATTTCTGTTAACCTCCAACATGTACAGGAACTTCCTGCCTTCCCTGATGAACTCAAGAGTGAATGAGGTGATATCGTTAAGTGGATGAAGTTTATTGGGGGAGACGGTCTTTGGGTTGTATCTATTCCTTATGATACCGGAAAGAGATGAGAATGCTTTTATGATGTTGGATTTTCCCGAGGCATTCGCGCCATATATGGCCAGGCAAGGAACGGTTCGAGTCATGTCCTCTTCAAGAAATGGCTGTAATTCCATCTGTTTATACCCATTCGGAGCCTTTTTCTCACCGTACGCCATGGGAATTGTGAGATCAAGAATCGATCTGCAATTTTTTATTTGGAATGATAATAACATGGACTCGTATTCTCCTCTGCTGCTTGTTTGTAGTATCGTGTCAAACATGCAGAAAGTCAAGATAAACAAAAATAATGCTTATCTTTCCAGTATAGCACTTCCAATAACTGCATACCAAAATTACACAAGTGGTATTTGGGCACCCCCCTCAGGCCTTCGGCCATCGGGACCCGTCGCCGCTCCCGCTCTCTTTTGGGAAATACCCGCAAGAGGAGCTCCGCTCTGCCGGTGGTGCAAGAAGAAGGTGGTGCTTCGCTTCGCAGTTTCGTGCCAGCCACGGAATTGACAACCAGGGTCAATTCCGTGGCTGGTTCGGATCTGCTCATCTTTGCCAGCCAGCGCGAAGCCAGATGCTCAGAAAGGGGTAGGGACCCTTCCTTAAGGTTGCACGAGTACGCATGCAACTTGATATCAAAGGTCTGGTAGTGATGCTCCACCGTGAATCAGCCGAGAATCCATCGAATTTTTCCGGATGTGGATTCCGGGGTGCCCGACCTGGCACCTGATTTTTCAAAAAGCCTTCAGGAAACCCCTTGCGATCGCGTTCTGTGGAAAATGTGGAATGTAAGCGGACTATAAATCACCATTC
>DIXI01000009.1 GCA_002428625.1 Sphaerochaeta sp. UBA6084
TAGTACGGGCGAGTTGACGCTTACATCCTAGATGCACTGGAGGCGGTTTTCACATGTCCTCTGAGGAAATGGTTCCTGGAACCTTTTCCTCATCCCTCTTTACAAGCGGTTGGAATTTGCCGATGATGGGGGAATGGAAATTTTAAAGCGGTATTTCTCCCAGTACCGCACACCATTCATCCTCGCGGTCATCGCGGTAGCGCTAGAGTCGCTCTGCGACTTACTAGGACCCACGTTCATGGCGAGGATCATCGACGAAGGAATACTCAACAACTCGTTGTCGGCTGTGTACTATTGGGGCTTCCTGATGCTCCTGTTCAGCGCCTTTGGAGCACTGTTCGCCCTCAGCCGCAACTATCTATCAAGCAAAGTATCCCAAGCCTGCGGTGCCCAGCTACGCCGGGACCTGTTTGCAAAAATCCTGCATCTACCCATCCCCAGCTTCGACGCCATGAATTCCGGTTCGCTCATCACCCGCATGACCAGCGATGTGCAGCAGGTGACCCAGGCGGTGAACGGAACCATGCGCATCTTCATCAAGGCCCCGGTAGCCACCATAGGGAGCATCATCCTGGCCACATCCATCAACGCCCGGCTCAGTCTCATCATCTATGGCGTAGTCATAGTCCTTTTCCTGCTCATCTACCTGGCCATGCGGCTCTCCTACGAGCGGTTCACGCGGCTGCAGAAAGCCATGGACCGGATGAACAGCCGGGTGGAGGAATACCTGCTCTCCATCCGTCTCGTTAAAGCCTTTGGCACCTATGATAACGAGCAAGTGAAGTTCGAGCTCGACAACCAGAGACTACAAACCACCAGCCAGGACGCACAGATGGTAATCACCGTGCTCAGCCCATTACTGAGCCTGGTGGTAGGTTTTGGAACCTTAGGCATCCTGTTGCTTGGAAGCAAGCTCTTCTCCCTCTCGTTGGTCAACGCCGGTGATATCAGCGCGTTCTCTGTGTACATCACTCTGATGCTCAGTTCCATATTGCAGATGACGAACATCTTCAATATCCTCATCCGCACCAAGGCTTCCCTCAAACGCATTCAAGAAGTGTTCATCCAGGACAGCGAGGGAGCGAACGAGGGTGATATAGAAGATGAACCACACACCGGCATGCCATCAGCGACTGAGCTCACTTTTTCCCAAGTGGGTTTTTCCTACGAAGGCGAAGGTGGGGCCAAAGTCCTGCAGGATATCTCCTTCTCGGTGAGGCAAGGTCAAAGCCTGGCCATCATCGGCCCTACCGCAGCGGGAAAATCGACCATCGCCTCCTTGCTGCTTCGGTTCTATGATGTGCAGGAAGGCAGCATCACCATAGGCACGCGGGATATCAGGGATATCGACCGACAGTCGCTGCGCCAGAACATCGCCCTTGTCAGCCAGCAGCCCGGCCTGTTCTCTGGGACAATCGAACGGAATCTACAATGGGGTAAGGCCGAAGCCACCCAAGAAGCCATGGAAGAGACCCTCGCCCACGCTCAAGCTGATTTTGTACACGAAATGGAGCATGGGGTGCGCACGGTGGTAGGCAGTGGTGGATCCACGCTGTCCGGGGGACAGAAACAGCGTCTTTCGTTGGCGCGCGCCTTGCTCAAAGACAGCCCCATTCTGGTACTGGACGATGCCACTAGCGCCTTGGACACACTCACCGAAGCAAAGGTCCGTGGCAAGCTGCTGGCAGAGCGGCAACAGAAGATCCTTATCTTCATCACCCAACGCTGCTCCTTGGCACGTACCGCCGATACCATCCTCGTGCTACAGGATGGCCGGCAGATGGGCTTGGGAACGCATACGCAACTGCTTGATACGTGCGAAGTCTACCGGGACATCTATGTTTCCCAGAATGGATGGGACGACCATGGCGCAAATTGAAATCCCCCGCCTGGGTGGACAACGCGCCGGAGGGGCTGGCCGGTTCGGCAACCTGGCGAAACCCAAAGACCGCAAAGGCACGTTGCGACGCCTGTCGCGCTTATTCCTGCCCTTCCGCCGCACCCTAGTCCTTGCAGCCCTGCTCAGCACGCTTACGGCAGCCTTCACGGTAGCCATCCCCTTCCTGATAGGGAAAGTCTTCAACACTTTCGTTCCTACCGACCGGATTGTCGACACGACCGTGCTGTATCCCCTGTTGCTGACGCTGTTGGGGTTCTACCTCGCCAACGCTCTGGTGAATATCCTCAGCCACAGCTCCATTCTACGGATCTCCCAAAAGCTGGTGAGGAACCTGCGCTCCCAGTTCTTCGCCAAGCTGCAACGGCTCCCGCTAGCCTTTTTCGACACCACGGGTACTGGGGACACCATGAGCCGCATTGTCAACGATGTCGACCTCATCAGCCAGTCGATAGCCGCGACAGCGATCCAGCTGCTGGAAAGCCTGCTCACCCTGGTAGGCTCGCTCGCGGTGATGTTCCTGCTTAATGTGCCGCTCTCCCTCAGTGTGCTGGGATGCATCCCGTTCGTCTTTATCCTCACCCACTTCATCGCCCGCAAGAGCCGGTCGTACTTCGTTGCCCAGCAGCAGAGCCTAGGCAAGATAAACTCGCTGGTGGAGGAAAGCATCCAAAACCTTCGGATCATCAAAGCCTTCTCCAAAGAAGAAGACATAGACACTGAGTTCTCCCTGCTGAACGACCGGCTGCGCGAATCGGGCACGTCGGCCCAGATCTACTCTGGCTTGCTGATGCCGCTGATGAATGTGGTCAACAACTTCACCTTCGCCGTTGTGGCCATTGTCAGTGGCGTGTTAAGCACCAAGGAAGGGCTGTTGATCGGTACCGCCATCACCTTCCTCACCTATTCCAAACGTTTCGCCACTCCGCTCAACCAGATCGCCAGCATGTTCAACACCATCCAAAGCGCCCTGGCCGGGGCCGAACGGGTATTTGAGGTACTGGATCGCGCCGAGGAGCGGCCCGACGACAACGGGGCCCTGGAACTGACGCATATCCAAGGGGATGTGGAATTCAACCAAGTGGACTTCTCCTACGACAAGCGCACACCTGTGTTGTCCGACATTTCTTTTACCGCCCATCGGGGACAGGTGATAGCTTTGGTGGGGGAAACAGGGTCGGGCAAGACCACCATCGTCAACCTGCTCACTCGTTTCTATGATGCGGACAGGGGCGTTATCACCCTAGATGGCATTCCTATCCAGCAGATCCGGCGAAAGAGCCTGAGGAAGTGCTTTACTGTGGTGCTGCAGGAAAGCTGCCTGTTCTCCGCCACTATCGCGGAAAGCATCCGCTACGGAAAGCCTGAGGCGACTGACGAGGAGGTCATCAAGGCCGCCCGCCTGGCCCATGCCGACCAGTTCATCCAAAAGCTACCCAAGGGCTACCAAACTGAGATCGCCATCAACACCCAGAGCTTGAGCCAAGGGGAACGGCAGCTTCTGGCCATCGCCCGCGCGGTCCTCTCCGACAGTCCCATCCTCATCCTGGACGAAGCGACCAGCTCGGTGGATACCAAAACCGAAAAGGATATCCAGAAGGCGCTCACCACCCTCATGGCCGGCCGCACCAGTTTCCTAATCGCCCACAGGTTATCAACCATCAAGGATGCCGACCAGATATTGGTGATCTCCCAGGGCCGCATCTGCGAGATGGGCAACCATGAGACGCTGCTGGCACGCAAAGGAGCCTACTATGAGATGGTACGGAGCCAAGGTGCGGGTGATCCACAAAACTAGTACCTTAATCACCCCTGTGGATTAGGTTGCAGGGAAGCCTCCGAAAAAAGCCTTTTCAGCATTCCCTATGCGGCAAGGACTCGCAGGGCTTGGTCCGAAGGACGGGAGCGGGAGCGCACCCCGCAGAGGCCTGACGGCGAAGCCGTGCCGTCCAAGTGTGGATTAGGTTGCTGGAACTCAAAACACACCGGAACCAAAATTTTCAATATTTACTCTTGCGTGTATAGTTGATCTCTGGTATGTTAGTTATCGTTAACTTCCAGACAAAGAGAGGCCCCATGTTTACTGAAAGGCAACTAGAGATCATCCAGGTCACCATGGACATCATCGTGCGGCAAGGAACCCAAAAGCTCACCATACGCAATGTAGCCGAAGCGATCGGGGTCTCCGAGCCAGCCGTCTACCGTCATTTCGCCAGCAAGCATGCTCTGCTCGTAAGCCTGTTGGAACACCTGCAGCAATCGATCGTGCCCGTGTTCAATACGCTCCACTCGGAAAACACCAGCTTCAACCATGCGGTTGAGACCTTTCTCCATACCTTGTTCTCCAACATCGAAGCCAACCCGGCCTACGCCTCGCTTGTGTTCACGGAGGAAGCCTTCCATTCGGACAACAACCTCCGTCCCCTGCTCAAGGACATCCTCAGCGGCATACTCATCAAGCTGGAGACTGCGATCGGACGCTTCCAATCGAACGCTTCTTGCCGAACCGACCTATCAGCACACGAATTGGCCAAGATGATGCTCGGTGCGATCCGGCTCACCATCACGCAATGGCATCTCGAGGGTGGAGAATCGGCTCTCACCATGCACGCGCACCCACTGGCAAGCACGCTATCCTCACTGTATAAACCGTAACCAGCACTATCAATCCACATTGAAGCAAACTATCACCAAGTAGTTAGTTATCGATAACTTACTTATGGAGGAATAATGAGACTCATCCAAAGAATCGCGGAAAAACCCATCTTGTTCTTGATTTTTATCCTCGCCCTAACAAGCCTCTTGATCGGGTCCATCGCACAGAACGTGGCATTGGAGACCGACTTGAACAAGTACATGCCCGCGACTCATCCAGCCTTCGCTTTCAGCGATCAGGCCGAAGCGTTGTTCGGCATCGAAGACTCCATCTTGTTGGTCATCGAGCACCCCCAGACAATCTTCAATGAAGTCACCCTTGCAAAAATCAGAGACATCACGCTCGACCTCCCCGCGGCCTTTGCAGAAATCCGCGAAAATGGCGTCACCTCGCTCTATACCGCCGACAATATCACCGGAAGTGAATGGGGTATGGAGGTGGAGTCCTTCTTCTCCCACGATATCCCCAGTACAGCAGCCGAATTGGACGCCTTGCGCGATACCGTAGTCGCCAACGAGATGGTCTATGGACGAAATGTCAGCAAAGATCTTACCTCCACCCTGATAATCGCGGAAATCGAACCCGGTTCGGATTCCAAGGATCTGCAGAAGCGGCTCATCTCCTATGCCAAGACTTGGGAAGGCCCGGAGAACCTGTATGTCGCTGGTAGGCCGATCATTGAAGGAGCCTTGGCTGAACTAGGGCCAGCCGATATGCTCCGCATGTTCCCCATTGTCCTGATTGTCATGTTTGGACTCTTGCTTCTCCTGTTGAGAAGTCTCAGGGACACCATCCTGAATATGGTGATCGTCCTCATCGGAACGGTGGCCGCATTTGGAAGCATGACGCTCCTGGGCATACCCATCTATGCTGTAGACACCATGATACCTGTCATGCTGGTGGCTATTGGAGTCGCTTATGGCATCCATATGCACAATACCATCCACCACTTGGTCCAAGCCCAGCCGGAAATCGATAAAGGCACCTTGATACACTTGGTGCTTCAAGCGATGATCCGTCCCGTTTTCATGGCCGCATTGACCACTGCGATAGGATTCTCGGCACTCATGACCAGCCAAGTGCTGCCTGTCCGATATTTTGGATTGTTCTCTTCCATCGGAGTCATGGTGGAGATGGCGTTGGCCTTGGTCCTCTTCCCCGTCAGCATCCAGCTCTTGGGTATCCCTAAGATCAAGAAGAAAATTGCGAGCGGGAATAGAAAGAAACCATCACATGCCTTAGGGCGCAAAAGCAATCGCTGGGGGCGGTTCGTGATGCGTCGTCCAGGTGTGATTATCGTGCTGGCGGTGCTGGTATCGGCTATCGGAATCTACGGCACACAGAAAGTCTGGATAAACACCAGCTTCCTGGCGAACTTCGAGAAAGATAGCGATATCGTGCTCACCGATGATTTTGTGAACAGCCGCTTTGGCGGGACCTCTTCCTTGAATGTGATTCTGACGGCGAAGGAGGATGGAACCTTCAAGCAACCAGAAGTATTGCAAGCGATGGACGACCTGCAGAGTGTGGTTCTGGAACACGAAATGGTTGGAGCCGGCTTTGCCCTTACCGATTTTATCAAACGGATGAACAAGGTGATGCATGAGGATGCGACTTCGTATGGGACCATACCGGAAGAAGCCGAATTGATCGCCCAATATCTCCTTCTATATGAATTTTCCGGCGACCCAACCACGCTGGAGAAGGTCGTTGACTATGAGTACAAGACAGCCAACCTCACCTTCCAGCTGAAAAGCGACAGCTCCGCGGTCATGAGCGAGATCATCGGCATCATCTCCTCCCATGAAGCCGGCTTTGAGAAGATGGGGATTGGTGTGCGATACGCGGGCAGCGGATACAAAGCATTTGTATTCTCCGAATTGCTATTGGATGGGCAGATCGTCAGCCTCATCCTCTCGTTTGGGATCATCGCCCTGCTGCTGACCCTGCTGTTTCGCAACATCTGGATAGGCCTTGCCGGAACCCTCCCCATCGCAATCACCGCGGTAGTGAACTTTGGCGTGATGGGTGCGCTCAACATACCTCTGAGCTCAGCTACAGCCCTCATCTCCAGCATTGCGGTCGGCATCGGTGTGGATTATGCCATCCATCTCATCGAACATTATCGCAACCAAAGGCTCGAAGGCGTCTCCATCCACGAGGCTGTCTTCGAAACCATTCAGAATACAGGGAGAGCGATTCTTTACAATGCGGTCGCGGTAATGGG
This sequence comes from Sphaerochaeta sp. UBA6084, assembly GCA_002428625.1. GTDB lineage: Bacteria > Spirochaetota > Spirochaetia > Sphaerochaetales > Sphaerochaetaceae > UBA6084. The sequence goes on from DIXI01000009.1 coordinate 6,781, forward strand.
GGGCTTTGCTGTGCTGATGTTCAGCGTGTTCCCACCAAATAGGCAAGTAGGAGGACTGATTGTATTGAATATGGCGACCAGCGCGTTGGGTACCCTCTCCATCCTGCTGGTGGTGATAATCGCTTTGGACAAGCGCGGAAAATTTTTGGGAAACCTCATTGCGGGAACTTCGGAATCAAATGCAGATTCCACGCATGATATTGAAAACGATGATACAGAAATCAAGGAGAAACTTACCGTATGAAAACGTACAACACACGTATGATAGGGATGATCAGCCTGCTGGTCTTGCTAAGCACCGCCCCCCTCGCGGCTCAAATCACCGCTGTCCAGGTTATGGAGAACGTCTACAGCAGACCGAATGGCGATAGTATGGCAGCTAACCTGCACATGACTATCACCAATGCACGGGGAGCGACCCGGGAACGGAGCATCGCGCAATTCCGACAGGACGATGGCACGACCGAGAAAAAAATCATGTTCTTCACTGCTCCTGCGGATGTCCGCAACACCAGCTTCCTCAGTTACAGCTATAGCGATGGTAGAAAGGATGACCAATGGATCTACCTCCCCGCCTTGGGCCGCGTCAAACGGATCGCATCGGATAAAACCAACGACTCCTTCATGGGGTCTGACTTCACCTACGACGATATGGGAGTTCGTCATCCCGCCGCCGATACGCACACGATTTTGCGGGAAGAAACAATCGACGGCTGGCAATGCTACGTCGTCCAAAGTATCCCCATCGACCCCAATTCCAATTTTTCAAAGACCATCAGCTGGATAATCAAGGACGAGTGGATTGGACTGAAAAAGGAATATTATTCGGCAAAGGGGAATGTGGAAAAACAGCTGGCGATACAGGCCTATGAGAAAATCGACACCATCTGGGTGATCACCGACATGACGATGAGCAACCTTGCAAAAAGCACCTCCACCCGCATCACGATGGACGAGGTCTCCTTTCAGAGCAACCTGAAGGAAAATTTCTTTACCGAACGACAAATGACCATTGGACCAAGAAGCTAAGGAGCCCCTGATGAAAAACCACTTCACACAACGATTCCACGTCATGAAAATCCTTGCTCTTACGTTGGCATTGCTAGCCATCGCCTCCACCAACCTTGGTGCGAAAGAGGTCGAACTACGCGGTATGTTCCGCAGCTATACTGGAATGCAGCTGAAGAGCGCTGACCTGGCAGTCAATGAACAGACCATCGATCTCACCTTGGAAAGCTGGGGAGACCAGAGCCGCCTAGTGGTCAACCCCTACGCCTATATCGGTATCGGAAACGAACCGGAGCTGGGAATCCGAGAAGCCTATGTCGACTTTCTTTTGGATACCATCGATATCCGGGTCGGCAAACAAGCCATCATCTGGGGCCAGGCTGAAGGTGCTTTCATCACCGATATCGTCAGCCCCCGCGACCTACGCTCGTTCATCCTTTCTGATTTCCGCGAGATCCGTAAGGGGATTCCCGCGGTGAAAGTGGATTATTATACTGGGGCCTTCACACTTGAGGGCATCTGGATACCTCGTTTCGTCCCCATCTCGATGCCCGCGGAAGGCTCCCTGTGGCGCCAAGAACCTTCGCTCCTCCCTGGAGCGGCCATCACTCCGCTACCATCCCAACTGCCCGATTCCAGCCTTGAGAACAGTGAATTGTTCGGCAAGATCCGCTACTTCGGGTCGCAAATCAACTGGGAGGTCATGGGAGGGTATGCTTGGAACGACTCACCCCATATCATCGGCCTTACGGTAACCTCACCCGGCCCACCCATCACCGCAGAAGCGACACAGGCTTATGGCCGTTATGCAGTCCTCGGTGGCAGCCTGAGCGCGACCCTCGGCAGCGTGGTCCTGCGAAGCGAGGCGGCTCTCTACATGGATAAGCCGTTCTCCCTTGCTGTCTCCGGCATGCCGCCCACCATATCGGTGGAAAAACACCATCAACTGCAGACTTTGGTTGGCTTGGATTGGAGCCTGTGGGGAATAGACCTATCCGCTCAGTACCTCTTTTCGTATGTGTTCAACCACACCTCAGGCCTTATAGACCAAGGCAAGCAGCTTCCTGAATTCAGCCATACCTTCACTTTCCGGATGCAGGATACCTTTTTAGATGATAGGTTGACGGCAAAGCTGTTTGTCTACCTGGAAGGTTCGCCTCTAAACGCGCTTGTGCGGCCAGCCCTTTCATGGAGCATTGAGGACGGGGTGCTGCTGGAAGGAGGGCTGGAGCTGTTTGTTGGAGATGAGGAAGGCACGTTCGGTAGCTTTACAGACAATTCCCTCGCGTATGTATCACTCCGTTGGTACTTTTAACATCCAAGTTGGCAAAACCGAGGATGGGGGAAAGACAGCAAAATGAAAGCTGTGGATTAGGTTGTGGATTAGGTTGCTGGAACTTAAAACACAGTTCTTGTGTCTTGAGTGCTGTGAACCTTTTTATATAAAAATAAAGGTTGCTTTCACCATTTCCTCCAACCTATAATTACCGTTAGGAAACCTCCGTATAAATACTGTCGTCAGGGTGGTGTCATAAGTAATCGTAGCAACAGGAAGCTGACTTCTCTTTTACGCGGAGATTCTGGAGATACGGTTGCACACCGTATTCGAAGGAGGAACGCATGCACCTTTCTTCTATGAATACCAAACTCAATCAAGTGTTCAAAGCCATCGGGATCATCACCCTGATTCTTTTATTCAGCACCTTACCCCTCTTTGGAGCTATCAGAAGCGCCCAAGCCAGAGTGCTGAACGATGTTGAAGATATCATAACCTACCGACGGGCGAATTTTCAGACGGGTGATATCCTCGGCACCCCGCTGGTATCGCTTACCGTAAGAAATGGTGCAGGTGACGCCTATCTGCTGATGAAACTGAAAATCCAATTCGGCGGAGACTGGTCCACTGAATCCGCGGAAGTGGCCCTTGTGAAAATGATCCCAGCCAATCAGAACTTCACCTTCACCAATACCGACATGCTCTCCTATGTATCCAACGTCAGGATGAATGATGTGGTTATCAGCGCAGGCCTTAAATCCAAGCTGGGTATTGAGACCTACACGGATGTAGCCAATATGAACCGACTTCCGGAAGGGGATTACTCGGTATCGCTGACTGCATCCGAAATAACCCTTGTCGATCCTGATGATGTTGAATCCAACTATACCGTCATCGAGGAATGGATCACCTCGTCGACACCCGGATCCACCGTGACTTTCAAGGTAGTGAACATCGGCAGCATCAATATCATCGAAACCCCCACCATCAATAAGCTGAGCCTGACCTTCCAAGTGCCGGAAATCCCTATCTACAACGAAGCCAACGAGATATCCACTTCCTCCACCAAAATCCAAATCACCGGTACCGGAGTGAACTATACCGCGACCAAGCAGCATGCGCGCTCGACGTCCAATACCTCTACGCTCAAGGGCTATCCCTCCGACACCAATAACGGTTATGTAACCTACGACCTCAGCGCAGTGCCCTTCCGCGCCGGATATAACTATTCTGTCGTAATCGACTATATAGACTGGAACAATAGGCCCATCGCCTCCCGAACCATTCCCATAAACGCCTTTTCCACTCCGATTTTCAATACTGCGGTTGACACCTCCACCAACCCGTTCCAGCCAATCTTCTCCTGGGGTTTTGGCACCAGCACCGATTATTCCGCCTGGATCAAAGAATACCAGATTTATCTGAATGGAAGTTATTTTGGATTCGCCCCCAATACCAGCGATGAATTCCAGAGTTCCACCAGATTACTTCCCGGTACAAACTATTTTTGGTATGTCATGCCCAAATACAAAGACGGGACCAACTTCCTCCCGCTCGCCTCCATCCCGAGTAAAAATTTCACCACTCCAGCACATACAAATCTAGATGTGGAAATCCTGCAACCGGCCCCGAATGCGAAATTGATTGTCAACGAGAACTATGAATTCAGTGGAAACGCGACTTTTTACGACGGCGCCTTTGGGATAACAGCCACCTGGAGCATTGGCCCGGACACACGTACTGGTATGACCGCGACCTACACGCCCACTCGGAGATATGCATCCAACTCGCTCGCAGTGTTTCTCAAGATCGTCGATACGCTTGGCCTGACCAAGACTTCGCCAACTATCAACCTAACCGTTCTGGATCCCTCGATAACCATCGCCGGAGGGCCAACCAGGACAGTGAACCTCGGCGCTGCATCAAAATTCCAGCTGGACACTTCCAGCACTCGCGACATCGCCTCCTATGAGTGGTTTGTCGACAATAGGAGTGTAGGCACCAGCAATGAGCTCAACCATACTTTTGACGCCAGTGGAAGCCATACGGTTTATGTGCGTGGCACTTCCCCCGCCGATATCAATGGAAACACCAAGACCGTCCAATCATCAACCATCACGGTCACCGTCGTGGGAACAGGTCCGGTTGTCTCCATCAGCCAACCTAGTTCCGCTGTTGATATCATACTTGGCACCCAGCTGGAAATCGCTGCAGCCGTTGCGCATGAGAACCCACTGAAAGAAATCCTATGGACATTCACCTCACCCAACGGAGCCACCCAGAATCTCGTCACCACCGGTTCGAGAATTTCATATACGCCCACTACGGCAGGTGAATATACCGTCGCAGTCACTGTAACGGATATCTATGAAAAACTCGCGCGGGCTTCGGTTCGTATTCTAGCTATCAATCCGGTAGTCACCGTTTCAAGTCCGACAACGGGTTCGATATTCTCTCTCACATCCACAATCACCCCGGTGATCAGCGCTCCGAATGCCGACCGGATCCTCTGGTTCATCGGCAACACCGAGATCTCCTCCTCATCCTACGCTCTTTCCAATCTCAGCCCCGGAAATTACAACCTCTACGCCAAGGCATATTGGAATGTCGTTGATGCCCAGGGGAAACCTACCGAATACTTCAAGGATTCCGCGAATATCGCCTTCACCGTGAAAAACCTTACTCCTCCAACCACAAGCATCTCATTCCCAAGTGAGGGAATGTTGCTTAAGACCGGTCAGACCTATCGACTTGTAGGAGATGTAGTGAGCGCATCCACGGTCAGTCAAGAGTGGTGGGAGGTCGAAGGAACCAGGTTGAATGGCGCCAGTTACACGCCAGCAACCAATCTGACAAAAAAAGTAGTGACAATCACCCATAATGCCATCAACTCCGATGGAATCAAAGGCTCCGATAGCATAACGGTACGCATGGCCAATCCCACGGTCTATCTCTCGGCTCCCGCTACCAGTTCTTTCCTTGTCGGCTCGGTCATCCCCATACACGCGACCGCAGTGGATTCCGACCTTATCTGGTTGGTCGACGGTGCGAAGACCCCCGATTGGGATAAAACCTTCAACAAGACCGGCACTAAAAAAGTAAGAGCGATGTGGAGCGTTGAGGCCATCGATGGAGCGACCAGCAATCCCAAAATTTTCGAAGGGTCCTCGGATGAAGTCTCCTTCACCATTTACTCAGACCAGAAACCAGTGTTCATCACCACCAGTCCAACCAATCCGTACGTGGTGGAGGCAATCGGTAGGAACCTGACGTTCTCCATCACCGCTTCCAGCGAAAACACCCTGCAGACAACCACTTGGCGCAAGGTGAATCCTACCGGTTCGACAGAGATAGCGCAAGGCAACTCCCTCACCCTGGCCCTGGATACTCCAGACCTCTTTACAATTCAAGCTGTGGTCACCGACAATCATGGCCTTTTCTCTACAAAGGAATGGACTGTCAAAGTCATAGCTCCTGCGGTGAGCATCACCACACCGGAAAACGGCGCAACCTACCCCTTCAGAGCGGTGCCGACACCAATTGTGACCACCAAGGATGTCAGTTCCTACACACTGCTGTTGGATGGCAGACCGGTGGCCCCTGATTTCAACTGGAACACCCTTGCTGTCGGAGCCCACACACTCAGCGCTGAAGGTGTGTATACGGTAACCAGCACAGCCACACCCCAGAAAATCACCAGCGCGACGATCAATTTCAATGTACAGGACCGCACACCGCCCGAATTCATCCTACAAGGCTTGGCCGATGGAGACCGGATCATTGCCGGGCAGTTGTATTCTCTAGTTGTCACCAGTCAAAACAGCGCCACAATCGAGGTTTTCAAAAATGGCACCAAGCTGAATGCAAGTGGCTCAGCTGGTGATACCTTCAGTTTCACTCCAACTGCGGCTGAACGGAAAATAACCCTGCAGATACGGGGAAAACTCAACAACATCACCGTGGACAAGACCATCGGCCTGACCGTACTCGATCCAGCCATCACCATCAAGCTTCCTCTGGCGGTGAACGGCCTGTATCCAGCTTCCACTCCGATAGCGCTCCAGTATGAAGGACGCGACCTAGACCTTGTCACGTGGTATGTCAATGGAAGAGTCTCCACAGCGCAAGCGCTCAGTTTTGCAAGTGGCAACCACACCATCGGGGCAGTTGGAACCGCGAATGGGGTACGCTTACCGGATAAGAGCTATGGCAACCACACCGCAACCGGAAGCGGCACCACCATCCAGACCATCAACGTCGTAGCAAAAATCGCCATCACTGGACTTCAATCTGTGGACACCCTCTACACCGGTGCGCCCCTCTCCCTAACTGTCACCACCACAGGCGATGAGAACAACGGCTTGATAGCAAGCCTTACCTTCATCGTGGACGGACAAGTCTACCGCGAGGAAAAAGCTCCCGTTACCAAAACCGTCAGCATCACCGGACTAACCGCGGGGCCGCATATCCTCGGGGTCATTGCCACCGATGTATTCGGAAACAGAGTATCGAGAGAGAAAACCGTCACTGTATACCGTCCTCTACAAATCGCCATCACTCAACCGGCGCAAGGAGCCCGCATCTCACCAGATGCCAATGTACAAGCCAGCCTTGCGACACTCAGCGGCCAGGCCCAACGGGTAGTCTGGAAGATTGACGGAAACGCCGTGGCCTCGAGTAATTTCACCAGCGGGTCGCTTGGAAAACTGAGTCCCGGGGCACACACGATTTCCGCCACAGCTACGGATATCCTAGGCACCGAAGCGACCGCCTCAGTGAATGTTGAAGTGCAGAGTGATTTCCAACTCAACCTGCTTTCGCCCACCGCGCCAACACAGATTCTCATCAACAACAGTCTCACCTGCTTGGTGGGAGTGGACAAGGTGGCGGGGTCTTCGGTCAACCTCTCCGATGCCGCCCAATTCATCACTTGGTATGTCGATGGATCAAGCACTGGCCGCACAGGGCTCACCTATGTGTTTACCAGCGCAGTCCCGGGGAACCATACGGTCCAAGCCCGCTATTCCAAGGATGGGATGATCCGCATGACAGCCGAACAGACTATAAACGTGCGCGATATCATGCAACCGGCCATCAACAAGCCGCTCAACGGCTCCACCCTCACATATTCGAAGGATGAGCTTATCCCACTCTCCGCTACAGGAGAACCTGGCGCCTCCTTCTCGTGGATGATCGGTGGCAAACAGATCGCGACTGGAAACGAGACCTCGTTCAACCCCAACGGACTAACCGGCCAGCAGCAACTGAACCTGGTCACCACGGCCTTCGGACGGACGAAAACCCAGATCGCCAGTTTCAATCTGGTGCTGAACAATCCTCCTTCCCTCACCCTGACGGCACCTGCGGTTCAATTCACCGATGAAAAACTCACCTGGACGGCCTCGGTCTTTGATGTCGAGGACAGGGACGAGCTCCCAAGGATCGAGTATTTCCTCGACGGTATCGCTCTTGATGCGCAAAGCAGGCTTTTAACCACCAACGATATCGGTCTTCACACCTTGATGGCACGGGCTACTGATAAGAACAAGGTGACTGTATCCACGCAGGTGGGAATCGCTGTTGAACCCCTCAAGCTACCCATCCAGATCCAATCACCACGTGCGAACGAGACATATTTCAAGGCCTTCGACCTCCAGCTTGTGGCCAATCAGGTAGGAGGCGGCACCACAACGCTTGCCGATGGGACTTACACCTGGACTGTCCAGTATCTGGATTATCCTTCAGTTCCCGCCCAGACCTTCACCGGCAGTTCGGTCGTCTTTAAACCCACCAACACAGGAGCCGTTGCTATCACTGTCCGTCTCACCGATGGCAAAGGCAAGGATAGAGGCAGCCAAAGCACCTCGGTCTCTGTAAAAGAGGTTCCTTTGGAGCTCAGCATCTACTGGCCGCACGGTTCGATTGTCAATGCAGGGCAAGCGCTCGCGCCACAATTGCTAGGTCTTCCCGCCGATTTAGCCCAAGGAGTCCTCACTTGGACGATGGATGGCAAGATAGTGGAGAACCTGGCCTCCTTGAAGGCTCCGATGAATCCAGGGTTGCACGAATTGAAGGCAACCTACTCAAGAGCTGGAGCGGGTTCGACAGGTTCCGAAATCAACCGGGCGGAGGTCTTCTTCACGGTGAACGGAATCCCATCTGTCTCCATCCTTAATCCTGTGACAGGAACCCAAGCTGTCGTTGGAACCCCACTGCTTCTTTCGGCAAAGGTAACCGATGACCAGCCCTACGAGGGAAAAGTCCAATGGAAGGATCAGACCAATACAGTTCTTGGTGAAGGAAATCCCTTTGTGCTGACAACCGCTGTCCCTGGCGATCTAACCTTGACCGCCTCAATTGAAGACCGTTATGGAGCGAAGGGCCAGGCCTCCAGCAGCGTGAAAGTATACACTCCAATCAATTCGATTGTGGTTTCTGTCCACAACAATCTCTTTACCTACCTAGTTGCCCAGAATGCTCTCCCATTACCTGTGAAAGCAACATTCAATGGTGGTATCGCACCAGAAGTCCAATGGATTTTGCGGCAAGGAAGCCTAGAGGTGTTGAAAACTGGAGCTGAGGCGGGCTTTACCTATGCCGATCTCGCGCCATTCGCCAAAGCAGGAGCCACCATCACCTGCGTGGTTCTCGATTCCGGAATCACCGATCCTGCTTCCAGAGAAGTATTGCGCAAGGATTACCCAATCCTTCTCACCGACGAAGCTACTGCGCAGGTAGTGCTGCCATCGGCCGAGACGCGGTTGTGGGTAGGCGAACCGGTGCAGTTGGGCTTAGCGCTTACAGGGTTCAACAAGCCTGCTTTCAGTCTGACCATAAATGGTGCGCAGGTAGCGGCCACTTGGGGAATTTTGGAGGGCACAGCGCTGCATGGTACCACGATCTTGCAGGAACTCTTAGCTAAAGAAGGCGTCTATGAATTATCAATCACCATCACTGAAAACGGCGTGACCCGGCAGGTTCCAATCACTCTGAACCTGTATCAACCCCGCAAGGGAGTGTTTGTGGACAACGCCCCGGCGCTATTCGACACTGAAGGGCCGGCAGTACAGGTCGATGCGGTCGCAGTGGGTCTGCCGGGAGTAAGCGCTCTACAATGGAAGACGGATCTGTCCGCCACACCAGTAGCCACCGGACCTAATCTTGACCTCTCCAAGGCAAGGCTGACGCCTGGAAACCGGTCAATCACGGTGGAGGCGCTCTCGGGCACCACGGTCCTGGCATCGCATACCTTCCTTCTGAAGGTCTATGGACCTATGAGCATGCAGGTGACACCAGACCAACCGCTATTGATTGTGCAGCAAGGAGCCCCAGTGTCCCTGACTGCGACCGGTAGCGACCGGGATGGCGCACCGTTAGGCAAGACCGCGTTCAGCTGGACCTCCCACATGGATGGCTTGTTGAAAACCGATACGGGAGCGGAGGATACGCTTGATTTCAGCGATAATCCCGAGCTTTCCATAGGCGAGCACCTGATCACCGTACGCGCCACCGGCATGGATGGAAAAACCATCTCTATCATGCGCCGCGTTGAGGTGAAACGTGCGGCAGCACAAGACGAAGGCCCAGGGACCGGAGAGCAAGATGGCAACCAAGCTCCTGGGGATGACAAACCGAAGGAAGATTTCACCAAGGGGAAAAATGTCCCGCCACCACCTCCTGGAGGTAATAAGCCACTAGGGCCTGATGGGAAACCGGCGGATGAAGACCTATTGAGTGAAGCTGACAAGTACATCCTCAATTCTGCCAAGGCAGCTCTGACGGCACACCCTGCGAAACAAGAAAGCGCATTGGTAACATTAGCCGACATGCGGATGAATCTTGAAGATGTCCAGGCAAAAATGGGACCCACTGCCTCTGGTAATCTCCGTACTCAAGTAGCCAGCTTACTGCGGAATGTGTTGGATGCGACAAAAAAAACACAGGCTGCAGGGGTTGCCGCGAATGAATTCGCCGCAGATACAACCAATCTCCAGAATGCCAAGAATTTCCTCTCAGCAATTAGTTCAAGAGACCAGACTATCGAAAGAATGAAAGTTCTCTATGTCGATTTCATCAATGCATTGCCTGCTGAATATGCATCCAATATCCAGGGAAGCACAGCCTCACTGCTGTTGTTGGAAGCAGAGCGGGTAAAAGTTGTGAATGGAATCATCACGCAGGCCAAACGGGAACTTCAAGTGGCGAGAGACGCGCTTAAAAATGCTTCAAAAGCGGTATCTTCTGCGCTGAAAACAGCTTTGAGCAGCGCGATTGACCAAACTGACCGCAATATAAGAACTGCGGAGAGCGCAATCACCAGGGCGCAAACTGCGACTGCCAATCTTACCAATCGTCCCACAAGCAGCACGTATCTGGCGGCTGCGAAAAGAGCTTGGGACATAAGGGATGCAAGTGTAGAGACAGTCGAGAGCTCGGTCCCGAACTTGCAAGCGAGAACCAAGGCGGTTGTGGATGTGGATGCCGATATAATCGCGGCCGCAAAGGCTGAGAAAGAAAAAGCGGATCTGGCCTTCAAACGGATTCAAGAGGCCAAGATAGCTGTGCAGACAGCTGAGGATGTGATTAAGCGAGTGAATTTCGTCATTCCTTCGACGTTGAAAACATCACTGAACAACGCCATCATCCAAACGAAGAGAGACATCACTGCCGCCGAGACCGCTCTGACAAACGCCAATACCGCAGCAGGCAACCTGGCTAAGGACCCGACAAGAGCATCGTACATCACTGCCCTGAACAATGCCTCCAAGGCACGGGACGCAGCAATCGTAAAGCTAGCCGCCTCGGTTAAAATCCTGGAGGATAGAACCACCGAGCTAGTGAGGATGGATGAGACTATCGGAAAACTGTTGTCAGCTGAAGCGAGCAAAGTCACTTGGGCACGAAGCAATCTTGATGAGGCCATAAAAGCGGTGAAGGCATCTAAGGATAGCCGTAGCAAAGCCTCTGCCAAAGTTCCTACCGATTTTAAGAACAGATGGAGCCAGGCCATAACTACAGCTGAGAATGACATTGCTGCTGCCGAACGGGCGATTACCGCGGCGGCGACTGCGACTAAGAATCTAGCGGACAAACCCACGGATGCATCCTTGAAGACGAAAGCTGAAAGCGCGTGGAAGAGCCGCGACACCGCTGTTCAGAAAGCAATCGATTCCGCTCGAGAAGCTGAGGGGTACGTAAACCAATCAGCTCTGTACCGCTAGGAGGAGCCACGATGATTAAGCGCATCACCTTAGCGATTCTATTATGTAGTTTCAGCATCGTGGCCCTGCTTGGAGTAGAGGTCGTCGTCCCCAATGAGATTCCAGGATATGAGAATCTGGAATTGGTCCTTATCGATGAGGATCCAGCGCATCCGGTGGAGAGAGCAAGGTTGTATTTTCTCTTTGAACAAGAGGAAGAACCTCTGTACGTGGAATTCGCGAAAATCGCCAAGCAGTGGACAGCGATCATACCCCATGCATACCTGAAAGGTGAGGAATTTGTCTATTTCACCGAAATCCAGACAAAAGGTAGTCCAATCGTCAGGAATCCTGGTTTTGGGGAGAAGAAAGCAAGACTGATCCATGATGTCACCCCTCCGTCGCTCCTGTTGGATTCACCCAGAGATGGTATCTTGGAGATGGGAAAGGAACAATTAGTGGTGTTCCGCGTGGATGATGAAAGCGGCATCTCGGAATTCAACCTCACATACAATGATGCTTCCATGGCCAAGGCAGCGGTGGTGGACAATCTCCTTACCCTCATGGTCACCCCTGAAGAAGGGGAGGAAAAACAAGCCCGTGTGATTGTAACCATGGCAGACCCATATGGTAACACCGCGGAACAAGTGTTTGAATTCACAATGAAACCGAAAACCACTCCGTTCTTCTCCGCTAAGGCAGAGGTCTCCGCGAGTTTGGGCACCGAATACAAGATGACCCTTGGAGAGACTGCCAATACCGTCGACCTTGCGGCTTTCTTCGCCGACATGGAACATGCGGTCGATATCAACTACAACGCCACCGCATCCACCACTCTGTCTGCTGGGCCGCTTGCCTTGGACCTTTCACTGGAACTCGCCGACAGTATCTCGGCATTCGACTTGCTGGCCGCCTATCCCAACACCCTGATCGCCGACTATCAGAACATCATGAACCTCTGGCATCCCTGGAACTTCGCCAATGAATTCGATTATACCGGTGAAGAACCCAGGCTTTTCTACAACTCGAACCAGATGTATGCCCGTGTCTCCTTTTTCGGCCCTGTGCTCAATTACACACTGGGAGACCAGCGTATCAGTTTCCAGGAAGAGACCGTCAAGGAGCTAGAGTTCCGTGGAACAGGCCTTTCGTTTGATGTAGGATTCCTCAAGCTGGCGGTGGGCAAAGGACTTACCGATCCAGGTCTCTTTCAAACCGCTTGGCCGCAGAATTTCTTCGGCTTCAAATTCGGCTTGGCGATTCCAAAAATCTTCTGGCTGCAGACCAACCTTTCCTTTATAAGTTCCCTTCAGGGTCGATACGAGACCATTATTTCTCAAGGAAGCTCTGCCATCGGAACATTATATGACCTTGGATCGGTCAAACCTGAGGAAAACCTAGTCTTCGGCCTATCTTTTGGAACTGATAACAAGTTATTCAAATTGACAGCCAGCGGGGGCCTTACTTTATATGTGGACGATGCCAGCCAGCTGATTGATACCGCCCAGCTAGCCACTGATGTCAATACTGCTTTAGGAATCGACATTGGCCCGTACCTCGGATATCTCAACACCGTATCGGCCTATTTCCCGATTTTGGATTATTTCCCATTGAGTACCGGTCTTGCGGTGAAGGCTGTAAACAAGGAACTCTGGGGTATCACCTACGGCTTGTCTTTGGACATCACGGACTTTGGCGTGAACGCCTGGTTCAGGAAGACCGATAAAGCCTACAAGAGCCTGGGATCGGCCGTGACTTCCGATGTGATGGATGTGGGTGCTTCGTGGGAAACCTCTTTTGGGGACTTTGGTCTGTTTATCGGGTATGATTTGAAAAAAGACAATATTCCCGATATCCTCATCAACGAACTTCTGCCGTTGATTAAGCCAGGGCTGATCGCCCCGCCTACACCAACCCCGGACAGTATTTCCCAGCTTGTCCATACCGCTGGTCTCGCCTTGGACACTCCCATCTTCAATTGGATCGGGAGCTTCACGTTTGAGTACACTTTCGAATGGGAGACCTCCAACGCCGCCAATCTAGCTGCCAAGGTAACCGATGTCGATGACAGAGCCGCCATCCTAAACGATGACAGCAACGACACTACTCTCATCCATACCGCCGACCTCCGCTGGAAGAGTCCCCGCTACAAGTTGGGAGCTTTCAGCATCTCTTTAGGCGCCAAGACCCAAGATGCTTATATCACCTCACTGTTCGAGGATGGAGTTGTTTCGAATACCAGCTACTTTGATTTCTCGTATGGTGTCACCACCAGCATGCAATTGACACGCTTCAAGCTGAGCTTGAACTTTGATCAGGAATGGAGTACAAAAGCCGGCTCGGAAAAGGAATATGCGTATGCGGGTAAATTCTCTGTTTCTGACATCTTCTTCGATTCCGTTACCTTGGACGGTGGCTTCACCCAAGTGTATATCGGTGCTGTGTACCAGGCCTATAAGATCAAAGCTGGCTTGTCGTTTAGCAAGAACATCGGACCCTTGGCCACGGGAATCAGTCTGAAAGGCGAATATCTGGACTCCTTGGTCGATAATACCGACGATGCCCTGACTGGCCAGATCTCCGTGGAAGGCAAACTCTCCTTCTAGCTTCCAGGTCCACCTTGCGGGCATCTCTGTGGTTTAGGTTCCAGCAACCTAAACCACAGAAACCTGAACTAAAGTCCGTCTCATTGACATGCAACGACAGCGGGCATAGGATGGCTCAATGGCTTATGCGATTCAGACTCTTGTATCCGCTGTCGTGGTGTATATCTCAACCAGCGTTGACGATTTATTCATCCTCATGGTGTTGTTTGGCCAGATCCATACCAAAAAAGGGATGCTCTCTGTCTGGCTTGGGCAGTACGCTGGGGTGGGAATCCTTGTCATAGCCAGCCTGCTGGCGGCTTTCGCACTTAATCTCATTCCCCAAAGCTGGATAATCGGCCTCCTAGGCGTGGCTCCAATCGCCCTTGGGTTCCGAGCTTTGCGAAAAGATCCAGAAGAAAACAACCTGGGAATATTGGAGAAAATGAGTGCCGCGGGTCCCCAACGACTGTTCTGGACCATAGCACTCATCACTGTGGCCTCGGGAGGTGACAACCTTGGGGTCTATATCCCCTATTTTGTCTCACTTGATCATGTGGGAATTCTCATCGCCGCAGTGGTCTTTTTAGTAATGATCGCGCTGTTCTGTCTTACCGGCCAACATCTAGCGAGAATTCCCTTTATCGCCAAGGTGCTGAAAACCTATTCCCGCATCATCATTCCAGTGGTGTTTTTCTCACTTGGCCTATTCATTCTCGTCGAAAACGGGACGGTACAGAAACTGTGGTCGTTATTTCCGTGAATCGGGGTGTGTGTGGTTTAGGTTCCAGCAACCAAGACCACATCCTGTGTTTTTGGTTGCTGGAACCTAAACCACAGTCAGTCCTCTAGGGCTTCATAGGCGGCATCACTCTCCGTCACTGCACGATGGGAGGCCATGCCCGAGGAGGTGTCGACAGTAAGCAAAGCTTTTCCTGCCCAAGCAATCGCCCACGCCCCCAAAGGAGCTGTGAGCACGATGCTCATTACCGCCACCGCGAGAATGGTCTCACCTGGTGCGATGGGCATACCCCGGCTGGCCATCACCATCAAAGGCGCAGAGCCGATCGCCGCCTGCACCGTGGCCTTGGGCAGATAGGAAATCACGATGAAGAGTTTTTCCTTAGACGTGAAACCAGCACCGAGAGTGCACAGATAGGTACCGACCGACCGGGCTGCCAACGCGATGAGAATCAAAGCAGCACCCGTGAGGCCTGCATCAGCAGCTGCCTGGAAATTCACTTGGGCCCCGACCATGGAGAACAGGATGATTTCGGCGAACACCCATATTTTCCCCAATTTGGCGGAAAGCTCGTGCGCCATCGATTCCCGACGTTCCAAAATGATGAATCCGATGGCCATGACAGCCAAGAGTGCGGCGAACGGCAGGTCACGGGTCTCGAGGAAATCACCCAACTGCACCAGCAGGATGGAAACCCCGATGATGGTGAGGGCCCGTTTGGTAGCCCGAGGATTGAAGCGGTCGAACATCCTATAGAGCAATACCCCAAGGAGCAAACCCACCCCTATGCCCACCACGATCGCAATCGGCACCCCGGCGACCTTCCACGCGATATTGACTTTTCCACCGGAATAGATACCGATGAGGACACTATACGCGACTATAACGGTGACATCATCGATACTGGCTGCTGCCAGAACCAGGGTGGGGATGCCCTTGGCCGTGCCACGCCGCTCCTGAATGAACCGCACCATGGCGGGAACCACCACCGCAGGAGATACCGCACCGAGGACACATCCAAGAATCGCCGACTCTATTACAGAAAGCCCGAGAAACCGTGGGCCCAGCGCTGTCACTGTAAGAGCTTCGAATGCGGCTGGAATGAAAGATAGCAGAAGTGCCTGGATGCCCACCCGGTTAAGGCTCTCACGAGATAGCTCGAAGCCAGCCCGCAGCAGAATCACGATGAGCGCGATCATTCGAAGGTCGGACCCCACCTGAAGCAGAGCAGGGTCGATGCTATCGAGCACCGACGGGCCAAGCAACGCGCCGATGGCAAGCATCCCTATCAGACCAGGGATCTTGAACTGCCGGAACACCCAATCGACAAGCAAGCATAGGATGATGATTTCCGCTAGACTGATAGCCATGGAACCTCCCACTGAAGCCACAAAGGACCAACACCCGAAATCAATTTCAGGGGTCTTTCCAAACAACTTATGGTAGGAGTCATCAGCGAGCGTCAATGACGTGCGGTTGCGTCCCAAAGAGGAACAAAGGCGAACTCCATCGCCTCGTTCCCATCCTAGTGAATAGCTGCGAAGTAGTCAACGCAGATGTGCCTTGGCGTATGCCTCGCTATCGAATCTGCGATAACCATGCTTGCCATTGTTTTTAGCTTGATACATCGCAAAATCGGCATATTCGATCAAAGTGTAGATGTTGTCAGTATCCTGACCATACACCGCGAGCCCCATGCTGCAGGATACGGGAAGCGTGTGCGTCCCCGTAAGTATCGGCTTTTCCATCATCACCTCTGAGAACTGCCGCCAGAACATATCAAAGAACTGGTTGTCCACAGATTGCAGCCCATGGATGAACAATCCAAACTCATCCCCGGCGATCCGCATGCAGATAGTAGGCAACTGCATGTCGATTTTCTTTAGTCGATCAGCAAAACCCACCAGAAAAGCATCGCCGACAGCATGTCCATAGGTATCGTTGATTGCTTTGAAGCTGTCGATATCGATGAAAGCGAACAGGCCCAAGGCTTTTGGATTCTTGGCTATACATTGTTCCATCTCCGAGCGGTATTGGTACCGGCTCACCAGCCCGGTGAGCGCATCCTGCACCAAACGGTTGTGGAGCTCTTCATTCAGCCGGTTCAGCTGGGCATTGGCCTTTTCCAGACGCCGGTGGGTATTGACCAATTCATTGTTCAAAATCTGGATCTGCTGGTAATCATCCACAGACTGATGTTTATTCAGAACTGGGGGATTTTCCATCCATCGCGACAACTGTAGAAGGAATCTATGGATGAGCTCCGAGTGAAACGCTGTGGAAAGTCCTCCTGCGGCAGTATTGAAATCGGTGGCGATCACCAGCGTTGCTTCCCGGAGCGCGACCGCACTGCATACGACAGGAGTTCCAGATTCACGCAACCGGCATCCCGGTAGAGTGATCACTTTCCCCTCCTGGCGTCCTGTGCCAGAGAGCGCACCCATGGGGGCAACCCCCTCCATGCAATCAAAAACCTCATGGAACGTTTTACCGGTTATCGAGATAAGAAAGATAGGAGCGGCCCAGAAGACTTCGCGGACGCTGCCCATTAGATCGACCTTGAATAATAGACTCACCATGCCGTCTTTCATTTAGGAGAAGTTCTCCGTCCGAGTCCATTCAACCAGGTCTTTCGCCCGCTGGGTGTAGACATCCACCGGCCACTTCCGCCAAAGTTCATTCGTCACCGAAAAAGCCCTTCCTCCTACAGCGATCTTTATAGTGGGAAATCGTTCACGGAGGGCCATAGCCATCTCATGGCACAAGGGAAGGTGCTGGGGCATCGTCACCGATAGCGCGACAAGGTCTGGATGATGAGCCTCGACAGCACTGAGCAAGGCATTTTTAGGGACAGCAGCTCCAAGATAGACACTATCCCAGCCATAGTATTCAAACAGGTCGGACAGCATGCGCCCGCCCATTTCATGCAGCTCGCTCCCCACACACGAAGTGAGAATGGTGCGGTTCTTTCGAGGCTGGCTGAAAACCTCTTTATAAAACTGTGCCAAGGCCATCTGCGTGGTAGAGGTGCAGTAATGTTCTTTATCGACTGTTATCTTACCCTGATGCCAGAGCTCTCCCACTTCATGCATGGTGGGTTGCAGGATGTCCTCATAGATCTCCACCAGTGGAATTCCTGAAGCCGCAGCCTCCTCGATGATATGCAACGCGTGCCTGGTTTCGCTGAGCAACAGGGCCTCAAGGTACGCCTTGCGCAGGTCGGTGTGTAGGCCGGTGAAGAAAGGATCGGAGAATTGAACCTCAACCACAGCCTTCACAGTCGCATCGATGGCCCTGTTCAGGAGCATCAGCGCATAGGAAAGGTCCTCTCCTTCGAAAAGCACAGGAACGGACTCAATCAGCAGCCCATAATGCATTACCATCTGGTCTTTCATGCGGCTTCGATTTACCTGTTTCATCAGATTGCAGAGCAGTTCGTACAACCAGACAGCGTAATCGGTGAAAAGAGAATCATCCCGTAGCTTCACCGCGATCGATAGGTAATCCAGATTATAGAGGATGTCCTGGTACATGGATTCCTTCTGCTGGTCATTGTAGATCTGCTCCAGCTTGGGTTCGAGCATGAAATGCCGTTGATACACCTGTTGTGCCAGACTTCTGATTTTCGGATCAGCCCCCGTTGAAAGCAAGCCCATGCATTCCTCTCCTTCTACATTCACTATGATTGGATTGCTGTATTATAAAGCATTGTTAGCAATTATCCAATGTATGATTTTACCATAAGCAACGTTACGGTTGTCAGGTTCATTTGTTATTCCGTTGTAATCGGAGGATACATATGGCAATACAACATAAAAGGATTTCCACGAACGGCCATCGGAACGGTCTACGAATCCTGATGGCTATCATCCCACTGCTCACGATACTACTGGTTCTCACCAGCTGCGGGGGTTCTACCGTAGCCTCTGCCAAGCCTGATTTCGCAATCTCCGCCCCAAGGCCTACCGGGATGCAAGCCCCTGCCCCAGCCCCAATGGCGGCCAGCGGTGCTAAAATGACAGAATCTGCAATGGCCTATGCTATGCCGTCAATGGCAATGGCACCACCTCCACCCGATTCCGCCTTCGCTCCCATAGCATACTCCGGCCTAGAGCACAACACCGAAGAGTACGACCGGATTGTCGACAATCCTTTCCTTAAAGCGATGGATAATCCCGTCTCCACCTTCTCCATCGACGTCGATACAGCCAGCTATGCAAATATCCGTCGCTTCTTAGCCGAATCCCGCGAGATGCCGCCAAAAGACGCCGTACGAATAGAAGAGATGCTCAACTATTTTACCTACAGCTATCCCGCCCCAACCGGAGAACATCCCGTCGCGGCTTATTTCAGCATGACACAAGCACCCTGGGCGTCAGACCATTGGCTGCTACGGGTGGCCTTGAAAGCACAGGAGATAGAAACAGGCCAACTGCCTCCATCCAATCTTGTATTCCTACTGGACACATCCGGTTCCATGATGGATGAAAATAAACTGCCTCTTCTCAAAGACAGTTTGAAAATCCTCATCGAGAAACTCCGGCCTGAGGACAGGGTCTCGATCGTGGCATATGCCGGAACCACCGGACTTATCCTGGACTCCACCTCCGCGGCTAAAAAAGAGACAATCATCAACGCATTCACCCAGCTGGAAGCATCCGGCTCCACGGCAGGAGGTGAAGGTATCCAGTTGGCCTACGCGGTGGCCAAACGTAACTTTATCACCGGTGGCAACAACCGCGTCATTCTCTGCACCGATGGCGACTTCAATGTGGGAGTTAGCTCATCCAGCGAGCTTGAGCGGCTGATAGAAGAGAAGCGCAAGGACAACATCTATCTCACCGTGATCGGTGTTGGGATGGGCAACTACAAGGATTCCCGGATGGAGACCCTCGCCGACAAAGGCAATGGCAACTATGCCTATATAGACAACCTGCTGGAGGGCAAGAAGGTGCTGGGCAAGGAAATCTGGGGCAACCTTTTCGCAGTCGCCAAAGATGTGAAGATACAGATTGAATTCAACCCAGCGATGGTCCGGGAATACCGTTTGATAGGCTATGAGAACCGCATTCTCGCCCGTGAGGACTTCAACGATGATACCAAGGATGCCGGTGAGATGGGCTCTGGCCAGTCGGTCACCGCCTTCTACGAACTCATCCCGCATTCCGCTCCGGTGCAAACCGGTACAACCGCACCCCCGCCTTCCGAACCCTTGGTATTCCAACAGGCATCCCTCGTGGATTCCACCGATGTGTTGGCCTTCAGATTGCGTTATAAGGAACCTGATGATGGACAGGAAGAAAGCAGACTGATTTCGCTACGCTTGAACACAGAAGCCCTCTATCGAAAACCCAACGCGGTTGATGAGGATTTCCGCTTCGCCAGCGCCGTGGTCCAGCTAGGCATGCTGCTACGCGACAGCCCCTACAAAGGTACCGCGACCTACCAGACCGCAATGGATCTTGCCCGTATGTCGAAGGGTCCCGACCTGGAAGGGTATCGCGCGGAATTCGTCCGCTTGGTGGAATTAGCCGAGCTGCTTGATCGGCCTTGATGCTGTTTGGGGGGGTGGTTGGCCAGGCCAGACTCCGGTACTCCACCACCCTCGTCTCCACAAAACCCAAATGGCGGTACAACCGATACGCCCGGGAATTGGTACTATCCACATCGATAACCACGTTAAGGTGCTTTTTGACAAGAGGTAGGATAAGGGCTTGGATCAGCTCTGTCGCATAACCTTTGCTTTGGACTTCCGGTGCTACCGCCACCATGTTTATCGAGGCAGTCGATTCATCATCATGCCCTATCGAAGCCGTAGCCACGCACACATCGTCCACCAAGCCTACATACACCTCTCTGGTCGGCCATTCCATACTAGAGCGTATAAAACCCTCTACATCTTCCCGTGCATCACCGAAAGCCTTGGAGACTATGCTCACCAAGCCACCAATATCCCCGGAACCTGCCCTGCGGATCTGCAGCCTTTGAGGAAGGATTGTCCAACGATGATCCGTATCGAATCGCAATGAGTATTCAGTATGATGGGGTTGGCCTTCACAGCTCATGAGAAACGCAACCCCCTCATGGGAATCCGCATCGCACACAAGCAGGAACCGCTTCACCCCTAGCGCCGACAATCGTGCCATAGCCTGGTACACCAAGTGCGTGGCAATGCCTTTGCGCCTGAAGGAAGGATGGACACACACTGACAACTCCACCTCATCAGCCACCACGGAAAACACCGAGAGCACCCCAGCAAGCGCACGCTGATGATGGCAGACCACAAAGCTAGGTTTTCCAGATTCGCTAACCACCACTACTTCCTGCTGGAAACAGGCCGAAGTCCCATCCAGCTTTTCACATTCACTCACAAAAGCGGCAATACGGGCCTGCTCGCCATCATCCACCGCCACCAGAGCTGAAATTTCAAAACCATTCTGCATGCTTGTTTGTCTCACAAAACACAATCTGCGGCAATCCCCTCTTGCAGCATCGCATGAATTGCAAATCATTTGCATATTTTTTTGCAAATCACTTGCATCCAAAGGCAAACCTCACTATATTGGAAACGCCTATAAGGAGCCTTGGATGAAAAAAAACATATTCATGATTATCATATTGATTTTTGCATGTGCGATCACCGCACCCCTCGCCGCAAAAGGTGGTCAGGAGCAATCCATTCAGTCTGAAAAACCGATGGTAGCTGTCAGCATCCTGCCTCAGAGCTATTTTGTCGACAGAATTGGTGACGGCAGGTTCGCCCAGGTGGTTCTCGTCGGTCTTGGACAGAGCCCCCACTCGTACGAACCAACTCCTCGGCAGATGGCGGATCTAGCCCGTTCCAAAGCGTGGATCCTCTCGAATACAGATTTCGAAATCAGCCTGCTTCCGAAAATCACCGCGCTCTACCCTAAATTACGGATTGTCGATGGTACCTATGGTGTGGATTTCCGCTCGTTAGAAGCGCACGACCATGAGGAAGAAGGAGAGGACCACGCTGACGACGATGAACACGACGAAGATTCGATAGACATTGACCGCCACTCATGGTTGGGCCGCAAACCCGCACTCATCCTCGCCAGACACGTAGCTGATACTCTCAGCGCTATCGATCCTGCTTCCTCGGCATTCTATGAGACTAATTACCAAGCCCTTGCCGCAGATATCAACCGAGTGTACGATTCCCTCGCCATTTCGCTCGCTCCGTTGAAAGGGAAAACAGTTTTCGTCTACCACCCGGCTTTCGGGTATCTTTTCGATGATTTCGGCATCATCCAGGAAGCTGTAGAGACCGGTGGCAAGGAACCTACCGCCAAATCAATTAATGGACTTATCCTGAAGGCCTCTGCCGAGCAGGTACCTGCGATTTTCGTGCAGTCGCAGTTCCCAGTTTCAGCCGCCAAGGCGGTCGCCGACGCGGTCGGTGCGGTAGTGGTGCCACTCGATCCGCTTGCAGCGGATTGGCTTGCGAATATCCAACGGATGGGAGATGCGCTGCAAGCTTCGGTCCGTTCACTTAGATAAGGGGAAACTATGCAAAAGGTCGCCCTGCGATTCAATGAAGTCGCTTTCTCGTATGGTAATCTCGCTGTGCTGGAAGATGTATCCTTCCACATACATGTCGGTGAGTTCATCGCTTTGGTAGGCCCGAATGGTTCGGGAAAAACCACCGTTCTCAAGTTGATTCTGGGACTGGAGCAACCAAACCAAGGGACTATCGAGATCTTTGAAGAGAATCCACGCAAGGCCCGGGACTTGATTGGCTATGTCCCCCAGCATGCCAGCTACGATCCCACCTTCCCCATTTCCGTTCAGGAAGTGGTGCGGATGGGAAGACTGCTCCCCCGTTCCCGGCATTATAATGCCGCTGATGTGAAAGCGGCGCAAGAAGCGATGGAGCAGATGGAGATAGCCGATCTTTCCCAACGGGCCTACTCCGCTCTCTCAGGAGGTCAGCGGAGGCGGGTGCTGGTGGCCAGGGCTTTGGCAGCCAATCCTCAGCTTCTAATCCTCGACGAACCAACTGCCAATATGGATGCTGAAAGCGAAAGCCGCTTGTTCAGGAGCCTGGGAACGCTCAAACGCTCCACCACCATCCTGATAGTCACGCATGATATGGGCTTTGTCTCATCCCTCACCGACCGAGTCCTGTGCGTTGGCGACCGCAGCCACTCAGGTCGAGCCCGGACAGTGGTGCAGCATCGGGCGGAACCGGTGGAGAATCCCCCACCAGACTTCTTCGGTGGTGAAGTGCTGAAGGTCCTCCACGAGATCACCCTCCCCGAAGATGCCTGCTGCGCTGACGAACACCACGCGGAGGAAAACCACCATGGATAGTTTCATCGAGGCCCTCTTCAATCCAGCCTTCCCCTTCCTCCGCAACGCGTTTATCGCAGGAATCCTATCCTCGGTTCTCTTTGGAGTCCTTGGGGCTGTGGTGACGGTGAAACGGATAGCAGGTCTTGCCGGCGCAATCTCCCACGCGGTTCTTGGAGGTATTGGCATGGCGCTTTACCTCTCGGCCACCAAACTGGTGCCATGGATGTCGCCAATCCTAGGGGCCATCATCTTCGCACTTCTGGCTGCCATCATCATCGGCCTAGTCTCTCTCAAAGCAAAACAGCGTGAGGACACCGTCATCAACGCGGTCTGGGCTATCGGCATGAGCATCGGCGTCCTCTTCATGGCTAAGACGCCCGGCTATACCGATCCCACCAGCTACCTCTTCGGCAATATCCTGTTGATCTCTACCCGCGATCTCGTTCTTTTAGCCATCCTCGACGCTATTGTGGTTTTCCTCACCTGGCGTTTCTACCCACAGCTTGAGGCCTCCTCGTTCGATGACGAATTCTCGCGCGTGCGGGGAATCCGGACCGATGTCGTTTTCCTCATACTCCTCAGCATCACCGCAATCGCGGTTGTTCTGCTTCAGACCTTTGTGGGAATCGTCATGGTCATCGCCATGCTCACCCTTCCAGCGGGCACCGCAGGCTACCTCGCGCGGAACCTCGCGGGTATGATGGCACTCAGCTGGTTGTTCGCCACAGTGTTTTCGGTAAGTGGTCTGATGGTGGGATGGACGCTGGATATCCCTGTCGGTGCCACGGTAGTGGTGATCGCCGGTGCGGTTTTCCTAGGGTCGGCAGGCGCCCGGCTTATCCGCAACCATGTAGTCAAACGCAACAACCGGCCTACGCAGCAAATTTCTGCGAAGGAGCCACGAATATCATGACAAAAGCTCGGCAAGCAACCTTGGCGATTCTCCGTGACGCCCAAGAACCTCTGTGCGCGGCCGCCGTTCTAGAGCGTATCGGCGTGTGCTGCGACCAAGTGACCGTCTATCGATCCTTACATTTCCTTGAGGAAAACGGCCTCGCCGACTCATTCATCCTACACTGCGCAGAACATGGTACCGAGCGCTATTACACCGCAGTCGATAGCCTGAAAGACGGATATTCTGGTCATCATCACTGGTTCCACTGTGAAATGTGCCATCGTTTCCTAGACTTAGGCGATTGCCAACTACATACCCTAGTCGCTGGCTACGAGGCCGCCCACCAGATAACCGTCAAGAGCCACACCCTTTATTTCACCGGCATCTGCGCAGACTGCCAAATTCAAGGACACTGAACCGGAGGCTGTGGAAAAGGTTCCAGGAACTTTTTCCACAGGAACCTTTTCCACAAGGACACAGGAACCTCTTCCAAAGTAGCAACTACAGAGCTCCTTTCAGAATAGGGTCGGTGAATAGGTCAAGTTCATCAGCCACGATGTCCAAGAAGAACTTGCGGATGGACTCTTTATCCATATCTCCCTCGTACGGTCCAAGGTCATCATGCTTGTCATGGGTGTAGACCGCGCTATGCAACGGGGAGAAATTACCTTTACGGTCCTCCCGCAACTCGCGCACACTCGCACCTGAGAGCTGAGCCAGCATCCGGTAATCCGTCTGTTCAAGCACGATTGAAAGGATATGGCGGCCGTGATGGTCGAACACACTCATCGCGTAAGGAAACACCAGGTAGTCCATATCCCGGGCATTGGTCGGGGCTATCTGGAAATGACAGCGCACCCGGGGCCAGAGCCATATCTCTCCACCCCGCCCGGTATCCTGGGGGTCCGGCATCGCAGGCCACCTTACAGAGTCGATGGGACGTTTATCCACCTGTTTTCCAGCTGCTCTTCTCGGTATCATCAATAACCTCCATCGCCAAGGGGGATGTCCGCCTCCACTATAGCATCTATTTGGGTAGATGTTCAAATGAAGGCCAGGCAACAATGGCTAGGGTGCGCGGTGATGATAAAGAGAATCCCGCCTGTTTGATAGCTGAAGGTGTCTAAACCCGCTCCAACAGATTGTAGATGCTCAGGTTGCCCAAGGTTTTGATACCTTTCTGATTGATCTGCGAGGCGATGGAATCCCCGATAGTGTCAAGGTTTTGCTCAAGGTACACCTCACCGAACAATCCGCTTACCAAATCCACAATCCGCAGGTCCTCAAGAGGTCTTGCAGGAATATAGGCGCTGCGGCTCGCATTGGTCGCGATGATGAACTGCTTTTCCATCAACAGCTCCAGCATCCCGAACAGCATGCGGTCGTTCATCAGCAGTTTCTCTGAAATCTGCCGGACTTTGGTCTCCCCTCTCCCCGTTTTGAAGTTCTGGCCGATAACCATCATGACATTCACGCCATTCGCCAATTGTTCAGCAGGCGACATGGGTCGTTTTAAAAACTTCCTATCCGGCCGGTACTGGTGCACATAACTGATCTCCACCGCGCTGAACACCACCACCCAAAGGACGTACACATAGAGCAAAGCCAAGAACACGGCTGCGAAAGAACCGTAGATGACGGAATACGTGAAGACTTTGGTGATGAGATTTGAGAACACCCTATTGAGGACTCCAACCCCCACCATACCGAAAAGCGCCCCAATCGACGCGCTTCCGAGGTTCACGCGGGCGTTTGGCGCTGCTATAATCAGTAGGAAAAGGCATAACCAGGCTATCATCCATGGTACGAGGTACCGCACGAACTCAAACAGGATGTTGTCGAATATGGGAAGCCCAAGAATGCTGGCGATCCAGTTGTTCAACAGAGATTTCACACTGATATACGCCCCGAGCAACAATGCGCCGACAATCAGGATGGTGATGTAGCTGGCAAAACGCCTGATCAGGTTATGCCTGGTTGGCGAGGTGCGGTATATCTGATTCACTACCGCCCATACTTTATCGATGAGCAGCATTGAGGTGATGAGGAAGGATATAAGTCCTAACACCCCAAGGCTATTGGCGTTTTTGCTATAGCGGGCGAGCAGGTTGACCAACTCCACTCCGGCATCCTCCCCGAAGATGGAGACGAACAGCTCGGTGAGGAGGGTGAAGAAAGGCTGCAGCACGTTGAAGAGAGTCAGGAAAGCCACGAGGAACGAGACGAAAGGAACTGCCGATATTAGGGTGGTGTACACCACTCCGGAAGCCATGATGGACACCTTGTCCCGCGCGAAATTCCCTATGCAGACACGTATGAACTCAACCAGGCCTTTCTCTTTGGATTCAGCCTCGACCGGAGTTGGTTTCTTTTTTGCTTTGCTCACGTTTTTCTTCTTTTCCATAGGCTCCCATCGACATCCATAGCGGCGTTGCTTCTTCCCCTACACCTGATAGGTCAGCGGTTCTTAGGCGACTTATGGCTTTCCAACCACTTCGCAAGCAGAACGTGAATTTCCTCCCGGTTGATTTCGTTCAGCAGCTCGTGCCTTGCCTCTGGGATGAGCTCCAAGGTGAGATCTTCCAATCCAGCGGCTTTGTAGTGCCCAAACACCTGCTCCACGCCCTTCCCAAACCCTCCAACAGGGTCCATTTTCCCACTT
Source organism: Sphaerochaeta sp. UBA6084 (assembly GCA_002428625.1). GTDB lineage: Bacteria > Spirochaetota > Spirochaetia > Sphaerochaetales > Sphaerochaetaceae > UBA6084. The sequence continues at coordinate 33,468 of DIXI01000009.1, forward strand.
ATGAACAAAAGGGGGAACGATTTGGGGATATTATTCATGAGCTTCCGGTTGGTGGCCAGCTCTATGCCATCCAAGAGGTCGACAAAAAACTGCGAGGAGCAGATGAATCCACATAGCGGGTCCGCGACATATTTCCTGACTTCCTCCTCATCACGGGAGAGCCAATCGAACGGTGTCTTCTGCGGCTGGAATGGTTTTCCAAATTTCCCAAAACTCATCTTATCCAGCAGTGGGTCGGGTGTTTTCCCCCCTTTTGCTTTCGCACGGGAGGATGCAAGGATACGGCCGATTTTCCCGACAATACCTTGGCTGGCTCCGGTTCCACTTATGATGGCTCCTTGATAGAGTCCAGGGTAACGCGCGATCAGAGTCTCAACTAAGAAGGACCCCATGCTGTGGCCAAGCAGGAAGATGTCTTTTCCAGGGTGGTTTTCCGCTATCAACCTGCTTAACTTATAGCCATCCTCGACCACTTGGTTCCAGCCATCACGTTCAGCGAACCAGCCTAGGTCGTCATCCGTAGCGGTCAGGCCGTGTCCACGGTGGTCTTGGGCATACACGGCGATTCCTTGGGTATTTAGGTAGAGCGCGAACCTATGGTAGCGGTCGCCATGCTCGGCCATACCATGGAAGATATGGAGTACTGAGTGGAAATTCTTATTCTCTGGAATCCAAACTCGGTAGACAATGACTTTACCGTCGCTACAGGTCATTCTTTTGATTTCGGGCATGGGAGACCTCCGGATAGTGGAAGATAAGGGCCTAGGGGAGATTGTAAAACACTTTTCAGCTGGGGGCAACACTTAGTGATAGCTCAAATGGAGTTTTCCAAATGCACGCATCAAGCTTCAGATGAAACAAGTGCATTGTCAATCCTCGATACAAACCGTACAATAAAGGAATGAACAAATTGGTCGTTTTTTCAGACCTTCATGGCGACATCGACATGCTCAGGATGATTATCGCCCGGGCGGAAAAAGAAAAAGCGGACTCCATCCTCTGTGCCGGAGACCTAGGCATCCATCATTCCACAATAATAGCCCACATGATTCGGACCAGTGCGATTCCGTTCTCAATCGTTCGGGGGAATTGTGACTCTCCGTGGGCTTTCATCGATGTCCAGATGCCCGTACCCCCGATTCATCTCATGCTTGATTTCCATTCACGGAAAATCCTACTCACCCATGGCGACAGAATTTTCTCATGGTACGATTCCCCGGCCAAGCTTACAGAGAACGATATATTCATCTATGGGCATTCCCACGTGGTGATGCTTGAGCATTCCGAACATTCCCCTTGGATTCTCAATCCGGGTTCGGCCTCGAGGCCTCGTGATCAACATGAGCCTAGTTTCGCAGTGATCACTGAGAAGGAAATGTCGATCCGGGAGATTGTCAGCGGTCGAATTATCCCTGGATATTCAAAAGGATTGCTCCACTAGAAGCCACCCGTACCAAGCTACAATCCCCCGCCCATCGTCAATCCAACTCTCACCATCGGCTGCCACTTCTTCCTCTCCTCCAACGGCACCCCACCAAGCTCCTCCACCAGCCCGTTTGTATCGAGATACGCCACACCGGCAGCCAACTCGATCCCATAGGAAATCCCACCCCACTGGATCTCTCCTTGCTGAAGAAACCTCACACCACCCGAAAGCTCACTGCTGAAGCGAAATCCATCATACAGGACTTCCCTTTCAGCATCAGGGCCATCACCGAGGCCGACAACCAAAAACCGCTTGAAACCCGCGCCAATGGAGACAAAGGGAGTTATCAGACTATTGTTGGCATTGTTGAATTCATAGTCGAAACCAACGAACCACGTCGAGAGATTCTCTCGAAGCTGACGATCATAGGACAACAGTTTCATGGTATAGGAATTGCTTGCGAATATTGAAAAATCCGGTTTGAGCATATAGCGGATATTCGTCTGCAGCTTCTCATAGGGGAGACGGATGCTCAATGTCATGATGAGGTCGTTTTCGGTCCACCGCTCGGTGAGATTGCCACCGATGTCGATACCTAATCCGCCAAACCCATGTGAGCTGTTGAGATACCACTTATAGGTCATTACCAAAAGACCGAAACGAGCATCGAAGGAAGCCATAAGCCCCTCCTCACTCCCACTCACCGCGAGATGCGTCGGCCTTTCATCAAAAACCTCACGGTGGGAATACCCAAAACCAATGAAGAGGTATTTCATCTCAGTCGTCTGTTGGCCAATCTCCATCGATCCAGTCGTAATCCCTTCATAACCAGGAGCGAACACCCCAGTGCCTTTCAATCGGAACAGAATGTCTGTTGAATCGAACCAAGGAGCTCGCTCTGAATAGAGCAGGCTTCCCGTGAGGGAAAAGCGGGGAGCGAAGAGGAGCACTCCATCGGCATCGTAGCGGAGCTCTACCAATGGGACGACAATCACGTTGTGCCAGAAATTCTGAACCGCCTCCAAGCCAAGATACCCTGAAACCACCATGCCGACAGAGGGTTCAAAGGTTAAAGAAAAAGCATTGGTGGGGGAACATTCCAATACTTTGAAAGCTTGGCCGGAAAACACTTCAAACTCATCATAGCGCCCCTCTGCGAAAGGACCCGCGGAGCGGTTGGTCAACCCTGTGATCTGGGCGTTGGCGAACCAACCGTTGCTGTACGAGAGGGAAAAACCACCTCCATAGGAACGCAGGTCATCCGGATTCTCGCTCACACCCAAGGTTGTGCTGTCATTCTTCACGATGAAGGATAGATTGCTTAAAGAGGAGACCGCCGCGAGCGGAACCGGGGAGCACCCTAGGGCCAGGATCAGGCAAAACAGTCTGCCCAGCCAATTTCCCACCCGTGCGGCCCACATCCTAAAGCTCCTTCATCAATTTTCGGTCTTTGGCTCGCAAACGACGATACATAAGGCTCAATCGCCTGTAGGGAATCACCACCGCCTGCTGATGATTCGTGTCAGGGTCGAGCAGGAACCGCTCAGGTAGCGAAAACGGAAACTTTCCCTCACCCATCGCAAGGGCTAGGTCAAGCTTCATCAATGCGGTCCTTTTTCCAACCCTAAGAAGTTCTTCCTCGCTCATGTCGAAACCAGCGAGACCCTGCACAAGCTGTGTGAACAGCCGCGGGGAAAAGAGACGGGGGAAGATCGTCGAAAGACACCACGAGAGCCACAGAGACCAACGGCTGGAAAAGGTCGACACTTTGAAGCGCTCGATCAGGACAGGCACCACTAGGTGGGGACAGCAGCCCAGAGCCCGCAGTGCAGACACCAGGTCTTCTTGAAAAACCGCCCAAGCGACCTTTGAGCCAGCATTGCTGACAACAAGACGGGGAAACAGCACCTCGGGAATGAAGGGAAATCGTTCGCCCGTGCCAAGCAGCAGCCCGGTACCCCACGCACCACGCGGGTCGTACGCCGACATCTCCAACCCATGCACATGGCATGCAAAGGAAGCCCCGCCGTATTGGAGCGAAAGCCCGCGCACTCCAAGTCCCAGCTGCAATCCAATGCCTTTGCGTAGCGCGATGGATTCGATGGTCTGCTCGATGGAATCGGTGCGTCCAAAAGCCAAGGCCCCAGCCCAATCGACCAGACCCTGCTGCTGAGCCTCCATCGCCCATGAAAGCACGTTTCCCGTCGAAATAGGGTCGAGTCCGCAATCGATGCATCGCAGATACCACTTGATGACCAGTTGGATATCGTAGTTGCCCAGATTGCTTCCCAGCATGGAGACTATCTCATAATCGGGCAGGATGTATTCGCCCTGCGGGAGGCGGATCGTGCGCCTGCATTCCATCGGGCAGAGATCGCACGCTGAAAGCTCGATGGAGAAGCGGCGCGAGGTCTCCTTTCCGTTCAAGTGGTAGAGGCGGGGATCGGTACGCTTGCTGAAATTGTCCACAGGTGCGAAACCGGCGGCCAAGGCCTGGTCCATTACCCCTAAAGTCCCGTGATCACGCAGGCGCTTCACATAAGGGCTGTCAGCGAGAATGTCTTCCAGTCCCTTTTGCCCCTTGGACATCGTATGGGCGTCGACCGGTAGGATTTCGCAATCTCCTTCCTGAAAGACAATCGCCTTGATGCGTTTAGCGCCGAGCACCGCTCCAAGGCCACCCCGGTCAAGAGCATAGCCATCGGAGATGATACTCGCAAAGGGTACCTTATTCTCGCCTGCCGGACCAATGCAGAGCATGCGCTCGGTCTCGGATACTTTCAGAGCCTCGGCGGTTTCCGAGGAAGTCAGCCCGATAAGGCGTTCCGAGGTTCGGAACTCCACGTTTGCAGGGCCAATGCGAAGCACCATCGGCCGACGTGAACTGCCAAGCAGCACCACCCCATCCCACCCGGCCTTTTTCAGCACAAGGCCAAAAGTGGCACCCGTGGTTGAAGTTCCAAGTAAGGAAGTCAAAGGAGATTTCGCCACCAAGGAAACCTGGCTGGAGCATAATGTGCCCGTGCCTGTCAAGGCACCACAGACAATGCACAAGGGATTGTCCTCGCCCAGAGCATCGACTGCCAGAGGATCATCCACCAGGGAACACCAAAGATGGATCGCCATGGCCTCTCCACCAAGATAGTTCCGGTATTCCCGATCGGAAAACAACCGTACTTCCCATTTTTCGGTAGAGAGATCCACAATGAGATATCTTCGCCCAACACCTATCATCTTCGTCATACAGGATCCTTCGTGTTCTCCAACTCTACTTGGTGAATCCAACCCTGTCAATTATACTTCATGTCGATGAAAGAAGACAGCTTTGCATGTCAGACAACAGGAGAGACAATTGGCCTTGCGAAAGAATGGCATGGACAGTAGAATGTGGAAAAGGAGACTTAGATGGCTCAGGTCATTCTTCATGATCGCTTACAGCATGTACCAACGCGATGCTACCTCATGCTTCTCGGAAGAGGGATGCAAGCCGCCTGTCGGATAGACCCTACCCTGAGCCAGGAAGCAAGCGATATCCCGGTAGGAACCATCATCGCACTGGTGGTGGGAGAAAAGGGGCCTGCGATGTTCATGTACAAGGGCGCCAACCATCTGTTGTATATTGGCGATGGGTCATCCAAGAAATTCAATCCCGCGGGATTACCGAGCACCGCCACCATCCGCATACGTTCCCTAAGGGAAGCCAGACTCATCTTCAAATTCGCAGAATCGCCAGTGGCAGCCATCGCCAAAGGCCGTGTATCCATAGAAGGGGCCGTATCGCTCGCCTGCAGATTCCTTCGGATCCTCAACCTCACCGAGATTTACCTATTGCCGCGAGCCATGGCCTGCCGCATGGTGAAGCGCTACCAGGCGCCTCCGCATCTCAACCGCAGAAAATTCGCTGTGGGCGCTGCGATGTTGTTCGACAAGAGGGGGAAAGCCGATGACACACTCTAGCCCATCAAAGCATAACGTGGTGTTCTCGGCACCAACGGCTCTATTCATCGGAGAATTGGCGGCAGACGCCATGCTCACCGAGTTCGTCCAACGTGGTGTCCACAAACCCTGCTGCCTGGTCGGGGGGCATTCAAGAAGCAACAATACCGTGCGGCGCTTGCTTCACTTAGCCATCCCCCCACATCCAGTCATGTGTGAAACCTCTGAGCCACCCTCTTTGGACCTAGTGGAATCACTTGCCGCGCAATACACCAAAGAAGCCTGCGATGGCTTGATTGCCATTGGAAGCAGCGAAATCCAAGCCCTTGCGAGGTTGTTGCGGATCAGATTGAGCCTGTCCATTGAGGATTTCGCTAGAATTTGGGAATCCGAGGTGATCGGGGAGCACGTGAGAACCTCCATTCCCCTTGCCTGCCTACCCTATGGCGACAGCGATGGAAATGAAAGCCAAACCCATGTGTGGTACGGCCAGAAGAGATTCAACCATCCCGGTCTCCTTGTAGACCTCATCGGGATAGATCCACGGGTCACCATGCTCTCGACACCACAAGAAATCGCAGCGAATGCCTGCACCACCATGCTCAACCTCATAACCACCTTCAACGATACAGGGCACATGATCATGGATAGCTATCTGGCCTCGGGTTTTGAATTTCTGCAGAACGCGCTCCACAACTGGGTGTTCACTACGCATGGCAGCTCGAGTTGGAAGGATATTTCCTCCGATATGGTCGCCGCCCAATGCATTGCCGGCATCTGCGCCTACAACCGGGGGAACTCCTCGATAGTCCGGTTTGTGGAGACCTTGGCTGTCGACGGTTTCGCGGACCGCCACCAAAGCGCAGCCTCCTTGCTTCCTGTGCTCATGGATGGAATCCAGCAGGACTCCCCGCAGCAATACGCCAGGCTCCGCGAATTTTTGAAGCAGGATGATCCAAAACGGCTGGTGGAGGATTGGATCACGCTTTTCAATCCCCAAGGCCTGGACCATATCATCCAAGAGCTTTGCATCGGCACCTTCCGCTTGTTCGAAAACGTCGGCGTGCTCAGAGATGTCAAACCCATGCTCACCTTGCTTGCCAATGGTGTTCAGGAAACACCTGCCACCCCTTCTTCCAAAAAACCCCGAAGGAGGAACCCATGATAAAGGGAAGCTACTTCGCCCAAGTGAGCGAAACCCAGACAATCGCGGGAATCGACGCGCTGCAACAGCTGGCAAAGGTATTGGTTCAACTCAAGATCACCAGGCCTTTGGTAATCGCAAGCACCAGCGTGAAGAATGCCGGTCTGGTGGAGACAGCCTGTAAAACCACAGGACTGCAGAAAGAGCAGGTGACGATTTTGGATGGGGTTCCGATGGGATCCTCCACTCAGATGGTTTTGGAAATGGCCGAGACTTACCGGCGAGGGAACCATGATGGCATCATAGCGATCGGTGGGGGGTCGGTGATCGATACCGCCAAAGCGGTCAATCTAGTGGTAAGCCAGGACGAAGACCCAGGCGTGGACCTCCTGCGGATCTCAACCGGGTTGCATAGCGATCCGGTCGAGCGTAATTTCCATAAAAAACCCTTGGTGGCGATCCCCACCTCCCTAGGGCCTGGGAGCAGTGGCTCGCAATCGGCGAGTATTTATTCCGCACGGACAGGACGGAGGATGCTGTTCTCCTTCCCCTCGCTCGCACCGGATGCAACCATCATCGACCCTCAGATGTACCGCAGTCTCACGCCATCCCTCACTGCCTTGGGTATGGTAGGAACCTTGGCTCTGGCGATGGAATACATCACCGGATTATCGCCCAATCCCCTTTGTCTGAATCTTGCCTCCCGCGCGGCATCGATTGTCCTCAAAACCGCAGTGCAAGCAGTCCTCACCCCGTTTGACCAGGAACTGCGGCTTCAACTCGCGCTGGCCTCGCATATGGCCGGATTGGCCTCCTCGCAAGCCCGCGGATCCGTGACCCTCGCGCTGGGTACGAGCATCAGCGCCTGCTGCGGTATCCCGTATGGCAACAGCGCTTTCATCCTGCTTCCCTACACTTTGGAGTATAACCTCCATGCCACGACCAGCGCGCTCGCAGAGCTCTACCGCGAAACGGCTTCCTCTTCGGACTTGCAGCTCCCGATCGCCGACATTCCAGACGCCACCGCCGCCGACCTGCTGCTGGAGAATGTGAAGACGCTGATTCTGGAGCTCAGGCAAGCGGCGGGCAACCTCATTCCCCTACGGTTTTTCGATCTGCAGGATAGCAAGGGCAACAGGGTGATGGAGTCGCACCAGTTTGGAACAATCGCGATGATGGCCTCAGGAGACGCATCCATCCTTTTCAGCAAGGAAGAACTTGATGTTCAGGACCTTATCCGGATTATCGAAGCAGCCTACTGGGGCTACCCGCTTGACAGGGATGTCATTCGAAAAGGACATCAGAAGAAACCCTTCAGGGAGACTGTATGAACACCATGATCACTTTGACCCATGATTCCACGAGCTTTCAGGTACCCGCTGGAATCACGGTACGGTCGTTGCTCTCAGGGCCGATGAAGATCCCTACCGAATCACTCGCCTATAAGGACAACCCGGTGGTAGCCCTACGGATGAACAACGAGATACTACCGTATTCAGCACGGTTGGAAACCGATGCGAGGGTGAAGCCCGAACATCTTTTCTCCGATATAGGCAAGCGCATATACCGCCACACCTTGAGTTTTCTTCTCGCTTATGTGAGTGAGGAGCTTTTCCCAGACCGGAATCTGGTTATCGGCCATTCCTTGGGTGATGGACTGTATTTTAATTTCGATGGCCAGTTCTCGCTTGACCCCAAGGATGTCGATCGTCTGCGGGAACGGATGCAGGCCTTGGTGGAGGCTGACCAACTTATCGATCAAGAGCTTATCGCCTATTGCGCGGCACGGGATTACTTCCAGCAGCGGGGGTTCCATGCCACCGAGCTTTTACTCTCGTATCGCAACGACCCCACGTTGTCCATCTACCGGTGTGGCGAATATAAGGATATCTCGTACGAGGTGCTAGCCCCTTCCACTTCTGTGATGAGCGTGTGGGAATTGCGTCCGTATGGAGAACGGGGAATGCTGCTGCGCTATCCGCTGTCGCGCGATGTCCTGCATGTCGCTGAATTCAAGGACCATCCGCTGTTGTTCTCCGTGTTCAGGGAGTATAAGATCTGGGGCAATATCCTCAATGTGAAATCCTTAGGCGATATGAACAGAATCTGCGGGTCTTCCGAGATATTCACCTTCATCCGTATGAATGAGGACTTGCAGCACCGTAAGATATCACAAATCGCCGATTTGGTGGCTGATAAAGGGACAGTGAAGGTGGTGTTCATCGCCGGACCCTCGTCATCGGGAAAAACCACCTTCGCCAAGCGGCTATGCATCCAACTGCGGTTGCTTGGGTACAATCCGGTGCAGATATCATTGGACAACTACTATAGGAGCAAATCGGACGCACCCCGGGATAGCGATGGAAAGCCGGATCTTGAGGTATTGGAAGCACTCGACCTTGATCTTTTCAGGAACAATCTCAACGAACTGTACGCCGGAGGCTCGGTTGACCTACCGAAGTTCGACTTCTCAGGCAATGGCCGCAGGTTCTACGAGAACAAGCCGATCAGCCTCAAAGGCAATACAATTTTGGTGATCGAGGGCATTCATGGTCTGAATCCCCAACTCATTCCCAATCTGGACCGGCGGACGATTTTCAAAATCTACATCTCAGCACTCACTCAGTTGAATCTTGACGACCATAATAGGATATCCACCACCGACAACAGGATCATCCGGCGCATCGTGCGTGACCACCGCACCCGCAGCACCTCCGCGCAACAGACCCTGGAGATGTGGCCATCTGTGGAACGCGGGGAAACCTTGCATATCTTCCCCTTCCAGAACCAGGCCGATGTGATGATCAATTCTGCCTTGGATTACGAACTGGCAGTCCTCAAACCATATGCGGAACCATTGTTGAAAACGGTAAAGCCGGAAGCTTTTGACGCGTATCCCATGGCACGGCGGTTGCTGGGGTTTTTGGACAATGTCTATCCCATTCCCGCCGACTTGGTTCCACGTGACTCTATTCTCAGGGAGTTTGTCGGTGGCAGCGAGTTCGACGCAGTATAGCGGTACATGGATACCAGAAAAAATCCTCCCGGTTCGGGAGGATTTTTTGTTCATGCCAAATAGGACTGCTAGACGTTGTAGATGTGTTTGTATTCGTCAAACAACTGCTGCACTTTGAACTGGCATTTTCCACAGACGGTTCCGTACTCCGTGATCTCCCGAAGTTTCTCCAAAGTGGTGGCCTGCTTGGTCTTTACCAATTCCTCGATGCGCTGATCGGTCACATTCTTACATTCGCAAATAACCTTGGCGACACTGGCCCGGTAGGGATTGTCCCTGTTCTGTTTGGCTAGATAGTCGTCAATGGCGGCTCGCAAGGCTTTGTCTCCAAGGACCGAGCAGTGGAACTTATGCTGGGGCAAGCCTCCCAAGCGTTCGGTGATCATGGCCGGGGTGAGGTGGTAAGCTTCAGACAAGGTCAATCCTATGGCCATCTCGGACATCATCGAAGTGCTGGCAATGGCGCTGGCGCAACCGTAGGTCTGCCATTTCAAATCGATGATCCGATCATCCTTCACTTGTATGCCTACCCGCATCTGATCCCCACAAGCCATCGATCCTACCTGCCCAAATCCGTCGGCTTTGAACCCCTCATCCTCCCATACATTCTTGGGATTCATGAAATGTTCCTTAACCGTATCCGTATATACCCAATTCTTAGTGAATTCACTCATAATGTTGAGATCTCCCTCAGCCGTGCGATAATCGGCGGCAGTTTCTCCAAGACATAATCGACATCGGCTTCGGTGTTGTAGCGACCGAGGCTGAACCTGATGGAACCATGGGCGAGCTCGACGTCCAAGCCTGACGCCAGCAGCACATAGGAGGGTTCAAGCGAACCTGTGGCGCAAGCGGAGCCCGTCGACACGGCTATTCCATAATAATCGAGCATCAGCAGGATGGACTCGCCCTCCGCTCCCGGAAAGGAGACGTTCAGCGTCCCTGGCAGGCAATCCACCGGGTGTCCATTGACCACTACGCCTGAAACAGAAGCTTCGATGCCCCTCCGCAGTTTCTCACGCAAGTTCCATAGCAGTGTTTTCTCATGGTCGACTTCCGCCGAAGCCATTTCGGCGGCCTTGCCCATGCCCACAATCGCGTTGGTGTTGTAGGTTCCTGCCCGCCTGCCCCCTTCCTGGTGCCCACCTTTCATGAAGGCTTCAAAAGGGGCTCCCTTTCGGACGAAGAGGGCTCCGATACCTTTTGGTCCATAGAACTTATGCGCCGAGAGGCTCAGGTAGTCCACCCCCCAAGCCTTCACATCGATATGCATCTTGCCAACCGCCTGCACAGCATCGGTATGCATCAGGGCTCCGTGGCGATGGGCAAGAGCGCTTATCGCGACGATGTCCTGGATAGTTCCTGTCTCATTGTTTCCAGCCATGACCGACACCAACAGGACATCATCACCTAGCATATCCTGCAGAGCGTCAAGCCTGATTTTACCGGTTTGGTCCACTGGCGCGTAGTCGATTCTATAGCCGCGCTTCTGCAAGTAGGCGCAGGTCTCGATGATCGCCGGATGCTCGATAGTTGAAGTGATGATCCGGGTGCGCTTGGCACCTGCGTCGATCATATCGCGGCAGAGGTTGAATACCGTGTTGTCGGATTCCGACCCACCGCTGGTGAAAATAACCTCGTCGTCTTGCGCACCGAGGGAAAGCGCCACTTGGTGGCGGGCTTGGTTTACCGCACGGGAGGCTTCCCGTCCGAAGGCATGCATGCTGGAGGCATTGCCATAACTGCCGTAGCTCTCGTTGAGCGCAACAACCACTTCCGGAGCCATTTGCGTTGTGGCATTATTATCCATATATACTTTTATCATTTATATCTCTCTTTCAGAACAAAAATAGTCTTTCACCGGGCTGCCGTCAAGGCGTAACGGTATTACTGAACTGTGTCCCGCACGAAAGAGAGATGCTGTCCTCATCGCTGGTATCCCCGCGATTGCCTCCGATAAACCGGATCCTCCGGCGGATGGCAAAGCGCAGGTGGAGAGAACGAGCCCATTGCACATAGGCGCATTCATCGGGAAGGTAGCTGGCGAACATCGCTTTAGCCCAGGTGACTCGCTTGCAGCGGTTGCTTTTATCCAGTCTCTCCAGATAAATGGTGCAGTGATGGGTTTTGGGGTCGTAATATTCACAATACGAGTCGAGGTCGAATAGTACCTCTTTCTCGACAATCACTTTCTCATGGCAGCAGAGCCCGCATCGATTGCATTTCGCTTCCCAGTCGGTGGAGAAGGACATCAGGCTACCGTCCTTGCTGCAAGGCTACGAGCGCCTCGCAGGTGCTTGTGTGCACACATGGATGAACCAACAGCGGACTTACCGAGATATCCCCCTCACTGAGAATACGATAATCGGTCATCAGCGAAGTAGCGCGAATCGCTGGGGGTACATCTCCCCGCAAGGAGAAGATGACTTCATCCCCGATATTGACTAGATTTTCGTCCTCTGCATCGCCATACGCAAGCCCCAGTTTTGTCGAGGAGGCATCGAACGATGTCGAGCGGACGGTGGAGTTGCGTTCAACCACATCGAAATAGTCCAGCTGGCCTATCTGGCCAACCCGCCAGCTGCTGGAAGGATGGGGAGGAACATTGATATTGATGAGCACCTCGGCACTGCAGAGTGGCAAAAAGGTTTCCAAATGCAGGGAGAGGAAGGTGGCGGCTTCGATAAACGGGAATCTACCGGAAGCTCTGTCCGACCGTGCGGAAATGGCGATCGCGGGAATGCCCCGAAGCGCGGCCTCGCTCGCAGCCCCAACGGTACCGGAATAGAGGATATCGGTGCTGGCATTGTAACCATGGTTTATCCCAGAGATCACCACGTCGGGTTTGACATCGAGAAAGCCACCGCTGAGCCCATAAAGGATGCAATCGGCTGGAGTTCCACTACAATGATAGTGACGGTCTCCGAATCTGACAAACCTCACCTTGCCACGGAGGGTCATGGCATGGGATTGGGCACTACGTTGGTCGGATGGTGCGCATACCCAGACCTCATGACCAGCCTGGAGAAGAATTTTCTCCAAGACCTCGAGGCCTTCGGCTTGATATCCATCGTCATTGGTTAGTAGGATGACCATTACTCAATCGAGATTACCCTTGCCGGTCCTTGGGGCTGGTATGGGAACCAACGGGGACGGAAGCCAAAGATATGCTCGTATTCCTCCATACGCGAAGTATAAGAGGCAATCGAGTCCCGCGCTATCAGCACCATGATCGTACCGCTTGAACCTGTATTGATCATCGTGGCTCCGAGGTTTCCTGCGGTTTCGGTAGCTCGTTTTGAGAGCCAGTCTATTTCCGGACAGGTGACCTCGAAAGAATCGCGCAACCCTGCTTGCACCTTATTTAGGATTTTACCATACAACACCATATCGTTTTGTGCAAGCAGACGGGCACCCTCCCGGGTAAGGCGGCTTTCCAGGAGCACATAGAGGCAGATCCGCTTATCATCCTCGCTTAACGGGCCGACTGAATCCTTCAAGTCCTGGTCCTGGATGTCGCGTAACAGCCCATTGGGAAACACAGGCCGGAGTTTCTCAAAGGCGGCTTTGCTTTCCTTGCGCTTCAAGGCCAGTTCCTCGCGCAGCGCATGGGGAGACACCTTGCTCTCGACTATGAGAGAGACCACCGGACTATCGGGGCCAGGAAACGGAATATACTCAAAATCAAGATGCTGGATGTCAAAGAGAAGGAGGTTCCCCTCCTTGGCATAAAGCATCGCAAGCAACCCTACATAGCGGCACGGTTCCGAGCAAAAACCAGAAAGTGCGGTATAGCAGATATTGGCGACTTCCTCTGTGCTCAAAGGCAAGGAGAACAGCGACCGAAGGGCTAAAGCGGAAGCCAGGCAGATGGCTGCTGAGACGGTGGGTCCTTCGTTCTTCAGAAGCGAGCCGGAGATGGTGAGGTTGAATCCAGATACCGAGCCACCCCGCCCCACCATGCCCGAGACCACACCCTTGATGTAGTTGCCCCAGCGATCCTCACGGCGGTATTTAAGGTTTTGGAGATTAAAACGCTTACGGTCGTTCCCGAGTACAGTGAACAGCCGCGCGCTTTGATCGTTGCGTAAGGAAACAGCGACCTCCAAGGACGATGGCGAAGCACCACAAAGCGCATATCCTTTGCAGTAGTCGGAGAATTCTCCAAGCAAGGTGTAGATGCCTGGCACATTGACCACTACAAGTGGCTGGTCGTCAAATTCAAGCTGGTGGAGTTCAATTAACTGCTTCATACCGTCCTTGTGGTTCAATCTTAGGGTATGAAGAATGAGATTGCAACAAAAAACCGCTTCGCCTAACGAAGCGGTTGCCCTGAAAAACCCAACGGGTTGGTTTATTTATCAGAAAGACCGTACTTTTTCTTGAAGCGTTCCACACGACCGGTGGTGTCGACCAATTTCTGGGTACCGGTGAAGAAGGGATGGCATGCGCTGCAGATTTCAACTTCCAACTTCCTGTTGGTAGACTTTGTCTCGAATACGTTGCCACACGCACAGGTGATCTTTGTTAATTCATACTTGGGATGAATACCCGTTTTCATAATAAATCCTCCAATAGCTATACTGATATCCTCTGCTACGGTCTGTGCCTTGACAGAAGATTGTCGTCTTGTCCATGCTCCATGAATCAATTGAATCCTGAATTCATAGAGCGTAAAAACGCTTCATTATTCTTCGTTTTCTTCATTTTGTCAATCAGGAGTTCTGTCATTTCAATATCTTCCATGGGATTGATGGCATTGCGCAACGCCCAGATTTTCGCAGTCTCCTCTACCGTCATCAGGAGATCCTCGCGTCTGGTTCCCGATTTTTTGATATTGAGGGCGGGGAACATCCGGCGCTCCGCCATTCTGCGGTCAAGAACTATTTCGTTATTGCCGGTTCCTTTGAATTCCTCAAAGATAACCTCATCCATCCTCGATCCAGTCTCGATAAGAGCCGAGGCGATGATTGTGAGGCTTCCGCCATGTTCGATATTTCGGGCTGCTCCGAGGAACCGTTTGGGCTTATGCAAAGCGTTTGAATCTACTCCACCGGAAAGAATCTTGCCAGAAGCAGGTACCGTCTGGTTGTACGCACGAGCCAGCCGGGTGATATTGTCCAGAAGAATCACTACATCCCGCTTGTGTTCGACCAACCGCTTGGCTTTCTCAATCACCATCTCCGCGACCGACACATGCCGGGTGGCCTGCTCGTCAAAGGTGGATGCGATGACTTCGCCTTTCACCGTACGGCGCATGTCCGTGACTTCTTCCGGCCGTTCATCTATCAGCAGGACCATCAGGTACACTTCCGGATGGTTGGCGCTGATCGCGTTGGCGATTTTCTGCATCAGAATGGTCTTGCCCGCTCGGGGAGGGGCGACGATCAGACTGCGCTGTCCTTTGCCGATAGGGCAGAACAGATTGATGATCCGGGTGGAGATCTCCCCGTCCTCGGTCTCTAGATTCAGGCGGGAGTCCGGATACAGAGGGGTGAGGGAATCGAAACTAGCCCGGGCTTTGGCCACTGCAGGTGGATCATAGTTGATAGCCTGTACCCTGACCATAGCGAAAAACCGCTCGGCATCGCGGGGCGAACGGATCTGCCCTTCGACCGTATCACCTGTCTTAAGGCTGAGAAGCTTTATCTGAGAAGGAGATATATAGATATCCTCAGGGCCGCTGAGATAATTGTTCTGAGGTGACCGAAGGAATCCATACCCGTCTGGAAGAATCTCAAGAGAGCCATACGCCTGGATGACCCCACCTGCAGCGGTATGGGCTTTGAGAATTTCCACGATGACTTCCTGCTTCTTCATCTCGATAGTTGAATCGCTGGAGATACCATACTCAGCCGCACGCTGGCGTAAGGCGGGAAGACTCAGGATGGATAGATCGTTTACAGTGATTTTTGGTGCGTTTGGATTATCCTCGGGCGATTCCAATCCGATATCTTCCATCTGCGCGGGAATGTTTCTTCCAACTGGACGATTGCTTTGGTAACCAGTGCGGACATGATTAGGCTTTTGACGATTCTGTTTATTATTCTGAGAAGATAAACCCGAACGGTTTTGATTTGAACGTGGACTGTAGGAGGGACCGTTGGCTTGCTGGCTGGGAGAAGCCCCTGTGGCATTGGACATTGGTTGCATGTCGCTTTGAACATATCTTCTATCAGAACCGGAATCGGAGCGGTTGTCCTGCCAATTCTCCTGCCTATTGTTTTCTTGCCAGCTATCCTGGTGGTTGTCTTGATAGACTTCCTGGCGATTATCCTGGCGATTATCCTGGCGATTGTCCTGCTGCCGTTCCTGCTGCCGTTCCGGTTGCCGTTCCTGCTGCCGTTCCGGTTGCCTTACTTCCCGTCTTGGCTCTCTTCTTGGTTCCCGCCGCGAATCCCGTCTTTGCTCCGGTTTCTGTCCAGATTTAGGTTCCGGTTTCAAATCTGGTTTTTGTTCTTGTTTTTGTTCTGGTTTTTGTTCCGGTTTGTATTCTGGCTTGATTTCCGGGGTAAAGTCCAATATTGGTTCTGGCTTGGGTTCTTGAGATACTTCAGCGGGAGGCGCTGGCTTGGAAACAGGTTCGGAAGGAGCCTTTGGCTCTGCTTGCGCCACCGTGTTTCTTGGCGGTCGTCCTCTCCGGCGGGAAGGGGTTGGAGCACTTGGTGCCTCCTGGACTGCCTCTGTCTTTGTAGTCGCGACAACCTCGGGAGCAGGTTCGGACGGCTTCACCTTCACAACCACCTGCTGTGGCGCGGGTTCGGTTGTACGACGCCGGACTACCCGTCTGGTGTTTTTCACTACGCCTGAAGATTCAGGGACAGAGGCTTGCGGAGAATCGAAAAGCTCCGGAACTTGTTCATAATCAGATGTCATTGATAATCTCCAAAGAATTGCATATGCACGATAATGATTAATTAACGTTATGCTGGTCTGTCTGTATGATTTCGCAGGAATCAACTATTGGTCTAATTTGATTGATTATTGAAAGGTAATCCCGCGGGACAATCTAAATATATTGCCAGCTTTGCACCATGTCAAGCAAATCGGAGCCGTTTGCATAAAAGAAGGCGAGCAATAATGCGGCCACAGCTGCCCTTCGCCGGACCGAAGCCCTGCCGTACGAGCTGAAACGAACCGCGATGGAACTAGCCATCTTGTCTTTCGCTGCAAATCCAAACCATACAAGCCCCACCGGTTTCTCGATGGATCCCCCATCAGGACCGGCGATTCCCGATATAGCGATCGCAAGATCTGTCCCAGACGCAGAGAGCATGCCACGCGCCATTTCCTCAACACATGCGCTGGAAACAGCTCCGTGGAGATCCAAGGTGGTCTGATCAACGTTGAGCTGGCGGACCTTGGCCTCGTTGGAATAGGTGACCGCCCCACCCCAGAACCACTGCGAGCTTCCAGGCCGGTCCGTAAGGAGTTTTGAGACGTAGCCACCTGTGCAGGATTCGGCGCAGCTGACAGTAAGGTGGTGCTCCTGCAGATAGCGGGAAAGTATATCGACAGCTTCGATATCGCCACTGCTGATAAGGCCAGTGCCCAGCATCCGCTCCATCCCCTCGATCATGCGGCCGCGGGCATCGGCCTCTCCTCCCGAAAGGTACAAGCTTATACGATGCTCCTGAACCCTGGTCCCCCAAACGATGCCTTCTGTGGCGACATGCGCACATGCATCTTCCAACTTGGATTCCGGAATGAGGAAACACGAGTATTCGTCCCTTCCATCGCCGTCATGCCCCGCAAGGGTGGCAAGTTCAGGCAATATCCGATGATAGAACATCTCATGCATCTCCACCGGTGGACCAGGCATGGCGAAGCAGAGCACAGAGCAGGGTTCCCCTTGCTTCACGACCGGAATCACCCCAGTGAAACCCGGAGCAGTCCCTTTTGGATTGATGATTGGATGGAAACCCTCAGGAAAATACACCTGGCGTTGATTGGCGCCGTGAATCCGTTCCCCAATACGGGCATAGAGGTCTTTATAGGATTGTTCGTCCTGCACCAGAGGCACTCCTGCGATTGAAGCGATGAGGGACCGCGTCATGTCGTCGCTAGTCGGGCCCAAGCCACCGGTGAGAATCACGATATCGCTCTCTTGCAGACACTGCCGAAGCACTTCGCCAAGTGTGCCATCATCAGGGACTATGACGATGCGGTTGATATGGTAGCCAATTTGCGAAAGCTCCCGAGCCATCAGCTGGCCATGTCCATCAGCGATAATGCCGCGGGTAAGCTCCGTGCCAATGATGAACAATGAGACTGTACGGTATTCCATGTATAAAGCTACCTTCCCTTTTTCCTGTCAACCACACGGCGGACCGCACCGAAAACCAGCAATCCACAGGATAGATAGATCATGAGGAAAGCCATCCAGTCATCTTTAAGCGTGTACAGAGTGTCTTTTTCATTCGTGAACACCGGGACATCGTAGATTCGCCAGCCCTTGGTAAAGGGTTCCATCGGATCCACAATTTTTCCGGTAGGCAGGATGACGCAGGTCATGCCTGAGTTGGTACCGCGGACGGTTGATTTACGGGTCTCGATAGACCGGAACACAGCCATCGCCAGATGCTGCATCTCAGCCGAGACCGCGCCAGACCAGCTGTCATTGGTCATATTTACAATCACATCCGCGCCATTGCGGACAAAATCCGCGGTGAGATAGCCAAACACATCCTCGAAACAGATGGGAGTTGAGAACTTCACCCCGGTATCGGTCTCAAAGACTACCGGATCGTAGCCCGTTTCCCACCAGTTGTAATCATTGGCGAGCAGAATGTTGTACAGCCACGGAAGCTGTTTCTCGTAAGGGAAATGCTCGGTGAACGGAACAAGATGCTGCTTGCGGTAGGTCTTTTTAATCTCCCCGCCCTCAAACATGATGACCGTGTTGTAGTCCTTCCTGTTCCAAGACCCGTCGGCAAGCAGCGGGGGCTGATTCTCGTCCTTCAGCACGCCTTCGGGATTTCCGGTAAGCAATGGGACTGGAAGTGATTTGCCAAAATCGACGAACTCGTTCACCAGCACCGCGGTCGCTTCATCGGTCTTGTAGCTGGTGTGCCAATTCACCGAGGGTACGAAAGCTGTCTCGGACCAAAGGATCATATCAGGCTTGGCCTGCAGTGATTCCAAGCTCATCGTGCGAAGGTTGTTGAAGTTCTGCTTGTAGGTGGTGTATCCACCTTTCCAAGAATCAGCGCTGTGCTGGATAGTGGCCACACGCCAGGTCTTGTCAGGTTCCTCGCGATTCCACATGGAGAGGGTGATGGCCCCATAGATGAAGACGGCGATCAAGACGATTGCGTATGCCACTAAAAACAGGATATTGCTTTTAAGGAAGGTAACAAAGGAGTCAGCTTTCTTTTCAAAGAAATCGCCCACATATCGGCCTAAAAGGGTCTGCGGTAGAATCATGATGAAAGTGATGCCCCAGATTCCCGTGAGGTCGGCGATCTGGATAAAGGGAAGGAATTCGTAGACGGCATACCCTAGGGTGCCATAAGGGTAACCGGCGAACCAAGATTGCCCAAGGTACGCGTATGCTATCCAGATGATGCCTTGCACAAGGAATCCATACTTCTTGAACCAACGGTCGGCGGCCTTCAGCAAAGGGAACAGCACGATCATCTCCCCGCCTTTGATAATGGGGACTATCAGTATGGCGAGGGGATGGAAGGTGGTGAGCCAGTAGTTGAAGCAAGTGTAAAACACAAAGCCAAAAAGGAAACCATATAAAGGTGTCGCTTTCCAGCTGGTGTTGCGGATAACGGCGAATAATGGGATAAGGGCGAAAAAGGAGATGGCGCCGAAGCCCCAGTCTGAAAGGAAACCAGGAAAAGCAAAGGAATAGACCAGTGCGGTCGCAATAAGCAAGATGACCTCAGAGACATACGCTCCGAGGCCCCTTTTCCTTGATAGACTCACGACGACTAGAGGTCTTTCTCTTGGCGAAGATTCCAAACGAAATCCTTCAGCTCTTTTCCAGGACGGAAAATCGCGACGCCATGGGTGTCCACCGCGACGAGATCGCCGGTCTTGGGATTGCGGGCTTTCTCGCGTCCTTTGCGGGTGCGGACTTCGAAAGTGCCAAATCCGCGAAGTTCAATCACACGGTCCTGTTCCAGGCCACGTTTGATCTCTTCAAAAAATTCATCAATCACGTAATGAACGTCGGGTCTGTTCAGCTCAAGCTTCTGTTGGATGTTTTCAATTATCTCAGCTTTTGTCAGTTTACTCGGTGCCACGATTATACTCCTTTGTAGATTTACTGTATTAAAATGGCGACTACTCGGCCTTGTTAAGGGAATTCAACTGAGCATAAAGCCTAGACTTCTTGCGGGAGACAGTGTTCCGATGGATAACACCCTTGCTACCGGCAGTGTCCAACAACTTGATGGCAATCTCAAGCTTCTCTTTCGCGAGAGCGGTGTCATTGGAATCTTTCGCAACCTGGAATTTCTTAATCGCGGTGCGGACGGTGCTCTTTGTCTCTCTGTTTCTCATTCTTCTGGATTCACTCTGGCGTTCTCTTTTCGCCGCGGAACTGCTGTTAAACACGTAATACCTCCAAAGGTTTTTCAATTATATGCATTGATGTACTGTGTCCATGATCAAGGGACCAACGGATAAACAAAATATCACACTCCATAAAATCGGTCAATATAATAGTTTGTATCAGTTAGTTAAAAATTCGTCTAGATACTCCTTGGTGATTTCCCAGTGGGAATTCTCCTCATTGTAATAAACGGCGCTGCAGGGGATGGTAAGGTATCGGCCTTCCGGGCCCACCATCGAGATTTTACGGGAAAGGATGTTGACTTCGGTAATCTTCATAAGATCGCGCTGCACCTTCATGCGGCTGCCTTCGGCCGGAAGGTTCTGCTTCTCTTCAAAATAGAAATCGTATTCATAGGAAAGACAGCAAAGCAGGCGGCCACACGGTCCAGAGATCTTGGTTGAATTCAATGAGAGGTTCTGTTCTTTCGCCATCTTGATGGAGACCGGGTTCAATTTATCGGTGACGCAATGGCAGCAGAAATCCCGTCCGCACACCGCAAGGCCGCCGAGAACCCTAGACTCATCCCGCACCCCGATCTGCCGAAGCTCAATGCGGATTCGGAAAACGGACACGAGGTCCTTCACCAAATCACGGAAATCAACCCGGTTCGCCGCAGTGAAGAAAAAGATGATCTTTGGTTCACCAAACAGGTAATGCGCGGTAACCAGCTTCATATCTAGATTGTGTTTCTGCACCTTCTCGCGACAAAGCCTCAGGGCATCATCCTCCATCTTGAAGAATTCCCTGAACCGCTTCTGATCTTCCTCGGTCGCGATCCGTTCAATCCACTCCACATCGCCTTCAATCTCCACTACCGCTTCCTGCTCAAGAGCATCATCACGGTCCTCATGGCAGCCGCAGCCCCCACAGCCCCCGCAGCCAGTATCCGGGGTTGCATCGTAGCTGATTCCAGCTTGCACATAAGGAGCGGTCCCTTCAGGCATCTCGGGATCGGCGGAGGCGACAAGGTCCTCATCCGGATCGAAGCATTCCCCCATGGTCTCGGATTGCAGGCAGGGGCCCGTGCATTCGGTGGATCCTGGCTCGTACTTGGCCAAAGCGACCGCAGAACCGACAACCACCCCGTAATCCAAGCCATAGCGGCAGGGAGCTATCACAGCGGTGCCCCTTTTAAGGGTGATATCGGAAGCGCATATGGAAAGCTCGTTTGAGCTGGGATTCTTTATCACGTAGATGAAGCCGGTGTCGGAATGATTTTTCGACCGGTTCTGCCCCATTTCGGGACGATTATTCACATTTATATTCCTATCTTTTTTCATTGCATCCTTATCTACTTAAGCTGGAAAATATTACACCGTCCAGATCTTTTTCCTAAGCTATCACGAAGGGGTGAAATTGTCAAATACAAATCCGCCTTGACGCCATAGTTGGTTCATGGTATCTTCTTACATAGTCCACTACAGACATATTTCTTAGTATTATCAGGAAAAATCATGCAGTTATTTGATACTCACGCCCATATAGGCCTGATTCATGAAGACCAGATGGAGCAGCTTTTAGTCATCCAACTCGCGAAGCGGAAATCGGTAGCGCATATCGTCAGCATATGCAATAGCCTTATCGATTTTGAGCACGTGTATGAAAATCTCAAAACCGCGTCCAATGTATACCACGCGGTGGGAGTGTCTCCTTCCGAGGTCGCCAATCCCGGCCAGAACTGGGAGCATAGGCTCCAGACCTTCGCCAAACTCGAACGGGTGATCGCCATCGGCGAGATCGGTCTGGATTATTATCGCAACTATGGCGACAAGAACTCTCAAGTCGAGCTTTTCATCCACCAGCTGGATATCGCCCGCTCGCTTCAGCTTCCGGTCATCATCCACAACCGCGAGGCCGGCCGGGATATCCTTGATATCCTTAAAACCCGTCTCAGCGACAAGGGTGGGATCTTCCATTGCTATTCCGAGGACGCCCGTTATGCGATGGAAGCGCTGGACCTTCCGGTGTATTTCTCCTTCGCAGGCAACATCACGTATAAGAACGTCAAGCATCTGCAGGACACTATCGTTAAGCTCCCGTTGGACAGGATCCTCATCGAATCCGAAAGTCCCTTTATGGTTCCGATGGCCTATAAAGGCAAACGGAACAAACCTGCGTACCTCGTGGAGACAGCCCAGGCCGTGGCTGAGTTTAGAAAGATGCCCCTTGAGGAAGTTGCCGAAGCGCTCTATCAAAACAGCCTCCGGGCTTTCCACCTTCCCGCGAACGCTTGAGAAATAAGGACAACATGACATTGGAAACCGCTCTCTACCATCCAGTCACTATCGGGGATATCGTTATCCCCGGTAATATCTTTCTGGCTCCTTTAGCCGGATTCACCGACCGCGCGTTCCGTTCTGTCTGCCTATCGCAGGGCGCATCGTTCACGTATTCCGAGATGGTGAGCGCCGAAGGTATCGCCCGAAAAAGCCAGAACACCGATGCGCTGATGGTGAGGGCAGAGGGTGAGGATCTTTTCTGCATTCAGATTTTCATGCCCGATTCCTCGGTCACCGCACGCTGCCTCCCCCGGCTGCTTGCTTTCAAACCCACGGTCATCGATATCAACTGCGGATGCCCGGTTCCAAAAGTGGTGAAGACCGGAGCCGGATCCAGCCTGATGCGCGATCCTCAGAAGCTGCACGACATAGTGCGGGTACTTAAAGAGGGCTGCGCGATTCCGATATCGGTGAAGATCCGCACCGGTTGGGATGCCTTGTCCCTCAATTACCGCGAGACGGCTGACGCGGCTATAAGCGCAGGCGCCGATATGATCACGATGCATGCGCGCACGAAGTCCATGGGATACTCCGGCGTCGCGGACTGGAGCAAGCTGGCGGATCTCAAGAGCTATATCATGCAAAGGACTGCGCAATCAGACCGAGCCCATATTCCTGTATTTGGCTCTGGAGACCTGTTCAGCGCCCAAGCCGCAAAGCAGATGCTCCAGGAGACCTTGGTCGATGGAGTGATGTTCGCACGGGGGGCTATAGGAAATCCTTTTATCTTCCGCGATACTCTCCGGCTTCTCACCGAGGGAATCCAATCGCCCCCCACAGGGCTCAAGGACCGCGTTGACGCCATGCGGCAGCAGTTGTCGCTACTCACCCATGACAAAGGCGAAAGGCTCGCCTGCAGGGAGATGCGCAAGCATGCCTCAGCCTATATCAAGGGCCTCCCCCACGCCGCGCAGGCAAAACAGCATCTGGTGCGATGCGAGCGGATAGCCGATTATGAATCGGTTTTCATCCAATTGCTGGAAATCGAGACGAAGGACGCATCCTTTGTCACGAGTTGACCTTGGCCCTCGATACATGGTAGTTTTCTTGTTGTTCGGGATAGTGTTCCACGGAACAAGGAGTTGACATGAGAGTGCTAGTATTGGGGTCTGGGGCCAAAGACCATGCGATCACCTGGTTGTTCTCCCAGAGCAAACTGATCGATGGACTTTTTGTAGCTCAGGGCAATGTGGGTACCGCCGCCATCGCCGAGAATCTTCCCGATGTGGATCCATCCTCTCCAGAGTCGGTGTATCAGGCTTGTCTGATGCACGATATACATTTTGTCTTTATCGGAACCGAAGCACCCCTTTTCACAGGAGTGATCGACTATCTCAACGAACGGGGGATTGATACCTTTGGTGCGCCAGGCAATGCCCTCAAACTAGAAGGCGACCGCTATTTCGCCCGCACCTTCACCGCGCGACACAACATCCCCACCTCCCCATACCGACTGTTTTCAGATGAAGAATCCCTTTCAAACTACCTCAAGCGGCATCCCGAGGAGTATTTTGTCCTCAAGCGCAACGCGATGGCTCCTAGCCGCATCATGGTGGATTCGAACGATTACGACACGCTTATGGCTTTTGGCCGGGGGATCTTGAAGTCCGACAACCTGCTCTTGGAGAACCATCTGTCTGGTCTAGCACTCACCCTTACGGTCATCACCGACAACAACGGCTACCTGATGCTCCCCATGTGCTCGGATTACACCCGCAGCGAGGAAGGCAGCAAAGGCGCGGCGACCGGCGGCATGGGCTCCATTTGTCCGGTACCGCTCAGTCCATCGGTAAGCCAGCAGATTGTCGATTTGATCATCGAACCCACTTTATACGGAATGCAGGTGGAGCAGTTTGCCTACAAAGGGGTGCTCACCTTCAGCGTGATTTTAACCAAAGAAGGCCCGGTGCTGGTGGATTACCACGTCCGCTTCAACGATCCCGCTACCCAGGCCATCGTCCCGTTGATCAAATCCGATATCGTGGAGATTCTGGATGCGATGAAGCAAGACACCGTCAAGGACTTCCCGTTAAGCGTATCCACCAGCAGCACTGTGGCGGTTGTGGTGGCCAGCAGCGGCTATCCAGACAAGCCGCAGACCGGCATGACGCTGGAACCTATTCCCAATGTGATCAGGAACAACACTTTCAATAAGAAGCCGATGCTGTTCTATGGCGCCGTCGCTGATATCAATGGCAAAGCGGTCACCACCGGTGGTCGTAATGTCACGGTGGTGGGAATCGGAGCCAATATCATCAATGCGAATAAGCAGGCCTATGACTACATCGACATGGTGAAATTCACAGGCTCCTGGTACCGCAAGGATATCGGCAATAAATTCTTCGAGAACTAAACAAATGAAAGGTATCAACATCCCATCAGCCTGTAGAGACTGAACTTCCAGCTCTACAGGCCTCCACTTCCTACAATGAGATGGACAACCCCATGGTGAGCTGTAGGTCGCTGGTCTTGTCTTTATAGATGCCAGTGGCCTTCACCAGCGTGCGCCGACCAATCCAGTCCATCTGGGCATAGAGGTTCGCCTCCATCCATCTGATGATTTTAGGTATCTTGTATTCACCCGAAAGGCTTACCACCAAGGTTTCATCCACTTCATCCCCTGAGGGTGTGGGAACCCGTGTTGCATTGACCACGTCGTTCGGGGTAAAGTAGTCCACCTCTCCATGGCGCATTCCGATGAGAGCAAGCTTGAACTCGGCTACTTCGGGAATCCTATACGCTGCATCCCACTGCAATACCTGCATATCACCACCATACTTATAGCCTATGTAATCGATAGCCAATAGGTATCCAGGTCCTCCTGGGGGCGCTCCGTGGGTGAAGTACTTGCGGAACATCAGGAAATCCACGATATCGCGGCGGTACAAGGCCGGACTGGTCTGGGCGTATTCCAAGGAGGTTGTCAAAATACCAGGTCCTGCCGGCATAGCGTATTCCAAGCCTGCAAGGTAACCCGTGGCATCGGCTTGCGCCGCTGATTCATTCGGGGCCTGCGCTTGGTCCAGCACATACTGGGCATAGGCGTTGAACCCTTTGGTAAAACTATAATCAAGCTCCACATGCGCGATGGCGTTGAACATGGAGCGGTTGTTAAGGTTATGGTAGATGAAGGCCGGGTTGAGGTAGCGCAGGTCGAACATATCGTTTTGGAACATCACATTCTCGGAAAGCGCGAAAGTGAGCTTGTCCATAATACGGAATTCCAAACGATGGGCCATCAGAACACGGAAGAAATTATCCAGCTCTTCGTTTGTAGTAGGATTGGTCTCGAAGAACACATTGAGCCAGTCGTATTTAAAGTAGTCTGAAAATGCCACCACACGGGCGAACTCCTGGTAATCCACATGATCATCGATGATGAAGTTGCCGGAGTGGCCATTGCCCCAGCTGACCTTGTCGCGGGCCAAGGTGAGGTTCCAGCTATCGCCTCCCACGGTGGCTAGTGCCCGTTTTGGTGTTTGGAAATCGATATCGTAGCTTTTATTGAAGGGCATGCTGTTGGTATGGAAGGTTTTGCTGTAATTTGCTGAATGGGTGACAAAATATCCACCAAGATTGGCGGGGAAAGGAGCAGCGTTATGGATGATGGAGCCAATACCGTTTGGATACTGTGTTGCTATCGAAACATAGGTATCCAGGTAATTGAACCGATTCAGCCCATATTGCAGGTCCGAGTACAGGAATAGATAATCCTTCAGACTGAAATCAAATCTCAGCCGCAAGGGTGGTTTACGGTCTTCGAAACCACGGATCCAATCGTCCTCGAGAAAAAAGTCATCGCTATTGGTGTGGTAGTACCCCTCCGTATTCAAATCCATCCCCACCCCGAACTGAAATCCATCCTTGAATTGGAAGGCAAGACCTTCACCAAGCGTTTTGAGGAGATTGTCATATACGGTTGCGGCAACTCCCGTAAGCGTGTGCCTATTCACTCTTGAAAGAATCAAATTGGCTTCGTTTTTTGTCCATGGCCGGGCATTGGAAGGGGTGCCCATCCCAGAAATCAAATAGAGGGCATCCATGTCCTCATAGATAGGTGAAGCAAGCGAAATACTTTCTTGCGCGGCGACTGAAGCACTTAAACCTGCGAGAACCATACAGAATATGCAAATCAAGCTGATGGATTTCCTCACCATTTCCTCCTACACGTAAAAACATACTAGCAAATAATTAAAAGGGTTTCCAGTGTAAACTCTGGAAACCCTTGTCAAAGGAACCGCTTAATCCGGCTTAAAGCGAATACGAGACCCCGAGGGTCACCTGCACGTCGCTGATGGGCGCGTTGGTGCTGATATTGCCAGGATTGGTGATGCTGATATAATCCAATTGTCCATACACGTTCAGACTTGGAAGGATTGTATAGCCTCCCTTGACGCTGGCAGCTAAGGTCTTGCTTACCGCATTTCTCGTCGCATTGGCAGTAAGATCTCCATTATTCCCGTTGTCATGCTCGGTGGTGGGAGTGGACACATCGTTGCCTGGCTGTATATAGCTCCAGTGGGTCCACTTGTCGTGAGTACCGTGCAGCATGTAGAAAAGATTGCCTTCCACAGACCATTTGCCAAAGACCTTATACCCGGCATTGGCATTGATGACCACAGCATCACCACCATATTGGTAGCCAAGGAAATCTTCTTGGTATACAACCCCCATGCCATTCGCACTGGAGAAGTGTCGCAATGCCACCACCCAATTCAGGCCAGCTTCGCCTTGAGTTTGTTCATAATCATTTGCGCGGAGATAGAGGTAGGGATCGGTTTGAGCCCATTCGAGTGAACCGTAGAACATACCGTCACCCAACGGATAAGAACCCTTCGCTCCCGCCATAAAGCCATAACCGTCAGGGAGTGCATTTGCATCTACTCCAGGTACGGGTTCGCCAGGAAGCGCGAATTCGTCAATTACTACCTGCCCATAGAAATTCACATAGTCGATAGGAGAATAATCAACTTCAAGCGAGATTATGGAGTTGGAGTTGCTTCGGATATAGAAATTATGGAAAATAGCCGTGGGACTCAGAATCCTCAAATCCAAGGTGTTGTCCGTAGACTGATACATCATCGCCTCAGTAAGCGCGATTCCCATCTTGTCGGCAAGGAAACGCCACTCCAGGCGGTGGGCAAGGAACATGTTCAGACCGGTCATCACTTCAAGCTGGCTGGTTCTATTGACGAAATTACCACTCCCATCTATTACTTCATAATATCTGTCGGGATGGGGAAAGAATGAACTTGCCAAGGTGTACTTGAAGGTATCGCCATATGTGGTGAACCTACCCATGTTATGGTAGAGCAGATGGTCTCCCACCACAAAGTTGCCAGAAACCCCAGGCCCCCAGGACATCTTGTCGCGGCCAACCTGTACACTCCAGCCATCACCACCCACTGCTCCGAACGCCCGATAGGGGATGTTGAAGTCAAAATCCATCAAGGTAGCTGGCGGAACCAATATGATATTCGTAGTTAAAGCGCTTGAGCCAAAGAAAGTTGAGGTTGGACCTTCGGAAACCGACCATCCATTATACTCATTGTTCCCTAAGGAAAGCGACGAATACCCATAGAAGTGCTCTGATGGCCAAGTCTCCAACACGATGTCCAATAGCGGCCTGCGCTCATCAAATCCTCGTATCCACTGCTCTTCTTTAGTAAAGTTGACAGTATCGGTGTGGTAATACCCCTCGAGGGCTACATCGAGCCCAAAACGTGCTGCACGTCCACCTTCGCCAAGTTGAGCGGCAGCGAAGTCATAGGCGTTTTTCGCACCATCAGCCAAGTCGGAACGATTGATCTTATCCAACATACCAGAAAGTTCGTCTGCACTCCAAGGCCCGGTTGTTGATGGAAGGGCCAGGCCCTGGTTGATGAACAGCAGGGTGATCGCTTGATACACGTCGGAATCCACCGGGTAGATCTTCTGCTGGTTCACCGAATTGTCGCCTGCGAAACCCATACCGATGCACAGACATATAATTCCCATTGCAATTAAAAGTTTTTTCATCAAAAAATGTCCCTCCTTATTTTTTTCAACGTGGTAAGTATACAAGCAAAACATTGATTTCTCCAGAACTACACGAAAATTTACAGAAATTTCTTGAAGAAATTACTGTATCTTATGTCATAAGGCTAAATGTATAAAGCTAAAAAACCATTTAATAAACCTTTATTATATAACAACTTTATAATATATTATTAATACCAAGGCTTCCGAAGCTTGATCAAAGCGACAAGGAAAATCCTGCGCAGAACTGGATATCGTTACTGACATCACCATATGCTCCAGCCGATTTATCATAGCTACGGCGGCCAACCCAATCCAACCGCGCCCACAGATTCGCCTCCATCCAGTCGGTGAATCCCGGCAAGCGGAACTCGCCCGACAGACTGACCATCAAAGTCTCGGCGACTGTGTTTCCCGAAGGTGTCGTCCCTCGATAGGCCACATACCCAAGATTGCCACCATCGGAATCATGCGGCTCGAACATATCCATCTCGCCATGGCGCATGCCGAATACCCGAAGCGCGACAGTCCCAAGGTCGACAATCCTGTAGGACACATCCCACTGAAGCACTTGCGCATCACCCCCATAAGGATATCCAAGGAAGTCCAAGTCCACGACGTAACCTAGCCGTTCGGTGGCGCTATGGTTGAAGTATTTTCGGAACATGAGGAAATCGATGCCATCCCTCCGATACAAAGCAGGGCTGGTGAGCACATGCTCCAACGACATCTCCAGAACCCCCGGACCTACAACCGTGGTATATTCCGCACCAGCGAGAAAACCCATCGCATCCGCTTGGACGGCCGCTTCGTAAGGAGCCCTCGCTTGATCCATCACGTACTGAGCGTACACATTCAAACCCTCGACAAAGGCAAAATCAAGCTCCACATGGGCGATCGCGTTCAACATCGAGCGGTTGTTGAAGTTGTGGTATACAAACGCAGGGTTCAGATAACGGAAATCAAAGACGGTGTTCTGGTACATCACGTTTTCGGAAACCGCCAAGGTGATCCAATCCAACAAGCGATATTCCAGACGGTGTGCCATAAACACCCTGAATTTTGTATCCGGAGCTTCCTCGGGACTTGGATTGGTCTCGAAAAACACATTCAGCCATTCATATTTAAACCGTTTGCTAAAGGCGACAAAGCGTGCATATTCATGATAATCCACATGATCGTCGATGACGAAATCGCCAGAATGCCCATTCCCCCAATTGATCTTATCCCTGGCGATGGAAAAGTTCCAATGAGACCCTCCCACCGAGGCCACCGCCCGTTTGGGCCACTGAAAATCAAAGTCATAGGCATACTCGAACACGTTGGTGAGAAACAGCTGGCTGAAGATTTCAGAATGGGTGACATACCAACCCCTTTCAAGAATATCTTTCTGTATATCTTCCTGTGACTGCGAAAGCGAATCGTCGCGAGGGCCGATGACCGCTCCTACCCCGATTGCAGGAAAGGGGGACAGCTGATCAAGGTGATTCACCCGGTTGCGTCCATATTGAATATCGCAATAGACATAGAGGAAATCCAAGAGCGTGAAATCCAAGGCAAGCTTGAGCAGAGGCCTGCGTTCCTCGAAACCATGGACCCAGTCGGATTCCAAATCATAGCCAGCGTTGCTATGGTAGTAGGATTCAATATTGACAACCGCATCCGCACCGAATCGAAAATCCTCGTCGAAGGGAAACTGCAAACCCGGCTCAATCGCAGCAGCGACTCTGTCGTACATCGTTTGCATCACCACAGGCAGTCGCTCACGACCAATGCGGGATAGAATCAGATTCGCTTCGGTCTTGCTCCAAGGACGCGAGTTCGAGGGCGAACCTATACCTTGGAACAGATACAGGGTGTCCATGTCCGCATACACAGCTGAAGACAATGGAATCATTTCCTGGGAGACCAAGGGATTCGAATACATCGAGATGCTACACGACCACAGACAGACAAGTAAGAAGAATCTTCTCATACCAGCTCTCCCGAGGCATCTGAACCCTTATGTGCAAAAGGCCACCTACATGGAGCAGGAACGGCCTTTGGTTCATGAAAAACAAAGATCGGAGGCGAAAGCGATCAGAACGATACCGGAATCACTCCCAGATCATCAACCACCACCGGCTCCTCGGAGACAGGGGGTGCCACTGCGGTAGGAGGAAAATAGGGTTGCAGCCAGACCGACTCTGGTGCCCCGCCAACCAAGGCAGGTAGACTGACCAGAACCATATCCTGTCCCACAGGAACACTGAACTTCACTTTCAGCTCATGCTCTTGGAAGGCTTTGTCGGTGTACCATACGGAAAGCACATGCCTTTGTCCCAACACGTCCGCCTTGTCCCTATCCCTGGCGGCAAGTTCCAGCCGCTCCTGTCGGTCCACGGCGACCTCGACGATGGAAAACGCCTGGTACGACTTGCCCTCAAACTCAAGGGTCTTGTTGTCCAGAAGGATGGTGTGCTGTCGACCGATAAAGAACATCAACACCCCCAGAAGGAGTATGAGAACGATGGCTGCGAGCTGGAACAGATGTCTTCTATGAGAGGGAGATAACCGTGCCATTATTTCACCTCCTTGACATCCGTCTGGTCCTGGGCAAGCAAACGGCCCACCCGGGCCTTGTCGCGACGCTTACGGACTTCGTACAACACCAGCGCGATGGTGATGACTCCATAGGAAACGAACACCCGGAAGTACTCACCAAGCTGGGCTTGCCCGATAAGGTTCTTGCCTGCCATCGGCGAGACGATGAACATCAGATGGAACAGCGTCACACCTAGGAACACGTTTCCGATTCCCGCCCGGTTGACAGTGGCGCCACCAACCAAGAGCGCGGCGATGGAGAACATACCGATCTGCATATGCGAATTGTAGGTGTTTAAGGTCCCGATATTCTGCAAGTAAAGGATCATGCCATAGCCAGCGAGAATGGTGGAGATAACGATAGATACAATACGGGTGTGCTCAACCTTGATCCCAGCGGCGCGGGCCACTTCCATATCCTGCCCAACCGCCCGCATATCCTGCCCAAGCTTGGTCTTGCGGAACCAGACTATGAACACGCATAGTAAGGCGATCACAATCAGCGTCATGACCGGAACACTCAGCCCAAAGACTTTGATAGCCCAGATGTTGTCAAGGGATTTTCGCAGGCTTATCAGATTCACCGTATTGCGGATACCATACCCCCGGGGGAGGATGAGAGCCGGGCTCTTGATGGGAATGACAGCGCCCATACCATACAGCACAATCAGCTGATAGAGGCCGTTTATGAAAAACCCGATGATGTATGAAGTGACCATCTCACGGCCCTTGGCCATATTCAGGATCTTCCCGCACATCCAACCGAGAAACGCCGAGATGGGGGTGGATAGGATCATCGCCAGCACCATGCCCGGAATACCGCCGATGCCCCAGTCGGTGATGAAGATAAGACCGATCTGGCCAGCCATCGCGCCAAGCGTCATACCGAAGTTCAGCCCCATGCCGGCCATGATGGGAACCAGAAGCGCGATGATGAGGAAACTGTTTCGGGAGATGCGGGTGATGACTTCTTGCCCTAGATAGTTCAGGGAATAACCGGAAAAAGGAATTCCGATAGCGCAGATCGCTAAAAACAAAATCGGTACCGCGTTTTTTTCCAAAACCCGAAAAAATTTCTCTCCACGTGTCTCTTTCAGCACATTCATCTTGTGGCCTCCGACTTCCTGGTCAATGCATACAGAATCATCCCGTTGGACACCACAATCCGGATGACCTCCGACATATCGGTATGGATCAGGGAATTCATCACCGAAGGTGTCATGGTCAGAATCCCTTGGAAAAGAAAGGTTCCCACAACCACATTGGTGATGGTGGCCTTATTGACCGATGCGCCACCGATAAGAATGGCTGAAACCGCAGGAAGCGCCATGTAGAATGGCCCCATATACAACTGGATAAACCCAAAACTCTGCTGGTACACAAGGATGCCGATCGCTCCCAACCACGTCGACATGATCACCGAGAGGGTGCGGGTACGGTCGATATTGATACCTGAAGCCCGTGCGAATACTGGATTGGAACCAACCGCAGTCATCGCCGTGCCTGTTTTGGTATGGAGAAATGCCCAGACGATAAACGCCATTAGAGCGAAAAAGAGCATCATCCCGGTTGGAAAGGAGAAATTTTCGCCAATTTGAACCTTCAAGAAGTCATTAAGTACATGTAAGTAAAAGCCTTCGGTGGAAATGGTGGTACGTAGACCACTCCCGGTATAGCCCCAGACCATCGTTGGACTAGTATAGGGAAGCAGCAGCCACATCATGCACATAAAGGCGACTGAAGAGAATCCCACATAAGTGGCGATCATCATCTCTCCACCCTTCACTTTATTGAGCAGCTTGCCATACCCGAATCCAAAAAGTACCGCGAAAGGCGTAGTAAGCAGCACCGCCATGATAAACGAAGAGCCTCCGAGAAAACCAAACTGAATGGAGAGAGTTCCTCCCAACAGCCCTGCGATAATCCCTAAAGGAAGACCGAAGTTCAGGCCGCAACCGGAATGGACCATAGGGACCATCGCCAGCACCATGATTCCGTTCATGCCGAACCGTGCGATAGTATCGCTGAGAGAGCTACTTACTTTCACCCCAACCATTGGGGCGATGATGAACAAAGATAATAAGAATAGCGCGATGATAATCCGCGGCCATCCAAAGGATTTTATCAACTGTCGGACGCGTATCATCCCTGACCTCCTTCTGTACTTCCGTCTGGTTGTTTGCCAACCATTAGGAGACCAAAATCAGCGGATTCGGCATCTGAAGGAAGAATCCCTGATATCCGACCATCAGCCACTATCGCGATCCGATCGCAGATAGCCCGTAATTCCTCCAATTCTGAAGAAACCATCACTATCGTCGTGCCCGATTTGCTGTTGTAATCACGCAAAGCCTGTAGCACCAGTCCTTTAGCCCCAATGTCGATCCCTCTAGTAGGTTCCGAGACAAACAGCAGACCTGGTTCAACCGCGAAGGCTTTAGCCAAGCATACTTTCTGTTGATTGCCACCCGAAAGCTCCTTGGCTTTCTGTCTAAAGCTTGTGCAGCGGATCTCCAATGCATCGATATATTTCTTCGCAATCGCCTGAATCTGTTTCTCATCCCGCCACTTGATGGCGCCTTTTAAATATTTTTTTAAAAACCGTTCCTGAACCTGCATGGCGGTAAAGGATATATTCCAATCCAAGGATTCGTCCAGAAGGAGCCCCACTCCCCTTCTGTCTTCCGAAACAAAGGCCATCCCCGCATCGAGAAATCTCCGGGGTTGATTCAAGGGAATCGCATTGCCTTTAAAGGTGATGGTGCCTCCCGCAGGGAATAATCCCATGGCACCATTGGGAATGCCAAGCTTCCCTTGTCCAGCAAGCCCACCCACACCAAGAATCTCTCCCTGATGCACATCCAAGGTTACATCACGGACGGTCTCACCTGGCATATCCACCCACAGATTTTTCATCGAAAGTATCACAGGCTGCGCCTCTGGATTAAAGGCACGTCTCCCCGGATGCTCTCCAACCTCTCGGCCCACCATCCAGCGGGCTATCTGGGGGATTGTCAAACCAGCCGCAGGCACATCCTTGATAATCCTGCCATCGCGCATCACCAATACGGTATCGCATACATCGATAACTTCTTGTAGGCGATGGGATATGAAAATAATCGCGATACCTTCTTCAGCAAGCTTCCTCATAGCGGACAGAAGGATGTCCGCTTCACGCTCGGTAAGCACCGCAGTGGGTTCGTCGAGCACAAGCAGCTTGATATGGTCTTTGCTTATCTCACGGGCGATCTCGGTGAATTGCTTATGCCCCACCGGCATCTGGCCAACCAGCATCGCCGGGTCCAGCTCCACCCCGAGTTTCTTAATCGCTGTCCTAGCTTTTTGCTGCATGCTTTTTCTGTCAATCGTATCCATTCGATCGCCAAAAACCTCAGAAACAGGACTGGACTTCTTTGGCTCACGGTTCAAAAGGATATTCTCAGCCGCGGAAAAATCGGGAAGCAATGAAAACTCCTGGTGCACCATGCCTATGCCATCAGCCAAAGCTTCAAAGGAGGATTGGTAGCGAACTGCTTTTCCGTGTAGGAATATCTCTCCACCATACCCCCCTGTCTGATGGATTATATCCATCCCGAACAGGATTTTCATTAGAGTGGTCTTGCCGGCCCCATTCTCACCTACCAGCCCGAGAATCTCGCCTGACGATAACGTGAAATTCACATCGGCAAGAACCTGGTTGCCAAAAAAGTCCTTGCTGATATTGCGCATCTCCAATAAAGGAGCGCCTGGTTGTTTCATACCTAACCCTCTTACCAGAAACCCAATGATACCAGGAGGGCCTCTCAATCACAACAAGATAAACCCACCTGGTATCATCGAATGAACCGGAAATTCAAAAAAAAGCCGGGGGGGGAGAATCCTCCCCCCCCTTCAATCAATACGAACTATTTGATGATGAAATACTTATCTGGAATGACAACGCTCGGGGTACCCATGAAGCCCTTACCCATCATGTAAGTGTCCTGATAGATAAGCACATGGTTTTTCGCACGTACGCCAGTTGCAGTGTCGGAATAGAAACTACCATTCCACTGCGCACCTGGGGTGTACTTGGCATAAGCCTTCATCAGGTCGGCGAGTTTGAGCAATTCGGACTCACCCTTGATTACGTTGATGGCATGCTGTACGAGACCGGCGGTGGTGGTATACCCATACGAGAATGCCCAGGTGCCGAAACGACCAGCGCCACCCTTGGCGACTACAGAAGCCTCAACCTTTTTCAGGATAGCGGCGAAATTGCCGGCTTCAGCGGAAAGGTCGATTCCAAGAGCGCCAGGATAACCCATCAAAGGGGACGGAAGGTCGGCTTCGATAAAGAATCCACCATAAGCGAGCAGCTGCTTGAGCAGAGGTTCTGTATGGGCATCGTTGGTGCAGAAGAACGCGGCGTTCTTGCCGTACTGCTGGATCCATGCGGGAACTTTCTCAAGAACGTACTGCTGGGCACCGGCTTGGCCTACATCGCTGGTTGGGTCTGGAGCGGTCTCAAGCACGAACTTCATGCCGAATTCGGCACAGGTCGCTCTCATGATGGCGACACGACGGCTCATGGTCTCGTAACTCATATGGCGGGGGAAGGAGATGTGGACGAAGGTGTCTACACCAAGGTCGTGGGCGGTCTTGATGATCAGATAGCCACGGGCGACGAAGTCGTTGTTCACGGCAAGGTCAGCGGCACTCTGGATGACACCTGGGTCTTCGTGGGCTTCACCAGCGATGCACAGGATGTCAGCGCGTTTCTCTTTCACGCGACGGAAAGCCTCGGTGGTGCCGGGGATAGCCTGGTTGACGATAATGGCCTTCATGAGCGGGTCATCGGCGAGGCCGGTGATAATGGAAATGGTTGTTTCCGCTTCGTCCATGAAATTGTCGGGATAGGTGACATGTTGGATCATGCCACCAGCCGAGACAGTGCCATATTCCTGGATCATTCTCTCCGCGCCGCGAAGATCGTCCTCAGACTGCGACACGGTACCTGTCACAACGCCGATGTGGAAATTCTTCGCAGTAACTACGGGAGCTGCCTCTTTGCCAGCCTGCGCGAACAAGGCGCCGCTGATAAAGGCGAGGACTAGAAGAGCGATTAGTAATTTCTTCATGCTTTTTTTCTCCTCTTGAGATGTGTGAATACCTCAGATTTGATAATTATAGCACTAAAAACCGTGTTGCATAGGCGTTTGTTTCAATATGAACCATTTTTTTGGATTTTTTTTGAGGTTTATGAACTTTTTTTAGTGGACTGTTGGCGTCTTACTTCGTAGAGCAGCACACCAGTGGCAACCGAGACGTTGAGCGAATCAATATGTCCTGTAGTGGGGATTGAGACAAGATGGTCGCATCTTTTGCTCACCAACTGGCTCATGCCATCACCCTCAGCACCCATCACAATCGCGGTGCGCTGTGGGAACACCACCTTATGCAAGTCGTCCCCGCCCATATCGGCACCATAGACCCAGAAGCCATGCTCTTGGAGAATCTCCATCTCACGCACCAGGTTGGTGACCACCGACATGTGCACATACTGAGCGGCACCGGATGAAATACGGTTGACAGTTTCATTCGCTTGCGCGCTCCTACGGTCCGGCAGCACGACAAGATCCACGGAGAACTGATCGGCGCTGCGAAGGATGGCACCAAGATTCTGAGGATCGGTAATCCCATCCAAAATCAAGACCACCGCTCCTTTATCATCAGAAAGGCCTTTTACAAACTCTTTAACGGTTATAGCTTTGCCTGTACCAGCGGAGGCTGATCGCGAACGGGCCGAGGATGCCACCTCAAGGACTGCGCCACGATGATCCACGCCGGGTACAAGCCTGTCCATCTCAACTTTGGCTATCCGGCGTATGGCGACCTTTTCAGCAGCACGGGCAAGAGACTCGAGTCGTTCATTGCGCTTCTCACTGTTTCTGCAAAGAAACAGAATCGAACCTGGAGCGGCACTTTTAAGGGCCTCTTCTATAGCATGATAGCCCGTGATCTTCTCACCCATTCCTACCTCTATTCATTTATTCATTAAACGGCACGGGATCGGGGGCGTTGTTCTCACCGAGAACCTCTGACAGCTTGGTCATCAGAGCCTTCGCTTCCCTGCTCAGTTTCTTCGGGACCTCAACAACCAGCTTGATATACTGGTCTCCACGTTGGTCCGCAGATCCGCGGAGTTTTGGAACACCACGGTTCCTTAGCCTGAGAACCTTACCGTTCTGAGTGCCTGGAGGTATGGCGACTTTGACTTTCACATCATCGATGGTCATCACTTCTATATCCGCTCCCAGAGAAGCCTGGGTGATGGAGATAGGAATCTGACAGTACAGATCGTTTCCTGAACGCTCAAAATGTTTATGCGGACGTACATTCACGTACACATACAGGTCTCCCGCCGGCCCGCCGTTCGGCCCTGCGTCTCCTTGACCGGAAAGGGATATCCTGTTTCCGGTATCAACTCCAGAGGGAATGGTGACTTTGAGTTTCTGCTGCTTGCGCTTGAGACCAGACCCATGGCAATCCGGACAGGGATTCTCTATGACCGAACCCTCCCCGTTGCAGGTTGGGCAGGCGGAGGCGATGGAAAAGAAGCCTGAATTCCGTCTTACCTGACCAGCGCCATTGCAGGTGGGACAGATTCTCTTCCCCGAACCGCTTTGGACTCCACTACCCTCGCAAGTGGCGCAATGCACCTGGTGCGCGTATGCAATCTCCACTTTCGTACCAAAGACCGCATCTTTAAAATCGATCTCGATATCATAGCGAAGGCTGGAGCCTACCGCAGGGCCACGGCCGCCTTGTGACGAACGTCCGCCCCCGCCACCGAAAAAGGAGCCGAATATGTCTCCAAATCCGCCTCCACCAAAGAGATCGCTGAAGTCTCGATATACGTTGGAATAATCCTGTCCGCCGTTGGAATCAACACCAGCGAATCCATATTGGTCGTAAGCCTGACGCTTCTGCTCGTTGCTGAGCACCTCATAGGCTTCGCTGGCTTCCTTAAACCGCTCTTCCGCTGCCTTATCCCCCGGATTCTTATCCGGGTGGTTGGCAACGGCAAGCTTGCGGTATGCTTTCTTTATCTCGTCCACGGAAGAACTTTTCGGAACTCCCAACACTTCGTAATAATCCCGTTTAGCCACGGTTCAATACTTCCTTCAGCTAGGATAGATCAGTCTACGACTTCGTAATCCGCGTCTTCTACACCGTTGTCTTTCTTAGCACCAGCATTGGAAGCCTTGCCCTTCGGTTCCTCGGGTTCACCCTGAGGTTGCGAGGCGGCGGTAGCCTTGTACATCTCCTCCGCAAGCTTATAGGCGGCTTTCTGAAGTGCTTCGGTCTTAGCCTTGATCTGCTCGACAGAACCACTGGACATGACATTCTTCAGTTCGGATATCGCGGCTTCGATCGCACCCTTCTCCTCGGCAGAAATCTTATCACCATAGTCCTTGAGGGATTTCTCAGTGGAATAGAGCAGACTGTCGGCCTCATTGCGAACCTCGATCTTCTCCCGTTCCTTCCGGTCTTCCTCAGCATGCAGCTCGGCTTCCTTCACCATCTTCTCGATATCCTTGTCGGTAAGACCCGAAGAGGATTCGATGCGGATCTTCTGCTCCTTGCCGGTGCCAAGGTCCTTTGCGCTCACATGCACGATTCCGTTCGCATCGATATCGAACGTCACCTCGATCTGAGGAACACCACGCGGGGCTGGAGGAATGCCGATAAGGTCGAATTTGCCAAGTGTGCGGTTCTGGCTGGCCATCTCTCGTTCGCCCTGAAGCACATGGATCGATACCGCGGTCTGGCTGTCGGCCGCAGTTGAGAAAATCTGACTCTTGCGGGTAGGAATCGTCGTATTGCGCTCGATCAGCTTGGTGGCGATTCCACCTAACGTCTCGATACCCAAGGAGAGCGGAGTGACATCCAGCAGCAGTACGTCCTTCACATCGCCCCCGAGGATTCCACCTTGGATGGACGCTCCGATTGCAACTACTTCATCTGGATTGACACCCTTGTGGGGTTCTCTCTGGAAAATCTCCTTCACAAGCGCCTGCACCGCGGGAATACGGGTGCTTCCACCAACAAGGATGACCTCGTCGATGTCCTTTGGAGTCAGGCCGGCATCTTTTAGCGCGTTTAGACAAGGCTTGCGGCTGCGCTCAATCAGGTCACCGACCATCTGCTCGAATTTCGCCCGGGAAAGATTAACCTGCAGGTGCTTTGGACCAGATGCGTCAGCAGTGATATAAGGCAGGTTGATGGAAGTGTCGACCGTGCTGGACAGCTCGATCTTGGCCTTCTCGGCCGCTTCCTTCAATCTCTGAAGAGCCATCTTGTCCTTGGAGAGATCGATTCCAGTCTCTTTTCTGAAGGTATCGACCAACCATTCGATAATGCGCTGGTCAAGATCGTCCCCTCCGAGGTGGGTGTCGCCGTTGGTGGATTTCACCTCGAACACACCATCGCCAAGCTCCAGAATGGAGATATCGAACGTACCGCCGCCAAAGTCATAGACCGCGATTTTCTCTTCCTTGCTGGAATCCTTGCCAAAACCATACGCCAAGGCTGCGGCTGTTGGTTCGTTCACAATACGCTTCACATCAAGCCCAGCGATCCTTCCGGCGTCTTTGGTCGCCTGACGTTGAGCGTCATTGAAATATGCAGGAACCGTGATGACCGCTTCCAGAACGGGCTCGCCGAGATAGTCCTCAGCGGTCTTCTTCATCTTCTGAAGGATAGCAGCGGAGATTTCCTGTGGAGAATAATCTTTCCCGCGAATCGAAACCCGTATATCATCTGAAGGTCCGGAAACCACCTTGAACGGAACCCTGGCCGTCTCAGCGGGAACCTCGGTGAATCGTCTTCCCATGAAGCGTTTGATCGAGTAGACCGTGCTTTCCGCATTGGTCACAATCTGGTTCTTCGCTGGCTGGCCAACCAACCGCTCGCCCTTCGCGGTAAAGGCCACGATGGAGGGAGTGGTCCTCTGGCCTTCTGAATTCTGAATCACTATGGGATCCCCGTTCTCCATTACGGAGACGCAGGAATTTGTAGTTCC
This sequence comes from Sphaerochaeta sp. UBA6084, assembly GCA_002428625.1. Classification (GTDB taxonomy): domain Bacteria; phylum Spirochaetota; class Spirochaetia; order Sphaerochaetales; family Sphaerochaetaceae; genus UBA6084. Next base: position 73,507 of record DIXI01000009.1, read on the forward strand.
CAAGTCAATGCCGATTATTCTTCCCATGTTATATCTCCTTAAATCATCCAATCAATCTGAAAAGCCGGGGTACGCACGCAGCCGGGACCACGACCTTAGTTTTATCTTATGCTCAGAGGGGTTTGCCCACCTTCACTTTTGCAGTCCGCAAAACCCTATCATGAAGATAATACCCCTTCTGCAATTCGGCAAGAACCGTCTCAGTCTTATAGCCCTCGCCCTCATCCATCAGAAGCGCTTCATGATCATGCGGAGAAAATTCCTTCCCCACGATATCCTTCATTGCCTTTAGGCCCCAGTTTCTGTCCAGCATCTCGGTAAGATGCTTGTGGATAAGCATGATCCCTTCGGTCTGGGCCGCGACATCCTCAGACGCACCGCCTACCACAATCGCCCGGTCGAAATCATCCAACACCTGGAGGAGGTCATTCAACAGACGCTCATTCGCAAACTGGATGGCAATCTCCTTATCACGGACCAACCGCTTGCGGTAGTTGTCCATATCAGCGAGTTTCCGGGTGAATAGGTCTTTCTCGGTCTCCATCTCTTTGGTCAAACGTGCCACTTCGGCTTCCAATTCACTGATACGGGCCTCCTCGGGGCTCACAACTTCTGGAGCTGCTTCCTGAGGGGTTCCTTCGGTTGGAGCGGCCTCGGCTGCTGGAGCATCCATTTCTACAGGAGTCTGCGTCGCATTCAAAGGTTTCTCGTCTTTCAGATTCTCTGTTTTTTCTTTCTTGTTCATGACAATCCCATGCATAGAATATATTTGGCAACCAGAGACAAGAGGTTATACACATCAATGATGACACGCCGTCCGCTTCCACCCCTGGCAGCCTCAACAAACATACTCATTGCACGAAGATACCGTCAAGTGGTTCGATGGAAAAGTGAACTGTTTCTTATCAGATCCACAACCCATCTCCCTAGTAGGCTGTGTGCTTAACCGCTGCATCGATAAAATCACGGAACAAGGGATGCGGCTTGCTTGGACGGCTCTTGAACTCCGGGTGATACTGCACCCCGACGAACCAAGGGTGGTCCGATAGCTCGACAGCCTCGACCAACGCGCCATCCGGGGACAGCCCGGTGAACCGCATGCCCGCGGCCTCAAGCGCCTGTCGGTACCTATTATTGAATTCATACCGGTGCCTGTGCCGTTCCTCGATCCTTTCGGTGCCATACGCGCTATACATCAGGGAGTCCTTCTGCTCGATAGCACAGGGATAGCTCCCGAGCCGCATGGTTCCCCCCTTATCTACATCCTTCTGCCCTGGCATGATATCCACGACCGCGTATCTGGTGTTTGGATACCATTCGGAACTTGCTGCGCCTTCCAATCCCGCGACATTCCGAGCGAATTCAGTAACCGCGCATTGCATGCCAAGGCACAAACCCAAGAAGGGAATCCGATGCTCACGGGCATATTTGATGGTAAGGATCTTGCCTTCGATACCTCGTAATCCAAAGCCTCCAGGAACAAGAATCCCGCTCGCCCCGGCGAAAATCTCATCAAACTCCTCCTGCGAGGATTGCTCCAGCTTCTCCGCATCCACACGGATAAGCTCGATCTTGGTCCGATGATGGAATCCAGCATGATTGAGCGATTCCACGATGCTCAGATAGGCATCCGAGAGCTCTACGTATTTACCGGAAAGGATTATCCGGACCTTCCGCTGGGGGTGACGGCGGTTCTCCACCATAGCATGCCACTCATCCATATGCCGTGGTCCTGCTTCCAAACCGAGCCTATTGAGCACAAGCAGATCTAGATCCTCATTCTCAAAAAGCAGGGGGACTTCATAGATGGATGGGAGATCGGGGTTGGAGATGACCGCGTCTTTGTCCACATCACAGAACATGGCGATTTTTTCTTTCATGCCTGCAGGAAGGGGCCGGTCGGAGCGGCAGATGATAAAATCGGGCTGGATTCCGATACCTCGCAATTCCTTCACACTATGCTGGGTTGGTTTGGTCTTCAACTCACCTGCGGCTGCGATATAGGGAATCAGGGTGACATGTAGATAGAGTGTGTCCTGCTTCCCAAGATCGCGCTTCATCTGACGGATCGCCTCGAGGAAAGGCAAGCTTTCGATATCACCGACAGTGCCCCCGATCTCAACCAGCACGACATCGGCTTTAGTGGATTCCGCCAAATAGAGAAGGCGGGATTTTATCTCATTCGTTATGTGTGGAATCACTTGGACTGTACCACCTAGGTACTCGCCCTGACGTTCTTTGGTAATAACCGACCAATAGACTTTTCCAGCAGTCACGTTATTGGCTTTACCTATGGCGATATCCAAAAAGCGCTCATAATGGCCCAAGTCCAGGTCGGTTTCCGCACCATCGTCGGTAACGAAGACTTCTCCATGTTGATAGGGGCTCATCGTACCGGGATCGAAATTGATATAGGGGTCGAACTTTAAGACAGTGACATTCAGTCCTCGGCTTTTTAAAAGACAGCCGAGCGAAGCCGCAGTGATTCCTTTCCCCAATGAGGAAACAACACCACCAGTAACGAATACATATTTTGCCATGGAAAACCACCTTGTGAGATACGCGTTTCGAACGAAAGCAACGGTGGTATCAACCGGAGAGTGATGTCGACGGCCCGTTGCAGCAAGCACCGGTCATCGGCTAGTAGAACAGGTCTACAGTACTCTTATGTCGCCGATTCCTCGGTACGGCAGGAATGTAGCATGATTCATTGGTCAGTCGCAAGCGGCAGACACCCTTTGAGAGTCAAAACCTTCAGAAATATGTGGGAAAGGTCATTCCTCCTCATCAAGAACTATTTCTTCCTCATCTTCTTCTGGTTCAAAATGACCATGAAGGATTCTTAATTTCTTTGGCTCTTCCTCAGGCTCAAGTTCGGGCTCTTCCTCAGGCTCAAGCTCAAGTTCAGGTTCCGGGCTGAGTTGGGCAGCCCGTCGTTGCAATTCCTTTCGCTCTTCCTCTTCTATAAGCGCCTGTTTCGCTGCCAAGGCTGCATCCAGTTCGTCTACCAGAGCCTTTTGATGCTGGATCAATTGCTGGGCAGCCGCAGCCTGCTGGTTCAATCCCTCAAGATCCCTCTCAGCGGTCTGGACTTCTATAGCAAGCTCATCCTTCAACAGCGTCATCTCACTAATCTGCCGCTCCATCTCCAACCGTTTGACGGACAAGTCCTCAAGAACCCCAGCGCGTTGATTCAGTTCCTCACGTTTATCATCAATCACCGTGCCCAGCGCAAGTAAAGAAGCTGCTGAAGCATCCGTAAGGCGTTTCACCACAGACTCCAAAAGCTCTGTCCTGTTGTTCAGTTCGCGCAAGAAGGCTTGGACTGTGGAGATCATGGTCTGGAACGATTTATCCGTATGTGACATCGCGGCTTGCAGCAAAGCCTCAATCCGTTCTTTAGCAACAATTATGGAGTCTTCAATCTGGAGGTGGAGCTTTTCTTTCTGCTGATCGCCCAATAAAAGCAATTGCTCCTTGTCTCTTCCGATGGTTTCCTCAGCGGCTGCGATCTGGATGAAAAAATCATTGATCGTCATCCGAACCTGCTCGACCTTAGCCACCTCCGCTTTTACCGAAGATGTCCGGATCTCAGCTTTCTCGGTCATCGCGGCGAGCTGGCCAAGCACTTCGTGATAGTATGCGAGAGTCTTCTGCAATTCCTCAAGATCTTCAGAGTGCGCTTGGATATCCTCTTGCTGAGTCTTCAACCTTTGCAGAAGTCGGAACACTTCCTGCTGGCTTTGCGCGATATTCTCTTCGACGTTCGCGACCGTTTCCTTAAATCCATCACCAATCTCCCGCATGTTGGCTTCGTGTTGGGCTACATATCGTTTCATCAGGTCAAGCTTACGGTTCCTCTGGTCCGCCCTTCGCAACACATACATGAGGATAAGGGTGATGGTGAACAACACTATTGAGAGGAGAATCGGAACCAGGTCTTTCATCACACACCTCCATCAATCATATGTACAACCATTTCGCTCAGTTCCGTATAATCGGAGCAGATGCAGCTGGCAGCCGCATGTGCTTTCATCCATCCGGCATCCAAGCGCTTTTTCTTCGCTTTGGGGCAGATCAAGCACGTGCGCATCCCTAAAGCAGCCGCGCCAAGAATGTCCTTATCATAACTATCACCCACATAGACGGTTTCCTCAACCCCTACCCCGAGATTTTTGGCAAGTAATTGAAAGGGCTTTGGGTGGGGTTTTAGATAACCTGATTCCTCTGAACAAAGAGCGAAGTCGATGAGATCCTCGATTCCAAGAGTTTTAAGTTTGGTCTCAACGGGAAAATCAGAAAGGATGCCTATACGGCACCCTTTGGACTTGAAGAGCAGAATCGCCTCGCGAAGGCCTTGATACGGAACAAGGGATGAAAACGTCCGCCTCCAGCTGGAATAGAACTGCTTCTCTATACGTTCTTCCATCTTACGGATAGCGCTCTCAGTAGGTTGCTGTCCTCTGTTTCTGACAATCCAAGCGGCTTGACGCCGCCGGAAACCTTTTTGATTCTCGGGAACTGTAGGTATGCCCAACTCACCACGCACGGTGTATCTGAATTTCTGATAATGAAAGGCCAGCCTGGGGGAAGGCCAGAACGAGCCCATCAGCTTCCAGTTGGTCTGCCGCTTCGAGTATAGCGTTCCATCGATATCGAAACAGACCGCTTTGACCGCCATTACAATTGCTTCTCCGGTGCGTTGCGACTGCGTTCCTTCAAATCCACCTCAATCGGTATCTGCGTGAAACCAAGATCGCGGCGAATACAGTTCTTCAGATATTGCACATATCCAATAGGGAAGCCATCCTTCTTGTTGATGAAGAAAAGGAATCTTACTGGGGGAGCGCTCACCTGTGTGCCATAGAACACCTTGTAGTGGCCACGTGAGCCACGGGGCGGTTGATAGGCATCGGACCAAGCCCGTAGGTAATTGTTGAATTGAGCCGTCTCCACCCGTTTGTTCAGCTGTTTCCAAACCGACCATACGCAATCGAGCAGCTTATCGACATCCACACCATCTCTCGCGCTTATAGGTACAATCGGAGCGAATGAGAGCACCGGAAAGATAAAACGAGCGCGGTCCTTGATCGCCTCGAGCTCATTGCCCATACCCACCAGTAGATCGGTCTTGTTGAATACCAGGACAACCCCTTTGCCTTTACGCACAATCAGCTGGGCGATTTTCTTGTCCTGCTCCACCAAACCTGTAGTCACATCGATCATCAGCAGAATCACATCCGCATCATCGATGGTGCTTATAGCCCGGTTGACGGAATAGTACTCGACATCCTCTTCAACTTTGCTTTTCCGTCGGATTCCAGCTGTATCGAGAACGGTATAATTCGCACCCTTATACATGAATTCACCCTGGATGACATCACGTGTGGTGCCTGGAATCTCGCTCACAATGGACGTCTCTTTGCCAGTGAGCAGATTTGTCAGCGTGGATTTGCCTGTGTTCGGCTTGCCCAGCACCGCGATCTTGATCCGGATCTCTTCTTCGGGGGCTTCCTCGAGCTCCACGAAATCAAGCATTCTCATCAACTCTTCCTCAAGAGTATCGATTCCCAAGCCATGGGCCGAGGAAAGGCTTACCACACGAGGATAGCCAAAGGAGTAGAAATTCCATACCAGATTGTCACGAACGGGATCGTCCACTTTATTCACGGCCACGATGACCTTGTCCGCATAAGGACGAAGCGTCTTCACGAGCATCTCATCTTCAGCGGTGATCTCGGTGCAATCCATGAGAAGAATGATCGCATCCGCGGTCTTCAACAAACCAAGGCTCTTTTTGGAGACTTCGAAATCAATGCCTTCCTTATCCAGCTTCACCCCGCCGCTATCGATGAGCATGACGGGATGATTCCCCAGCAGCCAACGCTCGGGGATAGGGTCTCGCGTCACACCAGGTGTCGCATCTGTTATCGCTCGTCTTTTTTTCACGAGTCGGTTGAAGAGAGTCGACTTCCCTACATTGGGTCGTCCAATAATCGCAACAATCGGAAGCCCCTGTTTAACCAGCGGCGTAGTTATCGAATCGGTCATGCATCCATTCCCTTACATATGTATTGATTTTTACATACGAATCCATTTCCATCACTTTGGCGGCCAACTCCTGAGCATCGGAAAACGACACGCCGCGGATGATGTTCTTTATCTCCAGTAAACTCTGGGGACTCATGCTGAACTCGTCGAGCCCCAATCCCAGCAACAATACTGAGGATAGAGGGTCTCCTGCCATCTCCCCGCACATACCTACGGGAATTCCGGCTTCGTGCCCTTTCTCCACAATCATCTTGATCAAACGCAAGACTCCTGGATGAAAAGGCTGGTACAGATATGCGATCTTTTCGTTTCCCCGATCGACCGCGATAGTGTATTGTATAAGATCATTAGTGCCGATTGAGAAGAAATCGGTTTTTCTGGCAATGATATCGGCGCAAAGAGCCGCTGATGGAACTTCGATCATCGTGCCGATCTTGATCTCCTCATCGAAGGGAACCTGCGTTTTCCTGCATTCCTCTTTGACTTGCTCCAGCACGAGCAACACATTCTCCAGCTCTTCGATACCGCTGATCATGGGGAACATGATCTTGAGCTTTCCGTAAGCGGAAGCCCTCAGCATCGCACGGAGCTGAATCTTGAAAATGTCTTTGCGGGAAAGACAAAAACGGACCGCCCGCCAACCAAGTATGGGATTTTCTTCTCCAAAACCATCCATACCGGGAATCACCTTGTCGCCTCCGACATCGATGGTCCTGATGGTCACCGTGCCCACATCACGCATTCTCTCTATGACAGCGCGATAGGCATTGAACTGCTCGTCTTCCGAAGCTCCGCCGGGCTTTAGAAACAAAAACTCCGAGCGGTAAAGACCAACACCCGAAGCTCCATGGCTGAGAACGGAATCAAGTTCTTCCAGCGTCTCCATATTGGCCTTCAATTCAACCCGATGGCCATCTGTGGTTACCGCGTCAAGGGCGGTAAGTTCCTGAAGCTCCTTTTCATGCGCCACCCAGCGTTCATATCTGAGACGCATCTTGCTCGTGGAGGCGCTGCTAGGACGGACCGCGACCTCCCCATGATTTCCATCGACGATGATCTCATCGCCAGTGCTGACTTTATCAGTGATCGAACCAAGCCCTACTACAGTCGGTATCTGAAGGGCACGGGCAAGAATAGCTACATGCGAAGTCCGCCCTCCGCCATTGAGTGCGATCGCCTTGATATTTCGAGGGTCCAGGGAGAGCGCTTCGGAAGGGAGCAGTGTGTCTGCGACCAATACGACTTCGTCATGGATCGCCGAAAGCCGTGGCCGCAGTTTTCCCATCATGCTTCTGATCACTCTCCAGCCGATATCATATAGGTCCGCGCTTCGTTCACGCAGAACGGGATCGGGAGCTTGCTCCAAGATGGTGATGAGACCGGTAAGCACATTCTCCACCGCCCATTCCGCGCACTTATGCTCGTTGGAGATTGTGTTGACCACCTCATGTTTGAATTCCGGGTCTTGCAACATGAGCAGGTGGGTCTCGAGTATTTTATGCTGATCGTTTGAAAATGCGCCACCGCCAATGACCTGCAGGTCTCCAGCCACTACCTCGAGCGCATGGAGATACCGTGATTTCTCGGCATCCACTTGGGATGCTTCAATTTCACTATGAGGAACTATGAGCTTTTCATGGATGTATAGAAACGCTTTTCCGATTCCAATTCCGGATGAAGCGGCAATTCCTTTCAGTATTCTCATATATTGCTGTATCATACGGGGTTTTAGCCCCATTGTAAATAGAAGCTCGTCAGAGAATAGGTTATGGTGTATGCTTGGGAGCATGGCAGACGGACCTCACGACAGCAAAGGTCAACCCTGGTTGCTCTACGCATGGTTGATCTTAATCATCGCATTATTGGTATTGGGCATTGTGTCACTGCCCCGGATAGTCCGCTCCATCAAAGAGTCGCGGATGTTGGAACTGGTTCAGACCCACCTTGCCCAGAAAGCCTTGGTACAGAACTCCCCCGGCGGCAACCTGCCTGTGGTATCTCTGGTGTTTCCTATTCCGGGTACAGGTTCCAGCTATTCTTTTGAGGTCTTTCCCGTCCGAGTGGCTGGAAACCGCATCTATCATGAAACCGTCGAGGCTCTGCTCGCAGGACCACCCCGTGAAGCTCTGGCCAAGGGTGCGGTTTCCTTCATTCCGGTCGGCACCAAACTAATCGGACTCTCAATCTCCAATAGGATCGTATATGTAGACCTATCGAAGGCTTTTCTTGAGCTTACAACTTGGGGAGACACTGGAGCAGAGGGGGCTATTGCCCAAATCAAGCGGACTTTGCGCAGGTTTGATGGGGTGAGGGATATCGTGATTCTTATTGAAGGTTCTCAGCTGGAAGAGAATCGCTAGAGGACTTCACCAACTGCTCAAGCTGCTCATTGAACACCTGGCGGGCCATCCCTTCCATGGGTTTCAGGAGAGCAAGGAACTCAGTGTTTCCCTTTCTACCTAGAATCGGCGATGAAACCAAGGCATGGATGCCGACCGATTCCATAGCAAGCGCCTCATAGACACCCAACATCACCTCCATCAGCAATGCGGGATCGGTCACGACGCCGAAGAACCCTTCTTTCCAACGAGGGACTTCAAATTGGGGTTTGATGAGAGAGATCAACCATTTGTGCTCGGTGAGGCTGAGTATATGGGACGCAGCTCCCCGGATTGAACGAAATGAAAGATCCGCCACCGCGGCGTGAGGGATAGGGTCCAGACCTTCCAATGTCATAATATTCTGCTTCTCGTGCACAATCACCCTTGGATCGGTCCTCAAGCGGAAATCCAGCTGATTGTATCCCACATCCACGGAATGCACGCTCGCGGCACCCCGCTGCAATAAGCAGTCGGTAAATCCCCCGGTAGAGGAACCTGCATCCAGCATCACCAGAGAGGCAGGATCTATCTGCCAGCTATCAAGGGCATGCTCCAGTTTGAAGCCCCCTCTGGAAACATATTTGTCAAAGATAAGTTCGATAGGTGCATCGGAATCCACCAAGGCGCGCGGATCAGCACAGATCTGCCCCTCCACTTTGACATTCTTGCACACAATATACGCGACCAGTTGATCTTTGGAATATCCAGGATGCCGTTTGGAAAGGACTTCCGCCAATGGCCGCCGTTTGATTTTTTCCATGCCCAACCTATAGCTCGGACTGTTCACTGATCCGTTGGATTGCGACAGTTTTTCCGGTTTCCGCATCAATCGTGCAGACAATCCCTTGGATTGAAGCAGAAGTATCCAGCACATGGTTGCGCAAGGGCATTTGCGTCAGCTGCCGATCGATTGAGATATTGGGAGAGGATCCTATAACGCTTTCGACTGGACCGGTCATACCCAAATCGGTGATATAGCCCGTACCTTTCGGCAGGATTTTCTCATCGGCGGTCTGCACATGGGTGTGAGTCCCTACCACGACGGAGACCTTCCCATCCAGGTGCATCCCCATGGCTTCTTTCTCTTCAGTATTCTCGGCATGGAAGTCGACTAGGATGATCGGGGTCTGGCGGCGCAGTTTCTCCACTGCTGCCACTCCTACACGAAAGGGACAGTCCAAAGGGGGCATGGATTGGCGTCCTTGGAGATTCAACACTGCGATTTTTTTACCAGAGACCTCGAACACGTGGCTTCCCACTCCTGGGGCACCCGAAGGATAATTCGCTGGCCGAAGCATCCTATGGTCCCGCTCCATGAACGGTAGGATATCCTCACGCTGCCATATATGGTTCCCAGAAGTAATCACCTGCACACCCAAGGAGAAGAACTTAAGCGCTATCTCCTCGGTGATACCGAAACCATCGGCGGCATTCTCACCGTTCACCACGATGATGTCGGCCTTCGTACGTTTAATGAGTTTTGGGAGACCTAAGAAAAGGGCTCTGCACCCGGATTGTCCACAGACATCCCCGAGCAGCAGAGCCACCAGATTATAATTTTTCGCCATACAGCTGTTGTACCATCACCTGGCGTATTCAACCACCCGCGTCTCGCGGATGATAGTCACCTTGATTCTACCAGGATATCTAAGTTCTGCCTCAATCCTACTCGCAATGCCTTTGGCGATATCTTTCGCGCCATCATCGGACACGCTGTCGTTGTTCACCAGAATCCGAAGTTCCCTTCCAGCTTGGATAGCATAGGCTTTCTCCACGCCGGAGAAGCTTTCAGCGATTTCCTCAAGACTTTCCAACCGCTTGATATAGTTGTCCAAAGTCTCGCGACGGGCACCAGGACGGGCAGCCGAGATCGCATCCGCTATCTGCACAATCACCGATTCGATGCAAGAAGGCTCCACATCGTCATGGTGGGAAAGGATGGCATTCACAATCCTAGGGTCCTCACCAAGTCGCTTGGCCAGGTCAGCGCCCATTTCCGCATGGTTCGCATCACTATCGGTTTCGATTCCTTTTCCGATATCATGCAGCAAGCCACCGCGTCGCGCTATATCCCTGTCAGCGCCGACTTCCGCGGCGATCATGCCGGAAAGTATGGCGACTTCCTTTGAATGGTTGAGCACATTCTGACCATAGCTGGTTCGGAAATGCAATCTACCTAAGGCACGAACCATCTCCTGGCTCATATTATGGATCCCAAGATCGAAGATCACCTTCTCTCCTTCCTCCATCATGACCCGGGTTATCTCTTTCGTGACCTTCGCTACAACTTCCTCAATCCGGGCTGGGTGGATACGTCCATCCTGCACCAACCGTTCCAAAGATACACGCGCGATCTCTTTACGTACTGGATCGAAACAGGAGATCACCACTGCCTCGGGAGTATCGTCGATGATCACATCCACACCGGTGAGAGTCTCAAGGGTCCTTATGTTCCGACCCTCCCGACCGATTATCCGGCCTTTCATCTCATCGCTCGGTAGACTCACTGTGCTCACAGTGACTTCAGAAGAGACTTCTGTAGCGATCCGTTGAATGGACGACACCACAATATCCCTTGCGAGCTTGTCTGCCTTCAGCTGCGCATCCTGTTCAATCTTGTTGATGATCAGCTGCGCATCGTGTTTCGCCTCATTCTGCATGGACTCCACAATCGACAGCTTAGCTTCATCCGACGTCATGCCAGCGATCCGTTCCAACTCGGCTATCCTTGCAGCCTCCATGTCAGAAATTTTCTTTTCACGCTGTGCGTTCTTCACCTCTTTGTCCGCTAGTTGCCGCCTCTGGACATCTAGCTCCGTTTGCTTTCTTTCTAAATTCTCTTCCTTCAGCAACAACCTTCGTTCTGTCCGCTGAAGTTCACTTCTGCGCTCTCTCGCTTCACGTTCCTGTTGCTGTTGTTCTTTCAACAACTGATCACGAGTCTCAAGCAGAAGCTCTTTACTCTTTGCCTCTGCATCTTTTATCGCTTCCTGATTCAATCTGACAGCTTTCTGTTCGATTGAAGTAAGCTTGAACCTCGCATAAAGCCAACGAATTAGCCAACCTAGAATGATACAACCAAGACAAAGAGGGATAATCAAAAATACACTCATGGATTCCCCCTCATTATATTGTTTCTATAATAAGAGAGGAAGTTCACACTTGTCAAGTAAGCTTGGAAATTGAGGTAATTTTCTGCGGTCAATCCTCACTATTTATAAAATTCTATTGCAAAAGAACATAAAAAAACCGCCATTTTACAATGGCGGGATGGTGACCCTCTCAGCCGAAGCGCGGGGGGTCATCTGTCAGGAGTAGGATTATTCCGCTTTAGCGGCAGTCTCTTTCGAGGCTTTCTCTTCCTTGTCCTTGGTGGACTTTTTTGCTTCTTTCTTGTCGTCGGCTTTCTTCTTGGGCTTCTCAGTTTTGGCAACAAGCTCAAGGATCACCATCTCGGCGGCATCGCCAAGTCGGTTGCCTGTCTTCAGAATCCTGGTATACCCACCATTGCGGTCGGCGAACAGCGGCGCGATCTGAGTGAACAGCTTCGCCACAATACCATCATCGGTGATATCACGGGTGACAATCCGCCGGGCGTGAACAGAATCCTTCTTAGCGCGGGTGATCATCTTCTCAGCCATGCGGGCCACTTCGTGCGCCTTAGCCTTCGTAGTCTCGATCCGCTCATATCTGAAGAGGGACGTAACCATGTTGCGCTTAAGCGCCTTACGTTGGCCACTGCGGCGGCTCAATGCGTTAAAACCAATCTTATGCTTCATTCTCTTCTTCCTTGTTCCCAGGTATTCTGATCGAATTCTTCAGGACACTGTAATCGGTCATGCCAAGACCCAGATTCCATTCCTTCAGTTTTTCTTTAATCTCGGAGAGGGACTTCTTGCCGAAGTTCCTAGTCTTCGCGATCTCCTCCTCGGTCTTCTTGGTCAGATCACCAATCGTCCGGATATTCGCGTTCTTCAGGCAGTTGCTTGAGCGAACGGTCAGTTCCAGTTCCTCCACAGAGGTGCCGAGAAGTTTTCTTATACGCTCTTCTTCCTCATCGATCTCATCATTGCTATTCACAATGCTCTCATCAAAGTTGATGAAGATCGCGAAGTGGTCCTTGGCTATCTTGGCGGCCTCGGCCAGCGCGTTCTCTGGAGATATGGTACCATTGGTGAAAACTTCGAGAATCAATTTATCATAGTCATTACGCTGTCCAACCCGAGTCGGCTCAATGGTGTACTTCACCCTTGAGACTGGCGAGAACGAAGCGTCGATGGGAATGGTTCCAATCTCCTCGATGTACTTTTCATTGACTTCCGCAGGCACATAACCTCTCGAGAGGTCGATCTGAACCTCCATCTCGATGTTTGCATCCTCCATCATGGTGAAGATCAAAAGATCCTTGTTCATCACCTTGACGGTATCAAGCTCGAAGTTGGCGCCGGTAATCAGACCGGGTCCCTTGCATTCAACCAGCAGGACCGTCCCCTCGATATCCTCGGGCATCTGCAGCTGGAGCTTCTTGACCCTGCTGATGATTTCCGCGATATCTTCCTGAACACCCGGAAGCGCCTCGAACTCACTCGAAATCAAATGAGGAACACCTTCTTCATTGAAGCTGGTGAATTTAACGGCTGTAACGGCGTACCCTTGGATGGAAGAGAGCAATATTCTCCTCAAGGTGTTGCCGATGGTGGTTCCAAAGCCTCTCTCAAATGGATAGGCGATGAATTTTCCAGAATTCGGCTCAACCAAGCTATGTTCAAAGGTGATTCCTTTCGGTTTCTTAAATCCTTTCAACAGGTTTTTTCGTGCCATGTTCACTCCTTATCGGGAATAGAGTTCGACGACCAACTGCTCATTGATGTCCGCGACCTCGGATACGTCGGAACGTCTGGGAACCGCCAGGAACGTGCCTTTCATGGTATCGGGATCGAGGGAGAGCCAGGGAGAGATGCCAGACTTGGAGTATTCCTTAAGGTTTTCCTTTATGAGTATCATCTTCTGTCCATGAAGACCCACGGATACCACATCACCGACCTTGAGGCGGTAGGAAGGGATATTCACACGGGTGCCATTGACATAGATGTGTCCATGGTTGACCAGCTGAGCGGCTTGATTCCTGCTATTGGCGAAATGCATCCTGAACACCACGTTGTCGAGACGCCTTTCCAAGAGCATGATCAGGTTCTCACCAGTCTTACCCTGGATTCTCGCCGCTTCATCAAAGGTGAGCTTGAACTGCTTCTCGAGCATGCAATACATCCTCTTGAGCTTCTGCTTCTCACGGAGCTGCATTCCATAGTCGGTCATCTTCTTCTGTCGGGCGCGAGGATCCTTACCAGGAAGTCCTGCTTTCTTAGCCAAGGGGCATTTGCCAGTGTGGCATCTTACACCCTTGAGAAAAAGCTTAACTTTCTCAGCGCGACAATATCTGCACTTTGGTCCTGTATATCTAGCCATGTTTCTTCCTTACTCCTTATCAGACTCTGCGAGTCTTTCTTGGTCTGCAGCCATTGTGGGGAATCGGGGTGACATCCCGGATACTCCTAACCTTCAAACCAAGAATACCAAGGGTCCGTATAGCTGATTCACGACCAACCCCAGGTCCCTTCACAAAAACATTCACTTCACGAAGACCATAGTCCATCGCCTTTTTGGCGGCGGTCTCCGCAGCGGTCTGTGCTGCATAAGGAGTGGATTTCTTCGCACCCCTGAAGCCAAGACCACCGGAACTTGCCCACGAAACGGCGTTTCCAGTCAGATCTGTGACCGTCACAATGGTATTGTTGAAGGTAGCTTGGATATATACATTGCCTTCATATACCGTCTTCTTGACTTTGCGCTTTGCTTTAGCCACGTTCAACTCTCCTTATTTCTTCTTTCCAGCGACAGTCTTCTTCTTACCCTTACGTGTTCTGGCATTGGTCTTAGTCCTCTGCCCCCGAACCGGCAAGCCCTTTCTGTGCCTTAGACCTCGGTAACAACCGATATCCATAAGCCTCTTGATATTGAGGGCGACTTCTGTCCTGAGACGGCCTTCGACCTTATATTCACTCTCAATCATCTTCCGGAGCTCGTTCACATCATCTGCGGAAAGGTTGTTGATCCTTTCGTCCGGATTGATGTTGGTCTTCTGGCAAATCTCAACTGCAGAGACTCTGCCAATTCCGTAGATATAGGTCAAAGCAATCTTCACTGCTTTATTTGGTAAATCCACACCTGCAATTCTCGCCATTAACTGGCCTCCTCTTACGCGCTCGTTAAGATCTTATCTCTGTCTCTGCTTGTGCTTGGGGTTCTCACACACAATGCGAACCACCCCAGCCCGTCTGATGACCTTGCACTTGTCACACATCGTTTTGACACTTGCTCGTACTTTCATTTCACAATTCTCCTATAAGTTCCGTGCCTTGATCTTACCTTTTGAAGTAATCCCATCGTGATGGTGCATCTTCATGATTCCCTCAATCTGAGACATCGTGTCAAGATCGACTCCAACCATGATGATCAACGAGGTACCTCCAAGCAGCATCGCCACCGAGGCAGGGAAGTTGAAGAACTTCTGAACCACCGTAGGAATCAAAGCGATGAAGGCAAGGAACAGGGCGCCTGGAAGCACAATGCGGTTGAGAACCTTTGTCAGGTACTCCTCCAGCTTCTCAGAACGGACTCCTGGAACCGAACCACCATTCTCTCTGATCTGCTTGGCCATCTCAATCGGATTCAAACTGACCTGAGTGTAGAAGAAAGCGAAAGCGATGATCAGCAGGGTGTAGATGATCAGATAGGGGGCACCTTGCGGGTCAAGCCAGTTGGCCACTGCCTGCAGCCATCTTACTTCAGGTCCTAGAGACGCCGCGATCTGCAACGGGAATGAAAGCAGAGCCGAGGCGAAGATCACAGGAATAACGCCGGAAGGGTTGATTTTGAAAGGAATGTAGGTGTTCTGCGAACCGTACATCTTCCTTCCCACAACTCTCTTAGCGTACTGCACCGGTATCTTCCGCTGTCCGCGCTGTTCATACACCACCAAGGCGACGACTGCGGCGAACATACCCAAAACCACCAATACCACGATTGGGTTGAGAGTCCCATTCTGGACGCTCTTCCACAAGGTGACCAAGGAATCAGGAATACGGGCGACAATGCCGGCGAAAATCAAAATGGATATACCATTGCCGATTCCCTTCTGAGTTATCTGATCGCCAAGCCACACTAGGAACATGGTACCTGTGGTGACAGTGAGAATGGCGACGAGAGTGAAGGGAACGATACCTAGCGTCATGACGTTTGGAATCGACTGCGCGTAGATAGTAACGACATAGGACTGGATCAGGCACACGAAAATGGTGCCGAATCTTGTATACTGCTGGATCTTTTTCTTCCCCTCAGCGTCTTCAGTCAGCTTTTTCAAACTGGGTACAACCAGCATGAGCAGCTGCAGGATGATCTGTGTCGATATATACGGCATGATCCCCAACATAAACACAGAGAAATTCGAGAAAGCGCCACCAGCGAAAAAGTTCAGATACTCCGTCAACCCGATGGTTGTGGAGTTGCTTTGTGAAAGAAAATAGAGTTTCAGAACCTCAGGATCGATTCCTGGTATTGGAATGAACGCTCCGACGCGGAAAACCACCAGCGCAAGGAAAGTAAAGACAATCCTCTTCCGGAGTTCCTCAATCTTGAACATATTCACTAAGGAGTTAGACATCACGACCCTCTTTCTTATCTGATTTCGCCGCCCGCAGCCTTGATCTTCTCGACCGCGGTCGCGGATATCTTGAGTCCTTCAAAGATAACCTTTTTGGTCAGATCCCCATTCGCGAGAATCTTAACCTGAATGTCAACACCCTTCACAATGCAACGATCCTTGAGGGAGTCGAGAGTCACGATTTCGTTATCCTCGTATTTCACCGAGATCACGTCAAGAGAAACCACTTGGAATTCCTGCTTGAAAGGATGGTTGGAGAATCCACGACGTGCGACACGCCTGTAGAGAGGGTTCTGTCCGCCTTCAAACCCAGGGCGTACACCACCACCGGAACGAGCGTTCTGGCCGTTGTTTCCCCGACCGCAGGTGCGGCCTTTGGATCCGTTTCCACGGCCAACGATTTCTTTCTTAGTATTAGCACCGAAAGGCGCGCAAATCTGTCCCATTTTATATCTCCTCGACCTTAACCAGGTGGGATACAGCACGGACCATGCCTTTTATAGCAGGGGACGCATCATGTTCCACTGAACTACTGATTTTTCCAAGTCCAAGAGCCTTCACTGTCTTGCGTTGGACAGGCAAGCTACCGATAACGCTCTTGACCAAGGTCACTTTAATTCTTTTTACTTCTGCCATTGACTCAACCCCACATCTCGTTCAGGGACTTTCCCCGGCTTTTCGCGAGTTTCTTGGCATCGAACAAGGTCTCAAGCGCGACGAAGGTAGCCTTCACCGTATTGATACTGTTCTTTGACCCAAGCGACTTGCTTAACACGTCTTTTATCCCACAAGCATCCATCACGTGTCTGACAGCTCCTCCGGCGATAACACCGGTACCAGGAACAGCAGGACGAAGCAGGACGCTCGCGCTCTTATAGTCGCCGACCACTTCATGGGGAATGGTTGTCTTGATCATTGAAATAGTGACCAGACTATCCTTGGCTTTGTCTACGGCTTTGCGGATGGCTTCAGTCACATCATTCGCTTTACCGGACCCATAGCCAATCCTTCCCTTCTGATCTCCAACGACGACGAGAGCTGCAAAAGAGAATCTTCTACCACCCTTCACAACCTTGGAAACCCGATTAAGCTTCACAAGCTTTTCAACAAACTCGCTGTCTTTGTTTCTATCTGATTTATCCACCATATCCCCCTAGAATTTGATCCCGGCTTTTCTTGCGCCATCGGCGATGCTCTTCACAATACCGTGAAAGAGATACCCGTTACGATCGAACACCACGGAATCAATGTTCTTCTCGAGGAGACGCTTTCCAACTATCTCACCCAATTTCGCAGCATCCTCAACCGTGTTCTTAAGTCCACGGAGTTCGGCTTCCATGCTGCTGGCGGAAACAAGGGTGTTTCCCACAACATCATCGATAACCTGCACATACATGTGGGAGTTGCTTCTGAAGACACTCATTCTCGGTGTGGTCGCGGTACCGGAGATATGTTTTCTGATATGAACCTTACGCTTCGCACGCTTTCTCTGCTTATCCAATACTCTGTTCATTTCTTCACCCTACTTATTTCTTACCGCCGGACTTACCGACTTTGCGCCTGATGACCTCGTTATCATACTTGATTCCCTTGCCTTTGTACGGTTCGGGAGCTCGTAGAGAACGAATCTCGGCACTTACCTGGCCAACCCGCTGCTTGTCAACGCCAGAGATGACGATGGTGGTTTGGTTCTCACAGGTGATCTTCAAATCTTTGGGAATCATAAACTGAATCGAAGTCGAGAAGCCTAGGTTCAACATCAGACTATCGCCCTTGACCTCAGCACGGTATCCAACCCCATTCACCACGAGTTTCTTGGAGAATCCAGTCGACACGCCGAGAATCATGTTGTTCAGCAACTGCCGGTACAATCCATGATAGCTGCGTCCGATAATGGACTCCTCTTTTCTAGTCACCACCACTTGATCGTTGGAAACCTTGATTTCCACTTCAGGACGGTAATTCTGAACCAGTTTCCCTTTCGGCCCCTCGACTGAGATCAAATCGGAACTGACCGATACCTTGACCCCTTTGGGCACTACTATTGGCAACTTACCTATTCGAGACATAGTTCACCACCTTACCAAATAGAGCAGATCAGTTCGCCACCGACCTTTTTCTCACTTGCTTTCTTACCAGTGATCACACCGGAAGAAGTCGAGACGACCACCACTCCGTAGCCGTTATAGACTCTCGGCATGTCACGATACCCGGAATAGACTCTTCTACCAGGAGTTGAGAGCCTATCGATACCATGAAGAACTGGGTTCTGTTCATCATCATATTTAAGGAAGACCCGAATATAATTCACGCCATCCTTGTTCACCACTTTCTTAAAATTCTTGATATAACCTTCATTCTTCAGAATCTTGACAATCTGAAGTTTAATCCGAGAAGTGGTGATTTCCACTTTCTCATGCTTAGCAAGGCTAGCATTTCTGATTTTTGTCAGCATATCAGCAACAGGATCACTTATAGCCATGTTATACTCCTACCAGCTGGATTTGGTAACACCAGGAATCTGCCCTTCACTGGCTAACTTTCGAAAGCAAATCCTGCACATCTCAAACTTCCGCATATATCCGCGAGGTCTTCCACACAATTTGCAACGGTTGACCTTTCTGGTACTGAACTTTGGCGTTCTGTTCGCCTTGATGATCAATGATTTCTTTGCCATCTTTGTCTACTCCACCTTATTTGCTGAAGGGCATTCCCAGCTTCTTCAGCAAGGCAAACCCCTCTTCATCGGTCTTGGCCGAAGTCACGATAGCAACGTTCAACCCACTGACACGCTCAATCTTGTCGTAGTCAATCTCAGGGAAAATAATCTGCTCGGTGATACCGAGGGAATAGTTTCCATTGCCATCGAAGGCGTTGGGATTGACACCCTTGAAGTCCTTGACCCGAGGGAGGGCGACGCCGATCAACCGTTCAAGGAAAAACCACATGTTGTTGCCCCGAAGGGTAACCACTGCGCCAATTTCCTGTCCAGCGCGCACTTTGAAGTTTGCGATTGACTTACGTGCTTTGGTTTTCAGTACATGCTGTCCAGTGATCTGTTCCAATTCCTTCACCGCTGCATCAAGAAGCTTTTTGTTCACTACAGCTTCACCAACGCCAACGCTGACGGAAATCTTCTCAATCGCAGGAACCTGCATTTTTGACTTATAGCCAAACTCAGCGAAAAGTTCAGGAGCAACTTTCTCAAGGTACATCTTTTTAAAACTTGGTACGAACTTTTCCATCAGATCACTTCCCCGGTTTTCTTCGCATACCGAACTTTTCTTCCGTTCTCGTCAAACTTGAAACCGATCCGGCTTGTTATCCCGTTCTTCACGAGTAAAGCCAAATTGGAAACATGGATCGGTGCCTCGATTTCCTTGATACCGCCCTGGTCTTGCTGCGAGCGTTTCTTCATGGTCTTCTTGACCATGTTCACACCCTGGACGATGACCCTTTGGCTCTCGTGGTCAATCTTCAGGATGCGACCGGTCTTACCTTTGTCCTTTCCCGCAAGAACCTTGACATTGTCATTCTTCTTCAGTTTCATCTTCAAAACTCCTACAACACTTCCGGCGCAAGAGAAACGATCTTAACAAAACCGCTCTCGCGAAGTTCGCGAGCGACTGGCCCAAAGATACGCTTACCGCGCGGGTTATTGTTGGCATCAATGACAACACATGCGTTGTCATCGAACCTGATATAGGTACCGTCAGGTCTCCGGTATTCTTTCTTCGTCCGAACTATCACGCATTTCAAAACATCGCCTTTTTTAATGGCGCCATTCGGAAGTGCGTCTTTAACCGCTACAACGATGATGTCCCCGACTCCAGCAACCATCCTATGGCTTCCACCTAAGACTTTGATACACTGGACCCTTTTGGCACCACTGTTGTCCGCTACGTTCAAATATGTCTGCATCTGTACCATGACGTTGCTCCTTACCTACTTCGCCCGTTCCACGATCTGCTCGAGGCGCCAGCATTTGTCTTTGCTGATGTGACGGCACTCGACCACGCGGACTGTGTCTCCGATATGGGCGTCATTACTCTCATCATGCGCCTTGACCTTCTTAGTCTTGGTGACATACTTCTTATAGAGAGGATGCAGTCTTCTTGTCGATATCGCGACGACGATGGTCTTGTCCATTTTATCGCTGGTCACCAAACCGGTGAATCTCTTCTTATTAGCTTCCATAAGACTCAAACCTCACTTAATTGGATTTAACACGTATGCCCAATGCATACTCGTGGATGAGGGTGTTCAGCCTAGCTATCTGCCTTCTGGTAGTCCGCACCGCCAAAGGATTCTCAACATGCCCAAGAACTTTTGACATTCTCAGATTGAGAGCGGCCTTACGGAGTTCATCCCTTTTTGCAACCAATTCCGCATAGGTCAAATCAGAATACGAATTTTTCATAACCTACTCCACATCCCTTCTCATAATGAACTTCGTCTTAATCGGAAGCTTTGAGGCAGCAAGCTGAAGCGCTTCACGAGCAAGCTCTTCCTCGACACCACCCATCTCGAACATGACCGCTCCGGTCTTGACGACTGCGACCCATCCCTCAGGACTACCTTTTCCATTTCCCTGCCTGGTTTCAGCGGGCTTCTTGGTGAACGGCATATCGGGGAAGATGCGGATCCACACCTTACCACCGCGCTTGATATGGCGGGTCATGGCTACACGGGCAGCCTCAATCTGACGGTTGGTGATCCATCTTGGCTCAACCGCAATGAGTCCGAATTCCCCGAAAGCCAATGAATTGCCTTTGTGGGCGACACCGTCTCTGGTACCTCTCTGCTTCTTTCTGTACTTTACTCTTTTTGGACTAAGCATGATGTACTAACTCCTCGCCTCAACGCCATCCATGCGCTCCTTGGGGGTCTTTTTCACCAAGAGGCCGGCGTCGTCTTTCTTTGCCTTGTCTAGGATCTCACCATTGAACACCCACACTTTCACGCCAATGGCGCCAAAGGTAGTGTTCGCTTGAGCGAAACCATAGTCTATATCGCTTCTTAGGGTATGGAGCGGTATTCTTCCATCCTTCAACCATTCAGATCCAGCGATTTCCTTACCACCAAGACGACCGGAAACCTTGATTTTCACCCCTTGGGCACCAGACTGCATCGCTTTGGAGATGGCGGTCTTAAGAGCCCGGCGGTGTGAACCTCGGTTCATCAGCTGCTTGGCAACGCTTGCGGCGATCAATTGGGCATCGGCCTCAGGCTTTTTGATCTCTTTGATCTTGATTTGGACTTTCTTATCGGTGAGACCCTGCAGACGAGCGCCCAGTTTTTCAACATTCGCACCCTTGGAACCAATAATAATCCCAGGACGACTGGTGGAAATGGTCAAGGAGACACGTTGCGGCTTCCTTACAATCTCAACATCGGAGATCTCAGCGCCTTGGACTTCAGGACAAGTGAGAAGAACCTTGCGGAGCTTCAAATCCTCATGAAGAGTCGCTGCATATTCCCTAGGATCCACATACCACTTGGATTTCCACGTCTTGTTGACTCCTAAGCGGAGCCCGATTGGATTAACTTTCTGGCCCATTTATTTCCCCACCTTTTCGTCGAGCACCACAGTGATATGACACTGTCTCTTCAACAGGATATCGCGCTTTCCATGTGACCGAGGCCACACACGCTTCATACGGGGACCGTCGTCTATGCAGAGCTCGGCGACAATCAGCTGGTCTTCATCAAGACGTTTGTTCTGACTCATCGCATTCGCGGCTGCGGATTGCACGACTTTCTTGATCAGCCAAGCACCCTTCTGGGGCATAGCGTCGAGAATCGCCAGGGCTTCGACATAGGGCTTTCTTCTTACCAAGTCAGCAACGGGGCGGACCTTGGAAGGAGATGCCGGTAAGTACTTCGCACAAGCTCTAAAACCTTTCTTTGCTTCCATCTTCAACACCTATTACTTTTTAGCTTTCTTGTCAGAAGCGGTGTGGCCACGGAAGATCCTCGTAGGAGCGAACTCACCGAGCTTATGCCCGACCAGGTTCTCCGTTAGGAACACAGGTACCCATGTCTTACCGTTATAGACAGAGATCGTATATCCAACCATCTCGGGAATAATCGTAGAGGTGCGGGAATACGTCTTGATCATCTGCTTCTGACCAGTTTTGTTTGAATCCGAAATCCTTTTATATAATTTCTTATCAATAAAAGGACCCTTCTTGATTGACCTTGCCACTTTTTCTACTCCTACTTCCGCTTCTTAACGATGAAATCACCCGAAGGCTTGTTCTTCTTGCGAGTCTTGTACCCCTTGGTAGGAAGTCCCCACGGAGTGACAGGATGCCTTCCTGCAGCGGTTTTGCCTTCACCACCACCATGAGGGTGGTCGACTGGGTTCATGACAATACCACGGACTTTCGGACGTCTGCCAAGCCATCTTGAACGGCCGGCTTTGCCGAGAGTGACATTCATGTGGTCTTCATTCCCAAGACTGCCAAGTGTCGCGATGCATTCGCCGAACACCATCCGCATCTCTCCGGAAGGAAGCCTGAGGGTGACATAGTCGCCTTCTTTGGCCACGATCGTCGCACCAAGACCGGCGCTCCGAACGAGCTGTCCACCCTTGCCCAACTGAAGCTCGACATTATGGACAGTAAGCCCAAGAGGGATTCCCTTCAAAGGCAACGCATTGCCGATTTCAAGAGGAACGTCCGGACCACTGATCACCTTGGTGCCAACCTGCAATCCCTTAGGAGCCAGGATATAGCGTTTCTCACCATCGGCGTAGAAAACCAGAGCGATGTTGGCGCTTCGGTTCGGGTCGTATTCGATAGTGTTGACAATACCCGGAATACCGAACTTATCGCGTTTGAAGTCGATGATCCGGTATGCCCGCTTATGGCCGCCACCCCGACGACGAACACTGATCCGTCCAAACGTATCACGTCCGGAGTGCTTTTTCAGGTTCGAGGTCAACGACTTCTCACTCTTATCGGTAGTGAGTTCATCAAAGACCAGCGTGGTCTTCTGGCGAAGGCCAGGAGTATATGCTTTATATTTTCTCAGTGCCACAGCTAACCTCCTACAGACCTTCGATGGCCGGGATGACATCACCCTTTGCCAACGTTACGATAGCCTTTTTCCAATCACCGGTGGTTCCGGCGACATGACCGCCCTTGCCGCGGGTGTATTTTGGCTTACCCTTCACAGAAATGACGTTACACTTTACAGGAGTAACGGAGAAAAGCTCCTTGACCGCCTGCATGATCTCCAGTTTGTTTGCCTGAGGATCAACCTTGAAAGTGTATTTCTTGGCTTCCGCCTCCCGAGCTAAGTTTGACTTCTCAGTCAGCACGGGCTCGATGATTACTTGATCTACTCTCACTTTCAACCCCTTATTTATCCCCGTAGAACTCATTGAGATTCGTAGCGGCTGTCTCGAGCATAAGAACCTTCTTTCCATAAAGAAGTTCTTTGGCTGAAAGCCGATTGTACGAAAGGACGCGCAAGTAAGGGATGTTCTTCGCTGCACGTCTCATCATCACATCATCATCCTTTAGAATGAGGATGGTTCTCTTATTGTCTTTTACGAAGTTATTGATGATAGTCGCCAATTCCTTCGTTCTGCCACTTTCGATGGTGAAATCCTCAACCACCGAGAGTCTGTTCTCAAGCACGGAGAGTGAAAGCAGTGACTTCATGGCGAGGCGCTTCATCTTCTTGGGAATGGTGTAGCTGTAATCTCTCGGCTTTGGCCCGAAAATGGTACCGCCACCGACCCAAATCGGAGACTTTTTATCTCCAGCTCGGGCATTACCGGTTCCTTTCTGCTTATAGGGCTTCGTATTGCTATAATTCACTTCTCCACGGGTCTTTGTGCATGCGGTACCGACACGCCGGTTGGCCAGCTCGTTATTGACCGCATAGTAGATCGATCCATCGCTGACTTCGCGGTTGAATACGTTATCGCTGAGAGTGATATCCCGTAATTCCTCACCTTTGATTGAAAAGACTTTCGTTTCCATTTCTCGCCTCTACTTCTTCTTCGCTTTCTTCACGATGACTACGCTCTGGGCGGGTCCAGGAATCGCTCCCTTCACCAAAAGAACCTGCATCTCCTCATCCACCCGGATAACACGGAGGTTTTGCACCGTGACCCGATCGGTTCCCATACGCCCAGCCATGCGATGGCCCTTGAATGTGCGTGCAGGAGTCGAGGACATTGCAGTACCACCGATATCACGGTGGAACTTAGAACCGTGTGTAGCACGACCTCCAGAGAAACCGTGGCGTTTCATACCGCCTGCGTATCCCTTACCTTTGGAAGTGCCAACGACATCAACGAACAGGATATCCTTGAACATATCAACACCCAGAACTTCGCCAACCACGGCTTCCTTATCGAAGTCACGCATCTCGACCAAGGTCTTCTTTGGTGCGCACACACCTTCGAACTGCCCTGCATACGGTTTCGTAGTCCGGTTCTTCTTCTTATCGAAGGAGCCGAGAACGCAGGATTTGTACCCGTTCTTTTCAACGGTACGGTTCTCGACGACCACGTTTTCCTCTATTTTTATCACAGTCACAGGGGTCAACCTGCCATTGGCATCAAACACCTGTGTCATTCCAATTTTTTTGCCGATAAGCCCTAACATCTCTTACCTCAACTCTATTACTGTTTAATCTCTACATCCACGCCAGCAGGAAGCTCAAGCTTCATAAGGGCATCCATGACTTTTGATGTAGGGTCTAGTATGTCAATCAATCGCTTGTGGGTTCTCATCTCAAATTGTTCACGAGACTTTTTGTTGACAAAGGGCGATCTCAGAACAGTATATTTGTTGATACGAGTCGGGAGAGGTACGGGGCCAGAGACTTTGGCACCAGCCTTTACCACTGTCTGCACGATAGCCTTTGCGCTCTGTTCAACGAGCTCTATGTCAAAACCCCTCAGCCGTACCCGAATTCTATCCTTAGCCATCATTCCTCCAAAAAACGGGTCTTGCCCGCATCAATCGAGGCGAGCAAGACATTCGTCAATATCATTCAACGATTTCAATAACCTGTCCGGAAGCAACGGTCTTGCCGCCTTCACGGATGGCGAAACGAAGTCCTTTGTCCATGGCGACCGGGTGGATCAACTCAACGTGGATCTCGGTATTGTCACCAGGGAGAACCATCTGCTTGCCTTCGGGAAGGTTCACTGTTCCAGTGATATCAGTGGTCCGGAAATAGAACTGGGGACGATAACCAGCGAAGAACGGAGAGTGGCGACCGCCTTCTTCCTTGCTCAACACATACACAGTACCCACGAACTTGGCGTGAGGGGTGATCGACTTGGGCTTTGCAAGAACCTGACCGCGGACAACTTCCTTCTTGTCAACACCTCTGAGCAAAGCTCCGATGTTGTCACCAGCCTGACCTTCGTCGAGCAGCTTGTTGAACATTTCAACACCGGTGCAGACGGAGTCTTTGGTCTCTTTGATTCCGATGATCGATACAGGATCGTTCACGTGCACGATACCGCGTTCGATTCTTCCGGTTACCACAGTACCACGGCCGGAGATGGAGAAGATGTCTTCGATAGGCATAAGGAAGGGCATGTCGACGGCACGTTCCGGAAGAGGAACATACTCGTCTAGCGCATTCAGCAGCTCTTCGATGCACTTGGTGTTCTCAGGATTGTCCGGGTGCTCCATGGCGAGATAGGCCGAACCCTTGACCACTGCGGCGTTGGCGCCATCGAAGTGGTAAGCGGTAAGCAGGTCACGCATCTCTTCCTCGACGAGCTCGATCAAGTCCGGATCGTCAACCATGTCGACCTTGTTGATGAAAACCACAATCGCGGGTACACCAACCTGACGGGCGAGAAGGATGTGCTCCTTGGTCTGGGCCATGGCGCCGTCGGTTGCGGCGACTACGATGATCGCTCCGTCCATCTGGGCGGCACCGGTGATCATGTTCTTAATGTAGTCAGCGTGTCCCGGGCAGTCAACGTGGGCATAGTGGCGAAGGTCACTCTGATACTCAACGTGTCGGGTATTGATCGTGATTCCGCGTGCTTTCTCTTCTGGTGCGTTGTCGATCTCATCATATCTCATGACTTTATCGCCATGCTTGCGTGCGCAATACATGGTGATTGCGGCGGTGAGAGTGGTCTTGCCATGGTCAACGTGACCGATGGTACCAACGTTCACGTGCGGCTTCGTCCTTGAGAATTTTTCTTTAGCCATCAGTTCCTCCTTGTGACTATTCCCGTCACAAAAAAAAATATCATATTCCATAAAGGCAAGACGCCTTTACCGTATCCTAATGAGACAAACTGTATTCTGTTGGAATAAATGAGGAGGAAAGTGGATCCAGAGGTCGATAAGTCGCTATACGCCTACCGACATAGTACAGATTTCAAAAGTCTGTAGCCTGGAACCACCTTACCACCCATGTCATTACAACAGGACGATCGGTTTGGCTCTGACAGAGTCTTCTAGGCATTCCGCCAGTTATAAGAAGACACCTTTGCAAATATAGAAGGTTTGCCAATTTGTGTCAAGGGAATCACAAATTTTACACAACATTCGTAATTATTCTTATACAAGTGAAAAAAAAGGCTGTCGGAAACCCATCAGTCCCCAACAGCCGATTGATATGCAATGGATTCCTAGCGATTGTGAGAGGAGAAAGCCTTGTTCGCTTCCGCCATGCGGTGGGTGTCTTCCTTCTTCTTGAAGGCGGCGCCAGTTGAGGCAAACGCATCAAGGAATTCCGACGACAGCTTCTCACTCATCGATTTGCCATTCCGGGCACGGGCCGCGGTGATGATCCAACGCATGGAAAGCGCTTCCCTGCGATTGTCCTTGATCTCCACGGGCACCTGGTAGGTAGCTCCACCGACTCTGCGGGATTTGACTTCCACAACCGGCTTCACATTCTCAAGGGCCTTGAGGAATACATCAAGGGGACTCTCTCCACTCTTCTCACCCATGATCGTCATCGCGTTGTAGATGATCTTGGTACTGATCGACTTCTTGCCATCGACCATCATGCGACGGATGAATTTCTCCACGAGCACACTGTTGTACACGGGATCCGGAAGGATTTCTCTTACTGGGGCGACTGTTCTTCTTGCCATGTTCTACCTCTCATCAAGCCTTTGGCTTTTTGGCGCCGTACTTGGAGCGGCTTCTCTTGCGATCATTGACACCGAGAGTATCCTTGGCTCCGCGAACGATATGGTAACGCACACCAGGGAGGTCCTTGACTCTTCCGCCACGTAGCAGCACCACAGAGTGTTCCTGCAGATTGTGGCCGACACCCGGGATGTAGGCGGTCACTTCGATTCCATTGGAAAGGCGCACTCTGGCGACTTTTCTCAATGCCGAGTTGGGCTTCTTGGGGGTGACGGTCATCACCCTGGTGCATACTCCGCGCTTCTGCGGGCAGCCCTGGAGGGCAGGGGATTTGGTCTTATTGGCCTTTGTGCTCCGCCCTTTTCTTATCAACTGGTTAATAGTAGGCATCTTATCGATACACTCCCTTTCTTCAAATTCACAACGCCTGTCCGTCATAACGACGTGGCGTCCAAAGGCGGCATGCTACCATCCCGCCCCTGCCATGTATACTCATCTCCAAAGTCAGCATGTGAAACCCCGTTTTCCCGGAATCGGAGGGGCAAGGGGTTTATTCCTCGCCATTATCCTCATCATCAGGGGTCTCACCTTCGGATATCATCTCCACAAGATCGTCCACATCGTAGTCGTCATCGTCTTCGAACAATTCCGCCCGACGCGAACCCATGATCGATTGCACTTTCTGTCCAAGATCCACCGGATTCTCTTCCTTCACCTTGATGCTCCGGTATCGTTTCATACCAGTGCCAGCAGGGATCAGGTGTCCGATGATCACATTCTCCTTCAGTCCGCGCAACACATCTCTACTACCAGCAATCGCCGCGTTTGTCAAGACCTTGGTGGTCTCCTGGAACGAAGCGGCGGATATGAAGGAATCGATGCTGAGCGATGCTCTTGTGATGCCCAGAAGCATCGGACGGGCATCGGCCGGCTGTCCACCTTCACGGAGCACACGGGCGTTCTCGTCATGGAAACGGAATTTATCCACCTGCTGTCCCTGGATGAAACTCGTATCCCCGACTCTGATGACCTCGACTTTTCTCAGCATCTGCCGCACGACCACGCCCAGGTGCTTGTCGTTGATATCAACACCTTGCAACCGGTAGACTTCCTGAACTTCATCCAACAGGAACGATTGCAGCGCGTTCTCACCCTGGATGTCAAGAATATCATGCGGATCGATAGCGCCATCGCACAGACGTTCGGCAGCCTCCACCCTATCCCCGTCGCGAACGAGCATATGCTTGCTCATCGGAACCAGATGCTTGAACTGATGCCCGAAATCATCTTCGACGATGACCACGCGCTTACCTTTCACCACAGCGCCGAACTTCACAATGCCTTCCACTTGGGAAAGGACGGTGGGGCTCTTTGGACGACGGGCTTCGAACAGCTCGCCAACCCGTGGCAGGCCTCCCGTGATGTCCTTGGTCTTCACACTTTCCTTCAGCAGCTTGGCAAGGATCCGCCCCTTCTTCACCTTCACACCGTCATCGATGTTCAGGTACGAGGAGGCTGGCAGGAAGTAGGTCGCCAGAATCTGGCCGGCGTCACCCACAATGGTGATCCGCGGCTGGAGGGTCTCGCTGATATGGTCGGTGATCTTCTTCTCGATACTTCCCGTCTCGACGTTGACTTCTTCCTTAAGCGTGGTCCCCAGCTTGATGTCGACGAACTCGATCTTTCCATCGAACTCAGCGATGATAGGCTCGCTGAAGGGGTCGAACACGACCACTGGATCTCCGGCGGCGACAATCATATCCTCACGGACTTTCAATTCCGACCCGTTTCTGATATCCAGCCGCTGATCCTGCGACACAACCAGCATCCGGTTGTGGAACACTCTGATGATACCGACTTCCTTCGCCGTCACCGGCTTGCCCTTGGCATCCAGATACAACGGAATACCATGGTAGACCTTGTCGCCATCGGCCACAAGCATCTTGGAGTTGTTGGCCACAGGAATCTCGCTCAGCACCCGTGAGAAGTTGATATACCCCTTCCGTGTGAACAGTTTGGAGCCATCTTCAGTCTCGACAAGCGTGCCTGTGATACTGTTGATCACCGCGGGATGGCCAAGGACGATCTTGTTTTCCTCAGCGCCGCTGGTCGCGGTGCCTCCGATATGGAACGTACGCATCGTAAGCTGGGTTCCCGGCTGCCCGATGGACTGCGCGGCGATGATCCCCACAGCCTCGCCGATCTCAACCTGGCGGTTGGTGGCAAGGTTTCTTCCGTAGCATTTCCTACAGACGCCATGCTTGGCTTCACATGTGAGCACAGTGCGGATAAGCACCGTGCTGATGCCGGCTTCCTCGATTGTCTTGGCGTAATCCAAGGTGATTTCCTGGTTCACATCCAAAATCAGCTCGTTTGTGATTGGATGCTTCACCTTCTCCAAGGTATAGCGGCCCACAATGCGGTCGGCCAGTGGTTCCACAACCTCGTCCCCGTCCTTCATGGCGGTACGGGCTATGCCGTTGATGGTGCCGCAATCATCTTCATTGATGACTACATCCTGGGCGATATCCACCAGTCGTCTGGTGAGATACCCTGCCTCGGCCGTCTTGAGGGCGGTGTCGGCAAGTCCTTTGCGGGCTCCGTTGGTGGAGATGAAGAACTCGATGATCGACAGTCCTTCCTTGAAGTTCGACCGGATGGGGAACTCGATGATGTCTCCTGACGGTTTGGCCATAAGACCACGCATACCGCCAAGCTGGCGGATCTGGGTCTTGGAACCGCGGGCGCCGGAGTCGGCCATCAGGTACAGTGGATTGAATCCATTCTGACTGACCTTCAATTCCTCCATAAGGGCGCTCGAGATATCCTCGGTGGTTTTGCTCCACACTTCGATAACCCGGTTGTAGCGCTCATCCTGAGTGATGTGTCCTTGGCGGTATTGCTCGCGGATCTCGGACTGACGACGGTCGGCGGCCTCTACGAGAGTCCGCTTTGCATCGGGAACGATCATATCGGACAGCCCGATGGTCGCACCGAAGATTGTCGCATATTTGAAACCGACGTCCTTGATGGAGTCAAGCATCTTCACCGCGATGGAGGATTTCTGCTTATGGATGACCGAACCGACAAGACGTTTCAGTTCCTTGTCTCCGAAACAGATGTTCTGAAAACCGATCTCAGGGGGCATCTCCGCATTGAAGAGCACCCGTCCGGGGGTGGTGTTGATGATGCTTCCATCAGGCAGCCGATACCGGATAAGCGCGTTGTAGGACAATGCGCCAGCTTCGATAGCGACAATCAGCTCCGCGATAGTGTCATAGAAGCGACCAGTGCCTTTGGCGTTCTTCATCTCACGGGTGAGGTAGTTGATACCAAGCACCATGTCCTGGGAAGGGAACACCACGGGCTTGCCGTTGGCTGGGTCAAGAAGGTTGGTGGAGGAGAGCATGAGAGTCCAGCACTCGATCTGCGCCGCTTGGGTAAGAGGCACGTGGACAGCCATCTGGTCCCCGTCGAAGTCGGCGTTGTAGGCATGGCATACCAGCGGATGGAGCTTGATGGCTTTGCCATCGACCAGCACGGGTTCAAACGCCTGGATACCGAGTCTATGGAGGGTAGGCGCGCGGTTCAGCAGCACAGGGTGCTCGCGTACCACGTCATCCAGGATCGACCATACCTCAGGGGTCTCCTGCTCGACAAGAGTCTTGGCTTTCTTGATATTGTAGACAACGCCCTTCTGAACAAGTTTCTTCATGATGAAGGGCTTGTAGAGCTCCAACGCCATCTTGGCGGGAAGACCGCACTGATGGAGCCTGAGTTCGGGGCCGACTACGATTACGGAACGTCCGCTATAGTCCACCCGCTTTCCAAGAAGGTTCTGCCGGAACCGGCCCTGCTTGCCCTTGAGCATGTCGGACAACGATTTGAGAGGCCTGTTGGAGGCACCCTTGACCACCCGCTTCTTTTTGGAGTTGTCAAACAGTGCATCCACGGCTTCCTGCAGCATCCGCTTCTCATTGCGGATGATGATGTCAGGAGCGTGCAGCGCCATCAGACGGGTAAGCCGGTTGTTGCGGTTGATTACACGACGATACAAGTCGTTGAGATCGCTGGTTGCGAAACGTCCACCATCCAGCTGCACCATAGGACGCAGTTCGGGAGGAATGACAGGAATAACCGTAAGGATCATCCATTCAGGACGGTTGCCGCTGTCGCGGAAATTCTCCACAACCTCGATGCGCTTCAGGAGGCGCTTGTCAGCCTTGTCTCCCTTCGCCAGCATCTGCATCCGCAGCTCAGCTGAGAGCTCCTCAAGGTTGAGGTTCTCCAAAAGCGAGCGTACGGCTTCCGCACCCATTCCGGCCTGGAAGGATTCACCGAATTGGTCACGGGCCTGGAAGTACTCCTCTTCGCTCAAAAGCTGACGGTATCTCAGGTCGGTCTCACCAGGATTGATGACCACATATTTCTCATAATAGAGAACCGACTGCAAAGAGGTCCGTGGGATATCGAGAAGCAGGCTCATTCGAGACGGCACCGAACGGTAATACCAGATATGAGAGACGGGCGAAGCCAGATCGATGTGTCCCATCCGTTCGCGGCGGACCTTGAAGTGCGTGACTTCAACTCCGCAACGATCGCAGATCACACCTTTATAGCGGATCGACTTGAATTTTCCACAATAGCACTCCCATTCCTTGGTCGTGCCAAAAATCTTCTCGCAGAAGAGACCGTCACGCTCAGGCCTAAGAGTCCTGTAATTGATAGTCTCCGGCTTTTTGACTTCACCGTATGACCAAGCCCGGATTTGTTCGGGCGAGGCCAATTTTATCATGATGCTGTCGAAATCCTGTATTTCCTTCATCCGATATCTCCTGCTTAGTTGATCGCGCTTCTCTTGTTGATCAGCTCTTCGTCGCGTTCCGTCAAGGGAACCTGCTTACCCTTCGAGTCGTACACAGACATATCGAGCGCAAGACCGCGCACCTCTTGAACGAGCACATTGAACGCTTCAGGCATTCCGGCGTTGGTCGCTGGCTCGCCCTTCACAATGCTCTCATAAATCTTCACTCTTCCGTTCATGTCATCGGATTTGATAGTCAGCAATTCCTGCAAGGTGTTCGCAGCACCATAAGCCTCCAACGCCCATACTTCCATTTCACCGAGTCTCTGACCACCGAACTGGGCTTTACCACCCAACGGCTGCTGGGTCACCAGCGAGTAAGGACCTGTGGATCTGGCATGCATCTTATCGTCGACCAGGTGGTGGAGTTTAAGATAGTAGATATAGCCGCAGAACACAGGGTTCACGAAGGCTACACCGGTGCGTCCATCATACAGTGTGGTTTTCGAGTTCACAGGAAGACCGGCCTCGCGCATCTTGGCCTCAATCTGGTCAACGGATGCCGATTGGAACACGGGAGAGGAATACCATTCGTCCAGCACATGGGCCGCCCAACCGAGCTGCGTCTCCATCAACTGTCCGATATTCATTCGCGAAGGAACCCCCAAGGGATTGAGACACACATCAAGCGGAGTCCCGTCAGCCATGTACGGCATGTCCTCTTCAGGAAGAACCCGGGCGACAACACCCTTGTTTCCGTGGCGTCCGGCCATCTTGTCACCCTGCCGAAGCTTACGCTTGGTGGCGATAAGGACCTTCACCATCTCGTCCACTCCTGGAGGAAGCTCATCGCCCTCGCTCCGTTTCAGCCGCTGGATGTCGATCACCGTACCCTCGGTTCCATGGGGGACCTTGAGGGAGGTGTCTCGGACTTCCTTGGCCTTCTCGCCGAAAATCGAGTTAAGCAGCTTGAATTCGGGAGTGGTGTCGGATTCCGATTTTGGAGTCACCTTACCTACCAGGATATGGCCAGGCTTCACAACCGACCCGACGCGGACGATACCATCCTCATCGAGCTGCTCCAAGGTCTTCTCGCTGGTGTTGGGGATATCACGGGTGAGTTTCTCCGGTCCCAGCTTGGTCTCGCGGATATCGGTGGTGAATTCCTTGATGTGGACGGAGGTATAGATATCCTCTTTCACCACACGTTCGGAAATCAAGACGGCATCCTCGTAGTTGTATCCATTCCAGGGGACGAATCCCACCAGGATGTTGCGCCCTAGGGCGAGCTCACCGTTCTGAGTGGCGGGACCATCGGCGAGAACCGTCCCGGCCTCGACATGGGTGCCAACGGTGACGATCGGCTTCTGGTTGAAGCACGTGTCCTGGTTGGTCCGCTCGAACTTCCGGATGTCATACACATCCACCTCGCCGGCGATCTCCGGTTCATCAGGTGTGATGGTGATCTGCACGGAAGAGACATAGGATACGGTGCCAGTCCGACGGGCCTTGACCAGAACACCAGAATCGTAGGCGGTCTTGGCTTCCATACCGGTTCCCACAAACGGGGTCTCGGGGAAAAGCAGAGGAACGGCCTGGCGCTGCATGTTCGAACCCATCAGTGCGCGGTTGGCGTCATCGTGCTCGAGAAAGGGAATGAGGGATGCGGCCACGCTGATGACCTGCTTTGGCGACACATCCATGAACTTGACTTCCTGGGCGGTACGGGTGGTGTAGTCCCCGCTGCGCCGCACCGGGATATCGTGGTCGAAGAAGTTGCCTTCCTCATCCAGCTTCGCACTCGCCTGGGCGATGAAATATTTCTCCTCATCATTGGCATCGAGGTAGCGGTAACTGGTGGAAACCACGCCATTGATGACCTTCCGATAAGGACTTTCCAAAAAGCCGTGCGCATTGACGCGGGTATAGTTGGCCAAGGAGACGATCAGCCCGATGTTCGGACCTTCAGGAGTCTCGATGGGGCACATGCGTCCATAGTGGGTATAGTGGACATCGCGGACCTCGAATCCAGCGCGGTCACGGGAGAGACCTCCCGGTCCCAAGGCGTTCAGCCTGCGTTTATGAGTGAGTTCCGCAAGCGGGTTGACCTGGTCCATAAACTGGCTCAGCTGGCTGGAACCGAAGAACTCCTTGATGGCGGCCACCACGGGCTTGATTGAGATCAAGTCCTGCGGCTTCACCTGGTTGGTCTCCAGATTCATGCGTTCACGGGCGATGCGTTCCATGCGGGCGAAGGCGCTGCTCAACTGGTTCTGCAGCAACTCACCCACCGACCGCACACGCCGGTTGCCGAGGTGGTCGATATCATCGACATTCTCTTCACCGATGTACACTTTGATCAAGAAGCCCATGGTGTTGACGATATCCTGCGGAGTAAGGACCGTAAGCTCAGTGCTCGCGGCTTCATCGCTCTCATCGTCTCCAGTTCCAAACTTCTTATTGAATTTGTACCGGCCCACACTGCCGAGGTCGTAGCGGCGGCTTGAGAAGAAGGTGTCCGGAAGGTCTTTCTCCGCCCGCTCGATGGCGATCATCTCGCCTGGCTGGAGCACGGAATAGATAGGGGACAGCACGTCTTCCTTGGTAGGCTCATCGTTGCCTTCCTGGGTATACTTCGCATCCTCGACTTCAAAACAGTTGAGGATGATGCGTGAATGCAAGGTTCCCTCTGCTTCCTCATCGATGACTTGGATGCTGGTGATTCCGGCCTTCACCAATTCGCTGATATAGGTGGGGGAAAGCTCGTCTCCCGCCCGCAGCCTTTTCACCGTCTGGCCACCCTTGGTGGAGAAGATATCGGTGAAGGCGACCGCTCCCACCAGCGTATTGTTGGCGGTGGCATCATGTGAGAGCTCGACGGTCTTCGGTTTATAGAAATGGGCCACGATCTTCGCTCTGCTATCGAGACCGATCGCCCTGAGGAACAAAGTTCCCAGGATACGCTTCTTACGGTCGATTTTTGCGAAAATCAGTTCCTTCTTCTTATTATCGATCTCAAACTCTAGCCAAGATCCCCGGTAAGGGATGATCCTGGAGGAGAACACACCTTTGTCATCGGAGAAGATGACACCAGGGGATCGGTGGATCTGGCTTACGACGACACGTTCAGCACCATTGATGATGAAGGTGCCCCGGTCGGTCATCAGCGGGATATCGCCAAAAAAGATCTCACGCTGACGCAACTCACCCGTGGAGGTGAATTCAAGACTGATGGTGGCCTTGATGGGCACCGAAAAGGTTCTCCCCTTGCGTTTGCATTCCACTTCGGAGAACTTGGAATTATCAAAATCAATGGTGTACCCGCTGTAATGCAGGAACATCTCGCCGTTCTGACTCTCAATCGGGAATGTGGATTGAAACACCTGTTCCAGCCCAAAACCTGGGTCTGGCGGAAGCCCCTGCTTCAAGCGATTGAGCTGAAGGAAACGTTCGTACGAATCCAGCTGGATTCCTACAAGGTTCGGTAGCTCGCATACTTCTTGGAACTGGGACCCAACGTATTTACGTGTTATTGAATTGCCTTTGGCAACCATTGTTACCCTCCGGAGGTCGGTTTTGCGGAAGAATCGGACCGGAGTCCGAGGACTCTCACATCGGATTGGAGACATCCGTTCGTCTTAAAAAAGACGTCCGGACTTATAGACACGACCGGCCACCGGATAATCTCCGGTGGCTGGCCCTCAGGCAAAGGCCCGAAAAACAATTTGAAAAATCGAGTTATTTGACTTCAACAGTCCCGCCAGCAGCTTCAAGTCTTTCCTTGAGAGCCTTTGCTTCGTCCTTGGTGACAGCTTCCTTGATCGTTCCACCAGCGGTGACCAGATCCTTAGCTTCCTTCAGGCCGAGACCAGTGATAGCCCGGACTTCCTTAATGACAGGAATCGTCTTGCCTTCGGCAACACCCTTGAGCACGACATCGAATTCGGTCTGTTCCTCAACTTCCTCAACAACAGCGGCGGCGGCAGCGCCAGCGGCAGCGACAGGAGCGGCGGCGGTAACACCGAACTTCTTCTCCATTGCCTTGATAAGGTCAGAGACCTGCATCACGGTCATGTTGGCGATCGATTCCAAAATTTCTTCTTGAGTAGCCATATTATCTTCTCCTTAAATATTTTACGGTTATAGCAGGTCTACGTGAAGACTAAAACCGTATTAATTCTGCTTCGAGTCGGCGACGGCCTGCAGCGTACGGGCCAGTTTCGACATGGGGGCTTTCATCGTACCCATAAGGGAGGAGATCAACTCCAGCCTGGTGGGCAGCTTGCTATAGGCTTCAACTTGCGAAGGGTCGTACAACCGACCGCAAATGTAGGCGCCTTTCACCTGGAGGGGATTGGTCTTGGCGAACTCCAAGAGAACCTTGGAAGCCGCGTTCGAGGCATCCTCGCCTTTGATCAGGGCGACAGCTGTCGGTCCCACCAGATTCGCATCGGTCCCGCGGTGGGACAGATCGTTCAGAGCTATCTTCGCGAAGCGGTTCTTCACGACTCTGAAAGTTGTCTTGTGCGCACGGAGCTGATTGCGGAGATCGGTGATCTGGGCAACGGTCATCCCACGGTAATCTGTGAAGATGAAAGCATCGTATTGAGAGAATTCAGAAGTGATTTCCTTAACGGCTTCCACTTTCTGCTGAGCCTTTCGGGCTTCGAATTTTGCCATTTCTACAACTCCTCCTAATTCTCTTTCACAGAAACCATGACGCCAGGGCCCATGGTTGAACTGAGAGCCGCGCTTTTCAGATAGTCGCCCTTTGCATCGCTGGGTTTCTTTCTGAGCACTTCACGCATGACGACCTTCGCGTTCTCCACGATCTTGTCTGCATCCATCGAGACCTTTCCGATAGCAAGGTGCACTACCCCGGTCTTATCGGAACGGAACTCAACCCGACCTTGGCGAAGCTGCGCAAGAGCGCCCTTGAGGTCAAAGGTGACGGTCTGGGTCTTCGGGTTGGGCATCAGGCCGCGGCGTCCGAGGATAGGCCCAAGTCGTCCAACGTCCTTCATCATATCGGGAGTGGCGACAGCGACATCGAAATCCATCCAACCGCCACGGATTTTCTCAACCAGGTCCGCATCACCGACGAACATGGCGCCGGCATCCCGGGCTTCCTGAGCCTTGTCGCCCTTGGCGAACACCAGGATTCTCTTTTCGGCGGAGAACTGATGGGG
The DNA here is from genome assembly GCA_002428625.1 of Sphaerochaeta sp. UBA6084. Classification (GTDB taxonomy): domain Bacteria; phylum Spirochaetota; class Spirochaetia; order Sphaerochaetales; family Sphaerochaetaceae; genus UBA6084. The sequence goes on from DIXI01000009.1 coordinate 110,751, forward strand.
AAGAACTACGGTATCACGGACCGACTGGCTCTTCTTCAAGGACAGATTGAGCGAAAACTCCACAGTCTCATCGAATTTTGCAAAAGCGACTTTCTTAACCAAGGCGGCAGCTTCTTCAAAAGTGTACTGCTTGCTGCGGTCAACCTGCTTTGCTGCTTCAAGATATTTTTTTCCGTGTTTCATAATTACGCCTCCACCTCGACGCCCATGCTTCTCGCGGTACCGGCGATGATCTTCTTCGCGGCCTCAATATCGTTCGCGTTCAGGTCAGGCATCTTCATCTTGGCGATGTCGGTGAGCTGGTCCTTGGTAAGCTTCGCCACTTTCTGAGTGTGGGGAACACCTGAACCATGCGCGATACCACAAGCTTTCTTGATGAGGACGGCGGCCGGCGGGGTCTTGAGGATGAATGTGAAGGTTCGGTCCGAATACACGGTAACGACCACGGGGATGATGAGTCCAGCTTCAAAGCTTTTGGTCTTCTCATTGAACTGCTGGACAAACTGCGGGGCACTCACACCGTGGGGTCCCAAAGCTGGACCTACGGGAGGTGCTGGCGTGGCTTTCTGGGCGGGACATTGCAATTTGACAATCGCCGTCACCTTTTTTTTAGCCATATCTAGTTCTCCTTACGCGCAGGCTATCGCCCCGCGTTGGTAATAACGCCTCTCCAACGAAGAGGCTCCCACCTCCTGGATTTTTCACCCAGTGAGGAGTTTCTTTCAAAAAACAAAGCGTCTAAACGCTAGATCTTCTCAACTTGCAGGAAATCAACCTCGACAGGGGTCGATCTACCGAAAATACCGACAAGAACCCGTAACTTACCCTTCTCCATGTTGATCTCTTCGATCATACCGGTGAAAGTCTCGAAAGGCCCTTCGATGATCTTGACCTGCTCCCCGGGGCTGAAGGTCTGCTTCGGCCTTAGGGTCTTATCGGTCTTGATCTCGCCTGTCTTCTGCAGGATGCCCTTGAATTCCTCGCTGGAAAGCGGGGTGGGCTTGCGCCCTTCAAGTGAACCCACAAAGCCAGTTACGCCTTGGATCCGTTTGATCTGCGAGCAGAAAGCTTCCCACTGGTAATCTGGCAAATCCATCTCGACCAGTATGTAGCTGGGAAGTATCTTGCGCTTCACCGTCTTCTTCACCCCGTCCTTGACTTCCACCACTTCCTCGGTGGGAACCTTGACATCGGTGACGACTTCAGCGAACACAGCATCGCCCTCCATCAGCTTTCGGATGGTTTTCTCGATTTTATTCTCATACCCAGAATAGGTATGTACAACGTACCAGCCTTTCGCCATCTCTACTCCTAGAACAACAGTTCAAGGCCCTGGACAAGAAGGAAGTCCACCAGGCCTAGCGCGATAGCGAAAATCGCCGTGGAGATAAGCACGATCTTCGTGGAGGCGATGACCTCGTCACGAGCCGGCCACACCACTTTCTTCAGTTCCAGTCTGGACTCTTTGAAATAACGGATAATCTTCTTCATCAACCAACTCCTCATCCAGGAAGCGGACAGGTCAGGTAGGATTCGAACCTACAACATCCGGTTTTGGAGACCAGCGCTCTAGCCATTGGAGCTACTGACCTGTTCACCTCTGGAATCGCCTCGCGGCTATTTTATCTTCGTCTCGCGATGAAGGGTGTGCTTTTGCTCAAACGGACAATACTTGCTCAATTCAAGTTTATCCGGTGTATTCCTGCGGTTTTTCTCGGTTGTGTAGTTCTTGCGTTTGCATTCTGAGCATTGCAATGCGATTTTTTCAACCGGTCCCTTTTTCTTGCTGCCTGCCATTGTATAACTCCTTGCCGACTCCCGCCGGTACCGATCTTCCCGAGGAAGAAAAGAAAAAAAAGCCCTCGATCGGATTTGAACCGATGACCCCCACCTTACCATGGTGGTGCTCTGCCAACTGAGCTACAAGGGCGATACACTCATCAGCCGGACATACGTATGAATACGCACCTCCAAACCTGCAGAAGTCAACGTACCAAATCGCCCCTCTTTTGTCAATAAGAAGCAGAGTAATTCGCCGATTGTCTCTAAGTGATAGTCTGCTATCGCCTATTTTGTCAAGAGACGAGCTTAGGAAGCGGCCTACTTCACCTTTGCCCGCTTCGTTGCTTTACGTTTCCACCGTGTTGCATTCAGCAACACTTTCATATAAGATTTGCAGGAGTGAAGCGGTTTAGGAATCGCAAAGGAGCAATATGGGCACCAATGAACACAATATCCGGTTCTCTTCCAACACGGAGGCCATCGGAATCGATTTCGCCGAACATCTCAAGTATTCACTCGACGCGGACGAAATCCACAACACCGAGGTAACCCGCTATACCGCGCTCGCCCTCACCATCCGCGACCGAATCATCCATCAATGGCACCACTCCCGTTCCATCCAGCGAAAGCATGATGCAAAACGGGTATATTATCTTTCACTTGAATTTCTGATGGGCCGCGCGATGACCAACAACATCATCAACCTCGGACTGGAGCATGAAGTCAAGGAAGCTATAGGCGCCCTTGGCTATACTCTCGAGGAACTTCTCGATGTGGAGCCGGACGCCGGCTTGGGCAATGGCGGTCTAGGCCGACTGGCGGCCTGCTTTCTCGATTCGCTCGCCACCTTGGACATCCCCGCCTACGGGTACGGCATCCGCTACAACCATGGCATCTTCAACCAGCAGCTTCGAAATGGATGGCAGACCGAGCAGCCGGACAACTGGCTGCGCCACGGAAACCCTTGGGAAATCCCGCGCGAGGACCTTGTCTTCACTGTCGGCTACGGCGGAGAAGTCAAAGTCATCCGCGAAGGCGACCGCGACCGCTTCAAGTGGATCACCGCCGAACAGGTCCACGGCATAGCCTACGACACCCCCATAGTGGGTTATGGCGGCAAGACCATCAACACCCTGCGACTGTGGAGCGCCAAAGCCACCGAGGAGTTCAATTTCCAGGAATTCAACGATGGCGACTATGTGGAGGCGGTGCGGTCCAAGATCCTCGCCGAGAACCTCAGCCAAGTCCTCTATCCAAACGACACTCTCTATATGGGCAAGGAGCTGCGCCTCAAGCAGCAGTACTTCTTCGTTGCCTGCTCGCTCGCCGATATCGTGCGCCGCTTCAAACGCCAGTCGGCGCCTTGGTCGCGCTTCCCAGACTTCGCCGCCATCCAGCTCAACGACACCCACCCTTCCCTCGCCATCCCTGAGATGATGCGCATCCTTCTGGATGAGGAGAACATCGATTGGGACGAAGCCTGGACCATCACCACCGCGATGATGGGCTACACAAACCATACCCTCATGCCCGAGGCGTTGGAGAAATGGCCGCTGCCCATGCTGCAGTCCATCCTGCCGCGCCACCTGCAGATCATCTACGAAATCAACCACCGTTTCCTGCAGCACGCCGTCGCTTTCTTCCCCCTGCACCCCGAAGTGCTGTCAAAAGTGAGCATCATCGAGGAAAGCAACCCCAAGATGGTACGCATGGCCAACCTCTCCATCATCGGGTCCCATTCCACCAACGGTGTCGCCCAGCTCCATTCCCGCCTGCTCAAGGAACGCATGTTCCCCGAGTTCGCCATCATCTTCCCCAACCGATTCAACAACAAGACCAACGGCATCACCCAGCGCCGCTGGCTGCTGGACGCCAACCCGCCGCTGGCAAACCTCATCTCAGATGCAATCGGTGACAAATGGATAACCGATTATTCCCGGATCAACGACCTCACCCCCTTCGCCGAAGACGCCACCTTCCGCAAGACCTTTCTGGATATCAAGCGCAAAGCCAAGGTGGAGGCCTCCAATTTCCTCAAGCGCGATTGCGCGGTGATGGTCGACCCCGACAGCCTGTTCGATGTCCAGATCAAGCGCATCCATGAATACAAACGCCAGCTGCTCAATGCCCTCAACATCGTCCTCATCTACCAGCGCCTCAAGGAGGGCACCCTTCAGGATTTCCCAGCCACTACCTTCCTGTTCGGCGGGAAAGCCGCCCCAGGTTACGTGAACGCAAAGCTCATCATCAAGTTCATCAACAACATCGCCCAGACCGTGAACGCCGACGCCTCCATCGGAGGCCTCCTCAAAGTGCATTTCCTTCCCAACTACCGGGTGACGATGGCCGAAAAAATCATCCCCGCCTCCGACCTCTCCGAGCAGATTTCGACCGCTGGCTTCGAGGCTTCAGGTACGGGAAACATGAAGTTCATGTGCAATGGCGCGTTGACAATCGGCACGATGGATGGCGCTACAGTGGAGATGGCAGAAGAGGTTGGCAAGGAGAATATGTTCATTTTCGGGCATTCAGCTGACGAGATCGAACGGCTGCGGCCTCATTACGACCCCTATGACCATATCCTCCGCGACAGTGGGATCCGCAAGGTGGTCGACCTGGTGCTTTCCGGCTATTTCAATGTGCTGGAACCACATATCTTCGAGCCACTCCGCCATGCCCTGCTAGACCAGAATGACAAATATTTCCTGTTCGCAGACCTTCGCTCCTATGCCGATACGCATGACCAAGCGACATTCCTCTATCAGAACAATCCTGATGCATGGGCTCGCAAAGCTGTCTTGAATATTGCGAAGTCAGGTAAATTCTCCTCCGACCGGACCATTCTGGAGTACGCCAGCGGTATCTGGAAGGCGAAGCAGTGTCCCATGGAAAAGGATGAATCATCAAGCTCCACCATGCGGTCGGCCCGTAAACGTTGATTTCATAGCTTAACAAAGGGATTGGGCGGGCCCGTCCCCCGAGCCGGGGTCCGTCACGCTCCTACGCGGTCCGCTAGCGCTGCCGTCCTCCAAGGAGGACCAAGCGCTTCGGATCGTTGCCGCTCGGACCTATAAACGCTCAAACAGGTTGGAAAGGAAAACCGCGACACGCGAGAATACCGGAGCAAGGACCAGCGCGGGTAGAAAATTGCCTGTCTTGAATTCCTTCACCTTGATCAGCCCCAAACCGATCATCAGCAGAAGCACGCCCCCCACCGCCGATAGCTCCACCAGCCCGGCCTCACCCATCAGGGGCGATAACCAACCCCCAGCCAAGGTGAAAAAACCCTGATACACCAGAATGACCGCCGCCGAACCCAGAACCCCCGGCCCGTAGGCTGCGGCGAAAATGATGGCCATGCACCCATCCATGATGGATTTTATCAATATGAGGTTGTAATCGCCCTTGGTTCCAGCGGCGATCGAACCAACCACCGCCATGGCGCCCGAGCAGAACAGCAGCGAGGAATTGAGGAACCCCCGGGCGAACAACGTGCTATTGGAGACGACTCCGGTTTCGAGCCCCTTGCGGCTGGTCTTCCGTTCCATCCAGACACCCAGACGCAGCACCGCATCCTCAATGCCGATGGCATACCCGAGAAAGCCCCCGACTACCAAGGCGAACAGCAGCACAAGCAGACTCTTGGTCGTGAGCGCCATCTGCATCCCGATGACGAGCGTGACCAATCCCGCTGAAGCGAACACCACTTCCTTGAAACCATCTTTCAGCCGAGCCCCGATGAGCAACCCGAGAAGAGAGCCAACTATCACCGCAAGACTATTCACATATGTCGCAATCATGGCTGGGAGTATAATCGGATTGGCATTGCTTTGACAATCATGGTAAGGTGTGGTTGTGCTGAGATGGCAAAGAGAGTGGAGGGATAGCCGATGATGGTCCAGACAGTCCTGCTCGCAGCCGGTAGCTCAAGCCGCATGGGGGAAGTGAAATCACTGCTTCCCTACCATGGAGAGCCTTTGCTGGTCCACGCACTTAGGGCAGCCCTGCACGCATCCTCCAAAGTGGTGGTTGTCACTGGCTTCTACGCCCCGCTGCTCGAACAAGTCCTGAGACCGTACCAGGAGGCATCCCCGAAACATCTCACCATCATTCGGAATCCGCATCCAGAGCAGGGCCAGTTCTGCTCCACCCTTTACGGAGTGCTAGCCCTGGACCCTGGCCAAGCCTTCGCCATCACCATGGCCGACCTTCCCTTGGTCACCGCACAGCATTATGCCAAACTCAATCATGCACTCGCCGGATACGAAGCGGTGCGGCCCTTCTGCAACGGAGTCCCCGGCCACCCAGTCCTCTGCGCGGCAAGCCTCAGACCGATTATCCTCTCCTTGCCCAACACAGCCACCATGAGGGAGTTTCTCTCAGAACGAAGAGTTTTCAACCTTGAGGATGGCGATCCGGCCTGGACTACCGATATCGACACCCCCGAAGCCTACCAGAGGCTTATCAACTCCCGATGATCGGCTTTTTCTCAATCAACAACTCTCCCTTGCCATCCTTGCCCAGCACAATCCTGTCGCCATCCACGAAACCACCAGAGAGTATCCGTTTGGCAAGGGGATTCTCTATCAAAGTCTGAATAGCCCTCTTGATGGGACGGGCGCCAAAGTCGGGACTATACCCTGCTTGAGCGACTAGATCAATCGCCGCCTCATCATACTCCAGCGTCAAACCGCGCTTTTGCATGCGCTGCGCGAGCAATTCCAACTGCAGCATGACTATCCTGCGGATCTGCTCCTGGTCGAGGCGGTGGAAGACAATGATCTCATCGATCCGGTTGATGAACTCAGGCTTGAAGGACCTGCGAATCACCTCCTCCACTGCTGATTTCGCCGATTCATAGCTGGAAGCCCCCATCAGCAGCTCGCTGCCAAGGTTGCTGGTCATGATCACGATGGTGTTGGTGAAATCGACAATCCTCCCCTGACCATCGGTAAGCCGGCCGTCATCGAGCACCTGCAACAAGATATTGAACACCTCAGGATGGGCCTTCTCCACCTCGTCGAACAGAATCACCGAATATGGTCTTCGTCGCACCACTTCGGTCAACTGGCCACCCTGGTCATACCCCACATATCCCGGAGGAGCTCCAATGAGCCGGCTTACCGAGAACTTCTCCATGTACTCGCTCATGTCGATACGTGTGAGTGCTTTCTCGTCATCAAAGAGAAAGGATGCGATCACTTTGGCCAACTCGGTCTTTCCAACTCCAGTGGGACCTGCGAACAGGAAAGACCCCAAAGGCCGCCGCTCGTCGCCTATACCGGTCTTGTTTCGGCGGATCGCATCGCTGACAGCCTTGATGGCCTGGTCCTGACCAATCACGCGCTTTGAAATCGTATCCTCGAGATGGATGTATTTCTCGATTTCCGAGGACAGCATCTTTGCAACCGGAATACCGGTCCAATTGGATACAATCCGGGCGATATCATCATCCGAGACCTCTTCCCGCAGCAACTGGCTATCGCGCTGCACCTCAGAAAGAGCAGCGCTCTTGCGTTCGATCTCCTTGAGCAAGGTGGGAATGCGCCCGTGCTTGATCTCCGCGGCCTTGGCAAGATCCCCACTGCGCTCGCTCTGCAACTCCTCGGCTTTCAGCTGCTCCAGCAGCGCTTTCTTCTCGCGGATACTGGCAATCGCTTCCTTTTCGTTGTTCCATTGCAGTTGCAGACGGTTGCGCGCGGCGTTGAGGTCGGCGAGTTCAGCCTTGATTTTCTCCAAGCGTTTCAGCGAACCCTTGTCTGTCTCGCGAGAGAGGGCCTGAACCTCGATATCAAGCTGCAGAATCTTCCGCTGGATCTGATCAAGCTCCACTGGCTGGCTCTCTATTTCCATTTTCAGCTGGCTAGCGGCCTCATCAACCAAGTCGATGGCCTTGTCAGGCAGAAACCTAGCGGTGATGTACCGATCGGAAAGCATCGCGGCCGCAACCAAGGCCTCATCCTTGATACGTACACCGTGGTGCACCTCATACCGCTCCTTCAACCCACGCAGAATGGCGATGGTGTCCTCCACCGAGGGTTCCTTAGTATAGACGGGCTGGAAACGACGCTCCAAGGCCTTGTCGGTCTCGATATGCTTGCGGTATTCGTCAAGCGTGGTCGCTCCAACCGCCTTTAGCTCTCCCCGGGCAAGCGCTGGCTTAAGCAAGTTGGACGCATCCGTTGAACCCTCGGCCGCTCCTGCTCCAACTAAAGTATGAAGTTCATCGATAAACAGGATGATCTCTCCATGGGAAGCCACCACCTCATTGATCACCGCCTTAAGCCGCTCCTCAAACTCGCCACGGAACTTGGCCCCCGCGATCAGGGCTCCGAGGTCGAGCGATAGCAAACGTTTGTTACGGAGGGAATCCGGAATATCCCCCGAGACAATCCGTTGTGCGAGACCCTCGACAATCGCGGTCTTTCCCACCCCCGGCTCGCCTATGAGCACGGGATTGTTCTTCGTCCTCCGGGAAAGCACCTGCATGATGCGCCGGATCTCCTCATCCCGTCCAATGACCGGGTCAAGCTTGCCCTGCCTTGCCAAAGCGGTCATATCCCGGCAGTATTTTTCCAACGATTGGTAGCGGCCTTCTGGGTTCTCATCCGTGATCCGGTTGTTGCCCCGCACCAGCTGAAGGGCCTTGAGCACAGAGTCACGGTCCACTCCTAGTTTCTTCAGCATCCGAGAAAGTGGAGCATCGTCCTCCAGCAAGGCCAAAAGAAAATGCTCCGCGCTGATGAATTCGTCCTTAAAGCTTGCCGCCTGCTTCTCCACTGCATATAGCTGTTCAGCTAGTTTAGGTGAGAGAGAGCTTTGCGCACTGCCACCATAGGATTTTGGAAGACGCTCGATCAAAGCCAAGGTCTCCTTTTCAATCTGGTCGTGGGGCACACCAAGGCGATCGAACAAGGGCGCCAGCAACCCTTCCTTCTGCTTGAGCAATGCAAGGAAAAGATGCTCGCTCTCGATCACCGGATTATGATTATCGTGAGCCAGGGTATCCGCGGCTTGGATCGCCTCACGGAATTTGATTGTCATTTTGTCGACATTCATTCATTACCTCTTACATGGGAATAGTATATATGTGCATAATATACCCATGGCACATAAGAGGCGGCAATTGAAAGGAGCGTTTTTAGATGGATGCGGCTTGTTACCGGAGGAAGGACATGTCTGGAAGCGGGCGCAGCAACTCCAGATAGTTGGCCACGAGCTCTTTTGATCCCTCTTTATCAAACGAATCAAGAAACGCCAGCTGGAAGCAGAACGACTCCAATAGGATAACCAGATGCTGGGTGACCTTGCCGATATTGCAATCGACCAAATCCCCGTTTGAAATTCCAAGGCGCAGCAGCCGCTTGAAAAGGATGTGCAGTTTCGCAGTCCGGCGAAGGATGATATCGGAGAAGTCCAGCCCCTCTTTCTTCAGTTGAAGCATGACGTCCATAAGCGCTGTAAGCTCGCCACGATGCTGAGAGGAGATGTCGATGATGTCGTCGCAGATATTCGTGATGCGTTTGAGAATATCGTCGGGAGTGTTCCAAGCGTAATCGGCGTACTTGGTGAACATCCGGCCTGTGACCAGTTTGACCGCGTAGTAGTAGATCTGTTCCTTGTCCTTGAAGTATTGGTAGATAGTTGGCCTGGAGATTCCACACTCGGTGGCGATAAGCGACAGATTGGAATCGCGATAGCCTTCACGGGCGAAGACTTTAAGCGCAGTCTGCAGGATTTTTTCTTTTCGTTCCTCGTGGTCTATTTTTTTTGGCATGCTGGATTTTCTACCACCTATTCTCTTGGACCTGGAAGTCAGTCACACTGATTTCAAATCTTATGTTACAATATAACACGAAAATGTAAAATACAATAAGAATTTCATATAAAGGAGCTTCCAGTATGGGAGTATATGTTGTTTTTCTCCTGATTGCCCTTATGGTTTCCCTCTTGGCAGTCGCTGTGATGCGGACTTTACATCTAAGAATGGTTAAAAAAGCACTTCTGTCTCAATCCCAAGCGTTGCTTCCTCCCTTCGATTTGGAGCTAGCGGCTGCCCATCTTCAGCAATTGGTACGCGTACCGACCGTCTCGCACGCCCATGCCGAGGAAGACTCGGTCCCGGATTTCTCCCGCTTCAGGCAAGTGATCAGAGATCTGTATCCACGGATACACACCCACCTCATCCAGAGGGTCCTTGGCGAATCCAATTTGGTATATATCTGGCAAGGGGCAGACCTCCAGCTGGAGAGTGTCTTGCTCACCGCCCATCAGGATGTGGTCCCCGCGGGGGATACCTCATCTTGGACCCATCAGCCTTTCAGCGGAGATATCACCGAAGGTTTTGTCTGGGGTCGTGGAAGCTTTGATGACAAAGGACAGCTGGTTGCGATTCTTGAAGCGATCGAGACACTTCTGGCGACTGGCTTTGTCCCAAAAAGAACCATATGGATCGCGTTTGGATGCGATGAGGAAGTCCGAGGACAAAAAGGGGCCAAGTTGATCGCGAGCACGCTTGCCGCCGAAGGACACCGGTTCGCCTTTGTGCTTGACGAGGGGGGGGCGGTGGTTGAGGGTTTTATTCCTGGTGTGCACCGCCCGGTCGCGGTGGTGGGCATAGCAGAGAAAGGCAATCTAGACCTCAAGCTTATCAGCTCGCGCGATGGAGGACATTCGTCAACGCCAAAAAATCCTACATCGCTTGGGAAACTCGCTGCCGCTGTCAGCCGCATCGAGCAACGACAAGCCCCGGGACGCCTCACTCTTCCCGTCCGAAAACTCTTTATTGCTCTCGGTTATGAGTCTTCTTTCCCCTTGGCGGTGGTCTTTCTCAATCTCTGGCTGTTCACACCGCTGCTCAAGCTGATTCTCAGCCACAACAGCACGACCAACGCCATGCTGCGGGATACCCATGCCGCAACCATGGCTATCGGAAGCGAGGCGTCCAACGTCATCAGCCAGGAGTCTTCGGCGGTGGTGAATTTCCGGCTCCTGCCAGGTTCCACCGAAAAAGACATCCTGCGTTGGACGCGAAAGCGGATCAAAGACGATAGCATGCAACTGGAACCACAGGCATTCAGCACCCCTTCACGTGTCACGGATCCCGACCAACCCCCATTCCACATGATAGAAAGGGCGATCACCGCAGTCTTCCCTACGGCGATCACCGCGCCTTACCTGATGCTTGGAGGTACCGATGCCCACTGGTACGAGCAAGTAAGCTCCCAAGTGTACCGCTTCACGCCAGCGCTCATGGATCAGAACGAACTTTCACGCATGCATAATGCAGATGAACGCTTCTCATTGGATAATCTCAGGCGGGCTATAGAATTCTATATCCATCTGATGACAAGTCAATAGACAAGGCCTAGCGCGGGTCCCCCATCGTGGCGACCATAACCGCCTTGATGGTGTGCATCCTGTTCTCAGCTTCATCGAACACAACGGAATGCTGGCTGCGGAATACTTCATCCGTCACTTCCATTTCCTTCAACCCATACATCTCGAATACCTCTTTGCCAATGCTGGTTTCCAGATCGTGGAAGGAAGGGAGGCAATGCTCGAAAATCACTTTCGGATTGCCTGTGGCCCGAATCAAATCCATGGTGACCCGATACGGTTCCAGCAACGCGATGCGTTCGGCGGTCTTAGCCTCCTCGCCCATAGAGACCCACACATCGGTGTAGATGATGTCTGCTCCTTGCACTGCCTTGAAAGGATCTGTCTCGCATGAAATCGTGCATCCCGTCGCTTTCGCAACCGGGGCCAGCTCTTCCAGCAGCTTAGGATCAGGAAAAAGCTGAGGGGGGGTGGCCACTGTAAAATCCATGCCGACTTTAGCGGCTCCGATCATCAAGGCATTTGCTACATTGTTCCGTCCATCGCCCACATACACCATCTTCATGGCATTAAGCGGTTTGTCCACATGTTCCTGAGCCGTGAGCAAATCGGCCAAAACCTGGGTTGGATGGTCATCATCAGTAAGTCCGTTCCAAACAGGAATACCCGAGAATGTGGCAAGGTCTTTTACCAATTGCTGGCTGCTTCCCCGATACTGCATGCCATCGTAATACCTGCCCAGTACTTTCGCAGTATCCTCGATGGACTCTTTCTTCCCCATCTGGCTATTGGTGAGGAACGTGACTTGCGCGCCTTCATCAAAAGCCGCGACTTCAAACGCGCAACGGGTTCTTGTGGAGGCCTTGTCGAAAATCAGCACAATGTTCTTGCCTTGAAGCAAAGGATCCCTACGACCGGCACGCTTTTTCGCCTTGAGCTGTGCGGAAAGGTCCAGGAGATACAACACTTCCTCAGTGCTGAAATCCTTCAATGTAAGAAAACTGCGTCCTTTGAGATTCATATATTCCACCTCTCTTATTCAATCCGCCGTACAGGCGGGTTCAAGCGTTTCAATAGAATCAGCTCCGTGATGACAATGGTCAAAACGTGCCAATACGTGGCTTCCCGTCAACAGCGGTTAGGCTGTGTTGGAAAAACCCACGGGCAACGAAGCCTTTTCGGTATGTTCAATATCCAATGGATTGATAGCTTGCGATTGCATTCAGTCTCCTCATTCCCTATCGATCCCAGCATATGCAAAGGATTCTTATATCATAGAGGAATGACGACTGTTCTTCAAGTCAAATATACATTTTTTTATACCCATTACTGTATATTTATACATTTTTCGATTATTTCTGCATAAAAAATGCAAAAAAAATAGCTTGGCAGCTACCTACTCTCCCGCTTCG
>DIXI01000034.1 GCA_002428625.1 Sphaerochaeta sp. UBA6084
TATGTGGACTACATGAAGGCCGCTTTCGTGAAGGCGACCCGGTATGAGAGACCCGCTCCTGTGGCTGCTCCGAAACCCGCACCCGCACCTGCACCGGCACCGGCCCCGGCTCCCGTAGCTGTAGCCCCCGCACCGGCACCGGCCCCTGCCCCCGCACCGGCCCCTGTGGTCGTGGCACCGAAACCCGTAGTCGCAGCGGCTCCCGCAGCCCCTGCGATCGACAAAGACATCATTGTCAAATCCAATGATGGAGAGAAATCTTTCAATCTGTATGTCGTGCACACCAATGATGTCCACGGCCGGATCGAGGAAGGCGATGGTATCGGTTATGCGAAGCTTGCCACCCTGCTCAAGATGGGTCGCTCCGTAACCAACAAAGCTCTTGTGCTCGATGCTGGTGACGTCACCCACGGTACACTGCTTACCAATTTGTTCGAAGGTGAGACTGCCGGAGTGTTGCTCGACATGCTTGGGTACGACGCTGTTGCTCCAGGCAACCACGATTTCAACTATGGCCAAGAACGCCTGATTGAAGCCGCAAAGTTTGCTGCCGAGTACACAGACCTCAAAGTACTTTCTGCCAATGTCCTGAATGCTAAGGGTGAAATGGTATTCCAGCCTTATCAGCTGTACTACTTCGATGATTTCGTGGTTGGTGTGATTGGAGCTACCACTCCTGATACCGAGACCAAGACCCACCCGAAGAATGTTGAAGGACTTTCTTTCATGAGCGATGCAGTCATCTGGGGTGCTCAGGTACTCGTTGATGAAGTGAACGCTCGCGCTGACTATGTTATCGTTCTTGGACACCTCGGGCTGGATGAAGATGGTTCTTATGGAATCACCAGCAAGATGGTAGCCGAGAATATCAAGGGAATCGATCTAATTGTTGATGGACACAGCCATACACTGCTTGAAAACGGACTGAAGGTCGGCGATACTCTGATCGTCCAGGCCGGCGAGTACATGAAGTACGTGGGTGTTGTTGAAATCAGCGTGAAGAACGACAAAGTGACCAATGTGTATCCGTTCCTGATCTCGGCTGCTGAAGTGAAGGATCCTTCTACTTCGGAGCTGGCGAAATGGGCTGGAATTACAAAGGTTGAAGCAGATGCAGAAGTTACTGCTTATGTGGAAGCTCAGAAGAAAGCCCTTGCGACAATCACCAACCAGGTTGTTGCTTATACTCCAGTGCGGCTTGATGGCGAACGTGCCAACGTACGGACAAAGCCAACCAATCTTGGTAACATGATTGCTGCAGCGATGGTTGAAGCTACTGGGGCTGATGCAGCGCTTACGAATGGTGGTGGCATCCGTGCCTCTATCGACTCTGGCGACATCACCCGTGGTGAGATCATCACAGTCCTTCCCTTCAACAACACCGTTGTGGTGGTTGAAGTCACTGGGCAGGATATCTATGACGCCCTCGAATGGGGATACTCAAGACTTCCTGAAGCCAATGGTGGATTCCCGCAGACCGCTAACCTAAGTATCATCTACAGCCGCTTCGCTGATGTGGGCAACCGGATCAAGAGAGTTCTGCTGAATGGTAAGCTCATCGAAAAGGATGCCAAATACACCTTAGCCACGAATGACTTCATGGCTGCTGGTGGTGATGGCTACACCATGCTTGACAGAAACATCGTGATGTACGGTAGGGGACTTGATGAGGTTCTGACCGACTACTTGGTGAAGTACAACAAGAAGTAACAACTTCTCATGAAACTTCAGGCCGCCCATTCGTGGGCGGCCTTTTTTACAAAAAAACAACCATCTGGGAGTCACCAGATGGCATTTTCTATGATTCAATATTCGTTATAGAAGAAAAAAATCATGTATGGAATTTTGAGCACTCTGATGATAGAAAAACACAATTACGACCAGCTTTTTTCGCTTTGTACATCGCCGTATCTGCGGCTCCGATAATTTCATCGATAGAACTGCTATCAACCGCACATGCTCCACCAATACTTACCGTGATGGTTATCACCCCAGCGCGTGTTTTCATATGTGCGTTCTGGATTGCCCTGCATACATGTTCGAGCAATGATAAAGGATTGTCTTGTGAGGATAATGGAAGGACCAAAAGGAATTCCTCACCTCCGAACCTACCAAGCGAAGCCCTATTGTTCAAACAGGATTTCAGTGCTCTTGCCAATTCAACAAGCACATCATCCCCTGCTTGATGGCCATATGTATCATTGATAATTTTAAAATGATCTATATCGATCATCGCGATAAGCAATTTATTATCTGTAATATTCGAGTAGGAGATTTCCTTCGTAAGGGATTGCAGAATAGCCCGTCGATTAAGCAAGTCAGTGAGAGCATCATGAGTGGCTTGGTATTCTAAAGCTTTCCTACTTTCAATCAAAGCCGCTTGCATCTCGACCATTCTTCTTCCAACTTCTATTCGTGCGCTAAGCTCACCGACATCGAAGGGTTTTGTAAGATAATCATCCGCACCAGCATCCAGTCCGGTTATAATATCCCGTTTCTCGCCTTTCGAGGTCAACATGATGATATATGTAGGTTGAGGTGTATTAAGAGCCCGCAATTTCCGGATAACCTCGAGGCCATCCATCTCGGGCATCATGAAATCTAGTATTGCCAATTTTGGAGCATCAGCTTGCAATAAATATTGTAGTGCTTCTACACCATCTACAGTCGCAATGACTTCATGCCCAGCTTTCTTCAACACCGCGGAAAGCATGGTCCGGGAAGTGAGGTCGTCCTCTGCAATCAAAATTCGCATATTTAGCAATCTCCTGAAATCAAATATTTAATTAAAATCGGCTGTTGTTTCCATTGCGATTTTCAGTTGTTCAAATTTTTTCTCTATTTCTATTAATAGCGACTCAAATCCAACGATATCACCATTTTTTGCCAAAATCTCCATCTCACTGGCAAGCGCACTTAAAGCCCTCCCCCCGACATTGGCCGAAGCCCCTTTTATCGTATGGGCTTGGCGTTCACATCCAACAATATCCTTGTTCTCAACATAATTCTTCATTGATTGAATTTGTTTGGGCATATCCCCGATAAATCCCTCTACGATCATTTTCGCGAGGTCCTTATCGCCCATCATCCTTTCCAACATTCCACGAATATCCCAAATCTCGAGATCTTGCGAAACATTTCCAGGCTTCTGATCAGAAACAGGTTCGTACATCGCTTCCGTTTGAATAGAAGGAAGCCACTTCCCTAAAACTTCCGATAGGCCTTTGGGTGTGACTGGTTTTGAGATATAGTCATTCATTCCTGCTTGGAGACATTTCTCCTTGTCTCCCTGCATCGCATGGGCAGTCATGGCGATAATTGGAATATCACGCACGAAGGAGGGAAGTCTCCGAATCCGTCTAGTTGCTTCCAGACCATCCATTTCAGGCATCTGAACATCCATAAGAACCAGATTGAAGGCCTGAGTCTTCACCATTTGAAGAGCTTCTATACCATTGAACACGCCACTTGCCTGAAGTCCAAATTTCTTTAAGATTCCCAAAGCCACTTGTTGGTTGGTGATATTGTCCTCAGCAAGCAGTATCCGTGCGTTGTTGCCAGAAAATTGCTCATTTGGTTTATGTACGGAATGGCGGGTCACAATAGGCCTTTTTTCAGTGATGAGGGTACCATTTGAATCTCTTTCAGATAGCGCCAGTAAAAGCACGCTCTTTAGTTCGTGATGTCTAGTGGGCTTCGTGAGATATGCGGCGAATCCTATCTCTGCAAAACGCTTGGCTTCACCCAATGTGCCAAGAGAAGTCATCATGATGAGGCTGGTGCTGCTTATCTGTGAGTCTGCTTTTATTACGCGTCCCAGCATTTCGCCATCCATTCCAGGCATTTGCATATCCAAAACCGCGACACGGATCGGGTCCTTCTCCTTCGCTGCTTTCTTCAACAGCTTAATCGCTGAAGGACCATCTGCGACTGATTTTGGCCGCATGCCCCACTGTGTGGTCTGTGTTATCAGAATTTCCCGATTAGTGGCATTATCATCAACAATCAATACCTGGACACCTTTCAAATCTTCGAGCGGTAAGGATTCAATCTTGTTCTCCGATGGTTGTGATTTAAGATGAAGGGTAAACCAGAATTCAGATCCCCGGCCTTTTTCACTAACCACTCCAATCTGACCGCCCATCATCTCCACCAATTGCTTGGAAATCGCAAGTCCAAGACCAGTTCCACCATACTGGCGTGTGGTGGAGGCATCCAACTGGGTGAATTTATCAAACAACATCTCAATCTTATCACTTTCAATACCAATGCCCGTGTCGCGCACAGAAAATTTCAAGTAGACATCATTCGCATCGGTGGCAGAGGATTTTTGCAGGGGGTGTTTTTCTACATACGGGGATACTTTGATCACAACTTCGCCACGGCTGGTGAATTTCACGGCATTTCCTGCAAGATTGGTGAGAATCTGCCTGATGCGTCCTGGATCTCCCTGCAAGAGCGTATTGGTTCCAGGGTCGATGCTGCAAAGAAGTTCGAGACCTTTATCATGAGCCCGTAAAGCGATCGATTCTGCGAAATCCTCGAGGAGGCTTTCCAAATCAAAGTCCAGCTCCTCAATCTCCATTTTACCAGATTCAATCTTTGAGAAATCAAGAATATCATTGATGATGCTCATCAGCGATTCACCGCTTGCCCGGACAATTTCGCAATAGTGCCTTTGCTCGTCGGTCAATTCGGTATCCAAGAGTAATCCAGTCATCCCAATCACTCCATTCATTGGAGTGCGGATTTCATGGCTCATGTTTGCAAGAAACTCGCTCTTCGCGCTGCTTGCCATGTCTGCCTGAGCCGCCATCTGGTTTGCAAAGGACATCTGCTCCTCAAGCGTGGCATTGATCCGATGGAGCTCCTCATCCTTCTGCTTTCGTTTCCGAATGCTCAACAGCATCTGCGCGAAAATATTCAAGAGCTGTTGCTCTGTTTTGGAATAGTGGTACTGATTTTTAACAAAATCGAATCCAACGAAACCGATGCAGACATCCTTGTCCATCATTGGGACGGTCAAGAGACTTTGGATTGATTGTCGTTCTAGAATATCTCTAAAGTCGTCTTTAGAGAGAGTCCTGACATCCTCGACATACATGGGTAGACCAAGTATATGTTTGTCGACCCAATCGGGAACCAGCATGAGCGGCACCGCTTGCAGTTCATCTATCTGCGGTTCCACCCCGTCCGCACACCATTCGTGGGTGTTCGTGCAGATCTTTTTCTTAAAATCATATTCAAAGATATAAGAACGGTCGGCATGGACAAATTCCGCTAGCTCCTGAAGAGAGACTTTCAAGGCGTCCTCAACTTCTTCCAGTTGTATATTGATATATTTAGAAGAAATATTCATGAGAAGATATTGTAGTTGATAATTTTTACGAAGTTGTTCTTCTGCCAATTTCCTACTTGTGATGTCTGAATTTGAACCCTGATAGCCCCGAAGACTTCCATCAGCTGCAAGAATTGGGAACCCTTGGGTAGTCAGCCAGATCACCTGTCCATCTTTGGAGGTTAGTTTGGTTTCGAAGTCGAGAAAGGGTTCCTTGCGGGTAAAAACCGACATTGCCAATTTCTTCAGGTTATCTTGCTCAGCCTGGGGAGCTAGGTCATAGAAGTGTTTTTTCCCAACTATTTCCTCAGGGGTATATCCAACCACTGCAGTAACAACATCGCTTATAAAAGTATACAAGCCTTTAGAATCCACTTCCCATGCAATGGTCCTGCTTTCTTTCGCCAGCCGGTTGAATCTGGCTTCGCTTGCTTCCAACGCAGTCCTCTGAAGGTATTCTTGAGAGACATCTCTAAATACGAGCACCGCACCTAACAATGTGCCATTCTCCGCTTTGATGGGAGCGCAACTATCGGCTATCTGATATTCAGTTCCGTTTTTGGAAATCAATGCAGTATGGTTTGCAAGGCCAAGAATCACTCCTTCCTTAAGAACCCGCTCCACGGGATTGATCGCGATTTCACGGCTGTTGGCTTGTATGATATGGAAGACTTCCTGAATCGGTCTGCCAACGGATTCGCTGGACGTCCAACCAGTCAGGGATTCCGCAACTACATTGAGGCTGGTCACCTTGCCATGGATATCCGTGCTAATCACACCATCGCCAATCGAAGACAATGTTGCGGCAAGACGTTCCTTGCTTTCATACACCGCTGCCTGCTGGGCGGTTATATGGAGGTCTGTCCGATGGAAGAGAACGAATAGGAAAGCAAGCATTCCCGCAAGTACGGTGAGTGTTACAATCATACCTACAATAGCAATCTGTCGTGAGGCTATCTTGCTAGAGGTCAAATCAAGCATGAGGAATAAATTGCCAATTGAGACGCCAGTGATGTCCACAATTGGAGTGGCCAAAATCTGCCAAGACCGTTCATCGATTGAGTATTCGGGGATTGAGACAAAATTGCTACCCATCTGGATCGATATCCCGTCAAGCGTTGCTAAGTCTTTAGGGGGTTGTGTAAAGGAAGTATACATGAGAGCAGAGGTGGAAAACTGATTCCAATCGTTTTGGAGCCCTGCTTCGCGCATGCTTTCAGTCCAAAGTGACTGGTCGAGATAGCCCTTGTGGATGGTGGCGGTGATTTCCAATGCATCGCGATCTTGAATGGAAGAAAAGATATCTTTAATTTCTTTTGCTATCTCCACAAAACCAATCAACACTCCCGCATCGAATACCGGGTGGACCGAGCGGAGGATGAGTGTGCTTTTCAACCCTATTTCAAAGCCAGTGGCATTCTTTCCCGTGTTATCAGCGATGAGAATTGTCGCATTGTCATTCACCATTCCTGTATCTGAAGGATTTACATCATATTGAAGCACAGTCATTCGATTCCTGTCGATAAAGGAAAGCGATGAGATTTTATGATCGCGGTACAAACGGTCGAACATTCCACGATACTTAGTATCCAATCGGCTCCGGTTTTTGCTGAGCAAGGATTCAATGATTTCCGGATCGTGTCCGATCACATCCAAGAGAGCTTCAAGCTTTGCGGTCTGTTCCGATGCCAGCAGGTTGAGATCATCGTAAATTATGCGTAATTTCTCTACCGCCATATCTGATTGAATGGAATTTTGCTGTTGGACAAGGATAAAACCCGTGGTGAAGGTTATGCCGACCAGTACCGCTGCGACTGGGATCATCAAGCGGCTTTGGATGGATTTCATGGTGGAGAAAGTGTGTTTTTGATTGGCAAGCAGCATGCTGCTAAGAAGTATGATGATAGTGATGATAAGCCCGATTGGGATAATTGAACTGCTCAAGATTTGCCAACGCCAATTGTCCGCACTTACATCCATGCCGAGAATCGCAACGATTTGGCCATCCTCTGGATCTTGAATCGGTACTAGCGGAGAGATCCATGTTCCCCAACGATCTGTTTCCGGCCCTTCAACCAGCGCGATTCCACGTGTGAACATTGATATCAAGCGATTGCTAGCATCATCGTATACTTGTCCCGGGGGGGAGTAGTCTTCGGATTCCGGAGATTCCGCGTCTACGAGAAAAATCACCGAACCATTCTGGTCAAGCCCCATCAGGTAGACAAACCGGGAATCGGGATTGGATTTTTGAATAGATATCAACTGTTTTTTTATAGAGATGTAAGCATCCGAACCGATGTCTGCTTCAGTTTTGGATAGGGACTTGACTGTAGTGCTGGAAATAGTCTCCGCCATCAGTCGCGCGGAAGAAAGGACATCTTTCCTCAATTGTGTATCTGTATATCCTAGCACCAGATTAATGGAGACTATACCCAAGATGCAGATCAAGCTTATGAATATCGCGGTGCGTATTCTAAATGATGTCCATAAACCGGACAATCTTTTAAAGTCCATCTGTGCCTCCGTGCGCCATCGTGGATAAAATGCAATAAGGAGCGGCTTCTTGTTGGATTCTTATAAGATCCGCTCCTCATAGTACCATATAACCGAAATTTTTACATAGTGGAATTCATAAAATGCGGCTACTGTTGATGGCAAGCGTAATGGATCCCCAACCTAGGATAGTCGGGAGGTTTGATCAAGCGATATTTGTAGGAATCCGCTTTAGGATTTCCGCCAGAACATCGTCGTATTGTTTTGGAATCACGTTTTTTGTATGGTAGAAAGCCACATGATGGATTGTTCCAGAAGCAGTCTCTATGATGATTTCTTTTGTTTCGCCAGATTTCGATTGAAAGATATGGATTCGGGCATCCACAATGTGTTCATTTTTAATAATTGAAAAACCGGTCTTTCCCCCAACGCTGACGATGAAGGATTTTGTTATGATGGTATTGGTTTGAGGACTATGGATGGATTCCGGCTGAGCCATTTCGTGGTAAAGGAGCTCGGCGGTTCCGTCCTGTTCAAGTGCCCTCACCAAGAGCCATGCCCGGAGCTGGTACCTCGCAGTTATTCCAAGAAATAGAAGCGCCACTAGACACAGAGGGATGCCGATGAGCGCAGAACAGGAGAACCAGGCAGTGATTCCGAGGATAAGCACCAAATCTCCTATCCAATAACCTCTGCCTATCCTTCGGACCATTCTTCGGATGAAATAACGGGCTGGTGATCCTTGCATGATTAGTCTGATGTGGCCAATTTCGGTTGGTGTTTATTGATGAAGAACTTATGGATGGCAAACACCAGAATGATTATTGCAGCTCCAACAATATCAGTCGTTGGATTTGGGTCTATCAGACCTAGACCCCCGATAATCAAAAGCACCCGCCAGATTGGCTTCATTGGGCCGTTGAAATAACCAATCAACCCGCCGCTAATACCAATCATTCCTCCAATTGCCGTGAAAAGCATTGGCATAGCCTCCAACCAAGTGCCCCCAATCATAATCATCTTCGGATTTAGAGCGAACATATACGGGATGATGAACGCACCTATCGCAAGTTTGGATGCAGTCAGCGCTGTTTTAAATGGATTGCTTTTTGCGATCGCAGATCCTGCATAGGCTGCCAGAGCAACTGGGGGAGTAATATCGGCGATGATTCCAAAATAGAAGCAAAACATATGGGAAGCAAGCAATGGAATACCGAGCTTGATAAGGATAGGAGCTGCTACCGTAGATGTGATGATATAGTTCGATGTCGTTGACACCCCCATCCCTAGAATGAGAGAAGTCAGCATCGCGACCATCAAGCCGAGGATTACATGGCCACCGACGAATTCGAACATTCCGGCTCCGATTCTTTGACCTAACCCTGTTAAGGTCACCATTCCGACAATGATACCGGCTGTAGCGCATGCAGTGGCAACTGAACTCACGCTCTTAGCGGCTTGCGGAAGCGCGCTGATGATGTGCTTGACTGGAACCCGGGTTGATTTTCGTAGAAACGGAATAAGGCAGGCGCAGCAGATGCCCCATAACGCACTACGGGTGACAGTAAAACCTTCCATCATGAAATAGATTATTGAAACCAGAGGTAGCACAAGATGACCTCGGTCTCTGATCAATGGCCAGATGCGCGGCAATTGTTCGCGTGGAAGTCCTCGCAGGTTATTTTTCTTAGCTTCAAAGTGGATCATAATCCATATTCCGACAAAATATAAAAGAGCCGGAATTAGAGCATGCTTCATCAATTGAGAGTAAGGTACTCCCACGGAATCAGCTATGAGAAAGGCTGCCGAGCCCATCACCGGCGGCATGATCTGTCCTCCTGTCGAAGCTGCGGCTTCAACCGCCGCCGCGAATTCCGGTTTGTATCCAAGAGACTTCATCATAGGAATGGTGAAGGACCCAGAACCAACTGTATTGGAAACAGACGACCCTGAGACGGTTCCTTCCAAAGCGGAAGCAAGGACTGCTACCTTTGCAGGGCCACCAGAGGCCCACCCAGCGGCAGCATTCGAAGCATCGATGAAAAACTGTCCAACTCCTGTTTTCTCAAGGAACGAACCAAAAAGGATGAAGAGGAACATGAAGGTTGAACATACTCCAATCGGATTTCCGATAATACCCTCTGTAGTGAGCATGAGATGTGTGATTACCCTCTTCAGCGAATAACCGCGGTGACGCAGAAATCCAGGTAGATAGGGGCCGACAAACCCATAAAGAATGAACACACTTGCAATGATGACAATTGGAGCACCTACTACTCTCCAACAGGCGATGAGGACCAGGACAATACATATGCCGGCGACAATGGTATCCGTAAATGTGTATGCGCCAGCTCGCATCTGCAATCCTTTGTAATTCAATACCAAATAACATATCAATAGAACAAAGATACTTGCAGTGATGAGGTCTAGAGGGCTCATTTTTCTTCGGTCGGCGTTTTTGGTAGCGGGGTACATGATATACGCGAGCGATATTGCGAATCCGAGATGGGTATATCGTAATACTTGTTGAGGAACCATGTTCGATATGGAAGCATACAGTTGGAAGGCGGAGAACAAATACAGTACTATCGTCAAGGCGAAATCACCTTTTGGCGAGAGTGTTTTATATCGGGACTCCCTATCTATAGCATCAAGATCTATGTCTTCAGTGATAGTCTGATTCTGTTTCTTCAAATATGAAATAAGCCCCATATATGACTCCTCTCTACCTTTGAGTGTATGTGTCCAGCTTTGCGTGCAAGGTTTAGGTACACAACAAAGGGAGCTTTTTGGGCTCCCTTGTCGTATCGGTGGATGGATGGGATCAGAGACTAGGAACTGTCATTCCTTTTTCCTTATAGTACTTAGCGGCACCTGGGTGGAAGTTGCCTGGAATCCCACGGAAAGCCCCCTCCAAAGACATATATTTTGCTTTGGAATTGAGTGCCTGGAGTTCTGGTAGATTTTCATAGATGGCTTTGGTCATATTATAGATTTCATCGGTCGGAATCTTGTCCGAAGCTACCAACATGGCGATTACCGCAGCAGTAGTGATGCTATGGCCAAGGTTGTATTGGTCATCGGTGGTAGTGAAAGAAGAGTAGAAAGGATATTTCTCTAGAAGTATCTTCATATGCGCATCATCGATGGACAGTACTTCGATGCCACCATTCAAAGATAATTCAGTAACATTCGCATTCGGGTAGCCAGAGCACATGAAAAATGCATCGATCTGACCATCTTGCAAAGCATTCTTGCCTTCAGCCTGGCTTAGGAAGCGTTCATCGATATCGTTATAATCCATACCATAAGCTGTCAGAATCTGACGGGCTGCGACCTCATAGCCACTCCCAGCCGCACCTACGCAGATTTTCTTCCCAACCATGTCTGCGACTGATTTGATTCCACTTTTTTTACTGACTACAATCTGAACTAATTCTGGGTAGCAAGCTGTGACTGCTGAGAAACCCTTCTGAGGCTGGCCAATGAACTGCTCGGTTCCCTTCAGCGCATAATCATTGACATCGGTCTGGATAAGCGCAAGTTCATTTTCTCCACTTACCAGTAAACGGACATTTTCAATCGAACCACCAGTTGAGGTGACAGTGATATTGGTTTTTGTATGGGTGTTCACCACTTGAGCCAACATGCTGCCGAAATTGTAATAGTTCCCTGTCGCTGAACCAGTACCCATCAGATACATTCCACCTGCTTGATCTTTTTCAGCCTGACCAGCTGCGAACACAACAAGACCAACAATTAGAAATAGAACAATCGCGAGATTTTTTTTCATAACCACCTCCATGGTATCTAGGATTGATTATTGGTTCTTGTTTCCTGTTGGTCAATGCAACAGTTATGATATTTTATCAACAGATTTGATTTAAGAATGGTTTTAGATGGAAATCGCGTTTTAATGAAATTAATTTCACATATAACTCAAAAAAAGTAAAATAATTGGTATCAATTTTAAGAATATGAGATATAATTCAAAAATTTCATGTATATGTGTTTTTCCATTCCCATGCCAAGCTTTGCTTTCTCAATTCGAAAGGAGTGGTTTCATGGTGCGATCTGCTGCAAAACGAAATGATCTACGTGTATTGATTCTTTGTTGGGCGACGTATTCAGTTGCGTATCTATGCAGATTGAATTTCGCATCAGCCCTGACCAAAATCTCCTCGGGTTTAGATATCAGCCATGAGCTCCTAGGGATAATACCATCCGCATATTTCGTTGTGTATGCAATAGGACAACTGTTGAATGGCTTTATCGGAGATCGCGTGAATCCTTACCGTTATATCTTTTTGGCTCTATGCATCACTGCAGGTGCGAATTTTTTCATTTCCCTTTCCACCTCCTATTTCCAAATTTTAATCCTTTGGAGTATCAATGGCTTCTGTCAATCCATGTTCTGGGGTTCGCTTCTGCGGTTGCTGTCTTGGAATTTTGATCCTAGCAAATATAAAACCGTCGCTACCTCGATGTCCTTATCAAGCATTTTCGCCAGCATTCTTTCTTGGAGTGTGTTAGGCACAGTGCTGCTTGATTCTTCCTGGCAAGCTTATTTCTTTATTCCAAGTCTTGCCGCGATGTTGTTTTTATCCTTTTGGCTGGTCTTGTTGAAAAGGAATCCGAATGACTCCTTGCCCTTGGCTGCGAAGAAATCGCTTACGCTCAAGGATTCGTTTAGATTATTGATCGCTGATAAGTTATACTTTCTTTGCGTACTCTGCTTCTGCCTTGGTTTCATCAAAGAAGGCCTTGCTGTATGGGCTCCGACAATTTTCATGCAATCGCTTGGATTGCAGACAGAGAAATCACTCCTGTACTTGATGGTCATTCCAATAGCGAATCTGGGAGGTTTGATTATCGTCCGCAAACTCCTGTCTTACTCACGCGAGAATACTAAAAAGACCATGTTCTTGATGTTGGCAGGGATGGGTCTGAGTGCGGTCGCATTGGTGGCTGCTGGTGATAGGTTCCCCGCATTGAATGTAATATTCATCTCTCTCCTTACCGCATTGGCGAATGGTTCCATCTGGATAGTGATTTCCTATCTTCCCCTCGCATTCAGTGCGAGAGGGATGGTATCGACGATGGTGGGTGTATTCGATTTTTCCATTTATCTTGGTGCCTCGGTAGCCTCCGTGCTTTTGGGATTGCTGCTAGTGTTATTCGGTTGGATAGCTGTTCCAGCTATCTGGGTGATTTTTTCATTTTTCGCGTGTGTTCTCTGCATAGGTGGAGCAGGCACTTGCCTTATGAAATGCTACGATTGAAGTGACTCTTGTCTTTGCTCCGGTTTAGTAATAGTCTCTAGTCAGCGGCTCTTCTGTAGGGTGGCTTCCTAAGGAACCACTACCTTGAAAATGTTAGAGCTTTGATTGGATGATGATGAAGCTAAAGGAGAAAAAAATGGCGATTCTCAAAGCGATTGATTCACGACGGGCGTTCAGGGCGTTATCCACAAACCCAGTTTCCAAAGAAGTACTTTCACGTCTGACCGAGGCTGCGCACCTCGCGCCATCCAGTGGCAACAACCAGCCTTGGCGAATCGTCACTGTAGTCGACGAGGAGAAGCTCAACGCTCTTAAAGCAACACTTTCCGCAGGCAATTATTGGGCGAAAAAAGCACCTGCAATCGCGGCTTTCGTCACCAAAGCTGAATGGAGCATGCGTCTCGCAGGTAGGGACTGTGCGTATTTTGAGCTTGGCATGGCTGCCATGGCTTACCAACTGCAAGCAGTGGAAGAGAGCTTGTATGCGCATCCGATCATAGGTTTTGATGTCGTGATGGCAAAACAAGTGCTTGGAATACCTGATGCATGCGTTTTGGAAGTGCTGATTGTTGTCGGTTATCCAGGTGATCCTTCTGGTTTGGGAGAGAAGCATCGGGAG
Organism: Sphaerochaeta sp. UBA6084; assembly: GCA_002428625.1. Taxonomy (GTDB): domain Bacteria; phylum Spirochaetota; class Spirochaetia; order Sphaerochaetales; family Sphaerochaetaceae; genus UBA6084. Next base: position 13,736 of record DIXI01000034.1, read on the forward strand.
CTTGAGAGTTCTAAAAGGCTAAGAAAACCGCTCGTGGATATCGCTGCCTTCGATACTTGGAAGGAAAACCTCGTTCCCACTCCGAAGGAATGAAGAGACTATGATATGAAAAAGGTCAAATCCTTGGTTGTGGATTTGACCTTTTGTTTTTTTGCTCCCCCGGACGGATTTGAACCGCCGACAGGGTGGTTAACAGCCACCTGCTCTACCGACTGAGCTACAGGGGAATGTGCGCCAATCGCTCAGCGAACATTGGGTAATCTAATGGATTCCCCTTTTTCTGTCAATACATTTCACAGGGTTCTCCCACTTTTCGCGACTTGGGCCTGATACACCCGCCAGGTGGAACTAATGATGGTGTCCAAGTCGCTTAGATGCGCTTGCCATCCCAACACGGCGCGGGCTTTTGCTGACGAAGCCACCAGTTTGGCAGGGTCCCCTGGGCGCCGCGCCACAATCTCGTAAGGTATGGCTCTGCCTGAAATCCTGCGGGCGGCATCGATTATCTCCATGACGCTTAGGCCGTTTTCACTCCCGAGGTTGACAATCACCGATTCCCCACCGTTGAGGAGATACTCGGCCGCTCTGACATGGGCATCGGCCAAATCGCTTACGTGGACATAATCGCGGACTCCGGTGCCGTCCGGAGTAGGGTAGTCAGCACCAAATACCAGAATATTCGGCCTTTTCCCGATTGCAACTTCCATCACCACGGGGATGAGATTCGCTGGATTGCCCTCGAGGCCCGTCATGCGGCCTTCTGTATCGTAACCTGCTGCGTTGAAGTATCGCAATGAAACGAAGTCGAGTCCTTTCAATTTGGAGTACCAGACGAGGTTTTCTTCTATGGCCAGTTTTGTATAGCCATAGTAGTTCTCAGGTTGCTTCGGATGCTTCTCGTCTATTGGGAGATAGGTTGGTTCGCCATAGACTGCGGCTGACGACGAGAGGATGAATTTTTTCACTCCATGCCGGACACATTCGGATATGAGGGTGAGTGCGCCGGTTATATTGTTCAGAGCGTATTTGTCAGGATTGATCATCGACTCGCCAGCAGCCTTGAAGGCCGCGAGATGGACCGCGACGTCCCAACCTTCGGCGAGCACTGCAGCCACACGATCCCTATCGAGGATGCTGCCTTCAAAAAACTGAGCTTCCCTACTTACATTTTCCCTGAGCCCGGAGGAAAGGTCGTCGAAAATGCCTACAGTATAGCCTTGTTGGAGGAATTCCAAGGCGACGTGTGTGCCGATGTAGCCTGCGCCACCAAACAATAGTGCTTTCATTCTATATACTCCTGTTCAGATACCAGCGGAACAATGGCTTATGAGAAGCTCTTGATGATTTGCGCTAATTCATCCACCTTCGCGGTAAGTTGGACAGCGGTTCTGGCTTCGGTGACCAACCGGAGGTAAGGTTCCGTATTAGACTTGCGTACATTGAACCACCAGTCCTCAAACTCAATCCGGTACCCATCGATATCGTATACCCGTGTTGGTTTTTGCTCAACCGCATACCGTTGATAGAGTGCGGCCATCGCCTCATCTTTATGCTCCAGCTTGAAGTTGAGTTCCCCACTATTCGCATATGCGATGATGGAATCGAGCAGAGACGAGAAAGTCTTACCTTGCTTATGCAATTCCACCACCACCTGCAGCACGATGAGAGCCGCAAGGAAGCCCGAGTCGCAATTGTGGAAATCCCTAAAGTAATAGTGACCTGCCAGCTCTCCGCCAAAAATACCGTTGATTTCCTTTAATTTGGTTTTCGCATACGCATGCCCCACCTTCCAGGTGGTCACCGTGCCGCCCATACGTTCTAGATACTCTGTGGTGGAGCGGCTCGTGCGTATGTCTTGAAGGACATTGCCTTTTTCCTTCTTGAGGTAATAGGCTCCGATTACCGCGGTAATGTAATCGGGTTGGATGAAACGGCCTTTTTCATCGATGAACATCACCCGGTCGGCGTCGCCATCGAAAATAATCCCAAGATCGCTTCTGTTTTTTAGGACAGCGGCCTTGATATCCGCGCAATTCTCTTCTTCAAGCGGATTCGGTTCATGAGCGGGGAAGGTCCCATCGAAATGGTCATACAGATAGTGGTGGTTGGCACCAAGCAGGTCTTTTACTAAGAGATTCGCCATGCCATGCGAGCAATCGATGCTGATATCCAATCCTGAGAGGTCTGGGGCGAAGGGCTTGAGAAAAGCCAGATAGTCTTGCTTAACCACCTTGTCGACCACAGTGCCCTTTTTAGCGGCAGGAACAGGTTCCCTAGTCTTCACCATGTGCTCAAGTTCGCGCAATCCGGAGTCGACTCCGACCGGCGAGGCCATCGCTCGGGAAATCTTGAGGCCGTTGTATTTAGCCGGATTGTGACTTGCGGTTATCTGAACCGAACCGCCAGCTTTGAGATGAACGGTGGCGAAATACACCATGGGAGTGGTGGCGAGACCGATATTCCAGACGTCAGCACCAGAATCCGTGATTCCCTTGCACAGATATTCAAAAATCTCATCGCTGGTAGTCCGGACATCCCTGCCCACTATGATATGGTCGGTCTCTAAGAGCTCTGGAAGGAAAAAACCAATCTTATACACAAAATGCTTATCAAAGTCCTTATTATAGATGCCTCGTATGTCGTAGGCCTTGAAAGCTCCCATTTCATTCCCCCTTAAGTGCTTGTATAAATTTCTTTTGTTCAATCAATTCAAAAAAATACGTGGTTCCGTCTACAAGGACAAGCCTCGTGACAATCGGCCGCATCAACTTTTCATATCTGTTCGCTGGTACGATATTTTCCTGTTTGATATATCCATCAGCGCAGGAAAGAGCCTTGGCCTTGGCGACAAGCGTAACGCTTTGTACGTCTTGCGCACGGAAAGACCGTTCGAATTTCACATATTTCGGCTCATTCTTTCTCGGTTTCATGGCAAAACCAAAAATCGCAGGTTTTCGTTCAAAGTCCTCAAAGTGAAATACGCCATCGATGACAAAGACAAATACACCGAATTCCCTTATGATCCCCTCATTTGAGGCAAACCAGGTGCTATAGGTGCGATAGGTGACGGGGCCTCCGAACCGGGCTTCAAGATCTTGTATGAATTGTTGGGCTTCGTCTTCCATCAGCTTCCCTCTTGTCTATCTTTTTTATATGTTATCATATATACTCCCGTGGAGAAAGGCAACCAAAAAGGCAATGGACTATTACGTAGGTAAAGATTTCGGTAAGTTGTTGAAACGAAGCGCACTGCAGATGCGACGGATCATGTTAAGCCAGAATACAGACTGCATGCGGGTGTACGACCGGAATCTAGTGTCCCTTCCAATCACAGTCGATCTGTACGGGCAATACGTGCGGATCACGGATTATAGTGATGGAGGCCTGTCGGATACTGATCAACATGATGTGTGCGATATAGCTGCGCGGATGTTGTATGTGGAGCCGCAGCATGTGGTTTTTCACGAACGGCTCAAGCGTCAAGGCAAACAGCAGCACGATATATTGGGCGACAAGTCTGTTGAGTGCGTGGTGCGCGAGCAGGGTTTGTTGTTTCATGTCGATTTGACCAAGCGTATCGATACGGGCTTATTTCTTGACCAGGCTGTGGCCCGGGACGGAGTACGAGCGGTTTGCGCTGGATTGGATGTCCTGAATCTGTTCTCATACACAGGTTCATTCTCGGTCTATGCCGCTGCAGGTGGTGCCCGTAGTGTCACGTCGGTCGACCTTTCGTCGACCTATACTGAATGGTGTGAAAAGAATCTGGCCGCGAACGGGTTTTCAGGGGGTGCGTATCCCTGTGTTTCCCAAGATGCTGGAGAGTATATATGGAAAGCTGTGAAAGAACGGAGGAAGTATGGTCTTATCATCTTCGATCCTCCGAGTTTTTCCAACAGCAGGAAAATGGAGCATGACTTTGACGTTCAACGTGATTACGTGTACTTCATCAGGCTCCTCAACGGGTTATTGGTAGATGGTGGGACGCTATTGTTCTCAACAAATCTCGGAAGTTTCCGATTTGAGACAGGCAGGATCCACGGATATGACGTGCGGGAAATCACTAGGGAAGTCGCGGCTCCCGGGTTCTCCACGAAGAAGAATTCTCTAAGGAGTTGGATTTTGAAGAAAAATCAAGATGTGAAAGCCCCTCTCGAAGAAGAGATGAGGGTGTCCCTGGTTGCTCAAGAGCAGACCGAAGAAGTCGGGACGGAAAAAGTTGAGGCCGTGGCGCCTGTGAAAGCCAAGAAACCCGCAAAGGCCAAAAAGGCTGTAGAGGTAGTGGAAGCCGTAGTCGAAGAACCGGTAATGCAAGAACCTGTAGTGGAAGAAGAGCTTCTCTTGGATTCGGAAGCAGATGCACTGGATGATGATGAAGCGTTTGATGAAGAAGATTTCGAAGATGCGGATTTTGATGAAGACGAATTGGCTGATGATGTGGAAGATGATGACTCCGAAGAAGAAGACGACATGCTGGTGTTGAACTGGGATGAAGAGGATTCTGACGAGACCACTGAGGATGAATCCGAAATGGCTGATGAAGCTGACGAGGATTCTGAAGGCCCGGCGAAGAGCCAAGTGAAGAACGCAGCCGCTCGTCGATACGAACGCCGGCATCCAGGTGAAGGAAAGGAGACGGAGGAAGCATCACAAACCGATGCAACCGAAACCCGGGCTCCCGCAGCAGACCGTCCGAGAACAGAACGTCCCGCAGGCGACCGTCCTACTTATGATCGTGCCCCGAGAAGTTATGATCGTGACCGGCCCGCAGGTGACCGTCCTTCCGGCGATCGCCCCTACGACCGCGACCGAGCTCCACGGACTTTTGACCGCGATCGGCCAAGAAGGCCTTTCGATCGTGATCGGCCCGCAGGCGACCGTCCTTCTGGCGACCGTCCCTATGACCGCGACCGTGCACCGAGAAGTTTTGACCGTGACCGGCCCAGAACCGATCGGCCCTTTGATCGCGACCGACCCCCCAGACCTTTCGACCGTGACCGGCCCGCAGGCGACCGTCCTTCCGGAGACCGCCCGTACGACCGCGATCGGCCCAGATTCGATAAACCTTACGATCGTGACCGAGCTCCCAGGCCCTTTGACCGTGACCGGCCCCCAAGGCCTTTCGACCGTGACCGGCCCGCAGGCGACCGACCTTCCGGGGACCGCCCTTATGACCGCGACCGGCCCAGATTCGATAAACCTTACGATCGTGACCGAGCTCCCAGGCCCTTTGATCGTGACCGGCCCCCAAGGCCTTTCGACCGTGACCGGCCTGCAGGCGACCGTCCTTCCGGGGACCGCCCATATGACCGCGACCGCGCGCCGAGAAGCTTTGACCGCGACCGGCCTTCCGGGGACCGCCCGTACGACCGCGACCGCGCGCCGAGAAGTTTCGACCGCGACCGGCCATCCGGGGATCGTCCTTTTGACCGCGACCGCGCGCCAAGAAGCTTCGACCGCGACCGGCCATCCGCCGATCGTCCTTTTGACCGCGACCGGCCGCCCAGACGTTTTGACAACGACCGCCCGGTTGGCGACCGTCCAGTAGACCGTGGCCCACGCCCGGAAAGGACTGGAGGGCCAAAACCGTATGGTTTTGACAAATTCAAGCCCACCCGGACCCGAGGTGAGGACGAGAACTTCTTCTGGGTCGATGACGAGAAGAAGAAAGAAGACTGATAGTATACCTTTGAATGAGACCGCTGGATGAAAATCCAGCGGTTTTCTATTATGTGTCCAGGCCTAGGAATCTGATGGGGTTTTCTGAGGCAAAACGTTGGATTTGGCTGGAGGAGAAGGGCGAGGTCTCGAATATCCGATAGTAATTGCTGTAGGACTCCACTTTGGCCAGATTCACTGAAAAATCTGAACCAAACAGAGAGTGGGTGGCGATGGTCTCAACCAAAGCCGGATCCTCACAGGTGTCCATAAAGTGATGCAGCTGCTCATAGAACCGGGGATCGGTACCTGAGAATGAGAAATCAGCATACACATGCTTGAATCGTCTCATCAATTCCATGAGTTCTGAGAACCAAGGATCGGATGTAAAGCTGTTCTCCAGCAAAGCCTTTAAGGAAGGTTTCAGCACGATGTTGTACTGCTTGCCATAGTGGGCGAAATCAACCTTCAGCTCGGGGAAATTTTCAAATACTGGAATCCAAGAGGCAGGAGAGGTATATTGCTGGGCGAGCTTTGAGTTGACCCCTCTGAATCCCTGATCATCGCAGTGCGTGATGATTGGGAGCTTATGAAGTTCACAAAAACGGTAGATGGATGTGATTTTCTCTAATTTCTCCGGTTCGGAAGGCCAAGGATCGGTTCCTAGGGGAGGATAGAGCTTTATTCCTCGAAAGCGCTGGAGGGGTTTGGCTATTCGAGGATTCCACGCAGTGGACCGATCGGTGCGTACATAGATGGAAAGGATTTCCTGGATGAAATCTAGAGAATGCGCTTCTGGATTGATGCCGAGGAAGGGAAAAAATTCCAGGAGTCCTTTTGGGCGGATTTTCCGATACCAGTCAATTCCATCGAGCGTGTCCTTCACATAGGAGAGCACCTTCTCCTGCTGTTCGCAAGTATAATACGATTTGCCCCATTCACCTTGGTCGCGTGAGAAATCCATCACCAGAGGAATCAGCGCGATTTTATCGAACACCTGATCGCGGAAGTGGAACTTCCCATCTTGGATATAGGGTTGCTCTGGATACATGAGATTCGCTGGCGGCTTGTTTTTCGATTCTATCGCAGACCGTGAAAACATCCCTGCGAGGTCATCCTCCATAAGCGCGAATATCTCGCCAATAGGACGTTCAAAAACACTGAACATATTCAGAATAGTGACCAGACCCTGTTGCCCGCGGTTATTAGGTGTTAGGAGATATCCTGGTGATAGGGCTCCACTGGTGACGAATTCCGAAAATCCATTGGTGATCGATTCCACCAGCGCGACGAAATTAGGATGATTCAGATTCATCGCATGCATATGCGCGTCGAAAAAATATCGTGTCATGGTCTCAGTATAGCAAAAACAAAGGGGGCGTCAATCGGTGTCGACACCCCCTGGGATCATCTAAAGCAAACAGAAGGCTCAATTCATCTTCTGAAGTTTTTTTGCCCAAGAATCCTTTAGCGTGACCGATCGGTTGAACACCGGATGCTGTGCACTGTGATCATGGCTATCGGGCGTGAAATAGCCGCTTCGCATGAATTGGAGATAATCACCTGGTTTTGCATCACGCAATGATGGTTCAAGCTTGGAGTTGTTCACCACAAGCAGTGATTCCGGATTGAGGTCGTCCAGATAATTGCCAGTGGTTCCGCCAGGATATTCTGTGGTGAACAATTTATCGTACAGCCTGATTTCGGCGTCGATAGCGTGCCGCGCGCTCACCCAATGGCTGGTGCCCTTCACTTTGCGACCATCCGCTGTCGTTCCACCCTTGGATCCAGGATCGTACGAGCAATGGACTTCCAGCACTTTTCCCTCGGAGTCCTTCACCACACTGGTGCAGGTGATATAGTAGGCGTGCTTGAGGCGGATCTCGTTGCCAGGAAAGAGCCTGTGGTAACCTTTGACAGGTGTCTCCATGAAATCCTCTTGTTCAATATAGAGTTCCCTGCAGAAGGGAAGAAGTCTGGTCCCTGCAAGCGGATCCTCAGGGTTGTTATCCGCCTCGATGTATTCAACCTGATCGTCTGGATAATTGTCTATCACTACTTTCAATGGATCCAACACGACCATCACCCGTTTGGCCCGCTTGTTCAGATCCTCGCGTACGCAGAATTCCAACAAGTTATAATCCACCACACTTTCCACTTTGGCTACTCCGACCCGTGAGACGAAGTCTCGCATGGACTCAGGACTGTAGCCACGGCGGCGGATACCACTGATGGTGGGCATACGGGGGTCATCCCACCCGGTTACAATGCCAAGCTTCACCAAGTTCAACAATCTTCGCTTGCTCATCAGGAAATAGTTGATATTGAGCCGGGCGAATTCATACTGATGGGGCGCATGCTCGATGCCGTCGATGCTGGTCGCCCAGTCGTACGCGGGGCGGTGGTCTTCGAATTCCAAAGTGCAGATGGAATGGGTGATACCCTCGATGGCGTCGCTGATCGGGTGGGTGTAATCGTACATCGGATAGATGCACCAAGTATCACCGGTACGGGGATGGGAGGCGAATTTTATACGATAGAGCGCTGGGTCGCGCATATTGATGTTCGGACTGGCCATATCAAGCTTAGCCCGCAATAGATACTTCCCCTCAGGGTGCTTGCCGGCGTGCATCTCCTCGAATAGCCGAAGGTTCTCCTCAATCGGGCGGTCCCTGTCCGGACTATTCCGGCCAGCTTCCGTGAGAGTGCCGCGGTATTCCTTCATCTGCTCGGGTGTGAGTGAATCAACATAGGCCTTGCCCTCCTTGATAAGCTTGAGGGCGATTTCGTACAATTGGCCGTAATAATCCGAAGCATGGTATTCGTAGGTGCCCCAGTCGAAACCCAGCCAGCGGATATCCCGTTTGATGGATTCAATATATTCCATATCCTCTTTTTCTGGGTTGGTATCATCAAAACGCAGGTGGCAGCGGCCGCCATATTTCTCAGCGAGCCCGAAATTCAGGCAGATGGATTTTATGTGCCCTATATGCAGGTACCCGTTCGGTTCAGGAGGAAACCGTGTGACCACCACATTGCCAGGTACTCTGCCGCTCGCCAGATCATCCTCGATGATTCGTTCCAGAAAATTAAGACTCTTCTCTTCTTTTTTGTCCAATTCCACATCACCCATGCTTTTTTCCTTCGCCCCTTCCAAAGGGGGCTTCTGTCGATAGGGCGATTCTATCATACAGCCCTGCATTAAGCAAAGGGCCACCGGTCACACTGCATTAACATACCTGCCTGTGAATCTTCCCAGGACATGATAATTGTCCTTTTGCCCCCGTGACAAAGATTCCAATACGGTCTATCCTATGACGGTTATGGAATCACGACTTTCTCGTTCCCTTTCAATGCAGCTGATGGCTATATCCCTCCCAATCATGGCTTCAAACCTATTGCAGACCTTATACAATATGGTGGATGCTTATTTTTTGGGCAAATTGGGAAAGGAAGCCATCTCAGCACCCTCCATCACGATGAATGTATCCAATTTCATCATTGTGTTCGGGGCGGCGTTCTCAATCGCCGGCACCACGATGATCAGCCAAGCCTATGGCGGTGACAAGAAAAACCGCGACAGGTTGGATTTTCTTGCCTCGCAGGTCTTTGGAGTGAACGTGTTCATGTCGCTGATCGTGCTTGCTCTAGGGCTTGTCCTCGCGGATCCTCTGCTGCGCCTGATGCAAGTGCCCGAGGGCCTTACCTACACCTATACCCTGCAGTACATGACCATCACCTTTCTGGCGATGCCCTTCTTTTTCGGGGATATGATTCTTCGCGGCACACTGCAGGGGGTGGGCGATTCGATGACCCCGCTGTATGTCCAGATTACAGCCGTGCTTCTGAATGTGGTGCTCGACCCCATCCTGATTTTTGGTTTTGGTCCTATCCCCGCAATGGAAGTGGCGGGCGCCGCCTGGGCTACGCTGATCGCAAGAGCGGTCTCCTGCACAGTGAGCTGCCTCATCCTGTTCAGTGGTGCCAAAGGTGTCCAGGTCCGTATCAAGCAGCTCAGACCAGACCCCAAGACATATCGGCTTATGGCACGCATCGGCTTGCCGGCTTCGATCGGGCAATCATTGTCTTCCCTTGGTTTCGCCGTGATACAGGGAGTGGTGAATAGTTTTGGTCCGGCGGTGATAGCCGCTTTCGGAGTTGGAAACCGAGTGCAGTCCTTGTTCAACATGCCTGCGCAAGGTATCAGCCAGGGCGTCGGGATTCTTGTTGGCAAGAAATTAGGTGAACGTAAACCGGAAGAAGCCGAGAAGGTGACCAACCGGGGATTGCTGATCATCGGGGTATTCATCTCCATCGGCATGGGGCTTGTGCTCATATATGGCAAGTATGTAGTTCAGTTTTTTGTCAACGATCTGGAAGTGGTGGCCTATGGTGTCCAGATGTTCCAATACACCACTATTTCTGTAATTTTCTTCGCCATGTACACCGTGGTGTGCGGGGCCTTCCAAGGGGGAGGGATGACAAGACCGGTGATGACGATGAACTTGGTCAGGCTCTGGGTATTGCGCGTGCCCCTTTCGTATCTGCTGCCGCTCGTTTTTGGGTTGGACCAACGGAGCATCTGGATATCGATGATGACTTCAAATCTCATCGTCTCCTTCTGGTCGTTCATCCTATTTAAGAAAGGAACGTGGAAAGTCACAATTGATTTTGACTCGTAAGCCTTGTGTACAGCGATGGGAAAACAAGATAGACTGAAGCAACTGAGGGAAGCAGGAGGATTGATGGTGGATACCGGCCTTAGGATGAAGAGGCACTCGATCTGGCGGGTCATACGTTCGGTTCTGATTGTAGTGGTCGCTTTGCTTTTGGCAACAGTCATATTCTATTGGACACGATCCTTGCAAGCCAAGGATGAACTGGCAACGCAAAGGCGGGTGCTGGCGGAAGTACTCCAAACACACGGTGAAGAGGGTTTGCTCGAGATGGCTGGGATCTCGGTGAACAATATTTTCTATGGGGATAATGGGGTCACTTTATTTCAGGGCGATGTGGCCATGTACCGATACAGTGCCGATGAACTGCAGAACATCTCGGTGTATGAGCTCGCGAATCAAAGTGTGGTGCATATAACCACTGTCTCCGATGCGAGCGTCAATACTTTTCTCGAAATCCTGCCTGTGCAGGGCACTGGGTCTGGCATCATCATCTCGCAGGATGGGTATATCCTCACCAACGCCCATGTGGTCAATGGCGCTGCCAAACTGAGTATACGACTGTACGACGAATCCAACCATACCGCGTCTTTGATCGGTGTTGACCAAGAGAACGATCTCGCGGTGCTCAAGATCAATGTACCGGAAAAGACCAAGCTCCAGCCCATCAAATTCGGGACTGCCACAACCTTGAAAGTCGGGCAGAAAGTCGTGGCCATCGGAAATCCGTTTGGATACGACCGTACGATGACGATTGGCAATATCTCCGGTTTGGGACGACCTGTGAGGACTGACGCCAATACGGTGATCAATGGAATGATTCAGACAGACGCGGCCATAAACCCTGGGAACTCTGGAGGACCATTGTTGAATGGGAGGGGGGAGATGGTTGGAATCTGCACCACCATCCATACCACTACCGGGGGATTCCAGGGGGTTGGCTTCGCTATCCCCGTAGATACCGCGATTTCAGTGATTCCCGACCTCATACGTTTTGGCAAGGTGGTCCGGGGCTGGTTGGACATCACCATGGTTCAGTTGGACAGTAGCATCATTGAGTATGCCTCGCTCCCAGTGACCAGTGGAATCCTCATCTCGCAAGTTGTTTCAGGGGGATTGTCCGAGAAGGGAGGGCTGAGGGGTGGCACACAGAAAGTCCAGTACGGTTCCTCCATCATCTTTGTTGGTGGAGATGTGATAGTAGAAGTGAATGGTGCGAAAGTCTCTGAATACAGCGATCTGTATAGCGCCTTGATTAGTACGCATCCAGGTGATAAGGTCCCGGTGACAGTGATGAGAAAAGGTGAGTTGAAGACTTTCCAGATAGAGCTGGTGCCAAGACCTGAGAAATTGGAGTGGACTGTACGATGAATGATAGGTTTCGGGTAGTGGCCGAGTATGAACCGGCAGGCGATCAGGCCGATGCGATCGAATTGCTTTCTGCTGGATTGGAATCAGGCTTTGAACGGCAGACGCTCAAAGGTGTGACAGGGTCGGGCAAGACCTATACGATGGCAAAGATCATCGAGAAAGTGCAGCGTCCTACGTTGGTGCTTTCCCATAACAAAACCCTTGCCGCGCAATTGTTCCGCGAGTTCAAAGCTTTTTTTCCCGATAACGCCGTAGGGTACTTCGTCTCAACCTATGATTACTACCAACCCGAGGCCTATGTTCCGGGAAAAGACCTCTATATCGAGAAGGACGCTGATATAAACGAGGAGATCGACCGCTTGCGGCTGTATGCCTCCTTTGCGTTGATGGAACGCCGGGATGTGATCATCGTAGCCTCCGTCTCGTGTATTTTTGGCTTGGGAAGTCCGATTTCGCTCCGTGATATGATCAAGACCTTCACCGTGGGAACACAATTCAACCATCGTGAGGATCTTGAGCATATGATCCGGATGCAGTACGGACGCAACGATATGATTTTGGAACGCGGGAATTTTAGAGTCCGAGGGGATGTGGTGGAAATCTGTCCCTCATACTTGGAGACCGCACTCCGCATCAAGATCAATTGGGATGAGATCGCCGCTATCGAGACCTTCAACCCCGTGTCGGGTAAAGTGCTGGAGAAGCTGAAGTCGTTCACACTGTATCCCGCGAAGCAATTCGTGATGCCGCCTGATGAGATCAAGGCGGCTATTGTCCGGATCCGGGAAGAATTGGAAGAGCAACACGCCTATTTTTTGCGCAACAACAAGCTACTGGAGGCTGAGCGGATCAAGACCCGGGTTGAATACGATTTGGAGATGCTGCAGGAGCTTGGTTATTGCTCTGGGATAGAAAACTATTCCCGCCAGCTGGGCAACCGTAAGGAAGGGGAAGCTCCGCCGGTGTTGCTCAACTACTTCCCCGAGGGCTTCCTCACCTTCATTGATGAATCACACGTAACCTTGCCCCAGATTGGGGCGATGTATGAAGGTGACCGCAGCCGCAAGCTCAACTTGGTGAATTATGGGTTCCGGTTGCCTTCGGCGTTGGATAACCGTCCGCTGAAATATGCTGAATTCGACCGCACCTGTGGACAGCGCATCTACGTATCGGCAACTCCCACCAAGCGTGAGCTAGGTGAGTCCTCCCAGGTGGTGGAGCAGGTCATCCGGCCGACGGGATTGCTGGATCCGCAGGTTGAAGTCCGGCCCACCGAGGGTCAGATGGAGGATCTGTATGGAGAGATCCGTAAGACAGTCGCGCTGAAAGAACGGATCCTTGTGACCACTCTTACCAAAAGGATGGCTGAGGATCTGAGCGATTACCTCGCGAATCTTGGACTCAAAGTACGGTACTTGCACTCTGAGATTGAGACAATCGAACGGGTGGAGCTTCTACGCGACCTCCGGTTGGGAACGTATGATGTTTTGGTAGGAATCAACCTATTGCGTGAAGGTCTGGACTTGCCCGAGGTTTCTCTTATCGCGATCCTGGATGCGGATAAAATTGGATTTCTCCGGTCCGCGACTTCCCTTATCCAGACAATCGGACGTGCCGCGCGCAATGTGGGTGGCCGGGTCATCATGTATGCCGACAAGCGCAGCGATGCGATGGAGGAAGCCATCAGAGAGACCGAGCGCCGTCGGGAGATCCAGAGAGCGTACAACGAAGAGCATGGAATCACGCCAAAAACCATTATCAAGGCTATAAACGACCTTATCACCCGCGAGAAGGTTGAGAAGCAGGAGATTCAGAAGGGTGATATCCAAGTGTTGAAGAGCCGCTACAATCTGCTTCAGGCAGGAGACCGCAAGAAATACATCCGCGAATTGGAGCAGGAGATGCTGGAGCATGCCAAGAACCTGGAGTTCGAGCAAGCCGCGCTTTGCCGTGATGAGATTGAGGCTGTCAAGAACATGAAGTTGTCGAATTGAGGGGAGTCAGGGGGTAGCCTGCCAGGCAATGTCGAACAGAACCATGTCCATCGGGCCTTTGCCTGTCTGTGGGGTCTGTCTGAATAAGATTGAAAGTTTGGTTTTAATGCTGTTGCTGATATATTCGTAGATATCCGTGACGATAATTCTCGAATTCTTTAGCACGGGTATCACCCCGTCCACTCGAAGCCCACCGCCAACCTGCGTGATGATTCCGCTGGTCACTACCTCGTCGCCAAGGCTATGGTTCCACCCAAGCCCTTCCAACAAGTAATAGGTGAAGTACCCATGGTTGCCAAACCCATCAAGGTCCGATTCATACGATAGCTGCACATCGGAAGCAGCAGTAAGGTAATATAAATCTGAATCGTATCCTGATCCTAGACTGACCCTCATCTCTTGTGTCACTGGATAGTCGGTTATGAAATGACCACTATAGCAAGCATCGACCAACAGCAGCTTAGTGGCATCAATCTCATGCAAGGCATCTTTTATTTCCTGGATTGATAGGGTTTCGTAGGCTGTGGAATTGTTCGGCTTCGCGGTTACCAGGTTTCCACGGTCAGGATTCTCAGTATCGAAGGCCGAGCCAATCCCATGTCCAGAATAGTAGAGCATGAAGATATCAGTGGATTGTATATCCACGCTTGTCGCGAAAGCTTCAAGTTGTGCAAGAATATGGGCTTTAGTTGGATACAGTTGGTCCGTATAGGGTGTTGCGGTCCCCTCTTGCAACATCATCATCGTCTGGATACTGGTTCCCATTCTTGCTCCAAGCGCCTGTACCGCTGCCTTTATTTCCTTAGCATCCCGAATGGTTCCATTAAGTGGTGTGACGGAAGTGTTTTTATAATCAAGCGAGATAATCAACAGGTGTATGGTAGGTGCTATCGGTTTGGGAGTTATCAGCTCGCACGCTGTGAGCGAAAGGATGGCGATGCCTAGCAAAGCAAGGCCGAGCATAAAGATGAACGATGACTTTTTACACTTCCTCATGGTATGAACTCCTCTGGGTTTACGCTTTTACTGTAGTAACGCCAACGAAGTCCCAAGCCAGCTGATACGGAAGTGTAATCCGAACGAAGGTCCACATGGACAGGAAAGACAAGGGTGATGCTATGACGGGTGTCGGTCAAAGGTAGGAGTTCCAGTTCTGGGATAGCAGAAAGCCGGACCATGAGAGTCGGATCCTTGAGGTGCACATACGAGCTTATAAACAGAGTTCCTGCAGTGGTGATGGAGAAACTGGGGTTCAAGGCCATGGTGAATTCCACGGTCGGGCCAAAAGCGAAGAAGGCCCGCCAGATGGAGACTCCATAGGCCAAGGAGGTCGAGGCATAGGTTACAGAAAATCCAGTGGAGAATTCCACTGTTGGAGATAGCACTACCGAGAAGGGGAACACACTGGTGTTCATGGCCAGGTGGCTGCGGATGGGGAGTGGGTCATTGTGGAATCCTGAGGGAATGCTCCCATACCAATTGGATTCCACCCTGAGCCCCGCGGAAACCTCGGATTCCTCACGGACATGTCCTGCCGATACCATGGTAAGCGGTAGCGCGAGCAGGAGAATCATACTCACGCAGAGCATTCGGATCCTTATCATCAATCGCATCGTCACCTCAGTATACCGCTACTAGGCGCTGTTTGTCATCCAGCGCATATTGAGCTGTCCACCATCATACCGCGGACGAATGCCGATTGCTTCAGATTCCTAATGGCGACGATACACCACACCATCTTGGTACTCAACCAAGTCCGAGACTCTCACTCCAAGTGTGATCAATTCTCGTGCTGGGCGGAATCGGTTGTAGGCTAGGATCCGATTGCCGTTCCATTCACATCCTATGAGATACCTTCCACCTTGGTATTCACAAGAACGAACACGGCAATTCGTGAAGCGGAGATGGGGGAGGAATTCTGGAAAGGCCAGCTCCTGATTGTCATGCACGACCACGCGTTCAGGACGGAAAAATATCTGACGGTTTTCTCCGCTGCTTCTAAACACCACCGCCTCCGGTCCCTTGTCAGTGGAGACAATGGTCTGTGGAATGACTGTATGAGAGAGCAATGTGCCGTCACCCATGAATCGGGCTGCGAACAAGGTCGCCGGCTGCATGTATATGTTCTCCGGTGTGTCCAATTGCTCCATATGTCCGTTGTTCATCACCAGGATGCGGTCGCTGATGGTAAGTGCCTCTTCTTGGTCATGGGTCACATATACGGTGGTGATTCCGGTGGAGGCGTGGATGTTCCGGATTTCCTCACGTAGATGCTTACGCAATTGCGCATCCAAGGCCGAAAGCGGTTCATCCAAGAGCAAAAGCTTTGGTTTGATAGCCAAGGCCCGTGCAAGCGCGATCCGCTGGCGTTCACCTCCGCTCAGGTCGATGGTCTTGCGTTTCTGATACCCTTCCAGACCCACCAGCTTAAGAAGCTCCGCCACACCGGTTTTTCGTTGCCCCCTCGGGGTTTTGCGTAGGCGAAGCCCATACGCGATATTCTCTTCCACATTCAAGTGGGGAAACAGCGCGTAATCCTGAAATACCATGCCAATCTCCCGTTCCCAAACAGGCGTATCGGTAATATCCCGTCCATGGAGATGGATTGTTCCCTGTTCAGCCGGCAGCAGTCCTGTTATCAGCTGCAGCGTCGTGCTCTTGCCACAACCAGAGGGGCCGATGATGGACACCAGTTCGCCTTGTATGATAGAGAAATCGAGATTAAGTTTGAATTCTGGATACTGGACTGCAAGTCCAGTGCAGACAAGACCATACTCAGGCATGAGGCCTCCTTTTGAGCGATTCGGTCAAACTGAACACCAGAGCGCAGCAGACAATCAGCAAGGTTCCCAACGCGCAAGCTCCAGGAAAGTTGTAGGAACCTATAAGGCGGTACATAACCACCGGCATGGTGACCACTTGCGCATTTGCTAGCACAAGGGTAGCGTTTATCTCACCCATCGAGATGGCGAAAGCAAAGGCGGCACCCGTGGCTAAAGCACCACGAAGCAAGGGAAGCTCCACTTTAAAAAAGGTCTGGGATACAGTTGCACCAAGCGTGAGGGATGCCTGGGTGTAGGTAAAGGGTATCTTTCGGTATTCAGGTAAGACTGTGCGGAGCACAAAGGGGGAGGCGATCACCACATGCGCGAGCACAATGAGGATGGATCCAGTGGTCTTGCTCTCATTGAAAAAGGAGGAAATGAGATAATACCCTAACCCAATGATCACCGATGATACCGCCATCGGCAGCATCGCCATCAATTCCATGGTGAGGTTCGCCCTCCCTTTGCTCAGACGCAAGGTCGCGGCTGTCATGGCGCCTATGATAAGCGAGATGATGGCGGTGATAGTGGCTATGACCACACTCAGAAG
Organism: Sphaerochaeta sp. UBA6084; assembly: GCA_002428625.1. Taxonomy (GTDB): domain Bacteria; phylum Spirochaetota; class Spirochaetia; order Sphaerochaetales; family Sphaerochaetaceae; genus UBA6084. The sequence continues at coordinate 30,810 of DIXI01000034.1, forward strand.
GACTGCGGTACCAGCTGTTCCCAAAATGGACCCGGCTTGCGATTGAATGCCAAAGAGCTGCTCATACCACTTCACAGTGAATTCAAGATTCCCACTTCTGGAACCGGGGGCTTGGAAGGAACGCAGTATGATTCCCGCCAGCGGGCCAAGGACGAAAACCACCGAGAACAGGGTGTATAGAACCACAAGGATTTTTGCCCTGAGCGATTGCGGACTCCTGGGTAATCTTCCTTGGACAGTCTCCTGAATCTCCTCCTGCCGGGCAAGAGACCGTTGCGTCCATGAATAGATGAAAATCAGCACTAGAGCCACTACGATGGAGAGCAGGCTGAGAGCTGCCGCTCCCCCCTGGTCCATCGTCATTCTCGCACGCCTATAGATCTCCACCTCCAAGGTGGTGAACTGCGGTCCTCCTCCTAAGACCAGCATGATGGCGAAGCTGGAGAAGCAGAAGAGGAAAATGAGAGTGGCGGCGCTGAGAATCGCTGGCATCAGCCGAGGCAGAGTGATGGTGCGGAACACAGTCCAGCGTTTGGCGCCCATGGTGGCTGCCGCTTGGTTGCAGTGCGCAGGCAACTGTTCCCAGAAGGAAGAGATCAGGCCCAAGGCGATTGGGAAATTATAAAAAGCATGGGCCAGGATGATCGCGGTGAACGAATAGAGAATCCGCAGGGGAGGCTCCTCCAGGCCGAAAAGGTTCATGAGCAGCTGGTTGATCAAACCATTGTTGCCATAAAAGATCACAAACCCCAGCACCACAAGGATGGAAGGCAGGACGAAGGGGATAGTGCATATGGCGCGGATGATGCGCTTTCCGGGAAAGCGATAGGTGGCTAGAAGATAAGCTCCGGGCAAACCGATCAACACCGAGGCGACAGTGCTCACCGAGGCTTGGAATAAGGTGAAGGCGAGGATTCTGAGGGTATAGGCTGAAGTGAGGTTCCCGATGAGCCGGTTGAACGTGAAGCCTCCGTCGCTATCGACGAAGGCTTTGCTCAGTATGATGCTTAAAGGAAGTATGAACAGGAAGGCGAGGATGACCAAGGCGGGCACGCCGAGCGACCGGTAGAACCGCGATGTATCCAGAATGGTCCTGTACGCCTTGGAGCTAGGATTATTCCTCACCGACTCATAACCTCCACCCATTCAGTTAGCCACTTTTCACGATTTTTTGCAATTGCATCCGCATCCAGCATAAGAGATACCTCAGGTTTTGGCGCAGCGCTGAAGGCGTCGGGCAATACCGTGTCGGGATTCACCGGGTACATGATGTTGGTGGTAGCGATCGCTTCCTGGGCATCGCTTAAGAGAAAGTCGATGAACAAGCGCGCCTGTGCCTGATGAGCTGAGCTCTTTAAAATTCCCGCACCCTCTATTACTGCGAGATGGCCTTGTGCAAAGACCGCGGTCTGGTAGCGCTGTGTATCCTCATACATCACGTGGTAGACAGGGCTGGTGGTATAGCTGATAACCAGCGGAGCCTCTCCCTGAGTGAACAGGCCGTACCCCGAGGACCACCCGTCTGCGATAGTCAGCGTGTTCGGTTTGATTTTTTTCCACCACGAGAGATAATCCTCGCCATAGATGGCGATAGTCCATTGCAGCAACCCCATGCCCACACTCGACGTCCTTGGATCCATCAGAATCACTTTGCCCTTCCATTTTGGGTCGAGCAAGTCTTCGAGCGATTGTGGAGGAACTTGGATCTTCTGTGTGTCATACACGAACGCGAAATTCCCGTAGTTGAAAGGCAGCAAGGTGAAAGAGGGGTCGAAATGTAGGAATTCAGGGATCCTATCCATCTCCGGGGACCGGTAACTGACAAAAAGACCCGAAACCAACACTTCATGGAGTATATCATTGGCAAAGCCAACCACCACATCGGCTTTTGGATTGTTCTTCTCCAGCAGCACCTTCTGAAGTAGTTCTCCACCATTTCCTACGGAGACCAGGTTCACCTTGATGCCGGTTTTCTGCTCGAACGCAGGGACGACCAAAGGTCCGGGTCCCCATTCAGAGGTAAAGGAATCATAGGCATACACCGTGATTTCGTTTGCGATACTGGCGGGTGACTCGGTTTTCCCTTGCCCAAAAATGGCGGCGGGGACGAGTGATACAGCCAGAACCAGACTCAAGATAGCGTGCTTCTTCATTGAAGGCACCTCCTTAGTTGAATTCTGTCTGTGGGGAATAGAAAGAGTTACGTGCATCCCTTCGCTGGAATTACCCAGATCAGGTTCAACGGGTGTAATCTCAGACCGAGCTATTCGGCCACCCCAAGACGTCCCTAAAGTAGAACAATCGGGAAAAACTGTCAAGTAAGCCGCCCTCCCGCCTGGCGGCAATCGCAAGTGGCCTCTCAAAGCTACAGAAGCCTCAACAGGGTAGCGTTATAGTGTAGAACGTCAAGTATGCTTGCAGTTCCATAGGCACCTGGGAAATTGAGGAGCTGGACATAGATCCGACCACTTTTCCGTAAGGGTTCACCTTGGGCCATGTGCCAATTGTCAATGATTATTCCGGGTTGCAAGGCTTCTATCTCCTGAAGCTGGGTCATGGTCAATTCACCAGGACCGAACACATACACCACTTGGTATCCAAGCCATCTTGCCAAGCCTTGATGATGGAATTGCACTGCGGCTTTGATCCCTGAAGTGCCAGCAGTCCTTGCTCCTGCGACAAGCTCAGCTTCAAGCGCGCTTAATTCCCGCTCCCAGGCCTGATACGAATCCATCGTGCCCAATTCCTGTGCAAGTTTACGCACCGATTCCCGAACGACGGGCGGAGTGTTGTTCGTGTTGGTTAAAACGACCTTCTCTTGTGGAATCCCTGCAGCTGCGATGAGATTTTTTATAAATCCCTCATACCCTGCCCATACAATCCATTGCGCTGTCGTAGCCGCGATTATATCACCAGGGCGGAAATCGTACTCAGGTGGATGTTTCAGTTCAATGGGTGCCAATACTGTCACTTCGCGCGCACCGGCAGCTCTGGCCATCGCGGCAACCCAAGAAGTGGAGGCTACCACAGGAAAAACATCAGCGGGTTTTCCGCTATACGAGGCATAGTTGGAAGCCGCGCTGCTCTCATCCACACCCTGCGCCAAGACAGGCGCTAGGCACATCACCACCAGCAGAAACAAAACCGCAAGCTTATGCATCATCCATTCACTCCTTGTGAACCTGTGGTTCAATGTATGGTTCTTTTCATTAAAACGCTCATCGCCAATATCAGGGTCGATACCATCGCCGCGCTGGCTCCTAAAGGAAGGTTGAAGAATAATGAGAGGAAGAAACCGCCTGTGCAGGCGAGTACGCCAAACAGAGCTGACAAGAAAAGCGCCATGCCGAAATTCCGGGCGAAACGGAGGGCCGCGATTCCCGGCAGCAGTATGATCGCATCCACAAGAAGCGCCCCCACCAGGCGTAATGCGGTGGCCACTCCGATTCCAAGCAGGAGAAACATACCAGTGACAATCGCATCGACGGGTAGACCAAGCGAGCGGGCAAGGTCCTTATCCAAAAGCACCAGCTGGAGCTCCCGATACGCAACCCAGAACACACCGAGTATTCCAATACCCAAAACGATGATGAAGATCAGGTCTCCCTTCGTCATCAACAGGATGTTCCCTGCGAAGATATCGAAGACATTCATTGCAGGAACTCCTGTCGCGGCCAATAAGAGAAAAGCTCCTGCGAGGGAACCGGTCATGAACAGTCCGCTTACAGAGCTCGCGGACAACGATTTTTCCTTACCCAAACGACCCATGACCACCGAGGTCCCAATCACTAGGATGAAAGCTCCGAGGGTAGGGGAGTAGCCAAGACTCAGCCCTGCAGCCGCACCGAGCAAACCCACATGCATCAGGGTGAAACGTATCGCGGTGAGGTGCAGCGAGACAATGATGACTCCGAGCAGAGAAAGCGTTCCGCCAGCAACCAGCATACCGAAAAAGGCATAGCGGATAACCGGTATGGAAAAAGCCAGGGCAAGTCGTTCTATCATGAAGAGGCTCCCATTGGAAGCAAGGTGCCATCTTGTATGAAGAGCATCCGGTCGAAAAACTCAGAGGAGAAGGTTTCATGGGTAACCACTATCATGGTGATGCCCAGCTCGGCATGCAGACTGTAGATACTTTGCATCAGGTCTTCCTTTGTCTCAGCGTCCAGATAGGTGGTGGGTTCATCCATCAGTACGAGTTTTGGTTGTCTCACCAAGGCCCGCGCAAGAGAAACCCGCTGGCGTTGCCCGCCGGACAGCGTCCGTATATCCCTTCGTGCCAGAGAAGCCATGCCAACAAGTTCCAGCTTCTCCCTGGCGATCTTCCTGTCATGTCCTGTTGAGCGTTTCATCCAGGCGAAATTGCTTCCCCACCGACCAAGCAACACGCTTTCCTCTACGGAAATTGCGATGGATGGATCACGCTGGGATTGCGCTAGATAACCGATGTTCAGTTGCACACTCCTGCGGTTCGCTTGCGTGTCCATCGGCGTGCCAAGTACTTCCACCAGCCCCTGCCGGGCTTCGATCTCGCCAAGTATGAGTTTGATAAGTGTGCTCTTGCCACTACCATTGCGACCGGAGATTCCTATGAGTTCGCCTTTTTCCACCGAGAGTGAGACTGTGTCAAGGACCAAAGCGGCCCCATAACCAGCTGCCACCTGAGTGAGTGTGACGACAGGCTGCTGATTTTCAATGTTCGTCACTTTCGAAGTTCCTGGAAAAGGTCATCGGTGGCCGCGAGGTTCACCCTTCCGATAACGTGCTTCTGCCCAACTAATTCCTGCGACCAAGCGCGTACATGGCCGCTCTCCCCTGTCACGACGAGGATCTTTATCACAATTTCCTTCTGTAGGTGTTGCTGGAGGTTGGTGATGATTTTCAATGAAGGGAATCTGTCGATAGGGATTCGGGCGAGGCTTGTGGAATAATGAAAAATAAGCGAGATCACCGCAGTGACTTCCTTGGTATCCTCCTCGGCCCCAGTCTTTATCAATTCCTGCCGTACGAGGGATCGGATGGTCTCAGAGCGATTCGTGTAGCCTTCGGTCTGGGTGATGGAGTCGAGCAAGTCCACCAGTTCTTTATCCATCGACACCCCGAAACGTACTATCTCAGCCACAATAATCACCTCCATGGTGAATGTCTGCCTATGGTAGCACGAAATCATATTATTGTGCTACTCCATTATTAGGAATTCGCACAGGTTGACCGCTTGGGTTTCTGCGGTTACTATACGGATATGGAGACATTGGCAAGCACACAGACCATGGAAGTCATCGATTCGAAGGCTCAGAGCGATTATGCCATCCCGGGACTGATTCTGATGGAGCAAGCTGGGGTGAAAGCTTGGCGTGCGCTGATAGAGCGCCTTGCCGATCGAGATTGGAAGGAACAACGCTTTTTATGTATCGCCGGTGGTGGAAACAACGGTGGGGATGCGTTGGTGATGGCTCGGGAGGCTCTATTCGCCGGGGTGCGCAAAACCACCGTGCTCTTGGTTGGTAGCAGGATTTCCAATGCATGCGCCACCCAACGGAACATTTGCCGGTCGCTAGGACTCAGCATGGTTGAAGCGGAATCGTCTGGGGACACCTTGGCAAGCGAAGCTCTCAAGGTGGTGGGAGAGGCTGATATTCTCATCGATGGACTTGCGGGAACCGGTCTTCGCGGCATGCTCACCGGGCTATCCGCTGAACTGGTGAAGGCGGTGAACGTACGCAAGAGCCAAGGAGCCTTCGTGTTCTCAGTTGATATCCCTTCTGGTTGCAGCGATCTCGTCAGTGCCGCAGCTGTGCGTGTACAGGCCGACGTGACCATCACTATGGGTTTGCAGAAAGCCGCCTGCTACCATCCACCTTTTAGGCCGAGCTGGGGTGAAGTAATCCGGATCAATCCCTCTTTCCCCATAAAACTTCTCAAGAATGCCCCGGCGGTCGCATTGCTCTGCGATGATGGCGACCTACGTCTACCCGCGGTCAGCGACCAGAGCTACAAGAACCGGCGCGGCCATGTGGGTTTGTTCGCAGGGAGCCAAACCTACACCGGGGCACCTCGTTTGAGCGCCAGAGCCGCGTTCCATGCCCGAGGTGGCTTAGTGACACTCTACTGCGATAAGGAGATTACTTCAGTAGTCGCCACGGAGTCCCCCTCGGTGATCATTAGAGGCCTCGATTCGAATTCCGTGGTTTCGGCTGGTCAACTGATGGATCTACATCAGGCGCTGGTGGCAGGGCCAGGCTGGGGGGAGGGCCGAGAGGATCTATTGCTGACCTTGCTCCGGTCAGGCCTTCCCATGGTGCTGGACGCCGATGGAATCACGTGTTTTGCAAACCTGGTCGGCGGCCATAGGCTTCAGGCGAATGATCATGGGCCATTGGTTCTCACCCCCCACCCAGGCGAACTCCATCGGATGCTGGAAATTCTCAATATGCCGCTTCTTGCACAGGAATCGGGAACCGGAAGCTCTCCAGAAGCATTTATCGATGCCTTGCAACGCGTTGCTGTCGCCCTTGAAGTAATCCTGGTGTATAAAAGCCATGTGGTGTGGATTGTGGATGGAAGAAGCGCAGGAAATCTACCTTTGGTAGTCGATGGCATGAACAGCTCCTTAGGGGTTGCTGGCAGCGGAGATGTGCTTACTGGGATAGTCGGCGCTTTTCTTGCCCAAGGTCTCGATGCGTTGGAAGCCGCCAAAGCAGGGGTGATAGTGCATCAGAAAGCAGGAAGAATCGCACGGGATGCACACAGCTGGTTTGATTCCCAAGAATTGGTGGATGCGGTGGGAAACGCCTGCCGTACCTTTGAGCGTGGTGCGCCATGAACATGCAGGGGTATCTACTGACCATTGGCTACCTATTGGTGGGAGCGGGTCTGTTGCTCGTGGATTTTTACGGCGGCCGGTTGCTCCTGCTCATCCGCATACGGAATGTCTATCGGACAAGTCTTAAGACCTTGGTTTTATCCATCCTGGGTGGGATAGCTCTTTTGATAGTAAAGGTGTTTTTTCCAATCCCGCCTGGGCCTGCATTGTTGGGAGACCTTTTTCCCTCGGCCATGATTCTGGTGCTCGTGGTGTATTTTCTTTCCCAGCTGGTCGTGTATCATAGGCGTAAGGGTGATGACCAACCCATAGATAGCGAGCGGCAGGAAGAAGATATGTTGCACAGGACCGGAAGTTTCATAGAGACCAATAAACGGAATCTTGGGGTTGTGATTGTGTGTTGCGCCCTTTTGCATTTCCTGTTTCCTCAGGCAGTTTTGTTATAGGAGCGGATATGGAGTCAAGGCAGCAAGTTCGCGAGCGTATCACCACGGCGGGTATATTGTGCATCGGTGGCAGATATTTTGTTGCGAAAAGAAAAGCAGGTGGAGCTGTCGGAGGCTTGTGGGAGTTTCCCGGAGGGAAGCATCGTTGGGGAGAGACTCCTGAGCAATCGCTGGAAAGAGAATTCCAAGAGGAGTTCGGCCTAGAAGTCTCCGTGGGCAGTTGTTTCCATACTCATGATTTTGTGAACAGGGAAGTATTGTACCACCTGCAGGCGTTTTGGGTACATGCCGCCCAACCCATCTGTTTCGCCTTGCACGAGCACACCGAAGCGAAGTGGGTTACGCTTGATGAGCTACTCGCGCTGGATTTCGTACCCTCGGATATTCCTGTCCGGGAAACCGTGTACGAGCTTTCCTTTGCATAGGGGAATGAAATACTTAAAAGCCGCCTGGATCCTACTAGGTTGCTATCGGTAGGAACCAGGCTTCGGGTAGTGCTAGAGCGTTGTTCCGTGCGGGATGATTGCGTTCTTATGAATCACGATAATGCCATCGTGGATGGAATAGTTGTTGAAGTCACCTTCCGTCCGCTGGATATCATCGATTCCTATGCGGCAGCCATCTCCAATACGTGCGTTCTGATCTATGATGGCGCGTCTGATGATAGTCCCGCGTCCAATCCCGACGCTGGGGATCTTCCGCCTGATATTGTCGGCCTTCTCCTCTGGTGTCTCATAGTAAGATGAGCCCATGCAATATACTCCATCGAGACTAGCTCCAGACTCGATAATGGTTCGCACGCCGATGATGGAGTTGACGATATAGGCGTTGGTGATTATTGATCCTTCGCTGGTGAGCGAGCTGCTGATATTGCAGAAATTGACTTTTGTAGCGGGAAGGTGCCGACGATGGGTGTAGATGGGCATCTCTTCGTTATAGAAGTTGAATTTTGGTGTCATCGAAGCAAGATCCAGGTTGATATCATAGAAGGCTTTGATTGTCCCGATGTCCTCCCAGAAGCCATCAAACAGAAAGGTTCCTACTTTCCGGGTCTTGATCACATCGGGGATAATTTCCTTGCCAAAGTCCGCGGAAACGTTGGATTGGAGGATCTCTTCCATAACCCGCGCATCGAAAATATAAATGCCCATCGAGGCAAGATACTCATTGTTGTTATTGACCACGGTGTGGAGGCTATTCTGCATGAGCTTCTCGGGGATCCGGTATTCGGAGATATCCAGATCAGAAGCAGGTTTTTCATAGAATTTCTTGATGATGCCATGGTCATCGGCTCCGATAATTCCAAGCCCGGTCGCTTCCGAACGGGAGATGGGTTTTGCGGCTATGGTAAGGACCGCACCACTTTCGATGTGGCTGCGCAGCATATCCTGGAAATCCATGCGATACAGCTGGTCACCTGAAAGGATGATATAGTAGTCCGCGGCTTGGTCGGCGAAGTGCTTGAGATTCTTTCGGACCGCGTCAGCGGTTCCTTGATACCAATCGTTGTTATGATAGGTCTGCTCCGCTGCCAGAATCTCAACGAATCCATTCGAGAAGGTATCGAAAATGTAGGTGTTGGCGATATGGTTGTGTAGCGAAGCTGAGTTGAATTGAGTAAGGATGTAGATCTGCTTCACACCGCTATTGATGCAGTTTGAAATCGGGATGTCCACCAAACGGTACTTCCCTGCGAATGGGACCGCTGGTTTTGAACGATCCTTCGTAAGGGGGTACAATCGGGTCCCCTTGCCTCCACCTAGAACAATCGCGATGGCCTTTTTCTTTCCCATACTCATTACCCCTTTGATCCTTTGAAGATCCTCAAATATTCCTGTGCCGACTGTCTCCACGAGAAATCGACGCTCATCCCACGTACGCGTATCGGTAATAGGTGCTGCGGACCATTGGAATAGTGGTTCACAGCCCGGGCCACAGCTTCAAAAATTGCTTTTCCAGACATCTCGCTGAATAAGATTCCAGTACCGTGCACAGGATCATCATCACAATCGATGATTGAATCCGCGAGTCCACCAGTTTTCCTTGCGATAGGTATGGTTCCGTAGCGCAGACTGTACATCTGGTTCAGCCCGCAAGGTTCATACCGGCTGGGCATGAGGAAGAAATCGCTTCCTGCCTCCACCTGATGGGCCGCGGCGTTGCTGAAGATGAGATTCACCGAGAGATTTGGATGCAGCTCTCCCAAGGCGGTAAGTTTTTCCTCTATCGCTTTATCGCCTGTCCCGATGATAAGGACCTGCACTGGAAGTTCCGTAAGCATCTGCTCCAAAGCGCAGGGGGTTCCCTGGCATAATTCCACAAACCCTTTCTGTTCCGCTATTCTGCTGATCATGCTGATGACTGGAACATTCGGGTCCACCGCGAGACCAAAACGTTTCTGCATGGCCTCTTTCAATTGGAATTTTCCAGATGGATCCTCGGTGGTGAAATGGATATCGATGAAGGGATCGGTCGAGGGCCCCCATTCTTCAGTGTCGATACCGTTCAGAATGCCATGCAGGTGAGTGCTTCGAGCCTGTAACAATGCCGAAAGGCCGCAACCATGCTCGACGGTTTGAATTTCTTTGGCATAGGTCGGGCTTACCGTGGTGATGATGTCTGCGAACTCCAATCCGGTCTTCAACATGTTCAATCGCTGGTGGATTCCTTTTCCACTTAACATTCGGGAATCCACATCCATAGCGGCCATCAGTACGTCAAGCCGGGGGAAATCTCCTTGATATGCGAGGTTGTGAATGGTGAAGACTGTTTTTGTCTGTGCGAACACCCCGCTTGTGTCCCGTTTCGCAAGGAAAGGGACAAGACCCGCTGTCCAGTCGTGGCAGTGGAGGATGTCGGGATGCCAACCAAGAGTTAAACAAAGAAGCTGAGGTACCTTCGCCAGTAAAAGGAAACGGAGGAAGTTGTCCGAGTAGGGCGTGAAGGAAGTATCGCCGTAAATCCCTTTTCTCGCGGTGAACCAAGGATGGATAATGAAATAGCATATCACTCCTTGGAAAAGCAAATTTTTGATTTCAACCGTTTCGTCACCATTTTGCAAGGCCACTTGAAAACGCATCGAGGTGGCGGTGAACTGCGAGTCATCGGTTGAGCCATAGCAGGGCAGAATCAACCGAACATCGTTGTCCAAGCCGACAAGAGCTTGCGAGAGTGAAGTAACAACATCAGCAAGCCCTCCCGATTTCGAGAAAGGTACTGCTTCACTAGAGACCATGAGTATTCTCATATATTGATTACACCATCACTCTATTGGAAACGTCAAGGTATTTCTGCTATACGTATACTTGTCCTTTGACTTCATCGATGTATTCCGCGGCGGCATGAGCCGCGATCGCGCCATCGGACGCCCCGGTGATGACCTGCCTGAAAGGTGTGTCGCGCACATCGCCGGCTGCGTAAAGTCCAGGAACGGATGTCCGCATCTTTTGATCCGCCTTAAGATAACCTGCTTCATCAGTCTCTGCGAAAGGTACTAGCTGAGTACGTGGCAGCGCCCCTACAAATACGAAGACTGCATCAAAATCCTCTGAATAATCTTTATTGGCGGCGATATCATGGAACGAAACCTTCGTGACCTTTTTTCCATTGCCTTCTATAGAGTTCACTGTGTGCAAAAACCGCACCTCGATATGTTCATCGTGCTCCACCATCCCGGCGATGCTGCGTTGAGCCCTAAACCGGTCTTTTCTGTGGACTATGACGATTTGGCTGGACAACTTGGAAAGGAAAAGCGATTCGCCGCAGGCAGAGTCGCCACCACCCACCACAAGTATCCTCTTGTTCTTGAAAAACGGTCCATCGCAGGTCGCGCAATACGAAACTCCTTTCCCTTGGTATTCCTTTTCCCCAGGCACTCCAAGTTCCCGGCGTCTAGCTCCGGTGGCGACTATCACGGCCAAAGCGGTGAAGGAACCATCACCTGTATCCACCAGAAAGGAGCCGTCAGCATTCTGAGTAACTGAATCCACTGGAGCATAATGAAGGACAGCGCCGAATTTCTCAGCTTGCCTGGAGAATCTCTCGGCAAGTTCAAAACCAGTGATTGCTTCGTCAAAACCAGGGTAATTCTCCAATTCATCGATCACGAGCATCTGGCCGCCAGGGGCCATCTCTTCGAATACATGGACGGATAATCCCGCCCGGGCTGCATACTGAGCGGCTGAAAGACCGGCTGGTCCCCCTCCGATGATTATGATATCAATGTTCTCTGTGTTTTTAGTCATGTTTTTCCCTCGATTTTACTGAAGCCGCAGTACGCTCTTGTAAAGATAACTCAGCCTCGCTCTTTCGTATATAGGTGGGCCCCACGCCAATTTCGTCTGGGCCACGGGTTCGCAATAATTCTTTGCCGAGCAATAGCAGCGTTTCCCCATAATCGCGATGATTCAGGTCGTCTACCACCACCACCGAGTTCGAGCCGCCTGCCGCCAAGGCTTGGATAAGCTTAGGTGCGAAAATCACCGCATCCGGTCCAGTAAGGAAAATCTTGGGGAATTTGGTGAGGTGAGGACATAATTCCTCAGGAGTGGTATCCAAGTCGGGTGTCAATCGAGACCCCTTATAGAAGACCGCGCAATAAAAACAGTTCTTCCTCGCATCAAGCACCGGGACTATAGGCATGTCGAGCTGCCTGACAGGGTAGTGGTAGACGTCAAGATTGCTAAGGCTCACCAAAGGAATATCGGCTCCCATGGCGATACCTTTTGCGGCGGCCATTCCGATACGCAGCCCGGTGAACGATCCTGGCCCGTTCGAGCAGATGATCAGGTTCAGATCGGCGAGTTTTATGCCAGCTTCCGTGCAGAGAGTAATCATCTGAGGTACAAGTTCCTCGCTATACCGCCTACCAGCGGATTTGACAATGCTGGCATAAGCTGTATCGGTCTGCAACACCAGATTCAGTGAATCTGAAGCCGTGTCCAAGGCAATTGCATTCATATGCGCAACCCCTCAAGACTGATTGACCTGGTTTGGTCTTCAAGAATTCCGATGGTGATATAGATGGTATGCGGCGGGAGGATCCGATTGATTTTCTCACTCCATTCTATCAAGGTGATTCCGTCACTATAGAGCAATTCCTCACCTCCGATGCCTGAGAATTCCTCGATGCTGTCAATCCGATACAAGTCCATATGGTGCATTGGAAATCTGCCTTCATACTCTTGGACCAATGTGAAAGTCGGGCTTACGATAGCTTCCGTGATGCCCAAGGCTAGTGCTATTCCTTTGGCTATAACTGTCTTTCCCGCTCCAAGTGGACCCCGAAGCGAGATGACTGTACCGCTAGGGCAGACCTCACCGATTCTTGTACCTAACGCGAGAGTGTCCTCGATAGTCCGACAGAGATGTATCTGAGGATCAGGCGTCGATGACATCAGCGTCTTCTCCTCTATCACCGAGGCGCTTGTCAAGTTCTGAGGCAAGATGTTTGACTGCAGGATCGTCTGGGTCGATAGCCTTCGCCCGTAGATACAGCTCATACATCTGGTTGAATTCCTCATCCTGAGCATGGAGGAACGCAAGATTTGTGAGAAGTTTCACATTGGACTCATCCAGTTCGAGAGCGATCTCCAAATAAGTCTTGGCCAGTTCCTTATCACCGCATTCAAGGGTGCAGATTGAAAGTTCGTTGTAAATGTCCGCGTTCTTCTCACCAAGCTCGAGGCACCGCACGAATGCGGTCTGCGCGGTTTGAAAATCCCCTAGGCGCCGCAAGGCCCAGCCCTTTATGAACCAACCCTCCCATGCTTTTGGTTTGTGTTCTATGAAGGAGCTGATCAATCTCAGCGCTTGATCTTCATTACCCAGCTGCATTTCATCAAAAGCGGCATACAATGTCTGATCATCCTCGATCTTTTCCGAGAGCTCCTTGACTTGATTTTCAATAACAGTGCGTTTCTCACATTGCGGTGCGATGCGAAGGTACTGGTTGAGGAAATCCAAGGCTATCTCTTCATTGCCTAGATAGAGATTTATCAGACCGGTTTCGGAAAGCAAGAGATCGGAAAGCGGAAGCACGGCCAACCCCTCTTGGAGAATTGAAACCTGTTTTTGCGTGAAGAAATCAAATTCCTGTTCCTTATTGTCGTCCATCGCTAACTTAGCTTGCTCTCCATACAGCACCGCGAGGTTCACATACAGCTCTGCGGTTTGTGGAGCAAGATGGCAGGCGGCAAGGAACAGCTCCTCTGCAAAGGTGAAGTCCTTCACTTTGGCTTTGGCGATTGCAGCTATGAGCAGCTCATTCTGCACATCCGGTTGAAGGGCAAGCAGCAATTGACGATAATATGCGATGCTTTGATGATTCTCGCGATATGCAAGCACGCGGATGATTCCAGCGGCGATCGCCTCAAGTTTTATGCCTTGCGCAGGGTTTATCTCCGCGCGGTCGTCAGGAATCTGAACGGGTAGGGGCTGTGAGGGGTCAAGAGTGAAACCTCCAAAATCCTGTTTAAAGGATTCTGGAATAGTGATGAAGATGATATCGGATAACTCGCTCCGATCATTCTTTTTCTGCTTGGCTTGTGGCATGGGGTATATCCTATATAAAAAAGGACCTGCGGTGCTGATCAGGGAAATCTCTTGAACCTAAGGTTCAAGGGGGAAACTAGGTGCCGGGAATTCTGTTCCTGCTGGAGAAGGGCGAACCCTTCCGCTGGATCAATACATCCTGGCTATACCGAATCCCAATAATGTAGTTTGAGCCAAGAGAACTGTCTCTTCACAAACACCGCAGGCCCAATAAATCGTGTGAAAAAGGCAGGACCTAGGTCTCTGACTTCATTATCATGCTATCATAGACAGATGAAAAACGGAACCATCTCTGGTTCCGTTTTGGGTAAATCGAACGAATGTTGCGATTAGCGAACCAGATCGTCCAAGGAAACCTCATCGATGGAGATTCCCGCACCAGCGGTGAACTGGTCAGCAGTCTCTAAGTCCTGGGTAGCGAATGAGTCAGCCAACACAATATCGTCAAGACCTTCGATGGTCGCAAGTTGGTCAAGAGCGTTGTTGATGCTCTCTTCAATGAGTTTGCTATCAGCGCTAAAGCTGTCGGCATACTTCTGCAACTCTTCATTGTGGACTGAAAGCACAGCCACTTCATCGTTTAGTTCTTCAATCTTTTTCTCGAGATTGTGGATAAGGACCGTAGCCTTGATTATCCTCTGCTCAAGTAATTGGACTTTGTCCAAGGTTGACATCATACGCGCCTCCTTGCGTTTAATTCAAGTACGTTTTAACTTGCGCAATCAGCTGGGAGAAAGCAGGTTTGTCCTCGATAGCCATATTGGACAGTGCTTTCCTGTTGATCTCGATATTCGCCAGTTTAAGGCCATGCATGAACTGTGAGTAGTTAAGACCTTCAGCCTGCACTCCTGCGGAGATTCTGGCGATCCATAGAGAACGGAAATCTCTCTTTCGTCTCTTTCTGTCGCGATATGCGTATTGTCCCGCTTTGGCGACCGCATCCTTCGCAATCCGGTAGTTGGTGCTTCTTCGTCCCCAGTACCCTACGGCCTGGTCGAGAATCTTCTTTCTTCGTTCCTTGTGTTTTGTTCCGTCTACTGCTCGTGGCATTGTGTCATTCCTCCCTTAAAACGCGTACGGGAGCAAGACTCTGACTTTCTTGGCTTCCGGTGCACTAAGAATACCCGTATGGCGGAGATCCCGCTTGCGCTTGGCATTCTTCTTGGTAAGGATATGACGCAAACCCTGCTTCTTGTAGCGGACTTTGCCCGACCCGGTGACCGAGTACCGCTTCGCAGCGGATTTTCTTGTTTTCATTTTTGGCATGATTACCTCTCTACGCGCTCACAAGGAACAAGAACCCCTGGAGCTGCTGAATATATTACCATCCAAATTGGATGGGTAGTGCTATTTCTTGCTCTTCCCAGGGCTCACGATAATGGACATCATCCGTCCTTCCATCATGGCACCCCGGTCCAGAATGTAAGCTACATTATTTTGGGTAAGAATATCAAGTATCTTATCCAGCACGACTTTGCCTAATTCGGTGTGGGCGAGCTCGCGGCCACGGAACCGAACGGATATCTTTACCTTATTGCCTTCCCCTAGAAACTCAGCTATGAATTTGGATTTGAACTCAAGATCGTGGCTTTCGATCTTAGGCTGCATCCGAATTTCCTTAAGCTTGATTATTGTCTGGTTTTTTTTCGCTTCGCGGATTCGTTTCTCCTGCTCGTAGCGATACTTGCCAAAGTCGAGAATCTTGCAAACCGGAGGATTGGTGTTGGGAGAGACCTCCACAAGGTCCAACCCGGACTGTTCTGCCAGCTCTACAGCGGCGAACACATTCATCACGCCTTTCTGATTCCCTTCAGCGTCGATTACAAAAACCTCTTTCGCACGGATCTGTCTATTGATCCTCAAGTCCTTGATAGCCAAGCGTTCTCCTCGTGTCTCTGCGAAACCACCTAGATAGATTTTTATAGGGCGCAACCCTACCCGGACAACTATATCATAAGGCTAGTCTTCAGTCAAAGGGTGGAAACAGCGATTTATCGGGATTTCCTAGAGTTGCTCAGCAGCTGGAAATGAAAAGGCCACGGAATCAACCGTGGCCTTCCGATGCGCGCAAAATCGTGGTTAGGCTTGGTTTGCAGAACCCAGCACGTTGATGTTCTTGTCCATGTACATCTCTTTTAGAGCAGCGCGGGCTGGTGCGAGGTACTTGCGGGGATCGAATTCGCCGGGTTTCTCCATCAAGGTCTTGCGGATGAGCGCGGTCATTGCCAGACGTCCATCGCTATCGATGTTTATCTTGCACACGGCCGATTTGGCGGCACGTCGGAGCTGTTCCTCGGGGATACCCACGGAATCCTTCAGCTTTCCACCATATTCGATGATCATCTTCACGAATTTCTGGGGAACCGATGAAGCGCCATGAAGGACGATGGGGAAACCCGGGAGCTTTTTCTCAATTTCCTCAAGGATGTCGAAACGCAACGGAGGAGGAATCAGAGTGCCCTCGGCATTGCGAGTGCACTGCTCAGGTTTGAATTTATTCGCTCCATGGCTGGTACCGATTGAAATAGCTAAGGAATCCACCCCGGTCTTGGATACGAAGTCGATGACTTCGGAAGGTTGGGTGTAGGTTGAATGCTCTGCAGTGACCTCATCTTCGATTCCCGCCAACACGCCGAGCTCGCCTTCCACGGACACATCATGTTGGTGGGCATATTCCACCACGCGCTTGGTAAGGGCTACGTTCTCATCGTAAGAAAAGTGGGATCCATCGATCATAACTGAGGAAAAGCCATTGTCAATACAATCCTTGCAGGTCTCGAAGCTGTCGCCATGGTCGAGATGCAGCACAATCGGAATCTGATAGCCAAGTTCCTTCGCGTATTCCGAAGCTCCTTTGGCCATGTTGCGAAGCAGATTGATGTTCGCATAGTCGCGCGCACCTTTTGAAACCTGGAGGATCACTGGAGACCTGGTCTCCACGCATGCCATGATAATGGCCTGCAATTGCTCTAGATTGTTGAAATTGTAGGCGGGAACTGCGAAACCGCCGCTAACTGCTTTGGCGAACATTTCTTTCGTGTTCACAAGGCCTAGTTCTTTATAGGAAGTCATATGGATCTCACTCCTTTACGAGGGTAGGTTTGTATCAATGTGACTGTACTTCTTTGATTAGGATTGGTCAACTACCGTTTTGCGATGGCCTTGCGGGCATCACCTGAGGCGTGCTGGCCAAGGTGCGGGGCCATCCGTTGACCAAAGCATCAGCCGCTGGTAGAGTTGCTTTATGGGAAAACCACGGAAAACCGCGCTCTGGATCATAATCTTCATTGTTTTTCTGATCCTCGTCATCGCCGGGACCACAGTGATGGTTGTCCTTCAACGCCCTGTAGTGCTTTTCATTGTAGATCCTATCTACGAAGACACCTCCTTTCCATTATTGCGTCGGCTCGAGCTTTATAAGGTCTCCATGCGCAATGGGTGGTTCCTTAAGGTGGAGCGCGTGGGTCTGGACCTTTTATACGACGCTAAAACCATACAAGACACCATCAAGCTGCTTGCTGAGAAAACTCAAAGCCCCATGTTGCTCTTATCCCCGCTGGTGACGTCGGCAGTTGTCCAAGGTGGTCCCTTGTATCCCCTTGATGATGGACCATTGGTGGTGGGAATGGGTATCGACTCCACCAAAGGTGGTTTCAATATCGCTCTGGTCGCAGATGAACCCGATTCCGGGTGGCTTGAGGCTGCTGATGAAATCCGCCGAAAGGATGCATCCACTCCAATGCCGATCGCTGTTCTCTATACCGAGGACGATGTTCAAGCCTCAGTTCAGGCCGAGGCATTTATCAACCGGGTCTCCAGCGGAAAGCTTGTGCGATTCGGGCAACCTTCATCGGCCAATACCACCCGTCAGGCGCAGGCGGCTCTTACAAGGATGCTTGATCTTGGGGTCCTTATCGTGGTGTGTCCTTATGTAAAATCGCTAGATCTATACGTCCTGGATCCACTTGGTGAAGGATTGCAGTGGGTTGTGGACGAATCCTTCCGGAATGTCATTCCCAAAAACCTGTTGCTTGGAACAATCGGGGATGACCTTGGGGCGTCTCTGGCTCCAATCTTCGAACCTGCCTCACGCAAGTTTGGAGGAGCCGGGACCATCATACTTCCAAGGGTGCGCGTCTATCGCGAATAGGAAACAGCGCGTTGAAGTTTCTGAGGATACTTTCGGCGAGGTTTTCGGTTGATACCCCCCGGATTCTTGCCGCTTCGGCGTAGATCGTGGCCATGTGCGCAGGAGTGTTCAGGTGGCCTCGATACGGCTCAGGGGCAAGATACGGACTATCCGTCTCCAGCAGCAACCTATCCTCTGGGACTGCCCCAAGCATGTGGCGCAGGCCTTCATTTTTCCGATAGGTGATCGGGCCTGCGAATGAGATGTACAATCCCTTATCAAGGGCTGCATTGGCTACCTCCCAAGAGGAAGAGAAGCAATGGAGTATCCCTCCGTGGGGAAAGTCTCTTTCTTGAATGATGCGCACCATCGCGCTGTCAGCATCGCGGGTGTGGATGGCGATTGGAAGCTCCCATTCCTCGGCTAGCTGCAGCTGAAGGACGAAAAGCTCATGCTGCCGCGCAGGGGTCCCATAATGCCAGTAGTTGTCAAGACCAATCTCACCGATGCAATCCACTCCATGGGATTGGGTTGTGGCGGCGAATCGCGTCACCGTATTTTCTATTGAATCCTCGCCTTGGGCACCCCATGGACCGATTCCTGCGGCTATGCGGATATTCGGCCACGGAGCAAGAAGACCCAATCGCTCTTGGACATCATCTGCTGAGATTCCGACATCGAGCCCACCGGCAAAACCTTGTTGTGCCAAGGTGCGAAGGACTGTCTCAGGGTCCAATCCCCGCTTTCGCATCTCCAAGAGATGGAAATGTGAATCTATAAGCCCTTCAAGTGGCAATCTGGTGTTTCCCATAAAAGCATCCTAACGGTAAACGCGCAGGCTGGCAATGGATTGCGAATACAGTCCGCACAGTTGTCAATCGGTAACTTTGTCACATACTGATATCGAGGATTTCAGTATCTTGTTGACATCTACTATACATAAGTTGGATCAACTGCATGCAGTTGACCTGACACAAAAGAGGAATACCATGATCACACATGTAACCGAACATACTTTTGAATCTGAAGTAATGAAATCTCCTGTACCTGTTCTCGTTGATTTTTGGGCAGGCTGGTGCGGTCCCTGCCGGATCCAGGGTGAGATCCTTGATAGCTTTGACAAGCAGCTGGATGTCTCCAAGGCAAAAATCTGTAAGGTTGATGTGGATACCCAGCAGGAACTTGCCATGCAGTTCGGGGTCATGAGTATCCCCACCATGATCGCTTTCAAGGATGGCAAACCGATCAACAAGCAGGTGGGTGTGCGAAACGAGTCCATACTCAAGCAGATGCTGGGACTTTAATCCAAGGTTTAAAACATTAGGTCAGACGATACAGTCCGTCCCTATCCAATAAGGAAAGGCCTCCCCGGGAGATGCTTACCAACCCATCTTCTTGGAAACGTTTCAACATGCGGGTGACCACTTCCCGCGCTGTACCCAAATCCCTTGCTATCGCATCATGCGTGGCTGTGAAAGAATCGCTCTGAGCGATCGCCGCTTGTTCCAATAAATGGATCGCCAGGCGGCGGTCGATGCTCATGAACAGCACTTGCTCCACCACCCACATCACATCTGAAAATCTTGATGAAACCAATTGGTTGGTATATTCCTGGACAAGCGGATTGTTCCTGCTCACCTGCTGGTATGCATCAGTGGTGATCCGCAGCATCGAAGTCTCCAATTCCGCTTGCACATGCACATCAAAAGTGATGTTTCTGATAAGGCAGGAAGCTGATAGGACGCACACATCCCTCTCAAACAGTCGGTATAGGGTTATTTCCTTACCTGTGTCGCTGATGATGAAAACCCGGAGCTGGCCTTTCAACACCATGAGCAAGCCTGTGCATTTATTTCGGTCATCGTGGACCACTGCGTTTTTTGGATGCACGAACCGGAGCGTACCTCCAACCAGGGTATCCCGTTCTTTTGTGGATATCTTATTCCAAAAAGGTAGGTTCTCCTCCATCGCAGTCCAATCGGAAGCGTCCAGCATGCGTACTCCTTTCAAGCGGGTCTCTTCTATGATAGAGGAAAAAAGAGCGCCCCGCAAGGCGCTCTCCTTGTGATTCCGTCTTATCGTGGGATCAGTGCTTTTTTGAGCCGTCACAGGCGTAGGGACAACCATTGCATCCATGTCCGCAGGAATTATCTCCCTTTTTCGCAGCTTTGAAGAGGCGATATACGATAGTGCCAAGAATTCCAAAAACGATGATGCCGATTACGATATCTGCCATGTGTTCCTCCAAACAGTCGTTTATACGAAAAGTGAACCAATCTGAAATACAAGAAGCGCCGCCAGGTAGGCTATTCCGGTTTGGAACAGGATTGCTATCCATGTCCAGCGAGCGCTCTGCATCTCCCTTCTCGTAGCACCGATGGCGGCTGCGCAAGGGGCGGCGAATAATGTGAAGATCATGAAGGCATAGGCGCTCAACGGGGTAAACAGCTGACTGATTCTCAGAATGAGATTAGGGTCGTTTTCGGTGACTTCACCAACTCCCACGAGTATCCCGAGGGTGGCCACAATTGTTTCTTTCGCGAGCAAACCTGTGATTGTTGCTACTGCCGCCTCCCAAAATCCAAAACCAAGCGGTCTGAAAACCGGTGCGAGGATCCTGCCCATGGAGGCAAGGATGCTGGCATCAGGTTCGACCATCTGGAATCCCCAGCTGGTGGATTGCAAAATCCAGATGCCTGCCGAAGCGACCGCTATGATGGTGCTTGCCTTCTTGATAAAAGCCTTGCCCCTGTCCCACATGTGGATGAGCACTCCTTTCAGCCGTGGCATGTGGTAGGAGGGTAGTTCCATAACGAAAGGGGCTGGGTCTCCGGCGAACAGTCGGGTGCGTTTCAGCAGTATCCCGGAGACTATGATAGCCAGGATGCCAATGAGGTACATGGATGGACCGACGAACGTGTTGTTTGGGAAAAAAACTCCAACGAACAAGGCAAAGACAGGAAGTTTCGCTCCACAGGGAATGAACGGTGTGAGCATGATGGTCATGCGCCGGTCCCTTAGGTTCTCAATGGTGCGGCTTGCCATGATCGCAGGTACCGAGCATCCGGTGCCGATCAGCATGGGTATGAAGGATTTGCCACTTAACCCGAATTTACGGAATATGCGGTCCATGATGAAAGCCACTCTGGCCATGTACCCGCAATCCTCCATGAGTGCGAGGAAGAAGAATAGGATCATCATCTGGGGTACGAAGGTGATGACCGCTCCTACGCCACCGATGATGCCTTCGACTACCAAACCTGTCAGCCATGCTGAAGTTCCTATCGATCCCAAGGCTCTCGCGATATTCGCTCCGATCAAATCGTTGAAAATCCATTCGACCCAACCTATCGTTACATCCCCCAAGCTCTGGATGCTGACGTAGTATACTGCCCACATGGCGAAAAAGAACAAGGGTAAAGCCAGCCAGCGGTTGGTGACTACCCTGTCGATCTTGTCGCTGATGGTGGTGTTTCCAATTCTCGCTTTGCGCACTAAGCATCGGGCTGTGATATGGGTGATGTGGTTGTATCGTTCATTGGTTATGATACTCTCCGCGCTGTCATCCATCTCGGTTTCAGTTCGCTTGATATGTGCTTGGATCTCGGATAGAACCGTCGCGGGTAGTTTAAGCCTATTCATGACCTTCTCGTCTTGCTCGAATAGTTTGATTGCGTACCATCGGAGAAGTTCCGGTGGAACGGAATCCGCGATAAGTTCGGTAAGCGAGCTCAACGCCTTCTCGGTGGTTTTTGAAAAACCCGCTTGCAGGAGGCCGGTGTTTCCAGATTCCGCGTAGGCCAAGGCTTTCTGCACCACCTCCTTCAAGCCTACGCCTGTGACGGCAGAGGTTTCAATAACAGGACATCCTAGCGATTGTGAGAGCGCGCGGGTATCGATCGTATCCCCCGATTTATGCACGACATCGATCATGTTCAGAGCCAGGACCATCGGAATACCCGTTTCCATCAACTGCGTGGTCAGGTAGAGATTACGTTCCAAATTTGTCGCATCGACAATATTGATGATGACATCTGGCTTTCCATCGAGCAGATAATCTCGCGTGACCACTTCCTCCAAGGTGTAAGGGGAGAGAGAATAGATGCCTGGAAGATCGACGATCATGCAGCGCTTGTCGCTCTTCAGGTAGCCCTCTTTTTTCTCAACCGTCACACCTGGCCAGTTGCCAACATATTGGGTGCTACCTGTTAATTCATTGAAAATTGAGGTTTTACCCGAATTCGGATTTCCTGCTAGGGCAATTCTAAAGGCCATTGGCGCTCCTCAGTTAGTCTAGGCTAACTTATTTGTCAAAAAAAATCATTCCTGTATAAGGATATTGTCGGCATCGGCTTTTCGAAGCGATAGCTCATAGCCACGTACGGTCACTTCAATAGGGTCCCCCAACGGTGCTACCTTACGGATCGTCACTTGGCAACCTTTCGTGATGCCCATATCCATGATCCGACGCATGGTTGCACCTTCACCGTTGATTTTTCGGACGACAACCGTCTCTCCTAACTGGACCTGCTTGAGGGTTCGCATGGTGTTTCTCCTTGAATGGAATGAACTTTGTTGAGGAATCAGACGTGGATGCGCTGGGCCATGGACCTATCAAGCGCTATACGTGAGTCTTTTACAGAAAGAATGAGATTCCCGCCGGTTTCTGCGACTACGGTCACCGATTGTCCCGTGGTGAATCCTAGGCTTCCTAAAAAACGTTGGGTATCGTCTTTCCCGAGCACTCTTTTAATGCAGGCAGATTCTCCAATCTTCATAAAGGTAAGCGGCATGGTGGTGTTCTCCTGACAGTGGTATTCCACTATCTGCTAATCTAGTTAGCTTTGACTAACAATTACATGTACATTACACTCTGTTTGAGGATGAATTGTCAATAGGGTTTTTAAGAATCTTTGTCGAATAGTGTAATAATGCGTTGATGGGTATTTCCTGTTGACGAAGGTTCACTCTACCGATAGTATGATTCTGGGCCGGAGTGGTGGAATCGGTAGACACAAGGGACTTAAAATCCCTCGGCTGTATAAGCCGTGACAGTTCAAGTCTGTTCTCCGGCAATTGTAAAACTACATCTTGAAAGCACGCTCCCAGCATTTTTTCGCAGCATTCTGTGGATTCTGTGGACTGGGGGTGTGGTTCTACGCTGACGGTTCCACCATCCCTAGGTATAGAAGATGCATGAGATGGTAGAAACAACATATGACCACAAGTTCCGCCGACTCTTCAAAAACTGTGAGAAATCCCACATCCGATTTCAGTATGTTGTACGTATAGGCTTCACCTGCTTCGAGGATCAAAATAGAGGCCACCGCGAATACGATTATACCCCCCATCCATAAGGATTTTTTCCTGGTTGCTTTGGGCAGTACCTTCAGTAGGTCCACGACTACAATTGTTAAAAAGGTCAAACCCACAATCATCACCGGGATATAGAACAATACCCAAGAAAATCCTTGCATGAAGGTTCCATCTCCGACGCCGCTGCTATTGGATAGTTTTTCGCCGATCTGCTCATGAAGACCTACCATTTCGTCCGCTGAGAAAAACAGAATCGCCGCAAGCGCCAAGGCGAAGAAAAACTTGGTGAAAAAGCTCAGTTTATGATTTCCGCGGTTGAAAAGGATGGAATGGATTGGGAGGAAGCAAAGCATCATGCACATTGATTCGAGCCAGGTGGCAAGATTTCCTTCAATCCGGAGGTCAACCATGTACCATAATCCTGTAAACCCAAGGGCGGAAAAACTTGTCAAAGTATTGAAGACCATCATGAGAATGAGGCCAATCGAGGCAAAAAGCTGGAAAACGAAGACATGGTCAAGTGCTTTTTTCAATTCCATATGCATCCCCATTGTTAGTTGCAGGAAAGCCTTTGCAACTTGTAAGCTGTTTAAAACAACTATTTACGCTTTTGCTTGATTTTTAAATTTTCCTCTACACGGAAACGCACCATCCGTTCAATTAGGCTGTACGGTAAAGGTTGGTCTATAGGAAACTGAATGGATCCTTTCGCATTTTTAAATCCAGCTAGCTCAGCGCTGAAGCCCGCGACAGCGCTTGGTGTTGGATAAAAGCCGATATGGTTCTTGAAAGCGGCGAAATGCACCAGATTTCCATTGAGAAAATAGGTTGGCATCTGATAACTGATCTTTTCGGTCGCTTCAGGCGCTGCGTCGCGGACCACCTTGCGTAGCTTTAGCAGGATAGTCTGGACTTCCAATGGAAAACCTGCGATGTATTCGTCGACAGTTCTTGGCCCTATCTTTTTTTCTTCCACTAGGAATTTCTCCATCGATAATCAATATAACATTCGACTCACAAAACATCCACTGTCCGGGTGGCTATGATCGAGCATTCAGTGCCGGCAGGATTCTCAATTACCACCTCGCCGATTGTGACCGGGGCTTCTAACTTAAGCCGATGAAGCACCTCGAGGATCGATTTGATTTCCTGTAGGGGCACCGCTCTGTCGGTACGTACACTCACCAACGGTTCCAGCCCACGCATCACCTGTACGGATGTCGTTAATGTCCTAAGCGGGCAGGTCTGCTCCTGGAGGGCCCATTTCTCGCCACGCTTGCACAAAGCACCGGATAAAGCCCCATTTTCGGGAATAGTGATTGTGCATCCCCTTGGGCACAGGATGCAGGTGAGTTCAAGGTCTTTCTTCACACAAAACCTCCACAGCCCCGGCAGTATGGAACTCTACGGATACACGGATCATCTCAGAGGGAATCAAGCGGAGGTGGTTCTTGTGGTAGAGCCTTTTTCCACCTTGAAGTATCTCGACTTGGCAGCGGCCCAGCGGTTTGGCTACCCGAAACGAAAGAGTCGTGGTAGAGCCAGGAGCGATCTTCTGCGGAAGCGCATATCGAAGCTGAGGCCCATGGCTCACAGGGATAAGCTCTTGAGGATCGTGTCCGCATCTGGCGAATCTCGCAGCGGACTTCCCAGCGACATCAGCTTCCTCAGATACATAGTCGGCGACATCATGGACATGCAAAGCATTGCCGCAGGCGAACACTCCGGGGACGGAAGTCATGCAGAGCTCATCGACCAAAGGGCCCCCCGTGGTGGAATCCATCAGTATTCCTGCCCGGCGGCTGAGTTCATTCTCAGGTATGAGGCCGACGGATAAGAGCAAAGTATCGCACGGGATATCCTGGTATGCATCTGCAATGACCGTTCCCTGGGGGTTCAACGGTGCGATCCGAACACCTTCGAGACGATGCTGACCATACACGTGGACTACTTTCGTCGAAAGGAGCAGGGGGATGTTGAAATCGGCTAGGCACTGGTTCAGGTTCCGGGCCAGGCCTCCGGCATAGGGTAGTATTTCCGTAACAGCGTGCACTTTGGCACCTTCAAGCGACATTCTGCGGGCCATGATCAATCCGATATCCCCAGATCCGGCTATCACCACGTTCTTTCCCGGTAGGATATTCTGCAGATTCACCAACCGCTGGGCCGCCCCCGCGGTGTAGATTCCCGCAGGTCTTGGCCCTGCAAGGGAGATAGCGCCCGCCGTGCGTTCCCTGCATCCCATGGCGAGGACCACTGAGCGGGTGGTGATGGTCTCTACAATCCCCGTGCGCATAAGCCTTATATCGATATGGTTTTCTTGCGAAGATATCTGAAGCACAAAAGTATTCAGCATGCTTTGGATTTTGCCTTTGGACACCTGTTGGATATCCAGGTGCGCATACTCTGGTCCGGTAAGTTCCTTGCCGAAACGATGCAGCCCGAACCCTGGATGAATGCATTGCACCAGGATGCCACCTAAGCGGTTGTCACGTTCCACAAGCAAGACGCTATCTGCGCCAGCCTTTTCAGCGGCAAGCGCGGCTGCCAGTCCTGCAGGGCCTCCCCCCAAAACCACCACATCCCATTGAGGTTTACACATTGGCTGGTCCTCCATCACCTCGGAGATAGCCAGAGAACAGCGGGGATTGCGGGCCCTTATACAGCTGGGTATCAGCTCGATGGCCAAACTCCTGCTCCAGCATGCTGATGATCCGCGGGAGGCAGAATCCGCCCTGACACCTGCCGGTCATGGTTCGGCACCGTTGCTTTATCCCAACGAGGGTGATCGGCCCGAATATCCGGAGGATTGCGCTATGGACCTCGGCTTTGGATATTTCCTCGCAACGGCAGATCAATGTTCCAAAGTCGGGATCTTTATGCAACAGGGCTAGACGCACCTCATCCTCATAATACGATAGCGGGTAGGGCTGTCGGTAGATGCCGTTTTGCTGCTCAAAGCTTGGGTTCCAATCCATTTTCATCTGGAACGGAATAAGGTCGCGTACCATTTCAAACACGTGCAGCGCGATCGCAGGTGATGCGGTGAGTCCTGGACTCTCAATGCCAAGCAGATGGATGACATGCGGATGGATTGTCTGGCGATGGATTACAAAATCGTGGAATCCGCCAACCGATGGAGGATTCAGTTTTGGGCGCAATCCAGCGAAACTGCGGATGAAATCACTGGTCTGCAAGCTTGGCAGCAGTGCTTGTCCTTCGGCTTTGAGCAGCTCCATGATCTCGGCGGTGGAGGAAAAATCCTGAGGATCCTCAATATACTCATTGCTTGGTCCTATCAGGATATTGCCTTCGGTGGTGTTGGTGAGGTGGATTCCCAATCCTCCGCTATGCGCACCTGGAACTGGATAGATGAGCAGGTTCAGCTCTTCAGATAGCCTTTTATCCAGAACGTAGTATTCCCCGCGGCAGGGATAGACGGTGAATTCATCATAACCGGTCATCCGCGCGATTGCGTCGGCATGAAGTCCCGCGCAATTGATAATCAATCGGGTGTGTATGGTTTCGCTCCCCTTGGGGGTTTTTAGATTGATGATGTACAGACCATCGGGATTTTGGGAGATCGAGGTGGCTTCGCTGAGAAAACGATATTGCGCTCCATTCGCATGGGCATGCTCTCCGAGGGCGATGGTGAAGGCGATTGGATTGATGATGCCCGTGGTTGGCGAAAACAATGCCTGCAAGCCCGCGATTCCCGGTTGCTTCTGTTCCATTTGGGTATGGTTCAGAATCTGCAATCCTTCGACTCCGTTCTTCTCCCCTTGGATTTTCAATTCATGGAGCTTATCCATCTCGTGTTCAGTGGAAGCAACAGTGAGCTTTCCAATCCTCTTGTAGGCCACTGAAAGGTTTTCGCACAGTTCCTGCATCATCCGGTTGCCTTGCACAGCGAATTTTGCCCGTAAGGACCCTGGCGCATAATGGATGCCGCTGTGGACTACTCCGCTGTTGCGCGCGCTGGTGCCAAAGGCTACATCAGCCTCTTTCTCCACCACCAGAACGCGGAGGGTGGTTTTTGAGAGTTCCCGTGCGATCGCATTGCCTACGACTCCGGCACCTATGATCGTTACATCATGAGTTTCCATGGGCCGAGTATAACGGAATATGGATTGTATGACCAGAATGTATCGGAATCGGTTGTTGCACGTCTATGGTGATTGGTGTACGATTTGGATATGAAAAAACAACACAAAACCAAAACATTGATCATCGTTGATGTCCAGTATGACTTTTTGGAAGGTGGTTCGCTTGCTGTCGCCGGCGCGGATGCTGGTTTTGTTCAGTCAATCGAAGCTATCAGGCCCTTTTTTGACCAGGTGGTGCTTACCGCTGACAATCATCCTGATGACCATGTTTCATTCGGCCGATTTCCTCCGCACTGTGTGAAAGCTACAAAAGGGGCAGGCCTTGCTGTGGCTAAAGCGGATATCCTGCTTCTCAAAGGGGAGGCTAGAGATATGGAGGAGTTTTCAGCGTTTATCGATGGAAAGAACATCTGTGCGATTTCCGGAGATGAGGTATACGTTGTCGGGCTTGCGGGCGATTATTGCGTGAAGCAGACAATTTGCGACCTCCTGTCTTACGCACCTGACAAGCGAGTGTACGCTATCGTGGACCTTATCCGATCTGTTGATGGGACGTCCTACCGCGATACCGACTATTTTGATGGGAAGGCTGGATTTGTAGAATCGCGTGAGTTGATTGCCAGAGAGAAGAAAACTACAAGGTTTCAGCTCGACTATGAGCGTCAGCTATTCGAATCCATACCTGAAGATGCTCCACGGGATGTGATTGAGCGCACGGTGGAATCCCTAAAAAGGCATCATTACGATCCACTCATGATTTTGTCTGCACCGGGATTCCTCCGCTGGACTAAGGCTGATATTCTACGTGAGTATGACCGATTGGCATCAAAACCAGCTGATGACCCTGAACTTGCCGCGGTATTAGGTGAATCAACCGGGTCTGTTCTGAACAAGCAGTTGGGTTTGCTTTTATATCACTACAACTTGTTGTGCCGGCTTCGGCTAGGAGAGGCCAGTGCTTGGGATGTGGTGAATGAACTGTATGAAGACGATTAGTTTTATGGCCTCCATCCAAGGCCTTCGAATCGTCCAGTAGGACTCATAGGCGGCCTTGGGATGGATCCATAAAACAGATTTATCCAGTAACAGAGAGCCAGCCCAGCATGCAGATGAAAGAGCAGTGCGAATAGCGGCCTTGGGATGGATCCATAAAACAAAAGGGAAATCCAAGAAGCTCATAGGCAGGCTGAGCATGCTGGCTCCGGCTTCAGCCTTTCGATTCGCCGTGTACAGCTCATAGGCAGGCTGAGAGCCGGCCCAGCATGCAGAAGGAAGAATAGGACGGAGAGCCGGCCCAGCATGCAGATGAAAGAGTAGTGCGAATAGGCGGCCTTGGGATGGATCCATAAAACAGATTTATCCAGTAACAGAGAGCCGGCCCAGCATGCAGAATCAGAGTAGGATTAAAAGAGAAAAGGAGAAGCGGGACCACTAGCGAAGGGTTAGGGGTAGGAGCGCAATGCTAGTCTTTGTCGCTTTCGAGCCTTCCTACAATATTGGCATCGGAGTTTCTCAATGGAATCACCCTTCGGATGAAAGGTTGCACTCCCATGAAAGTTTTCTCAAACTCCTCCTCGCTCTCTTTCAGAGCGGCTTGCCACGCTGCGCCAAAACCTGGGCTGTTGATGGTGAGCCGGTCCGCTGCCTTTTGATACACATGCAGGCGGGCGACTTCCTTGCGTCCCGGTTTTTGAGCGAAGGTGCTCAGGCTGATGCGGAGGTTTTCATTTTGCTTCTTTAAGTCAGCATTCTCATCCTTCAACTTGGTGAGACCATCCGATTCCAGATCCATCCTATCGGTGAGCATGGTTTTTAAACGTGCGACTTCCTGCTTGTGTTCCTTGGCTTTCGTGGTGTGTTTAGAATACTGTATGATGAGGATGACAAGCATGGGCACTAAACCCACGGCGGCACCGATGATAAAATTCTCCATATGGCTCCATCTCCCTTTCTTAAGGACGAATCGCACTAGGCGCGATGGCTCAGTATAGCATGCGCGTGCACCTGGTTCAACTGGGGGAGAGCTCTTCAAAGAGCGGGCGACGGCAGGAGGAGTCCCCACCGTCGCCCTGAGTAACTATCTGCAGAACACTTGGACAGTGGATTCGTCAGTATCGACATCAATACTCAAGTCTTCCATCGCGGTGAACATTTCTTCTAGATCCTCAAATTTCATTTCACTCATGTTGAAGGGTATGCCTTTTTTATCCATGGATTCCTGGACTTTGTCCTGAGCTTCCTTGGGAATGAATTTTGAGAAATTCAAGCCAGTTTTGATTAAAGCAAGCGGCACCTTGATTGCAACTCTTTCTGATGGCATGCCCTGTTTTGGTTCTACTTTGACATACATATACCTGCATTTGGTGTTCCCATTGGATGGCTTGATCTCTTCCGTCGCAGTTGTCTTATTCCTGCTTGCCATCGCTTCCAGCAACTTGTCGGCTTCATCCGCAGTTATTTTCCCCTCAGCCAGCATAGTCAGAATCCGTAATCTTTCCTCAGCCATATTTTTCCTCCAGTATCATTTCACATACAGGGACACATCAGAGGTGTCCGAGCGTACTTCTATCTCCGTTCCCCGGGCAGCCGCTAGAAGCGACGGCAAGGAGAAGAACAACATCATGTATCCACGCGCTTCCTTCGTATTGTCCCAGGCAAGGCACATCACCGCATAAGCGAGAGCGGCGAGCACAAACAATGGCAACAGCAATAGGTAGACAAGTATGAGGGGGATGAAGAAAGCAAAGGAATGCTCTTCATTATGGATTTTCACCCAAAACATCATCGGCAGCATCATCTCATCTCCTGCAGCGCTTGGGATACATCGATATCCCCTTGTTCCAATTTGTCCAGGATGGAGGAAACCGAATCGGTGACATCCACCTTGACATCCACGATATCCAATCGACTTGCGATCGCGTTCAAGCGGCTCTTGACCGTAGGATAGCTGATGCCGAATATCGCTTCCATCTGTTTGATCGACCCATGTGTCTTGACGAAGGCCGCGACAAAAATCTGATCTTCAAAATTCAGCTCCCCTAAGGGAGGCAGCTGGAAGTCCCCTTCGATGGTAATTCCATCTTCAGGAATATGCACTTTTACAATGCGAAAGGACTTGCCATTGGTCATCGCCTTTAACTTCTGCCATCCATGTTCCATGGTCATCTCCAATCCTCTTGTCCCTATAATATAGTCAAAGTTAAAAAAAATCAATAAAAAAATTAATAAAATCAATTAAAATTATAATAATACTTAATTAAGACGAGTTAGTGGGCTAAATGGGCGGAAATGGTTAAAAAAAATGACCGCCTGGAGAATGCTCCGAAGCGGTCATGGCATGCATGGAACAAGCGGACTTTTAAGAAAAACGCTTCACCACGGCTTGAACTGAATTCTCGATGGACTCTGGGAGACTGACCCGGCCATTGAACACCGCCATATCCTTAAACCCGGTACCCGTAAGCAATGCGCAGATTCTCACATCCTCACCAAATTCCTCACGGAGCAACTTAACGTCATGGCGAATACCAGCCCAGGCGCAAGCCGCGGCTGGTTCCACAAAAACGCCAGCTTCACGCGTAAGCTCCAACTGGGCTTCAAGTATCTCCTCATCTGTGACTTCGGTAGACCATCCATCCGACTCCTGGATATAACGCACAGCCATCCTCCCATTCGCCGGGGAAGATACGCTGATGGAATCAGCCTTGGTGGTGGCTTCGACCACTTTGAATGCTCCAGTACGCCAGGCTTGGCTGATCGCGTTCGATGCAGTGGACTGCACGCATACCAATTTGGGCAACTGATCAATCAGTCCGGCTTGCTTTAAATCATAGAATCCCTTGAAAACTCCTGCGAAGATACAGCCATCGCCAACTGGCACATACACCACATCCGGTGTTGTCCGACCTAGTTGCTCGAATAATTCAATGGAGACGCTCTTCTTTCCTTCGATGGTCATGGGATTGTAGGCAGTGTTGCGGTTGATTCCGCCAAATCGCTCGGTATACACAATAGAAAGTGCGAACGCATCATCGTAGGTCCCTTTCACCGGCACAACTGTTGCTCCATAGAGCACGCTTTGCATCAGCTTGTTCACCGGTGCGGTCTCGGGAACAAACAATACGATTTCGAGCCCGTATGCGGCTCCGGCGCAACTCATCGCCGCCCCTGCGTTGCCAGTGGAGGCAAGTGCGATCTTATGCTCGCCAAGGGCGATCGCCTGAGCGGCGATCAACTGGGAAGCTCTGTCTTTGAACGATCCAGAGGGTAGGGCGCTATCCATTTTGAAAAATAAACCAGGCAATTTGTATTTCTGCGCAAGCCGACGGGGCCGGACAATCGGTGTATTGCCAACTGGGTACACCTCTTGGTCGACAACCGGGTACGGGAAGAAATCATACATCGACACGTGCTCTTTGCACGCGACGAGCGCGAGGTCCTCCGGATTGAGACGTACGATGAGGTTGCCTTTTTGAAAGGTGCCAAATTCAGGAGCCTCGGCCGTGCAAGCCGGGCAACGGTACATGACCGCGTCGGTATCGTACTCTTGCCCGCAATCATTGCATATATAGGTAAAACGCATGGTATCCTCCAGATAGAGAAATCGCCGGACTTGAGGTCCGGCGATGAAGTGGCGGGCGGTTAGTGGACTAAGCCGACCTCTTTGTTGAAAGCGACGATGAGCTCATCGATCTTGTCGGCGAAAGCCGGCAGCTGCTTCCAGTAGTCGCGGTCGTACCACTGGGCGTTGATCTCAGCATACGTCTTGCCCTGTTGCTCAACCCAGGTGTAATATTTGAGGTTGTGCACTGCGAGACGGTCGTAGTAGTTCAGTTCCTTCATATTATCGAGGCCCTGATGGAGGAGCGCGGCGGCATGGACTTTGGCAGCATCGGTCGCGGTGAACTTGCCCTGTTTAGCATCGAGCTCCGCAAGACGGGAGGTGTACATGATGCTGCTGTCGGTGAGTACGGTAAACACCACATCATTCTCATCCATCTCATAGTACTTGGCCATCTTGATAGCCGCAAGCACATTGCCGATACCACTAATGCCGTAGAGCGCGAGGTGGGCGATATCCGTCTCACTTACGCCTTCATTCCTAAGGTAATCCAACCCGGCTTTCTCGTTGAAGAGCCGATAGACATCCATGCAGTCCTGGTCATCGATCGCGACTACCATGTCGGTGTTCTTGACGTTGTGGATCCAGGGCACGTGCTTGTCGCCGATACCTTCGATGCGGTGTCCACCGAACCCATTCCTAAGTAGAGTTGGGCACTGCAAGGCTTCGCAGGCGGCGATCTTCACATTAGGAAAGGTGTCCTTAAGCTTGTCGCCAGCGGCGAGAGTCCCGCCGGAGCCGGTTGAAGAAGCATACCCACGCACGTTCTGGGCCTCAATACCCAGATTCTTAAGCACTTCAAGCATGGCTGCACCGGTGACTGTGTAGTGCCAGAGGTAGTTCTCGAACTGGTCGAACTGATTGAAGATGACAATGGAGTTGCCGCGGGTGGCATCGAGTTCATGGCATTTGTCGAAGATCTCCTTCACATTGGATTCACAACCGGGGGTGGCGATGACCTCGCCAGCGATGGCCTTCAGCCAATTGAAGCGTTCCTGACTCATTTCCTCAGGGAGGATGGCGATGGAGCTGCAACCGAGAAGGGCGCTGTTGTATGCTCCACCCCGACAATAGTTGCCGGTGGACGGCCATACAGCCTGTTGCCTGACGGCATCGAAATTCCCAGTGACCAAAGCAGGGGCGAGGCAAGCGTAGGTTGCTCCGACTTTATGGCCGCCAGTGGGAAACCACTTGCCAGCAAGAGCGAGGATGCGTGCTTTGGTTCCAGTTATCACGCGAGGAACTTCAATATAGTTGACACCACCGAATTCACCACCTTTCTCCACTGGTTCGTTATGCCAGTTGACACGGAATAGGTTCGCTGGATTCACATCCCATAGACCGGTTTCATCGAGGGTCTTCTTGATAGAAGCTGGGACGAGGGTAGGATCCACCATCTGTGAGAACGTGGGCAACACCACGCCTTTCTCACGGCAGCGCTGGATATTCTTCGCACGCACATCCTCGTGCATGCTCAGATTGATTAAATTGTTATACATGATACCTCCATGTTTGATTGACTGATGGAACGATAGGTAATAGTATACCTATTTTAATCGAAATGTAAATATACAATTTTTAAAATTTGCATATGAAAGAAAAATTGAGTAAAAATTGAGGTTTCCATCATAATATCCATTTGAACGAATTTAAATTCCGTACACTTGGGCGAACATCATCCCAAAGTCTCCTGCCGCGGGCTGGGAAGATCTGCTTGAGAAAAGAAAACACGCATGGTGCAACAGGGTGCCTGCATGCGCGGCCGCGCGGCTGACGGTCGACATTTTCTGTACACATCGCAGAATTATGTTGCAAAATGTTGCAAAAATGATTGA
This sequence comes from Sphaerochaeta sp. UBA6084, assembly GCA_002428625.1. Classification (GTDB taxonomy): domain Bacteria; phylum Spirochaetota; class Spirochaetia; order Sphaerochaetales; family Sphaerochaetaceae; genus UBA6084. Next base: position 64,638 of record DIXI01000034.1, read on the forward strand.
CTTCTCTTGATTCTCATTTACAATGGGGGGCGAAGCATTGGCTTCTGGCAACCCGCGCTCAAGGAGAGATTATGGGAGATATCATGCGACCCGTTCCGTTCGAGGAACTCATAGATAGGATTTTTTCTGAATACCGCCAAGGTGGAACAATCTTCGGTATCGCCGAGGACCAGTTCTATCATTGCGATGGCAAGCAGCAGGTCCACGTGTTCGGACAGACTTGCGCAACCCCTCTGGGGCCTGCGGCCGGACCTCATACCCAGCTTGCCCAAAATCTGGTCGCCAGCTATCTGGTGGGTGGCCGGTTCATGGAGCTCAAGACAGTCCAGAAGATGGATACCCTGGAGATTGACAAACCGTGCATCGATGCGCGGGATGAAGGCTACAACGTTGAGTGGTCCACTGAGTACACCCTTCCCAAGGCTTATGACGAATATGTGAAAGCATGGATTGCGCTTCATCTATTGGAAGCTCTGATGAATAAGGGAGCGATCAAGAAACCCTCTTTCATTTTCAACATGAGTGTCGGGTACGATCTAGCTGGAATCAAGACTCCCAAGATGCAGACCTATATCGATTCAATGATTGACGCATCCGGTGCTGAAACCTTCATCCAGTGCATCTCCTCACTGAAGGTCCTTATAGCCGAGGGCGCTTTTCTTGAAGGCACACCCTGGGAAGGGCTGCAGAAAAAGCTGCAGAATCTCCCCGATGCGATTTCAGCCACCATCTCTCCGTCAGTAACCATCAGCACCATGCATGGCTGTCCTCCCCATGAGATCGAGGCAATCTGCACCTACATGCTTACTGAGAAGAAACTTGATACCTTTGTCAAGCTAAACCCCACATTGCTGGGGTTTGAGACTGTACGCCAGATTCTTGATGACCTTGGGTACCAATATATCAGTCTAAAGCGAGAATCCTTCGAACATGACCTGCAGTATTCCGACGCCATCGCCATGCTGAGGCGTCTCGTGGCGCTCGCTGCGGGAAAAGGCCGTGGCTTTGGAGTGAAGCTCACCAATACATTAGGCTCGGTGAATGACCAGGGCGTGCTTCCTGGAAATGAAATGTACATGTCCGGCCGAACGCTTTTACCAATCAGCACCGGCGTGGCTGCACTGCTTTCAAGAGAATTCGACGGGAAGCTGCCGGTCTCGTATAGTGGCGGGGCAAATGCGCTTACAATCCAGGACATCTTTGAGACAGGAATCAGGCCGATCACCTTGGCTACTGATATGCTCAAACCCGGTGGGTACGCGCGCATGGCCCAGATGGCCCGCCTGCTTGAAAAGAGCAAAGCGTGGAAGATGACCTCGATCGATGTCCTCAAGCTGGAGAAACTGGCGGCGGATGCCCGCAAGCGGGATACCGTAGCTAAGGATTTCAGGGGCGATGAAACCGTCAGCGTTCCAGGAAAGCTTCCGCTCACCGATTGCTACGTGGCGCCCTGCGTCGTAGCGTGTCCCATCCATCAGGATGTGCCCGAATATATTTTCCTCACAGGTAAAGGCCAGTATGCCGATGCGCTCGAGGTTATCTACGACAAGAACCCTTTGCCAAACCTCACCGGGTATATCTGCGACCACCAGTGCCAATACCATTGCACCAGACTTGACTATGAAGGCACAGTTCAAATTCGTGAGATGAAGAAGCTCGCAGCCGAGCATGGGTTTGATGAATATGTGAAACGTTGGGAGAAACCACAAGCGACAGCTGTCAAAGCCGCAGTGGTTGGCGCAGGTCCCGCCGGTTTATCAGCCGCCTACTTCCTCGCCCGCGCAGGGTTTTCGGTCACTGTATTGGAACGTGAGGAGAGCGCTGGCGGTGTCACAAGGCATGTGATCCCTGGTTTCCGTTTCCCCGAAACCGCCTTGCAGGCGGATATCGATTTCATCTCCCGCCATGGTGTGGATTTCCAGTTCGGTGTGAAGAGCTCGGAAGTAACTGTGGATGCCCTGCGGTCGGCTGGCTTCAATTACGTGTTCTATGCGGTTGGTGCTGAAGTCGATAACGAGATTCCTCTTACTGGAGACCGCAGCCGGGTACGTCCTTCACTTGCCTTCCTCAATGCTTGCCGGCGTGATAGCGGCTCGCTGTCCTTAGGTAAGCAGGTAGTGGTGGTCGGTGGTGGAAACACCGCTATGGATAGTGCTCGCGCGGCTTGTCGGGTAGCCGGAGTGGAACAGGTCTCGGTCGTTTACCGACGCACCGAGAAAGAAATGCCCGCTGACCTTGAGGAATACAGGAACGCGATTGCCGATGGCGTCCGTTTCCTGTTCCTGACCAATCCTGAAGCATACGAAACCGATGGTCGTTTGGTATGCCGTGTCATGGCGCTTGGTGAACCCGATGTCTCCGGGAGACGTCGTCCGGTGGCCACAGATGCCACAGTGGTACTGCAAGCCGACACCCTGATTACCGCAATTGGTGAGAAAGTCGATGGAAACCTGCTCTCGTGGTTCGGAGTGCCCCTGAATGAAAAAGGTTGGCCGGCTGTGGACAGCAAGACTCTGGAGACGAAAGTTGAGGGAGTGTATGTGCTAGGAGATGCCCAAAGCGGTCCCTCTACAGTTGTCCGTTGCATTGCCAGCGCCCGTAACGCGGTGGAAGCCGCCATTGATAAGGAACTTGGACCTGAGGATTCGGCGCATGACGAAGGTTGCGACTGCG
>DIXI01000028.1 GCA_002428625.1 Sphaerochaeta sp. UBA6084
AGGCTCAACTGTCGAACGCCAGTTGTAGCGATTAAGGTAAAGACGGGGTTTCGGGATGCTGGAACAAAGTATGGAGGGAATGGTGTGCAGGGGGCGGAGCTCCCTGCCGATTCAAGATAGAGGTGATTTGAACCATTGCCCTAATCATTCAACATCGGACTATCACAAATCGAATAATCAGCCCAACACAGAAGGGGTGGCGTCGCATTGGCCGGCTCCGGCTTGCGGACCATCGGTACCAGGTACGGATTCCACATATTCCACAGAAGTCGACCGCGCAGGGCTTGCTGAGGGCATTTTGAAAAAACAGGTACCAGGTAGAGCCTCCACGTTTTCCACATCCTGAGATTGATTTTGTTTTTTTTCGCATCAAATAGCAATAATGATAACAATATCGAAAACGATGAAACCAACTCAACAGACGATCCGAAAGGGTGGGAGGCTAGCTGGCGAAGCCTTCCGCGCATCGGCCGGCTTCCCCCGCGTACCGTAGGGCAGCGGATCCAGGGATGCCGATCAGCCGGCAGACGCGAAGGGAAAGACTTTTCCCTACATCTTCCCCCTTGATACGGCATCGGATGGATCATTCAACGGGACGGTCTCACTCTTCCTGTTCCTGTAATCTATCTTTGGTGTATAATGGGGGGTGATTAAGGAGAGAGCATGCCCACCATTGATGATATCGCAAAACTCGCCAACGTATCCCACGGCACTGTCTCGAATGTCTTGAACAAGAAAGGGAACGTGAGTGTGGTTAAAATCAAACGGGTGGAGGAAGCCGCCAGAGAACTGGGCTTCAAGATCAACGCCCAGGCGAGACTGCTTCGCCAAGGACAATCCAACCGTGTGGTATTGATCGTTCCCCACTGCAAGATCAGCAGGTATGCCGATCTACAAGCAGGGCTCTCCTCGCAACTGCGAGATAAAGGCTATACCTTGGAATACTTTCAGACTGGAGATTCTCCCCACCAAGAGTCGCAGGTCCTGGAAGAGGCTGTATCCTTCTCTCCTGCTGCGATCATCCTCGTGAGCTCCCAGACGAAACCCCTTGCGCAACACTACCCATCCATCCCCCTGATCTTCTTTGAAAGAATGCCACAGATGATGGAGGAGCATACCTATATTGTTCGCTTTGATCTGGAAGAAACCGGTACGGAAATCGCACAGCGCTGCATTAAAGAGCAGAAGCATCAGGTGGCTGTCTTTTGTGGCATGAACTGCTACGAAGACAGTGTCTCCTTCATCAGGGGTGTCACCACCCCCCTTGAATCAGCCGGAATCGAATACACCATCTATACGACTGACCATCTTAGGACCAAAAGCATGGCTTTCACCCTCTGTGAACGGATGTCTGAATATGATGCCATCATCACCAGCGACATAGAGAAGGCCCAGAGCCTGAGTGAGGTCTCTGTATTCTTTCCTGAGAGCCATTTGCCTCCTATCTATACCCTGGTGGGGACCTCAGTCCTCCCCACCTCTCAGTTTACCTGTTATGAGCTGAACTATCGCTATGCCGGTAAAAAGATTGCATCCTTGATTGAAGCGATACGGAAATTGCCAACCTCAAGCGTGGGGGAACATCTGCTCAACCTCCCCCGGGATGGGTTCCATACACCGTTGTCAGTAGAGATCGCCCCGGTTTCACAAAGGCTGAACATGCTCAGTATCGCCAACCCAGCCAGTGCCGCGCTGAAGAAGCTTCTCCCTAGTTTCACGCAGAAAACCGGTATTGAAGTGCGGCTGGTGGAATTCATGTACTCTGAGCTGTATAAAGAGGCGAAGAACGCACTCCAGGGAAGCATCTACGATTTGGTACGTCTGGACATGGTATGGCTTGGTGATCTCGGGCCCGCTCTTTACCGGCCAATCGATCTAAAAGAGGAGCCGTTTGTCAGTATCCGGGATGGGTTCAATCAAACCTTGCCTAGAGAATACTTCTATGCCCAACGGACATGTTACTCCTTGCCCTTCGACATCAGTGTGCAGCTGTTGCTCTATCGCAAGGATTTGTTCGATGATGCCCTGATCAAGCGCAAGTTCTACGAGAAAGAGAAGAAGTACCTGCAGGTCCCCACCACCTATGAGGAATTCTCCGAAGTGGCGAGGTTCTTCACCCGCCGCTATAACCCCGACTCGCCCACTGCCTATGGAACTTCCCTAGTCTTTGGGTCGGCCGTTGTGGCTGCGAGCGACTTTTTGCCTCGTTTGAAAGCTGCAGGGCTGCAGTCGATATTCGATGAACATGGAAGAGTGGTGATTGATACTCCTTTGGTGCGAGATACCCTCCGAGCCTACATAGAGGATTTCGCTTATACTAATCGATTGATGAATTACTGGTGGCAGGATGCCATGGAAGAGTTCAGCGAGGGAAAGACCGCTATGATTCCGGTTTTTTCCAACTATGCCTCAACCTTGGTAAACAGCCCAAAAACCAAACTTATCGGTAATATCGGGTTCGCCCCATTGCCAGGCAACCATCCTTTGCTTGGCGGAGGAATCATCGGCATTACAAAAAGCAGCGGGAAAGTGGAAGCTGCCAAGACCTTTCTCTCTTGGATCTATGAACAGAAGACAGCCAACCTCATCACCTATCTTGGAGGATATATCCACAGCGCCACTCTCGACCGAAACCAAGACATCGCCGAGCTCTATCCTTGGACGGTCGAGATCAATCGGGCTTTGGCCAGCGGTTTCAGAAGCGAACCCCCGATGAATGAACATTTTAGCGAGACCGCCTTCGAAGAGGTTCTTGGCAGCGCGGTGCGTTCGGCCAGCACAGGAGTCTTGTCGATTGAACAATCGCTTATGGAAGCGCAAGCTACATGCGATCGATTATTCTCGCGTCAATAGATTGTAAAAAATCGCAATATTTACCCCTGAAAATTGACACGTACCAATTATTTGTGAATTATAGTCATAAATTCAAAGACGATTCTTTCCAAAGGCGCCCCCACGTTATGAATGGAAAATTTATATGTATGTATTATAATGTTATAAGAGCAATATTTTTTGTAATGCACTTTCATGGTAATTCTATTCTCGAGGTAAAAAACTATGAGTGACTACTTGCTGAAACCATAAAAAAAATTGGAAATCGTCAAAATTAATCTAAAACTTAGCTAAAGTTGCCTGCGAAAATTGCAAAATTCCTCAAAAATAATTTGACACGTACCAAACTGATGTTACCATGCACATAGATAAAATTTCAGAAAAAGGGAATGAAATGGCTTACACCAAACACACAGAAAGACTCTGGCAGTTGGTCCAGGAAAAAGGCTTTCTTATCGCAGCTCACCGGGGAACGAATGGAGGAAACGTCATCCAGAACACTACCCTGGCGTATAAGAACGCACTGCTTCAAGGTGCGGATATCATCGAACTCGACCTCATCATGAGTACCGACAAACAGTTTTTCGCCTTCCATAATGGGCAGGAACCATTGGTGCTGCATCAGAATTTTGATATCAGGACCAAAACCTCCAAGGAAATCCTGCAATACGGATGTTACAACGACAACAATCACATCTCAAATCAGCACCTGGAGTTGGTAGGGGAAATCCTTGAAACCTTCAGAGGGAAGTGCATATTCAATATCGACCGTTCATGGTTCTACTGGAAAGAGACCCTGGAATTCCTCTCCACCTTTGGCATGGAGGATCAGTTGATCATCAAGTCCCCTGTACAGCCTTCCTTACTCAAAACACTCCAGGAAAGTGGAAATCAGATCATGTACATGCCGATCATCACCAGTTATGAACAGCTTGGGCAGGTGATGGAATACGACGTGAACTTCGTGGCGGCAGAGCTTATTTTCGATAACACGACCTCACCCTTGCAGAGCAAGCAGCTGCTTTCCGACCTCAGGGGTAGAGGTATCGCCACTTGGGTGAACGCGATAACGCTGGATGACGAGACCACCCTTTGTGCGAATCTTGATGACAACCGCTCGATTCGTGAGGACTTCTCCCTCGGATGGGGAGGATTGATCGATAGAGGCTTCACGATGATTCAGACCGATTGGCCGGGCCTTTTGTACCGGTACCGCAGCGAACGAACCTAATTCCCATTTGGGAATGGAACATAATGGAGGAAACTATGAAAAAGGTATTAGTCGTATGCGCACTGTTATTGGTTTCTTTTGGCCTGCTTTTCGCAGCCGGAGGAAATGAAACAAGTACCACCGCGCCCGCTCTCGATGCTCCGGTGGATCGCAGCCAGCAATTGGTGATCTATTCCAACTCCGCAAGCGCGGGACGTGCCGATTGGCTGACTCAGCGTGCGGCCAAAGAAGGGTTCAACGTTACCATCGTCGATCTCGGTGGTGCGGAATTGGCCAACCGTCTTATCGCGGAAAAAAACAACTCGCTTTGCGACCTGGTCTATGGCTTGAACAGCCTGGAGTACGAAAAGCTGAAAAAAGAGGGCCTGCTGCTTAAGTACACTCCGGTATGGGCAAACGAAGTCGACAAAGCGCTCGGCGATCCAGAGGGATATTACCACCCGATCGTGGTGCAGCCTTTGGTGCTGATGTATAAATCCGATCTAGCCGATGCGCCCAAGGATTGGACCGATCTTACCGATCCTAAATACAAGGGTGCATATAATATCTTCCGCCTCACGGGAGGTACTGCGAAAACAATTCTCTCCAGTATTCTGGTCCGGTATGCCGATCCTAAAGGAGAGTACGGAATCAGTGCCGAAGGTTGGGAAGTCGCCCGGAAATACATCCAGAACGCGTATGTCGAAAACGGCCAGGATTATATCGGCGAGTTGATCAGTGGAGTCCGTCCGATGTCCATGATGTGGGGCAGCGGGGTGATCCAGAACCAGCAGCAGCGCAACTATAAATTCGGTATCATGAGCCCTGCGATCGGCGTCCCCTATGTCGTGGAGCAGGTCTGTATCATCAGCAAGACTAAGAAAGCCGCGCTGGCTTTGGATTTTGCAAACTGGTTTGGAAGCAAGGAGCTCCAGGCTGAATGGAGTGCCAAGTTCGGATCCATTCCTGCCCAACCGGCGGCCTTGGCACAAGCTTCTGACGATATCAAGGCGTTCATGGGCAAGATCCATCCGCAGACTATCGACTGGGCTTTGGTCGCGGCAAATGTTGACAAATGGGTCGAGAAGGTAGAACTTGAATTCATGAAATAGAGGTTTGGCGAGCGATTGTGGAGGTCCGGCCTTGGCTCCGGGCTTCCGCATTTTACAGAGGAGCATGCTGATGATTGAATTATCGGATATTGAAATCAAATATGGTGATTTCATTGCCATCAAGGGCCTGAACCTGACTATCAAGGAGGGTGAGTTCTTTACTTTCCTTGGGCCTTCGGGGTGTGGGAAAACCACTATCCTCCGCACCTTGGTCGGATTCATCAAGCCAAGCGGGGGTAGTGTTTCAGTCTTTGGAGAGGATATCACTCATGTCAGTGTGGAGAAGCGCGGGATTGGCATGGTGTTCCAAAGCTATGCGTTGTTTCCGACGATGACGGTGTATGAGAACCTTGCCTTTGGTTTGAAAGTGAAAAAGCTCTCTTCAGATAAAATCCGGGAGCAGGTCCTTGCCGTGGCAAAGACTGTTGAGATCAATGAACAACAGCTCCATCGTAATGTCGCCGAGCTTTCCGGCGGCCAGCAGCAACGAGTGGCCTTAGCCCGGGCTCTTGTCCTGAAGCCGAAGATTCTCTGCCTGGATGAACCGTTGTCGAATCTTGATGCAAAACTGAGAGTGGGCCTCCGGGGAGAGTTGAAACGGTTGCAGAAAACCCTTGGCATCACGACTTTGTACGTCACGCACGACCAAGAGGAGGCCCTCACGCTCAGCGACCGGATAGCGGTTTTCAACAATGGCTTTCTGGAGCAGGTAGGAACCCCCTACGAAATCTACAATCACAGCAAGAGCGAGTTCGTCTGTGACTTCATCGGTGACATCAACCGCCTGAAGCAGGGAATCCTTGAGAAGGTCAACACCGTGGCGGGCACTTCATTCTCAACTGAGAAAACCGGTTTCATCCGCATCGAAAGGGTGGCGATCACCGACCAGGAGAGATCTGGATGGGTGTCTTTTGAAGGGAAGGTGCTCGACTTCGAATACAATGGGATCTTGACCAAATATACTCTGCAGGTTGGGGACGAGCAGCTCAAATGCATAGAGAAGAACGACGGAACCTCCATTCATAAGGATGGAGAATCCGTATGCGTCGCTCTGAATCCACAAGACATCATGCAGTTCTAAGGGAGGAAGCTATGAAACCATTGCAACGTAGATTTTCCTTCTCCCCCGCCTCCATGCTGGTGAGGTTGGTTCTCGCATATCTGATCATCGTGTTCATCCTCTATCCGAATATCAATCTCCTAGTCAACGTGTTCTACAAAAACGGAGAGTTCTCCACTGAGGTGTTCGGCAAGATCGCCCGCTCAAAACGTGCTTTACGAAGCATGCTCAACAGTTTCATCCTAGCCATCTCGATGATTCTGAGTGTAAATGTGGTGGGCACCTTGATCGTGCTGCTGAGTGAGTATTGGCAGATCAAGGGGGCGAGAATCCTAAAGCTTGGCTATTTGACCTCCCTCATCTACGGTGGAGTCACCCTGGTGACAGGCTACAAATATGTGTACGGCAGCAATGGAATCCTTACCAAATTCCTTATCCAGATTTTCCCCAAGCTCGATGCCTATTGGTTCACTGGTTATTGGGCGGTCATTTTCATCATGACCTTCGCCTGCACCTCCAACCATATCATCTTCTTGACCAATGCTGTACGTGGGCTCGACGGGCATATCCTGGAGGCTGCCAAGAACATGGGGGCAAGCGGTTCAAGGATTTTCTTCTCGGTGGTGATGCCGACGCTCAAACCTACTTTCTTCGCCATCACCATCTTGACCTTTCTCACCGGTCTTGGTGCGATGAGCGCACCCCTAATCGTAGGAGGCCCCGATTTCCAGACGATCAACCCCATGATCATAGCTTTTGCCAACTCTTCGTTTTCACGCGAGATAGCCGCTTTGCTTGCGGTCATCCTTGGCTTGGCGACCATCCTCCTGCTTACGATCTTAAACAGGGTGGAGAAGGGTGGGCATTATATCTCCATCTCCAAGACCAAAGTGAGATTGGAAAAGCAGAAGATCCAGAACCCATTGATGAATGCATTGGCCCATTTGACGGGCTATGTGCTTTTTATAATCTACATGACTCCGATTATCCTGATCATTCTCTTCAGCTTTACCGATAGTCTCGCGATCAAGACGGGACAGCTTAGTTGGGATACGTTCACTTTGATGCATTATAAGCGGTTGCTTACCCAAACCAATGCTTTCAAGCCGTACTCGGTCAGTATTGTCTATGCGTTGGTCGCGGCTTTGCTCGCCTGTATAATCTCAATCATCGTGGCAAGGATTGTCACGAGGTCAAAGCATAAAGCGGATGCTTTGTTCGAGTATAGCATTCTCCTTCCATGGCTATTACCCAGCACCCTCATCGCCCTTGGGTTGATGCAGACTTATGATGTGCCAAGGCTTGTTTTAGGAAACAAGGTCCTTATCGGTACTGTGGGACTTTTGCTTATCGCCTATGTGACGGTGAAGTTGCCTTTCACCTTCAGGATGGTGAAGGCTGCGTTCTTCAGTATCGACAACAATCTTGAGGAGGCCGCCAAGTGTATGGGGGCAAGCACTTTTTATACCATAATCAAGGTGGTGCTGCCAGTGATTTTTCCCGCCATCATCAGCGTCGTGGTCCTGAACTTCAACAGTCTGTTATCCGACTACGACTTGACCGTATTCCTGTATCATCCCCTTTTCCAGCCGCTCGGTATCGTGATCAAGAGCGCCAGCGACGAGATGGCGACCAGCGATGCCCAGGCGATGGCCTTTGTGTATTCTGTTGTTCTTATGATCATATCTTCTTTGGCTCTCTATGTAACTCAAGGCAACGGGTTTGAGAGGCTAAAACGACGGTTCAATCGGCGCATGAAGTCGCCCTCTACCACTTCTTCCTTGCCCTTGTAGGGTTCAAAGTTTCAATCACGGAGGATGAAGCTTGGTGATTTGAAACTTCAAAAGAACCCCAAGCGAGTTGGGTATGCAGAAGAGAGAGAGGTTTCAAGTGGGAGGTATGCTTGATTAGGAATGTGGTATTGCGCTAGGGAGGGGATGGGCTTGAAGGAAGGGGAGGGGACGGGAGTAAGGGGAGGGCGGCTTCGCCAGCTCGCCTCCCATCCCCTACGCCCCTGGTGGCTATTCGGCTCCTCGATTCTTGCTCCCCTACCGGTCCGCGAGCCGGAGCCGGCCAATGCGGTGCTACCCCTCCGATTGTAGTGAGTGGTGTTTGGATCTCGATTGTTTTTCACTCGGTTGCCTGTTGTACTGGCATTCGGCAGATTATTGGCTTGAGTGCTACCCTGAATCCTCTCCTCTGGAAAATCCTCTTGGTGAATATTTTAATACTACGAGTAGCATCCGTTGTGTATCCTGTGCATCTGGTTCCTGCGAAGCCTCCGAAAAAGTACTGGTTTAAACGAATTCCTTAGAGAAACCTTCAAAATGAATGTCTTAAAGAGGTCTGGGGAGTGCTGAAAAGCCTATTTTCGGAGCTCTCCCTGCTACCACAATCTTCGCCCCAAAGCAAAAACCGCATCCCTGATGTCAAAAGTACAGTATCTTCACATCTGTGCATGTTGGGTTTTCAGTTCTTGGAACCGCTGATTTACAACCTTGCCTGAAAGCCGGGCTTCCTCCGCCATGAAAGCCATGAGATGGCTCTCCAAAGACTCTGTGGCATCGGTGAGATTCGCTGTTCTATTTTGAAGTCGCAGAGCTTGGAGGAAGCTTTGCAAGAAGGCGTCGTCGCCTCCGCCATGTCCGGCTTTGTCATCAGTCAACGAGTACCGTAAGACTTCCCCCGCTCCGAACCGTTGCACGATTATCTCTCCTTTCTCGAAGTGCCCATGCAGTTCGCCCTTTGTGCCCATGAGTTTGATGGTTCTACTACCCTCTCCGTTGAAAGCCCCCATGGTGAACACGGCTGTCACCGCATTGTCGAACTCCATAGAAACCACCTGGTGGTCCACGACATCATTGTCACAGGCATACACGCACCGACCATAGGGCCCTTCCTGCAAAGCCTTATACACCATGGCAAAACTTGTATCTAACGAGATGACATTGACTGGCCATCCCGTATTGCCATCCAGGTATATCTTCGGCGCAAAATATGGACAACTTGCATGATGCGGACAATTGTCCAGGCAACGGTCCGGAGCGCCATCTGGTCTGTTTTCACTCGTGAAATGAAGCAAGGAGCCGAAACTGGATAATTTTGCCACAGGACTGCCTGCAAGCCAACGCAGAATATCCAGATCATGGCAGCTCTTGGCTAGTATCATCGGGCTTGACTGGTCGGCTCTACGCCAATTTCCGCGAACATAGCTATGGCTATAATGGAAATAACCAACATTCTCATTGTGCTGGATAGAAACGAGCCTGCCAATCATCCCGGAATCCAGTATGTGCCGTATTCGTTGGAAAAATGGCGTATACCGAAGCACATGGGCGATGGACAGCATGGATCCGCTTTTTTCCACTGCCCGTACGATTCTCATACAGTCATCCGCATTGGTAGCCATCGGCTTTTCCAGCAGTACATGGTACCCAAGTTCCAAGGCAGCTAGGGCAGGCTCAACATGCATCCGATCCTGCGTGCATACACACACAACATCGGCGATTCTCCTGCCAGCCAGGGCCTCGCGCCAATCCGTGAAGCAATTGGCAGGATCGATATGGTGCTGTGCGGCAAGAGCATTACGACGCTCATCGATGGGCTCCGCCACCCCTGTCACCTTAAACTGGTAGGGATGTGACAACGCATATCCCGCGTAGACGAGGGCTCCTCTGGATCCAGCGCCGAGGATAAGCGCGGTTGTTGGTTTTTGGCTTTCTGTTTTCATATTGCGGAGTATAAACCCACATAGAAGTTAAATAAATTGCATTTTTGTCGTCATATTTACCATTTTCGTATATACTGTCGCCTATGTGCTGCGAAGAAAACACAATCTACGACAAGTTGCCAATACCAAACGACTATTTCAGAGGTTCGGGCACTACCTCCCCATGGATTCCGGAAAACATCCTGGTATTCTCGCGCAAGACCTTCTATGAACTACAACCGAAAAAGAACAGTAATTTCCACTATCGGTTCAGCATCAACATCAATCTGGGAAGCCCCCAACAGATACTCGTGGACCGGCATTCCTTCGAAATTGGCAAAGACATGGTATTGCTCGTGTTTCCCCATCAGTACCACCGGTTTATTGAAACCGATGGCGAAGTCAGGATGATCTTCATCACCTTCGAAGCACCGGCCAACGCATTCATCGCTAAACTGCGGGACCAGGTTGTGCACATGTCGGTGGAGACAACCCGTTGGGTGGAAAAAATCTGCGCGACCTATACACACCTCTCCTCAAAGGTGGATGAAGAGAAACTGCAGCTGCAGGTGGGACTGCTCATGCATATGCTGGTCAGCGCAATACCGTCATCGCCTGTGCAATTGAAATCAGATGGTCTGCTGGTGCCGGAAAATATTCTAAAGGCGTGCAATTTGATAAACGCAAACCCCCATATAAGCATTTCGGACTTGTCCAAGGAATGTGCTTTCTCGGAAGGATACCTGCGGTATCGCTTCAAACAGCTCATAGGAATCAGCCTTGGCCGATATTGCATCGACATCACCATACATAAAGCAAAACGATTGCTTGCAACCACCACGCTTTCAGTCGGGCAGGTTGGCGAGTGTTGCGGATACGATAGTCTGTACAGCTTCAGCCGCATGTTCTCCAGAGAGACAGGAACAAGCCCGAAAAAATTTCGGATGGCCGTACCAGGTACCGTTTCCACATAATCCACAGATATCGATCGCACAGGGTTTCCTGAAGGCTTTTTGAAAAAACAGGTGCCATGTAGGATATCCCGTTTTCCACAGCGGGGCGGAGATCAGCCGTTAGGCCACTCCGGGGATTCGCAGATGCGCAGATTCGTGCCAGGCACGGAATTGACAACCCGAGGGCCTCCGAATGCTGTTTATATGAAGGTCTGCATGGCTAACCTCATATCGAAGAAGGAAACAATTCCGTGCCTGGCACAAAAATTTATTCAGCGGGATCCTCAAGCCCATCTGACCCCGGTGTGATCTCGACTCAACGCCAACCCGAGTGAACAGTGACGGGTCGCAGAATTTGTCGTGATCCGGAGCCTGCAGTATCACCATTTCATGAATGTATGTATGGGTATGTATACAAGGTAATCAGATTGACGACAGCAATGCCTGGACTTGCTCGAAGGCGTCCCGGCGGATCATGTCGATCTCCTGTTCATCCGATACATCCATAAAGCTCGCCACGTCAGCCGGACCTGCATGATCAACCGAGGCGAATTTCTCCGACAGTTTTTCTCTCATCTCACGAACAATAAATGTTTCAGATGATCCGGAGAATTCAAGCGCCAGCTGCTTGGTCCCACCTGGATAATGGGTGATCAAGAAATGGATATCGTAGGCATCCTTTGCTTTTCCTCGGCCCATCGCGGCGGTTTTCATCACAAGGTACGGGACAAGAGCGACAACGTTCACCCGAGCCGTATCGATTGCTCCATCAGGTCGTTTCGCTTCCAGTTTGACTTGGAGTGGTTCAAAATTGAAAGCAAAATCGCCACCGGTAGCCTTCATGGCCTTCAGTCCCTGGACATGCTGGCTGCGTTTTTGGTTTGTTGTCCCGCCATACATACCGGCGAGGATATCTACATCGACACTTCCCACATGCCCTTGGTCGGGGAACAACAATTCGGGGACCCATCCACCGATGATGCGGATGTCATCCTGGTATTGTGCAAACAGGGAACACAGCTCGACCAATACCCTGTGGGCGGCCTCCCTCTGACCTCCCGAATAATCGATGCTGCTGTGCAGATCCTCATCCCTGATCATTTCTCAATCTCCTTCGCTAGGATCACCTCGGCCATTTCCTCTCCGCGTCCTTTCAACCGCATGCAATCCAGATACACTTGCACAGGAGAGGCTACTTCCTGATTGTTAATATTCCTTGCGTCATGAAGCATCTCATCGCTGGCAAGCACATGGATCTGTACGTTCGCGCCGGAGTCAACCCGCTTGCATGCGGCGGCTTGGAGAAATACATTGAGGTCCCTTTCCCTTACCAGCAGATGCACCTTGGTGTACCGTACCACAGGCGCGTACCTCACACCACCCGCGAGACCTGTGAGATGACAGTCGATTCCTGAATCGGCTTTGATCCGGTGTATCCTGTCTTCAAATTCCGGAATCGGCAGAAGGGTATGGCAATCCATCACCTCGAATGACGCCGACTTGTGCGCATACGCTTCACTCCAAGAGCGCATGATCGCTTTCGGCTCCAGGATCTGCAATCCGTCCGGTGACATCCGGGCCCAGAGTTGCTCGCAGAGATAGTCCTTCACTTTGGAGACCTGTCCGATGCTGCATTGGAGTGTACCAGCAAGGAGACTCAGCTTCCACCGACAGGCTGCATCGCGCATGATTTCCCTAAGGATCAGCGACGATACTTTCGAGGAAGGATCAAATATGGTTTTAGCCGTACGTTTCTTGGCAAACTTGTTCGGATGTCCTTGGTCGTTCACATAGATGGATCGAATCAGCAACCTGCAGTTCCCCGACATGTCCAGGTATCCGACATTGAGCCGCTCGCATTGCTTGGCCGACTCTCCGGATATATAGGGCGCCATGATCACAGGATAGCTGCCTTCCCGGTTGAGCTCTTCATGCTTGTGTACGACGACAACTTCAGCGATCATGGAGGGAAACGCCCTGCTCAGGACAGTCACATCAAGGCTTACGTTTGTTGCATCCTTGAAGACGAGTTGTGCGACGAATCCATTCTTCTTGTCCCTCAGATGGTCGCATCGGTCAATCACAGGGATTCTCACCAAGCTGTTGCTGAGCCGTTCATACTCCTTCACATACACTGTGGAAGCTACTTTCATTAAAAAGCCCCCTTTCACCACCGTGATGAAACCAGTATATATAGTGAAACTAAAAATTGCAACGATAATTGCGCCAACTTTCACTAAATATGGTACTTTCACCACCGTGGTGAAAGCTTGTAGACAGCATCGCAATTTTCGGTATTTCCAGCAAATCAATTTTCGGGATGGGAAAAGACGTGGTTTTTCCGCCCGTGGTGTTGCATAATTCATCCGGGTTCTTTCAAGTCTCAAATCATTGCAGTGCGATAAGGCAGCAAGGAATCCATCGCATTCCCCAACGTAGCGAGCGGAAAGGAAGCAGTATGCTGGTTCCATTCCCGAGCGAGTGTGCCGGGAAAGCAAGGTGAAATATCCCGCACCTTGGTGCGGAAAAGGAAGCGAAGCCTCCGCTTTCCAGGGCTTGCCCTAGGGGTATTGATACCTTTCATTCCAGAATGCGAGAATATCCCTGCAGTCGGTAAGATTCAGAAGAAGTCAGTTCTTTGGGGTTTGCATGATCATTACTACAAAGATTCTGCTTGATATGGTATCGGAGGTATTCTGCAACGGGACGGGGTCAAATAGCTAAATTCCATGGGAAGATACAAAGGGGGTTCAATGTTTGATATAACACTTATCTGCACCCAACACGATGAGAAAGGAGCCTGTAATTTTAATCAATTATACCAAATAGTTGAGAGGATTCAGCCCAATGTTATTTTTGAAGAACTTCCTCCATCGGCGCTTGAAGACTTTTATGTGAATAAAACCAGGACAAATTTAGAAACAAAAACTATAATAGCCTATCTTGAGGAACATCAGATAAAGCATATCCCGGTGGATTTGGATTTGGAATTGGAACTCTCTTCTTTCATTGAGCAGAATGGTAAACTACATAGGAGAGTAGAGAACAACAGCTATGATTACCAATATTTAGTGGACTGTAACTTAAAATATACATCCCAATATGGATTCAGATATCTTAATAGCGAGTACAGCATCAAGAATTGGGCTGAGACTTATGATGTCATTGAGAAAACTTTGGAGAAGCTTAATGATGATAAGTTATTTCAAATCTATAAGCATTGGAATGAGGTTATCGAGAAACGTGAGCAGGAAATGATTCGGAATATCTATCAGTATTGCCATGACTTTGTCTTTGAAAGAGGCTTGTTCTTTATCGGAGCAGCTCATAGAAAGTCAATGATCGAGAAAATTAAGGTACAGTTCAAGGATAGTAATGTCACCTGGCATTATGAGGATTATGATAGCCTTTTTTTTGAATGAATATATAACAAAGTTGACCTTTAGGTACCAGCTTGTGCGGCCGAGCATAGGTCGCTTTCACATATAGCGGGTGTGATTCCCGTCCGGAAAGGCTTAGCCAGCCGCCGGTACTCAGCCTTGGAAATCAGTTACCAGGTAGGATATCCACAGATTCAACATCCGATCTGGTCTCCTCTTAAGAATCGAGTCGAAAATTTTCAAGACGAAAGGGTCGCGTCGCATTGGCCGGCTCTTCCTTGCGGACAGTATGGGAGCAAGAACAGAAGAGCCGATCAGCCAACAGGCGCGTAGGGAAAGACCTTTCCCTTCTTCATAATTTCCTTCTGGAGCGAGGCTGCACCGTCATCGGCTATGACAACTGCAACGACTACTACGATGTGTCCTTGAAGGATGGAAGGCTTGGGGTGCTGGCGGGATATGACGGATTCACCTTCATCAAGGGAGACCTCGCCGATAAGAAAGTGCTTGATGGGGTGTTCGCCAAGTTCAAACCGAAGATCGTCCTCAACCTCGCCGCCCAGGCAGGCGTCAGATACTCCATCGACCACCCCGACGCCTACATCCAGTCGAACATAGTCGGATTCCTCAATATCCTCGAGGCCTGCCGGAACTTCGGCGTGGACCATCTCGTCTACGCCTCCTCCTCATCGGTCTATGGCATGAACAGCAAGGTGCCGTTCAGCACCACCGACAACGTCGACTGCCCCGTGTCCCTCTACGCCGCCACCAAGAAGAGCAACGAGCTCATGGCCCACTGCTACACCCACCTCTACGGATTCCCCAGCACCGGGCTGCGGTTCTTCACCGTCTACGGCCCCTGGGGACGGCCCGACATGGCGTACTTCTCATTCACTGACAGGATCGTCAAGGGCGAGAGCATCAGGATATTCAACAACGGCGACATGTGGCGCGACTTCACCTACATCGACGACATCGTGGAGGGCATCCTCAACGTCCTGCCCAACCCACCCGTGCCCAATGGGCATGGCGACCGCTACAAGGTGTACAACATCGGCAACAACAGGCCCGAGAGGATCATGGACTACTTCGCAGCCTTGGAGAAGGCCCTGGGTATGACCGCTAAGAAGGAGTTCCTTCCCATGCAGCCTGGCGATGTCTACCAGACCTACGCCGATGTCGACGACCTCATGCGGGACTTTGACTTCAAGCCGTCCACACCGATTGAGGAAGGATTGCGGAAGTTTGTGGGGTGGTATAGGGAGTATTATTCAATTGGTTGCGATTTAGCAAAGTCATAGTAAGTTTTGACTGACGATAAAAGTACCTTAGAATATTTACTTTTAGGGCGTCATTACATTCAAATACGGAATAGCCTTTAAATTTAAAAAAAATAGATATACTTGGCGTTGCCGGAGTGGTATTATCGGAACAGTGTGGCTTGAACATGAAGGGTGGACATATCCTCACGCGCTGTTGGAGTTTCGGCTGTGGTGTTGCATAATTCATCCAGGGTCTTTCAAGTATCAAATCATTGCAGTGCGATGAGGCATCAAGGAATCCATCGCATTCCAGAATGTGGGAATATGCCAGTAGCCGGTAAGATTCAGAAAAAGTCGGTTCTTTGGGGTTTGTATCATCATTCCTATAAAGATTCCGCTTGATATGGTATCGGATGGATTATGCTACGAGACGGGGTTGTACTCAAATAATTTGTGAGGAACTTATGGATAAACTTATTACAACAATTTATATCAAACAGGATATTGCCAATCAATCGCTAATGGTAAATGCGATATCGCAGGCTATTGTAAAGATACTGTATTCAGCAGATGAGGGTATTGATTTTCGGGCTATTAGAGCAAATTTGCGAAAATTAGTTGGGTCTCAAATTGACGATACAAGAATTGATGAAGCCCTTAATGAATTAGTTAAGAATAGCTATGTCAGGAAAAGCAATGGGAACTATAAAATTCGGGACTCCTACAGGGGAAGACTTAAGTCATTATATGACCAAAGAAGTCAAAGGTTAAACTCAGTCCTTGAAGAATACTTTTCTGATAGCGATCTTGATAAGGAAACTCTTCAAAGCTGGTTTGAAGATATGAATACGAAATTCTTTAGTGAATATAGTAGGAATTGGATCGAAGATGTAATAGGAAGATCTGACAAGAATAGAAAATATATAAATACCTTTAAAATTCGTAAGCGGACTATAAATCGAGATTACAAAACAACGCCTCCGGCACTAGATTGAATGTAAATTCCATTCACGGACGGAGGAGCAGTACATGCACTATACCATCTATACCGAAAAAGAGAAGCTGGCCCATCTTGAGCAAGCGCAGACCGCGAGGGAGAAGGGAACAGGATCCTTTCACTCCTATGCGGATGCGGTGGGGATATCGGGAAGCACCTTCTACAAGTGGGTGCATGCGCATGGCTATGGCGAGGACAAACCAAAAA
>DIXI01000002.1 GCA_002428625.1 Sphaerochaeta sp. UBA6084
CGTTCATGGACAGCAACGAGTGCCTCACCACGATCAAGGCTGCCCGGGAGGGTGCCGGCAAGGCGTTGGACCAGATTTGCGACGAGTTGGACAGCGCTTCCCGGGAATTCCAGCTGCAGGCGCAGGAGTTGAGGAAACGGGTCTTGGCCACGAGGGGATGATTCTGTGGAAATGGTTCCTGTGGAAATGGTTCCAGGAACTATTTCCACAGTTAGGTCCCAAGGAATCTACGTCGAATAGAATAGTCATTCTACGCAGAAATAGGCCAAATTATGCGTAGAATAGGTTGCTTAATCTACGCATATCGCTTACTCTTGTTATATGAGTACATACATCTGGCAACTTCAAGATTGGCCTGTTTTTACGTTTGAAATTGAAAACCTGCTCCCGCTATTGACCGAGATAGCCCGTCTTCAAGGAAAGGTAGAGGGCTTAAGTGAGCAATTAGGGTTTGTGCAAAGTAAGGAATTGGAGGCACGCGTTCTTACTGATGAAATCCATAATTCTCACCGAATCGAAAACGAGGTCTTGGAGCAATTGCAAATCTACACCTCTCTATGCCGAAGACTTCAGCTTCCAAACGCCTCTATCCGACCAAGTGGAGATCATATTGAAGGTGTAGTTGAAAACCTACTTGATGCCCTTGGGAATTCGAGGCTTCCACTCACTGAAGAACGAGTTTTTACTTGGCACATCAGGTTGTTTCCACAAAGACTCAGTGGTCCGTTCCTTCTTCAAGTTGGTAGGTATAGAATCGCTCCAATCGAAGTAATATCAGGTTCGTTTAAGAACCAGAAAGTCTGGTTCGAAGCTCCTCCGGCAGATCTGGTGCCTCATGCAATGCAATCCTTCTTTTTATGGATCAATGAGCCGAGTAATATACCTGCTTCGGTAAGAAGCGCTATAGCCCATCTATGGTTTCTTATAATACACCCATTTGAAGATGGAAATGGAAGACTCTCCAGGACTGTGAGTGATTATGTTTTTAATCAGGGCAATCCTGGGAATCCAGTTTTCTTTAGCATCTCGAAACAATTGAAAAAACGCCAACAAGAATATTACAAGATGTTGCATGAAGCGCAAACAGGTTCTATGGATTGCACACCTTGGATAGTATGGTATCTGCAGCGTATCCAAGAAGCCTTGCAAGAGGTATTGCAGACGATTGACAGAACCTTGCAGGTGCGACAGTTGTATCATAAGCTGGACCGTCTTACGCTTAATGAGCGTCAACAGGAGATGATTAAAAGGTTGACAACCGATTTTTACGGTGGTCTTACTACGGATAAATGGGCGAAACTCACCAAATGCAGCCACGATTCGGCTATTAGGGATATCAAAGATCTCATAAACATGGGTATTCTTAAGAAATCTGAGGCAGGTGGAAGAAGTACTTCATATTACCTGATATCGATAGATAACGCACCGAACAATGAGACAATAAAATCTATGCAAGAAGCTGAGCGCCTCGCATCCAACTCGGACATAACAGGTTATCACGCTGTTGACTCTCTACTGGATGAATTATTACAAGACTGAAGGCAGGATCAAGTCGATATAGATGTTCGCTCATCTTCTGTGAACTTATCAAATATATTCGCTATAAAAAGTGTAAATACATCAAATAATTCGCTCATTTTTTGCGGTGGCAAGTATGTTGACATCCATATAGGTGGAAATGGTTCCAGCCCCCCCAGCACATTGGAACCTTTTATTTCTCTAAAATAGCTCCAAGAGCCGCGTCAGTGGAAACACAAGCAGCAAGGCTGGGGTGAAATTGAGTACGCTCAATTCCTTTAT
Source organism: Sphaerochaeta sp. UBA6084 (assembly GCA_002428625.1). Lineage (GTDB taxonomy): Bacteria > Spirochaetota > Spirochaetia > Sphaerochaetales > Sphaerochaetaceae > UBA6084. Next base: position 1,801 of record DIXI01000002.1, read on the forward strand.
CTGGAGGATTCTCAGCCCTATGGCGAAGGTGATGAGGCCTCCAACTGCTTGAAAGTTAGCGATCATGCCAACTGGTAGCGTGCTGAGAAATGCGCCTGCGATATAAAACAGGAGAGCTTGGAAAAACATCTGGGGAAGTGCGATCGCAGATATCAGAATGCCCAAGGTCAATGCGAAGGAAAACGAGGTGAAGAAGTCAAGAATCGCCTTGGCATACAAAATGGAGTGGTCTCCCGTCATCCCGGCTTGCAACGACCCAAAAATACCCGTTCCGCTTGCACAGAACAGTACAACCAGCGAAAGGAACAGGCTACGGTTCTCCTCTTTGCACAATGGCCCTAGTTTTGCTACTAATTTGGCGGCCCGTTCTTCCAGCCTGCCAAGTTCCCCCACTATAGATCCCAGTATCAAGGAAAGAATAACCACCAACAGGTTATCCAATTTGATGATATTTACGAGGCCGATGCTTAAGGCGCAGAGACCCAACACCGGAGGGAGGGCTTTGAGCAGTGATTTTGGGAGATATCTAGCCATCAGGATTCCAAACAGCCCTCCTACCGCGATAGCTCCACCATTGGCGAATACACCGAAGGGAATCATCGGGGGGCCTCAGCCGGTAGCTTCACCGAAGTCTCCCTCACGCGAAGCTCGACATCGAGGCAAATGTCCTGAGCCTCCCTGCCTTCGATCAACTCATTCAGAGTCCGTACCGATTCCTGTCCCATCCTAATCAGGTGCAGCTCGATATACGTGAAGGTATAGTCTGCCTTGCTCTCATTGGCATCGAAAAGCACCACTGAGATATCCTCAGGAACCCGGTAGCCTAAACGCTTTGCTTGGGCGGTGAAACCATTCGCCACCGCTTGGGTCATGGTGACCACGCCGTTGCAATCGACAAATCGTCCTTTTAATTCCGAGGCAGCATCCACACCATGCATGTGTCCATAGCCGGTAACCACCACCAGATTCGGGTTATAGGGAATTCCAGCTTCTTCCAAAGCTTTTAGATACCCCTTGAATCGCTCGATGGAGGAGAACGAGTGCATGAATGATTTCTTATGATTAGCCAGCAACTCAGTGTTTGTACAAGGGACATCCCAGAAACTTGCAATAAAGGCGATTCTGTGCCGTCCAAGGCTGATGAGATGCTTGGTCGCCAGATATCCCCCGCCTTCGCCATCATGGTACACATGAGGAACCCCTGGAATGATACCTTTTCTCGCAGTCACCACCAAAGGAAGATTCCTGAAGCTTTTAAGAGCAGGAATGTTTTCGGCTTTCGCTACCGGAATATAGATCAGTCCATCCAGAATGGATTGGCTGAATCTGTCAATGATCTGCTTCTCAATCTCCATAGAGCCTTCGCTTGAACCTAACAACACCAGCTTGCCTTGGTTGCGTGCTTCGCGCATCACCCCTTCCGCTATCAAGGCGAAGAATGGATGGGTTATCTCCGGAACAATCAGGCCGATGACTCCCGAGTTATGGCCTTTGATGAAGCGTGCGGCAATACTTGGCCTATATCCTGTCTCCTGCAGAATTTTCTGGATTTTCGCTTCATTCGACGGCCGTACCGACTGACCATTGAAGAACCTGGAGAGAGTCGCGATTGATACCCCGCTTAATCGGGATATGTCCTTGATGGAGAGCTGGATTTTTTCAATATCACGCATTGCCATAGTATACTGGATAATTTCCAAATCCTCAATGATAAAATGAAATTGATTATCAATACTGGGTTCATCTAAGAATATACTAAGAATGATAAATCTATGTCTAATATTGATAAAGATTGCATTGAAATATATAATTAATTTTAATAAAAGCAATTATAAAATTTTATTTATGTATTGACAGGAACGTATTGTGTGATATTATTGGAAAAGAAAAACTGTAAACGTTTATCAATTCAACATGGAGGACTACTATTTTGAAGTTTGTAATCAATCCATCCACTCTCAACGGGCAGGCCCGCATACCTGGTAACAAATCAGGCACGGCACGGGGAATCGTCTTCGGATCGCTTGCGAACGGAACCACTACTCTCATCAATCCGCTCACCAATTTGGATAGTTATTCCATAGTGAAAATGATGACGGCACTTGGAGCGAGAATCGATACCTCCGATGACTCGAAATGGATTATCGAGGGTACCGGTGGAAATTTGAAAGTTCCCGCTTGTGTGCTCGATGCCGAGAATTCAGGAACCGGTTTCTACTTTCTGCTGGCGCTCTGTGGTTTGATACCTGGCTATAGTGTGCTGACCGGCGATTACCAGATCTGCTATCGTCCCGCCCAACCGATGATCGATGCCATCAACAAGCTTGGAGGACAGGCTTTCTCAACGAGGGGAACAGGAACTGCACCGGTTGTGGTCAAAGGTCCTTTCAAAGGGGGAGAGATATCGCTGCCAGGAGTTAATTCCCAGTGGATGACACCTTTCCTCTGTGCCTGCGCTATGGCCGAAGGGGACACCCTCATCCATGAGACAAACCTACTCGAACGGCCTTATGTGGACATGACCATCGGCATGCTCAAACTTGCCGGGATCACCATTGAAAACCGCAATTACGATGAGTTCTTTATTCCTGGCAGGCAGTGTTTCAAGCCCTTCGCCTACACATTGCCAAGCGACTGGGGCACTTCAGGTTATCCTCTTATTGCCACAGCTATCACCAAAGGATCCAAAGTGACTTTCCACGGCTTGGATCTTGCTGATTACGCAGGGGAAAAAGCCTTCATTCAGATTTTACAAGACATGGGGGCCAAACTGGAGGTATTGGACAGTGGAAAGGGTGGAATCACTGTTGAAGGCGGACATGAGCTCCAGGGAATTGAGATTGATTGTAGCGGCACTCCCGATGCCGTACCCATTCTCGCAGTCCTGGGTTGCTATGCACAAGGTAAGACAGTACTGAAAAACATTGGAGCCTGCCGTCTTAAGGAAACCGATAGAGCCAAGTCCATTCGAGAAGAGCTTGGAAAGATGGGTGCGAAGTTTGAGGAAACCGGGGATACGCTTACCATCTATCATTCGAAGCTTCACGGTGCAATCATAAACGGTCACCATGACCACCGGATTGTGATGGCATCATCCGTGGCTGCTTTGATTGCTGAAGGTCAGACTGAAGTGGACCATGCAGAATATGCAGCGGTTTCATTCCCAAATTTCTATGAATTGATGACCTCAATCAATGCTGATATCAAACGCTTATAAAAAAAGGAGAATGTGATGAAAAAACTGTTATTGCTACTTTTGGTCCTTTGTGTGGTGTTGACTCCAGTTCTGGCTCAGGGCGGGGTGGAAGCCACTGCTAAACCTGCTGAGCCTCAGCTTAAGAGAATTTCCATCGGTACCGCTGGTACTGCCGGATCCCTATACCCTATGGGTGTGGCCATGTCCGAAACCATCACCAAGCATGCCCCGGGAATCGCGAGCACTGGAGAAGCGACTGCCGCTTCAGTCGAGAACATCCGCAACCTCACCAGCGGCAAGCTCGCGATGGGTATTTCCCAAAGTGACATAGCCTGGTTGGCGTACAACGGCCAGGGCGATTTTGAGAAGCGCAAGGCTGACGACCTTCGTTCTCTGTTCAGCACCATCTACAGCTACGTCCAGGTGTTTGCTCTCGCTGACAGCCCGATCAAAACCATAGCTGACTTCAAGGGAAAAGCCATTGGTGTAGGCGCTGCCGGAAGTGGTGGTGAGATGGCCGCACGTATGCTTCTTAACTTCTATGGAATCACATACGATGACATCAGACCGCAGTTCATTCCCGAGAGTGAGGCCGTATCCGCTCTGAAAGACAACAAGATCGCTGCCTTCATCTGCACCCATCCACTCAAATCCGCTGCTCTGATGGATCTGACCACTTCTGCAAAGGTAAAGATGATTTCCTTTGAAGACGAGGCTCTTTACAAGGCATTCCCCTTCTGGACCCGATACGACATTCCTGCAGGAACCTATGCCAATGTCGACACCATCGTGACCGTTCCCATCAGCCGGGTTGTCATGCTTACCTCGACCAAATCGGGCCTGACTGATGAAGAGGTGTACAATATCGTCAAGGCCATTTGGGAGAACCGTGATGAATGGGGCAGTGTTACCGCAGCTGTTTCCAAACAGGTTGTCCTCGAGACCGCCTTGTCTGAGATTCCGGTCCCCTTGCATCCCGGCGCCATCAAGTATTTCAGAGAGAAAGGCTTCGCGATTCCTGCTTCGCTGATACCTGCCGGAACCAAGTAAGTCCAACTGCCAATAGTTGTAGTGTAGGATACACCTTTCATGTAGATGAGGTGTATCCTACTTATGTAAGGAGAGTGCTCACATGCAAAATCTGAAATCCGGAAAAGCGGCAAGTTTTGGTTGGTTCTTGCTGGTATTGTCTGCAAGTATCTGCCTATTCCATATTTTCATCAGCACCAATACCGCTGTAAGTGTGATGCAGAGCAGAGTGCTCCACCTTTTTTCCCTGATGTTCATGTGGTACTTCTATAAGACGCAGAAGTCCAAGGACAAGGGGTCGAAAATTCTTTTTTCCGGCATCGCGGTCCTAGTGCTTGTATTGTGGATATATTACATGACGCAGACCACCCGCACGATGCTCATGGACAAAGGTATCTGAGGAATCTCCCCTTTGGACATGGTGGCGGGACTGATCTTGATTCTTTTGATTCTCGAAACTTCCCGGCAGGCTATCGGCTTGGCCTTACCTATCATAGCCATCGTGTTCCTGGCGTACGCAGTGCTCGGTCCTTATCTCCCCAATATCATCGCCCATCGAGGGTATGACCTTACCTACATCACTAGTTATGTATGCTGGACCAATGAGGGAATCTTCGGAACTCCAATCGGAGCCGCGGTCTCGTTTGTCGTGCTGTATATCATCTTCGGCGAGCTCCTGGATAAGTTCGGAGCCGGTAAGTTCTTCATTGATATCGCCTATGCGCTGACTGGTAGGATGCGGGGAGGTCCAGCGGAAGCCGCGGTTTTGTCCAGTGCGTTGATGGGCTCCATCAATGGTTCGGCAGTTGCCAACGTGGTTACCACCGGGACGTTCACTATTCCTTTGATGAAGAAGGTTGGATACAACAAGAATTATGCCGGTGCAGTCGAGGCCGTTGCTTCCACAGGCGGGCAGATTCTTCCCCCTGTCATGGGAGCTGCCGCCTTTGTTATGGCCGACATGACAGGCATCGCCTATTCAACCATCATCATCGCTGCTTTGATCCCGGGAATTCTCTATTATGTGAGCCTGGCTGCCGCTGTGTATTTTGAAGCTGGTAGGTTGGGCATCATGCCAGAAGAGAGTTCAAAGCTGCAAAGTGCAAGACTTATTCTCAAGCAGGGGTATTACCACCTGCTTCCAATAGTGGTGTTGATCGTATGTTTGCTTGGTTTTGGTTTTTCGGCCAGTTACTCCGCAATTTTCTCCATAGCCTCTATTCTTATGATTGGAATTGTCCGGACCTACCTGCTGGAGAAGCGATTTCCTTGGAAAGAATTGAAAGACGTGGCTTTGCATGCGGCAAAATCTTCCATACCGGTTACTATCGCGTGTGCATCAGCTGGTATTGTCATCGGTATTGTCAGCATGACCGGGCTTGGAGTGCGCTTTGCCCAGATAGTCTTTCAGCTTTCGGGAGGGAATCTCTTTCTGATGCTTTTCATGACCATGATCGCCTGCATCATTTTAGGTATGGGACTACCCTCAACAGCGGCCTATGTTATCGCTGCGACTGTCGCGTCACCTGCTTTGTTGAAGGCAGGCATTCTCCCCTTGGCCTCGAACCTATTTGTATTCTACTTTGCGATCATCTCTTTCATCACGCCCCCGGTTGCGATGGCGGCTTATGCTGCTTCAGGTATCGCCGAGTCGGATTCTATGAAAACCGGAGTCCAGGCCTTCAAGTTGGGTATCGCTGGATTTATCATACCCTTTCTATTCATCTACTATCCTGGATTGTTGATTGTAGACACTCCGTTCTCAGAAACATTGTATGCCTTGGTAATCGCCCTTTGTTCAGTACTTCTCATAGCCGCGTCTTTCGAGGGCTGGGTTGGGGTTCGCATCAATCCATTGTTGCGTATCATTATGTTTGTGCTTGGATGCATTGCATTGATACCCAATCCCATAGCTGACACCGTAGGTCTCGGTGGTGCTGCGGTGGTGGTTCTTGTCTTGGTCTTGATGAATAGGAAAGCGAAGGCAGCCACAATCAGATAAAAACCGACAGCTTGTTTTTACATCACAGCCCGATTCCTAGTGTGGAAAAGGTTCCTGGAACCTTTTCCACAGAGGCCTTCAAGTTTTTGCAAAAAAAAATAAGCCGCTGAATATCAACGACTTATTAAGTGGAGGTAAGGGGAATTGAACCCCTGACCTTTTGAATGCCATTCAAACGCTCTAGCCAACTGAGCTACACCCCCGGACGCATTGCCTAGCATACCGATGAAGTCAGTTTTAGTCAAGATTTACGTGGAGAAATCTTACATAGTGGCTGTGTACGGATTATCCGTTTTGTTTTATAACCCGAGTGTATTCAGGCTCACACCTAGTAGATATAAAATAACATTGTGTGTATACAATAACAAATTGTAATTTTAATAACAAATTCATATAGAAACCACTTGCATAAAAATGTATAAACACGGTAGAGTTGGCCTACATTCGCGAACAGTCAGTTTGAAGCGAAGAGATTGGGAGAACAGAAATGGACAAGATCAAAGTAGCGGTTATTGGCGCGACTGGCGCTGTCGGACAGGTGTTCATGTGGATGCTCGCGGATCATCCATGGTTTGAAGTCGCATATATTACAGCTTCCGCAGCTCGTATAAATCAGAAATATGCCTCTACAGTACATTGGCTTCTGCCAATTGAGATGCCCGCTGCAATCAAAGACCAAATGATTAGTGAATTCAACACCGACGCGATGAAGGCCTGTGGTGTGCAGATCGTGTTCTCCGCGCTTCCTGCCAGCGTCGCTGCCGAAGCTGAACCTCTTCTACGCGATCTTGGATTCTACGTGTTCTCCAATGCCTCCGCGATGCGCTACGATAAGAACGTCCCTATCCTTATACCCGAGACCAATCTGGAGTCTTTGGACCTGATTGAGAAGCAAGGCTATCCAAACGGTGGTTTCGTGGTTACAAACGCAAACTGCGTCACCACCGGCCTCGCCATGGCTCTAGCTCCTTTGAGAAAATACGGTATCAAGGAAATCTCAATCTGCACCTATCAATCGGTCAGCGGAGCTGGTTATCCTGGTCTTTCTTCTTTCGATATCACCGACAACTGCATTCCTTACATCGGTAGCGAGGAGGAGAAGGTTGAGAAGGAAATCAAGAAGATTCTCAATATCGATCCCGTGGTCTTCGCCTACTGTGTGCGGGTCCCGGTTATGTTCGGCCATCTGGAAGCCATCTGGCTTACTCTTGAGCAGGATGTGGATACTGATGAGATCCTCCGAACTTGGAGTGAATTCAAAGAAGTCTCCTCTTTGCCCTCGACACCCGCGCAGCCTGTGGTGTATAACTCATCCAACACCTTCCCTCAGCCCAAGTATGCGTTCTGGGGCTCTCCGAAGGGGATGGAAGTGTATACCGGCCGTCTCAAGAAGAAAGAGAACAAGATCGGCTTCGTCCTGCTGGTGAACAATCTCGTCAAAGGTTCTGCTGGCGGATCGATTCAGAATGCCGAGGCCTTTATTGAGAAGTACGGATTGCGCTGACTACTGGTGCTGAAGGAGTACTGATGAAAAGATTGCTGGTTTTGACGATGCTTTTGGCACTGGCCATGTCGATGGTTTCGGCGGGGTTGATTTCCCTTGGTGTTGGTGGTTATGTCTTGAACGATTCTTTTACAGGCGGATCCGGTTCTGGTGGAGACCTCTCGGATTTCGATACGTACAGGATTGGTGCGGAAGCCCGCGCAGGGGTACTCTTTGCTGAAGCTTCTGTGAGCGCCCTTTATAACAACCAAGTCAGCGCGGAAGCAATCTTTGAAGGACTGGCGACCATCGGATTGGATCTCAATATCTTCAACATACTTCACTTTGGTCTTGGTATCGGCCCCTATTTCGGTATTGCCGAAACGCCACAGGGACTTGCCCTCCTCTATGGTGATGCGGGCGATCTTTCCCCCGCCTCCAATCTTCAGGAAATCCTTGATGGCTCGACTTTGTATTTTCGGGCGCATGGGGATTTCCAGCTGGGAAGGCTTTCGGTGGGTGTCACTTATCAGGTCCCAACAAACGGCTATGTGCTAGGTGGCAACCCGCTCGCGATACTCCCCGTCTGGGAAAGCGCGCGCTATGGAGCCACCGCGATGTTCTGGCTATTCTAAAAAGAAAGAATCATGCGCACTACGAAGGGCTGCCGCGATGGCAGCCTTTTTCACGTATACACAGAAGAAGCCTCATTCAGCGCTTACCACGGTGAGGCAGTTGTGTACCTCGACGGCATACGTACGGCCATTCTGCTCTACCTTCCAACTTCCATTACGTGAACACCCCTCGCATGATAGTCCAAGGGAATCGTATCGGAAGCAGCTGCGGCTGATGAATAACGGGAGAGCGAAGTCGACACCAGGGTCAGAAGCTCTGCAAACCCACTCATTTGATGGAGACTGACGTCTCTCCAACCAACCATATGAACCTTTCAGGCTGGGGACTTGCTCAACCACCTCAGCCGAGGCCTCTGCATTTGGCACATACAGGTAGATATCTGCGAAACAGGAAATGTCCGGATTGTTTCTTGCCCACAGGATTTGGCCGATATTATTCAATCCTATCCTGAGGCTGCCTCGGTCCACCAACGAGGAGAGGACCGCAATCAAGTTGTCCAAACTAGCGAGATAGCTGGATTCGTTGAACAACACCGGTGCGAGTGGCAGATAGACCAAATCGTCAACTACGGCAAGGCAATCAACCAAAGAACTGCCGGCTTTCAATTTGGAGAGTATCCGCGCGGGATCGATCCAAAGCAAGCCACGGCTTTGAGGGGGGGAGATGAGCTTTCTTGCCGGCAACCGCTCGCAATCAACCATGTCAATGGCCTGGCTTTTTCTGTCTGTGGTGGTTCTAAACCAAAGGTCCATGGTGTCATCCAATTCCCTATACCATTTTCGACGCAGCTCTTTTAGATGAGACAGTGGAATGAATATTTCTTCCGAGGTAAGGCTAGTCGCATTTTCAAAATGGAATCCACCCAGAGTCAGATAGCTTTCATCAGACATGGATAGCGTGTTTGAAAGATTCGATTCTACCTCCTGTTGCGTCCTCGCCTTCTGCACTGCGAAATCAAACCGCTTGCTGACAATTTTACCAGGAAGTCCTTCCCCCGTGAGATCCGCGGATAGGATGATTGCCTGGTCTTCGACAACCACAGACATCGGTACTGCCCGTCTATAGAGAGGAAGGCCATCGTCATGGATCTCGGGCATCTTCTGGTCATGGCTCGATATCCGATAGAGCGTGTCCCCCGGCAGGGCTTGGGCATCCGTGGGGAGTGCCATCAGGACCTGTTCGCCGGCTTCAGCCTGAAAAACCCTTTTCCTGCCAATATTCCAAAGGTGCGAAAGACTAAAACGAAGTGGTTCCTTAAGAGCGGTATCGGTCGCCTGCAGCAGAAGCAGCCCATCGTGCACCGCTACTGGATGATCAAGACGGATAGATGCGACTGTACCTTCGGATAAAGTACGGATTGCTAGGATTTTGCCGACTGGAACACCTAGATGTCCGGGATACTCTACGGTACCTAGCGGTGGTGTCGAGCGTTTCTCCTGATGCACCCGTCCATAGCCGGCAAGCCAGCCTCCGCTATCCGCACGGGAGAACACGGTATGCAGTTCTTCCTGAGCTTCCTGCAGTTTTCCTGGGCTAGGCTCTCCATCAAGAAGCATCCGATAATATCGGGTTGCCGCCGCTACATAGGCAGGATTCTTCATCCGCCCCTCCACCTTAAGCGAATCTATACCTATGCGCTTGAGCTCCTGTACCGCCTTGCCGATATCGAGGTCGGTCATGGAGAAAAAATAACCGCGCTCTTCAGCAGTGTTCTTTGAGTCCTGCGGGGCTTGCCCTGGTGCAAGCGAGAACCAGCTCCGGCAGATTTGCGCGCATTCGCCACGATTCGCGCTTCTACCGGCCATGAGATGCGAAGCCATGCACAAACCGGAAAATCCATAGCACAGCGCGCCATGGATGAATACTTTCAGCTCGATATCCGGACAGGCCTTGCGAATGACCTCGATCTCCGAGAGCGTGAGCTCACGGGAGAGAACCACCCGGGAAAATCCCATCTGCTGCATCGCCTTCACCCCTGAAACCGTATGCGCGGCCAATTGCGTGGATCCATGCAGGGGAATGGTATGCGGAAACCTGGATCTGATCATGCGTGCGACACCTAAGTCCTGCACAATCGCACCGTCAAGTTCGAGAAAGGAAATCTGCCGGAGCATCGATTCCATCTCATCCAATTCAGAGTCGGTGACCAAGGTGTTCACCGTGACATAGATTTTCCGTCCTGTAGACTTTGCGACTTGCTTCAGGCGGGAGAGGTCCTCGAAAGAGAAGTTCACCGCACCTTTTCGAGCGGAGAATTGCTGAAGGCCAAGGTACACCGCGTCAGCACCTTCCTTGAAGGCTTGGAGGGCGGCTTGCAGGGACCCAGCCGGAAGAGCAAGTTCTGTCATATCAAATGGTTCCTTTTATTTCAGGCTATTGTTGATTTTAAGCTTGGCGACAATCTCAGCGTGTTTCCTTTCGGTCAAGGGATAGAAAAACATAGGGATGATGGAGATGGAGCAGGCAAGAAAAGGAAAAAGGGCGATGATGGAGTGGATACCCATGAGGGCGCTCTCAGTCTGAACGGCATTGGCCACGAAGCCTGTCATTGTCAGCACTATTCCGGTCACCCACAGCGTGAATGCGCTCGCGAGTTTGACCATGAAGGTCTGGCTGGAGAATATCAATCCCTCCGACCTTTTACCAGTACGTAATTCGGCATATTCAATAGTATCGGCAAGCATCGAAGTCTGCAACACCATGGGTGCGGCCATCCCCACCGAACTGATGCAGCTCCAGATGATCAAGACCACCAGCTGGTTCCAGCCAGAAAGGAAAAATCCTAACGAGCCTATTGCGAACAGGGCGTTGAATCCCATATACGTGTTCCGTTTGCCGAACCTCTTGGCAAAATAAGGGGAGATGGCGATTCCCAGCAGGATGAATGGAATATTGACAGCCGCAACGAGGATATTTAGCATTTCATTGCCAAGATTGTATTTGGCGAAGTAAATGAGGGTGGAAAGCTTCGCCCCGGTGGCGGCATTTACAAACATACCGCTTAAGATCAACAGGAGAAGCGGCTTATTATGGATGAACGTATTGACGATATCTTTCAAGGTAGCTTGTTTGGTCTCCCTGGAAACCAAAACCCTCTCCTTCACAAAGAAAAAGGTGATTGCAAAACAACCTACCGTGAGCATGCCGTAGAACAACGCGGTCAGTTGGAAACCACGATCCATTGGCGCAGCTGGACCACCGCTCAGATTTTGGAAGAAGTGGATGAGCGGTAAGGTTCCGATAGTGGCCAAGGCAACAGCGATGGTTGCAATGAAACGGGGATACACTACCACACTATTGCGTTCGATAGTGTCCGAGGTGATAGCGCTGGACATCGCCCAAAAGGGGACATCGCTGGCAGTATAGCTCATGTCGAAAAGGATATAGGTGATGTAGGCCCAGATAAGCTTTCCTGCAGGGGAGAGGTCTGGAGCTGAAAAACACATGACTGCTATCGGAACAAAGAAAATCGGGGTGAAGATGAGCCAGGGCCTGAACTTGCCCCAGCGGGAACGGGTGCGGTCGACAAACACTCCCATGATGGGGTCGTTGATACCATCCCAGATCTTGGTGATGAGCAGCAGCGTTCCAGCGGCCGCAGGGAGGATGCCAAACACGTCTGTATAGAAAAAGAGGATGTAGTTGGCAAGAAAATAATAGATCATGTTCTGCCCAAAGCATCCGATGCCGTAAGCCATTTTTTCCTTGGCCGATACTTTTTCTGAGAGTACCGATGTCGCGCTGACCATACCTGTCTCCTTTGTCGAGCGGTTTCTGGTGCCTCGAGCGGAAGGAGGCGTCCAAAGCAGTGTAGCATGAAGCACTCCAGCGGTCAAATCGACAGACCCGCAATGAACACAATCAATCCTCTGGATTACGTCTTGATGGATGGTTTTCCTTCGTTTATACTCAGGCTTGGATTCCATTTAACGTGGAAGGGAGGCTCTGATGGAGGAACATACCCGATTTTTTCATGAAGGCAATGTGATTTTTCAGGAAGGCACCCACGGGGATACTCTTGGATACCTCGTATCTGGAAGGGTAGGGTTATTCCTTCATTACGGCCAACCGCAGCAGTTCGCTCTGGATGAAAACGGCCCAGGCGAAGGATTTGGTGAGATGGGCGTGCTGAATGGAAGTCCACGGGCAGTCACCGTAGTGGCTTTGCAGGATTGCGAGGTGGTCGAGATCGCTGAAGCCGAACTTCCGTTCTTTGTGGAGCGTCATCCCGAATTCGTCGTCCAGATGATGAAATCCATGAGTCGGAGGATGCTGGGGGTCACCACAGAACTGTTGCACGCCCATGCTACAATCAGAGAATTCCTCGAGGAGACCAGAGACCAACCGGTAAAGAAGGAGACCTTACGGGAGCGTCTCAAGCGTTACGCTTCTTTTTTCCTTGATGTACCTGAGGATATTCCACCTGAAGTCTATATGGACTACTACTCCCGCATCAATCATTTGTAAGAACGAAAAGACTCCAAACCATTGCTCTTCACAGGTGCGGTATGTCCTTGGCATGACTGTTGTTGTCGCATTCTTAAACACCTTGCAAAAAAGCCTGAAAAAATGTAACCTTAAAACGATACCCTACTACAGCACACCTCAAGGTGTGAATTTATAAGGAGCGATTAATGAAGTTACAAGATCTGAAGCACGCAGGATTGAAACAGTGGATTGACGAGGTCACGGCACTCACCAAGCCAGAAGCTGTCGTCATTGCGGATGGTAGCAAGAAGCAATATCAACAACTCGTCGACGAGATGATAGCAAGCGGTCTCGCCACCCCGCTGAACCCCAAGAAGAAACCCGGTTGCATATCATTTGTGTCCGAGCCTTCCGATGTAGCCCGCGTGGAAAACCGCACCTATATCGCAGCTATGAATCAAGAAGCCGCTGGTCCCACAAACAACTGGATCGATCCGGTCGAACTCAAGAAAACCATGCTCGGTCTCTATGATGGCTGTATGAAAGGCCGCACCTTGTACGTGATTCCCTTCTCCATGGGTCCTGTTGGTTCGGATATCGCCAAAATCGGTGTGGAACTCACCGACAGCGCCTACGTTGTCACAAACATGATGATCATGACCCGTGTGGGAACCAGAGTGCTCGATGTGCTTGGTACCGATGGGTATTATATTCCTTGTCTGCATAGCGTTGGCAAGCCCTTGGCCGAAGGTGAGTCCGACCATGGCAAATGGCCCTGCGCTCCGATCGATAAGAAATACATATCCCACTTCCCCGAAACCCGGCAGATTTGGTCATATGGTTCCGGTTACGGCGGAAACGCATTGCTGGGCAAGAAGTGCCTGGCTCTCCGGATCGCCTCTGTTATCGCCCGTGATGAAGGCTGGCTTGCAGAGCACATGCTCATATTGAAGATCACCAGTCCCGAAGGCGTCGCCAAGTATGTCTCAGCGGCATTCCCTTCAGCTTGTGGAAAAACCAACCTCGCCATGTTGGTGCCGACTGTTCCTGGTTGGAAAGTCGAGACTATCGGTGATGACATCGCATGGATGAAATTTGGTGCTGACGGCCGCTTGTATGCCATCAACCCCGAAGCAGGATTCTTTGGCGTTGCTCCCGGGACTTCCGCGGACTCCAACCCCAACGCCCTTATCGCTGCGGAAAGCAATACCATCTTCACCAACTGCGCCCTTACTGAAGATAAGGACATCTGGTGGGAGGGGATCGGATACGATGCTCCTGGTAAGCTGATCGATTGGAAAGGCAACGAATGGGTCCAGGATAAGGGTAACAAGGAACAACCCCCAGCCGCCCATCCGAATGCCCGCTTCACCGCACCTGCCAGCCAGTGCCCCTGCATCGCCACTGAGTGGGAAGATCCAAAGGGGGTTCCCATCGACGCGATTCTGTTCGGTGGCCGCCGTCCCAAGACAATTCCCTTGGTCCACCAGGCCCGCGATTGGAACCATGGTGTATTCCTTGGCTCGATTGTTGGTTCGGAAATCACCGCTGCCGCGCTTGACCTCAAGGCCGGAACCGTTCGCCGCGACCCGTTCGCCATGCTGCCCTTCTGCGGTTACCACATGGGCGATTACTTCCAGCACTGGATCAATATCGGCAAGACCCATGATAACTCTAAGCTTCCCAAGATCTTCTATGTAAACTGGTTCCGCAAGACCGAGACAGGCAAATGGCTCTGGCCCGGTTATGGCGAGAACAGCAGGGTTCTCAAGTGGATTTTCGAGGCTTGCGTAGGGACTGCCAAGACCCAGGATACTCCTATCGGAATCATGCCGACCATCGATGCCATCGACCGCCCCGCCGGGGTCTCCGAAGCCGATATGGCCGAGTTGCTCTGCGTGGACAAGGAAGGCTGGCTGAAGGAAGTCGCGGACGTCCGCGCCAACCATTATCCAAAATTCGGCGCCCACCTGCCCCAGGAACTCGCCGGCATGCTGGATGTTCTGGAATCGAAGCTGAAAAACGACAAGTGTGGCTGTGGATGCGGCTGCAATTGCAAGTAAGCTTCCAAAAGGATAAGGCGGGACGCTGAAAGTTCCGCCAAGCCCTTCCCTGCACGGGTAAATCCGATGCAGTTACATATAGAGCCGTTCGGAGCGTAACAGTTCCGGACGGTTTTTTTTAGTTCCACTAGACTTCTGTCTAGTCAGACTGGAATCCACCGAACCCTTCATGTAGGGAAAGCTGATAACAGCTCCACAACAAATCAACCCTTTGTGTATAATCATGGCATGAGTCAGACAGAACGGATATTCTATATCGATCGGATAATCCGAAACGTGGGAAGCGTGCGTTGTGATAGGGTCGCCGAGCGGTACGATGTGTGCGAGCGGCAGGTGAAGCGCGATATCATGTACATGCGTGATCGATTGGAGGCTCCTATCGTGTGGGACCACGCCCTCCGCGCATACCATTATGAGAAGGATTATCCGATTCTGAAGTTCTCAGATGAGAAAGCGCTGGTTTTCAGCGCCCTCATGCGGTCTTTGGTGAAAGCAACCGATATCATCCCCTTGGTGAGCGAGCAGGCGATGGATTTGGTAGATCAATCTTTATCCCCCGAATACCGGGCCTTGAGTGAGCGGATCATCTATACCGTGCCAGTCTTGGATCGAACGGATTACCATGTGTTCGCTACGGTTTGTGAAGCCATGGGGTCCCGAAAGTGTATCAGCATCGAGTATCGCAATGCGAAAGGCGAGTCGTCTTCCCGCACAATCGAGCCTATGAAACTGATCAACTATTCCGGTAGATGGTATGTTGTCGCTTTTGACCTGCTTCGTGGAGAGTTGCGCAGTTTCCATCTGGCGCGCATAATTGACTTGCAACTATTGACTTGCACAGTGGTTGAAAAAGGTTTGGATGAGGAGCTCGAGAAATACATCAACTCCGGTTTTGGGATTTTCATGGGAATGGAGACCAAGGAGGCCTTGGTAAAGATCACTGGCAACGCAGTGTATTCGGTGGAGCATCAGGTCTGGCATAGGGACCAGAAAATCGAGCATGCAGTTGATGATTTGGATAAACCCGTATTGCTGCTGAGGATTCCTGTGGCCAATTGGGCGGAGCTGCTTGGCAGAATTCTTTCTTTTGGCGCATTGGCCGAACCCTTGGAACCACTTGAGCTACGTGAGCAATGGCTGCGAAAAATCGATGAGCTGAACCATCTGGTGCAAAAGAGGTAAATTCCACCACAATCCTCTGACAGGGACACTATATGTCCTTCTTCCTATGCAATCATATACCTGCTGCAGGAAAAAACTGTAGGAGGTTGAGATGGTTGCACGGATTTACATGGTGGTGTGTACAAGTAGGGTGGAGGTTTTCACAGAAAGCCTGGCCGGGGTCCTGGACTTCCAAAATTCCTTTGCAACGAAGGATGAAGGTTTCGATCCACCATCCTCCAGTATTCCTGGTCCAAGTCTACTTGGAATCAACTATTCCGATGTACATGCGCCCTTGGAATGGATTGCGTTCCCTGTGCAAGGGGCTGCTGGCAAATTACCGATTCTCACTATTTCGCCCAAGGTTCCCCGTGTATATATGGCTGTCGTACGTGAACCTCAAGCGCGAGACTCCGAAGTTGGAAATGGATTTGATTCGATCCCTTCCCCAATTCTGGGTTTTTTACTTCAATATCCCTTCTTTCGCAGCGCTCTGGATCGCGGCGATTTTCTCGCAGTGGCGCATATGCTGGTGGCTTCAAAGGAACTTGCTTCCTCTCATGCGTTATTGCGATTCTTAGCCGGCCCTGAAGCCGACTATCCGGTGGTTTGGTATTTCCTACACGATACGGACAAGGACAAGGCTGCGATGGTGGAATCCTATCTATCATATCATCGGATTACCGAAGCCCATGAATACCGTGTTCTTTTTGATTTCTCCAATGAATTGGGACTTTGTCGGAATCTTTTGGAATTCCAAGAGCGAATTGCCAAATTGATGGCTCAAAGGATGAGGAAAGAAGGTTTTCTCTGGACGGAGGTCACTGGTCTGGCCTTCAATGTATCGGGCTTGAGAGCCTATCTAAAGATAGTGGAAGATGTGATGGCTGTGGAGATAGACAATCGATTGCAGAATCTTTGCACTGCTGGTCAGTTTGAACCAAGGATTCTGGAAAAGCTTGCGCGTCTTGCGCCACTCGGAATAGAGCGTGAGTTGATCAATACCTACGATGCCCAGGCGATGGCGGTATATGCCACAGGCTATAACGGAGAACGGATGCGTGTCGGCTATGTGAGATCGGACGTAGCCCATGTGCTGTGCGGTCTTGGCGGGCATTTTTCCGTTCACCTCGCTTTACTGGATGCTGATGCGATGGAAATACAAGTATGGAGAGAGAGGTGATAAATATGACTCGTGAGTGAAAGCTTTCTTCTGGAATTTTAGAAAGCAAACATGTTGATAAGGTTGCCGAAGACTGGTGAAAAAAAAGAAAGGCTTGACGCAAGCGCCTAAGAGAAGCAAGATAGTCGGAAGGAGATGCTCCAATGGTACTCACAGATCTTACGGTAAAAGCACTCGCGACCGCTACAGATGCACTTCATGGGGTATTGGACAAGGCGGGCAAGCCGATGGTCTCCCATGCGATCGCAGTGGCTGAGACCATGCCTGATGAGATCTCCACTGTTGTCGCCTTGTTGCACGATGTGATTGAAGATTCGCCGCTTACCCGGCATAGTCTTGTCTTCCGTGGATTCCCCGATGAAGTGGTGGAAGCTGTTGAAGCTCTCACCCGTCAGCCCGAGGAAGACTATTTTGTGTATCTGGGAAGAATAAAGTTGAATGAGATAGCTTTAAAGGTGAAGCTTGCCGACCTTGAGCATAACTGCGATCTCACCAGGTTGCCTTCGGTATGCTCGGTCGATCGCGTTCGGTTGGAGAAATATCGACGGGCCCGTGATTTCCTGCTGGATCAGCACCCCTCCGGCACCAAATCTTTTTAGACTACCGTGCGTGCTGGATAATCTCGATGGCCTCCAAGAGGTTTCCCAACATATCGCACAGCGGCGTGGGGACACCGAGATCCTTTCCCAAGGAGGACGCCCGTTTGCAAAACCATGGATTCTCAGTCAACCGGCCGGATTCTCTGTCTTGCAGCATGGAGGTTTTTCCCGAAGGTTCCAAAGAAGCGAAGATCTTTTGATAACGCTCGATATAGGATTCATCCAATCCTTGTATCCCTTGGGCTTTGGCCAAGGTGATGACTTCGCGCTGGGTAGAGATGATCATGTGCTTGATAGCGGGAACATGAGCGCATTCCCCATATGTGGCACCTGTGATGGCTGAGATGGTATTGATACTTACATTGACCATGAACTTCGCCCATAGCTCCCGGTGGATATCATCAGGAATCCGGTTCTGGATATTCGCAGCTTTGAATAAGTCTTCGATAGCCTGGAGCCGCGAGGTTCTGGAATTATCCTTCTCACCAAAGTAGATTATGCCTTCGTTTGTGAAATTTATACGATTCCCTTCCCGAGTGGAGTCCAACGCGGTTGTGAATCCATAGAGTATGCGCTGTTGCCCATACAAGGTAGCCAGATAGGTTTCGCTATCGATTCCATTGAGCAGCGAAAGAATGGAGGTATGTTCTCCAACCTGGCTGGCTATCATCTTTGCGGCTTCATGGAGCTGGTGGTTTTTAGTTGCTAAGATGATTAGGTCAGCGGCTTCCACTGTTTCATCAGGCGTGACAAGGTTGAACTTGACAGCTTCCCCATTAAGGTACAATCCATCACGATGATATCTTGCCATCCGAGGAGGATCCACAATCACCCGAACGTGTTCTTTGCCAAGCAGATTGGTAAGTCGTAAAGCATAGATCGCCCCTACGGCACCAATTCCGATGATGGAGA
Organism: Sphaerochaeta sp. UBA6084; assembly: GCA_002428625.1. Classification (GTDB taxonomy): domain Bacteria; phylum Spirochaetota; class Spirochaetia; order Sphaerochaetales; family Sphaerochaetaceae; genus UBA6084. The sequence continues at coordinate 20,493 of DIXI01000002.1, forward strand.
CAGTCTTGACCATAGGTTCAGCAAGCCTCCTGCGCGGTGAGAAGTTCAATCAGCAATCGGACCAGATTGTCCAATTCTTTCAGAGGAAGAGATTCCTCACTGGTGTGAGGTCCAGAGTACCCTACGCTCAACACTACGAGTGGGATTCCTTGCGCCCTGAGGATGTTCGCATCGCTGCCTCCTCCGGTCTCTATAATCCGGAAAGGGAGCCCTAATTTCTCGCAAGCTTGCTTGATGACTGCAAGGGAGGGATCTTCCTGGGGAATATGATAGCCAGGGTATAGCTGCTCCACCAAAAAGTCAAAGCCGCCACCAAGGGCTGCGACTGCCTCCTCGCAACAGATACGCATATGTGCTATCTGGGCTTTCATTTTCGACTGCACCCTACTTCGCGTCTCCAGCACGACTTCCACTCGGTCGCATACGATGTTGGTTCCTGCGCCTCCTTGGATTGATCCGATGTTCGCAGTAGTCTCAGCGTCTATCCGCAGCAGGCTCATCCTATCGATCGCCCGGGCTGCGATCGAGATCGCGCTGATTCCTTTCTCGGGGGCGAAACCGGCATGCGCGCTTTTACCATGGAACACCACGTCGGCCTGGCTTTTGAAGGGAGCGCAAAACATCACGGTACCCACTGGACCGCTTGCGTCGAGGGTATAGCCGCGGTCTATGGCTCCCAAACGTGTCATATCTGCTTGCCGCGCACCAGCTAGGCCAGTTTCCTCTGATACTGTGAACAGCACTACGATAGCACCATGAGGGGATTTACTTTGAATAATAGACTCTAAAGCCATTAATAAGGCTGTTATTCCACCCTTGTCATCAGCTCCCAGCGCGGTTGTTCCATCGCTGTAGAGGATCCCTTCACGGACTTGAGGTTTGACGTTCGCCGCAGTGGGAACTGTATCCATATGGCAGTTGAGCAGGATGGTGGGAGCCTGTTCCAGCCCCGGGGTTGCTGTCAGCCTGCCGTAGAGATTTCCTGCGCTGTCAGTCTCGGTGGACAGCCCCAAACGGGACAAACGCTTGGAAAGGTCGATCCGCATGTTGGTTTCCTGACCAGATGGAGAATCAATAGCGAGAAGCTGCAACATAAGGTCTAAAACTCGCTCCATGTAGACGTCAGACATCACTCACTCCTTGAGGGCACTTTGTGGACGAGCATACCATTCCTTTTACAAGCTGGCAACACCTGAGGCTCTTGGAATATCTTCCTCTGATTTTCCAGGTGGGGGGTCTTCCGAGGTTTCCTGTACCCTGCTCTTTTTACAGTAAACGTGCTAGTATGGACAGCATGTACGACTATACGATCATCGATACCGATACCAAGCTTGATGAAATGCTGAAGTTCTGGCAGGAACACCACATCAATACCATCGCAATGGATTTTGAAGGAGAATTCAATCTTCATATCTATGGCGAGCATCTGTGCCTTGTGCAGTTGTTCGATGGTGTGAGGTATTTCCTGGTGGATCCGTTCACTGTAACGCCTGTCGCGCTTAAAAAGCTGCTGGAGGCCCCCGACCTTGTGAAGATCATGTTCGACTGCGCTAGCGACGCCTCTTTGGTCCGAAAGGAATTCGGCATCATGCTGAAAGCTGTGTATGATGTGCGCTTTACAGCCCAACTACTTGGATACGAAGGTAACCTCAGCGGGCTTATCGCCCGATGTCTGAATATTCCTGAACCTACCGGTAAGAAAAGCAACCAGATGGCCAATTGGCTTACCAGACCTTTGCGGGACAAACTGGTGGAATATGCGCTTTCAGATGTCGAGCACTTGTTCGCCATCCGTGAGATTCTAGATAGAGAAGCGCTTGAAAAGGGTCTTTCTCAAAAAGTGGCCGACGGCCAAAAGCAAGTGGCTCTTCCAAAGGGCCCGGATAGGCCTGGTTGGGAGAAACTCGATGGCTACCGGTATCTATCCAAGGACGAACGGGTCTACCTGAAGTGGTTTTTTGAAGCGCGCGATATGTTGGCCAAGAGACTGAATGTGCCTTCTGTGCGGGTAATGGAGAAGAAATTTCTCATTGATATGGCGAAACGCGTGCCTGCTGATGAACGGACGTTCCGTGCCTTGGCGCGGCATGCGGATCGAAAGATAGAGGATGATCTGGTGGCCTTGCTGATGGTTGCCAAAGAAGGCGCTTTAAAGCAATTGGAAGCTAGGTGATAATTACAGGAGGTGTGTGATGACGGATTATATCCCTTCTCCAACCCGGTATGAACAGATGCCCTACCGAGCCTGTGGAAAAACGGGGCTGAAACTACCCATCATCTCCCTAGGGTTGTGGTTGAACTTCGGCGACGAAGCAGACGATACCACTACGCGGGAAATAGTCTTATCAGCATTCAACCATGGCATCACCCATATTGATCTCGCTAATAATTATGGTCCCCCTCCAGGTGCAGCCGAAACGCGCTTTGGCAAGATTTACCGTGACAATCTACTTGCCCATCGCGACGAGCTGGTGATTTCGACAAAAGCTGGGTATAGGATGTGGCCGGGACCCTATGGTGATGGCGGTAGTCGGAAATATCTTATCAATAGTTGCAATCAAAGCCTCAAACGGATGGGTTTGGATTATGTCGATGTGTTCTATCATCACAGGCAGGACCCCCAGACTCCCATCGCGGAATCGATGGGCGCGCTTGCCCAATTGGTGAAGGAGGGGAAGGCGCTTTACGCTGGAATCTCCAATTACCATCCAGTCGAAGCCGCCGCTGCTATCCAGGTGCTGACCGAATCGCATTGTCCCTATGTACTCAATCAAGTACGGTACTCGATGCTTGACCGCTGGGTAGAGCGGGAACAGCTGATTGATAGTATCTCGCCACTGGGAATGGGTTTCATCTGCTTCTCGCCTTTAGCACAAGGTTTGCTTACCGGCCGATACCTTGACGGGACAATTCCACAAGGATCCCGGCCCACCCACAGCGGTTTTCTTAAACCGGAACAGATTTCTGCCGGTTTGGTGGAGCGATTGAATGCATTGAACGCGATAGCTCAAAATCGTGGCCAAACGCTTGCTCAGATGGCTTTGAGTTGGATTCTCAAGGATCCCCGCATCACTTCGGTTCTGATTGGAGCCAGTTCCACGCGACAATTGGAAGAGAATCTGGAGATCATCAATCAACCAACCACCTTCAGCTACGAAGAGCTTGAAGCGATAGATCGGCTGACTTTGGTCTAGTTCCCCACCGATTCCTTTATGGACGGTAGGCGGTTTTCTCCAAGGGAAGTTTGGTTCTAAAAACTCCGTCCAGACGATGATAGGCATTCTGCACAGCCGGGGCGGTTGGAATGGTAGTGAGTTCTCCAATTCCTTTGGCTCCACAAGCTTCGGCCCCTTTGTCTGGACTAGCCACTGTGAGTGAGATGATATATGGAGCCTCGGTCGCGCGAAGCAGGCCAAGAGTGCCATACTTCGCCTTAGGATAACCACCCTCGATCGGGTAGTCCTCGGTAAGAGCGTAGCCCAAGCCCATCACCACTCCACCTTCAATCTGACCTTCAACCATGGTAGGATTCACCACGGTGCCAACATCGCATGCAGCGGTTACTTTCTCCAATCGTCCGGCCTCGTCAAGCTGGACAACCTGGGCGCTGTAGCTGTAGGCGATATGGCTCTTCGGATGGGGTTTTGACGAGCCCATCGGGTCTGTGACGGAGGAGAATTCATCGTAGAACTCTTGTCCCTCCAACTTCGCAAGCGATCCTTGGACGTTATCAAGCGCCTCACGGAGTTTAAGCGCTACCCGTCGGGTGGCCTCTCCGGTTATAACCGTCTGCCTTGAGGCGGTGCTGGTGCCGGCATCCGGTGTGCGCCGGGTGTCCGCACTCTCACACACCACAACGCTGGCATCGACATCGAGGGTTTCGCAGACCAATTGCGTGCACATGGTCGCCAAGCCTTGTCCCATGCAGGCAGCTGAGGTGCGGATATGGACTAATCCCTTTTCCACGGAAAGCCGGCATCGGCCGGTATCGACATTTCCTACCCCATAGCCGCTGTTTTTAAAACCGCAGGCGAGGCCTGTTCGTGGACTTGCTAAAAAGGCTTCCTTGACCGCGAGAAGGCAGGCTTCCAAGGCGGTGTTGGGATCTGCTATCTGTCCATTTGGCAATTCCTGACCAGGACGGATGGCATTGCGATACCTGATTTCCCAAGGTGAGAGTCCGACTTTCTGGGCAAGGAGGTTGATATTGCTTTCTATGGCGAAACAACTTTGTGTGACTCCGAAGCCCCGGAATGCTCCACCGGGGACATTGTTGGTATACACCGCCATTCCCAGGATATCGATGTTCTGATAATTGTAAGGGCCGGCCGCATGGGTGCATGCCCTTTGCAGGACAGGACCTCCAAGCGAGGCATACGCGCCGGTATCGGCGATTATTGTCGCTTTCATGGCTGTAAGCATCCCTTGTTCATCACAGGCAGTGGTGAAATCCATTTCCATCGCATGTCGTTTTGGATGGATGTTGATGCTTTCCTGCCGCGAGAAGCGCACTTTAACTGGCATCTTGGTGTGCCAGGCCATGAGGGCGGCATGGTGCTGAACGCTCATGTCTTCCTTCCCACCAAACCCACCACCGACCAGCTTCGCTTGGCAATGTACCTTCTCAGCCTCAATACCGAGCATATGGGAGATCTCGTGCTGCTCGTCGTATACTGATTGCGAAGCAGTATATAAGAGCAACCCATCATCACCTTCGGGCATTGCGATAGCGCATTCCGGTTCCATGAACGCATGTTCGGTAAAGGGGGTGCTGTATTTCTGCGTCACCACATGGGCTGACCTGGCGATCACCTCATCGGCATTTCCCCGTTTGAGCCTGGCGGTGGTGAGAATATTGCCTTTGCTATGCACAAGGGGGGCTTCTGGCTTGAGTGCATCTGCTGTCGTGGTTACTGGCACCAAGACAGTATAATCCACTTTCACCAGGGCAAGAACCTCATCCAGGGTTTCTTTGGATCTGGTGGCTACCAGCGCGATCGCATCGCCGATATAGCGGGTGATGCTTCCTTGTGGGATCAATACATCCCAATCGCTCACGATATGCCCGATTTTGTTGTGCGGCACCTCCGCCGCAGTGAGAATCCTCACCACATCTGGATGCTTCAGGGCTTCAGAAACATCGATCCGCTCGACTTTCGCACGTGGATACGCGGAGCGCAGCGCCTTGGCATAGATCATTCCAGGCACGACGATATCATCGACAAAGACCCCTTTCCCCAAAGCCTTCTCAACCGCATCCACGCGTTGGAAACGGTTTGCGATACGGGCGTCCGTACTTGGGGCAGGGATGGAGAGGTTCTCTCTGAAATAGCGTGCGGCAGCGAGAATCGCCTCTTCAATCTTCACATAGCCAGTGCAACGGCAGATGTTTCCCTTGATTGCCTTGCGGACATCATCGGAAGTAGGGCTGGGATTGGTGTCTAGCAGAGCCTTGGCTGACATGATCATCCCGGGGGTGCAGAAGCCACATTGGACCGCGCCAGCTGAAGCGAAGCAATGGGCATAGACCTCCTGTTCACGTGGAGAAAGCCCTTCTATGGTGACAATGGTCTTGCCTTCCAGCTTTGAAAGTTTCTGAAGGCAGGATTTCGTGGCTTTCCCATCGATGATGACCGTGCAGGTACCGCAGGCGCCTTCGCTGCACCCATCTTTGGTTCCCACCAAACCCATATCCTCACGGAGAAAATGGAGAAGTCTTTTATCTGAATCAGTCTGGATTTTGTTTCCATTGAGGAAAAAGGTATACACAGGATGGCCCCCTCATCAGCAGTCTTCACTTACCCTGAGAATCGGACACCCAATCGCAGACACCGATTGAGTTCGCTGGATCCTCTGAGGGCAAGGTGTCAATGATTAGCCGCTAAGTACCTGCATCCCCTGCGTTGTTACAGAGCTTTGCCTTCGGTTATCTGCTTGCGCAGTTTCGATGCAATTGACCGTGATACTATCATTACGCCTCTGATTCTATATGAGCATGGCGATTTGTCAATGGTTTTCCCTAAAAAGTGTTGCATAAGCGTGCAAGAATCTCCCTGCGCTCAGGGAGATTCCAGTTCTTGGAGCAAGGACTTTTCAATCGGTCAGCGCTTGACCCGTCCGCTGGCATTGCCCTTCATCAAGCTGATGATGTCTTCCTTGGTGACATAGTTGAAATCCCCTTGGATGGAATGGCAGAGGCAAGAGGCGGCAGTAGCGAAGTCTATCACCGTTCCATCGTTTTTTCCAAGTTCATCATCTGTCAGTGCGTACACCAGGCCTCCGGAGAAGGAGTCGCCCCCTCCGATCCTGTCAACGATGTTGTGGATCTGGTAAGGTGTGTAGCGATTGTCCTGCATGGGCGAGAAAAACGCGGTATCGGTTGTGGTATCGTAGAGCATCGCTCCCCAATTGTTATGAGTTGCGGAAATGCTTTCCCGAAGGGTAAAGGCGATCTTTTTGATCTGTGGGTAGTGGGAGGCGATCTGGCGGGCGACATCCGGATAGCGTTCGATATCCAGCTTACCTGCTTCCACATTGGTTTTGCCGGCTTCGATACCCAGCACATCGGAGGCGTCCTCTTCATTGCCAATCAGGATGTCGACATAGGGGAGCATCTCCGTCATGACCGCTTTGGCCAGTTCACGCGCTTGACGCGGTGGATCCCATTTCCACAGTTTGTTTCTAAAATTCAGATCGCAGGAGACAGTGAGTCCTGCCTCTTTTGCCTTTTTCAGGGCCAGAAGCGTGCTGTCGGCGGCGATGCGCGATACAGCCGGGGTGATGCCGCTGGTATGGAACCAAGTGGCTCCATCGAATATCGCATCCCAGTCATAACGGCTGCCGGGAACGACCCCGATTGAGGCATAGTCCCGGTCGTACACCACTTTGCTTGAGCGTTGGTTCGCTCCAGTCTCCACAAAATACAGACCAAGGCGGCCTTCCGATACACGGAGGATATGCCGGGTGTCCACACCGATACCCCGAAGGGTATCGACGCAAGCGTCGGCGATGGTGTGTTTCGGTAGTGCGGTGACAAACGCGGCTTCCCGGCCGAGCATGCTCAGGCTGGCTGCCACATTGGCTTCCGCTCCAGCAAAGGTTATGTCCACACTGCCTGGGAGCGATTGGCGGAAAGTGAGATTCCCTTGAGCGTTCACCCGGCCCATGATTTCGCCAAAGGTGACGACTCTTTGTGTTCTTATTTCAGGATGCATCATTCAACTCCTTCGAATACTATGCCAGATCGCGCTGGCTTTTTCCGCCCGACGTGAGATTTCGTCCCAGTTCTGTTCTTTTATCAGTTCCCGTTTGGCAATCCAAGTGCCACCGATCGCCAGAATCTCGGGCATCTCGGCATAATCTTTCAAATTCGTCTCGCTCACTCCACCAAGTGGAATATAAGTCAGTCCCAGATAGCGGTACGGTGCGTTCATCTGTTTGAGGTAGTTCAAACCACCCAACCCTTCGGCAGGGAACAGCTTAAGGACATCGCAACCAAGTTCGAGCGCGCCTCCCAACTCGGAGGGAGTGGCGATACCGGGAGCGAATGGGAAGCAAGCCGCGATCGCTTCTTGCACGATTCTAGGGTTGAATCCTGGAGAGACTCCAAAATGAGCACCTAGGCTCTGCACCCGTTTGGTTTGGCCGGGGAAAATGATAGTGCCAATCCCGATGCACATCTCAGGAACCTCGCGGGCGATCAGTTCGATAGAGGGCTCGGCTGCCTTTGTCCTTAGGGCCAGCTCTATGGCAGTGACACCACCCCGAACCAAAGCTTTTGCGACCGGTACTGCGTATTCCTCAAGGTCCAACTCCAATACCGCGAGAATTCCCGCTTGGCTCAGCTTAAGCTTATACGTTTCTGATAAGACTTTTTTTGACTCTTGCCATTCCTTTTGGTTCATAGTATCATCCTTTTTGTTCCGAAAATAGAAAGTTGTTTCAAATATATGTTATATTCTAGCAAGATTGACATAAAAGTCAATAAAATTACCTTGTTCTGAAGCGCGGAGGGGAAAATATGAGCATTGAGACATCCGAGGGACAGTCCGAGGCCGTGAACGCGGTGGTAAGAACCATGGCCTTGCTTGAGCTCTTGGCTCAAAATCCAAAATCGGGTCTGACCGAGCTCTCAAAAATGATAGGAATCAGCAAGAGCACGGTCTTCCGGTTTCTCAACACCCTGTGCGACCTTGGGTATGTATATAAAGACCCGTACACAGAAAGATTTGAACTTTCCTTTAAGCTCCAAGGCTTGGCGACCTCCAGCAGCACAGAGATGGATATTAAAAAATTCGCCTTGCCTTCCATGGAGCATCTTGCGCAAGCAACCGGTGAGACCATCCATCTCGGTGCTATGGAGCAAGGGCATCTCGTGTATCTCCATAAAATCGAATCACAAAAGGCCCTCAGGGTTGTGGCGATGCGGTCCGCGGTTGGGAAAAGCGCACCGTTGTATTGCACCGGTGTGGGTAAAGCCCTGATAGCATGGCAGGATCAGGAGCTTTTGGACCGCTATCTTCAAGAAACGGTTTTTGATGTGTTCACGTCCAACACCATCCATGATAGACTGGAGATGGCAGCGGAATTGCAACGGATCCATTCGCAAGGCTATGCGATTGACAATGAGGAGCATGAAGTAGGTGTGCGCTGTGTAGCCGCACCGATCTTCACCATGAATGGCAAGGTGGCGGCCGCCATGAGTATTTCCGGTCCATCGGTTCGGATGACCGCAACCCGGATGGCGGATCTCTCCACCTTGATAATCGAGACTTGCCATACTATTTCACAACTGCTTGGAGCTCAAGGATAAGCCAAGCACAAGCCTAGGGTTGATGGTATGGGAATTCAAGGAGTATGGGATGCCACCACCAATCGAGTCCTCACCCGGAGCTATCCTCGCCCATCGGGTGCATGCGCAGAATCTTACGCAACGATTACCCCATGATCGACTGATTGATGCCCTCCGGGCCTGTGGGATCCGCAATCCAGCTGCCAATGCAGCCGCCATCTCGCTTTCGGCCCGGGTAGAAGGCTTCCACCAGCAGGATTTGGAGACGCTGCTCACATGTTCACACACGGCATTGCAAACGGTAAGCATCCGAAGCGCGATCCGGATTTTTCCAAAAGACGATTTTGAAATCTTCACACAAGCGCTGCTTCCCAGCACTGAAGAGGAACTCAGGTACTACATCGCAGGGGCAGAACCTGCTTTGGTGACCTTGGGTTTTAGCGCGATGCACGTTCTGGCCATGGTCTCCCGCGCCGTAGACGAGGTGCTGCAAGAACAAATGCTCTCTAAAGATGATCTTGGTCTTGCTTTGGCACTTCGCATCGAGCATGATCTTACGCCGGCTCAGCAAGAGGTCTGGAGGTGGCCATCGTCCTATGCCGAGGGGCAATCCCTTGGAGAGAGCCTGGCACGGTTCATGCTGCCTGTGGTTGCCTTGGAAGGTAAGCTCTGTCTTTTCTCCAAACCAGGCCATCGGGGCAAATACTATGCGCTTTTCTCAACATTGCCCGGATTCCTTGATGGACAATCTCCCCGTTTGGACAACCAGGCCGCCCAAACAGAACTGGTGAGACGTTATCTGCATTGTTTTGGCCCGGCAACAGTAGAGAATTTCGCTTTGTGGGCCGGAATATCCCTCGGTCAGGCGCAAAGGTTGTGGACCGGAATCTGGCCATCGGTGCAGGAAGTCACATACCAGAATGTCAACGGTTGGATGCTCCAGGAAGATGCTCTACAGCTCGGGAAGAATCCAATCCCTGAGGGTGTCCGGTTCATACCTCCACATGATCCGTGGCTTCATCAGCATGACCGGAGCCTTCTTGTCAAGGGTAAGCTAGCCTACCGCTACTTTTGGAAAGCGGCGGGAAGTCCCGGAATGGTGCTGTTCGATGGCGAAGGAGTAGCAGGATGGCATATGCGCATTGTAAAGAACAAGATGCTGGTGGCTATAGAGGACCTCGGATTGCCACTGCGCCGCGCTTCTGGCTCCGAGCTTGAAGCCGAAGTAGACCGGCTGGCAAGCGCTCTTGGATACAATTCGCAAGGATATACAGTGAATTCAATATAAAAGGGGCCCGTAGCGGCCCCTGATAAACAGTCTCCAATTATTCTTACGTACGCATCTCGCGGTTGAAGGGTTTACCCAAAGCCGTCGGACCCATATGCTGTGCTTTTCGTGACAGGGTGAGGACTAGGATGACCAACACATACGGCAGCATGACCAAGAATTCGTAGGGGAAGTCGATTCCCAGACCTTGGATAGCCAGTTGCAAAGCTTGGGCGAGGCTGAACAAGAGCGCTCCACCCATGATCTTCACTGGATTCCAATGACCGAAATACACCAGCGCCACTGCGATGAAACCGCGTCCTGCGATAATCTCATCGCTGAACATCTTCGCTTGGCACAGACTTAGATACGCACCAGCCAAACCTGCAAGCGCTCCGCCTAGCGCCAAGGCTTGGAATCGCACTTTGTTCACTTGGATGCCGATGGAATCCGCTGCTCTGGGATGGGTCCCCACTGCACGCACACGCAGGCCCCAGGGGGTTTTGAAGAGCACATACCAAGCTATAGGCACGAGGAAGAAGGCAACATACACCAAGGGGTTGTGATTGAAGAAAAGCGGACCAAGCACAGGGATATCGGCGAGGAAAGGAATTGGCGCGCGATTGATACCGGGAATACTCTGAGTACCACCAACGAAGTGGCGGAACAAGGTTCCTGCTGTTCCCACGCCAAACATCTGCAAGCCAATACCCGCGATTCCCTGAGGCGCCCTGAAGGTAACGACCACCATGGCGAAGAACAAACCTAGCAAGGCTCCCACCCCGGTAGCGACCAGCAATCCAAGATAATTGTAGATTCCCGGGACATCCGCACCTCGGCCAATCGAGTAGGGGATGAGCATGCCAAGGAAGGCGCCCATAGCCATGATGCCTTCACACCCAAGATTGAAGATGCCCGCCCGTTGGTTGAACATCTCGCCTAGACTGGCGATCAGCAAAGCTACTGAGAATGGAATTCCTAAGGAAAGAAAGTTGAGTATGAACGTCATGCCTGCACCTCCTTACGGGACTGCTTGGTGAGAGCAAGCCATTTCGTCTCCACCCGTTGCTGCAGGTAGGGATTGGCGAGGATCATCTTTGATGAGACGATCACCAAGATGATCACTCCCTGGAGCACCTGCACCATATTAGCCGGAACCCCGACCAGGCGTTGGGTCATGTCGGCACCGTACAGAAGCAAGCCAAAGAAAAATGCCGCCGGAAGAATCCCAGCTGGATGCAGGCCGCCAAACAAGGCGACCACAATGCCTGAGAATCCATAACCAGAGGTAACACCCTCGATCGCCCGCCGATGGACTCCGGCAATTTCAATCGCACCAGCCATTCCGGCGAAAGCCCCGGAGATCACCATGGCGATGATCAGATATTTCGGAACGTTGATGCCACCATAGCGCGCCGCCCGCTCCTGGGCTCCTGCCGCCCGCATCTTGAAACCATAGGAAGTCTTCCATAGGAGCAGGTAGATCAGAAGGGCCAATGCGATGGCGATGAAGATGCCTGAATGGAGACGGGTACCAGGAATCAGTCTGGTGAGGTCTAGGTTCCGGGTAAGACGCATCGATTGGGGTGTGCCGCTACCCATGGTGAGCTCTGCAGGATCCAGCATTGGTCCGCGTAGAAAAAAGGTGTAGAGCTGGGCGGCGATATAATTGAGCATCACTGTTGATAGAAGTTCGCTTACTTCCAGCTTTGCTTTTAGAAAACCAGGGATGAACCCCCAGAACGCTCCTCCCAAGGCCCCTGCAAGAATGGCAAAAGGGATGAGAACATAGCTAGGAAGGTTAGGGAACAGCAAAGCTATCGCGGTGGTCGCGAGGATTCCTATCGCCATCTGACCTTCCGCTCCGATATTGATTATCCCGCTGCGGTACGCGACTGTGATTCCCAACGCGACGATCGTAAGCGGTATCATTCTGAGCAAAACTTCCGTGATGCCGATTTTATTTTTCAAAGGTTCCGTGAGGATGACCAGATAGGTCTTCAGGACATCGGCGCCAATCGCGATAAGGATGACCGCCCCGATGAGCATGGCCACCAGTATGGATAGGATGATGACCGTAATCTTATAACCGGTATTAAATCTCTTCGTCATCTTTCACTCCTGCCATAAGGATACCCAGCCGCCGGCGGCTGGCTTTGCTACTCGGGAGGACCTTCTGGATCTTTCCCTTGAATATCACGGCGACTTGGTCTGAGAGATTGGTGATTTCGTCCAATTCCTCCGATATCAGCAGGATGCCGACTCCTTCGTTCCGTTTCTGAAGCAATTGTTTATGGATGAACTCAGCGGCCCCCATGTCAAGGCCGCGGGTGGGATACACAGCGATAAGGAATTTCGGATTCCGGGAAATCTCGCGTGCCAGGATTACTTTCTGGATGTTTCCACCAGAGAGCGAGCCTGCCGCCACTTCGATGTTGGGGCTGCGGATATCGAATTTCTCACGCAGTTCGTTCGCGTTCCGATCGATTTCCTTATTGTTTAAAAACGCATGCCGGTTGAACTGGCTGGAGGTGGAGTCCTTGAGAATGAAGTTTTCCTTCATCGAGAAGGATGGGACAATACCCTCCGTATTGCGTTCCTCAGGAATGTACCCCATTCCCGCATCGATAACCTGAGCTGGAGTGAAGTTCGCGATATCCTGGCCATCGAAGAGTATCTGACCAGATTCGACGTGGCGCAGCCCATTGATAACCTCTGCAAGCTCACGCTGGCCATTCCCGGAGACTCCGGCCAAACCCACGATCTCACCTTTGCACACATAGAGCGATAGGTCATCCAAGGCGAGAAAGCCCCGGTCGCTGCGCGCTTTGAGATTTTTTAGCTGCAACATGGGGCCAAGGCAGCAGGCTTCACCGGTATTGTGCGGCAAAACCACTTCGTGGCCGGTCATCAAGGCGGCGATATCGGATGAAGAATGATCTGAGGTTGTTCCTTGAAACACCACTTTTCCATGGCGGAGGATAGCCACTTTGCTGGAAAGGTCTTTGACCTCCTGCAGTTTATGGCTAATGAAGATGATCGAGAGCTCGCCAGCCATACGCTTGAGCAGTACGATGAGTTCATCGGTTTCCTGTGGGGTCAATGCGCTGGTAGGTTCATCAAGGATAAGGAACCGCGCACCTAAGCAGAGGGTTTTGACCAGTTCCACCCGTTGCTGCTCTCCAACTGAAAGCTGCCAGATGTAGGCGTCGGGGTCGACGGTAAGGCCGTATTTTCCAATCACGTCCTTCACCTGCCTGCGGACCAGGGCTAGGTCTAGTTTCAAACCTTTCCAAGCTTGTTTATAACCAAGGGCGATGTTTTCCAACACCGTCATATTTGGGACCAGCATATACTGCTGGTGCACCATGCCGATACCACAGGCGAACGCATCATTAGGTGATTTGAAGTGGACTTCCTCATCATTTATGAAGATCTTGCCCTCATCTGGATGATACAGACCCATCAACACGTTCATCAAGGTGGTCTTGCCGGCGCCATTTTCGCCAACGAGAGCGAGAACCTCTCCTTTTCCGATTGAAAGGGAAATGTCATCGCACGCGAGGACTCCTGGAAAGCGCTTGGTGATATGTTCCACCCGCAAGCTGTTTATGGTTCTGGTTGTATGTTCCATACAGGGTTCTCCGTGGATACGCTTGGTTTTAATCAGAAAGTTCCTGCGTGGGATGCGATCATCAGCACGCAGGAACCATGTAGTCTGCGACAGAAGTCTAGATCAATTGTATTTGACGTCCTTCCAATTCACGACAGCTGCGTTTCCACGAGCGGCTTTGAACGCATTCAAGGCTTCGGTCACTTTTGCTTCGATAGCAGGAGTGATCTTGCTCTTAAGTGCCGGATTGTACTGGAACACGAAACCGTTGTTGTTGAAGTTCATCGGGATGTTCTCGCCACCGAGGATGCCGGCATCGAGCTTGGCGACCATGGTGTTGATAACTGCGGCGTAGTTGTATGAAGAAGCGGAAAGCACTTTATAACCTTCGGGAATAGCGATCTGCGCAAGGTCCTGGCCAACCCACCAGATGTCCTTGTCACGATAGTCTGCTACTGCGCGCAGTGCGCCGAGGGCCTGCTGGGAAGATCCGGTGAGGATGTCGGCACCGGACTTGATCTGGGTGTGGGCGACTTCAGAGGCCTTCACAAAGTCTGCAAAACTTCCGGTATGGGCTACCATCACGTTTGCCTTGGCATTCACAGCTTTCACTCCGAGCACGAAGCCACGGTTGTAACGGGCGGCATCGCCACCATCGACAGGGCCGACAAGACCGATGGTGTTGGTCTTGGTGAGCATGCCGGCGATTAGTCCATTGAGATAACCGGTTTCTTCACTTTCTGGCATGTAGGAGAAGACATTCGGGCCGACGATATCACTGCTGGTACCGAAGGCAAAGGAGATTTTTGGATATTCGCGAGCCATCTCGGTGATGACGTTCTTGAACTGGGCGCCGTGACCGATGATGATCTGGTAACCCTGTCCGGCATACTGGAGAATGGCAGAACCAGCGTCGACCGGCTTCATCTTCTCACTGACACTGTATTCAATTTTGCCGGGATTTTTGGCGGCGGCTTCGAGAATGCCATCGTACATGGCCTGTCCCCAGCCTTTGTCATCGATTGTGCTTTCGATGATGAGAGCGATCTTGATCGCTTTGCTTGTGGTTGCCGCGGCTTCTGCCTGACCCGCGGAGAAAGCCATGGAAGCTACCATTGAGAACATAAGAACGAGGATAAGCATCTTCTTCATGTTGAGTACTCCTTGTAGTGTGATTCCTGCCGGGAGAACACCCTTGTATTCCAAAGGATTTTCCAGACTCGTGAATCCAGTATATAAGGCGAAATAGGAAAATGTCAAAGAATATCGACAGAAAATTATCGAATATACAATCCGCATTCTTGGGAATATTTCATCTTTCGGTAGATTAAATTGATTATACCAAAATATCGCAGGTCTAGATTACCATAAAACTATATGTAAACATTATGCAACATTTTTTTAATCGTCTACAGGATGGTGCCTGGCCTGATGGTGATTGCGTTGGCCGCGCCACAGCGCAATCCCATCTCCACCGATTCCCGCAAGGTCTTTCCCTCGGTAAGGCTGAAGGCTATGCCGGCCGTCACCGCATCGCCGCATCCAATAGTGTTCAGTGCTTTCACGGGAGTCACTTCAAGCTCGAAAAAACCATCTTCCCCGTAGGCCCAGAGATTACGGCTGCCCCTGGAGAGCGCGGTGGCAACTCCATAGCGGGACCATATGTCAGCCATATGGACGGCGCACATATCTTTAAGTTCGTGGTTGTCCTCTTGTTCCCGCACCGCGTGGCCTCGGAGGAAGGTTGCCGCGAACTCGCTGAGATTGGGCTTGATGACATCCGGACCCCAGGGAAGGCTGTTGAGCAGGTCGTTGCCTTTAATATCAAGAACCACTCTTTTTCCCGCAAGTCTTGCCTCGCGCACGAATTCAGGATACAGGTCGGTGCCATACCCGCCGGAGCGGGTTCCGGAGATCACCACAGTCGCCACACGTTCCAAGGTTTCCGAGTACAGCCGTCGGATCTCTTTGTCGGTTCCAGGAGCCACCGGCAACGGTTCCTCCACCAACTCGGTTGTGGTGCCGTGCTCCTTGTTGATCACCGTGGTGCAGGTTCTGATGGGACTATGGGAATCAGCCCAGACCGCTTCAATGTGGTCTTCACTCAATAAGCCCAGAAGCTCCTGAGTCCTGGCTCCTCCCAAGTGGGTGAGATGGATGGCTTTGCCCCCGAGTTGTGAAATAACACGGGCGACATTGATTCCCTTCCCAGAGGCATCAAGGTAATATTGCGAGCAACGGTTGACCTCGCCTTCCCATAGATGGTCCAGCACCATCGTTCGCTGGAAGGTGGGATTCAGACAGACCACGAGGATCGCGGATTGCGCAATGCTTGCCATACTAGGCCTCAACCGCGGTGAAGGAGATATCGATTGACTGTAGATTGGGTTTCAATTGCCGCAGCACCACTCCTGCTTGGCCGAGCATGCGTTTGGAGGCCACCACACTGTCGGTTCCTGCATATTTATCCGAGAGATACACTATCTCCTTGATACCCGATTGGATGATGGCCTTTGCACATTCATTGCATGGGAACAGGGCGACATAGATTGAACAGCCCTTGAGGTCTCTTGAGATGCTGTTCAGGATCGCATTCAACTCCGCATGGCACACGTAGGGATACTTGGTGTCCAGATAGGCTCCCTCACGAGCCCACGGAAGTTCGTCATCGTTGCAACCAGAAGGGAAGCCATTATAACCTACACCTACGATTTTCTTGTCTGGGTTGACGATGCAAGCTCCCACCTGGGTGTTGGGATCCTTGCTCCGTTGGGCGGAAAGGAGGGCGACTCCCATGAAATACTCGTCCCATCTGATATAATCGTTTCTTTTCTCCATGGAGGCGCTCCTTCTATCGGTTCATTTGCTTTAAGCTCTCACAGAACTCAATTATCTCATCCAGCAATTGTTTCTGGACGGAAACATACATGAGCAGCACATGTCGGTTGTGGCTCGCCTGCATCTCCACTGTCCGTTCCTTAAAAGGCTTGGCCCGCACGTGGGATGCTATCACCTTTAGGTTGGCATAGGGGACAGTGCCATCATGCTTATCGTGGAAGCTCAGCAATGGACAGGTGATTTTCTCCAGATCGCGCCGGATACCTTTGAACGCATACACCAAGCTAAGGCCAGCGCGCACGAAGGTTCCCCTATAGCCAATCCAGATCTCCTCTCCATCGTTTTGCTTGGTGCCGCCCCAATGGATATCCGGAGAAAGGGCCGGGGTGAAAAGCGCCACGGTCCGCATGATGTACATGCTCCAGCGCTTCACCACCCGGTCGCGGAAGCTGTTGATGAACAACGGTGCCGCAACCGTGACCAAGGCATCGGGGGCTTGCGGGGTGTCGGAGAAATCCTCTCCGAGACGCAGGGTCATCGCGCCCCCCATCGAGGTGCCTACCACCCCCAGGAAACGATACTGTCCACGCTTTGACTGATAGAAACGCGAGAGATAGCCATACCATTGGGAAAAAGTCGTGTGGTAAAGGTCTTCCGGCTTGGTCCCGAACCCAGGGAGCAAAGGCACGAACACATCATACCCTTCTGCGAAAGCACGTGAGGCCGCATACCCATACGTATGGGGGGTGGAAGGAAACCCGTGCACCATGATCAGGGCTTTATCCGCAGGAGGCTCATGCACAAGGAATATCGGCCGGCAACGAGGGTCGAACACCTGCTGCGGGTGCGGCTCAAGCACCGGGCGGTTGGAGTCCCGGTAACCCCAGAGGAAGATATTCCATCCGAGGAAGAACAGAAGCAAGGTGGCTGATACAATCACATATGCCATGCGGCCATCATAGACGAAAACACAAGTGCCGACAAGAACAACCTGCATCTAATGGAGATGGAAGGTGCTTGAGACTGCGCCAGAATGAGAAAATGATAAAAAAAAGACTCCCCGTCACCGAGGAGTCCAACGTCTTGAAAAACTGGATTACATGAAAACCGCGAGTGCGGGGCGGAGGCCATTCACCAGGGGTTCCATGTAGGGTACCACTGCCAGCAGTACACCTGCGGCGACCGCGGAACCAAGAACTCCAGCCACATTCGGACCCATGGCATGCATCAGCAGGAAGTTGTGCGGATTCGCTTCCTGTCCTACTTTGCTTGAAACCCGGGCGGCCATCGGCACCGCCGACACACCAGCAGACCCGATTAGAGGGTTCACCGGATGCTTTGGATCCAGCTTGTTCATCAATTTGGCGATAAGCACTCCCGCTGCGGTCCCGAATGCAAAAGCGATCAGACCGAGGGCGAGAATTCCCAAGGTGTTGAAGTTGAGGAACTGATCCGCCTGCATTTTGGAACCAACCGAGAGTCCGAGGAAAATCGTGACGATATTCATCAGAGCATTCTGCATAGTATCCGAGAGCCTGTTGACCACTCCGCATTCCTTAGCAAGATTGCCAAACATCAACGAGCCCACCAAGGGTGTGGCCGATGGCAGAAGGATGGCGCAGATGGTGAGAACCGAGATGGGGAAAAAAATCTTCTCCACCTTGGATACCGGTCTTAGCTGTTCCATTTTGATCAAGCGCTCTTTCTTGGTAGTAAGAAGCCGCATGATGGGAGGTTGGATGATGGGTACCAGCGCCATGTAGGAGTAGGCTGCCACCGCAATGGATCCGAGTAGGTCCGGAGCCAGCCTGCTGGTTACATAGATTGCCGTAGGGCCATCGGCTCCTCCGATAATACCGATGGAAGCGGCGGCATGCAGGTCGAAGTTGATTCCTGGCAGGAAACTCAAGACCAGCGCGCCGATAAGGGCGAAGAAGATTCCAAGCTGGGCTGCCGCGCCGAGCAGCAGCGTCTTGGGGTTCGCTATGAGAGGACCAAAGTCGGTCATCGCACCCACTCCCATAAAAATGAGGATGGGGAAAAGACCGGTCTTGATGCCCATATCATAGAGAATCTTGATGAAGCCCGCATCTCCCGCAGCGCTGGTGGGGTCGATACCCGCGATATAGGCGAAGGGGATATTGGCGAGAATGCAGCCGAACCCGATGGGAATCAGAAGCAGAGGCTCAAAACCTTTCTTGATTGCAAGGTAGAGCAAGACGAGTCCAACCAGGATCATGACCAGATTTCCCAGTCCACCAGCGGCCATAAAGCCGACTAGACCGGTAGTCTGCCACAATTGTGAGAATGCTTGTCCAATCATATTGTCACTCTCCCTCAACCGATGATGGCGAGAACATCATCCGCCATCAATTGGTCGCCCTGTTTTACCAGAATCTTCTTGATTGTCCCAGCGACTGGAGCAAAAATCTCGTTTTCCATTTTCATAGCTTCCATCACGAGGACAAGTCCGTTCTGTGCGATGTGCGCACCTTCTTTTGCTTCGATGCGCAAGACCAGACCAGGCATCGGTGCTTTCACTTCAGTGACGGCAGCTGAAGCAGCAGGAGCCTGCGCATGCGCGGCAACTGGTGCGGGAGCGGCTTTGACAGGAGCAGCCTTGACAGGGGCGGCTTGCGCGGCCGGTGCTGCGTGGACAGGTGCGGCAACTGAGCCTGCAGCTCCTGCGATCACCAGCAGCACATCGTCAGCGGCAAGTTGGTCACCCTGCTTCACCCGGATTTCTTTCACTACTCCGGCAGCGGGAGAGAAAATCTCGTTCTCCATTTTCATGGCTTCCATGACCATCACCACCTGGTTTTCCTTGACGGTGTCGCCAACTTTGATATTCGAGCGAAGGATAAGACCCGGCATCGGAGCCTTCACCAGCACATCGTGGGCTGGACCGGCCACAGGGGCTGCAACGGGGGCTGCGATTGGTGCGGCGATACCTTCCTGCACATCTATCGCATAGGCAACACCATTGACCACCGCTTGGTTCCCATGCAGTTGGACAGCATAGGCATTGTTGTTCACCATAACGGTGTAATCGGTGACGGCGGGAGCCGCGGGTTTGACGGGGGCGGCAGGAGCAGCAGGTGCCGTTGGGGCGACCGGTGCTTCGGCTTTGACCTCATCGCTCTTCAGGCGCACACCATTGGGCTTCGCCTTGCCAGTGAGGTAAAGAATACCTTTTTCCTTACAGGAAGCAGCGATGAAGATGTTCTCATCAGTGAGAGGCAGGTTCTCTTTCTTAAGCATGGCCACCGCGGCATCCTTGCCCTTCTTTGGATCCCGATTGTTGATATCGATGCAGCGTTCGGTGGTAGGCTCGAGCTTAAGCTGTTCAGCGGATATCTTCACCACGTTAGGATCGGGAGCGACAGGAGTCTTGCCAAAGTAGCCAAGCACCATCTTTCCGTACCCTTCGGCGATTTTCTTCCAAGGACCGAAAAGGACGTTGTTGAAGGCCTGCTGGAAATAGAACTGTGAGACGGGAGTGACGCTGGTGGCATATCCACCCTTGGCCACCACATCGCCCATGGCTTTGGTGATTTCTGAGAAACGGTCCATCATGCCATTGTCTCGAAGCATCTGGGTGTTTGCGGTGAGCGCGCCACCGGGGAGGGGGAAGAAGGGGATGAGCGGGTTCACCATGGTTGCTTCCGGGGGGAGGAAGTAATCGGCCATGCACTGCTCGAACACCTGCTCCGCATGCATCACTTTGTCGATATCGATATCCAGGGTGTAGTCGGTTCCGCGCAAGGCGTGCCACATGGTGATAAGGTCTGGCTGGCAGGTACCACCGGAAACAGGCACCAGGGAAAGGTCCACTTGGTTCGCACCGGCTTCGATCGCGTTCATATACTGCTGCACACAGACACCGGCGGTATCATGGGAGTGGAACACGAGGTTCATATCCTTGCCCAGCAGCTTGCGGGCACGCTTGATGGTGTCGAATACGATTTTTGGAGTCGAGGTGCCGGAAGCGTCCTTGAAACAGACGGAATCGTAGGGGATACCCGCATCGAGGATAGCGCGGAGCGTCTTCTCATAGAAATCCGCATCGTGCGCACCGGTGGCTCCCGGGGGAAGCGCCATCATGGTGACGCAGACTTCGTGGCGTAGCCCGGCCTCGTGGATCGCGCGGCCGCTGTCGATAAGGTTGTCGACATCGTTGAGGGCGTCGAAGTTCCGGATGGTGGAGATACCGTGCTTTTTAAAGAGCTGGGCATGCAAGGTGATGATATCGGTGGAGTAGGAGTCAAGGCCCACCACATTGATACCTCTGGAAAGAGTCTGCAGGTCCGCATCCGGACCGGCGACCTTCCGGAATTCATCCATCATGTCGAACGCATCTTCGTTTGTATAGAAATATAAGGATTGGAACCGAGCGCCACCGCCGGCTTCGAAGTGAGTGATACCTGCTTCCCGCGCGGCTTGCACAGCCGGCATGAAGTCTTTGGTGAACACACGGGCACCGTACACGGATTGGAAACCGTCACGGAATGCAGTACACATGAAATTTACCTTTTTCATAAGAACTCCTTGGATGTTGTTAGTCTGCTAGCGCTTGGAACGGACGACTGCGGCTGCGATGGCTGCGGCGATTTCGGCTCCGGCTGTATTGGGAGCGGAAGGCGCGGCGGCGGGTACCGACAATGGCCTTGTTACAGGCTTGGCCGACTCTGGAAAGAATTTGCGAAGGAAGAACGAAAGAAACTTTGTGCTGAAGACCAGTAACGTGAGAAATACGAAAACTACTCCCATTCCAAGCACCATCAGGATCAGCCCGTTGTTTACTTGCTCGAGAAGCATTTCGTTTGGCAGTTGTAGCATATGCTGTGCTCCTTGAATATTTTTATGGCAATGAAGTCAATCACTGCAAAATAACCCAGCCTACTATAACGGGAATCCGCATGTCTTTCAAGTCATTTAGGCATGTAGGTCTTCAGCAGGTATTTCCCAGACCCCCCTGGCCAGCTGTTGAATTCCTTCTGCTTTCATCTTGCTATTTGCGTATCGATTGCATACATTCCAATTAGGAGTTATCGAGAGATGCCTGAGATGGATTTTGAGAAGCGTGTCGCTTTGCGCGAGGCCATCCGTTCCCACATGGATGCTATCGGAAGAAAGATTCTGGTGATGAGCGGGAAGGGCGGTGTGGGAAAAACCACCGTCGCGGTGAATCTTGCCCGTGAGATAGCCAAAAAGGGATATCGCACAGGGATTCTCGATACCGATTTGCATGGCCCCAACGTCGCCAAGATGCTGGGAGTATCTCCTCTTGCACCTCAGCGACTCGCCGGGGGAATGGTCTTTCCCGTGAAAGTGCAGGAAAATCTCGCAATCGCCGGAATCGATGGAGCCATGGCTGATCCAGAGGCCGCAGTCATCTGGCGGGGTCCTATGAAAACCATCGCGATCAACGATCTGCTCGCAAAAGTCCAATGGGGCCCGTTGGATTTTCTTTTCATAGATTCTCCTCCCGGTTCAGGAGACGAGCAGATCACTGTGTGCAAGAGCATTCCGGAACTCACGGGTGCGATCATAGTGACTACCCCACAGGAGGTGTCTTTGCTCGATGCCCGTCGCAGTGTGGCTTTCTGTCGGAAAATGGGAATCGCCATTCTTGGAGTGGTGGAGAATATGAGTGGACTGGTCTGCCCCTGCTGCCGCAATGAGATTCCGGTTTTTGGTATCGGTGGTGGCGAAAAGATGGCGCAAGCGACTGGTACCCCTTTTCTTGGCAGGATTCCCTTAAGCGCACCAGATTCATCGGCTTCAGCGCTGGACAATGTTGTCGAGGAAGCGTTCTCTCGGATTGCGACCGTTCTCTCGGTCGGCATGAGCTGCAGTGGAATCATCACGGAGGAAACGCATGGATGAAATGGATTTCAAGAACCGGCTTTCATGGAGGACCATCAGTAGGGAACCAGTCTACAAGGGTCCAATTTTTGATATCCACGGAGTGCGGCGCGAATCCTCCGACGGCCGATCCGGTTTGTTCATCGAGGTGGTGGCTCCCTTATGGGCGACGATAGTCCCTTGGTTCCGCGACTCTTCTGGAACCCCTTGTTTTCTCATGGTT
The DNA here is from genome assembly GCA_002428625.1 of Sphaerochaeta sp. UBA6084. Classification (GTDB taxonomy): domain Bacteria; phylum Spirochaetota; class Spirochaetia; order Sphaerochaetales; family Sphaerochaetaceae; genus UBA6084. The sequence continues at coordinate 43,093 of DIXI01000002.1, forward strand.
CGTCAGTACCGGCATGGAAGCGATTCCATAACCATTGAATTCCCGGCAGGCATGGTTGATAAGGGCGAAGACCCTAAGGAGGCTGCGATACGGGAGCTTCGGGAGGAGACTGGCTGTGTCCCCCAAGGAGAGGTGGTTGAACTCGGATCGGTCTCGCCCAATTCCGCCTTCATGAACAACAGGGTGTCGTTTTTCTTTGTGGAAGGTGTACGGGAAGTAGCCGGACAATCGTTGGACACCCACGAGCAGATCGATATACTGAGGGTTCCGGTTCAAGAGGTATTGGACTGTATGGGAACCGGGGTATTTGACAATGGAATCATGATGATGGCGCAGGCTTTTTTCCTACGTCATGCCCAAAAGCATCCTGAACTTCTTTCTTAGCGAGGTACATATGAATATCCGTACATCAATCATCAGTTTGTTGCTCATCGTTTCCATCGGCCTGCTGACGACCAGCTGCGTCAACACGGGAATTTTAGAGCGAAGCCGGACAATCTCCGTCTCCGGTACGGGAACTGTCGTTGTGGTTCCCGATTTAGCTTCCTTCTCCATCTCCGTATCCGAACTTGGCGAAACCACGAGGGAGGCGCAGGCTAAAGCGAATGCGAAAATCGGCCAACTGCGGGAAATCATACGTCTCGCGGGAATTGAGGATAAGGACCTTACCACGACTTCAATCGGGTTTTGGCCGGAATACAAATGGGTGGAGAACGAACAAATTCTCGTGGGACAGCGGGCAAACCAAAGTCTGCATGTGATCGTCAGAGGCATTGTGGAGAACCCCGCCATCCTTGGACAATTGATAGATTCCATAGGTACAGTGGGTAGCATCTCAGTTTCCTCAATCAGCTTCAGCAAGGAGGATACCACCGAAGCCTACACGGCAAGCAGATTGCTGGCGATGGAGAAAGCTGTGCAGAAAGCACAGGAATATGCGAAAGGCGGTGGCATGAAACTTGGCAGGCCTATTTCGATACAGGACTACGCGACCAGCGACTATCAAAGCGCCCCCCGCAATATGGCCAAAGCCGATATGATGTATGTGGCTGAGAGTTCCTACAACACCGATATTCCCACCGGAGAGCTCAGTATCATCAGCACGGTCTCAGTCGTGTTTGAAATCCATTGACAATAACCGGAGGAAAATCCATGCAGATGGTGAGATTGGGAAAACAAGGTCCTGTGGTTTCAAGGCTGTCGATCGGTACTTGGACTTTCGCCGGTGACGCGCTTTGGTCGTCGATTGAGGAGAAACAGTGCATCGAGGTAATCCATGCCGCTATGGATGCGGGAGTAAATCTGTTCGACTCCGCGCCTAACTACGGCGGTGGCCGCAGCGAGCGGGTGCTGGGGCTGGCGCTCCAGGGAAGGCAAGACGCGCTGGTGGCGACAAAGTTCAAAGTGGATGGCAAGTCTCCGGCTGACCTCGTGCGGATGGTGGAGGAAAGTCTGCAGAGATTGGGCCGCGAAGCCATAGACCTCATGCAGATACATTGGCCTACAGAGAGCAAGTCCGAGCTCGATGCCGCTTTCGACACGCTTGCTGATTTGCGATCCGCCGGGAAAATCAGATATCTTGGCGTCTGCAATTTCGGCCGGCGCGACCTCCAGGACCATGGTGGTAGGGATTTGATCAGCAACCAGCTACCGTACAGCCTCATGTGGCGGGTGGTGGAGAACGGCATAGCGGAGAAATCAAAGGCGCTAGGACTTGGAGTCATTGCCTATTCACCTTTGCAACAAGGACTACTGAGCGGAAAGTACCAAAGCATAGCGCAATTTCCGGAGAACCGGAAGCAGACGAGGCACTTCTCCTCAACGTGGGCGGCAACGCGTCATAAAGGCCCGGGAATGGAAGCCGAGACGAAGATCTGCCTGGAGGGATTCAACGCGATCTCATTTGAAACGGGAATCGCCCCAACCAACCTGGCGCTGGCTTATGTGTTGCAACGGCCTTTCATCGATGTCGCGCTCGCTGGGGCGCGTTCGGTGGCGCAGCTGGAAGAACTTTTGAAGACCTTCACCGTGGAGCTGGATGAGACGGTTGTGAATAGGTTGGATATGGTTTCGGCCAGTCTTCTACAGGCTGCCGGCGATAATCCGGATATGTACCAGACCATCGGGCGGGTGCATTAGGCTGTCAGGCCGCTATACGCATGCAGAGTGGAACTCTTCGATAGCATTGAGAAAATGGCGTTCGGCTTCATCAGGTAGGGACATCTTGATATGGGCGATACCGGCCTCTATTATCTGGCTACCCTCTGGAATGAACCCTATCTTCGCATAGAAGTCCTTGGCGGATATTTGCGAGTGAAGGTATATTTTGGATTGGTTTCCATCTTCCCGGGCGCACCTGATGGCCTCTCTTAGCAAGGTTCTACCGTAATGCAAGCCCCGATATTCCTTAAGGATCGCGATCCGTTCGAATTTAAGGCCAAGATCTGTCCTTCGGTACCGGAGAGTCCCCACAGGAAGGTCCTGCACCCACAGCAGCACATGAGCGCTCTCTATATCCCTGCCATCCTGTTCAATCGTGAACGGGACTTGTTGCTCGATACAGAAAACCTGCTCGCGGATATTCAGGCAATCGAGGAAAAGCTGCCTTTCTTGTTCCTTCATCGCGGTACCGTATGGAATCAACGTGATATGGCAATCCGTTTGATGCATGTTCACAATATAGGAATTATTGCATTTTTTTACAATGGTACAGCCGGGAACCGAAATCCCCTATCACCCGTGTTTCCTTATCATACCCTGTGCCACTGAACTGCTGGTTTAGCTTAATTCCACCATAGGCAAGGATATCACCAGGTACAATGTAATACTCCAACTCGCTTTCAAGTGATACCCGGTCTGTCACTATTTTTTCTAAAAGAGTATCGGACTTCAATTTGACGACGGATATGCGGTTGATCAGGTCGCCAAACACCTTCAGGCTGATCCGTTCCTTCCTTGGCGTGATGGCATAGGTGGCTTCGGTATCGGCGATGGGAATACGTATGATATCTCCTCCCGCGTTCGGGGTGTTGAGTGTTTGAAAGAACAGCACGATCATCTCGCTCCTGTCCGGAGTCGCCACAACCCAGAGGCTTTGATTGCCTCCATCTGCGATTGGTTCAACCCGGAAAAATTCACCGTATTGGAACAGCGAGCGATGCAGCTTGTAGAATTCAATCTGGCTGAGGATGGATTCCCGCTCATGGTCGTTGATGGAGGTAAGGTCCAGCTCATAGCCAAGAAGCCCAAAAGCCGCCACATTGAAACGGGATTCAATGGAGGTTTCCCTAAGAGTCTGGTGATTTGGCGAAGCGGACACATGCGCCCCCATGGTTGAAAGCGGATATCCGCAGGAGGTGCCTTCCTGGATGTGCATGCGGCATAAGGCGTCGGTATTGTCGCTTGTCCAGGTCTGGGGCATGTAGCAGAGCATGCCGAGGTCAAAGCGGTTGCCACCCGACGCGCAGGATTCGAAGAGCATATGGGGGAAGGCTTTGATGAAACGTTCAAGCAATTCATAGAGCCCGAGGATATACCGATGGTTGAATTCCTCCTGGCGGAAGGAGGGGGTGTTGCTATGCATGTCGCTGAAGGGACGATTCATGTCCCATTTCACATAATCAACCTCCGCCATATTCCAGATGGTGGAAAGCGCTTTGAAAAGATAGTCGCGCACGTCTTCTCTGGTAAGGTCCAGCAGGTATTGGTTGCGCCCGGGTGAAGGGGCGCGGTCGGGAAGGGCTACCATCCACTCGGGATGCTCTCGGTAGAGCGCGCTCTGCTTGCTGATCATCTCGGGTTCGCACCAAAGGCCGAAAAGCAACCCTAGATTATGGACTTTCTTTGAAAGGCTGGCGAGTCCGTTGGGAAGCTTTCGGGTGTTCACTGTCCAGTCGCCTAGCGAGGTGGTATCGTCCTCCCTGCTTCCAAACCATCCATCATCCACAACGAAAAGCTCCACACCTAGATCGGCTGCGGATTTTGCAAGTGAAAGCAGCTTCTGCTCGGTGAACTCAAAGTAGGTGGCTTCCCAATTGTTGGCCAGAATGGGTCTCTGGTGGTATTTCCAATCACCCCTCACCACATGGCTGTTGATGAACCGATGGAAATGGGCGCTTGCTCCGTTCAATCCTTCATGACTGAAAGTGAGGATTGCCTCAGGGCTCTGGAATTTCTCCCCGGCATGCAAGGTCCAGCGGAAAGTCGCTGGGTTGAGACCGCTGAGAAGCCTGGTCTTGCCATACGGACTTACTTCGACAGTCTCGCAATGGTCTCCGCTATAGATGAGGTTGCTGCCATAGCAATCACCTTCGGATTCGCCTTTTCCCGATTGTTTTAAAAATATGCAGGGATTGTGCCGAGAAGAGCTCATTCCTGTCTTGGAGTCGTTTACGATGATCCCAGGAAGCAGTTTGCGTTCATTTCTGAAACGTTCCCGGGCCCATGAGCCATCGAAGGTGACTAAATCGTACGAGCTTTTTGGCAAATCCAGTTGATAGCTGAACAATCGCTCAAGACTGATGGCTTCATCTGAATCGTTGAGGAGGGCGACCTTGCGGGTGATGATGTCGCAGGCATCGAACACGGTGTAGATGAGTTCAAGCTTGATTTTCAGTGCTTTCTCAATCAGGACGACTACCAAGGTTGTGCATTCAGTGTTGTCTCCATAGGATTCCGGCAAGCCGCTGAACGTCCGGGGTTTTCCTTTGATCACCCGGTGCTCGCGATAGAGAAAATCGGCTACCCGGTCCCCATTCTTCCGGCTGAAGACGACTTGGCTCTCCCTGAAGTCCCCCTTTCCATAGGTGGAGTATTCCAGGCACATGTTGTCCAGCGATAGGGTTGGATGTGCCTCGTCATATGCTATTGAATTACCGGTCGGTATGGAGTGTTTGTCGACAAAGGCCTCAAAATGATTTGAGGAACGCAAACGACGGCCATAGTAGAGTTGCTCTAGGTGGTTGGACTCGTTTACGCGCAGTAGATAGGTTGTGTTGAGGGTGTGCAGGGTAAACACCAGGTTCCGTTCATGTATCATTCACTGCTCCTTTCTTCAATCACTGGTTGCATTGGTGGATGCTTGAGGGTATGATTCTGCTGTCAGTATACTCTGCTACGATGGATTTGACACCCATCTTATGCGAGAAAATCGCTAAATGACAGTGAATGCTGGGATATCAGGGGAGGAATTGTGTATGGACGTGCGGAGGATGCAGTTGTGGGACGGACGGAATGCCACCATGCTTTCCAACGGGATGTTGCGAAGCGTCATCGAGGACCAAGGGGGAATGGTGCTTGAGCTGAGCAATACCAGTGCGAGAGGGGGAAGGATCAACGCCCATCCGCTCTATTGGTTCCATGGAAAAGGTGTTTCTCTTGCTGACGATGCTAATCATGAGTTCTGGCGCGACAGCACCCTGCTGTATCATCTGGCGGGAAATTTCTTTTGCTTTCCCAATTTCGGGGGTGGCCACACTTTGGATGGTGTGTTCCAGGAACCTCATGGATGGACCGCCAATGGTCAGTGGGGCGTGCTGAAATACGGCACGGATTTCGAGACCGGGGCCAATTGGGTGCTCTCTTCCATGCATGGCAAGGCGGCCGGCTATAGGTTCGATGCGTTCAAGATCGACATGCTTCTTCCGGGACATCCGGTGCTCTATACCAGTGTATCCATCAAGAACTCGGGTACCGAGGCTTTTCCGGCCAATACCGCTTGGCACAATACAGTCGGTTCCCCATTTTTGGAAACTGGATGTATTATAAATCTGAGCGCGCAGAATTTTATCACAGCTGTGGAGAAATCCGAATTCGAGCATTCCTCCCGTCTTGCTTTTGGAAAGGAATTCACCGACTTGTCAAAGGCTCCTCTCCGAAAAGAAGGAACGTGCGATCTTTCCGAAGTTCCGGGGATGATCGGACATACCGATTTCATCACAGGGGCAGTCCCTCGGGAAGCGAAACTCGGTTGGAGCAGTGTGCTTAATCCACGGCAGCAGATGATATACTTCTCGTTCTTCCCGGGGCCCGCTGTGGTTGCCGAAGACGAGATTCCTCTAAACTTCAACGATCTGTGGCTTCAGTATGGAGGCCGTCCAATGACTCCCTGGGCACTGTATGACGGTGGTACGGACCAGACCTTTTGCCTTGGAGTGGAGAACGCCACAGGATATTACGCCAATGGTCTAGCCGAATCGCTCAAGAACCCTACGCTTTTGGGAGCACCGACTTCGTATTCCATCGCCCCAGGGAAAGTCCGGGTGCAGCGGTACGGCACGGCGTTCACCGCGTACGACAATCCAAAGATGTCAGCTGGCATTCAGACAGTTGAGCAGGTGGTGGAAGGTGTCGTCCTCAAGCGTGGCAAGGCTTGGGCTTTTATCGAAGCGGACACCACATTCCATTTCCTAAAAAAGATGGAGGAGAAGCTTCTTGTATGGTGAACTTAAGCTGAGGCCGATGGATGTGGTTTTGGTTGCTGGAACCTTTTCCACAACCGGTGTGGAAAAGGTTCCAGCAACCAATTCCACATAACAAGAATGTGATTGTGCAAGCATGAAAAAGGGAGCTGTCGTGAGGACAACTCCCTTTTTTCAGGTGCCGACCGGATTCGAACCGGTGCATAGAGGTTTTGCAGACCTGTCCCTTACCACTTGGGTACGGCACCGACGCAACAGTGAAGATAGCAGAAAAGCATCCGAAGTGCAACCCCGTAAACAGCAAAGCTTTGATAGCTTCAGTTCTGCTTTGTGCCAGGAAATGATCTCTCAGTTGGAATCCATCTGTATTCTTTTGGATTAATACGATTTGGAAATGAATTGACAGGTGCGGATTTCTTAGGTACAATTCAAAAAGAATCATAAACATTAAAAAAGATTCAGGCTTAGGGGGTCGGATTTTGGGAATCATACCAGCTGATCGGCAACGTCAGATTCTTGAACTCATCCACGCCGATGGAGTGGTTCAGGTGCAAGAGCTTAGCGAACGTTTCCAAGTAAGCGTGCTCACTGTCCGACGAGATCTTGATTATCTTGCTTCGGAAGGCCTGGTGGAACGAACCCATGGCGGGGCCACGCTTCGTCGCTCGCTTCCTGTGGAGCCGGCTTATTCCCAGAAAGCTCTTGAATACCCCTTTGAGAAACAATCCATAGGATTGGCTGTCGCCGCCCTCATATCTCCCGGAGATACGGTGTATATAAATAGTGGTTCAACCACTTTGGAAGTCATTCGGGCACTCAGGCACCATGAGATAACGATCGTCACGAATAATATCGATGCCGCGTGGATCGCTAACGAAGAGACTTCTTTCCGTTTGATACTGGTTGGGGGTGTCTATCGCAATCGTTCTCATTCGGTCTCGGGTAGTTTTTCCCAGCCGGTTATTGGAAATGTCTATGCGAACAAGGCCATCATCGGAGTGGATGGGTTCAGTTTGAGCGCTGGCCTCACCACTCCGGTCATCGAGGAGGCGGAAACCACCAGGGCTATGATCGACCAAACCGTTGGAAAGGTGATTGTGGTGGCCGCCGGGAATAAGATCGGCGTGGTGTCCAACTTCCGAACGGTCGATGTGCAGAGCATCCATGTGCTGGTGACGGATTCGAATGGGGGGAAGATGCTCTCCAGCGAGGAGCTTGAGGCTCTAGGTATTGAACTGATCATAGCAGGCTGATAGCCGTTGATATAGGATAAGGGAGGTGAGCTATGGCTTACGAGGATGCGTACAAGGATTGCGTGTGGGTGGATTTCGAAACGTTGGAGAATTTCATGGTGGATGCGCTCAAGGCGAGCGGTATTCCAGCTGAAGATGCCAAGGTTATCGGAGATGTGCTGATTGAATCTGACAAGCGGGGAATTGATTCCCACGGTATCGGCCGGCTGAAGCCGATTTATATCGACCGGATCAACATCGGCATTATGAATCCTATCACCACCATCGAGGTTCTGAAGGATGACATGACCACTGCTGTGCTTGATGGGCATAACGGGATGGGGCATGTCGTGGGAAAGAAAGCCATGGAGATGGCGATCGAGAAGGCAAGGAAATACGGGATGGGTATGGTTGCCGTCCGTAATAGCAACCACTATGGAATCGCCGGTTACTACGCGACCATGGCTACCCAAGCTGGCATGATCGGTGTTACCGGGACCAATGCCCGTCCTTCAATCGCACCGACCTTTGGTGTAGAGAACATGATGGGAACCAATCCACTGACTTTCGGTCTCCCCACGGATGAGGAATTCCCCTTCGTGCTGGACTGCGCCACCTCGGTGACCCAACGGGGCAAGATCGAGGTCTACGGCCGGGCGGGAAAAGAGCTTCCTCCAGGCTGGGTTATCGGGCTTGATGGCCAGACTCGTACCGATACACAGCAGGTGCTGAAGGACCTGAACACCGGCGAGGCAGCCCTCACTCCACTTGGCGGCATCGGCGATGTGACCGGTGGATATAAAGGATTCGGATATGCCTTGGTGGTGGAGATCCTCTCCGCAGCGTTGCAAGACGGGGCTTTCATGAAGGAACTCAATGGGTTCGATGCGAATGGCAAGCCCATTCCCTATCCTCTGGGCCACTTCTTCATCGCGATCGACCCTGCCCGCTTCATGGGACTTGAGGTGTTCAAGCGTATCGCTGGAACCATCTGCCGTGAGATCCGTGAATCCAAGAAGGCTCCTGGCGAAGACCGCATCTATACAGCTGGTGAAAAGGAATATCTCGCCTGGCAGTATCGTAAGGAACATGGTTGCCCGGTTCCTCCTAGTTTGCGCAAGATGATGGTTGAGCTCCGCGACAAGTACAAGCTCAATTATCATTTCGATTTTGAAACAAAATAAAGAATAAGGAAAAGAAGGAAAACATGGACGTATTGAAAGAAAAAGCATTGGCTTACCACTGCCTTGATGGAAAGCCGGGAAAAGTGTCGGTTGTGCCCACAAAGCCCTGCCAGACTGCTGCAGACCTGTCGCTCGCCTATACTCCCGGGGTAGCCAAACCCGTGCTGGAGATTGAAGCGAATCCAGAGACCGCCTACCAGTATACCTCGAAAGGAAATCTTGTGGCGGTAATTTCGAACGGAACCGCTATCCTTGGACTGGGCGACCGGGGTGCGTTGGCCTCAAAACCAGTTATGGAAGGCAAGGGCGTGCTGTTCAAGCGTTTCGCGGATATCGATGTGTTTGATATCGAGTTGAACGAGAAAGATCCAGCCAAAGTGATCGCAATCGTCAAGGCGATGGAACCCACCTTCGGAGGGGTTAACCTTGAGGACATCAAAGGGCCGGAATGTTTCGAGATTGAGCAGAAGCTGATTGAGATGTGCAATATCCCCATCTTCCACGATGACCAGCATGGAACAGCGATCATCTCGACCGCTGGCTTGATGAATTCAGCGGAACTCGTGGGGAAGAAGCTCTCCGAAATGAAAGTTGTGGTCAATGGAGCCGGCGCGGCCGGTATCTCCTGCGCAAAGATGTTTGTCTCTGCTGGTGTGAAACACGAGAACATCGTGATGCTGGACAGCAAGGGCGTGATCTACAAGGGCCGTGTGAAGGGTATGACTCCCGAAAAGGAAGAATTCGCCACCACCCGTGAGATCCGCACACTTGAGGAAGCCTTCGTCGATGCCGATGCGTTCATGGGTGTTTCCGTGGCGGACTGTGTGACACCGCAGATGCTGCTCTCCATGGCGAAGGACCCCATCGTCTTCGCGATGAGCAACCCTAACCCGGAGATCGGCTACGATCTCGCTGTCGCCACTCGAAGCGATCTTATCATGGCCACCGGGCGAAGCGATTTCCCCAACCAGATCAACAATGTTTTGGGATTCCCGTTCATATTCCGTGGTGCGCTTGATGTGCGTGCATCCAAGATTTCCGAAGGAATGAAAATGGCTGCGGCCAAAGCTCTTGCAAACTTGGCAAAGGAAGAAGTCCCCCAGAGCGTGAGCAAGGCTTATGGCGGCCAGTCGTTCAAATTCGGACGGAACTATATCGTGCCGAAACCCTTCGATCCGCGTGTGATCGAGTGGGAAGCTGTCGCAGTGGCGAAAGCCGCATGTGAGGAAGGTCTTGCCTTGCATCCCATCACCGATTGGGAAGGGTATCGCAAGTCGCTTGTAGCCCGAATGGCGCAGTATTGGGTGTAAAAAGCTCTCGAACGCAATCTTTCATTATCTGAATCGATGCCTGGCGTACCACCGGTAGGGTGGAGCCGGGCATTTTCTTTAAACTGAGGGTTATGAAAGTCCCCACATCTGTTTAAGCTGCTCCTTCGCATCGCTGAGAGCTTGTTGATATTGAGCTGTGATCTGGGCATACCCCTTTTGCACAAGCTTGAGGTATTCAGGGTCCTGCTCAATCGCTGAATTGATCCCCTTGCCATACTTCTGCATCAAGCGCTCTTGCTTTTCGTCGAACATGCCTTGGTATTGTTGTTTCATCCTGTCGGCAAGACTGTCTCGGGCAGCGAGGAATTTCTGGAGGAACTGCTTGATCTGACCTAGCATCTGCAGTGGATTGGGGTCGTCTTCTTCAATCAGTTGTGCGAGATACAGCAGCCGGTCGAAGCGTGCCTCAAAATCCGTTGCCTGTGGAAGGGCGATATTGAGCAGGATGGTCAAAGCGATTCCTTCGCGCATGATAGGCTGGCTGGTAGAATCACAAGAACCGTACGCTTTCTCGATAGGCTGTGAATCGAGGGTGTCAGCGGTAAGAAACGCCCCTGCAAGCCGTCGACCATCATTCAATACGGCCTCTTTCTTGATCTTCTCTGGGTCCGCTTGAATATTCTCAGTTCGTTCCAATGCAATTTCCCAAGCTGATTTCAGTAAAGACATGCTGCGCTCCTTTAGATGGAATCACCGATACACACTTGTAGGATACTCGCAATCATCATATTGGACAAGTATGCGCAACGTGGTATATTTCTTGGCTGAGGGAATCTTAATGGAAATCGAAACACTTGTCATGTATGGTTTTGATCTTTTTGGTACGTGCGTTTTCGCTGTTACTGGCGCAGTACGCGGAGTCCGCATCAAGTTGGACTTTCTGGGGGTGGTGGTATTTGCCTGCATCGTCGGTGTCGGTGGTGGTGTTTTCCGGGATCTCCTGCTTGGCGCGACTCCCGTAGCAGCCTACAATGATGAGACTTACCTCATTATATGCATCTTTACCGGCATGTTGGTGTTCTTTATCGCACCGCAGGTTGTGGGTCGGTGGCAGATCATACGTATCTTCGATGCCATCGGATTAGGGATTTTCACAGCCATCGGGACGGCTAAGGGTATGCAGTATGGTGTGAGCGATATAGGAATCATCCTCTCAGGTGTTTTTACAGCGGTAGGCGGAGGGGTATTGCGAGATATGATGGCAAGAACAGTCCCCCTTGTGCTTACAAGTGACTTTTACGCCACGGCTTCCCTTATTGGGGGGGTGGTTTTTCTATTGCTCTCCTCAACAGAATTGCCCTTCTATGCTACACTGTCGCTCACTGCTCTCGTGGTGACCTCCATCAGGATTATCGCGATGCGTGCACATCTCCATCTGCCTGTCGCAAAAAGCTGGGCGATATTCCCCGAGGATGTTGGTTTGGAGGTCCATCTGGACGGTGGAGAAAAAAAGAAGTAGTGTATGGCAATGGAACCAACTTTCCCCCAATTCTATCAGGATCCTCTACTCTTGGAGCTAATGGTAGGAATTCAAAAACTGGTGCAGACTCCCAAAGGGCCTGCTGTGATAACCGACCGGACCATTTGCTATCCAGAAGGTGGCGGGCAGCCAGGCGATCGCGGATGGATCGGAACAGCAGCCGTGCTTGATACTGCCGAAGATGCCGATGGAAGGATATTGCATTATGTTGATGGCTTAAATTCGCTACAGGAGGGTAAAGAATACCTCATGAAGTTGGATTGGGGGCATCGTTTTGAGTATATGCAACAACACACTGCTCAGCATCTCATCTCGGGAATTCTCCATTCCCTCAAAGGGATTGGAACTGTTGCCGTGCACCTCGGACACGATTGTCTTTCCATTGAGACCGACCGTTCAGAGATTGATCCTGAGGAAATAACCGCTGTGGAGGACCGGGTGAACGAGATTGTCCGGCTGAATGTTCCGGTGACATTCCAGGAACTTCCCTTTGAGGAAGCCCAAGCGCTAGGCTTGCGTCGTTCCATCAAAGTCAACGGACTTGTCCGTCTGGTGAGTATAGGTGAATTCGATATCATCGCGTGCGGGGGCCTGCATGTCCAGAGTACCGCGCATATCAAGCAGGTGCTGTACAAAGGGAGCGAGATGATCCGCGGACATGTACGCACGCATTGGTATGCCGGTGACCGGGTGGTTGAGCAGATTCGGTCAAACCAGCGGATCGTGGGAGATTTGGGGGTCCTGTTTTCTGCCCAGCCCCACGAATTGTTGGCTCGGGCCGCTGAGCTGCAAAGAGCTGCCGCCGATGCCCAGTATCGGCTTCAGAAAACACAACTGCAACTTGTGAAGAAGACCTTTGGCGATTTGGTGGAGTCATCTCCTCGGATTCTTGGCTGCCCGGTATTGACGATAGATGTCACGAATGAACTGGACACCTACCCAAAATTGGTGTCTGAAGCAGTTCTAGATATTCCTCTGTTAGCGTTATGCCTGGTGCAGCAACGGACGGATGGGACTCTCACTTGGATGGTGGTGCTGAAGGGCGCGGTTGAGAAGGCTTTGCCTTTTGCAGTGGTCCGGGAACGCCTGTTTCCAGTGTTGCAGGCCAAGGGTGGTGGCAAACCCCCTCTGTGGCAAGGCATCGGCACCAAGGCAGAGGGAAAAGAAGAGTTCCTGCACGGATTTGTTGAGTTGCTCAACCAAGGAGCAGTTGGTGTTGAAACCCACTAAAGAACATAATAGCAATCGGATGCATCTATTCAATACCACCGTATTCAATAAATCCGGAGAACTGGACTGGGGAAAGGTGTTTGGCAAGATGTTCTTGCTGATGGTCGCTTTTCTCATTATCTACGTCATCGGTTTCTTTTTTCTAAAAGATAGTTTCCATGCCATTGGAGATTGGGTGAGCCACCGGTTGGGCTATCCAGGCGCTGCGGTTTTTGTGTTTCTCAACGATATGCTCATCGTCCCCATCAGTGTCGATATCCTGTTCCCCTTTGTGATGGATTGGGACCCGGTGGGCCTGCTTCTGACCCTTTCAATCGCATCAGCCCTTGGAGGTTATGGTGGATATTGGATTGGACGATTGCTTGGTAAGATTCCTTTCATCAAGCAATTCACCGATAATTTCTCGGAAGATGGCGAGAAGCTGATCAAGCGCTATGGGGTATGGGCGGTGGTGATAGCGGGTTTTACTCCGATTCCCTTTTCAACTGTCTGCTGGATGAGCGGCATGCTTAAGGTTGATCATTGGAAAGTCGCCCTGGCCACCTTATCCAGGTTTCCCCGGATGATAGTGTACTACAGTCTGTTCAGGGGTGGCTTAAGCTTTATCTCGTAGTTTGCAGCTGATTCCAACGCAGTCCATCGGACAACTACTGTTGGATTCCCAGTTTCCGATTCAATTGCTCGAGTATCATCCGTGTGCGTAAGGGCGCTTCGCCCACATAATCACCAGCGTTCAACAGCTCCACCACTTTTTCCTGCGGGATCCTGCAGGTGATTTCTGGGTCTTCGCTCAGCGATTTTGCCAGCGGATTCTCGTGGCCCCGCTGGACCTCCGCCCAGGCGGCAAGGCTATGGGTACGTAAAAGCTCATGCATTTCCTGACGGTCAGCGCCTCGTTTGCCTAGTTCCATCAGCAGGCGTTCACTTGCAGCAAACAATCCGTACTGGGCGAGGTTGCGCCCGACTGCAGTGTCATGGATCTGCATGCCCTTGGTCAGCTTGATCGCAGTGAGCAGGATCTCGTCAACAGCAAGAAACATCTCGGGAAATACCACCCTCCGGTTGGCGGAATCGTCAAGTGTGCGTTCCAAGAGGGTGTTGGCTGCATTTTGCCAAAGTATATCGCTTTGCACACTCACATATCGGCACAGCGAGTCGATTTTCTCTGAATGTATAGGATTCCGTTTAAAGGGCATCGCGGAGGAGCCCACCTGCATCGATCCAAAGGGTTCGCTCCATTCTCCGATGGCGGGACTCTGGAGCAGACGGAAATCTATGGCGAATTTATACAAAGTGGCGCAAAGTCCACTGAGAGCTGTTCCCAATCGCCAGTCCTGTTTTCGTGGATACACTTGCGTGGCGGCGGTGAATGAGACCAGTCCAAGCTGCTCCATCACCTCCTTCTCCAACTCCATGGGAGTGATTCCAGAGTCCTCCAAGAGGACGGCGTAGGAGGCGCAAGTACCCACCGCACCCTTCATCCCCTTTCCACGGAGATTAGCAAGAACAGCCTCCAGCTGATCAAGATCATCAAGGATATCCTGAGCGGTTTGAGCTAGACGATAGCCTATAGTAGTAGGTTCTGCCGGTTGAATATGGGTGTAGGCCATGCAGGGGACATCGGCATATTGCTCCATCCGAATGCTTAGTTCAAGAGCGAACTGCCGGGTACGCTTCAGGATGAGCTCGAGGCTTTCCTTCTGGCGGACCACATCCATATTGTCCAGGATGTCCATGCTGGTGGCACCTAGATGGATGATACTTCCCCCGATAGGGCATTGCTCCGCGTATGTGCGTATCTCGGCCATGAGGTCGTGGTGTATCTGCGCCTCGAGTTCGGAAGCACGCTGGATATCCACCTGGTCCTGATGGGCGATGAGGTCTGCCAGCTGCTCACGAGAGACCAGACCAGCTTTGTGCTGCGCAGTCGCAAGAGCGATCCATACCTTTCGAAGAAGCAGTCGTTTATGCTGTTCGGACCAGAGCGACCGCATCTCTTCGCTTCCATATCTCCATGTGAACGGGGAGATGAAAGTGTCGTGTGAGTATTGATCGCCCATGGATTCCTCCAGTCTTCTACTTCGTATCGCAGATGATGATTTGATCGCGCTCGGGGCCTACGGAGATGAACTTCACAGGAGCACCGGTAAGTTCGGCAAGTCGGTTTATGTATGCTTGCGCTTTGGGCGGGAGGGCTTCCCACGTGCGTGCGTCAGCGGTGCTGGTCATCCATCCTTCCCAGGTTTCGTAGATAGGCTGTGCTTTTTCCTGACCGGAAGTATCGGGGAGGTGGGTGACCACTTCTCCATCGATAAGATAACCGGTGCAGACCTTGAGAGTTTCAAAGTTATCAAGGATATCCAGTTTGGTGATGGCGATACTGGTGAAACCATTCACCCAGCACGAGAACGAAGCCGCCACCGCATCAAACCAGCCGCAACGCCGTGGGCGACCGGTGGTGGCGCCAAATTCCGCGCCAACAGACCGCAAGCGTTCTCCTACTTCATCCAGGAGCTCGGTTGGGAATGGCCCGCCGCCTACCGAAGTGGAATAGCACTTGACCACGCCGATGACTTCATCGATATATCGAGGTGCAAGTCCCGCGCCACTGCAGGCTCCACCCGCGGTTGGATTGCTGCTGGTGGTGTAGGGGTAGATACCCCAATCCAGATCACGCATGATTCCCAACTGACCTTCCAAAAGCACCCTCTTTCCTGAGAGCACTGCTTTTTTAAGAACAGGGACAGTGTCTATGATCTGTGCGCCGAATTGAGCGCGCCAGCGGCCGCAGAGCTCCATAAGGGACTCGACGGTTACCTCAGGGATGCCATAGTAGGACAGCTCTCTGTTCTTCTGCGGGAGGAGCATCTCCAACCGAGTCCGCAACCTATCAGGATCGAGGATATCCGAAGCGCGGATTCCCACGCGGGAGGCTTTGTCGCTATAACACGGACCGATACCCCGCTTGGTGGTTCCAACCGCCCAGCCGCTCTTTTTTGAGGCTTCCTCAGCACCATCGAGCAGGCAGTGGAAAGGCATGATGAGGTGGGCACGCCGGTCTATGAATAGATTTTTTCCGTCAACCCCGGCTTTGGCTATGGAAGCGAGCTCAACAGCCATGGTATCGAAATTCACTACCGTTCCAGCTCCCACAAGACATACGGTTTCTGGATTGAAGATTCCGGAAGGGATGATATGCAGGGCGAATTTGCCTTTATCGTTGATAACCGTATGGCCTGCATTGTCGCCACCTTGGTAACGGATGACTACCTCGGCTTGCTGGGCAAGATAATCCACCACCCGGCCTTTTCCTTCATCGCCCCATTGGGCACCTACAATCGCGGTAACACTCATAATCCAGTCTCCTTGCCAAGGCGGCTATATTCGGCGAGCATCGTCTGCTCGCAACGTTCGTGCTCTTCAATATCAATGGCGTCCCAGGGATATTTAATCCATAAGTCCTCGATATCGAGTCCAGAGAAGTAGCGTTTGATCTGCGGGGGAAACTCAGCGTCTTTCTGCTTCAGTTTGTTATGGAGCACCAACACTGCGATCTCGGCTGGTTCATATTCCAGCAATTCCTTCACACAATAGCTCAAGGTCGCGCGGGTATCATCGACTTCATCGATCAACAGCACCCGTTTTTCGCGCAGATGCTGCTTCACTTCATCGATCCACTGAATCTTCTGCGGATGGGTCATGTGCTTCTGATCCAAGCCATAATAGGAAATCCCTACTGCGTAGATAGGCCGGTTGATGTAGGTTTTCACAATCCGAGCGGGGATGAATCCCCCGGACCCAATCGCGACAATCACATCAGGATCAAAACCGGAAGCCATGAGTCGGTCAGCGAGTTTCTTAACCAATTTATGGATAGTCGCATATCCTACATAATACCTTTCGTCCATGCTGCGTTCCTTATATGTCGATACAGAAGTTGCTGTCACACAGTTACCGGGACCATCTCGGCGATGTAGGGAAGGGTGCGGTATCGTTCCGCGTAATCGAGGCCGTAGCCGACCACCCACACATCTGGAATCTGGAAGCCGATATAATCAAGCTCCACATCCACCTTGCGTCGTTCGGGTTTATCAAGCAGCACAGCCGTTTTAAGTGAGGCCACATTGCGGGCTTTGAAGTTCCGGCATAGATAATCCAAAGTGAACCCGCTATCGAGGATATCCTCGACAATCATGACATGGCGGTTCTCCATGTTCTCACGGGCATCCATGATCAGCCGCACATTGCCTGTGGTCTGGCTGGAGCCACCATAGCTGGAAACCGAGATGAAGTCGACCACATGGGGCACATCAAGCTTCCGGCAGAGATCCGCGAGGAAGATAAAGGAACCTTTCAGCACACCGACAAGGATCAGACTCTCCGTGATCCCGGCATAGTCTTTGTTTATCTGGTGGGCAAGTTCATTCACCCGACGCTGAATAGTGTCTGCATCGATGAGCACACGGACAAGATCCTTGGTAAGGGCGGGAATTGCAATTCTTGTCATAACAGCTCCTTGGCGGATGTCGATGGAATATGGATATTGCATACCAAGAAAAGCAAGCGGGTGTCAAGTCTGGCAGACATACAGCATCATGAGGAATTCTTATCCAGTATGGTATTTAGCAAAAGTGGAGTTCGAGTCTATCAGGATTTTTTTTGAATATTCGATAGTGAATCGATCGCTTCCACCGCGTGCTGATATACATTTTTCTCTCCGAGGACCTTGAGAAATCCAGAACGTTCGAACATTTTCAACACTTGTGGTTGCAGGCCGCAGAACAGGATATCCACCCCCCTGGCTTTGTATTCCTCCCAAAGATCGCGTAGCTCTCCCATCGCGCTCTGGTCGATACTCGGCACTCCTCTGATACTGAGGACAATGGATTTCGCATCTGAAAGACTGTGGATGCAGGATATGATCCGATCTTGAGATCCAAAGAAAATCTGACCCGACACATACACCAGCTTTATGCCGCTGGCATTATCGGTGAGGTTTTTGCCTTTCGCATGGTTTTTGTCGATGTTGTCCACCGAAATCTCCAGGTAGCTGCTGCGCATGACAAACAGCACCATCGAAAGCGCAACCCCGATGATGATCGCGGTGGTGAGGTCGAACACCACTGTGGCTACCATGGTGGCCAGGAATTGGGAGATGGAGGTCTTGTATCGACGTCTGAAAAACTCCTTGATTCCCACCCAGTCGTTCATCCTCCAAGCAGTCACCATCAGCACTCCTGCAAGTCCAGCAAGAGGAATGCGGGAGATGACAGGTCCGAGGAGGAAGATGCAGGCGATGAGTGTGACTGAATGGACAATGCTGGTGATCCGGGTTTGTCCACCATTTTTAATACCGACTATTGTCCGGGCTATTGCCGCGGTCGCAGGGACGCCGCCAAAGAAAGGTATGAATACATTGCCGATTCCTTGTGCAAGCAGTTCATGGTCCGCGTTCAGTTTCTTGCCTTTCAGTTTCCCAGCGGCAGCACCGCATAGCAAAGTCTGGATCATGCCTAGAGCAGCTATGCTTATCGCCGGAACGAACAACTCTCTTAACCTTTGAAAATCCAAAGCGGCAAGCGTCAATCTTTGCTCATGCAATAGGGTTTTGGGAATTGTCCCGACTGTCACGATATTGAAACCCACAAACGCATCCACAATCAGAACCGTGATTATGCCAGCGAGTGCGGCCGGTAACTTGCTCTGCAATTTCTTTGGCCAGAGCAACATCACGAGGATGACGATAAGACCGGCGACCATAGCCTCCCACTTGGGGGAGAATCCGTCCTGTACATAGGAGGTGAACTGCGCGATGATGCTTTTTTTGGAAGATTGGATGCCAAAGAAATTATCAAATTGCCCCACGCCGATTATAATAGCGATTCCTGAAGTGAACCCGGTGATTACCGCAGAGGGGATGATGGAAACTATTTGCCCGGCGTGCACCAAAGCGGCGACTATCAGGATGATTCCGGAAAGCATTCCCGCGATGAAAACCCCCTCTATTCCATAGTTGGCGGAAAGAGTGATCAGGATTGCAGACATAGCTCCTGTCGGGCCGCTGATTTGATAGGAAGCACTGCCGATGGCCCCTATGAAAAGACCTGCGATGATAGCTGTGATCAGGCCAGCGGCGGCATCAGCCCCGGAACTTACACCAAAAGCCAGGGAGAGAGGGAGTGCGACCGCCGCGACACTGAGACCTGCGATAAGATCCTGTGAGAATTTCCTCCGGTTGTAGCCGTTGAATTCTTTCTTGAGATCCTCTGGGAATAGTTTGAGCATGGGGAGTCTTCCTTGCACAGAAGAAAATGTGGCGTTTACAAGTCACCGATTTATACCACTCGGCGTGAGGAAGTTCAAGTGTCGCAGGTTATCTGTTGAAAATAGCATCATGATAGGGCTATACAAGTTGACGATTTGGCGTGAAGTGATTAAAATAAAATTCCGGTTATGCCTTGGCTTCCTTCCATATCTGCACAGCCACCTCATTTGCGGCTATTCAGATAAAGTCGGGTACTATAGAAGGGAGGGAGTATGTTCCAATCAATCGATTATTCTACGCTCGAGCTTAATCCGTTCACTACTTTAGGTAACGATGCGTTTCTCATCACCGCGGGAACCCTTGGGGGCTGGAATACCATGACCGCCGCCTGGGGGTCTCTTGGCTATATGTGGAACCGTCCAATATTCAGTATAGTAGTGCGTGATTCCCGCCATACCTATGGATTTGTGGAAAAGGCCGAAGGATTCACCTGCTCGTTCTTTTCTCCGGAGTGGAAGGATGCCTTGACTTTTTGCGGGACCCATTCAGGCAGGGATATTGACAAAGCCGCAGCGACCGGACTGGTTCCAGTAGCGGCCGCAGGTCCCGGGGGCGTGGAGCGGGTGACGTTTGAGCAAGCGAACATGGTGTTCTCATGCACCAAGGCCTCCCGGGTGTCCTTCAATCCAGGACAATTCGCAATACCGGGAATCGACACTCATTATCCGCACAAGGATTACCATTGCATGTACATCGGTTTCATCGACGAGATCCTCATCCAGACCGAATAACCCACTAGGAGCGATTCCATGGCATTCGAATTCTCCCGTACGCAAGGACGGGAAATACTTTCACTGATGCTGCGCTCCCGCTTCTTGGAAGAGAAGGTGGAGGCTTTGTTCGCCAGCCATGCGATGCATGGCACAACCCATCTTGCTGTTGGGCAGGAAGCGGTTCACGCAGGGGTTTCCCCTGCTCTGGATCCTGACGATTGGATTGTGACTACCCATCGTTGCCACGGACATACCCTGGCAAAAGGCGCGTCCGAAGAGGCGATGCTTGCAGAATTCTATGGGCTCTCCCAAGGTCTTGCACAAGGCTTGGGAGGTTCCATGCATATGATCGACCTCGAGCATCACAACGCCGGATCCTCGGCGGTGGTGGGAAGCGGGGTGCCGATAGCCACCGGGATGGCGTTGCAACTGAAGCGGAAAGCGTCTCCAAATCTGGTGGTCGCTTTTTTTGGCGATGGAGCGAGTAGCCGGGGTGCTGTCCACGAAGCCATGAACATGGCTTCCGTGATGAATCTCCCGGTGCTGTTCTTGTGCGAGCACAATCTGTACGGCATGTCCACGTGCGCGCGGGACATGGTTTCGGTCGAATCCATTGCCAGCCGTGGTCCCGGTTATGGAATTGAAAGCCTCATGGTAGACGGCAATGATGTGGAGATTGTATACAGCGCCGTGCAAGAGGCCGCTCGGTATATCCGAGAGCAAAAACGACCGTATCTGCTTGAGGTGAGGACCTATCGGTTCTCAGGCCACTCCAAAAACGACAAACGCACCTACCGGACCCGGAAGGAAGAGCAGGAGTGGTTGTCGCGCGATCCAATCGAGGCTCTTAAAAAGAAGCTTATCTCACGTGGGCACTTGATTGAGGAGGAGTACAACCTCATGGAGGATTCCATCAGGAGCCGGATAGACGAGATCGCCGATCGGTTGGGAGACCAGCACGAGGAGCTTGATTTGGCTCAAGCCGCAGCGTATGTCTATTCTCCGGAGGTCGCAGAATGATCAAATTGAGTTATCGGGAAGCCATCCGCCAGGCGATGATGGAAGAGATGGAACGCGATCCGGATGTAGTTCTGATCGGTGAGGATGTCGGGTGCTATGGGGGCTGCTTCCAGGTGACCCCAGGGATGATCGAGCGGTTTGGCCCCCGGCAGGTGATTGAGACCCCCGTTTCTGAGGAATGTATTGTAGGGGTGGCGGTTGGAGCTGCGATGATGGGAATGAAGCCGATTGTGGAAGTCATGTATGGTGATTTCTCCACTCTTGCAGCCGATCCTCTCATCAACCACGCGGCTAAGATCCGTTTCATGTCAGCCGGTCAGCAATCTGTTCCGCTCGTCTATCGTACCCCGATGGGTTCTGGTACAGGTGCGGCCGCCCAGCACACCCAGAGTCTGGAAGCTCTTTTCACCAATGTACCGGGATTGAAGATTGTGTATCCAGCCAGCCCGACGGATGCGAAAGGTCTGATGAAAAGTGCGATCCGCGATCCGGATCCGGTCTTGTTCTTCGAACATAAACTCTATGGTGCGGAAGAGCTGGTCCCTCAGGAGGACTATCTGATTCCAATAGGAAAAGCAGATATCAAACGCCAGGGAAGCGATGTCACCATCATAACCTATGGAAAAACCGTGTTCACCGCGCTCGAAGCTGCTCGGGTTCTTGAGAATGATGAGATATCAGCCGAAGTGTTGGACTTGCGGTCGCTTAGGCCTCTCGATACAGAGGCGATTCTTGCCTCGGTGAAGAAGACAGGTCGGGTGGTGGTGCTGCATGAGGCTCCACGTTTCGGTGGGTTCGCAGGCGAGATAGTATCAACCATTGTGGAAGACCTGGAGGCTTTTTCAGCTTTGAAGGCCCCTGTGGTCCGGGTGTGCGGTCTGGATATGCCCACCCCCTTCAACAAGAACCTCGAGCAGCAGCTTCCCCCTTCGTCCAAGCGCATAATCGAGTCGGTTCTCGCGATGTTCAGAGGATAGGAGTTCCAGAGCCAGGACAGTATTTAAGAAGCGGTTCGTGAAGATGGTCCACGAGAGCCTCTTTCATTTTTTTTTCCGAGTCGATACAATGAGCCCCACCATATTCGAGGAGTTACAACAAGATGGAAATCGAAGTACGGAACTTGCATCCGCTTGAGATCCGTTTGCTCAGGCATGTCTCGCTCGGTGAAGAGATCACTGCGCAACGGCTGATTGAGGAACTGGATTACAAGGTGGGACAATGCAATCAAGCGTTCAGCTGGCTGCTTGCCAAGGGACTTTTGGTGGAGACAGGGCGTAGGAACCGGGTCTTCTACGAACTTACAGACCTTGGAAAGGAACAGCAGGAGAAAGGTACCCCCGTGCAAAGGATTTTCAGCTTGCTGGAAGCACAAGGGCCACTTTCCCTTCCAGATATCGCCTTTCAGCTGGGATTGGAGAAATCCGAGGTCGGCTCGGCCTTCGGCTTGCTCTCGAAGGCAGGATCGTGCCGTATGGATGCGGACAATAAGGCCACCATCGCTTCTGGAGTGCTCCCCGCTGAGGTGCTGGTTTCCAAAGCCCTGTTTGACAAGGCTCTGCAAGGAGCCCTCGATGAAAGCGGACTGGGCGAGGAGGAACGTTCCTATCTCTCTAAGAACAGCAAGAAACGGGGTGCCGCTGGCTCTCCCTTCAAAGTGATAGAGCGTGAAGATGTGTACTATACCCTCAACGAAGCTGGCGAAGCGGCCAGACGCGCCTTGGAACTTGCAAAC
Source organism: Sphaerochaeta sp. UBA6084 (assembly GCA_002428625.1). Classification (GTDB taxonomy): domain Bacteria; phylum Spirochaetota; class Spirochaetia; order Sphaerochaetales; family Sphaerochaetaceae; genus UBA6084. Next base: position 65,759 of record DIXI01000002.1, read on the forward strand.
CTCACCGGTGAGGAGCTCGGTGCTGTCACTCCTGCAATCCTATCCAGCGGGCAATGGAAATCCTCCACTTTCAGATCCTATAGCCTGAACACCCCTCCGGCACGGCTGATTCCTGGACGCAAGAATCCGTATGGTTCCTATCTCCAATGGGTAAAGGACAAACTGTGCTCCTTGGGTTTTGAGGAATTCGACGGTCCCTTGGTGGAGAATGAATTCTGGAATGGCGATGCGCTTTTCATGCCGCAGTTCCATAGCGCGCGGGATATCCATGATGTCTATTATGTGAAAAACCCCTCGCATGCGAAAATGATCGAAGAGCCCTATCTTAGCCAGGTTGCGGCCACGCATACCAATGGATGGACCACCGGAAGCCGTGGCTGGCGCTACGAGTTCGACCATGAGTTCACCCGCCGGCAGGTCATGCGCAGCCAAGGCACAGTGCTTTCGGCCAAGACGCTTCCCCATGCGAAGATCCCGGGAAAGTACTTCGGGGTGGCCCGCTGTTTCCGTTACGACCAGGTAGATGCCACCCATGGGGCCGACTTCTACCAGACCGAAGGCATCGTACTCGGCGAGGATGTGAACCTGAAGACCCTGCTGGGCTTGCTCAAGATGTTCGCTGAGGAAGTCGCTGGCGCTGAGGAAGTGAAGTATGTACCGGGGTATTTCCCATTCACCGAACCTTCCATCGAGGTGCACATCAAGCATCCGGTGCTTGGCTGGTTTGAACTCGGGGGCAGTGGCATATTCAGGCCCGAAGTGACCAAAGCCTTGGGCATCGATGTTCCCGTTCTGGCCTGGGGCTTGGGGATCGACCGTATGGCGCTTATGCATCTTGGTCTGAACGATCTGCGCGAGCTTTTCACTCCTGATATCGAGAGCGTGCGCATGAGGAGGGGTAACTGAATGCCTAAGATAGAAGTACAGGAACAATTCTTTTATGATCTCATTGGCAGGACCTGCTCCGACGCCCAGCTTGAGGAAATTCTTCCAGTAGCCAAAGCTGAGCTTGATGGACACGATCTTGCCGCAAGAGTTCTTAAGATTGAATTGAATGATACGAACAGGCCCGACCTCTGGTCTGCCGCCGGGATAGCCCGCCAGTTGAATTCCTATGCGACTGGTGAAGTCCCCCTCTATGATTTCTTCTCAACCGAGGAAGAGACCTTCGACCACGAAGGCCGGACTCTTATCGTGCACGAGTCAGCCAGCCAGGTACGGCCCTATTCCATCGGGTTCGCCCTCACAGGGCGCAAGGTGGACGAGAACATCCTGCTCAACCTCATCCAATCTCAGGAAAAGATATGCAATAATTTCGGACGTAAGCGCAAGACAATCGCCTTGGGCGTGTATCGGAGCGATCTCATAACGTATCCAGTGCATTTCGAAGGGGCCGATCCCGATACCGCTCACTTTGTGCCTCTCCATATGGAGGAGGACCTTACCTTACGAGAGATCTGTGCGAAACATCCCAAAGGCCTGGAGTATGGTCCTATCGTTGCCGATAAGCCGGTTTTTCCATTCCTATACGATGATAATGGAGAGGTCTTGAGTTTTCCACCGGTTATCAACAGCGCGCATATTGGAGCGGTTGAAGTAGGGGACGAGAACCTTTTCTTTGAATTCTCCGGCACTGGTCTGGACGACTTGCTGTTGTCGGCAGCCATCATGGCCTGCGATTGTGCGGACATGGGTTTCACGATACTCCCAGTCAAATGCATGTTCCCCTATGATACGCCCTATGGTCGCGAGATAACCGTTCCCTATTATTTCCAAAACCCGATCGCATGCGAGCTCTCCTTTGTGCAGCGGATGCTTGGCCAGAAACTTTCCGCTGAAGAGGTTGTCGCTTCCTTGAGGAAGATGGGTGTGTTCTCATTGGTGGATTCCGGTATGGTGTATGTCACTGTACCCGAGTTCCGCAATGACTTCCTCCACCCCGTCGATATCATGGAGGATGTGATGATTGGCTACGGTCTAGCGAATTTCGCTCCCGAGCTCCCCAATGACTCAACCGTTGGTCGGATCACTGTAGAGGAGGCTTTCGCACGTAAAGTCAAGGACCTCATGGTGGGTCTGGGATACCAGGAGATGATGTACAATTACCTTGGATCCAAACGCGAGTACATCGACAACATGCATGTCGATGGTTCCCGCTATATCCAGATCGCCAATCCGATGAGCGAGAACTATGAATACGTCCGCCCTTCGATTCTTCCTTCTTTACTGGAATCGGAAAGTGTTTCCGGGCATGCCACGTATCCGCATCATATCTTTGAGGTGGGGAAAGTCGCTTTTCTGGATGATGAGGACAACTCCGGCACCACCACCCGCAACTATCTCGGATTCCTCAGCGCAAGCAGCGAGATGGGTTTCAATCAGCTGAACAGTCTCATCTCTACGCTTTTTTACTTTATCGGTGCTGAATATACCATGGAAGAACTTGTTGATCCCCGCTTTATCGAAGGTCGCTCGGGGCGTCTAATTTCAAAGGGGAGGCCGGTTGGCATTTTTGGTGAGGTCCATCCTGCAGTGCTTGAAAGCTGGGGTTGCTCCATGCCAACGATTGCCTGCGAAGTTGATCTGGATCTCGTCCGAAGCTAAGGGGCAGTATCCGGCCTCATGAAAGAACAAGCCCCGTGGCACCGTCAGCCGGTCGTCAGGGGGCTTGTCTGTATCAATCGGGTTGCCAATCACGGAATGAGAAAATAACCAAATACTCCTGATTGTTTCGGGAAGGAACCAGGTTTGGCAGGTTCCACCACCTGTTCAACCACACTCGTCTCCACAGGAATGATATCCTTGATGTAGAGGAAATCCACCCGTTCAGACAGGTCCATTCCGTGGATCGTCCCCGACCAGGTGTTGCCTCCATCGGTCTCCTCGCTGAAATGGGTGGCTCGGTAACTGTCGACGAATCCTTTTTCCATAAGAAATTCGCTCATCGGCCAATCAAAGGGAGTCCTGTATGAACTTTGTGATGATGATGCCGTCCAGTCCAAACCTGAGGGTTCGAACAAGGAAGCCGCGAGCAGGGTGGGTGTATCCTCGAGTCCTTCCAATAAAGCGCTCATGGATTTCTCCCTAAGAAGGTGTGTTTCCTGTACCGCTTCCTGCCAGTTGGCCACATAGTCCGGGTTTTCCTGTAAAGATAGGAGAGGGGAAGGGTCCTTGAGATTGACCGCGGCGACTTGCAGCGGTTTTCCGGGAATCGGCTCCAAAACCACACTTTGGGTTGTGATGGTGCCGATTGGTAGATTTGTCAGGATTGCATATCCTCCTGCGAACAGCACTGCGTTCATATCCAGATTCTGGATAGCCGCCAGCATCGGCTGCAGGCCGCCCGTCAGAACGATGATGGAGGCTTCAGGCCACAAAGTGACATCGGCAAGCTCTTTTTCGGTTAGTGGAACCAATAACACCGAAACCACCGCAATCGGGGACTGCAGTTGAACGGGGTGCTCGGTCACTTGGTGATAATACGGAAAAGTGATCAGCTCCGCCGAGAGGTCCACAAGGGATGCTTGTTTTGGCAGAATCGGCTCTGGAGCTTCCTGCATTGGAACTGGAGTTGGAACTGGAGTTGGAACTGGAGTTGGAACTGGAGCCTGACGGTGGGTGGAGATTGGCGTTTGCTCAGGAAGCGTGGGTACCGCGGGGATGTTTTTCAACGCATCCGAATATGTATAGCTCATGCACGCCGTTCCGAATGTGAGGAGCGCGGATAACAAGAGGAGCAAACCGAAAAGACGTCGCAAGAAAGTCATTTCCTGCTCTTGAGGAAGGCGGCGATTTCCTCTCCATGGGTCTGGGGCGACACCTTTGGCCACACATTGATGAGGATACCATGTTCGTCGAAGAGGAATGTGCTCCTGATTACTCCGATGGTTGTTTTTCCATAACTGACTTTCTCACCCCACGCACCGAGCTTCTGGATGACGGTTTTGCCGGGGTCTGATAATAGACCGAAGTTCAGTTGGAATTTCTCTTTGAATTTGGCATGGGACTCCGGGCTGTCCGGACTGATACCATACACGACCGCCCCGAGAGCCTGGATGGCGGCTGACTGGTCGCGGAAAGAACAAGCTTCGGCAGTGCAGCCTGGCGTGTCGTCCTTCGGATATACATACAGGACAATGGCTTTTCCTGCGAGCTTCGCAAAGTTTACAGATGCGCCCGTATCATCAAGCAGCTGGTCGGAAGGGATGGATGATCCAATAGTAAGCATAAGTCCTCCTGACGTTCAATCGTCGTTGAATAAGGAAAGGAATTTCGATCTAGCCTCTTCCTGTGATTTCGCTTGCGGTTGATCGGACTTTTCCTTCATGGTGAAATACTCGCAAAAGTTCGCTAGGTCTTTATACAGCACAGGTTCATCAATGTCTTCGTGGCACTCGTGATACGCGTTCTTATCATAATAACGGCAGTTTAGGCACACCTTGAGAGCGCGACCACAGAAATGACACACCGACGCGTGTCCGATAATCATTCCCGGAGAAACCTCTGTTCCACAAAAATGACAGTTGCTCATGGCCTCTAGTGTACCAACGACTCAGGAATCGGGCAAGTGAAATCGCCCTAGGTTATTGGTTTTGAAGTCTCCGCCAAACCTATAGCCGCAACTTACAGCCGTAAGCGTCCATTTCCCCAGAACCGTACTGCTCCTTTGTTAGGCTCAATCGTTTTTTATCGGTGAAATAGCGGGGAATCACGTGGATATGCAGATGCGGAACCTCCTGGCCTGCCGCTGGGCCGTTGTTGATAAGGATGTTCGTAGCCTCGGCTCCAATGGATGAGCGCATTTTGGCATCCAGCAGCTTGGCTACCGACAGCAGGTGCCCCAGAACATCATCCGGGCAATCGCCGATGGTAGGATAGCACTCCTTGCAGATGACCAGCGCATGCCCTTTGTTCATTGGATGTATATCCAGAATCGCAAGGCACAGCTCATCCTCATAGAGTCTGGTTGAAGGTATGGAACCTTCTATGATTTTTGTGAATACCGTATCCATGAAAACCTCCGGAGGGCTTCCATTCTAGCAGATTTTTTCCTAGGATGCCACTTTCATCCGAGTTGTGGTCAGAAATTTTCGTAAATATTTAACAACCATATAAATAGAAAAGGATTGAATAAAATACCGGAATATACTAGAATCCGTTCGTTACGCTGGGGAAAAGCGTGCTTTGATGTCCTTCCTAAGTGTTTTCCTGACAGGTTTTACTTGCAGTCGCTTTAGGGAAGGTCGCTGGAGACTTGACTATGACGACCGGCGACGAGGGAGTTTTCGCGCTCCGGGAGAGTCGGCGGATTTTGAGAGAAGAGGAAGTATGTATGTCTGAACTGAGCAAAATGAGAAACATCGGAATTAGCGCCCATATCGATTCGGGCAAAACAACCCTTTCCGAGCGTATTCTCTACTATTGCAATAGGATCCACGCCATCCATGAAGTGCGTGGGAAAGATGGCGTTGGCGCCACAATGGACTCAATGGAACTGGAAAGGGAGCGTGGGATCACTATCGCCTCAGCAGCCACACATGTAGTTTGGAAAGACCATGATATCAATGTGATCGATACTCCGGGACACGTGGACTTCACTATCGAAGTCGAGCGATCTCTTCGCGTGCTTGATGGAGCCATCATGGTTCTTTGTTCTGTCGCAGGTGTCCAGTCCCAGTCCATCACTGTCGACCGGCAGATGAAACGCTACCGGGTTCCTCGGATCGCCTTCATCAATAAGTGCGACCGCACAGGCGCGAATCCGTATCGTGTCAAGCAACAGCTTATCGATAAACTTGGTCTGAACGCAGTTCTGATGCAGATTCCCATAGGGCTTGAGGACCGTCTCGAGGGTGTGGTTGATCTGGTGACGATGGAAGCGGTCTATTTTGAAGGTGTCAACGGCGATGATGTCCGCAGGGCACCCATCCCAGAAGGCCTCAAGGCCGAAGCCGCCGCACGTCGGTTGGAGATGCTCGATGCAGTCTCCCTCTATTCTGACGAGCTGATGGAAGCGATGCTCGACGATGCAGTCACCGAGGAACTTATCCACAACGCTATCCGCAAGGGTACCATCGCGCTCCAGCTTGTTCCCATCATGATGGGGTCCGCGTACAAGAACAAAGGCATCCAGCTGCTTCTCGACGGCGTGGTGAATTATCTTCCCAACCCCACACAGGTAACCAATACCGCGTTGGATCTTGATAACAACGAAGAGATTGTCGTGCTGAAGTCCGACGAGAAGCTTCCCCCGGTCATCCTGGGATTCAAGCTTGAGGACGGGCAATACGGCCAGCTCACCTATATCCGCATCTACCAGGGAAAATTGAAGAAGGGCGATGAGCTTTTCAACACCCGTAGTCATAAAAAATTCAAGGTTGGACGCTTGGTCCGGATGCATGCCGCCTCGATGGAAGATATCGTTGAGGCCAATTGTGGTGATATCGCAGCGTTGTTTGGCATTGAATGCGCTTCTGGCGATACGTTCTGCCATCCAAGCCTGAATTACTCGATGACCTCTATGTATGTTCCCAAGCCTGTCATCAGCTTGTCCATCACCCCGATTGACAAGAAGTCGGCTGACAACATGGCAAAGGCGCTGAACAGATTCACCAAGGAAGACCCTACGTTCCATTCGTATGTTGACCCTGAATCCAATCAGACCATCATCCAAGGAATGGGCGAGCTCCATCTCGAAGTGTACGTTGAGCGCATGCGCCGTGAGTACAAAGCTGAGGTCACGACAGATAGACCAGAAGTCGCGTATCGCGAGGCTATCAGCCAGCGGGCGGAATTCAACTACACCCATAAGAAGCAGACCGGTGGTTCTGGGCAATATGCCCGTATCGCTGGATATGTCGAGCCGATTGAAGATGGCCCGGATGCCAAGGAATTCGAATTTATCGATATGATCAAAGGTGGCGTGATTCCTTCAGAATACATCCCGTCATGCGAAAAGGGTTTCACCACCGCTGTGAAAAAGGGCGCTCAGCTTGGATTCCCTGTTGTCGGTGTGCGTTGCGTGATCAACGATGGAGCTTTCCACCCGGTGGACTCTTCCGACCAGGCCTTCCAGACCGCTGCTCTCGGTGCTTTCCGAGAAGTGTATGAGAAAGCCAAGCCGGTGATTCTTGAACCCGTGATGAAGGTGAGCGTTGAGGGCCCGGCTGAGTTCCAGGGGAATATCTTTGGAAGCATCAACCAGCGCCGCGGTATTATCGTGAGTTCCACGGAAGATGGAGTCAACTGCGTGGTGGACGCGGAGGTGCCGTTGTCCGAGATGTTCGGTTACTCAACCGTTCTTCGTTCCCTCACCCAAGGTAAAGCTGAGTTCACCATGGAATTGGCGAAGTACAGCCGCGTGCCAACCGGGGTAGGCGAAGAACTCAAGAGGGCCTACCAGGAGAAGCGCAGGAAGGAACAAGGGCGTTAAGCCTTTTGCATGGTATACAAAGGGGTATGCCGGTTTTACGACCGGCCGCCCCTTTTTTTTAGGAAAATTGAAGAATTCCGAAGTTTGTTTTGCCGTTCGGGATTCCATGATATACTTTAGAGACTACAACATCTCGGAGGATGCGAAGTATGGAAGTACAAGAGTTAAATGCTTTAAGCCCCTTGAGGGCGTTCGAACAGTCACTGCACGGTGGTTTGGGGAAAGGTAATCTTGGCGTGCTGGTTTCGCGCCATGGTATTGGAAAGACTGCTTGCTTGGTCCATCTGGCTACTGATAAACTGTTTCGCAACGAACATATCATTCATGTCTCATTCTCGGGAAACGTGGAACATGTCATCAATTGGTACAAGGAGGTTTTCCGTCAGATTTCTGAAGGAAGGTCGCTTTCCGATGCCGCCACCATCTACAATGAGATCCTGGCCAATCGTGTGGTCATGAATTTCAGCCAGGAGAATGTCTCGGTGGAGAAAGTCCTGTCAAGTCTCGAAACCCTCATAAAGCATGGTTCTTTCCAAGCTGATGCAGTGATGTTCGATGGCTACAAGCTTACGATCGCATCCGAAGAGGATGTGCGTCGGATAAAGCAGTTCGCTATGGATATGAAGATCGAGGTGTGGTTCTCCGTATCGCCTGTCCGTCCGGATGTGGTTTTTGATGAACATGGAGTTCCCAACACCATCATGAAATACGAGAATCTCATCGATACGCTTATCGGCCTCAAATATAATGAAGCGATGGATAAAGTGATAATGACGCTCGTTAAAGACAAGACCGTGCATAATCCCATTCCCATGAAGGTCTCTTTGGACCCAAAGACAATGCTTATCTCCGAATAGCCATACAGTTGGATAGATTGAAAAAGCCGGATGCAAAATCCGGCTTTAATTTTCACCAAGCTGAAAAGAATCAGACCCAATCGTCCATTCTTCCTTCAGCTTCACCTTTTGTATGGATAAGAAGTACAGACGCTTGGGCGATTACAGCTGTTCCTTGTCCGACTTCACCTAAAAGCCCGTCCGCGGTTTTTGCTTTTACCGATACCCGGTCGTAAGGAAGGGAGCAGGCTTCGGCGATTGAGATTCTGATAGCCGAGATGTGCGGTGCGAGTCTGGGCTTTTCAAGAATAACCGTGCAGTCGATATTTCCAATGGTGAAGCCCTGCAGTTCATGCAAGGTACGTTCAAGGAGCTCCATGCTGGAGATGTCCTTCCACCTCGCCTCCGAGGATGGAAAAAAGGTTCCGATATCACCTAGAGCCGCTGCACCAAGAAGTGCGTCGATCACGGCATGGACGAGCACATCGCCATCGGAGTGTCCGGCTTCACCTAGGTCGTGGGCAATTGTGACCCCACCAAGGATCAACGGCCGTCCAGGGACCAAGGGGTGGATGTCCCAGCCGGTTCCAATTCTCATCACGTAAGCTCCTCCATTATATCGAGCGGTTTCTGTTGGCTTCAGGAATATCCGCGGGAGTGGTTATCTTGATATTCTTGCGGTCGCCAGCGCTTGCGCCGACCATTCCTCCAAAGTCTATGAAGATCTCGGTATCGTCTACATACGTCTTTGAGGTCGTCGCCGCTTTACGATGGGCCTCGAGTATCTGCGGAAATCGAAAGATCTGGGGAGTCTGCACCGCCACGGTCGCGCTACGTTCCAAGTGACCGACAATCATACCTTCGCTATCGATTTTCTTCAGGGCATCATGTATAGACACCACAGGGGCTGCTCCACCGATGATGTTCGCAACCGCGAGGGTGTTGATGATCACCTCCGTGGTGACCCATGGTCGCGCTCCATCATGGATAGCGGCGAAATCTATCCCAAGGTCCATGTCCAAAAGGTGCTGTAAAGCGATATGGACCGATTTTTGGCGGGTATCCCCTCCTTCGACGAGGACGACAGGGATAGAGGTGGCGTACACCAGATTGTCCAAGGCGAGTTCGGTTTCCTCGAACCGGCCTGCAGGGTAGGTGACCACGATTCCCTTCACCCCTGGAGTGTACAAGAAAGGTTCAGCCGCATGATAGAGGACGGTACGGTCATCGATGAGCAGGAATTCTTTTTTCAGGTTTCCCGCGGAGTCGTCTGAAGTATGGAAACGGGTGCTGGAACCTGCTGCGGTGATAATTACGCCATGGGAAGGGATGGGCACTATGCCTCCTTCTCCTTGGGATCCTTCTCCAACTTGCTGAAGATGAGTGCCTCAAGTTCCGTCCTGGGCTTTTTTAAGGAAAGCGCCGATTCATCGATAAGGATCCGCAAAGCGCTATCGTACAGCTTTCGTTCCTGCACCGGCAGCTCCTTGATCTTGCTGCGATGGTAGAGTATCTGCACTACTTTCGCAATCGACGAAATGGAACCCTGCTTAAGCAGATCGACATTCATCTGGTAGCGGGCTTTCCAATCTACAGGGACCTGTTCCAGCTTGTTTGAGATGGTGTTGATGGCTTTGGTCGCCTCATCTGAATCCACAATCGGACGGATGCCCAATTCAATGGCCCGCTCAACAGGCACCATGACGGTCATGTCTGAAATCTCCAGGAAAATCTCATAGTACATGCAGGTGTTGCCACGTAAGGTTTTCTCCTCGATCTTGTTGATGAGGCCCACCCCTTGAAGAGGGTAGACGACGTGGTCGCCGAGTGAGAATACAACGGGCTTTTCTGAAGAATTCATGGGCTTATTATATCCGAAAAAACGCGATGAAACAAGTATGGCCAAAAAGGTTTAATTAGGCTATATTTTTCAAATGAATAAAAAGATACGTTACTGCGGAGTGCTTCTTCACCCCACCTCTTTACCTGGTCCCCACGGGGTCGGGACCCTTGGTGAGGAGGCCCGTGGATTCGTCGATTTTCTGAAAGAAGCAAGAATCGGAATCTGGCAGATCCTTCCCCTCGGGCCCGTCGGTTTTGGCAACTCCCCCTACGCGGCGCGTTCGGCCTTTGCTGGAAACGAGCTCCTTATCGACCTTGACCAATTGGTGGTGGAGGGCTTCCTCGACGTGGAGGATTCCCTCGTGCATCCTCGCTTTCCTCATGACAGTGTGGATTTCAATGCTGTCGAAGCATATAAGAAACCGTTGCTTTGGAAAGCCGCCTCTCGGTTCCATACATTGGCGACAGCAGCGCAACACGAGCTCTTTGCACAATTCTGCGAGCACAATACCGATTGGTTGGATGATTACGCTTTGTATATGGCTATTTTGGAGCATTATCAGGACTCGCGTTGGTTTTCCGTGTGGGACAAAGGTCTCACTACCCGCGATCCTGCGGTGATGGCAGACTGGCGCAAGGCCAAGGCCCAGGATATCCTCCTCTGGAAGACGTTGCAGTACTTCTTTGCAATCCAATGGGAGGCATTGAGAGCGTATGCGAATGAGCAAGGAGTGCTGCTGGTAGGTGATATTCCGATTTTCGTTGCCTACGACAGTGTGGATGCATGGAGCAATCGGAAGTATCTGAAAATCGATGCCGAAGGCAAAGCCACCGCTATCTCAGGGGTTCCGCCAGATGCCTTCAGCACAACCGGGCAGCTTTGGGGTAATCCTGTATACGATTGGGAGGCCTTGGGGGCGGATGGATTCTCTTGGTGGGTCCGAAGGCTAAAGATGGCCTTCAGGTTAACCGATATCGTGCGGATCGATCATTTTCGTGGATTCGAAGCGTATTGGGAAGTCCCTGCAGGCGAAACCACTGCGGAAAATGGAACATGGGTTCCTGCCCCAGGCAAATTGTTATTTGAGACTTTGCGCACTCAGATTGGCCGTCTCCCCGTATTCGCGGAAGATCTCGGGATCATCACCGAGACAGTGGACGCACTTCGTGACGAGAACGGCTTTCCGGGTATGAAAGTGGCCCAGTTCGCCTTCGACCTGGTGTCCCCAGGAGTCCTCGATCCTCAAAACAGCTATCTTCCCCATAACTATGATTATAATTGCGTCGCTTATACAGGAACGCACGATAACGATACTACGCGTGGGTGGTATGATGCGATGGATGATTCCCATAGGGATATCGTGCGCCGTTACCTCTCATGTCCAGACCACGAGGTGGTATGGCAGCTAATGCGAATGATCATGGCCTCCCACGCCCGTTATGTCATTTTTCCAATGCAGGATCTGCTTGGACTGGGTAAAACAGCCCGTATGAATACTCCAGGAACCTGTGGCGACCCCAATTGGTGCTGGCGGATGCGGCGCGAAGCATTGTCTCCGTCTCTCTCCGGTTCTTTCGCCACGATGATTGGATTGTTTGGAAGGACAGGAACCGCCAAAGACCTGGTGGTTGGTGCGATTTAGTCTTTTCTTTTAAGGTATTTCAGGGGATGGAAATTGAGCAGGTTGTCATACCAGCCGGAGACCAAGGTGGTGTTCACGATGTTGATGGATAGTCCGTGGGCGAGAGGAAACACCACGCCTTGCGTAAGCAACATATCTTCCGCCTTCTGCAATAGGCGCTGGCGATCTCCAATATCCGGACTCGCCACCGCTTGCCGGATGGTTGAGTCGAACTCAGGATTGTGATAGTTCCCCAGATTGTAGCTGCTGTCCGAACTCCATAGATGGAGAAAGGCGAAGGGGTCGTAAAAATCCCCGATCCATGTGATATACGCGAAATCGTAGGGTGATTGCGAGGGGATAGTCGAATACACGCTCAAGGGCACTACATCCAGTACCACGGTCAACCCAAGTTCCTTGCTCCAGACTTCCGCGATGAAATGCGCGGCTTCAAGCAATTGGGAACCACGATGGATAGCCATGGTGAGCGTGGGCAGCCCCACTCCTTGGGGATAACCGCTTTCCTGCAGTAGAGTGAAAGCAAGCTCATGATCCACGCTATCCACTTTATTCACTTCCCTCATGGAGATGGGAAAAGTGGGCACCAATTTGTCGGTAGGGTATACCTGCTTGCTGATGTCTCGTACTGAATCCCAGGGAATCAGCAGGGATAGCGCTTGGCGGACTTTGGCCTGCGCATATGCTCCTTGGCTGGCGCTGAAATAGAAAAACCCGGTGGAGAATTCTGGAAAAAGATGCAGGTCCTGCTTATTACGCAGCGCATCGGTGGGAATATAGGCTTGGGACCAGTCTATCTTGCGTTCAAGATATGTGAGAGTCAGTGCCCGGCCAGACAGGAACCTCACTTTGATATAGTCGCTGGCAGTCTCCTCATAATCCCAATACCACGGTTGCTTCCGCAAGGTGATTGCCGTTGCTTCGGCTTGGTCGACCACATAAGGACCAGAAGCTATGATTTCAAGCGGGTTGTTGGCAGAACCATTTTTCCGATTGGAAGGATGGACCGCTGCGAAGGCTGGGTTGCAGAGCAAGGAGGGTAGATACGGGGCTGGAGATACAAGCTCTATCTCAAGTGTATGGGAATTGATGGTCTTGAGGCCGACAGACCCTGCCGGACCAAGACCTTGCCGATAATCCCGTGCTCCTCGGACTATATCGAGCAAAGATGCCATGAAGGAGCTATCGCGTTTTTTTGATTGCGAAAGCAGCCAAAGCCATGATTCTAAAAAGGAATTGGCGGTTATAGGGTCGCCATTGGAGAACCGGATTCCATCGCGTAGCGTAAAGGTCCAATGCAAGCCATCGGCGGAGACGGACGCTTGAGCCGCCAAGGCTGGTTTTGGCAGCGCGGTCTGAGGGTCGTGGCTGTAGAGGCCTTCATAAATACCTCCTAGGACCAATAGCGAGTTTGCATCTGAGGCAAGGTGCACATCGTAGATGATTGCGTCTGAGGTCTCTTCGAGTGCGATGGTGAAGGTTTTGGTACTATCGAGAGGAGTATGGAAAGGAACAGTCGGGGACTCGGGTGCTCCAAGGGCGAAAACGGCAGCGGCTGTGGTGAACAGGAGAAGAAGACCTGCGGAGAAAATCTTTGCCAAGCGCCGTCTCTTGCGGAACATAGACCTATTGTAGCAGTAGAACGCTGAAAGCTCAACCAAGCTCTTTCGTGATTAATGAAATCACATCGGAAGTCATCTCCCTTTGGAGCTCGGGGAATTCAGAAGCTTGTTTCTCAAGCCCGGCCACAATCGTTCTAGAGTCATAATGGAGCCCCACAAGCATATTCTGTAGATTCGCAATGAATTCCACCGCCAAAGCATCACTATAGACTGTCGCCTGTTGGATTATCGCCTCCCTCACATCGAGATGCAGCGTGATTCCTCCCCAGGGGAACCGTCCTTTGAGAGTGTGTGAGAATTCCGGGGTGAATCCGAAGCGCCAGGACCAATCGGCATACTTCTCATATGTCCGATACAGTTCCTTTTCCGCCGACAACCGGTCTATGGTGAGGTCTTCGACAGGGCAGGTTTGTCCATAGGTCTGAAAAAAAGCTTTCACAATTGCTTCACAAAGCATTTCATGGGTGAGCGATGGGTTGAATTCAACAAGATTCGCTACCCGCGACGATACGGAATGGATTCCCTTCGAGGCCAGCTTGTCCTTATCAGGAGTAAGGTACCCGGGGAGCTTGGTCAGGTCTGCGTTTATAAGCAGCGTGCCATGGTGGAACGCCCTTTCCTTATTCATTCGGAAGGCGCTTCCCGAGACTTTCCGCTCTTGCACAAGGATATCGTTCCTGCCAGAGGTGTGTGCAGCCACTCCGAAGCTGGCCAAAGCGTTGAGGATGATGGCGAAGTTGCGTTCCTTGTCGTATTCGGCGCGCGGTGACATGAAGGTGAAGTTGGTGTTTCCAAGGTCGTGGTATACCGCTCCACCCCCGCTTTGCCGACGCGCAAGCTGTATCCCATCCGCCTCCATCGCGGTAAGGTCGCATTCATTCCAAGGGTTCTGAAAGCGTCCGATGATGATGGAGGGCCGGTTGCGCCACAGGAACAAGACCTGTTTCGAGCGATCCATCATATTGAAGAGCCAGTCCTCAGTGGCAAGATTGAACCAAGGATCGTGATGTTCCGCAGTGAATACCCGAATGTCGCTCATCGCCAGGCTCCTTTCTTTGAGTTGTAAATATAGCGGACTTTTCCCCCTCCTGCAACACTGTGACCTTATGGTATACTATCGCACATGAATATCATCCTATTCGATCACATCCCCGAAGACGGTTGCATCCCTGTTGCGGATTTCCGAGGTGAGCATATTGTCAAGGTCCTCCATCTTGTGGTGGGCGATCGGTTCCTGCTTGGAGAAACCCAAGGCCGGCGGGGCCTGGCGACGGTGGTCTCGGTCACCTCAGGATACGTGGGCTTCGTGTGGGAGCCTCAGGAGGGAGCGGCATCCCTTCATCCTGTTACCTTGCTGGTAGCTCAAGTCCGGCCTATCTGCATGAAACGCATTTTACGCGAGGCAGTAAGCCTGGGAGTGTGTGAGATCATAGTCACCGGGGCCGATACAGCAGAACGTTCCTATCAGGATGCAAAACTCTGGTCTACCGGAGAGTATCGGAAATATCTGCTGGATGGAGCCATGCAATCGGCCTATACCGGGATGAGCGGACTTCGTTTCGCCACACGCGTGGATGATCTGAAAGACGATTTTGCCCGAATGGACAACCTTGTGCTGCTTGACAACGTGGTTGAGGGGGGCCGGCTTGCCGATTTCTCCTATCCAGGGGGCTCTGTGATGTTGGCTGTGGGGCCTGAGCGGGGTTGGTCGGCGAGGGAGCGGCAGGTTCTGATGGATTCTGGTTTTCGCTCTTATTCTCTGGGGAAGCGCGTGTTGCGCACCGAAACAGCCTGCAGTGCGGGAACTGCGGTGCTTCTTGGCCGGATGGGGCTGATATAGGACGCTGCGGGACTACGCGGCAACACTACGCTGCAACACCTTATGCAATAGGTTGAAGACTCCATGCGTTTATGGCATGATAGGTAGACCCACACGTGTCCCAGAGGAGAAGCATATGGCGCATTGCATAGTCCCGGAAGCAGAAGCGATTCTAGATAAAGAGTATCCGGTGCTCGATAAAGGGTTCGTCCGGCTTGTTGATTATCTTGGTTCCGACTCCCGCATCGTTCAGGCCGCCCGTGTTTCGTATGGGGAAGGCACAAAAACCTATCGCCAGGACAAAGGCCTCATCGCGTATCTGCTTCGAAATGGCCACACCTCTCCTTTTGAGCAAGTAAATCTCACTTTCCATATCAAAATGCCCATTTTCGTCGCCAGACAATGGATCCGGCATCGCACCGCGCGGGTGAACGAGATATCAGGACGTTACAGTGTGATGGCTGACGAGGCCTATATACCGGACCCCGAGCATATCAACCTGCAAAGCGACGACAACAAGCAGGGCAGGGCTCCCGAGGCGGTGGATGCGGCGGTGCAGCAGCAGGTGCTGGATATTCTCAAGCAGGACCAAGCCCGGGCTTTCGATACCTACCATCAACTGCTGGACCTGGGCATAGCCCGGGAGCTGGCCCGAGTGGATCTTCCCCTCAGTCTGTACACCCAGTGGTATTGGCAGATGGATTTACATAATCTGTTCCATTTTCTCCAGCTCCGCTTGGACAGTCACGCCCAATACGAGATACGGGTATATGCGCAGGTCATTCTCGATATCGTCCGTGCTGTGTGTCCCATGGCTTGCGAGGCTTTCGAGAACTTCTCGCTCACGGGGCAGAGCTTTTCGGGAACCGAGCTGGCAGCATTGAAAGCCATGCTTGCAGGGCAGCCGTGTCCGCTTGCTGGGCGAGATAAGGATGTGTTCGAGGCGAAACTGCACTAGAACGCGCTTGTTGCTACTGCCGCTTCCGTGCCCGCCGCTCGGCTTTTTTACGCATCTTCACTTCCCTCTCTGAAGGTCCAGGAGGTGGAAGCTCTGGCCGCTCCATGAGTTTCTCAGGGTTTTTCAGATAATCCTGCAGAACCTGGATCGACTTGATGAAATAAAAGCCATCGGATATCCGCTCGTCCAGACTCACCCCTATCTGCATGGTGTCCACGAAGCTCCGTTGATTGTGCTCATCGATAATACGCTTGCGCTTCATCATCCCCATGGTTATAAAGATGGAAGTGGTTCCCCATTCGAACAGGTGATGGTGCAGGCTGTCGGTGAGTCCTATGCTCCCTAGGTTGGCGATGAAGGCCGAAGTGTGCAGGCCATCCGCCTCCCGCACTGCTTTGGGCGCCACTCCGTGACGGTCTAAAAATTTGACTATCCTGAGAATGAAACGAAGCAGGGGCTTGGGGAAGCTGAGGAAAAAATCGATCGCATCATCAGTGCCATTGTCCTTACCTTCGTTGCGGACGTTCTCGATTGTGCGGTTGATGATCGCTGCGATTTCGGGAAAGGTCATTGTTGGTTCGAAATTCAAAACCGCGCTATGCTCCGGCGCTTCGTCGGTGTAGTCTTCCTTCACCACGAAATTGAGTGAAAGATCGTTACGTTGCCAGCAATCATAGTTGGACCAGAATCGGTTCAGGTGGGGCCGCATGACAATTGTACGAAGGAGCGCGGCTAGGAACAATTCAAATACCCGGTATTGATGGTCGCCAGGTTGATCCCGGTTGAGTTCCTTGATGAATTGAACTCCCCGTGTAAGATCGATGGTGAGTTGATGGAAGACGAACGAATCCACACGCCGGTTCATCACATAGGGAAGGGCTCTCTTATATGGGTCCAAGTCAGCAACGTACGTGGCGTCATTCCTTCTCTTCATGGTTTTTCCTAACAATCAACGTATTTTTGTCAATTATCCTGTCAGATTGAGGAGTTGTCAACAATGGATTGATTATAGCTTGAAGAAGTCGCATTTTTTTGACGCAATGCGGAGATTTTTCCAGTATAGGCTTTGCGCATGTCTCTTTCGAAAGTCGCGTTGTCGGGATAGGAACGGTGGAGAACAGGCTCCCAAAGTTCGGGAAGCTCCATGCAAAGATAAAAGAAAGGGCCGTTCTCGGTTTTCCATGCGGTTGGAAAGCTATCCATCGCGTGTGAGAAAAGCTTTTTCTTCACTGCCACCGGATAGGAGAATTTTCCAGCGCTCTCCACCAGCTCCATCTCTAAAATACGGGTGGCTTTTCCTGAGGACCGCAGCTGTCGAAGAACCGCTTTGGTGAATGTGAGCGTGCCTAAAGAGACGAGTGCTACTTCTTCGGGTTTGAAAAGTGTGGTGATCTGGTGGACAACCTCACCATACTCTTCTTCCCATCCTTTGAAATACACCAACGGGTGGAGATGGAAGCCAACCAATAGCCTGCTGTCAGCCACCTTCCTAGCTGCACGCAACCGTTGGTGTAGGGTAGCGGTGAGATGTTCCTCTTTTTCAATGATAGTAGGTGCGTTCAGAGACCACGTGGCCAGTACATTTTGGGGAAGGGCGATCTTTCCCACCCAATCTGTCCTCGCGGACTTGGTTTTCAATTCCAGCACTAGATCTGGATTCCGTCGGGCGAAGCTGCCCAGCGCAGTGAGAAGGCCATGGTCGTCGCCCCACATGAGGGAATCCGAGGCCTGTCCTGTGCCGATATGCCAGGACTGCGGTCCTAGCTTGAGATTCTCCAAGCGGTAATGGAGATTATCCATGAAGAGAACCTCATTGTCATGGTAGAAGGATTGGATAGAGCAGTACGAACAGGCGAAACCGCACTGTCGCACCGCATCCAGGGTCTCTAGGTTGCAGCAACGGGTCTTTTCTCCCGAGACTGGGCAGGGGCAACGACCGAGGATTGTTTCCTCAGCCGGGGAGGTAACCACTTGAACAGGCTTTGCGGGGAGGATGTCAGGTGGTTCAAAGCTGGAGTAGTCGGTCTCTTGCTGTCGGAGGAGGGTGGTTTTCCGTATGAGATCCTCTAATATCGCTTTGGCGCGCGGTTTGCCCTGAAGGTCTTTTCCCGCTTCCTCATCCCAAAGTTCCGAAAGCGGCGTTTCCTTCCATAAGGTCAGGTCGGCGGCCTGTTCCACAAGCATCCGCATCATCTGATAGCTGAGCCGGTACGTAAGCTGGAGTGAGGCGAGGAAATCCTGTTCCTTCTGCGGCAACGCGAGGAACACGGGATTCTGCGTGAAGTCATCAGGTGGATTAGGAGCGGGAGTCTGCATGCCGGTTATTGTAGCGTCCTGGACAGATATGCGCAACCATCGCTCCATTGAATTTTCTTGTAGCTGCAGGTATGCTTGCAAGCTATGGATATCCCGCCAAAAGAACAAGCGAAAGATCTACCGCACCTCCCAGGGATCTATCTGATGAAGGATGCCACAGGCAGAATCATCTACGTGGGTAAAGCGAAGGATCTTCGCAATCGGGTGACTTCTTATTTCTTAAGCGGTCGCGATGTGAAGACCAGCTATCTGGTAAGCAAGATTGTCTCCATCGAATACATCATCACCGGTAACGAATACGAAGCCCTGGTGCTGGAGAACAATCTCATCAAGAAGCATAATCCCCACTACAATATCTCCCTCAAGGATGGCAAAAGCTATCCCCTGATCCGCATCACCAACGAGCCTTTTCCAAAGGTCTTCAAGACGCGCAGGGTGATCCAGGATGGTTCAGAATATTTCGGACCGTATCCCGATGGTGCCAAGCTTATCCAATATCTCGATCTCATAGACCGCTTGTTTCCACTACGCAAGTGTGGGATGCTTCTGCGAAAACGCTATTCCCCGTGCCTCTATTACCATATAGGACGTTGCTGCGGTCCTTGCGCAGGGTTGGTGACCCAGGAAGAATATAAGAAGCACATAGATAAGATCCGGACTTTTCTTCAGGGTAAGAACGACGAACTGGTTAAGCAGGTGCGCGAGGAGATGCTTCAGGCATCCAAAGAACAGAAATTCGAAGCTGCGATTGAGAAACGCGATCTTTTGGTGGCCTTGGAATCCGTATCCCAGGTGCAGCAGGTGCAGGACTTCTCCAGCGAGAGCCGCGACTACGCTGCCTGTGAGATGCGTATGCATCTGGCCACTGTCTCCATCATGCAGATGCGGGATGGCAAGATCATGGGGAAGGCGCTGTACCGGGCCGAGACCTTTGGCGATGAGACCGAGACCTTGTTGAATTTCCTCATCCAGTACTATGCGGATGGGTCGGCGTTGCCCCAGCAGCTCTACATCTCCCATGATATCGATATCGAGCTAGTCCGTACTTTTTTCTCAAACGACCTCAAGGTGGATATCGAGGTTGAGATTCCCAAAGAGGGTAAGCACTACCGGATTTTGCGCATGGCAGCTGAGAACGCATCTCGGGATGTGGAGAAGCGGCTTAAAAGCAAAGAGAATCCAGAGGCTTTGGAAGAGTTGCAGGAAGTGCTGGAGCTGGACAATCTCCCAAAACGCATCGAGGGCTTCGATATCGCCCAGCTTTCGGGTAAATTCACAGTCGCTTCACTCATCACCTTTGTGGATGGAAATCCCGATCGGACAAATTACCGGCGCTTCAATATCAAGAGCCTTGAAGGGCGCATCGATGATTTCGCCGCTATCAGGGAAGCTGTCACCCGAAGGTACTCGCGGCAGATATCCGAAAAGAAGACTTTGCCTGATTTGGTGATGATCGATGGAGGCAAAGGCCAGGCGGATGCCGCGCGGGAAGCTCTCAGCCTATTAGGCCTGGATGACCTACCCGTGGTGGGTCTTGCCGGAGAGTACGAGGATATCCATTTTCCCGATTCCCGGCCTCCGCTTCGTCTGCCAGAGACTTCAGCCGCTCTTAAAGTGCTTCAGGCTGTGCGTGATGAAACCCACCGCTTCGCCACCACGCTCAACCAGCAGCAACGGTCAAAGGAAGCGACCTTCTCCTTGCTCGAGTCAATTCCAGGAGTGGGGCCTTCGCGCAGCAAGCGGTTGATGCAGAATTTCGGGACTTTGGAGGCTCTGCTCTCAGCTACACCGGAAGAAATCGCCAAGCAGGCGGGGGTGCCTTTGCCCGTCGCCCAGAAGTTGCTTAAAACTTTACATCTGTAGCGAACGAGACGGCATTGAAACGGCAAGAGGCAACCCCTTTCTTCTCCATGACCACGTACAGGAACTGCTCCAAAAGCATAGGTTGGAAATCCGCACCCATCTCGCGTGTGCGGATATCGTATTCCCCTAGACGGGCGATTATCTTGCGGGCCTCTGCAAGTGTATACCTCTGTGCTGCAAGAGCATAATTGGTCTGGTCTTTCTTTCTGCGGATCGCCGCCGGCTTACCCATCACCTTCACCTGCTTGCAGGCTTCGTCAGAGGATGCGCCTTGTTCGATGAGTTCCAGATAGGAGACCAGCCGCCGGAACTGCCATAGGAGCCCGGCAAGCAGCGGCACACTGTCCCCGTCCCCGCAGCGGATAAGTGCTTGCAGGGTGGATAAGGCTTTCTCGAGGGGTTTTGTGGCGATGTCTTCGAATAAGGAGAACACGCTCTCCTGGCGGGTATGTTGGATATAGTTCTCCACGTCGTCTTCGGAAACTATTTGCGACGTGCGTCCAGGGTCCGAGGTGATGAACTGGATGAGCTGTGAGCAGGTGGCTTTCAACTCCTGGGTATTGTTCTCCACCAGCTCAAGCAGCAGCTCCACTGCCTCGCTATCAATAGCGATGGAAGACCGCTGGAACAAGGTCCGCACCCAATCGGCCTTCCGATTGTCGAACATCTCCCAGAACACCTGCACTTGGTCCTTGTCAAGTTTGGCAGAAAGTTTGGCAGGAAGCGTGGTTTCGGAGCTGACGATAAGCAAGGTCGCGCTTTCTGAGGGTTTGGCGATATATTCGGCCAGTTGGTTCACTTGGGCGGCACTGAGAGAATCGGCTTGACTGAGAATCACCAAGCGGTGGTCTGCGAACAGCGAGTTGTTAGAAAGAGCGGTGAAAATCTCCCCATTTTCGGTCTCGAAGGGATAGAACCTGTAGATTTCTGGTTCGGCCCCCTGCTCCTCGCGGAGCATGGAGCGGATTTCCTTTATTTTCTGACTTTTATCCCCGAGCTCTGGACCAAGCAGCAGGTATACCTGCTTGATTCTACTGCTCATAATCCCTGATGATCATATGCAGCTTCCCAAGGATGGTGACATCTTTGGAAAACAGCGATCCGTACTTAGAGTTTTCTGGACGAAGCTCGATAGCGTTCTGGTTGATATAGAAGCGCTTCAAGGTGACCCGGTTGTCTTCGCCAACCCTGGCAACCACAATCTCACCATTGTTCGCATTGCCGGTCTGCTTGATGATGGCAAGGTCGCCATCCAATATACCTGCATCCACCATGCTGTCCCCTTCCACATGAAGTGCGAAATAGGGGCCTTTTCCAGGGATGAGCGAGGTTGGCATGGATAACTCATACTCCCGGTTTTCCTCGGCAAGAATCGGTGTGCCGGCTGCGGTGGCGCCAAGTACCGGAATGGAGATGGTCTCGATTGTAGGTGAGGAGCTGAAGCCCACCACCCCGGTGGAGCGGGAGATTCCTTCGGCGCTATGGATGACTCCTTTGCGCTCCAGAGCCTTGAGATGGTCATGGGCGGCCTTCACAGTGATGTTGAAGTTCTTCGAGATATCCCTCACCGCGGGAGAATAGGAGTTTTCCTCGATGAATCTTTTGATGTAGGTGAAGATCTCCTGCTGACGATCAGTAAGTCCTTTCACGTTGGCTCCTTCATTCCTCAAATCGGTTTAGAAACAGGCGTTCAATGGCATTCGCCGCATCATCCTCATCCGGACCTTCAGTCAGGATAGTGATCCTGGACTTGTAGGCCGCTCCCAATGTGATGATACCCATGATTGATTTGCCATTGATCTTCATCCGATCTTTCTCCATATACAGATTTGATGTGAACTGGTTCGCCACCTTCACAATCAAAGCAGCTGGGCGTGCATGGATCCCCGCACGGTTCATTACCTCGACTTCTCGAACAACCATGATTAGAACGTCTCCTCGTTGCTATAATATAAGTTTCGCGCGGATTCACTTTCAAGCCACTTCAAGACGCTCTGATCGAATTCCTTGGCTGAGTAATAACCCAGCTTTTTCAGCCGTTCATTTCTCGCGGCGGTCTCGATGATGATAGGGACGTTTCGCCCAGGTTTTACAGGAATCTCAAGCTTTGGCACTGTGATGCCAAGCAAGGTTTCGGTGAGTTCCTCCCCCACGCGCTCGTAATTCTTATTGGAATCCCATTCCTCAAGCCGGACAAGCAGCTGTACCTGTTTCTTATCCCGGATGGCACCGACACCGAACAGGTTGGCTAGATTGAGGATGCCCAAGCCCCGGATTTCCATATGGTGGGCCAGCAGTGGATTCTCGCCACTGCCGATAAGGTATGTGTCGCTGATATTGCGTAGCTTCACCGTGTCGTCGCTGATAAGGCGATGTCCACGCTCGATCAGTTCCAACGCGGTCTCGCTTTTCCCCACACCGCTATCCCCGGTGATCAGAACCCCTATGCCATAGACTTCCACGAGGACTCCATGGATAGTGATGGTATCTGCGAAGATCTCATCCAGCATCTGATACAGTCCACGTGAGAAATCCGCCGAGCCAAGGGCGGTCTGCAATATGGAGCATCCTGAGCGTTCCGCTATGTCTACCACCTGCTTGCTCGGCGAGCCACCATCGCAAAAGACGCAGGTGGGGATAGGATAGGAAAACAAACGTTCAATCGTTTCCAGGGTATGGAGCTCTTCAAGTTTCTTAACGTATTGCTGCTCGCCGCGGCCGAATACCTGGATGCTCTCGTGGCTGAATTCATCGAAGAATCCGCTGAGAGGAAGGCCAGGGCGGCTGATCTTGGTAGTGGTCAGTTTCCGCGAGAGGCCTGAACGACCTGCGATACACTTCAGCTGGAGATGGTTATGTTCTTTTAAATCGAGATCGAGCAAATCGAGGATAGAGAAGTCAACCATAAGGCCTCCTCAAAAACTATACCATATGATACGCATATATGTTAGCGTTTGTTAAGTGGTTTTTTCGTCCGCAGGTGGAAAAAAACCCCGGATGTCAATCCGGGGTAGATATGCAAAGGGTCGTGGGATAGTCCCCGACCCACCGTCAATGCTCTTGGATCTTGCCTTTCTCTTTTCGCGCGACAGCTTCGATTTTATCCACCAGCAACTCGATGCCTTCGTACAATTCGTAGCAGTCGGTTTCCACCATCTTCACCAAGCCCCAGGCGAAGTGGACTTTTCCATCTAGATGAAAGCCTTGACCTAGCGTCTCACGAGTGATCGTGATAGAGAGGTCGTGGATGAAAGCCTCTGCGAATTCAAGCTTCAGCAGTTTCTTGTCGAAGAACTCTCTGGTCGCATCGCTCACATTGTAATGGATTCCTCTGATTTCTAGATTCATAGGTCCTCCTTGGATAAGGTTCTTATTCAAGGATACGACCGCGAAGTTGAAAAGTCAAATACAAACCCAAGGTGCCGGGTTCCACCTGGGACATGGTACGTATGCTGGCCTTGCCACCCATTTATATTGCGGAATTCTTTTGCTCAATAGCCTCGTTGAAATAGGAAATCAGGACATTTCCTATCTTTGCAGCATATTCAGCCATCATGCACTTCAACTCTTTCGGATAGAAACGTCCCCATTCCTGAATTTCAAAGGTCAGATCCCCTTCATAGCCGATATCGGCAAGGGCAGACATCGCCTCTTTCCAGTCCGTGTTTCCATGGAATGGGAGGAAGTGCTCGTCATTGTAACCTTGGTTATCCTGTACGTGGACCGCCTTCACCCTTTTGCCCAAGATGCTCAGGTTCTGTCGATGAAAACCACCAACGAGATTCGCATGTCCAAAATCGTAGCACGCACCCACATGCTGCGGGGCATTGAAAGAATCAATGAGTTCAACCTGCTCGTAGATATTCGCACAGTAGATATGCTGATATGGAGCGGATTTATATTCGAAATCGTTCTCGAGTGCAATTCCGATGCCATGTTCCTTGGCAGTATCCACATGCCTTGCATAGTATTCGAGGTTTTTCTCAAGTGAGACCGACATGTCCTGACCGGCACTGTATACGGTACCGGGGTGAGTCACCGTCCATTTCACTCCCAAACGTGAGGAAGCAATGATGGACCGACGGATAAGCTCTTCCATTGTCTTGATTTTATCCGGGTCCTTTGTTCCAAAAATATCATAGTAAGGTAGGTGAGACTGAGGAAACACCACTTCACACCGCTTTCCTGTTTCAGCTAGCTCGTCAACATATGTCTCCCAATCGTCATCCCTCATTCTGGAGGTAGGATTCATCGCTTCACAGAAATTGAGATCGAGATAGTTGAAACCGGCCTTCGCGCACTCCTCGATGCAGAACACCATAGGGTATCTATCGCGTCCTGCGGAGAACGCGCAAAGGTTGGTTGATGTAGACAGATTCATTGAGGCTCCCTTTAAACCGTGGGCTATGACAGCCCACGGTCCAGTTTTACAAAATCGATGTTGAATTACGGATTCATCCGGAGGTAGTTGTTCAACAGTGCCTGGAGATTGGTATCCATGCTTGCCACCGTAGCATCAACAGTGGTTCCCTTTTTAAGCATGTCTGAAACCTCATTCTGGATAGCATAATAGAAGTCAACCGTTGGTCCGACTGTTACGCTTCTCATAGAAGCCGGAGTCTTTGCCAGCTGTTGTGGCGCAACAGCGAACTGCGGGGTTGTAGCAAGAAGATTCTTATAATTCTGATTTTCAACTGCGGCCTTGAAGCCAGGAGTATACCCGGTTCCAATGGCAAAGTCAGCTTGGACCGATTCTCCTGTCATGTACTTGATGAATTCCCATGTGGCGGCTTTTCTGAGGGCATCGTCGGAATCGAACATGACAAGGCATGACCCGGATACTGTCGCGCCATATTGTGCAGATGAATTCACGCGAAGGAACGTACTTGCTCCAACTTCAAACTTTCCGCCCACTTTGCTCAGGAGGTTGCTGATACTAGAGGACGAACCAGTGAATACGGCCACTTCACCGGCAACGAACTGATTGGTCGAAAGGCTCTGGTTCTGAAGAGCGCCAGCATCGTACATCGCTTTCCATTCGGTAAGGAAGGTCTTGAGGGCTCCATTCGCGATACACTCGAGCTTTGTCGCTTTGGCATCGGCACCGTTGCTGTTGTTCACCACGTAGCTTCCAAGCTGGCCGAGCCAGTTGGCAAGAGACGGCGTGTTGGGTACCGTACCATAGGTAGCCATGGTGATTCCCTTGGCTTTCATGTCTTTGCTGAGCTGGATGATGTCGGCGAAAGTATCTGGACCACGGTCCCACCCTGCAGCTTTCAGAGCGTTCTTGTTATAATAGGTGAGTGTGGTTGAGGTGGCGAACGGAAGTCCGAGCTGAGCGCCACTGAACTGCCAGTTTCCAAGTGCTCCCGCGAGATATCCACCGATAATGTCATCATTGAAGTACTTGACTGCGTTGTCGATGGTAAAGGCCTTGCCTGAGTTGTAGTAATCAAGCTTGCCGGTGGCATCGAGCTGCATGATATCTGGCAATTCTTTGTAGTTTTCCGCTGAAAGGATTGTCTTCATCAATGTCGTGGCATCCGAGTACTGACCCTGATAGATAGCTTTGACAGTAATCTGGTATGTATTTTTCGCATTGAATTCCTGGACGTACTTGTCAACTAGAGGGCCGGCATCGTCGCTGGCAGAGTGCCAGAATGTGATTGCTACCGGCTGTGAACCAAGCACCACTTTCTGAACCGGTGCGGTTTCTTGTTGAGCAGCGGCAAATACAGATGTGAGAGCGAAGAAAACAGCCAGTAACACCAATAAAATTTTTTTCATCTTTTCTTATCCTCCTTAGGATCTTTTGTAATGGAATCACCACAGGGTGGCCATCAACCGACAAGAGCTCCGTCCATCCCCCCTCTTCTCATGTTCCTTCTCATTATGATGAAAAGGATCATAGATGGAATGAGCGATATGCAGACACCAGCAAGGACCAACTGGTAGTTTTCATCCTCCCAAGAATTAAGCTTTGTGATCCCTACCATGATTGTCCTCATATTGGGAGAAGAAGCGGTGACAATCAGTGGCCAGAGATACGCATTCCACAGGGTGATGAAGCTATGGACAAAGAGTGTTGTGATAACGGGTTTGCATATCGGAATCAGCACATTGACCATATAGCTGATGTCGCCATATCCATCGATCTGGGCGGCTTCCCTCATGTCTTTTGGCACGGACATGAATCGTTGCCTGAGCATGAACATCTGCGAACCACTTACAAACGACACTACCATTACACCTACGTAGGAATTCAGAAGATGGAGTCTGGATACCGTCAGGTAGTTTGTTGCTAGAAGCACATCGGCAGGTATCATCATCGTACCAAGGATGAGGAAGAAGCAGAGGTTTTTGAATTTGAAGTCATAGTAGGCGAAGGCAAAGGCCGCAAGGATTGAGAATACGAGCCTTATAGACGTTCCAAACAAGGCGATTATGAAGGAGTTGACCGTGTATCGCAGAAGATTCCCCTTCACGAGTGCTTCCTTGAAGTTGTCTAGATAGGTGAAGCTGCCGGGAAGAAGAGTTGGTGTGAGGAATTCGTAAGACGTCTTGAACGCACCGGCAAGGCAGTATATCAAAGGGAAAATCAAAATGACGCCAAAGCCGATAGCCATAGTTGAAACTATCGAATCCTGAATTAAAGTCCTGGTTTTACGTTTCATCATTGATAGTGAACCTTCTTTCTCTCAAATACGAATGACAGGATGGTGAACCCTAAGGTAAGGAGGAATGCGGAAATGCTCAGGACAGCCGCGAGTCCATAATCGGAGCTTGAGAACCCCGATTGGTACATCATAGACATGAGTGTGGTTGTCGCTGATGCAGCAGAACTGACACCCATGATGATGATCATCGGAGCCGAGGTCATCATCGCAAGCACGAGGTTTGTGCACAGCACATAGAAAATAGTAGGTGATATCAATGGGATCTGAACCTTGAAGATTCTTCTGAATGGATTGATCCCATCAACTCTGGTGGCTTCAATGATCTGGTCGGGAATAGCCCGCAACGCTGAAAGCATGAGTAGGAAGTCAAATCCTATACTCATCCAGATGGTGAGGATAAGCACCGCGGACAGCGCCGTTTCCTGGCTCTCATACCAGCCGAGTTTCAGACCAAAGAAGTAGTTGATGAAACCAACGCTTGGACTGAACATCGATTTGAAAATCATGCAAGCGGCCGACATTGAGACCGACATCGGCAGAGTGAACATTGTCTCATACACCGGGCTCAACCTACGCTTCTTGTTTGCGAGAAGGGCAAGAGAAATGGTGATGAAGAGTGTAATCGGTACATTGACCGCAGCTATTGTCAGGGTATGCCTTAGAGCTGGAAGAAAATCCTTCCTTCCATAGGTGTACGCATAGTTGTCAAGTCCTGCAAACCCCTTGATAATCCCTTTGGCATTCACAAGGCTGAAGCTATTCACCACAGTCCGCACAAATGGATAGTAGATGAACACCGCAGCGAAAAGCAGTATGGGAAGAAGCAGCAGAAAGACCTTTTTTCTGGTCTTGACCCGTTGCCTGTGTTTCAACGTTGCTCCTGTTTTCATGGCGACGACACCCCTCATATGGCTAGGTTCTTTCCAGTCTCAATGTCAAAAAGGTACATGGACTGGGGAAGAAATGAAAAGTGGATCATGCTGTCGCTTTCGTAGTCCAGCTTGAGGTGTTGGTTTTCATCCTTCGCTTGTGTAACGAGGATGATGTCCTTTCCTTTGAATTCAAGATGAAGATGGACATTCGTACCCATCATCTCCACCACACCCACGTGGGCTATAGGATATTGATCGGATTCCACTAATGAAAGCGAATCTGGTCTCAATCCAAGGATGATAGGGGCGGACTTCACTCCATTTGCCTTCATCCTGCGGTTGTCTTCATCCACCACAGGAACCTTGAAACCATCAAAATCTACACAAAAATGTCCATTCTCCTCTATGAGGACAGCATGGAAAAAGTTCATCTGGGGTGTTCCAATGAAGCCTGCCACGAACTGGTTTGAGGGTTTGTCAAAAACCTCCTGCGGCGTGCCGATCTGCTGGATGAACCCATCCTTCATGACTACGATCCGGTCTCCAAGTGTCATTGCTTCAGTTTGGTCGTGAGTGACATAGATGAATGTAGTATTGATCTTTTTTCTGAGCCGGATCAGCTCAGCCCTCATCTGGTTTCTCAATTTGGCGTCAAGGTTCGATAATGGCTCATCCATGAGCATGCTCTTCGGATTTCGCACAATGGCACGCCCGATGGCAACTCTCTGTCTCTGCCCTCCAGAAAGACTTTTCGGCTTCCTATCAAGATATTCAGTGATTC
Source organism: Sphaerochaeta sp. UBA6084 (assembly GCA_002428625.1). GTDB lineage: Bacteria > Spirochaetota > Spirochaetia > Sphaerochaetales > Sphaerochaetaceae > UBA6084. The sequence goes on from DIXI01000002.1 coordinate 94,417, forward strand.
CCAATATATCGGCGGCTTCCCTGACTTTTCTGTCTATTTCTTCCTTTGAGGACGTTCTTTTCCTGAGGGCAAAGGCCATGTTGTCATACACCGTCATATGGGGATAGAGAGCATAGTTTTGGAACACCATCGCGATGTCCCGGTCCTTCGGGTCGAGCTCATTGACAAGCTTGCCGTCGATGTACAGCTCTCCTTCTGTTATCTCTTCAAGGCCGGCTATCATCCTTAAGGTTGTCGATTTGCCACATCCGGAAGGCCCGACCAGCACCACGAATTCCTTGTCTTTGATTTCGATGTTGAAGTTCTGCACGGCGACTATGCCGCGATCGGTTTTTTCCAAATTCGCGCCGGGCTCATCCGATGGACTGAGGTGTTTTTTCTTTTCACCGGCAACCGGAGGATAGATTTTCTTGATGTTTCTCAATGATACACTGGCCATGCTAACCTCAAAATGGCGTCGTTGTTCGCCTTGTTGGTAGTAAAATAAAAGTATGCTACTATACTGACACCCGAGAATGGATAAGTCAACGATAAATTTGTATCTATAATGCCTACAAACCTGAAGTACCGGTTTTCGGTGGCTAGACAGTGGAAAGCCTGTGTTCCATCTGATGGATGCGTTCGGTCATCCATGCGCTGGGGGCCTTTTTCTGTCCGAAGTCCCAGTCCTTGTAAGGTTGATAGACTGACTCGGGGATATATCCCCCGTCGGTCTCCTTGGATTTTATCAACGCGAACATCTCCTGCAGGCGGGAATCGGTACGGATGGATGCCACAAAGCTGAGAACCTCCACCACATGGAGCAGGTCGTACCAGATAAAAGGTAGTTTCAACTTTCTAAAATCCGTCCCCATGTAGAAGATATAGGGATGTGTATCGCGGCTATGCTCCCAAAGATCCAGCAGGCACTGGGCGCATCGGTCGATCTCCATGGAATACCGGGATCCAGACAGGACGAGCAGCTTAAGCATGGTGAGCGTGGCGTACGGACAAGGATCGGACTTTTTCCCCGGGCCCCGCCAGTTGCCCAATTCCTTGGAGACCACGCAGCCAAAGCCATTCTCTTGGATGCACGAGGCAAGATAGCCGGTGGCTTTATCAACTATCGGATCCTCGACTCCCAGTTTCTTAAGCGTATGCAGGATGGTGGGGGCATCGCATAGGGCCCAGCCATTTTGAGGTTCCGCCTTCCCCCCATGTGCGGCAGAAATGAAAATCGGTAGGCACGGCACCCCCTGCTCGTCGGTATTCGCGAGAATGCGATCAATCACCGGTGATAGGCCTGGGTCGTCGCAACGAAGGCCAAGATCCGCGAGAAACGCGAGCTTATGGAAGAATTGGTTTGGGCTTTTATGGCTGTTCAGGTGGGGTCCTGGCCAATCTTGCAACTCGAGGATCAAGGACTGGACGCGGGGATCGTCAAGCAATCCATCTCGTTCCATATCAGCCCTCCCTTTGCTTAGGTATTCCTCACATACGAGGAGTCGATATTCAAGCTGAGCCGGTATTTTGATACCGTGCGGCGGGCGATCTTTATCCCGCGCTCAGCCAAGAGATCCGCGATTTTCTGGTCGGAGAGCGGTTTGCTGCCCGTGTGCCCCGAGATGATCTCCTGCATGATATCCATCACCGCCCGTTTGGATAGGTCCTCTCCCTCTGGATCCACCGTTTGGATAGCGGAACTGAAAAGCTGCTTGATCGGCATGATTCCGTAATCCGTATCGATGTACTTGCCCTGCACTGCCCGGGAAATGGTGGTCTCGTGAAGCGACAAATCCTCGGCGATCATCCGGTAGGTAAGCGGCTTAAGCGAACGTGGTCCGTTTAGGAAGAACTCATGCTGGAACTTGACCAACTCGATACCGATCTTTTTCATGGTATCGCTGCGCATCTGGATTTGGGAGATGAGCAGATTCGCCGACTTGATCGCATTGTGGATGTAGGCATTCGTTTCCTTATAGGCCTTGTCGCGGGGATCGCCGGTAAGCTGTGAGAAATCGGGGTCGATCGATAGGGTGGGGAGGTTCTCTGTGTTTAAGCGCAACTGGAGTCTGCCATCGATCTTGCGCACAATCAGATCGGGGACTGCGTATTGGATCTCATCAGCTGAATATTGCAATCCTGGGAAAGGATTGAGGGTTTTCAGGTACTGATAGAGGACTTCAACCTCCTCCTCCGGTACGCCCAGGGCTTTGGCGACTTCCTTGGTTTTGTTCTGCCGCATCTGCTCCAGATGGTCTTGCACGAGCGCTGAGAAATTCTTAAGGTCGTTCCCAACCAGTTTGTCAAACTTGGCCTGAAGGATAAGCGATTCACGAAAATCCGCAGCCGCGATTCCTGGTGGGTCCAGACTCTGCACCACACCGATCATCGACTGGAGCATTTCCTTCTGGCGTGGCTTCACCAACGATTCAGGTGGCTGCTGGTGAAATCCATTGTGGTCGAGATTCGAGATGATCAACCGGCCTATCTCCACTTGCTCATCCTGTAATCGAAGGCAGCCTAGCTGCCGCATCAAGTACTCTTGGAGGGTTTCTGAACGGGCGAGGGCTCCTTCGAGATACATCTGGTTCCTATCCGAAGCCTCTTGGTCGTAGCTGCTGGATTCGTGGATATGTGAGCCAGCGCGAGGTCGGTCGGGGTCGTAGGCCGTGGTGTCGCTGAAATCCTCTTCGTGGGTGGAGGTCTCACGTTCGGCAATCCGTTCCAAGGACACCACTGACTCGTTGGGAATCTCCAGAGCCGGATTCATCTCGATCTCATTGCGGATTTTCTGCTGTAGCTCCAACGTGGACATCGCAAGGATCTCAAAGGTTTGGATAAGCTGGGGCGATAGTGAAAGCTGCTGCTTAAGCGATTGGTTCAGGCCAACGGAATTGTTCATCAGCGGCCATCCTCAGTGAATTCATCGCCAAAATAGATGCGCCGGGCCTCTACGTTCGCAAGCAGGTCGGCCCGTTTCCCCGAGGCAAGGATCTCGCCTTCATTGATGATATAGGAACGGTGGGTTATGGCCAGGGTGTCGCGTACGTTGTGGTCTGTGAGCAGGATCCCAATCTCTTTATCAGCAAGTTTCTGGATGAGCTGCTTGATCTCATACACCGCTTTTGGGTCGATGCCCGCGAAGGGCTCGTCAAGCAGGAGGAAACGTGGATTGCATCCGAGGCTGCGGGCGATCTCTGTCCTGCGGCGCTCGCCACCCGAAAGGGTATAGCCAAACTGCTTGCGCACTCCTTGGATGCCGAATTCCTCCAGCAATTGCTCTACTAGTTCCCGCTTGGCCTGCTTGTCCAGATCCTCCCTGGTCTCGATGACCAGTTTCAGGTTGTCCTCCACAGACAGCTTGCGGAAAATGGAGGGTTCCTGGGGAAGGTAGGAGAGTCCCAGGCGTGAGCGCCGGTACATGGGGAGATTTGTGACGTCGCGATGGTCAAGCAAGATGGTGCCACGGTCGGCGCGGATAAACCCCACGATCATGTAGAACATGGTGGTCTTTCCAGCACCGTTAGGACCCAGCAATCCAATGATCTGCCCTGAAGTCATGGAGAACGATACATCCTTGACCACTTGCTTGCGGCCGTAGGATTTCGCGAGATTTGAGACTTGCAGCGTGCTCATGGGCAAAGACTCAACCATGTACCGTTCCCTTGATGGACCCTTCCATTTGGATTTCCTCAGTCTTGAGGTCAACTATGATGCTTGAGGCTTCGTATACATCACCTTTCCAGTATATAGATGAGTTCCCTTTGAGTGCAAGTGTCATGTTCGAACGGTTGTACGTGATACTGTCTGCCCGGCATACCATCGCGCCGGATTCCGTATGGTGCAGGAGTTTCGCGGCGATCTGGAGTTTCATGATTCCGAGGGCTTGGTCGTAGGATAGATACGCACCTGAGGCTATCACCTCGTTCTCCAGATCCAGAATATCCACCCATCCATCAATCAGAATGATCTCCAGTTCCCGGTCATAGGTGAGGTTGGTCGCTTCGATGGTAAGTCCACGTCCGCTATCGGCGATCCGCACATTCTCGGTTCCGGTGAGATAGCGGGAATCCTTGCCACTGAGCTCGATAGTCTCGGCTTCAAACAGGATGTCTCCCACTTGGACAACCGCCCCTTGGGTAAGGAGGATCGATTCACGACCTTCTTTCATCACTGCCCGTGTATAGCCACCTTTGAAGGTGATTTTCTGTGATGCGGCTCCAGCGAGAGGCATGGTGCCGGCTGTTATGGTCAACACTACCAGGAAAATTCCAACTATGGTTCCGGTCCTGCTATTCATACTGCAACACTCCCTCGCTGATTCTAAGAAATTCATAGGTGGCTTGGGTGAAATCGGCGGTGAATCCAGTTCCTCTCACCCTGTTGCCATTCCCATACGCGATTTGGGCCTCGCTTGAGGCTTCGCTTTCGAAAATCCTACTGTCATGGATCCAAGTGAGTGCTTGCGCCGTAATCTCAAGCTCATCCAGATGATTGAAAATGACGATATCTCCTGTAAGGCTGACATTGTTGCTTTTTGTATCGATCCAAGCGGTAAGCGCCTTCCCGGAAACTGTGGTTTGGCCTTGGTCATCCTGCTGCGAGAAGGTGATGTTCTCTAGATACGCTTTACCAGCGGCTTGATAGATCTCGATGATCTCGGCGCGGATGAGTATCGGCTCGTTACCTGCTATTCCCAGGAGGTATTGTGCATCTCGCATGAGAAGGTCCGGATTGTCCGCCGGCTTTCCTATCGCGCTTCCCTCGGGGGGAACGAAAGAACACGAAGTCATCGACATCAGCAGTACGAGCAAGAGGAATGTGAGTGGGCTCGTGTTTTTCCGTTGACGCAACGATGTCCTCCTTATGTACTATTCGTTCTCTTTTTCAATAATGCGAGTGATACTGGGCATGTATTCGTTCGCTTTAAGGCGCGAGAAGATTCCGCTGATGACAAATCCCAGCGCGATTCCAACAAAGCCCCCAAGGATTCGGATTAGTTCTGTCGGATTTACGGACATGGCATTTGGAAGGAAATATCCTATAGGGAACAGAATCAGGGGGACGAGCAACGTGATGAAGCCTGCGAACAGGGTCTTCCCCGGAGGAAGGTAGAGTTCGATGATATCACCTTTGTTAAGCTTGAGGTCGTTGATGTTTTTCGCGACAAAGGTTTTTCCCTTCGCTGAGCAAAAAGCCCCGGCGTGGCATTCTCCACAACTGGAGGTGTTGCAGGTTACGGTTATTTTTCGGCTAGGTCCCGAGGAGACCACTACAGCATGCTCATACATTCCGATTTTCCTCCGATTTCTTCTGTTCTTCAACGGGTGGTGTCGCTATGGGAATCCGGATGGTCTCGATAGAGCTCGCTTTTCCCTGTTCATCCGCTTCCACAATCACTCCCTGCAGCTCTATGCCTGCCCAAGCGTCCTGCGACCGGGATGGAATCTGCGAAATGTGCCGGACAATTTCCCCTGCAGGATCAAAACCACCAACACTTAAGGTGCTTCCGCAACGGCCGTTGTCAGTGATCATCGCAGTCCCTCTTGGAAGAATGCGCGCATCGGCAGTAAGGACTTTGGTATGCGTCCCGATCATCGCGGTGGCCCGCCCATCCACATGATACGCCATGGTCACTTTTTCCGCAGTGGTGGCGGCATGGAATTGCAGAAACACCAGATTTGCCTCGGGTTTGAGCTTTTCCAATAGAGCATTGATAGCGATATAGGGATTGGCCAGATGAGTCCGCGGAAACTCGGCGTTTCCAAGCAAAGTGATGAACGCCACCTTGAGGCCCTTGATCTCTGAAATTCGGTATCCCCGACCCGGGTTTCCACTTGGATAATTGGCCGGTCGCAGAATATGGGTGTTCTTAGCGATATGCTCAACCATGTCGATTTTATAGTAGGTTTTTTCACCGGTGGTGATGACATTCACCCCAAGCTTCTGTAAAAACATGGCATGATTCGCACCTAAGCCGAAGCCATAGGTCGCGCCTTCGCCATTCGCCACCACATAATCGATTTGGTGCGATGCCTTCAGAGCTTTCAAACCGTTCTTGATGGCGATGATCCCCGCTTTCCCGACAATCTCGCCTAAAAATAAAATACGTATGCTCATGCCTCCACTGTAGAGGTCTTTGCAACCTTTTTCAAGTTTCCTTGCCGGATTTCTCTAAGGAGCGTATGATGGGCTTGTGTCGGCGGAACAAGGAGGAAGGCATGTTCGATCAATTCTTGCGCGAGATCATCCAGCACAGGATGAATGGGGTCAATCTCAAGCCTAGGCAACCTCCGCTGCCGGACCACCAAGGAATCGTAGCTCCAGATACCTCCAAGCCCGCCAAGGCGCAACCTCAAACGGAGGCTTTTGTTTCCAAGAGTTCGGCTAGGGTGAAGTGGATTGTCGCACAGATGACATCCGAGGAAAAGCTGGCGTACCTAGGTGGAATCGATCGTTTTTGCCTACGGGCGATTCCACGGCTGGGCATTCCCGCGCTGTGGACTTCCGATGCAACAAGTGGGGTGCGTGGCGTGGATGCGCCGGTCACCACCTTTCCCTCGGCAATCGCGCTGGCAGCAAGTTGGAATAGAGCCAATGTGCGAGCGGTCGCGCAAACGATAGCCTGGGAATGCCGTGCCTTGGGTATTTCCATACTGCTTGCCCCCGGAGTGAACATCGCCCGGGTCCCTGTCTGTGGCCGAAATTTTGAATATCTTGGGGAGGACCCCTATCTGGCTGGAGAATTAGCCGCAGTTTATGTGCAAGGTGCCCAAGGCGAAGGGGTTCTGACCACCGTGAAGCATGTAGCTTGCAACAATAGTGAGTATGACCGGCATAAAACCGATTCGGTGGTTGACGAGAGAACTTTGCGAGAAATCTATCTACCTGCCTTCAAGCGGGCGGTGGAGGCCGGGACCTTAGGAGTTATGACCTCCTACAATCCGGTGAACGGCATCTATACCAGCGAGCATCCTCACCTTGTGCAGAATATCCTACGGGGGGAGTGGGGGTTTGATGGCTTGGTGATGAGCGATTGGGATTCACTGTATAGTACTCTCGGCCCGCTCGTGCATGGGGTGGATGTGGAAATGCCTGAAGCAAAGTGGCTCAAGCCGGACTTAATCCTAGCAGCGCTTGAGAAGAATGGTTTGGCCTGGGACATTGTCGATGCAAAGCTTGAGCATATCCTTTACGCCTGCGAGCGGCTGGGGATGCTGGATCGGCCAATGATTGATATCGCTTCGCCTATTGGCACTGTGGCACACAAGCAGCTGGCGTTATCAGCTGCCCAAGAGGGGATTGTCCTTTTGAAGAACCAAGGCAATCTGCTGCCTTTTGCGGTGGAAGGTCTGCGCAAGGTGGTGGTGATGGGGCGCAATGCCCAAGCCAGTCCTTCCGGGGGCGGCGGTTCCAGCTATGTTCTACGCAACCTTCCAGGGAAAACCCTGCCAGAGGCGTTACGTGTGCGTTTGGCTTCCGATGCCATCATCACGGTATTACCCAAGAACTGGTGGGCTTCACGCACCTCGCGGGAAGCGGTGAGGCATGCTGATGGCGTCATTTTTGTCACGGGGTTCGATCATGTGTACGAGAGCGAGGCCTACGATAGACGCTGGAGCCTTCCACCAGGCGAGATCCGTGGTATCAAGCGTGCTGCAGGTTTGAACAACCGGCTGGCGGTAGTGGTGCATGCTGGAGGAGCGTTGGAAATGAAATCGTGGATCGATGTCCCAACAGCCATACTTGACGCCTTCTACCTTGGTGAATCATCTTCTGAGGCTATCGCTAGCGTGTTGGTAGGGGAGGTGAATCCTTCGGGCAGATTGCCTTTCTCATGGGCTGCTGCGTTGTCCGATTATGAATCCATGCGTACCTATCCAAAGAATTTTGATAGCATCTCGATTGCCAGGGTTAAGGGTGGGCAGGGCGATCCTACCAAACGGAAGATTGTCCCCATGCGCTACGAGGAGGGCCTGATGGTGGGGTACCGGCAATTCGACACTCAGGGGCCAGAGCCGCTATTCCCCTTTGGGTTCGGCCTTTCGTACACTACTTTCTCGTATCAGGATATCAAGGCTGAGTGGGCCGATGCCGCTACTGGTGAGCAAAGGCTACAGGTGAATTGTCTTGTGCGTAATTCAGGGACGCGAAGTGGTTCCGAGGTAGCCCAGCTCTACGTGCATCCGTTGGAAGCGATGGTTTTTAGGCCCCAGCAGGAGTTGAAGGGTTTTGATAAAGTATCGCTTGCCCCTGGCGAATCCCGTCAGCTAGATTTTTACCTTACACGGGAGAGTTTCGCGCGGTTTGATGAAGGCCAAAATTGCTGGGTGGTAGACCCGGGGAAATACGAGCTCCGTGTGGGTTCCAGTTCGCGCCAAATCCTGCAGCAGGTAACAGTGACTATTGTCTAGGATCGATTGTGAAAAAAAATGCCATAGGTCTTTGATGCCATTCAAAGCCTATGGCCGTTATCGTTTAGAGCTTAAGAGTCTTTTTCAGGGCAAAATCAGCCTTTCACCGCTTTGAGCGCTTTCTCATAATCGGGGTGGGAGGTGACTTCCGGCACGTATTCGACATACTGGACTTTGTTATTGCCATCCAGGAGGAATACCGAACGAGCGAGGAGCCCGACATTGGGGAGATAGGTTCCCGACTTGTGAGCGAAGTCGCGGTCCTTGTGGTCGCTTACCGCAATCACTTTATCAACCCCGGCGGCACCACACCAGCGCTTTTGGGCGAAGGGCAGATCCATGGAGATGGTGATGACGGTGACATCGTTCAATTTGGTAGCTTCGGAGTTGAAACGGCGTACTTCCAGGTCGCAGACCGAGGTGTCCAGCGAGGGTACCGCGACGATGAGTTTGCGTCCTTTGATATCATTGAGATGGAAGGCGGAAAGATCGTTCTTGACTGCGGAGAAATTTTCAACCACATCCCCTACTTTCAATTCTTTTCCTACGAGTTCCACGGGGGTTCCAGCAAATTTAACTTTCATATGTTTCATCCTTTTTGTTTTTTGACTTGTGGGAAAGATACAAATAAAGTTGCTAAGCGGCAACTATGTTGACAAGCTTCCGCTTCGTGCGATATATTCTCGAGTGCGCCCAGGTGGCGGAATTGGTAGACGCACTAGGTTCAGGTCCTAGCGATCGCAAGATTGTGAAAGTTCGAGTCTTTTCCTGGGCACTAACGGCAAACCTTAGATAAGCAAGAAATTGCGTCGGGTTTGCCGTTTTATTTTACGCTGTGGTTTAGGTTCCAGGAACTGAAACCACATTCGGTTCGGGTTTGCGGAAAAGGTTCCCGGAACTGAAACCAGAGACAACCAACGAATCATTCTGCTTATAATGGTGCGGGCTTTAGGTCTTTTATTGACAGAATCTTTTGGATGGTCTAGCTTAAGTCGGAGGTTCCACCTGTATGCTCAGAATCACGAAAAGAGTCTTTGATGATCTCGCGATTTGGATGATCGGTTTCGGCATCTTCATTGGAATCATTTTCCCCTATTTCATGCTCCTCATGGGAGTCTCCAGCGCGATTTCCCTTAGCTGGTGGTTCCGTGCGGCCTGCATTCTGGCTGGATTGTTCGTCGGTGCTGTGAATATCATCCTTGCGCGCCGTGTGGTTGGCAATCGGCTCCGGCTTCTCGCCAATCATATGGTGGGCATCGAGGACAACCTGAAAGCGATCTCCGGAAAGAATGAGCCGTTTGATTGCTCCTCCATGGAATGCCATATCCCGGTGGATTCCGCAGATGCAATCGGCGAGAGCACTCAGGCGTTCAACAAGCTGGTCGACACTCTATCTCGTTCCATGCATACGGAGATTTCCATCCGTACCTATACTCAGATGCTCACAAACCACCTTGAGACCGATAAGCTCTGCAAACATGCTCTGGAGAGCTTGCTGCAGATCTCCGGGGCTCAAGGGGGTGCGGTCTTGATCGAGGACTCAGGCGAGATGCACCTGCTGTCTGCGTTCGGCATACGCAAGCCAGAAGTGCTTCTGGATAATCAGCTGCTCTTGAATGTGTTGAAGACCGAGACCCGCAATATTGTGGACATTCCCGAAGGAGTTCTTCTTGACGGAGTGGTCACCGATTTCAGGCCGAGGGCCATCATACTTGAACCAATCAAGTATAAGCAGATACCGATGGGGATCATCGTCCTTGTTTCCAGTAAGCTCTTCCAAGAGGACGTGCTGGAGACTCTGGATCTGTTCAGCCGGAGTCTCGCTCTGGCCCTGCACAACGCTATCGTGCATGACCAGGTGCAGAAGTTGGCCGCGATCGACCCGCTCACCGGCATCTACAACCGCCGTTTTGGGATGACGCGGTTGCATGAGGAATTTGTGAGGGCTGTCCAAATCGAAAGCGCTTTAGGTGTGATTATGCTAGATCTTGACCATTTCAAAGGCATCAACGACACCTACGGGCATTCCATCGGCGACAGGGTGATTCGCCAGGTATCCAATATCGCTCGGAATGCGTTGCGTGAAGGTGATATCCTGGTTCGCCTTGGGGGAGATGAATTCCTTGCGGTACTCCTGGGGGCATCGTTAAGCGATGTATCTCTGACTGCGGAACGGATCCGTCGGCAGGTGGATGAGCACGTGATCACAATCGGGGACCAGCATGTGCATGTCACGGTGAGCATTGGTGGCGTCTCCTTCCCGGAGAAGGAAGTGGATGGTGAGAATGACCTCATAGAGGCAGCCGACCGCGCACTGTATCATGCCAAGAATTCAGGTCGCAACAAGGTGTCGTTCTGACTTTCGTTCCCTCTGATCTTTCGTTTATTAGCTCCGTCTGTCGTTTTGAGGTATTCATGCGCAGTCATGTGTATTTCTGTCAGCGCTATCCGGTGGGGTGAAAGTTCTTCAGCAGTTCGATCGAATCCCTCGGCAGCCTCAGGCAAAGTACGGCAATCTGGAAAAGGTTCCAGGAACTGAAACCACATCGACCATATCAAATCCACCACATTCATCTCGTCTAAGTTGGATTACTCCAAGAGTAGGCCATGTTTACTTCATGGCAATTCGGTTCATCGATAATATCCGTTTCTGTAAACCCAACTTTTTCGTACACATGCCTTGCCTGCTCATTCCCCCAAATATATGTAGTGGTCATAGTGTGCAATCCATATTTCAAATGCATAAACGAAATCAATTCTTTCAACGCTGTTGTTCCAAGGTTTCGATTTTGATATGTAGCGTCAATGGCATAATTCCACAGGAAATATCCTCCTTCCTCATATTCTCGCAACATTGCAGATCCAATCAGATTGCCATCACGAAAGATATCAAATGCAATTACATTATTCAATTTACATGATGCTCGTATATTTTCCTTTGATGAAAGCTGCTTTTCCTGATCCACAAAGACAGCAACTTTCATGGTAGTTGATTTAATAAACTTCAAATGATAGCCTCGCTGCCTCGACATGTCCTGGAGCATCAAGATAGGTGTTTTTTAATTCTTTTACATTCTATGACGAGCGAGGATACAGAGCAATCGACAATCAATGGCAACGGGTCCAAGGATTGAATCCATCCATCTCCGCAGTAATGGACCACTATCAAATTTTGAGAATTTTGAGACAGTTGTAAAAATTGGGAACTTTTAATTGACAAAGGAAAAATGCGATGGTAATGTAATGAGCATAATTAATGAACTAAGTTCATGAACGAAGTTCACTAAAAGGAATATTGAGATGATAAAAACTGTTGAAAGCACTTTGGATATCTTGGATTTTCTTCTCGTGAATGGAAGCGTGAGTTTCAGCACTTTGCAGCAAGGAATAGAAATTCCAAAGAGCTCGCTCCATTCTATTATTGAAAGTCTATTACGGCATGATTATGTTGTCTTTGATGATGATAAGAAACAATACCATCTAAGTTTGAAGTTCTTATGTTTTGGGGAAAAAGTAAAATCGTTTCAAAAGCCCTTGGTTGAAATCGCCCAGCCGATACTGCAACAACTTACAGATGAAGTTCATGAGACTTCTTTTTTAGGAATTACCGCAAACTATAAACAAGTGATAATAGGAGTTTGCGAATCGGATAATGCCTTACGATCGACAGCGAAAGTTGGAGAACATAGTCTTATGCATTACACCGGTATCGGAAAAGTGCTCCTTTCTGGGATGTCCCATGAAGATATTGACAAATATATTAACCTCCATGGTTTAGAGAAGAAGACAGAAAATACAATTGCATCCAAAGAAAAACTGCTTGAGGAATTGCAGAAAATTTCCCAAACAGGATATGCGATAGACAATCTGGAACATAATAAATATATCCGCTGCATTGGAAGTGGAATTAGAAATCGTGAAGGAAACATTATTGCAGCAGTAAGTATTTCAGGTCCCAAAGACAGAGTGTCTCTAGAACGCATGGAAGAACTTGCTAAAAAAGTAATCAATGCCGCTGATAAAATCAGCGAACGCATCAAGGGACTACCATCTGAGTCAATTTCTTTTATTTAATACGCCATAAATATATATGAGCTGTAAAAGGAGAACAAGATGAAAAGGTTTATTTTTTTAATGATGGCACTCTGTTTAATCACGCCAACAATAACAGCAACCGGGAAACCTGAAGTGCCAATTGAAAAACCAGAAAAGCTAGTAGTGTGGTGTAATACTGTACATGAATCAGTTACAAATGGGACTTCTCGTGGAGGTGCGAATTTAACAGCAGAATTTGAAAAGCTTTACGATGTAAAAATCGAATGGGTGCCTCTTGCTTGGGATCAGATGCTGGAAAAAATACAACTTGAGTTGACCGTTTCGCAAGGAGAGCCTGATGTGGTATTTGCGGTTGTTGATTGGGCTACCCCTGCCTTCCTTGAGAGTTTTATTGATCTTTCACCTTATCTTAAGAAAAATCCTATTGAAAATATGGAGGACTTCTCTCTGGGAGGAATCAATGCTTTCACGCTACAAGGGGGTCTCCGTTTTGTACCATATAGATCAAATGTACAATTGATGCATTACAACAAAGATTTATTTGACATGTATGGACTCAAGGAACCGAAAACAATGGAAGAGCTTGGGGAGGCAGCAAAGAAGATGACCCACACTCGAGCGGATGGTGCAAAAGTATATGGCCTCGCTTTTATTGGAAGCCAAACACCACTGGAAATCATTAGGGCATTTGGGGGAGATGTTGTAGATTCCGATGGAAAATATGTTCTCAATAGTTCCGAAACTAGAAAAGCCATTGCATTTATGAAAGATTTATATGTAGCGGGGGCAATTCCACCAAATTTTGAAAGTCTTACTTCAGCAAATAGTCGTCAGTTGTACGTCAATGGACTTATTGGGATGATGTTCCAAGGTGATAACTATTATTATCAACTAAACGATTCAACCAAATCAGGAGTTGCGGGTAAGAGTTGGTTTGCAAGCATCCCACCGTCACAAGATAAATCTCAACAACCTGGAAATGTTAAGTTGGCCTTATGGGGTGCTGGAATTCCGAAAAACGCCAAAAAGAATACCAATGACATGGCTTATGAATTTATAAAGTTCTTTACATCAAGGACTAACCAACTGGAAATGGCATTAAATGGCAATAGTCCCTCAAGGTCTATAGTATATGAAAACGAAGAATATATTAAATTAGCCCCGTACGCTGAAGCTTCACTTTCATCCAGTCCCTATGCATATCCGCTCATTCCTGCTGTTAATGGTATTGCAGAAGTTATGGATGCTGCACTTGAAGAGATTTCACGCGCGATCACGGGATCCAAGACCATTGAGAATGCATTATCTGATGCATCAAAGAAAATTCTTTCAATATTGAAAAGAGAAGGGATACCTCAATAATTACTTACTAATACAGCATCGGCAACTCATTTTTCTAAGCAGTTGCCGATGCTTTTTGGAGTTCTATTGTGATGAATCAATATGTGGTTGTTGCGAACAATAAACAAAAAAAAGATATAAGGCTGGGTTTCCTTTTGTTGTCACCAGCGCTTGCAGTTTTAACCCTCTTTATATGTATTCCAGGAATTATGGCCGCAGGATTGAGTTTTTTTAACTATCGATTAGGACAAACACCTCAATTTGCTGGATTCATGAATTATGTATACTTATTTCAAAATCCAGACTTCATCATATCGATAATTAGAAATTTGATATTTGTATGTATCGTTGTTCTATTACAACTGATTCTGGGTTTGGCTGTTTCTTTGCTGCTTGCAAAAAATTTCAAATTCCAGAAGTTTTGGGTGGCTTGTCTATTAACACCAATGGCAATCAGCCCAGCTGTTGCATCAGTCATCTGGCGATATCTATTGAATTATAACATTGGACCAATTAATTACTTGCTAGGGCTGATTGGCCTTCCGCGGGCGCAATGGCTTAGCCATCCTATTCTCGCTTTTGCTTCAATCTGTTTCGTGTATATCTGGCAAAGCACACCACATATCATAATTGCGTTGTACCCGGCGAGGCTTACGATTCCTGAAACTCTTTATGAGGCAGCATATATCGACGGAGCCAATAGTTTTCAATCATTCAGGCATATTACACTTCCACTATTGAAACCAGTAATTATCATCATGACCATCTTCAGAATAATGATATCATTTAGAAATTTTGGGTTGGTTTGGACTCTGACTCGGGGAGGCCCAAATAATGCTACTGAATTAGCCTCAATTTTCCTGTATAACGAGGGTTTCCGTTATTGGCGGTTTGGCTCTGCTTCAGCAGTTGCAATGGTCTTGGTTCTTATTACAGTATTCATATCAATAAAATATATTAAATCGATGCAGCAAAGTACTTTTGGCGCCTGATAGTTAAGGGAGACATTTGTGAAAAGTAATAAAATAGGAATACTGAGAATATTCGAATGGACGACTTTACTTCTTTTCGTGCTTGGTGCCTTTGGGCCGATTCTAATGATCATCATATCGTCATTCAAACAAGACAAAGACATTTTTTCCTATGTGCCCAAACTCTTTTTCAAACCTGTGTTTGATAATTATGAACAGCTATTCTTGGAAAGGCCTGATTTCTTCAATGCTTTGCTAAATAGTGTAATCGTAACAATTGGAGCTTCGCTTGTAATTATTTTACTGTGTATTCCTGCTGCTTATGCCTATTCACGTTTATATTCCAAAAAATTTAAACTCACTTCATTTTATGTAATCTTGGTCAGAATGTTTCCACCCATAATTGTTATGGTTCCCCTTTACCCTATAATTAGGAACCTCGCCTTAAATGATACCTATTTCATTCTGATAATTCTTTATGCAACATTTGAAATTAGTATTAGCACAATGTTGCTAAAAGCGTTTCTTGACGATATCCCAAAAGAGCTGGACGAGCAGGCTTGTATTGATGGATGTAATCGTTTTACAGCCTTTATTTATATAATTCTTCCCGCACTGGCCCCAGGTATCATTGCCGCTGTAGTATATGTTTCGGTTTTCGCTTGGAATGATTTTACATTTGCATTTCTTGTAAGCGGTACAGCAACAAAAACCACGCCAATACTTATTATGGAAATGCAAGGGCTAGTAGAGGAAGGTTACTTGAACTGGGGAACGGTTTTTTCAGCTTCCTTTATCCAGTTAATCCCGATTTTAATATTTATATTCTTATTACAACAGAAACTAGTTAAAGGTTTTACCTTAGGTGCTGTAAAAGGATAAAGTATAATCTTACATAAGGAAGAATCGCCATGTCAGAAAATTGTATAACATTCAGTAAAGAAATACCTGTTCGATATAGTGTGGATATTGCTGTATTGGGTGGTGGAATAGCCGGAATAAGTGCCGCTTGTGCTGCTGCTAAAATGGGAAAAAAAGTCCTTATCGTTGATAAAATGAATTGCCTGGGAGGTAACAGCACTAGTGGAGGAGTTGCTTCTTTTTGCGGTGAAACGAGTGGGCAAGGAGAAATTTTTGACGAGATCATTCATAGATTGGAAGGCTTTGGAGCTATTGCAGAGTATAATCCATATCCAAAATATTCCAAGGAATTAAAACTGTCTCATAATCATGAAGAATTATTCGAGCAGACCAAACCGAGGATTTTTGATCTACAATTCTTAATATCCGTATTTGATAAGATGATTTCTACATATAATATTGAATGTTTATTACATACCAGGGTTGTTGACGCAATTACTACAGAGGGAAGTGTCAAGCAAGTGGTACTTGCAGGTCAATCAGGGTTGGAAGCATGTTCTGCGGATATGTTCATCGATTGTACTGGGGAAGCGGATGTCGTTTTTCATGCAGGATTCGGGACGATGAAAGGGCGTGAGGAAGATAATATACAACTCCCCATGTCTTTGATGTTTTTTATTCGCAATTTGAATGATAACAAAGATATAACTCTAATACCGGAAGAATATGCCGAAAGAGTCCATAACAAAGACGAACTTCCGATGAATACACTCTGGCCAAATGGACCATCAGGTAATGCAATAAAAATAAAGATTAACGGATTTGACTCTACTGATACAGTAAGTCTATCGAAAGCAGAGATTGAAAGCAGAAAAAAGATGCTGCAGGTGATCGACTATTATCAAAGAGTAGAAAAAAGAAATTGGTACTTTGATCACATATCGCCAATGATTGGAATCAGGGAAGGTCGGCGTGTCATCGGAGACTACATTTTAAAAGTCTCGGATATTCAAGCTGGTAGGAAATTCAAAGATGCGATAGCGAAGGGCGTTTATTTCATCGATGCTTTATCTCCACTTTCAGACAAACGTGAGATGTTGATGAAAATGGAAGATTCACAAGTCCCTCCTTATCAGATTCCTTATCGATCTCTGCTGGTGAAGGATGCAGTCAATTTGTTGGTAGCAGGAAGGTGTTTCTCAGCGGATCAATTAGCTATGTCTTCTGCAAGGGTTTTTACAACGACTTCGATGATGGGACAAGCAGCAGGTATTGCGGCTGCTCTAGCATTACAGAACAATTGTACTTTGCGGAATTTGAATGTGTCAGAATTACAAAAGGAGATCACGAAAAAGAAGGGAGTACTGGATTAAATGTTTCCTTCATCAAAATAAATTTTTTAACAGAGTGAAAATATAGAAGGGGAGAATATGATAGATCACAAAACAATGCTTCAATTGAAAAGATGGAACACGCCCACAATCTATAATGGTTGGGAAATGATAACAAACCATCCACGAACTTCTCATTTCAATCGAGAACCAGTGGTTGATTACATGCCAAATATGGGTTCAATGGTTGGTAGAGTGATAACGGTTGTTGTTGAACCAAGCAATAGTAAGCATATTGAGAATAAAACAGCTTGGGCAGATTATCGGCAATATGTCGCGTCAGCTGCAGGCCCAAAGATTGTGGTTGTTCAAGATAAAGATAAACCATATATGATTGGGGCTTTCTGGGGAGAGGTAAATAGTAACGTGCATCGTTTATTGGGTTGTGTGGGGACGATTTGTGATGGGGGAATCCGCGATGTTGATGAAATGCATAATGCTGGATTCAAAGCAATAGCCAGGGGGTTGTGTGTTGGTCATGCATATAGTTACCCAGTTGAATGGAATGTACCTGTAGAAGTTTTTGGAACAAAAGTTAAACCAGGACAGTTGATTCATGCTGACAAACATGGATTTTTAGTCATACCTGAAGAGGATGAAGATCGCCTTCTGCATGCCTCTCAATTCATGGATTCCAATGAGTGTAATACTGTGATTCCAGCTGCGAGATCAGGTTATGGATTGCCTACGAACATCATACTTGAAAACTTAAATGAAGCATTTAAGAAATTTGGCGGAAATGTTCAAAAAGAATTACAACGACAAGGTGAGTGGTAAGATTGGCAGTTCTAGGAACTAGAGACGTAATAAACACAAAATATTAATAATAACCGCATCCAATATAGCTGGAATGCGGTTTTCGGTAAGATAATGTGGAAAAGGTTCCCGGAAGTGAAACCTATTTATCAGCAGACGAGAATGGATGGGAGGCGAGCTGGCGAAGCGTTCCCTTTTCCCTTCATATGCTCATATCGATGAGGTGTCCCGATGCTTTTGGTTTCCTAGCGCATCACGAGTCCACCATTGAGGTCGATGGTCTCACCAGTCATGTAGGTATTCTCAATGAGAAATCTCACCGTATGGGCGACATCGTCTGGAGTTCCAAGTTTGCCAAGGGGTGTGGCTTTCATCAGCTTGGCGAGAATCTCGGGTGGCATGCCATCATAGAATTGAGTCTGTATAACGCCAGGAGCAATGGCATTCACTCGGATTTTCGGTGCGAGCTCATGTGCGAGACCCCTCGTGAACACATCTACCGCACCCTTGGCGGCACCATAGGCGGGGGCGGTTAAAGAACCATTCCGAATAGCTCCTGAGGTAATGTTGATGATATTCGCATTATTGCTTTTCTCGAGCTGATCGATGAATAGAGATGAGAGCATCATGGTGGAGTAGGTGTTCAATGCAAAATGCTCGGTAAGGATTTCCCAGGTGATCTCGCGAGTTGTATGCCTGACTATGATTCCGCCGGCATTGTTCACCAAGACATCTATCTGTCCCTCTGAGGCTGAGCATGCTTCCTCATGGAATTTACGGCAACCTGCTTCTGTTGAGAGATCCGCTTGTATGGGGATTACCTCGCCGAGATTTTGCTTGATTAAGTCCAATAAGCCCCGTATCTTCTCCAAAGATTTATGATATTGAAGGATGATCCGATATTCAGAAGACAGTTGGTTTGATATCGCCAGGCCAATACCACCACTACCGCCAGTTATTACAGCAGTCTTTTTCATGAGCAACCTCCAGCCATTTGTATGGTTATTCGTGGTCAATGACAATCTTGTATGTATTCAATCTATTAGTACTCGCGAATGCCAGGACCTCGCAAATCTCAGAGAACTTGAATCGGTGGCTGATAATCGACGATAGGTCAAGTTGCCCAACTTTCAACATGGAGATTATCTGTGGAAACACATTGCAGTATCTATTGATACCGACGATATTGATTTCCTTCTCAATAATCGATTCGATTGGGTAGGGGAAGCTGCTCTTCTCAGGCCATCCAACTATAGCGATGCTTCCACCCCTCATCACGATTGAAGGTGCCAAAGCGCACATGAGGGACGATCCTGTAGTATCGATCACGTATTTGGTGCCCTTGCCATGTGTAATCGCAAGTATTTGCTCAACCGCGGAATTATCAGAATTGTCTATGGTGTGGGAAGCTCCCAGTTCTTTTGCTTTGGATAGACGGTTGGCAAATCTGTCAACTATGGTTATCTCAGAAATCCCATACGCTTTCGCCATTAGCAGGGTTATCAAACCAATCGGGCCTGCGCCAAGGATGGTGACGGTGTTTCCTGGCTTAACCCCGATTCTATTCAATGCATGGGCAGCGACACTGGCTGGCTCTACAAGAGCGCCAATCTCACTGGGAATTTCTTGTGGCAGGAAATGTACGGCATCTCTGGAAATCGAGATATAATCTGCGAAAGTCCCATCAACTGGGGGTGCGGATAGAAACACCACATCCTCACAGAGATTGTATCGACCCTCCCGACAGAAAGCGCAGGTATTGCAGGGTATGCCCGGTTCTATAACCACGCGGTCGCCTACTTTCAAGCCTGGCTTCGCCTTGGAGCCAATTTCGACAATCTCTCCCACGGCTTCATGTCCAGGAATGTATGGCTTATCCACAATAAAGGGACCTAGCTTTCCGTGTTCAAAAAAGTGGATATCAGATCCGCACAACCCATTGCTTACTATTTTTAAGAGAACTTCCCCGGCATCGCATGCTGGACGTGGACGCGATTCCATCCGCAGATCTTTTTTACCATGGAGCACGGCTGCTTTCATCATGTTTTCCATATTGATCCCTTTCTAATCTAAAAATGCTCTAGTTGTCTTTTTGCATATTGGCGATCACGATGGTCGAGACCGCTATTGAA
This sequence comes from Sphaerochaeta sp. UBA6084, assembly GCA_002428625.1. Taxonomy (GTDB): domain Bacteria; phylum Spirochaetota; class Spirochaetia; order Sphaerochaetales; family Sphaerochaetaceae; genus UBA6084. The sequence continues at coordinate 114,321 of DIXI01000002.1, forward strand.
CAGATAAGCACTACCACGGCAGCTGCGGACCCAAATCCTGCTTCATAATAGCGGAAGTAATATCGATAGATGAGAAGCCCTAATGGTGTCGTGTAATCGACCGGTCCTCCCCCTGTCAATAAATATACCAGATCGAATACACGTAGTTTCAACACTATCTGATAAATGAGGATGATCACCAAAGTCGGTTTACAGAAGGGCAGTGTGAGAAACCGGAACACCTGAAGTTTAGTCGCACCATCAACAATCGCCGCTTCGTAAGGTTCGATGGGGAATGCGCTCATCGCCGACAGCAGGAGCAGGAATCCAAAAGGATAGCTGCGCCAGACTTCCGCAATCACACTTGCGGAAAAAGCTGAAACCGCACCAGTCATCCAGGTGATTGCCTGGACACCAAAAAAGGAAAGCATCCAATTGATAAGACCATCGTAGGTAAATAGCAACTTCCAGATCAAGCCGACAGTCAGAGGTGACAGCAGGTAAGGAATCAGGAGCAAGGTGGTTATCAATTTTCTATTCGTACTGGGCATCCTATTTACTACCAGTGCGGTGGACATGCCTAGAACCAATTCTAAAGTCATGGTAAGTGCAATGAATCCAAAGGTGAATCTCATCGCACTCCAGAAAGTCTGGTCTTTTAGAATCTTCTGATAATTCAAGAGGAAGGAAAACTTCTTCTGATCAGGTTTGAAAAGATTCCACGAATAGAAAGAATTTACGAGTGACATGATCGAGGGTACGACAACCACTATGCCGATTATTGTAAGAGCGGGAAGCATCATTCCATACGCAATCCTTGCATCGTTTTTACTTAATGAGGTTGACTGTCTATGGTTGGTTTTATTTTGAAGCGCCATGGGTAAGTCCTTTCACTAAGTGTTTCTGGCAGAAGAATGCAAGGATGACTGCAGGAATCATGATGATGGTGGCAAGGGCAGCCATGTCCGCCCAAAATATCTCAGCCTCGCCATAGGTGGCATTCGCAAGGATGATGGGAGCGGTCTTAGAATATTTCTGTGTGAAGATCAAGGCCAGCAAGAATTCGTTCCACGAGAAAATGAATGCGAGTAAGCCTGTAGTCACAATGCCAGCCCGCGCCAAAGGAAAGACAATTCTGGTGATGCTGACAAATCGGGTGGCACCGTCGATGAAGGCCGCTTCCTCCAACTCTTTTGGAATAGTGTCAAATACAGACTTAAGCATCCAGATGCAGATAGGGAGGTTGAAGGCAGCATTTAAGAACCCGACCGTAAGAACCTTATCAATCTGCCCAAGTTTTTTCACTGCGAGGAACACAGGTAGTATCGCTACGACTGGAGGCATCAAACGGGACGCGAGTATCCCGAAAAACAAGGTCTTACGACCTCTGAACTCCAATCTTGATAGCGCATAGGCGGCCATAGAGCCTAGGGTAACCACTATCAACACGTTGATCGAGGCAACCTTGATACTATTCAACAATCCATTGAGGATCTGCTTTCCGCCAGGACCGAAGATATTACGGTATGCATCGAGACTTGGTTTGAACCAGAACACTACACCGAAGACATCCAACCTGCTTTTGAAGGAGGTCATCACAACCCAGATAATCGGAATTGTAGCGAATGCAAGCATCATGGTGATGAATAGAAATTTCAAAGTTTGTCCCACAAGTTCTTCCGATTTCTTAATTGTACGAACCATATTCATCCTTTATCGGTATTTGACTTCCTATTGTACGATGGGCTGCTATAACATATAACAGCCCATCGTATTTTTAATCATTTAAAAAACGCTTCTACTTGAGCTTGTGCATCTGCGAGAGCTTTTTCCGGAGTTTTCTTTCCAATAAAAGCATTTGATACTTCTCTTCCGATGATATCCATGATTTCACTGATTTGAGCATGCCCGCCAGGAAGGATTGGTTCAGACGCTTGCAGACCTTCTGCCCAACCACGTGCGACTGGGAATTTCGCCAAGTATTCGGCGTCCATGAGCACGCTGGTCCTCACGGGGCCATTGGAATACTTTGAAGCTTGCTCGAGCATGTTATCTTTGGACGTTAGGTATTCAATCAACTGCCATGCTGCATCAGGATATTCAGTCTTGTTATTGACCAGCAGATTCCAACCACTGAAGCTTGAGCGTCCTGGAGTAACCCCTTCGGCGTGTGGTGTAAGCGCCCAACCTACTTTATCGTATACCGTGGATGACGCGGGATTAGTGAATAGTCCCCAATAAGGTGAATATACCAACGCCATTGCAGCTTTCCCTTTCTGGAATGCAGCGATTACTTCATCTATAGGTTGAGCCGGGGTGTTTGGTGAAGCCCAACCGTTTTTATAGGGGGTCATGTAGGCTTTCAGCGCTGCGATCGCCTTGGGATCGTCCAAGCGGACTTTGCGATCCTTATCAGCGATGAATCCACCAAATCCGGCAAGCCAGGTTTTGTAATTTTCAAAAACATATTGGCCTGCTTGCGCGGTATATGCCAATCCATACACGTCTGTAATGCCATCGGCACGCAATCCTTCGGTTATACGTTTCGCGGCATCGAGAAATTCATCCCAGGTCGCTGGTACCTGGACACCGTATTTCTCAAACAAATCTATCCGGTAATACAGCATATACACACCATAACGGAAGGGGACCCCATAGACTTTTCCATTGAAGGTTCCAAGATCGATAGTGCTTTTAAGTATGTCCTTAAAATCGTATCCGCTTTTAGCCGATGCGATATAACTATCCAAAGGAAGAAGATAATCAGCAAGCCCACTATGCATCGCAGTATCCGTATAGGAGAAAATATCGATGGTGCTTGAATCTGAGACGAAGTCCAGCAATGTTTTCTCGAGAATCTGGTCAAGCGGTCCCGTGAGGACTTCAACTTTGATTCCGGTTTCCTGTGAGAATTTTGTTATCTGCCCTTCAGCTCCTCCAGTTGCCGCATACAGCACTGGATGCATCATGATGGTCAGTTCCGGATTTTTCTCAGGTTGCTTATTCTCTGCCTGAGCCTGAGCGAAAATCATCGACATACAAATCGATACCAAAACCAGTATGACGAGAATCCTTTTTGTTTTCATTGCTACCTCTCCCTTATTATTACGCTAAATGCGTTTAAAATTAAATATATCCACCCAGTTCTCTGATACCTTGTCGAATGAGCTCCACCTCCAATTCCCGTGGTTCACAATTTTTTGCGATTGCCAGAGCCGCAGCCACTCCTACTGCCTGACCCATTCCCATGCAGGTTCCCATTACCCTTGCGCTGGCCATCGCTTGATGGGTACCAGATATGCAGCGTCCCGCTACCAGCAGGTTTTTGATGTTTCTTGGTAGGAAGCAGCCATAAGGTATTCCATAGGCTTTGATTTTTTTAAAATCGAGCTTCTCGTACTGTTCTTTTTGAGAAGCATAATGGATATCTATTGGATACCCCCCGACGACAATCGAGGTTGCCTGAATTTTTCCTTCCTCAATATCCTCGATGGATAGAATATAATCGCCTAGGATATGGCGTGTCTCACGAATCCCTGTCCAGGCGGCGCTTTGAGTAAAAATCGAATGCTCGAAACCGGGGATATATGTTTTTAGAACTTTATGGATAAGTGATATCTGGGATCGGCTTTTCATCTCAATTTCTGTGAGTCCATCACCAGTTGTCGCATCTTTTCCATCTACATGCACCATGTTTATATAAACGGCATTGTTATCCAGACAGGTGATATAGCACACCCGGTCCCATGGGATATTATTGATTCCATCCTCCTGGGCTTTCCTAATCCTGTTCTTCAATCCCACTAGAATATGCAATTTGTTGTACGTGAATTGGATTCGGGGCAGGATTTCAGGGAGGTCGTATTCATTGGGATTTTCAAGAACCATCTCAGTCAATTTTTGGATATTGACATTGTCCAATCTAAACATCAGCGTACTCGCCTGGGTGTTGTGGTCCGATTCTCTTCCCATGACAAACGGCACACCGCTTCTGCATGCGATATCACCATCCCCACTGCAATCGATAAAGACCTTTCCCTCGACTAATTGTCGGCCAGACTTGTTCTCAATGAAAACTCCGGTGATGCGATCGTCGGTTTTCTGTACATCGGCTGCGATGGTATGCAACAACACATCAACATTGTTCTCAAGCAGCATTTCCTGGCAGACCAATTTTACAGTCTCTGGATTGATGATGGCAAACGGATTATGCATCTCACACTTGATGAACTCTGAAACACCACCTAGCTGATTCAGATTATCGATGAATTTTTCCGGTAGGCCTTTGATGATCTTGTTGAAGTCGACATCATAGAAACCTTGAAGTGGAAGCCCCATCGTGCCCACCCCTCCTAGAAACGGTTTTGATTCAATCAAGACAGTCGACGCACCATCTTTCCTTGCGGAAATCGCGGCCATCACCCCAGTCAAACCACCACCAACAACCACAACGTCATATGCACCATAGACTGGTATATGCTTTGCTTCCTCAATTATTGTTTTGTTCATACTCGTATCATAAATGCAAATATATACTATGTCAATCAAAAATATAGATTAATTAAGATCGAATATATATTTGACTAACCATCCATTAAATTATTAAATGAAAACAAAATACAAGTTAATTAGCACAGTTTGACTTAGATAAATAGCTTTCTCTCATTACATTTATATAGATTTACCTCTCACATGCATGAAGTTTTACCTTAATACAAGATCATTATCGACAGATCTTATAAAATTATCTTGAACACTCAATTGATAAAGTATATATTTAGGTAGCTATGAAAAAAGATTTTCTCTATCGTACAATCGCCAATCAAATAAGAAACGCGATTCAAAAAGACGAGTTCAATGCGACAAATCAGCTACCCACTACTGTTGAATTGGCAGAAGCTTATAATACTTCGCCTATGACTATACATAAAGCTTTAAACATTCTCGTTGAGGATGGCTTTATCAAGCGTATCCCTGGGAAAGGTACATTCATAGATAAACAACGGCACATCGAGAATTATAGCAATGAAAAAAGATCAGGTATAATAGGAGCGATTGTCTATGATGCCTCTGAGCACTTTCTTTGGTCCATAGCCCTAAAAGGAATGATGGACGCTCTCCAAGAGAACAATTACAATCTTCTGATAGGTAACAATGACGGTGATTTTGAGAAGGCAGAGAAATATATTTATGATTTTTCCCAGCGGAACATAGATGGTTTGATTCTTGTCCCCATTGGCCATCCATCAGAGGCTGACTATGAGACAAAGAATATTAAGTTGGTGAAGCTCGTCGAATCCATAGGTATCCCCTATATCCTGTTCCACCGTTACCTTACTACAAAGGAGACGAATGTTGTCGCTCTCGATGACTATCGCAACACCTTAACTCTCATGAATTATTTTTTAAAGAGGAAAATAAAGCACCCTATCTGTCTATCGCATTATTATACAACGTGTACGGATCTGCGCGAGAAGGCTTTTATACAAGCTCTTGTGGATTTGAATTTCCCAAATCCAGTAAACCATATCAAGCGTATCTATTCATCAGGCCAAAAGACCGATGCGAGAGTTGCCGACTCTATCATAAAGATTCTTAAGGCTGACGATGCAATTGATGGCATATTCGCTGTGGAAAATGATATTCTCTCTGTAACTATGAATATCATCGAAGCCGACGAGAAGCTCCGGTCCCGTCATATCTGTTTCAGTTGTTTTGATTATTCTAATACCATCAATCTTAATGATGTAACTGATATCATGGATGTCCCTACGTACGATTTAGGGTTCTGCGCAGGTGAGACAATCTTAAAAAATATCCAGTCTACGAATAAGTTTACGTCAAAGACTTTATTGTCTTCATCCCTTAGGAAGCGATAAAAATCTGTCTCAACAGTTCCAGGAAAAAAACACAGAAATTAATGAAAAGCTGCATTCTGGATGCCTAGGATGCGGCTTCTGTTTTTGAGTGAGGGTGATAGTTCCCGGAACCCATTGCACAGAAAACACAAGCTTTGTTTCAAAATCATAGGAGAGAAGAGGTATTAGGTAAGATTTCATCGTTCTTTACATCCGCGATCAGCAGTTCTAGAAACTGCTTGAATTTTCCGCGCGAATAAGACC
>DIXI01000007.1:0-256215 GCA_002428625.1 Sphaerochaeta sp. UBA6084
AGTACATAAAACAGAGTAAGACCGGTAAGCTGAGCATCGATAAGATGAAGATTCGTAAGGAAGAGCAGTTCGATGGCAAGTACCTGATCAGCACCAGCGATCTTAGGCTCTCATCCGAAGAGGTGGTGATGGGATACAAGCAGCTGGCGAACATCGAGCGGGTGTTCCGCGACATGAAGCACCTGATCGACATCAGGCCGGTGTACCACCGCAAGGAGCAGCGGATCCGCAGTCATATCCTGCTGTGTTGGTTGGCCATGCTGATGATCCGCATCGCCGAGCAGGAGTCACAGATGACGTGGTTCCAGATGAAGAAAATTTTTAATAAGCTGCACCTGGGAACGCTCGAAACCCCCCAGGGGATCGTACGGCAAACGAGCGAGCTTTCTCCGGAATTGAAGAGACTATTCACGGTATTGCAAATAGATAGCCCGAACAAGGTCTTGCATGTAGAGTCCTGAAAGCCATCCAAAACACCAGATAAGAACCTCTAGAAAATAGGCATACAATGCATTTTCTCTAAAAGTGCAGATATTTCTATATAATAATAGAGGTTGCTTCAAATATTGTAGCTAGCAACTGTCGAACGCCAGACCAACAGGGTACCAAAAACTGCGAACTAGATAATTCCCTTTACCACAAGTTTTATTCCTGCCAGTAGTAATTGCTACTAGCCGGCAGGTCAAATTCAGTTCATTGGCCAAGGTTTCTCTGGTTGATCGACGTTTCTGGACCAGCGAAACCATCTACTAAAAATCCGGGACGGAACCACCTAAACTCAGTCCGAATGTGTTGAATTTTCCACCTCTGATAAATTCAGATTTTTCTTTCATGATATACAACCTGAACATTTCACCAGTTGTGCTACTCTTGAGAGTTAGAAATGGCAGCGATAGAGTCTTTTCTTTAAATGAGGTATAAGCAGCCATCGCCTCATCTATTCCAATTCCCTTACGCTTTGCAAAACGTCGGGCAAGTCGTTCTTTATTTGACTTGCTCTGCTTACGAGAGAAAACAAGGTATCCTTTTATTCCAGCTGGTACAGACCGAATACTTGAGCTATGAACATAATCTGAAAACTTTGATATTACTAAAGATAGATCATACTGCTCCAACATCTCCCGATCTTCAGAAAAAATCCGTAGTTTATTCCCTAGACCAGTTTCATCCACCAAATATGTAGGAAATGAAATTGCAAAAGGTATCGTACCGTCATTATTCTTGAACTCTACCAATCGCAAATGCATTTGTTTAAAAACTTTATCTCTAAGGAAGGAAATGCCAATTTCAGCTTCTGGTAAAAAAGTAATTTCTTGATAATAATTCATTTTAAAACCTCATTCATCGCCCTCTCCAAAAACTCCACCACGCACTAACACAGCCATCACGTAATGTTCGTCCTCAACTCTATCAAGAGCATTTCCCCATCCATATTTGTCGAATAGAGTATAAAAATCCTGCTTATCTTTGGGTGTCCGATAGGCTTTTCCAAGGTTTGTAACCGCTCCATACGGCTCTATTGCGATTGGTCCTACGGATTCCTCAGCATCAGAGAAAGCAGGATACCAAGTATCTATCGTTCTTATAGCATTACCGATTTTCTGTGAATGTAGAGCCGCGATATCATCCACTGAATATAAAATTTTACTTTTCTTGGATTTGGCATTCCCTTTATCCATCACCAATTCTTCGCTGGGATAGACCTCTTGAGCTTTTCCAATTTTAGCGAAACAATCAATTTCCAAAATCAAGGAATCATTGTCACTCGACAACACATCGGAAATCCGTTTTGCGAGCGAGTTAATGTTTTCATCACTGTTGGTAAAATCCTTGGTACTGATCTTTGTTGCATCAAACACCCATGTCTGCGGTGAATCGGTATTCAAAGTTTGTACCTGTACCTCAACTTTTTCCGAACCGATCCTATTGCGCCATAAATAACGGCCATTCGCAATATTAGTAGCATATCGCATTGAAAGTTCTTTAAAACCTTCCTTCTCAATATAGTCTCTTACTACTTTCTTATAGTTGCTACGAAAGGTATCGTTGTTGCAAGCAGACGGTCGTTCAAGCCCACCCAATACTTTTAAAGTGAATTGCAGCTTCAACGTGTCTTGATCTTGTCCTAAAGCACAAGAATCAACTGTTTGTAGGTTTGGCTTTTCCACTTCAGCATTCAACTTAACCGGGTCATTCTTAATAGCTGGTTTCAGTCGATTAGAAATCGTACCCCTAACCGACTTCTCTTTCAAGCGCAATGGTACAACGTTCTCGCGCTCGTTCCACACGGTACCAAACAGATAGCCATCAGACGCAACTAGCTTCTTCTCAAAAGCCAATACCGATGCTTTGTTTTCATTCTTAGCCATTATTGTATTCTCCTTTAAAAGACTTTAATTCTTGTGTATTATTTGCATTGAGCACATTGATACAGATTATTTTCTAAATCTGTTTCGAATTTCCATAGGATTTCATCTAAAGAATTTACTCGATGCAACATCCTAAATTCGCCAAGTGTTATAATGCTCTCAGCAAATCGATGTGGTACATTTTGATTACGTTGGTTAGCGGCTGCTTGGATTTTCGAAATACCTTGAAATCCAGTCGCTATAGGCACAATCCATCCAGGAACTTTTCTGTGTGAGCTCCAGCTTATTTCACCGTTTGAATCCAGTTCAGATGAGTTATGGACGGCAAGATAGTCGATGAGTGCATCTATTGCATCTCTCCCTTCTTTCATAGCATCAACCATTAATTCATGTCTATCGATGAGCACATAGCCGGGCATTAGTTTACGTAAGACTTTTGTAAGTTCAGCTTTATTTCCATCTTCCACCCGATATAACTGAGGTTGCATAAAGTCTGTAATATCTCCTCCAGCAAACTTTATTGAAGAATGTAATAGTTTTGATATGAGGGTGACAAAAAATTCTTCTCTGTCCTTTTCCAGACTATTGAATTCAATAAGAAGTGAAACCTCTAAATGACATTTCGCCTCCTCGATGAAACTTCTCCGATTCCCATCCTTTTTTAGCGGATGCCCCGCCCCAATTATTGATGAAATATAGCCTGCTTCATTTTTATATGTTCGAAGTGTAATACTATGGCTAATTATTCCAGAGCCGATGAATTCAACTTTGGAAAAATCATTTTCATTCAACTGCCGTTGTAATGCATGCACAGCTCCCATACATGCTGTGACAGCTGGGAAACCGATGGTAAACGGACTTGAGAGTGCATTTGCATTGATCACCTTGATATGTGGTAACAGTAAAATTCGTCTGATCATCTCAACGCCTCCTTATTCATTCTCACTAGTTCGTCCACATATTTTCTTTCGGCTTCACCTAGTTTTATTGCTCTCGTACCTAAGGTTTTTTCATATGCATGGATTATCCAAAGAGAAATCTGGTCACATACTTCATTCAACCATGTCTCGCCAGTTTCCCTTTCTTCTAAAAATTCATTACACAACCATATGAGTTGATTTTTTTTAAGGAAAGAGGACTCTGATCTATACTGTTCATTGGATACAGCCCGTACAGCCCACATTTTTTGAATTATGCGGTCTACAATATCTTGTATGTAGTAATCTCTGCCATCTCGAATCCGCATATTATTATAATCAGTTTTAAACAACCTATGGAGTGCCTCAAAAATGTCCCGAAATTGATAACTACGGATGGTATCTATAAAAAAGTCCTTTCGCGGAAACTGGATACTTCGTTCAGTAATCTCAGGAGGCAGGGACGGTAATAAATAGGAATTACCATGGTTTCTTACATTCAACACGCTGATATTCTGTGTTTTCGTACCTCCATACCCGATTACTGACAAATTATGGAGCTCAACATATCCTTTTTCACTAAATAGATTTTTACGTCGATCTGACCGTAATTTGATATTCTCTTCTGAAAATCGAATTTCATCTATTCGGATTTTCAATTCAAATAGTATTCCTGAGTTTACCAACAGAGAAAGTAGATGATAGTCGTTACCGACAGGGAAATATACCTGCTTAAGCAATGTGCTTGTTTGGTTTATTGAATCCGATTTATTAACTGCAAGAATACCTTCCCTAAGAGAATTGTAGGGGATATCGGAATTCCCTAATAAATCTTTTGACGTTTCGGAATCCTCTTGAATATGATCCAATACGGTCTTACCATCGGACAATTTCAATCGCAAGAATGCATCTACCCCTAACGCAGCAGCATCGCCTAATGAGTCTAAATCAGATGTGCAATGCACATTTCCACTTCTCAGATACCCATCATTTTTTCTTTCACCCCAATAAATAATTGGAGTGACGTAGGTAAATTCTTTTAAATTCTTTTCTCCAATTCCTGTACCAGGATGCATGAATGTGCTCGGATGTGTTGAAAAGGCTCTGCTCTTTGCTTGTCTTGAAGCTTTTTCAAGCCAGGCTTCCAAAGAGACTTGATTTTCACATTCAATCTTCATCTCCTGAACTTTAGATTCATCCATACTTTCATTGATGTTCTTTTTTTTCCAAGCCAACTTCTTTTCAGACAAAAATGCTTCGATAGCAGAGTCAATCATTTCATCCTCCTATTAGCAATTCATTATTCCAAATTGATCTGAATATACATAATCTTGATTTTCTCTATGCAAGAACCTAAGCTCACCATAGCGAAGTGAGATTGTTTTTAAGGTGCAATTATTAATCTCGGCGTAATTTACAAGCAGTTGCTTATAATCTCTATATAACCAAAGCTTGCTCATCAGTTGTTCATCTAACTCTTCTATTTTAATTCTTAAAATATTTCCGCGATCTACAGGATTACCTTGATCATCTTTCTCAACCATTGTGAACTGATCCAAATCTGGCTCATACATTACAAATAATTGCAAATCAGGCTCACTCTTCCGGAATGCATTGAGAACTTGGGGAAGAGCTGTGAGATACCAGCAATTATTCAGGTAACCATTCAATTCTTCTGGACCTTCTTTTAGATAGTTCGCCACTAACCGTCTTGTTACTTCATGTTCCAAGCCCGATAGAGTGTTTAAAAAATCATTAGGAATGTTTTTTTGGATTCTTGGTACAGCATCAATCTTATCAGCGATTTTCTTCAAATCGACAAGCTTCATTAGATCGTGGGATTTAAGTAGTATTCCTTCTTCATACCCCGGCCGCATGAAACAAGCTCGGTCGGGTTTTTCTCCCCCACGTATCGCCGCCCAATTGTACTGCAGTATTGAAATATTTGGTAAACGGACCTCACCATCCCTATGTCTTCTCACTCGACCTGATAGCTGTACAATAGAACGATAAGATGAAGGCTCGATAACAGCCCAATCAAAGTCATGATCTCTTCCAACTTCTTCGACTGGAGTGGCTACTAAAATGAAAATCAGGTTCTTCGCTCTTGAATTTTCCAAATGCCTTCTGATTATGGTATCATCCAATATCGGTTGGTTCGTTTGATTTTCTTTTCCACGTTTGAGGATACTATCCAAGTGTTTTTCTTGCTCATGACGAAGTAGCAATACCTGTTGTGAATGATACGCCATCACTCTAACATCAATTTCAAAAGGCCAATCACTTGTCATCAAATATTTACTTAATAACACACATGGTCCGATATTTGCCATACGGACGACTCCAAAGGAAATGGATTTCCCAGTAACCTTATCCTGAATATGATTCTCTTCATGCTTAATTATGATTGAATCGCGGATCTTTCTAAAATATTCTTGTTGCTTAATAATTTCATCAGAGGTTTTCTGATTGAGTAGATCCTCACACATGATAATATCAGCTTTACGTCTTGCAGGAATGCGGTTGAGATTTTCTACCCGGCTTCTTATAAAAATATTATGCGTATCTCGAAAGGATTCAATAATTTCATTTTCGTTGTTCTTAACCAGTGTGGCTAACTGTGTTTTAAATTCATCTATCCAAGCACATTCAATCGAATTATCGACATTTCTCGTTTTTGAAAAGAGCTGCCATCCGGCATAATAAGCATTGAAGTATCCTTCGGCTAAATCCGGTGGAATAGTTGCAGATGAAATCATCACTTTTCTACCTAGTAGGCCAGCAAGATGTATAAGCCTACCAATCGCAACCAGGTCGCTCCCGGTAAAATCATCAACTTCATCAATTACTAAATCCGAAGACATCATTCGTAGCGTTGGCAAAATGTAACGACCACCTTTAGTGGTCTCCGTAGCTGCCATCATATGGTCAATAGTACATGCTAAAACTGGGGCACTAAGTAATTGACGATCTTTCTGCTCCTTGAAAATCGTGGCAAGGAATTCTTCATTCACAAGAGATGAGTAATCGATATCATAGGACAACAATTTTTCGATAGATTCAGACCCAGAAGTATCATTTTCATTAAAATCATTTGATACTAAATCTTGGTTATGGAGTTCGAGGGTAGCAAGAGAACCGATTATCACTGCAAGCTGACTCTCATCCAACCCAATTCGGTTTCTATATTCATCCCCAGTCTGCAAAGTCAGGGTTCTTAATCCAAGGGCAAGAGTAAAGCGCAACGCATCGCCGTCCTGCGAAATAGCTTGCATAATCTTTGCGTTTGCAAAGGTTTTTCCACTTCCAGTGCTAGCCATGTTGACTGCAAAAAAACCCATCTTTGATGCTTCTGGTTTTGTCCGCCACAATCTAATTTTTTGAACTGCGATATTTTGCCAATGAAATGCAAAAGGACTTGGTTCTTTCAAAGTTCTTTGATTTTGAACCATTCCTAAACTATTCTCAAGTTTTGGAATTAGATGAGCAATATTGAGTGCGCTTTTTGCTACACCTACTAGATGCTCATCGAGTTGTTGTTTGGGCTTTTTTGTTTTTTGATCAGTATTTGCGATTAGATTCGTTGTATTATTCCAAGTTGAGTCAGCTTGACTCGAGGAGTAATAGTAATCTCCTAACATGAGGCTCGTGCGTGAATAATGTAACAGAATCCTAAAAGTTCCATCTTGGATGCATCTCTCTATAACAGGAAGACAGTCAAGTAACCGTTGCGCCCATTTTTTAATCTGTTTTATCCAAAGCTGTGATTGGTGTAGCAAACCTTTTGGAAAAACAAAGCACTTACGGATGTTTCTATTGTACTCATCCTCATCAAAACGGTTCTCATACCCCCATGATTGGTTTATTGATTTAAGTATTGAAGACAAATCATTAGCAGGTTCATCTCTCCAGCCCTTAGCCATTTCATAAGGTAGATAAGGCATTCGATGATGTGTAATTATCAACCAGATTAAAAGCTCAGCAACAGGAGGGAATTTTATCGCTTCTTTTTTCCTTGATTCACTGATTCTAATTTTTAAAATTGATTCCTCAAAACTTTCTTGAGTCAATATCTTTAGCCAAGAAGCATCATCGTCGTTTTCTCTATTTTTAATTATCTCAAAAAATAACAGGTAGGATATCCATTCATGGCGAATTGGGTCGCCAGTTTTGTAATTTCTCAGTAATTTTTCCTGAAAATACCCTGAGGCTTTCCCCAAATCATGGAATAATCCAGCCAGTGCTGTTAATGCTTTAATGGAAGGCAGAAAGTGCCATGCAGACTCGTCACTCAAGTTCAATTGATCACGCTTAGTCGTATTTACAGGGGTATAACCGTTATCATTAAACTTATCTCTATTCCCAACCACCCACAAAAGCTCCGAAAGTCTTGGACCGTGAATCAGATGACAAGCTATTGAGGTGTTTTTAGAAGCTGACTTAAGTAATAATTTTCTCACAGCATCGAGGCCTTCTGCTGTTATCACCGTTTGCCAACTTCGTTGTCCTATTCTATTCGCAAAACTATCTAATACACGCCTAGTTCGTTGAAGAGAATTTTTCTCACACTCGGATTGAAAAACAACCATCATTCTAATGTCTCCCAATTTTTTAGTAATGCTATCTCTTTGGTTGTGTCGAACATATAATCCAGGGCTTTATGTTTTGTAAAGTTTAAAACACATTGGTCTCGAAAACTCTTTTCAGTTATACGTTGTTTGGCACAGATAAAAGCAAATGGTAAAATGATTGCATCTTTAATTAAATCCGCAATGTCAAAGACCAAAGCACCTCTTCTTGTTTTACCGTGCATAACAGCGAACCCGTGTGGAATTCCTAATACCCAGAGGGTTGTGGCAGCAAGACCGTATGCCAGATAGTTCCCATGATTTAGGAAAATATTCACTGTATCGATTGAATCATTGTCTCTGACAAATCCCTCGGTTTCACTTTTTTTTGCAGCATATCGATATAATGCTTTCGTCATCACAGCTTCAGTCCGGAGTAATTCCCCGATATCCGCGGCTTTCATTATCTTCTGCTTATAAGAATCCAATACCATGACAATTTCTTGGTCATCAATATAAAAATTATTCTCATGAAGAAAGGTGTCGTTCCTCCATGTCTTTTCTAGATATTCCACTCTTCTGCACTGAAGCAATTTTGCAGCTTTGAGCCTCTTTGCTTCTTCAAACCAGAAACTCATCCAACCTTGTATATATTCTGTTGGCCTATATTCGCTCTGTGGACAAAGCCATTCTATCTCGTTACCTGCAAGAAGGGGTGTCCCTTCGGCTCCAGTAAATCCGATCATTACACCTGCTGAAGCAAGCATGCGTACAGCCCCTTGGGTAATTGAGGTACCGATACCCAATAAAATTACTGTTGTATTTGCAATTGGAATGTTCCAATAGTTGTATTCCTTTTTAGATTCAGTTAGAAACACTACCCGCCCATCTTTTAACATGATTCTACATTTTTCCAGATAATACAGGTTAGCACGTTTGGAATGTAGAATCGCTTTAAGATCAGTCAAGTATTCCATATATCTTCTCCTGAAAATTCTTCATCCGTCTTTTCCGATTCTTCAGCCTACAAAAAGGAAAGAATGTTTAAAACTTCCCCCATTCCCAAACCCGGAATACCAAAGCAATCCATCTCATTATCCAAACCATGGGATTTGATTGGGTTTCTAAATTGAACGTTTCCCATCCGTTCCTACAACTTATTGAACTCCACTTTAAATATCCTCATCCTATCACGATTATAGATTGAAATACTTATATATCAAGGTAAAAATCTAAAAGCATTTTCTTAAAGTCTTAACAAATCGATTATACACCTACTACCATGACATATATGGTCCCTGTAGAATGATTTTTCCTATTTTAGATTTGATTGTTGGTAGAAGATTTCATACACCTGTCTATACCTAGATCGATGTACTGTCTGTCTCAATCCATCATCCATCCATCTTCCATTCATCTACCCACTTCCAATCCATCTTTCCACCGATTTTTATTGACAGACTCCAAAAAGTGTCATACGATTCCTATGTACACAGGTGTGTACATCACTTTTTCCGCCAAATTTAACTAAAACAGGGATGATTCATGGACGAAAAGAAAGCGTTGAGGACTATCACCAGAGCCGACATTGCCAAAGAAGCCGGGGTTACCGAGACCATCGTCTCCTATGTCATCAACGGCAACCGGTACGTCGCCAGCGACAAGCGACAGCGGGTGGAACAGGCCATCGCCAAGCTAAAGTACCGGCCGAATGCCTTGGCCCGGGCACTGAAAGGGAAGAAACTCAACCACCTGTTATTCGTGGCGGATGACATTAGAGGAGACTATTTTGGCAAGCTCATCAGCGAGATAGACAACTTCGCCTACGATGAAGCCTATTTCATCTCCCTATGCGCCGACCGCATGGACGAGGACTTTGTCGACCGGATCTACTCCCGGTTCTTCGACGGCATCATCATCGGCTCGGCCAACTTCCCCCTCAAGAACATCCAGCGGCTGGTGAACGCCAACATCCCCATCGTCCTGCTCGAGGTCCGGGACTACAGCTCCATCACCGGCGTGTACGGGATCATCAACACCGGACTCTATCGTGGAGCGAGGAACTGTGTCCGTGCCCTCTACGACAAAGGCCGTCGCAACCTGCTGTATCTGGATAAAATCAACAAGGACGGCAGCAGGAGCGACCGCAGCGACTGGCGGCTGAAAGGGTTCCAAGACCAGCTGGAGGAATACGGCTTGCCAGCCACTGAACGGAACATCATCGCAGGGTGTCGCTCGGATGAAGAATTGGTGGCTGTGATAGAACATAAGGTGACGCACGAGCGGTTTATCCCCGACGGCATTTTCGGACGAAACGACTATATGGCCCTTCTTGGCATGGAGACTGTGAAAAGCCTTGGCTACACTGTCCCCACCGACATCTCGGTGATCGGCTTCGACAATTCACGGCTCTGCCGGTTCTCCACCCCCAAGCTTTCCTCCATGGAGATCCAACAGAAAGAGATAGCCAGGACCATCATGAAGATGATGATCTCGCTTTTAGACAACCGCGACTCGTACTCCAATCGGATCGAGGAGCATCTGGAGACTCAGCTCATTATGCGTTCAAGCATATAAAAGCATACAGAAAGATGAAAAGGAGAATGAACATGAGAAAAATCGTTGCATTGCTTATGATCCTGGTGGTGATGGGAAGCTTCCTGTTCGCCGCGGGCAAAACTGAAGCACCTGCCGCTGACACACCGGTAACCATCAAAGTGGCCAACTACGCCATCTTGGAAAGCGGGTACGAACCGTTCTGGAAAGGAGTGAAGACTGGCTTTGAAGCCAAATACCCCAACATCACCATCGAATGGGTGACCGCGCCTTATGGTGAGATTGTCAATCAAGTGGTGAACATGGCTGGTGGCGGCAACATAGTCGACGTGCTCTTTGGTGAAATCGACTGGGTCCCAGGCTTGGTCGATGCCGGACTCGCCGCTCCCGTGAAGGACATTCTTCCCGCAGCCTTCCTCAACGACTTCTACCCCGATGTGCTTAAATCCTTCGAAGTCGGTGGCACTCCCTACGGCGTCCCGCTGTATGTATCGCCTTATGTGTTGTACTACAACATGGACCTGTTCAAGCAAGCCGGACTCGACCCCCAGAAGCCACCGAAAACCTATGATGAGATGCTCGCCTACGCAGCCAAGCTCTCCCTGCTGAAGGATGCCAATGGAAACAAAGTGTATGCGTTCGGCCAGACCACGGCTTCGGTTCCAGTCTCCGGTGCGTCGTTGAACGCGATGGTCTTCAACTTCGGCGGCCAGGTGCTCGATGCCCAGGGTAAGCTTGCAGTGGACAACCAAGGCTTCAAGGATGCCTTCGCCATGCTGCAGCTGCTGGATTCCAAGGGCTACAACCCACAAAACGCCAAGCTCAAAGACCTCCGCAACCTTTTCGCCCTCGGGCAGCTGGCCATGTACTACGACCAATCCTGGGGTTTCAACGGCATAAAGTCGATCAATCCGAATGCGAAGGACTTCACTGCCTCAGCTGAACCCCTCAAGGGCGGCGCCGGCACCGGTGAGAGCCTGCTTCAGGCCCACTGTTTTATCCTGATGGACAACGGCAAAACGCAGACGGCCGCTGTCTCCAAGTTTGTCGAATATGTCATCTCAGAGGAAGTGCTCAGTAGCTACCTGCGCGACCTCACCCCCGCGTATCCTGCCAAGAAATCCATGGCAGCAATGGAGAGCGTGGCCAACAACGGCATCCTCAAGGGCGCATCCCCAGCAGCAGGCCGAGTCCGTGTGCAGACCTTCATCCCCAAAATTTCCGCGCTGAATCTTGAGCTTGCCTCTTTGGCACAGGCTGTGACCGTTGGCAAGCAGGACGTGGCAAGTTCCATCGAAAAGTTCAAAACCACCGCGACCGTCAAGATTTCCCAATAGCTCACTCTAGATTGTACAAGGGGCTGGGGTCGATCCCAGCTCCTCCCTACAAGGAGCAGTATGAAAACCAAACAGTTATCCAGGCACCGCAGCGATACTTATTTCTCTTTGTTTCTCGACCTGCCGGCGATCCTGCTTACCGTCTCCTTCATCATCGTTCCGATTGTGGATTCGGTGATTAAAAGCTTCCAGACCTTCGGCCTCAAGAACATCATCTCCAAAAAACCTGGCATCTGGAACAATTTCGCAAACTATCTGTATCTTTTAAAAACCGATGAATTCGGAAACGCCACCATGCACACCTTCAGCTTCGTGCTGTGGATCGTGGTGGTTCAGTTCGTACTGGCCATGCTGCTCGCCCTCATCCTCAACTCCAATATCAAAGGAGCCCGGTTCATGCGCAGCATCATGATGACCCCTTGGGTAGTGCCCACCGTCATCTCCGCCCTCATCTGGATGTGGTTGTTCCAGCCGCAGTACGGACTTCTCAAGTATCTGGTCTCCGTGGTCACGGGGGGCAGGGTGAGCGAGTTCGCCATCCTCAACAATCCGGCCACCGCTCTCGCCGGTGTGGGAATCGCCGCCCTTTGGAAACAAATCCCCCTGATGACCCTCCTGCTGCTTGCAGGACTGCAGAACGTCCCCCACGATATTTCAGAAGCAGCGATGATAGATGGAGCCGGGAAAGTCCGGCGGTTCTTCTCCATCATCCTGCCCTACTTAAGCCCTGTGATAAAAGTATCGCTCTCCATGGCGATCATCGAGAACTTCAAGCAGTTCCCGCTCTTTTGGACCATGACTGGCGGTGGGCCGAACAACGCGACCACCACTCTCGCCGTGCTGAGCTACCGAGAGGCCTTCGTCGGAATGAATCTGGGTGCTGGAGCCGCTATCACCACCTTGTGGATGGGTATGATGATCGTGGTCATTTTCCTCTACAACAAAGCCTTCAGAATCCAGGACATGCAGTGAGGACCACATGAACCAAACCCAAAAATCCGACTCCAAGGTCTTTACCTTCTTCAAAACCCTCACCCTGGTGGCCATCCTGCTGTTTCTGCTGTTCCCACTCTACTGGGTGCTTATCACCGCCTTCAAGACCAACCTTGAGGCGTACCGCTATCCGCCAACCTTTTTCCCCCGCGTGCCTGTCATCGACAGCTTCGTCAGCCTATTTAAGGAGAACAACCAGTTCTTCGTCTACTATAAGAACAATATCATCGTATCCTCGTTCGTGGCGCTGCTGTGCTGCATAGTTGCCATTTTCGCTGGCTACTCCCTCGCCCGCTTCAAGAACAGGTGGAACCGCTGGTTCTTCGCCTTGCTGCTGGCCTCGCAAATGTTTCCGGTCATCAGCCGCATGATCTCGCTGTACACCATCATGGGGAAGCTGGACATCATCAACACCTTGGCTGGCCTCTCGCTCGCTCTACTGGCGGCCCAAGCGCCGTTCTGCATCATCCTCATGTCGAGTTTCTTCGCGGGCATACCGAAAGAGATAGAGGAAGCCGCGTATGTCGATGGAGCCGGTAGGTTCCGCATCCTGTTCTCCATCATCACCCCCTTAGTGAAGTCCGGGCTGGTAGCGGTAGGAATCTACGCCTTTTTAATGACCTGGGACGATTATCTGCATGCCGCCACCCTGATCCAAGCCGATGGCAAGCGGACCCTCTCGGTTGGTATCGCGCTACGGTACCTGGGGGAGCTCTCCTATGACTGGTCGTTGGTCAACACCATCTCGATCGTCGGAACCATCCCTGTCGTGCTGCTATTCTTCTTTTTCCAGAAATATATGATCAAAGGTCTTGTCGCAGGCGCTGTGAAAGGCTAAGAACAAGTACCCTTTACCTGATGGAGTGACCCATGCCGAAACAAGTAGTGTTTATCATGACCGATACCACCCGCAAGGACATGCTGGGGTGCTATGGAAACGCGCGGATGAAAACCCCGAACCTGGACCGCATGGCGGCCGAGGGTCTGCGCTACACCCAGGCCTATACCTGCCAACCCGTCTGCGGGCCTGCCCGTTCCGCCCTCTTCACGGGGACTTTTCCCCACTCCAACGGAGTGGTGACCAACTGTGTCCCTCTTGGCGAGAATGTGAAGACCATTGGCCAACGCCTACGTGACCAGGGCATCCAATGTGCCTATACCGGAAAGTGGCACCTTGATGGCAGCGACTATTTTGGCAATGGAATCTGCCCCGACGGTTGGGACCCAGAATACTGGTACGACATGCACCGATACCTTGAGGAGCTGAGCGAGGAGGACCGCACCCGCTCGCGTCATTCGAAAACCGCGTTCGATACAGACTGGACCGCGGACATGACCTTCGCCCACCGGGTCTCAAACAAAGCTCTCTCCTACCTTGATTCCTACCGGAACCAAGATTTCTTTCTCTCCGTCTCCTATGACGAACCCCATGGACCGTGCATCTGCCCTCCTCCTTTCAATACCATGTACGATGGTTTTGCCTTTGAGGACAACCCGGCGTTCCATGACACACTGGAAGGCAAGCCGCTGCTGCAAAAACTCTGGTCCGGGGACGACCTGCATAAGGACCCCGCGGAGTTACATAAGAGTTCCACGATGCTCTCCCTTTTCCTAGGTTGCAACAGCTTTGTCGACCAAGAGATCGGGCGTGTCCTTGACCGTATCAATGAGATTGCTCCCGAGGCTTTGGTCTTTTTCACCTCGGACCATGGCGATATGCTTGGTTCACATCGCCTGCAGGGCAAGAACGCGGGTTTCTATAACGAGATCGCCAACATCCCACTCCTTATCAAGCCAGGGAAAGGCTCAGAGGACACCCGCGGAGTGGTGGTTGACTATTGCGCCTCCCATATCGACATCACCCCTACCATCCTGGATTATTTTGGACTTCCTATTCCCAAGCTGCTGGAAGGCAAGAGCATGCTCCCGCAACTCCAGGACCCCACCATCAAGATTCAAGAGCACGTGTTCTGCGAGTTCACCAGGTATGAGATAGACCACGATGGCTTTGGTGGCCTTCAGATGATGCGGAGCGTCACTGATGGACGATGGAAGCTCACTATCAACCTGATGGACAGCGATGAACTCTACGACCTCGCCACCGACCCCCATGAGGTGGTCAACCGCATTCACGACCCTGAGGCTTTTGCAATCCGCGACCGGCTCCACGATGCGCTAGTCACCCATATGGACGAGACCCGCGACCTGTACCGCGGCTATCAGTGGGTGGCCCGCTCGTGGCGGACCGACAAACACCCTTCGTGGCAAAACACCGGCTTCACCCGACAACGCGAGAACGAGGAGTATGAACCCCGCCAGTGGGATTATGATACCGGACTGCCGATGAAGGAAGCTGTACGTGACAAAAAGCTCTACGATGTGAAGAAGTAGGCCTCTACCAGTCCGCTCGTACCCCATCCCCCATCACTCATTCCCATCACCCACCAAAGTACCGCACTGTATCCGCCAGCGCCTGAGCCTGTTGCTTGGCTTTTTCGTAGGTTTGGAAGCTGGTCTTGAACTGCGCGATAGTGGGTTGGATGCGTTCGATCACCGGACAGTCACCCACCTGGTACGATTTCACCTTACCTTTATAGAGCGGGTGGAAATTCGGGGCGCGGTAGGCGTCGCCATAGAAATTCATCTGCCTGAAAGTAGGCTCCAGATGCAACGGGTACCATGCGGAATAGAGCCCATCGCCACCTAGTTCGACAAACTTACGGCGGAAATCCCGCCACGTAGCACCGAGCATCGTCTCATCGATCTGACACACATATGCCCAGCAACTGCTCTCATAGCCCTGGGGCACGAACTGTCTGGTGATCCAAGGCACATCGTGCACCACCTCATCATAGAGCCCTGCGATAATGCGGCGGGCCGCCACAAGGTCGTCCAAACGCTCCAATTGAGCTAGACCGAGGGCCGCGCTGGTGATAGGCATGCGGAAGTTATAGCCAAAGGTGGGGTGACGGCGGAACTCCCAATCCTGCCGCACCTCGCGCGGGACCGTCCTTGGGGCATTTGACTCCGCTTGGATTGTTGGATAGCCAAAGCCCATTGCCCGGCGGATGCGGGTCATGTAGGCTTTGTCATCACAGGTGACCGCTCCACCATCCCCGCCTGTGGTCATATGCTTGGACCCTTGGAAGCTATAGCTCGATGCATGTCCTATCGTCCCCACCAACCGCCCCTTGTAGATCCCTAGGTAGCATTGGGCATTATCCTCAATCACGATGAGGTCGAATTCCTTGGCGATAGCCATGATCGGATCCATATCGCACGATAAACCGTAGATGGATACCGGTATGATCGCCTTGGTATGAGCTGTCACCTTGCGCCGCACATCCTCGGGATCCATTGTCAGGGTGAGGGGGTGGACATCGGCGAACACTGGAACCGCGTAACAATAGACAACCGCCAACGCAGTCGCCGCGGCGGTCAACGGAGGGACGATCACCTCATCACCCGGCCCAACCCCGGCTGCCAGCAGGCAGGCATGAAGCGAAACCGTCCCGTTGGAGCAGGTGACCGCATACTTCGCCCCAAGTTTCTTGGCGAATGCCAGCTCGAAACGCACATTCATATCGCAGCGGTCCGAGTTGCCGAATCCTGCATCCAATACCTCTTTCATATAGGCATAATCGGTAGCGCCTACCCTCTTGGCTGGCAATCGGTCGAACACAGCCTGTGCCTCGATGTCACTGTAGCGTTTGTAGCGGAAATCCATCGCGTCCATATCACCTCCTAGCCGCCGCATGCGGCCGTTTTCATCAATCATCCGGGTATATTCATGTCGCTTCAGTAGCCGGCCATCGGCGAGTTTTTTTTGGAAGAATCGGAATATACATCTCCATCGAGAGCATCGCATCGCCATGGCAGCGTTCATCGTACCGCTCGTAATCCGGTTTTAACTGATCCACCTCGTAGTCCGAGGAAGGAAGCCAGGTGTGATAGAAGTACCGCCACGTATCCTGGATGCTTGCAACAAAAGTCTTGGCTGCCACTGGAGGTGAGGTGAGGATGGCATATATACCCGCGGGGATGCGGTTAGACACCAACGGCTTCGGAAGTGGGCTGGGAGTGTCGACCTTCACACAATTAAGGTAGACGTAGGTCGCCTCGTTCCCGCTGGGGAAACAGATATAATATTCCGCGTGCTCGGTTGGTTTGACTATCGCGTACAACTTGCTGTCATAATCGTGCACACGGTAGGCTTGCCATAGGGCTGGCATTTGATGCACCTGAGCGACCGTACCCGACTCCTGCATCACAAAACCCGCCACCCAGAACCCTTCCCTGTGTTCGATACGCACGTGTGGAACAGCCACTGAAGTTTCATGCGAGGTAATTCGCTCGAGTGGATTGGGACGTAAGGGCCGATGCGCAACCACCCGTGTCCGATATTCGGCCGGGGCGTATCCATAGGTTTTTTTAAAGGCCTTGTTGAAGCCGTTATGGGTTTCGAAGCCATAGTCCATAGCCACATCAAGGATATTCCTCCCCTGTGAAAGTTCCGCAGCTGCATGGGCCAGCCTACGCCTGCGGACATACTCCATCACCGGAATGTCGTAAAACAGGGTGAAAAGACGAAAAAAATGATACGGGGAAAACCCCACGTATCCGGAGATCCTGTCGATGCTCAGCTCATCTTTCAGATGCGATTCAATATAATCCATGCTTTTCTGCATCACCGCTGTGTAATCCATCAACCCCACCTTCTGTGTTCTTTCCATCCACTTCGTTCGTACATCGACATACTATCTTCATCCTAACATGCGCATGCTTTTGGCACACCTCATAATTCGGTCACAGCAATAATCGGTCACAGCGAGAATCATAGCAGGCTTGGGACCAGTTGGCTTCTCCAAACTTGCTATCGTTCTCGCAATTTTCCTCTGTGGCTACGCATCGATTCCATATATAGTCTGTCCTCACCTGACTATTGACAATACGGGAAACATGCCGTACTATCACATTGATATCAATATGATATTTTGAATTTCAGCAGGAGTTTTATATGGAATCAACAAAACCCATTTCAACCCAACGGTACAATCTAGACGAGCATCCGGCTCCACGCATGAATGGCATGGCTGTTCTCATCGGCGACATCTTTTTAATGATCGCGACCATTTTGGTTTTCATCCTCAGCGTCACCCCGCTAGCCGAGAACTGGAATCCAATCCTGCGGATCGTCGTCATCGTGGTAACCACTTTGTACTACTCCATCATCGGTCCAGTCTTATTCGCAGGTCTAAAGGTGCTCAAGCCGAACGAAGCCCTGGTGCTCACCTTGTTCGGCAAATACGTAGGGACGTTGGTCGGTGAAGGTTTTTTCTTCGTCAATCCATTTGTCTCAGCGGTCAATCCTGTGGCAAAGAGCGAACCGTCCACCGGTGCGACAACGGAGAAACAATCCAATCCAATCACTAAATACTCCAGTGGTTCAGTGAACATCAACCTAGTGAACAAAAGAATCTCGCTGAAGGCGATGACCCTGAATAATGAGAAACAGAAAGTCAACGATGCCTTGGGTAATCCGATCATCATCGGGATTGTGGTCATCTGGCGGGTGGTGAACACCGCAAAGGCCGTCTTCAATGTGGATAATTATGTTGAATATCTCTCGATTCAATGTGACTCGGCTTTGCGAAATATTGTCAGGCTCTTCCCGTACGATGCCGCTGATGATGAAGGCGAGAAAAGCTTGCGGGGAAGCAGCCAGGAAGTGGCGGACCGCCTGAAGTCAGAGATCCAGGCCAAAGCTGATATCGCCGGACTTGAGATTGTGGAAGCCCGCATCACCCACTTGTCCTATGCTCCCGAGATTGCCGCTGTGATGCTCCAACGCCAGCAGGCGTCGGCTATCATCGCCGCCCGGCAGAAGATTGTCGAAGGTGCGGTGGGTATGGTGGAGATGGCGCTGCAACGCCTGAATGAAAACAATATCGTCAATCTCGACGAAGAACGTAAGGCCGCGATGGTAAGCAATCTGCTGGTGGTGCTGTGCGGCAACCGTGATGTGCAGCCAGTAGTCAACAGTGGATCAATATATTAGATTGGGTAGGTATGGCGCAAAAAGACGAAGATAAAAAGCAGGTGCTCCTCAGGCTCTCACCCGCGCTCTGGCAAGAATTAGCCGCCTGGGCGCAGGATGATTTCCGCTCGATCAACGGACAGATGGAATACCTGCTCAGCGAAGCTGTAAGAAACCGCCGTAAAAAAAACTTCGAGCTCCCCCCCGAAGAATAATATTGGGGCACGAAAACCTCAAAGTCAGCATAGATTTTGGGGTTTTTAATTATACACCTTCTTGAATGGGGCTAGATTCGTGCCTGGCGGAGAAATCATCCGTCAACTTTGTGCCAGGCACGAAATTGCACCCCATAGTGAGAGAAAAGTCTTTACATGCTGATTCTACCTAATAATTGGAGCTAATTTCTTATAAGATAAAAAAAGCAATTTCGTGCCTGGCACGATCTTGAAAATCAGCTGATGATTTTCACCATGCGCTCGTATTCTTCTTTCTGAATCTCGCCTGATGCATAGCGGCGTTTGAGAATTGAGTGTGCCTCGGATTCGGGCTCTGTTGCACGACGGCTTCTTGCGACCGCGACCGCAGCCAACACAACTAAGGTAATGAGGAGCGCGATCATGGCAAGCATCAGGCCCCTGCTCCACCAATCCGATTGGCCCATCCACGAATATCCCCACATGCTTCTCGGTGAATAACCACCTCTGAAAAACAATCCATGCATCATATAATCCTCCTGAAACTACTAGTTTGAGGTGAGTTCCTCGCGCATCCGCACGAACTCAGCTTCCGATATCATTCCTTGCGCATAGCGGCGTTTGAGAATCTCGATCGGATCCTCCCCTCGCCGCCCATACTCCGTGGGTCTATCTCGATAGCCAGGCTTCATCAGCAGATAGACAATGAACGCGATGAATGCAAAACCTATGAACATCATACAGCATACTCCCTTACCCGGGTGGGGTATACTCAGCATAGGTGATATATCAGTCAAAGTCAATCACCTGAAATGTTCCATCTATTGATGATAGCAATTTTAGGTATTCGTTGACGTATACCCTACCCGTGTATATACTATGGCCATGGACTGTAATATGGCCGGTATGGTAGATGCCCGTTTGGCTCGTATCGAAGGGCAAGTAAAGGGCATCAGGAAAATGGTGGACGACAACCGCTATTGCGTTGACATCCTCATGCAGACAGCTGCGGTGATCTCCGCCCTTAAGAGGGTTGAGGATATCGTGATGGAAAACCACCTCAAGACCTGCGTTTCTTCCGCGCTCCAGGGTGATGACGAAACTGAACGCTCGGTTAAAATTGCGGAAGTTATGGAGGTCTTGTCGAAGTTCAGAAGGCAGTAAGGAGGCTGGTACTCTATGGGCGTACTGAAATCGATAAAGAAATCATGGGTGAATTATCTCAGCAAACAGGCTGAGGCCAATAAACGCAACTTTGGCACGACCGAAGGGCTTAGTTGCTGCAACTTGCAGAAGTACGATGAGCTGGGTAAAGAGCCAGAGCTGAAATCGGTGGATGGCGGTGGTGAAGCTGAAACACAGCGCGAGAAGAATCCCCCCGCATCAACATAGAGGGGGGGGGTATCTGCTGGATGCCATCACTGCATCTAACTAGCACCTCTTATCGCCAAAAAATAGTTTCTCGACTTCCTAAAAAGCACGTATCGGCCGGACATAGATTCTGGGATCGGTACTGCCCGGGTTAACTGAGGTCTGGGTTCCATAGTCGAATTTTAAACACAATACACTATACTCACCCAATTCAGTGGAACTCCAGTAATTGTCGTTGGTAAATCCTCCAACATAGTCACAGTATAAATTGTCACGCATGGCTTTGGCTTCATCGATAGACGGTAAGAACCAGTCGTCCTTTGTTCCATAGATAAGATCGGTACAGTATTTCGCCGCATAGGTTCCCCCGCCCATGGCATTCAATATAGCAGTGGTGTTTGCTTGACCTGTACCAATCGCAGTCTCCGTACCACCAACCTCGCTTACACTACTTCCCACTGGAGTCCAACGCAATGAATCTCTCTCTTCTGATTTTGGCGCAGCTTCCAGATAACGCCAACCATCAGCTACGTAATTTGCATTCTCATAGAATACCAATCCACCGCCTGGTCCAGTACCCCCGAATGTCCAGTTTGCATAAAGCGTGATATCATCAGTCACTTCATCGACAGCAAAATCCCATTTAAACCAAGAATTGAGCGATGGATCGGTGTACCATCCCCAGAAAAGTCTATATGTCCATGTTGGATCATCGGGCTCGGTGATTGTAGCGTTCAACAATACTCCGGTGATGGCATCGACTGCGGATCCTCCATTGCAGTTGAAAGTGACCGTATAGGTGGTCGCGACTGTCCACTTAGCGTACAACGTGAGATTCTCGACCACTGTGTCTACTGCGAAATCCCAAAGAGTCGTCAACGTGTCTTCCTTATACCAGGCGTCAAAGGTGTGGCCTTCCTTGGTCGGGTCGACTGGTTCGTCGATTGTCGTTCCGTGGGCGACACCGGTGATATCACCGACCGCGGAACCCTCATCGGTGTCAAAACTCACGGTATAGGTCGCGACTGTCCACTTGGCGTACAACGTGAGGTTCTCGACCACTGTGTCTACTGCGAAATCCCAAAGAGTCGTCAACGTATCTTCCTTGTACCAACCAGCGAAAACCCATCCAGGTTTGGTCGGGTTCAGAGGCTGCCCGATCGCCGCGTTATGCGGGATATCAACTATGTCATCGACCGCGGAACCCTCATCGGTGTCAAAACTCACGGTATAGGTAATCATCGTCCATTTGGCATACAAAGTGATATCAGCGCCCACACTGTCGACTGCGAAGTTCCAAGCCACATGTAAAGCCTGGTCTCGGAACCATCCAGCGAAAACGCGACCTTCAAAAGTAGGATCTGCCGGTGCTACAATCCTCGTACCATGGGCAACGTCTGTGATATCGTCAACCACCGAACCACCGTTGCTCTCAAAAGTAACAGTGTGGAATACTTGGGGACCAGCTGGGCAGGCTATGCTGAGCAAGGTGATGCATACGAGTACGGATATCCAAAGAACTAGGATAATGGATCGCTTTTGAATAATCATAGGGCCTCCAAACACAATTCTTGTGCAAGGGACAACTTATTATTCAATTGTATATATCCACAGGTTTGTGCTGTCAATGAAGGGTCCCGCGGAAACAACACTATTGTTTCAAAAAGACTTTGAAGTGTACAAATTCAGCTGTTGTCGTGCACCAAAGCAGCCACCAGAACCACCATCGACCGGGCTGACACCCAATAGATTCGCTGGTCGGTGAGCAGCTTGCTCTCGCCTTTGGGGTAGATATCCACCACTCCCGCTGTGTCGATCTTGAGATGCCAAAGCGATCCACAGGGAGACATCGGCAGCAAAAAGGGAATATCCTGATTGCCGCTGTTGAACATCAGCAGGAAATCATTATCATCCTTATCCGCCTTGGTCTCGGTACGGTGGCCATCGATGAGTACTGCCAGCAGGTTACGGGTACTGGACCAATCTATCGGCTTGCCGGTCTCATCCAGCCAGGTGATATCGGAGACCCCGTTGTGATTCGCATCCGTCCCGGAAAAAAACTCAGCGCGCTTAAACACCTGATGCCGGATGCGGAACAACACCAATTCGCGATAGAATCTGAGAATATCAGCATGGGTATCGGCAAAAGTCCAATCGAACCACGAGATTTCATTATCCTGGCAATAGGCATTGTTGTTTCCCAGCTGGGTGCGGCGGAATTCATCTCCTCCCAGCAGCATCGGGGTACCTGCGGACAACAGCAGCGTGGCGAGGAAATTCCTCACCATCCGATTGCGTAGATTCTCAATATCCTTGGACTGGCTAGGCCCCTCCACTCCATAGTTACGGGAAAAATTGGCATTATGACCATCGGCGTTCTCCTCACCATTGGGGAGATTGTGCTTTTTCTCATAGCTGACTAGGTCGTTGAGGGTGAAACCATCATGCGAGGTGATGAAGTTGATGCTATGGAAAGGTTTGCGCCCATTGGTGGAATAGAGGTCCGAGCTTCCCGAAAGCCGCATCGCCAGAGCTGAGATCATCCGGGGGTCATTCGCCCAGAAGCGGCGCACGTCATCGCGGTACCGGTCGTTCCATTCCGCCCAGCGCTCACCATGGAAGCTACCCACCTGGTACGAACCAGCGGCATCCCAAGCCTCGGCGATGAGCTTGGTGTTCCGCAGCACGGGGTCTTCCGCCAGCATCTCAATGATAGGCGGATTTGGGAGAAGCATGCCATTGCTGTCACGGCCGAGAATCGAGCCAAGGTCAAAGCGGAATCCATCAACATGCATCTCCAGCACCCAGTAACGGATGCATCTGATGATGAGTGAACGGACGATGGGATGGTTGCAGTTGAGGGTATTGCCACAGCCGGAATAATTACGGTAGCCCTCTTTTGTCTCGTCCAGAATGTAATAAATGCTATTGTCCAATCCACGAAAAGAAAAGGTGGGGCCATTCTCATTTCCCTCCGCGGTATGGTTGAACACAACGTCGAGGATGACTTCTATCCCCGATTTATGGAGCGCCTTCACCATTTCCTTGAATTCGGACACTTGCCCACCTTGATTGCTATTGAGTGCGTATTGGGCCGCAGGTGCGAAAAATGCGACGGTATTGTATCCCCAATAGTTCTTCAAACCTTTGCCTAGCTCGGGATTGAGCCTGAATACATCATGGGGATTGAACTCCTGGACGGGGAGAAACTCCAAGCTGGTGATACCCAGTTGTTTGAAATAGGGGATGAGCTCCACCACTCCTTGATACGTACCTCTCGAGGAGACTTTGGCGCTTGGATGGCGGGTGAGACCAGCGAGATGGGTTTCGTAGATGACACAGTCTTTTAGTGGATAATTAAGCGGTTTATCGCCTTCCCAGTCGAACGCGGGGTCGATAACCACACATTTCGGCATGAGATCCCGTTTCCACTCAAGCCAAGCGATCCCATTGGTAAGTGCTTTCGCGTAAGGATCTATCAGCCATGCATTGAAATCATACCGATGGCCTTTTCCTGGCTCGTGCGGGCCATCAACCCGGTAGAGATACAGCTGACCCGCTGTAAGCCCGTGCACGTGGATATGCCAGACATCGCCGGTCTTGTTCAGGCTAGGATCCAGAACATAGACTTCGTCGGGGGAGATGTCAGATGGGGAATTGAACAGCAGCAAATGCAACTCGGTGGCATGACGGGCAAAGAGGCTGAACTGAACTCCTATTCCGGTTGGATAGGCTCCTAATGTCAACGGACTACCTGGGTCCGTCTCGTGCTTCCTCATCAACATTCTCCCTGCGCACCAGCTTGTTGTTCTACCATAATCAGGATGAACCTCCCGTCAGTATGGTTTAAAAACGGTATACGCGTCAATCGATAGCGATTGTGGATTTTGGTGCCAGAGTCGCTTGCTTTTGTAATAAACGGATGAAAACATCGACAAGGTGAGGATCGAATTGCGTTCCAGAACCTTCAACAATCACCCGTACAGCATTCCGCTTTCGTTCGGCTTCAGGATAATCCCCCCTGTCGCATACCCGATCATAGACCTCCACAATTGATATGATTCTGGCCAGCAATGGTATCTGTTCATCGTGCAACCCTCTCGGATATCCTTTTCCATCCCATCTTTCATGGTGACTGTAGACCGAACCAGCCAGGTCCAAGGTATCATCAAACAGATTCAGAATACGGTACCCAACAGCAGGATGCTGCTTGAATAGTTCAAACTCCTCTTCTGTCAGTTCATCCTTCAACAGCAAATCACTTCCTAGCGTGATCTTGCCTATATCATGCAAATGAGCGGCCCGCTGCAATCGGTTGATCTCAGTCTTGGATAGTTTCAATTCCAAGCCAAATTCCCGACACATATCCCGTACAAACGTCGCATGCTGTCTTTCCTTATCACTCATACCATGCAAAGAATCCTCAAGAGTAGCAAGAAAACCTGTATGTACAGAATTGCGGTTTAAGGTCTTGTCTTTATACATTTCATTCTCAGCATCGGTGAAAATCTCTTCAAACCTCTCAAGTCCACTTTTTTTCGTGGCACTACCGAGCGAAATACTGCACTTCATCGCTTCAACCCTGGCATCCGCAAATCCACTCCGAATCCTAGACAGGATTTCAATGCTCTGGGATTCATTGGTCCTCGGCATAATGATAATGAACTCATCTCCCCCGACACGAGCAACCACATCCCCTTGGCGGCTGGATTGCAAAAGGATTTGCGCCGTCTTCCTAATCAATTTATCCCCTGCTGCATGGCCGAATATATCGTTTGTCATCTTCAATCCGTTCAGGTCGGCGAATATGACAGATATAGGATAATTTTCCGGGACATCCATCGTGTCCACACGTTCCTCCAAACATCCCCTGTTGTAAAGCCCCGTAAGTGAATCATGACATAGTAGATGATCAATCTGCACCTCGCGTTGCTTGCGGTCTGTGATATCCATGAACGTGATTACACCTCCAATGAGTTGGCCATTTTTAAACTGTGGATACGAATGGTAGGCTGCAGCGAATGAAGCTCCATCAGCTTTCCAAAACACCTCGTCTTCCGCAGCAAAACCTTTTCTTCTTTTTATTGAATGATTGATTTTACATTCATTGGAAGGAAACAGCGTTCCGTCGGGATGACTATGATGTATCAGTCGGTGCATATTCTTTCCAAGCAGATCTTCTTGTCTGTGATATCCCAATAGATGAATCGAACTGAGATTGCAAAACGTGCAGTTGCCGTTCAGATCGACTCCAAAGATTCCTTCGGCGGTTGAGTCCAATATGAGCTGGAGGTGGTCTTTATTTTCCTCCAGATTGAGATTCGCCTGGTGGAGATCTTCGGTCCGCGTTTGCACCCGTGTCTCCAGGTTGTTAATAAGTGATTGCAAGTTGTCGGCGACTTTGTTCAACCTCTTTGAAATATTCCCGATTTCATCATCCCGCACTACTTCAACCCGTTTTGTCAAATCTCCCATGGAGATGGATTCGGCCACCTGCAGCAGATTCTGTATTGGTTTGAACAACCTGTAGGTTGCAAAATAGCTGATGACACTGGAAACCAGTATCGTAATGGCAACCAAGAAAATTGTGAGGTAAAGACTATCAAACATCTGGGAAAAAAGCAGGTTCCCGGGAATCGCCGATATCACCAGCCAGTGGACACCTTGCATATAGATTTCATCGATATTCACATATAGTCTTTCATTGCCATAGGTTATAGAAAAGTCTAAATCCTCTACATGCGTGAGATACTGTTTGTATACGTCACGTAAAGCAGAATCCTCGATATCGGTGATGTGCTTTCGCTTTACCGAACCGTCCTGAAGCAAGGTGAAATTGTCAGAGCCCATAGAATTGGCAACTAGGTTTCCGGAGTCCTTCTCAACAATGAGCGCGAAGCCATTGTGATCATCAAGAGTGTTTTCAAGATAGGATCCGATGTCCGATAACAGCAGGTGGGTTCCAAGAACTCCTTGGAGAGTTCCATCATCATCGTATACTGGCCATGCAGCGGAAACAGTCAGATCATTCATGACAAAATGCTTGTACAATGGAGAATATGAAGCGGCTCCAGCCTCTACGGCGGCTTTATACCAGGCACGGGTCCGGGCATCGAACTTTCCCAACTTTACGGAAATCTCCCCGGAAGTCAGGTCATCATTCACCGAATAGTACCAAGAATCTCCTCCTGTAGAAGCATCATTCCTCATAATCTCGACAACACCGTGCTCATTCCTCCGCGCCCCGTAATACTCGCCTTGAGCGGTACCATAGCTGAAGCTGTAGATTTGTTCATTTTGCGAGGTCAGCACACCGACAAAAAACCGGTCTCGTCTTGTCTCGTCCGACAGCTCAAGAATGCCGTTCCCGATGATTTTATGATTGGTCTCGTTGACCTGGATTGGAATCTGCATGAATGCATTAATCTGGCCATGGATCTGCTTAGAGACAGTGAGGGCTATACTTTCCATGGATTCCGCTACCGAAGAGGACCAACGCGTGAAGATTATATATGCAAGACCGGACGCTGCCGCCACCATGATGATGATGTATATTAGGATGATGGTTGTTTTGATAGAGAGTGTTTTCGGATTTTTTTTCTTTAATCTCCACAAGCCTTTGTTAGAATCGATTTTCATTTCTCCCTAGTTTTAAAAACGCAATCGCCGCCTGTTCATCAAGCGGCCTGCTTATTAGATACCCTTGGATATAATCACAGTCATGTCTTTTCAGGTATTGCATCTGATTTTCGTACTCCACCCCTTCCGCGATAACGAAATGCCCAAGTTTATGAGCAATCGAGATGATGTCCGAGGTGATGGTTTCCTCATCTTTGAGCAACTTCAATTTGTCTATGAAGCACTTATCGATCTTCAGGCAATCGACATTAAGTTCACGTTCCCTCGCAAGTGAAGAATGTCCTGTGCCAAAATCATCGAGTGCGACTTTGATTCCCAACGTTTTCAACTCATTGAGGATTTTGTTGATTCTATGGAATTCCGACGAAACCACAGACTCGGTGATCTCAAGCATGACATTTTTATGTTCAATTTTGTTTTTTCTCAGACATACAAGCAGTAGTCTGATGAAATTCTTATGAAGAAGCTGGATAATGGAGATGTTGATCGACATTTGAAGTGATTCAAATCCCTGTGACGTCAAGGTGCGTAGAAATCGCAACGACTGCTGGACAATCAACATTCCCAATGGGATGATAAGCTTGGTTTTTTCAGCGATGGGGATAAACTCCAACGGTGGGACTACTCCCAATGAACGGCTTTTAAATCTTGCCAAGGCCTCAAAACCGCATATGCGGTTGGTCTTGAGATCAAGTATCGGTTGGTAATGCATACACAACCGGCGAGGATTCTTCCCTGCGATCACTTCAACAAGCTGGCTTGTGACTTCTTCCTCGCGAGTTACCTGGTGTTCTAATTCTTGGTCGAATACACAGACATGGGTCTCGGCATTATCAAAATCTGATAAAGCCTTCTCGGAAGCAACCAAAAAATATCTCTGCAGTCGCTCTATGTCTCTACATTCGGGCTGGGCAAGCTCCAGAACTCCAATGCCCCATCCGATTCTTTCAATAGTAAGCACAGACTCCAACTTGGTGGAGACAGATGTGCAGAACGACAGCAAACCGAAGTTGTCCTTGTAATCTTTTACATAGAAAACAAACTGATTTTCTTGCAGTTGGAACAGGACGCGATCATCGGTGCAAAGACTATTCAAGGCATCAGCTGCTTTCCTAATTACATCAAGACCATAATGGATTCCATACTTCATTTGCAGGTCATGCACTGAGCTAAGATTTATGGAAATGACAGCTCTTTTTCCAGTTACTCTGAGTGTGATCTCATGTTCTAAAAACTTATCAAAACAGGTGCGGTTGTAGAGGCCTGTCAATACATCATGCTCGTTGTGGTGTATAAGTTCGAGCTCAGATCTCTTACGGTCCGAAATATCAAGGATAAGCCCTTCGAGCGCTTCGATTTCACCGTTTTTATTGAACACTCCCTGCCCCAAATCCAATACCCACTTGCGTTTGCCGCTTTCGGTGATGATTTCATATTCCCATTTGAACGGTGCGTGGATAGCAAGAATCCGTTCCCACTCGTTCCACAAGGCCGTGCGATATTCAGGTGCTATCAAATTGGAATGGCGTTTGTTATACAGCATGTCATCGGATTGATAGCCGGTCAGCCCCAAACACCCTTCGGATACAAACAGCATCGTCAATTCAGTATCGTACTTACATCGGTAAGCCATTCCCGGTATATTGGCCAGCAACGCTGATTTGCTACGTTCGCTCTCCGCCAAGGCATCTTCCATCTCTTTTCGTCTGGTGATGTCCTTAATCACGCAAATATGCTTGTATGTATGGTCATTCAACGTATTCAAGGGAGAGACAATCATATTCACCCAGACTATGGATCCGTCCGGTTTGACAAAACGTTTCTCCATTGAATAAACAGCTAGTTCCCCTAGTTTCAACTTATTAAAGTTTTCCAGATCTTCCTCAATATCATCAGGATGGGTGATTTTTGCCCAACCAAGCCGAAAGAGCTCCCGCTTGTTTCTTCCGGTTATCTGCTCGAACATCGTGTTCACGTCAAAAAAAGCATCTTCTTCGCAATCAATCGGCTCTCTCCGATAGCTGATGGCAATCCCAATTGGCGCTTGCCAGAAAATAGCATTGAATAGCATTTGTTGCTGCAGCTGCTGCTGCGACGCTTTTTGCTTCAGATTCTCAAGGATAACCAAGGCGTTCTCATCGCATTCATCAATATACCGCATTGAAAAATCAGGATCCGAAACGCCTTCAACTAAAATTTTTGATGTCATCCATGCTCCCATTCAACATAACTCATTCTTGCTAATAACACATTCCACCCACAATGAAAGGCATCAATACCCTAAGGCAAGCCTAGGGAAAAGGAATCTTTACCTCTTTCGCCGATTCAAGATGGGGTATTTTTCCTAGCGCTGCCGGCACCCGCTCGGGGAAAACCCATCAAGATGCTTCTTGCTCCCACATTACCTCAGCGAAGATGGCCAGCCAGCCCACCCGGCCAAGAGGACCGTAGGGCCGAGTCCCGATTGGGTGCTGGAGGCTCTTAGCTCCGTTTCCGCTCGCTTCGTTTGGGAATAAAATAATGTAGTGAATAGTAGATATTAATTTTGATTAATATATTAAAATATCTGTCAATTTTTGATAATATAACAATTTTAAAAATATAGATAGTCCCAGGAAAACCCGGTAGGCAAACCCAGGGCCCTGCATGTGCTCCCCCTAGGGACTTTTGGGACTTGGGTGCTGGGATGTGGCACCGGAAATCGACGTCCGAAAAAAAACCTGCGCCCCAGTGAGTCAGGGTGCAGTTTTTATGGTGCGGTTGTGCGGCGTACAGATTCGTGCCAGGCACGAATCTGCGCCCCGTAATTTCCTATTCTTTCCCTCTAGCGCATGGGCACGTCCTCATTCTGCCTATGAACCCTACTCCCTCCACATTCCAATTCTGCATACTGGGACCATCCTCGCTCCGCCTATGAGCTGTACCCTCTTATTCTTAAACTTTAGTGCTTGGGCACGTCCTCATTCTGCCTATGAACCCTACTGGGTGAATCGAAAGAATGAGACGGGAGCCAAGCGCTCAGATGGGAGCCAAGCGCTTTCCTTAGAGCATCCTGAACTCAGGTATGGTGCTGCCTTTACCCTTCACATAGTAATCTAGGAATTCCAGAACGGCACTGTTGGTGGCCGTCATGCAGTAGCGGGCATCCACGGTTCCAGTCCCAAGCATGCCGGCAAGGAAAGGTGACACTATGGGGAGATCGGTGAAATTCAGATGTCCGGACCCCTCAATCACCAGTTGGAACGACTGCGAGGCGTTCGCATGCATGCGCATGTTGGCATATTCGGTACCCAACTCCGCCCCGTCACGGTAATGCGCCTCGTTGAACACATCCAGAATCGGCTTAGGGTATGGTACCTCGGAGAGCACTTCCTTACCATTCTCAAAACCTACGATCTCGCCCATCAAGGTACCATCAAGCACAATCACGGCATCAATCGCATCATCCTCTCGTCCCAGCCAGGCTGCGGTTGCCCCACCCATCGAGTGCCCAAGCACACCGATTCGCTCGATATCCAGCTGATGAAACACCCCGGCGGAAGTTGGCGACGCAGCTTGCTGCCTAATTTGATCCAACACGAAAGCCATGTCAGCGCTCCGTAAAGCCATCCATTCCTCCTGCAGGCGATACAAATCCTCGCCCACGATATCACCATTCTCCACCTGCATGGCCGTGTTGATGAATCCCATATCACCGAGCACCATCGTTCCATCCGCCTCCTTGGTCATGAAAGCCTGATGGGTATGGTCGATACTTGCGACGATATAGCCATTGCTGGCCAATTCCATAAAGGTGGAATGGTTGCTCAAACGGTAGCCAAAAGCTCCGTGTGAAAAGATGACCAAGGGAAAAGACCCCTCAAGCACAGATGCATCCTCGCCAGCTTGAGTCGCCGGGTACCACAGCTGCACACTCACCTTCCGGTGGTCGGCCTCGGGGGTGAAGCCATCATCCCTAGAAATGTCGGTCCAGGTGAATACCGCCGTCCCTATGGCATGGTTTCCCGTGGGCTCAAGCGGTTCATACCGCGGAAATACCAGCAGGGGCATCGTTACAAAGCCGAAAAGCATGACGCTGCCGATAAGTCTCCGTATTGCCTTTCCCTTTCCAGATGCAGCCGGAGCCTTGTGGCGGAGCAGAAAGACCACTCCGAACAACGCCTTCACCGCGAGGAGCAGACCGAGACCATACCATTGGAACCCCCAGCCGATGATACCCGTGAACGTCAGCGCAAGAAATACCGCATAGATAACAATCCAAACGATTGATGATTCGCGTCTCCCGGTCCCCCGCTTCTTTGAATTCCTGATGTACAACACCGCTTCCACTACACTCAATCCAATAAAAATCCCGATTGCGATCATCAAATCCTCCAAGGTCATATCTTATGTTGTGCCACAAAAGCACTTTGCGCTTCCGCTAATATTGTTTCCGCCTCTCCGTCCGCCAGATGGACAAAACTCGTGGCAAGCATGGAGGCGATGCCATGCGTGAAAATGAACATCTTCATATAGAACCGTTTTGCCGATTCCAAGCTGATTCCCATCCCCGCGGAAAGAGCCTGGGCGACCTCGAGATTCTCAGGGTCGTCATACATATCGGAAAACCCATGCAAGTCCATCACCTCGGACATGAACAGCAACCGAAATAGATTGCTCTCAGTTCGGGCGAAATTTATATAGCACTCGCCGAGTTTCCGAAAGGAATCACCCCCTTGCATCGCTTGGGCCGCGTACCGGTCGAAATACTTGCCTGCATACCCATGGAAAGCCTTCTTCAACTCCTCCATGGTGGCGAACCGGCTGAAAACCGGTTGGGTCGAACACCCTAGGGCGGCGGCCAGACTGCGCGCGTTCACATGCTCGAAACCATGTTCCCTGGTGATATGGAACGTGGCTTCCAGAATCATCTCTTTCGTGATCTTCTGTGTAGGGGCCATGCGTATTACCTCGCTCTCGATTTATAACATTCGTTATATAACGTTTGTAATATATAATCGGGAAAGAGTCAATCGCGCAGATTCGTGCCAGGCACGAATCTGCGCTACAATTCGCGCCAGGCGCGTGGAGAGACGCCTGTCAGCCGTTTGAATTGGTTGGAGAAGTGGAATTCATCGCGGAATCCCAAGTCGAGGGCGATTGAACGGATGGAATCACCGCTATCCCGTAGACGCCAACGGGCCGAGTCTACCCGAAGACTGAGATAGTAGCGCATCGGGGGCAACCCCGTGGCCTGTTTGAACAGACGGACGAAATAGGCCTTGTCGATACCGAGGTGATCCGAGAAATCGTCCAGACAGAGAGCCTTGCCCAAGGAACGCTGCATCAGCTGCAAGGCTTCCCCGATATAAGGACCGATGGCTGGCTTGTGCTCGCTAGGCAGACCATCCAGCAGATCGCAGAGAAATGCGGCGAAACGATAGCTTGCCGACCGCTTGAGCAACGGATCCTCCGACTGCGCCCGCCGGCGGATCTCCTCGAACTCCAAGCCATGCCCAGTGCCGATATCCATGCTTGCGCGCTCGGTGAATAGATTCTGCAAGGAGCCACGGATATCCTCGTCCACTTCCTCAAGCGAGAACTGCACCCAGTAGAGCAGGAGATTGGTGCCATCCGATGATCCCCAGCTGTGGACATCCTCGGGAAAAGAGAACGTGATCACCCCGGGACTGATGGGAAATGAGACGCCATGGTTGGTGAATTCACCATGTCCCTCGAGAAAATAATGGAATTCACAGAACCCGACGGTGTGATGGTCATGCGCGGGGAAACTTGAATCCAGCCCAAGGCTGGCAGTGTGTACAAGCATGCGCACAGTATGGACATCTACTTGGATTGATGTCAATATTTTGCATGCCATCGGCAATGATTATCATGTAGCAACAGGGGCGATTCTTTCTACAATAGCGCATATGTGGAAATGGATCTGGTCTTACGATAAAAAACATATACCTGCGCTCCTCGGTGCACTGGCCCTCACCACCTTGGCTGCAGCGCTCAGTCTGGTCAACGCCCCTCTATCCGGTACGATTGTGGACCGGGTGATCCTCGGCGGCGAGACCTCGCTGCTCTGGCCGATTCTTGGCTTGATGCTCGGCGCGACCTGCATCAAACTGGTCATCCGCTATATATTCCAGGTGATCTTTGAGCATGTCTCCCAAAGCATCCTCCAAGAGCTGCGCGTCAACATGTTCCGCCTGCTGCAGCGGATGGACAGCGCGTATTTCGACCGTACCCGGGTAGGCGACCTGATGTCCCACATGACCGGTGATGTCGATTCGGTTCGGCACTTCCATTCCTGGGTAATCTATCAGGCTTTCGAGAACACCCTCATCTTTGTGTTCGCCCTCAGTATCCTCTTCTCCATCCACGCGGGTTTCGCGGCCTTGTTCCTCGCAGTCACACCATTGATAGCATGGGCCGCCATCCAATTGGCCACCAAGGTGAAACCCACATTCTCCATCATCCGCGAGCAATTCAGTAAATTGAACGCCGTGGTGCAGGAGTACATCGCCGGCAACCGGGTGGTGAAGGCCTTCGCCCGGGAAGAGCATGAAAGCGCCCGATTCAACAAGGAAAACGATGGCTACCGACAACGCAACCGCGAATCGGCCCGCATCTGGGGCACCTATATCCCCCTCATCGAGTTTTTCTCGGGCCTGCTGATGGTGTTGATGATCTCGGTGGGAGGCCTCCTCATCATCAGAGGCGCGCTCACCGTGGGCGAGCTGGTGGTGTTCAGCAGCTTGGTCTGGGCCATCACCAACCCCTTACGCATGTCGGGTTGGATTATCAACGACATCCAACGTTTCCGCGCCAGTCTGGAACGCATCTATAGTCTTTCCACCGCCAAACCGGCGTTGGAGGATGTCGCCCAACCCTATACCCCTACCCCTACGACCGCCGGCACCGGCACCATCATTTTTTCACACGTCACCGCCTCGTATCAGGGCGACCGGGTGATCGAAGATATCAGCTTCGAGGTGCAACCAGGGCAGACCGTGGGGATCGTCGGTCCCACAGGGTCGGGGAAATCCACCCTCATGCGCTTGCTCCGACGGGCGCAAGACCCCGATTCAGGCTCCATCATCATAGATAACCACGATATCAAGAGCTGGTCGCTGGAAGCCCTGCATAAAACCGTGGGCGTCACCATGCAGGATGTGTTTCTGTTTTCCGATTCCATCGATGTGAATATCGCGTTCGCCAATCCCGAAGCCTCCCGTGAGGCGGTGGTGGAGGCCGCCAAGCTCGCCAATGCCGATGATTTCATCCAGCTGCTTCCCCAAGGGTACGAAACCATCGTCGGGGAACGCGGAGTGGGACTATCAGGTGGACAACGCCAGCGGGTAGCCCTTGCCCGACTATTTCTCGCCAATCCCCCCGTTATGATTCTGGACGACACCACCAGCGCTGTGGATATCGAAACCGAGAAACGCATCCAGGAGAGTATCAGCTCTCTCAAAGGCAACCACACCTTGTTCATCGTAGCTCATCGGTTGATTTCCGTGGAACATGCGGACCTGATTATCGTGCTTGAGCACGGGAGGATCGCCCAGCGGGGGACCCATGCCGAATTGATCGCGGCACCGGGATATTATCGGGAAGTCTGGGAACACCAGACCGGAAGGGGTGAATAATGGGCCGCAACACCTATAATGTCGATGAAGACCTCAGCCGCGAATTCGATATCCATGCCGTTAAACGGCTGCTGTCCTATGTAGGGGCGCAGAAGAAACCGATGTTCGGGGCGGCCGCGCTTATGATTATTGCAAGCTTGGCCTCGTTGGTACCGCCGTACCTGCTTAAAACCGCGATCGATGACCTCATTCCCCGTAGCGATGTGAACGGCCTGCTGCTACTGGGACTGATCACCTTGATCGCCCAAGCGATAGTCTCAATCTTCCTGCATCTACGCATCCGTATCATGACCGACATGGGGCAGAGCATCATCCACAAACTCCGCTCTGATATATTCGAGCACTTGCAGAAACTGGGGTTCACCTATTTCGATAGCCGGCCGCATGGCAAGATCCTCATCCGGGTGGTCAACTATGTCAATTCGCTGTCGGACTTGCTGAGCAACGGTATCATCAACCTCATCAGCGACCTGTTCAGCCTGGTGTTCATCATCGGCTTCATGTTGTTCATCGATGTGCGGCTCACCATGGTGTGCCTGACCGGTCTTCCGCTGATGGCGATTGTGGTGCTGTCGCTCAAACGTAAGCAGCGCATCACTTGGCAGGCGCATAGCCGTAAGCAATCCAACCTGAACGCGTATCTACACGAATCCTTGTCCGGCGTGCGCATCACCCAGTCGTTTGCCCGCGAGCGCAAGACGGATGGCATATTCAACGGTCTGGGCCGGGAGGTCTATGGATCGTGGATGGCGGCGGTCAAGGCGTTCTTTCTGGTGTGGCCGGGGATTGAGCTGATTTCAGTCATCGGGGTGGCTGCCGTGTATATCTCGGGAGTGGGCCGGCTGGATGAAGGCATGCAGGTGGGAGTACTCGTCGCTTTCATCGGCTATGTGTGGCGTTTCTGGGCACCGATGGTGACTATCGGTAACTTTTATTCCAATCTGGTGCAGTCCGCGGCGTATCTCGAGCGTATATTTGAGACCATCGACGAGCCGATTGACGATCCCCTGGATGCCAGCTGGCCTTCCCTACCCCCCATCAATGGACAGGTCACCTTCAAGCATGTGGATTTCTCGTACGATGCGGGTCATCCGATCCTGCATGATGTGGATTTCCAGGTAGAGCCGGGGACCTCTGTTGCCATAGTCGGGCCAACGGGAGCGGGCAAGACCACCATTGTCAGCCTGCTGTCACGCTTCTATCGGCCTACTTCAGGTTCGGTGTGGATCGATGGGATCGATATCGCCAAGGTGAACCACCGGTCCATCCGCACGCAAGTGGGTGTGATGCTGCAGGACAGCTTCCTGTTCAGCGGGACTATCGCAGACAATATCCGCTATGGCAAGCTGGATGCGACCGATGAAGAGGTCGAGGCGGCTTCCAGGGCAGTGCAGGCCCATGAGTTCATCATGGGGTTGCCCGAGGGTTATAAGACGGTGGTGAATGAACGGGGGTCCCGACTGTCGATGGGTCAGCGGCAGCTGATCAGTTTTGCCCGCGCTTTATTGGCGGACCCGGCGAT
Source organism: Sphaerochaeta sp. UBA6084 (assembly GCA_002428625.1). Taxonomy (GTDB): domain Bacteria; phylum Spirochaetota; class Spirochaetia; order Sphaerochaetales; family Sphaerochaetaceae; genus UBA6084. The sequence continues at coordinate 36,144 of DIXI01000007.1, forward strand.
CCTTATTCTCGATGAAGCCACCAGTTCGGTTGATACTGAGACCGAGCGTGCTATCCAGAAGGGGATGCGGACGCTTTTGGCGGGTCGGACCTCGTTTGTCATCGCTCATCGGCTCTCCACGATCAAGCATGTCGACACCATCATGTTCGTGGATGGTGGCAGGATTGTCGAGCAGGGGTCGCATGATGAATTGTGCGCTGTGAAGGGTGCGTATTGGAAATTGTACGCCTCTGCGCAGCAGGAATAGGGGGGGCTGGCACCGCGATACCCAAAACACTGTTTCGCAAAATCAATATTTTTTCATTTTCGCGAAATAGAAGCGCCTTTAGTACCGGGGAAAACCGGATTCTGAATGATGAGGTGACATCCATCAGCACGTAATCATTACATTTCGTGAAAGAGTCGAATTGAAAACTTAGAAGAAAGAGACAAGCTTTTCCAATGGCATGCGGATCTTGGGCCGCTCGGGTTCGGCAGGATGGCCGAAAGCCACCACCAATGCTACCCCCCCCACTACTGGGCCTCCTGTGCAAGCAATGCCAGCACCTGAATCTCATCAAAACCTTCAATGGCACAACTTTGGATACCCGCCGAGGCCGCACCGGGCATCATGTTCGCAGCGGCGATATAGCCTTGCGAACGCGACCAGCAATCGGTGGCTATCGGGTCGTCAACTTTGTGCCAGGCACAAAACTGACCATCCTAGGGGTCTAGGATGCTGATTTGCGCTAAAACCCCTCAATCCAAGCTTGCATTGAGGGGTTTCGCGCGTCAGTTTTGTACCTGGCACGAATCTGCGGGGAGGTCCCCGTTGCGGCAAGGACTCGGAGGGCTTGGTCCGAAGGACGGGAGCGGGAGCGGACCCCGCAGCGGCCTGACGGCAAAGCCGTGCCGCCCAAATCACGAGTGGGTGCTGGGAGGTCGTGGCTCACTTCTATCTCGCTTTGTTGGGGAATAAGAATAAGATTCAAATATTGAATTAGAAGTAGGAGACCAGCTCGTGCAGGGGCTCGCGGATCTTGGGTCGCTCGGGTTCGGCAGGATAGCCGAATGCAATCACCAACGCCACCTGCCAATTCTGGCGGTCCAATCCAAGCAAAGCCAGTACCTGGGTCTCATCAAAACCTTCAATGGCGCAACTTTGGATACCCACCGAGGCCGCACCAGTCATCATATTCGCTGCGGCGATATAGCCTTGCGAACGCGACCAGCAGTCGGTACGGCCAGATTCGTTCAAGAAATCATAATACCCGCGGTAGTCAGCGATATAATCCTCCAGACTCCCTGGGAAACGCTCCCCGCGTTGCCGCACGAAAGCGCCCTCGGGATGATAAGCGTGGGATGTGCGGACGGTTATGACAATCGATATAGGGGCTGTACCCACCGGTTCCTGCGAGAAACATGCCTCAAACAGCTTTTGGCGAACTTCGGAGCTAGCCATCACCTGAAAGTGCCAGCCCTCCAAGCCAAACGAGGAAGGACTCAGGCGGCCACATGCTAAAATCGCCTCCAGCAAGTCCGGTGGAATCGGAGTATCGGCAAAACGCTTGCAGGCGAAGCGATGCTGCATAGCTGAGAGGAATTCCTCCATTACGAAGCTCCCTTCACATAGACCTTCCCGTTCGCCTGAGGTGCGTAATTCCTACCGCTGAATCCTACCAGCGCGATGAGTGTGATGATATAGGGTAGGATGTTGAAGACCTCGGTGGGTAGGGCCTTGAGCGCAGGGAAGTTGTTCGCGATGATAGCAAAAGCTTGGGCGGTGCCGAAAAGGAAAGCCGCGAAGGTGACGCCTACCGGGCGCCAGCGTCCGAAGGAGACCGCGGCCAACGCGATGAACCCCCGCCCATTGATGGTATTGGAGGTGTATTGGATGGTCTGGGTAAGCACGATGCAGCCACCGGCAAGGCCAGCGAGCAGGCCGCTGATGAGCACAGCGATATAGCGGATGCGCTTGACATTGATGCCCACACTGTCAGCCGCATGCGGATGCTCGCCGCAGGCCCGCAGGTGCATGCCAAAGGGAAGCTTGTACAGCATGAACCACGCCAGCACCACAACCACCAAGGCGATATAGGCCGTAGGATAGATACCCAAGGAATCGGTCTGCATGCCCATGCGGAATTCGCGGGTGCGGTCGGCGGAAAACAGAATCTGGGCAGCGAAAATGGTGGCGCCATCGGCCAGCAGGTTGATCCCCGTGCCGCTGATGGTCTGGTTGGCGTTCAGGCTGATCGAGGCAAACGCGTGGATGACGGAAAAAGCGACACCTATCAAAGCGCCGATCGCCAATGAGATCCAGATGGAAGGCAACCCCACCCCGGCGGCTTCCATCAGCACATGGGCCGCGGCAGCTGCGCAGGCGCCAACCCCCATGAGCCCCTCAAGCGCGATATTCACCACCCCCGACTTCTCACAGATCATCCCACCCACAGCCGTGATGAGAATGGGTGAGACGATCATCAATATGGACGGTATCATGCCAAAGAAGGTATTCATTTTCCCAATACCTCCCGCTGCAGCTGACGTTTGCTACGCCAGTCCAAGTACATCGCGATCGCAGAGCGCAAGGCGATGAACACCACGATCAATCCCTGGATGATGAAAGTGATTTCCTTGGGAATCTGCTTGCCCTGCATCAGCGCCTGGGCGTTCTTGAGCATACCGAAGAGCAAGCCGGCCAGCATGGTGCCCAAGGCGGTGCTATTGCCAACCAAGGCCACCGCGATGCCATTGAACCCATAATTATCCATCCCAGACAGCACCCTGCCGTAACGGAAGGAGCCAAGGGCCACGATACCACCGGCCAAGCCGGCGAAAGCCCCCGCGATAGCCATGGACACCGCGATGCTCTTCACCACCGGAATGCCGCTGCAACGCGCAGTCTCACGGTTGAATCCAGTCGCCCGTAGACCGAAACCAAGATTGGTCTTCTCCATGATGAACCAGTAGATGACCACCGCCGCCAACATGAGGAAGAAGCCATGGTTGAGCATGGATCCGTTGGTGATGCTTTGGAAAAAGCCATTGGTGAGCAAGGCGCTCTCGGGGAAATTGGCTGTCTTGTAGGTGGTGGCGCCAGGTAGTCGCAAGCATACCATCCGCGAGACATACAACGCCACATAGTTGAGCATGATGGTGGAAACCACCTCCGATACCTCGAATTTGGCTTTCAAAACCCCAACCAGACCACCCCATAGAGCTCCTATCACCGTGGCACCGGCCAAGGCCAGCACCCAATGGAACACCGGGATCTGGGGCCCCAGCAAGGCCACCATCTGCGCCACGGTCAATCCCACGATATACTGCCCCTCCCCGCCGATATTGAATAATCCTGCCCGCGCTGCGAAAGCCATCGACAGACCGCAGAGGATGAATGGCACTGCATAATTGAGCGTCTCCCCAATATAGCGCACATTCATCTTACCGTTATCGATATTGTACCCTGAGAGCGCCTGAAGAATGGCCTTGTACATATTCAGCGGATTCTTGCCCACCAAGGCCACCAGGATGGTCCCCACCAGGAAGCCCAGCAGCACCACCAGCACCGATACCGCGCCCTCCGAAGCCAACATCCGGCCCATGAACGAACCACGTCTCTCAGTTTTCAACATCCTGAGCCTCCCGCTGCCGTCTGGAGCCGGCCATCATCATCCCTATCTCCCGCTCGTCCACCTCGCCCTGCTTGAAAATCCCCACCAACGTACCCTTGCTGATAGTGGCTATACGGTCGCACAGGTTCATGATCTCGTCCAATTCGAAGGACACCAGCAAGATCGCCCGCCCCTTACCCCGCTCATCAAGAATACGCCGCCGGATATACTCAATCGCACCTACGTCGAGCCCTCGGGTGGGTTGCGCCACCAACAGGACACTCGGCGAAAGATTGATCTCACGAGCCACAACCGTTTTCTGCTGATTCCCCCCGGACAAGCTGCCCGCAGTGGTTCCGCTACCCTGGCCCGCGCGGATATCGAACTGCTCGATCAATTGGCTGGCATCCACATCCATCCTACGATGGTCCAAAAGCCCATAACGGTTGCTGTAAGGGGCTTTATAATAATCCTTTAGGACACAGTTCTCGCTGATAGTGAATTCGCTTACCAAGCCATGCTTCTGGCGGTCCTCGGGGATATGCCCCAGCCCGAGCTCGATCCGCTTGCGGATGGACGCATGGGTGATGTCGACACCGTTGAGCATAATGGTCCCAGCCAACACGGGAGATAAACCGGTGAGACCATAGAGCAGTTCGGTCTGGCCGTTGCCATCCACCCCGGCGATACCCACAATCTCGCCCCGATGCACCTCCACCGAGAAATCCTTCACTTTAAGAGCCCCGGTGGAATCAGCCACCGATAAGCCGCGCACCGCCAGAACCACCTCACCGATAGACGTCGCTGGCTTTTCAAGCTCGAACTGCACCGCACGGCCAACCATCATCTCCGCCAGCTGCTGTTCGGTAACCGACGCAACCTCCACGGTTCCCACGGCCTTGCCACGGCGAAGCACCGTGCACCGGTCGGCCACCGCCTTGATCTCCTTAAGCTTGTGGGTGATGAGCACGATGGTCTTTCCCTCGGCAGTGAGACGGCGGAGGATCTGCATCAGCTCGTCGATCTCCTGGGGGGTGAGCACCGCGGTAGGTTCGTCGAAAATGATGATGCGGGCGTTGCGATAGAGGGTCTTGAGGATTTCAACCCGCTGCTGAGCCCCTACCGTGATATTTTCCACCCTGGCTTGGGGGTCGACTTCCAACCCGTACAGTTTCGAAAGCTGGGCGACTTGCTTTTCCGCGGCCTTCAGATCGACCGTGCCGAACCGGGTGCGTGGCTCCATGCCAAGGACGATATTCTCGGTGACCGTATAGTTGTGGACTAGCTTGAAATGCTGATGCACCATGCCGATACCAAGCTCGGTGGCAACATTGGGGTCCTTGATATCCACCTGGGTGCCATGGATACGGATGATCCCGCTATCGGCGGTGTAAGCACCAAACAGGATTGACATGAGGGTTGATTTGCCGGCTCCGTTCTCACCCAGCAGCGCATGCACCTCGCCGTCCGCGACCTCAAGGGTGATATTGTCATTGGCAACCACACCGGGGAACGTCTTGGTGATGCCGCTCATCTCAATCGCATGGGACACAGACAACTCCTTATGCATTATAACTTACCACACGTTTGGAAACAGGGCAAAAGGCTTGTGTTGAGGAAAACGTGGATAACGTTTGGAAAATTCTGTAGTCATCGCGAAGCAAGGCTGATTGTAGGGAAAGGACCAGGTAGCCACCATCGGCACCTGGCCCAGCGATATGCCGCCGATCAGTCGTCCAAAGCGGCAAGCCCGGCAGGAGCGGCTCCCGCAGCCAGGGCTTCCTTATAGGTGCCGTAGATCTTGATCTTGCCGCTGATGATATCGGCCTTGGCGGTATCGACCGCCTTGACTACCTCGGGCTTCAGCTCGGGGTTGGCTGTTGAGTACCCAACGCCATTGTCGGCCATCGTCATCTTGACCACCTTGCCCGTGAAGGTTCCGTTCTTGACCGCCTCAAGGCAGTAGAGCGACGAACTTTCGACACGCTTGAGCATCGAGGTCAGCACAGCCGACTTGGTTCCTGAGTAGATACCATCCGCGTATTGGTCGCTATCCACACCGATCGCCCATACATTTTTGCCCTGCAGGCGATATTCCTTCGCCTGGGCGATGGTTCCATTACCGGTTCCGCCAGCAGCGGAGAAAATCGCGTAGATGCCGCCGTCGAACCAGTTCTTGGATTGCGCTTTAGCCAGCTCAGGCTTGCCCCAGTCATTGGCATAGTAGTCGACGATGGAGGCATTGGGGAACACCGAGCGGATACCCTGCACATAGCCCATCTCGAACTTGGTGATGGTGCCACCCGGGACCCCGCCGATGAAACCGAACTTCGGGTTGGCGATCCCTTCGGCTTTGGCTTGCAGCGCCGCAGCCAGACCAACCAGATACGACCCCTGCTCCTCGCTATAGATGAACTCCATCACATTCGGCTGGCCAACCCAGTCAACATCGACGATGACGAACTTCTGCTTGGGATACATCGGCGCCACTTCGCCCAAGGCATCGGCCCAGGTGAAACCGGTGACCATGATAAGATCGTATTCCTCATCCGCCGCCTGCTTGAGATTGGGGATGTACATATCCTGGGTTTGAGCGGTCACCACATCGTAGTACTTGCCACGCCCTTTGGCATTCGCGACCGTATCGCCATAGAATTCGACAATCCCCCGCCAGGCAGCGGCATTGAAGGATTTGTCGTCGATGCCGGTGGCATCGGTAAGCAGACGGATGGTGGGGGTGTCATCGACAACCGCAGCCTCCTTGGCGCCTGCCGCGAACAGCCCGAAGCTCATGATGATAAGCAATACCAAAACAAGTGTTCTCTTCATATGCCCTCCTGCAGATACCCCGTAGGGATGATGTGATAGCATCCATGGTAGCAGGATTCGTCGTAAATGAAAAGAAATTAATAAAAAAGAGACCCCCGGAGGCCCTTGCAAAAGAGCACCCGAGGGTGATGATAGGCACTGGATTCGCTCCAGCGCAAAGATTGGCTTCAGCCGATTAGCGTTTGATGGACGTATAGAGGTTGTTCCAGTGGGTAAGAACCTGTTTCTTATTAGCGATGAGCCAGTCGATGTCACGGGTCACCCATTTGATCTCGGAGCTCGCGGGCAGGAACGTGGTGTCGTACTTGGCCTTGGAGTTGGTGAACCGCAAAGTGCCAAGCGCGTTGCCCAGATGGGACTGGCCTTCAGCGCTCATGAGGTAGTTGATCATGGCCTTGGCAGCTTCCGGATGAGGAGCGCCCTTGATGACCGCGCAACCGAAAGCGGAGGCGGAAGCCCCTTCCACAGGGTACACCATGCGGATATTCTTCGCACCGGACTTCAGCAGGGTGGAAGCTCCGTCCTCATAGGTGAGACCTACCACATATTCGCCCGACTGCACGCTCTTGAACGCCACAGAAGAGGAAGTGGAGATGACCATGTTGTTGCGCATCATCCCTTCGATGATCGCCCACGCCTCGGGACTGTCATTGCCGTAAGCGGCCATGATGTTGCACACGTTGTTCCAAGCCGAGGAGGAAGAGTTCGGGTCCGGCATGACGATCTGGCCTTTCAGCTTAGGATCCAGCAGGTCCTTGTAGCTCTTGATGTTCAGGCCAAGCTGCTTCTCAAGCTCGGTGTTTACGCAGAACACTATGGTGGAGAGGTGGTCCAGGCTGTAGAAGCCGTTGTTGGACCGATAGTCGGGCATGATGTCTGCTTCGTATTCAGTCAGCCAGTGCTCGAAGATCTCACTGTAGACCATACCATCGCTGTTGCTCAGCCCACCCCACATCAGGTCACCCTGGGGCTTGTTCTTCTCAGCGGTGATCCGGGCGGTAAGTTCGCCAGCTGAACCGTTGACCACTTCCACCTTGATCTCTGGGTAGAGCATAGCGAAACCCTTGAGCAGGTTGGTCAGGTCGTTCTCGGTCATACTGGAATAGAGCACTAGGGATTTCCCTAGGTCCACTTTGGTTGTGTCGGTCGCGGCAACCTCTTTCTGCCCAGCGGCGGTCAGGGGCGACATGGTTGCGATCAGCAGGCACACGAGCAGGATCCCCACAAGTTTCAAGAAACCTTTTTTCATGTTTCTTCCTCCTTTATAATGATCAACCCAAAACGGATTGATACTGCGCATAGCTACAGCTTGATATCCTCCGACTTGCTTATGAACAGATACAGCAGCAAGGACAAGCTGGTGAGAACGGTAAGCACGGCCGAGAAGGCGCACGCCAGACCATAGTTGCCGCGGGAGATGGCTACATACGCCGACATGGTCAAGGTGATGGTGCGGTTGTTGTACAGGATGATGGAGCTTGACAGTTCGGTGACGATAGACACCCAGCTGAGGATAGCGCCCGATATGATCCCATTGGTCATCATCGGCACCGTGATCTTGGCAAAAGTCTTGATCTTCGAGGTTCCAAGGCTGATGGAGGCCTCCTCAATGCTCATGGGAATCTGCATGAGGGTGGCGTTGGCCGAGCGTATCGTATACGGCATCCTCCTGATGACGAACGAGAGGATCATGATGGCCATGGTTCCGGTGAGCACGATCGGTGGCTTGCCGAAAGCCACCACCATGGCTATACCGATGACAGATCCGGGCATGATGTACGGCAACACCGACATGGTGTCTATGGCGTTGTTGGTCACACTCGGACGGCGGACAACCAGATACGCGATCAGGATGGAGCAGATGATGATGATCACCAACGATCCCATGCCAAGCACGAGCGTGTTGCTGATGGACCGGCCGAGCAGCTTGTTCATCGCCGATTCGTAGTTGGAGAACGAATATCCTTCCTTGAATATCGCTTGGTCACTATTGCGGAACGATAGGTACACCACATAGACCTGTGGCAGAAAGGCAATTGCCACCAGCACATAGCAGTAGATATAGATAAGCACGCCCTTGAGCCCTTTTGGTTTCTTTTTCTCAATCGGATGCATGGCGTTGATCGAGAACTTGAATTTGCTTGTAGCCCACTTCTGCACGAAGAACACCAAGGCGGTCAATGTGATGGCGATGACACTGATGGCGGCGGCGAAATTGTGGTCAGTCCCGTTCTCCCCCAGATACTGGTTGTATATTTCCACCGGGAATGTCCGATACCCCTCGCCAATCAGCAACGGGGTACCGAAATCGGCGAAAGCCCGCATGAACACCAACAGGCTGGCGGCTAGAATGGTGGGCATGGACAGATTCAGCACCACCCGGTAGAAGCGTTTGATCCCCACGCAGCCAAGGTTGGCGGAGGCCTCCATCAACGAGCTGTCGATATTCTTGAAAGCGCCGTTCATGTAGATGAACACCAGTGGAAACAGCTTGAGCGATTGCACCAGCAAAATCCCGCCAAAGCCGTAGATGCTGCCTATCTTTATACCTAGGAAATTTTTGAAAAACTGGGTGATGACCCCCGAACGCCCCAATAAAAGAATCCAGGAATAGGCGCCGATGAAGGGAGCCGACATGCAGCACAGGATACTGATGACAAACAGGGCCTTCGCCCCTTTGAGCTGATAGAACGAGTAGAAGTACGCCAGAGGGATGCCGATGAGCAAGGTGCACAAGGTGATGGCGATGGTCACCTCGAAACTATTGAGAATCGTGCGGCTGTAATAGGGTTGCGAGAAGAACTTGACGAATTCCTGCAGGGTGAAGTTACCCTCGCGGTCGAATACCGACTGCTTGAGGATCCCCAGCAGGGGATACACCAGGAATATGACAAACAGCACCACGAAGGTTACCGTCACCCCGGACCACATGTCCCGTCTTCGATGTTGCCTCACCATTTTGGTCTCTCCTCACACCAATCAGTTGGTGGCACAATCATTGCGGACACCCTGCAGAATATTCACCGACCCATCGGCTGTGAACAAGTTGATCTTATCCACATTCAGACTCAGGGAAATCTCAGTTCCCGGCGCGATGATGCTGTCGATAGTGGATTCCTGGATGGATTCCACCTCTTTCCCATCCTCCAGGTGCATGAAATAGTGCGTGTTCAGACCGAGGAACACACAGTCGTCGATGATTGCCTTGATCCCCTTGCCAGGTTCGCGATGCATCAACAGCTCCTCGGGCCTGATGGAAGCGATGATCTTCTGATTTCCCCGATACTTGTCCTGAACCTTTTGGATGGCGGTTTCGTACTCGCCCAGCTTCAGGAAAGTCTTTCCATCCTTGACCACCAATCCGCCGTCGAAGATATTGGATCGTCCGATGAAGGTGGAGACGAACAGGTTCGCCGGCCGCTGGTAGATGTTCTGGGGGGTGCCGATATGCTGGATGATTCCATCCTTCATGACAGCAATGCGGTCGCTGATAGCCATGGCCTCTTCCTGGTCGTGGGTCACATACACGGTGGTGATACCCACGCTGTGCTGGATGTTCTTGATGACCGTGCGCATCTCGACACGCAGCTTGGCGTCCAAATTGGAAAGGGGTTCATCCATCAGCAACACGTGGGGCTCGATGCACAGAGCTCTGGCCAAAGCCACCCGCTGCTGCTGGCCACCCGAAAGCTTCTCCGGCATCCGTTCCGCCAGTTCCTCTATCTGCATCAGCTTGAGATATTCCTCGGCCCGTTTGGTTATCTCGTCCTTCGCAAGCTTGCGGTTCTTCAGGCCGAACTCCACATTCTTACGCACCGAGAGGTGGGGGAAGATGGCGTAGTTCTGGAACACCATCCCGATATTCCTTTTGGCAGGGTCGATATCGTTGATCCGATTGTCGTTGAAGTAGAAGTCGCCCCCTTCGATGGAGTTGAAACCGGCGATCATCCGCAGCAGGGTTGTCTTGCCACAGCCGGAAGGACCCAGCAAGGTGAAGAACTCACCTTCCTTGATCTCCACACTGAGGTTGGGGATGATGACCGCATCTCCGTATTTCTTCATCGCATGAGTAATGATGATTCTTTCCTTCACGACAGAGCTCCTTATGAGATAATGCTTGAGGCAATTATCAAGCGTATTCCTCGGTTTGGCTTCTGTCAAGAAAAACCCGAATTATTAGTCATAATAGCTAAAAAGAACGTTTTAAATGGACATTGTCAGCAGTAAACTTGCATATTGAGATGAAATTAATTTCATGTTTCCCAGAAGCCTCTTTCCAGGTTTCTGGCTGCTTCACGTTGCTTCTGGTTCAGGCATCCTCCATGCACAGATGCACGCTGGCGGTCTTGAAAGCTTTCGGCAACGCGAGGATAGCAGGGCTGCTCCCTACAATCTTACGGGCGTCCTGCAAGGCCTCCTCAAAGGTCGCCCTGGTCTTCATCCCCATCGAGCGGGCATACCCCGGCTCCTGCGCACCAACGATGTAGACCGCCGCGCACTGCTCTTCCGCGATATGGGCGCAGGAGATCATGGAGAACGCATGGAAGGGATGGTACCCGAATTTGTACCGATAGGCATCGATATAGGTCTGGTTGCGGGAGAAGTGCTCGGCGAAACGCTCGATATCGGGAAGCTTGCTCGCATAGTCTTTCTGGAATAAGTCGTATACCGCGCGGTAGGAGGGAAACTCTTCATCATGGAAATACCCATTGCACAGCGAGCTGCAGATAACAACCGGATTGTCCACCAGAATGCGCTTATGCCTGATGATCTGGGCTGAGATGGCCTGCATCATGAGGATGGGATTGGTTCCCATGCCATTGCCATAGTGGAAAGCCTGAGGCATGCCGAACACCATGACATCGTATTTTTTCCGCGCCCAGTGGACATACGTGCGCTTGTCCGCGACCTCCCAGGATGCAGGCTGCACTTCGTCGGCTAACCCCGAGAACACCGCGATCTGCCGTTGGTTGGTATCCAGCACCGCATCGCAGACAAAGAACTTCTTGCCCATGCACGCTTCCATATGATGCCCGATGGCATCGAACTTGCCACGCATGAGACTCTTGGTGCTCACCGGTACAAAATCGTGACGATGCATCACCGCGGGATTATGATGGGAGCCAATGCATTCCCAGTTGGTGATACCGGTGGCGCAATGCTTGTACCCACCTGAATAACCTCCGTACGGGTTTCCTAAGGTGTGCCCGATCAACACCGCCAGATCGGCGTCATAGACAGTTTTGTTCATCACAACCTTGGCGTTGTACTGCGGCTCGTTGCCCAAATCGATGAGATTGGACCAATCCTCGCTGTCATGGTTTACAATCTGTCCGTTCGCCCAGAAACGGTCGAAGACAGCCGGGCCTAGGATGCTGAGAATCTCTTCCTTGGTATTCTTGCGATGCAGGCCGTTGGAGCAGATCAGCTTGATATCCTTGGGGTCCACTCCAGCCGCCATGCATTGATCGAGAATGATTGGGATGGACGTCTTGCGGTGCGAATCAGCTTGGAATCCGCCTTTCACCTTGTCGGGGAACACAATGGCCACCTTGGAGCCTTTACCCACTTGCGCGCTTATTGGCGCCATACCCATGGGATTGAGAATGGATGCGAGGGTTTCCTCTTGGATATGCTCCAGCACGGGAGGATCCTTGACCGTCTCTCCCGGGATGAACACATCCGTGGAGTCCGGTAGATTCGCTTCCATCAAGCCCTGCCCATATTCAAATGATAATTTCATATCTACTCCTTCTGGTGATCCGTATCCCGCCCCCGCTCTTCAGGTGCATCAAGCTTCCAGTTTCGCCCTCGCGTACGTCTCGCGGTAGAACGACTCTCCTTCGGCATGGTTTTGGTATCCAACCGGCGGGGCAGAGACTTCCACAGCCCAATCGTCCCGTTTCTCAACCATAGCGGCATAGAGCCGCGAACGCATAAGCTCGACTGTATCCACATATGCGGCATCGTTGACCCGGTTATACTTCTCCCCGGGATCCTTACCCACATCGTACAGCGCGAACGGTGCCCCGCATTTCTCCACATACAGGAAATCCTTTGTCCGTAGGCCTCTTTCAGGATATCGTTTGCACTCCTGCACATCCAACACCGCGCAGGCCTCCTCTGATACCTTTATCAACTGATAGTACACATGGTCAGGTAACGAAGCATCCTGGCCATCGACCATCGCCGCACGTAAGCTGTGCCCCTGGACACTGCTGGGTATCTCCACCCCGCAGAGATCCAGGATAGTGGGCATCAGATCCACCGAAGGATCCACCAGCTGCGGTACGTCGCGACCGTGAGCGGTCAACCTTGGATAATGGATAACCAAAGGGACATGCATGGCAGCCTCGTGAAAGGAGGATTTATAATGCAATCCATGCTCACCATTCATATCACCATGGTCGCTCACGAATATAAGCACCGTGTCCTCCAGGATTCCTTTGCGCTCCAGCCAATCGGTCAGACGCCTCAATTGGTCGTCGACGCAGGTGATCAGGCCATAATACTTAGCCCGATAGGTTTTTTCCTTGGCAAGGTCTTCTGGCACAATGGTATCAGGCAACTGGACCGCATCGGCTGGATACATCTTGCGGTAATGGTCGGGGGCCGAATCCAATGGAGTATGCGGCAGACCATAGCAGATCATCCCTAGGAACGGAGCACCTGTCTGAAGGGCCCTATCCATAAAATCGATCACGTGGTTGGTCTGGTACTCGGGCTCATAGGATTCCGACCGGTAGGGTTGTGGGTCATCATTCCGATAATACACCCCGTGCAGATAATTGTGCCCCCGGCTGTAACCCACAAATTCATGAAATCCAAGCTGGTACTCCTTGGGAACGAAATCGAATTTATTCCCCCCGTTCAAATGCCATTTGCCGAACCAACCAGTATGGTATCCCGCCTGCCCCATCAACCGGGGCAGAAAAATCTGATCCAAGGGGATTGGATAATGATTGGTGTACATCCCGTTGATATGCGCGTACGTTCCCGTCATCAAAGAAGCCCGGAACGGACAACACAAGGGAAAAGAGGTGTAGGCGCGTGTGAAATTCACCCCGGATCGTGCGAGACGGTCGAACCCTGGAGTCCGTACCGTCGGATCTCCAGCACTCGAGGTGCAATCGTAGCGCATCTGGTCGGGATAGACCAACAGGACATTCGGTCTCGGCATCGGTCAACTCTCCTGATGTGGTTTCCCAAGTGGATAGCCAAAGGGATAGATCTCGGGACGTTTTTCTCCCGCTTTCACCATATGGTCCTTGAGCTTTTGGGCCAATTGCGCCCGAATTTCCACATAACGGGGGTCGGCGATCAGATTATTCGCTTCTATCGGGTCCGCGGCCAGATCGAACAGGTACTGCTCGATATACTCATCGCTGTTCGGCACTGCTTTCAGGAGCATCGTATGGTATTGCTTCGGATCGAACTTATCAGCCATCCTGAGCACTTCCTGCTTATGGGGTGCGTTCACGCAATACTTCCACCGCTTGGTCCGGATTCCCCTGGCAAGTTCAGCCTCGCTGATCTGATACAGCACAGTATCGGGCCATTCTCCACCAGAAAGCAAATCCTGCAACGGCGGTTCCGGCATGATCGGAGGGGGCTCGATTCCAGCCAACTCCAGGATGGTAGGCGGCAGATTGATGATGCTCACCGGTTCAGTATATGTCTTACCACCAGTGAACGCGCCTCCGCTGATGATGAGCGGCACCCGCAGGCAGGAGTCGAAACACTGGCGCTTGTACTCCCCTTCGCGGGTCTTGAAGTGGTTGCCATGGTCGCTGGTGTATATAATGACCGTATCCTCGTATAGGCCTTTCTCCTTGAGAGTATCGATCAACCGGCCAAGATTGTAGTCCAGGCTGTGGCAACTTCCCAGATAGTCGGGATAATTCTCCTTCCAATCGCCTTCATACTCGCCAACCAGGAGATCTTTGGGTACTTCATAGTCTTTGAAACGCACCTTGGATCCATCCGGACCTTCGCATAGGTTCGTATCGTTCTGCTGGTGAGGCTCGATATACGAGATGAATAAGAAGAACGGGTTTTCGCTCTCCTTCTTGTGGAGGTAGGAGATGGCGTAGTCGGTGAGGCAATCCACCCGATACCCAGTGAAATCCATCCGGTTCCCATCCTTATCAAACACAAAACCATCATACCCATGCGAAGTGAACTCAAGCACATCCACCATAGCTATGTAATCTTTGTATCCACCCCGGCGATGGGGAGGGATGGGGGTGGTGATATACAGTTCATTCGCATGATGGTCGCTGGCCAAATGCCATTTACCCACGTACGCGGTTTCGTACCCGGCGCTGTTGAGGTGTTTGGCGATAGTTCCCTCGTTTTCCTTAAGGGGCCTCCGATTGATGAAACAACCGGTTTCCGAGGCATATCGGCCGGATTGTACACAGGACCGCGCCGGCCCGCAGACAGGCTGGGGGGTGAAGGCATGCTCAAACTTGACGCCTTCACGAGCCAATCGATCCAGATTCGGCGTCACCTCAAGCTTCTGTCCATAGCAGCCTATGGTGTCTGCCCGCTGCTGGTCGGTGAAAAAGAAAATTATATTCGGTTTTTTACTCATGATCAGCCTTCCTTTGTCAATTTTTGCTGCTTCAAAGCCTTAAGGGCCATTTTCAGCAAGGGGAACAGTACAGAGATGATGGAGATGACGATGAACACCAGGGCGATGGGCCGGGTGAAGAATATGGAAGCTTTCCCATCCGACATGATCAAGGAACGGCGCAGGTTGTTCTCGGTCAAGGAACCAAGCACCAAAGCGATGGTCAACGGTGGAAACGGGAATTCGAATTTTTTCAGAATGTAGCCCATGAAACCAAACATCAGCATGATGAATATATCAAGCACCGAGTTCGACACCGCGAAAGCTCCCATTGTGCACAGGATCATGACACTTGGGACCAGTACGGAGAAGGGAACCTTGGTCACATTGGCGAAAGCGCGGATGAATACCGAGCCCTGCAGCAGCATGAAGATGTTTACCACCAGCAGGCCGCCCATGATCGCATACACCCAGAAATTGCCTGCCGTGAACAAGTTGGGTCCGGGGATGATGCCCTGCATGGTCAACGCGCCGAGCATGATGGCCACACCGGTGTCTCCCGGAATTCCCAGCGTGAGCAAGGGAATAAGGGTAGCCCCCGTGACGGCGTTATTGCCAGCTTCCGGAGCCACCACACCTTCAAGGATTCCAGTACCGAACAGCTCAGGTGTTTTTGACGCGCGCCTGGCTTCGTTGTAGCTGAGGAAAGCCGCTATCGCACCACCGGTGCCTGGGACAGCCCCGATGAAGATGCCGATGGCCGAAGACCTCAATAAGGTCTTCCAATATACCAGGATATCCTTCAGTTTCAATTTGGATTTCGTGAATTTGGCGATATTCTCCAACGGGCGCTGACTGCGTCCGCTTTTATTCAACATCTCGCTGAGGGCGAACATTCCCAGCATGACAACCGCGGGACTCAATCCGCCGAATAATTCGATGATTCCAAAGGTGAAGCGGGGGATGCCCTCGGTCGCGTCCACGCCGACGGTCGAGATGAACAACCCGATGCAAGCCATGATCAGGCCCTTGAAAACCGATTCTCCACTTATTCCCGCCACGATGGACAGGCCGAACACACACAAAGCGAAATACTCCGGTGGACCGAACTTAAGCGCCATTTTCGCCAACGGAGGAGCAATGAACATCAGACTGAAGCAGCTGAGGATACCCCCGATGGTGGAGGCGATCAGAGCCGCTTTCAAAGCGTCCCCGGCCCTACCCTGCTGGGCAAGCTTATAGCCATCGAAAATCGTGGCGCCTGCGGCAGGTGTGCCCGGCGTGTTGATGAGAATCGCCGTGATCGATCCTCCATAGGTTCCCCCGCAGTAGGCTCCTAAAAGAAGATACATCCCTGTGATGGAATCCATGCCAAAGGTGAGCGGGAGCAGCAACGTGATGGCGACCACCACGGAAAGGCCTGGCAACGCGCCGATGATGATTCCAGCCGCCACCCCGATATTCATCATGATGAGATTGATGGGGGAGCTGATTGAATTGAACACTTCCATAAACATAAGCTTCTCCCCTTTACGGCAGTTGCACTTTCAGCAGCAACTGGAAAATCACGAACAGAATCCCCCCGAATATGTAGACACCGACGTAATTCCACACTTTCCTTTCACCTAGGAAATAGAGAATCAGCGGTGGGACAATCAAAGTCGAGGGAATGAACCCTATTGTCGAGAGCAGAACCGCGTACAAAACGAAAAGCAGGAAGGTGATAAGCGCACGGCCTTCTTCCTTTGAACTCATCTTCTCCGACGGCTGCGAAGGCTTGCCGCCCTCAATTTGAGCCTGGGTCATGGACTTGAGGTGTCTGTATTTTATCAAAGACACCACGAGAAAAAGGAACGAGACGAGACCCATGCTGATCGCGGTGAATTTTGGAAAGGTCCTGCTGTCCACACCGATATCACCTCCCCAGGACGCCCGGATCGGGATACCCCAAGGTATGGCGAAATAGAATAGGAACAGGCTGATCAAGATGAACAGCAGCGCGAGGATAATGTTCACTCTGGTCTTTTTCAACTCTATTGGCATGCAGGACTCCTCCCATCAGATATGAGCGAAAGCGACCTTGCGCGGGTCCATATCAGTCTGTCCACGCAAGGCCTGTGTTCAAGGTGACGCAAGGACCAGTGGTCCTTCCGGCTTTACTACTTCTTCTTCATCCCCAAAGCTTCCAGCAATTTACCGGATTCATCCAGGTTCTTCATCACGACATCGGTGATCTCAGCTTCAGTATACACCCTCACTCCGACACCTGTGATTTTCTTTAGGAAAGCCTGGTACTGCTCAGACTGGATAGCTGTGTCAATCTGGCGTTTTAGATACTGCACGATATCATCCGGAGTGTCCTTGTGGACGGCGATCCATTTGAAGCCCATGAAAATCAGATCCTTGTAACCATATTCCTTCAATGCGGGAACATCGGGAAGCATGAGCGCCCGCTCCTCACTCATCGTCACCAGCGGTGCGAACTGGCCATTCTGCACTCTTGGAACGACTTCCGAGCTATCGATGATATAGAAATCGATATGCCCGCCGAGCAATGCCGCGATACCTTCGGGAGAGCCGTTGAACGGGATGTTCTTGGGATTGGCACCCATCTGCTGGAACATGGAGATACCGGCGAGGTGTCCCACGCTACCAGGGTTGGCCGTGCTGTAGCTCAGAGCTGTTCCGGACTTCAATGCGGCTTCCAAATCCTTGAAGGTTTTGAAACGGGAGCTGGGAGTGACCACTATCACCATTTCAATTGGCGCAGTGAGCATGGAGATGTGCCTGAAATCGGTAGTCTTGTAGGTCAGGTCCAGTAGATGCGGCTGGATCATGAAATTCCCATTGGCCCCCAGCACCATAGTGTAGCCGTCGGGTTTCTTGATGGCGGCTTCCGCGGTTCCCACGGTCTGGCTGGCTCCGGCGCGGTTCACGATCACCACGGGTTTGCCCAGATCCAAGACTTCGAGCAGGGCTCGGGCCGGAACATCGATCGCAGCGCCTGCGGCGGCGGGAACGATGAACTCGATGGTCTTGGTAGGATAATTATCGGGTTTGCTCCCGATTTCCTTAGCAGGTGCGTTTACAGGAGCTTTCGTTTCCACAGCACCGGTAGCGAATACCACACCCATTGTCAAAGCAATGATAATCAACGATACAACCAACTTTTTCATTCTTTGCCTCCTTGCAAATCAATCATGATCAATCTATATCCTGTGGCAGGCCTAGCACGCTCCAGCCACCATCCACAAACAAGGTCTGTCCAGTCACATAGCTGGAATTCTCGGAAGCGAGATAGACCACGGAATCCGCGATCTCACTAGTCGATGCCAGTCGTTTGAAGGGGATGGCCGCCATCAGCTGCTTATTGCTGACCACTCCCAGGCGCATCCCTTCCTTCACCATATCGGTGAGAATCCAACCAGGCGCCACAGCATTCACCCGGATATTTTCCTTGGCCCATTCAGCGGCAAGCACAGCGGTAAGAGCGTTCACCCCGGCCTTGCTGATCACATAGGGAGCTCTGCCAGGTGTAGTCTGGGTAGAGGTGCCAGAGGAGATATTCACAATCACCCCACCTTTCCCACGCATGATCCGCGCCGCCTGCTGGCTGCAGAAGAACACAGCCTTGAGGTTGATTCCCATCAGCAGGTCCCAATCCTTCTCAAGAAAATCCATCGAAGGATTCCGTATCTGGATGCCGGCATTGTTGATGAGGATGTCGATCCCCCCGAAAGCCGTATTCAGCTGGGTGAAAAATGTCTCGATCTCGTCCACTTTGCTCACATCCACCCGATAGGCATGGCATTCGGTGCCTGCTGCCCGAAGTTTCGCTTGTGCCTCTTCCGCTTGGTCGCGGTTGATATCGGCGATGATGATCCTGGCCCCTTCTTCTGCGAGCTTCTCGGCGATGGCGAACCCAATTCCCCTGGCTCCACCGGTGATGACCACTAGTTTCCCTTTCAATCCCCTCATGTCTCCATTCCTTTTTTATTCAGTGCCTATCTCATATGAAGATGCTTACTTCACATATGCGGTGACGATCCTTACAAGACTTTCAACTTCAAATCCAATGGGCTGGGTGAAGGTGGTAAGCGCCACCAAACCTCCTGAGACAGCCTGCACCGCGGCGATTTCAGCCGCGTTCGCCTCTTTCAAGCCACCGCCATAGACTACGCAGGGGTCGAAGCCGAATTCCTGCTGGCAGATCTGCTTGATACAGCCGCATGCAAATGCGATATAGGCAGCGTCCGGAGGGGTCTTGCCCGGCCCGATCGCCCATATAGGCTCATAGCCTATTGTGATGCTCCGGGTTGCCTTATAGGATTCGATACCTTTCAATCCCACGGTCAGCTGGTCGTGCAGGACTCGCCGGACGCGGGGCTCGAACTCGGAGGCGCAACCGGAGCCTTTCTGCTGCTGGGTTTCGCCAACACAATAGAGCACATCCATACCACGTTCGAGTGCCCTGAGCACTTCTTGATTGAGCATGCTCTCCACCACAGCCGTCGCTTTAATGGACAAGGAGGAATCGGAATTGATCAACCCGTCGTACTGCGCGAGCATGGATAATTTGTCCTTGCGCTCTTCGCTATGCCCGATCATGGCGTGTGCGCAGCCGAGAGCCTGCATGGCCGCCGCCGGCCGATTCGATGTGAACGCCCCGAAATTCGCACCTGTCTTGATATCCTCACGGTAGACGCCTTGGCATCCGATGGACAACCCCACCCTATCTTGCAACGGGTGCTTTCCCAGTTGTTCAACTGCAGGCACGATCAAGGCCTCCGGGGGAAGATACACGAGACGAAGCGCGTCGAGACGGCCCAATCCCGCTTCGATGCTGGCATCGATGATGCTCCGCATCCACTGCGCAGGATTTTCCACAGGGCAGATCCCTCCCAGCGACCGGGGGACATCGAAGCGTTTCAGATTCACAAATATTTGTTTCATCGTGGTTTCCCTCATCTCCAACAGCTTTATCGGGTGACCATGCCTGCGCCATAGTCATCATTGGTGAAATACGCGTTCGCCCCGTGCTTTCGATGGTAATGCCGGTCCAGAACATAGCCGGGGAGTTGCTCTGGATTAGGCTGGAGGGCGTGCATGAACACCGCCATCTTCGCAATTTCCTCCAGCACCACCGCCTTGTGTACCGCGTCCCAGACATCCGATCCCCAAGTGAACACCCCATGGAAGGGCGACAATGCTGCCGGCACATCGGATGGTTGCAGGTTGTGTTCCTGGAAATACCGCACGATCGCCATCCCGGTATGCCATTCGTAGGCCCCTGCGACCTGTTCTTCGGTGAGCTCACCCACGCAGGGTACGGTTCCATTGAAATAATCGGCATGGGTGGTGCCATAGCATTCGATCGGTCTTCGCAATTGCGCCATGATAGTCGCATAGGTGGAATGCGTATGGACAATCGCGTTCACCTCGGGGAAATGCTCATAGAGCGCCCTATGGATGTCCAGATCGACCGAAGGTTTGAACGGCCCTTCCAACACTTTTCCCTGTAGATTGACTACACTGACATTCCCGCAGGTCAACTCATCATAGGGCATCCCGACCGGCTTTATGACGATCACGCTGTTCTGCCGATCGATCTGGCTGACATTCCCCCACGAGTATTTCACGAGGTTCTGCTTCGGAAGCTCCTTGTTGCCATCTACCACCAATTTCTTTAAAACCTGCAGTTCCATCTCACATCCCCCTACTTCAAGACATTTCCGAATTCCATAGTAATCGATTACTTTTTACTGAATGGAAAAAACCGCGATGCACAAATGACCCTAGATCCTCATCACAGAATCGCCATCGACGAATCTCGCTTCGATAATCTGTTCCACCGAATCGTAGTCGTCTCCCGCTCCCCGGACCCGTTCTAAAATCAACCTACCCGCAGCCATGCCGATATCCTCGGTCCGTTGGTCGACACATACAATCCTTGGACGAAACACCGGAGACGATGAAAGAATCCCGTAGCACACCAGCGAGATGTCCTGGGGAATCCGTAGCTCAAGCTCGTAGACCATTTGCATGAAACCCTCCGCCATCAGGGTATTGCACGCGAGAACCGCGGTTGGATACTCTTCACGGGGGAGGTGTCTGAACAATTCCAAGGTCCGCTGGTACGCGACTTCCCGCTGGAACTCACCTTCTATTTGATATTTTGGCTCGATGGGGATACCTGCTTCCTCCATCGCCTGCACAAAGCCTTGGAACCGCTCGCGACCGATGACGATATCGTCGTTGCCCTTCAGCACCGCGATGCGGGTATGCCCATTGTCGAGCAGGTGTCTGGCGAGTTTATAGGTGGCGGCACGGTCATCATTGACCACCACATCGAGTCTGGTATTGGGGATGCTTCGGTCGACGATGACGACGGGAATGCCATTCTCTACAAAACTCTTGAATATCTCATCGCTTTTAGAGACGCTGACAGCCACAACCGCATCCACCCGGCGGTCCTGCAAGGAGGAAATCACCTTTTTCTCTTTCTGAAGGTCGTTCTTCGAACTGGAGATGATGAGCTGGTAGCCTTCTGGTTCCAACACCGATTCCACGCCAAGAACCATCTTCATCACCAGCGGATTGTTGAACCGCGAGACGATCATTCCTATAGTCATGGAGCGTTGGGTCCGGATGCTGGCGGCTATCGCATTTGGCCGGTAGCTTGTCTCTTTGATGACTTTGTTGATCCTCTCCCGAAGTTCATCACTTACCGGATAGTTCGCATTGATCACTCTGGAGACGGTTGCGGTACTGGTGCCCGCGCGGTTCGCTATCATCTTGATAGTCATCTTGCTCATCAACCGTCCTCCTTCTCCACAGTTTTGCAATCCTATAGTAATCGATTACTATAGACAGCATACTCTGAGATTCAGCAGAACGCAATAGAGAATTTCAGGAATTTCAGATGTATCCCAGAGGTACCTATGCTGTGTATGAAGTCTATCGCTGCCGCAGCGCCACATCCTCAAAGAAGTGGTCGGCTACAATCTCACCAGCTCCCACGATGCCCATCTCATCGCTGGGTTCCGATACGAGGATCACTTGTTCACGCGAGCCCTTCATCTTGCGGGAATCAGCGACATCCTTCACAATTTCGAAAAACCGTGGATAGCCCTTTATGAGGATCCCCCCGAGGATGATGATCTGGGGATTGAACAGGTTGATCAGGTTTCGGACCGCTATCCCCGTATAGAAAGCTGACTTGTTCAACAGGTGCAGCACCAGCAAATCACTCGCGGCCGCTGCTTCCAACACATCCTGCAATCCAAGACTATTGCGCTTAAGGTAGAGCTTATGCTCAGGATGGCCGGCCAGCTCTTGGCTGAAGGCACGCAGGATTGCCAAGCCTGAGCCAATCGCCTCCAGGCAACCCCGGTTGCCGCAATTGCACAGCGGGCCCTCGACATCCATGATCATATGGCCGAACTCGCCTGCGACGCCACCTTCGGACCCTTCGTGGAGCTTGCCATCTATCACCAAGCCACCACCGATTCCCGCATCGAGATCCAGATACACCAGGTTGTCATAGCGACTGCCCAAACCATGCCAGTACTCCCCTAAAGCGATCGCATTGGTATCCTTCTGCACACACACCGGCAGCTGCAGCTGTTGTTCGAGAATCCGCTTGAGTGGTAGATAATGCAGCAGCTTAAGATTTGGAGGCATCAACACCAGCCCTTCCTTGCTGTCCACCGGTCCCGGTACGCCGATTCCTACCCCCAGCACCTTGCTCCGTTCAATTGCCGAAGCTTCCACCACGTGCTCGACCGCATCCACCAGATCGGCTACAAACCTTTCTTGCGAGGGCGGCAGATGCTCCATCTCAAGGTAGACCCGCTGTACGATGCTCCCGTTCAAGTCCAGCAGCGCCACGGTAGTGCGGAAGGAGTTGATATGGATACCCACCGAATATCCGTACTTCTCGTTCACCCGGTAGGTTATGGCATTGCGACCGACTCCACCGGTCTGGGGAAGGTCTTTGCGAACCAATTCCAGCGATTCCAACTCTGCGATGATCTTCTGAATAGCCATGAATGTCAGTCCGGTAACCGCAGCCAGGCCAGCCTTGGTCGCCAAGCGATTCTTGCGGATATAGTTGAGCACCAATCGCCGATTGAGGTTTTTCAATTGAAACTGCGAATTGTCCATATCACCTTCCACTACACAGCATACGGTTTTTGGCTGCGTATCTCAACCACATCCCCGGATTTGACCGCGATTCTATAGGCCGCACATGGTATTCCTCCCTGCAAGGGAAGCACTGCCTCAGGGGGCAAGCCATTCACTAGGATTTCGCAACCCATCTCTTCCACAATCACCCCAAACCACCCGGAATCCCTCAATTCAAACCTGGCCACACCGTCCAGCTCTTCCTCCAGCGCGATACCCGCCTGTGGTACAAATAATCCCAGGATACCGATAGGAGTGGCAAGTTGCCGCCGTGGAATCAGTTGGAATATCTCACAATGTCCGTGCTCCATTGCCACGGAAAAAGTTTCAGTTTTCCGCACTGTCTTCAATCCACCTGCAAGCGCTTCGTAGGCGTACCCATCCACCTTCTCCATACCCGGGATATCGCCGAAACCGACTGCGCCTTTCAAAGGCCCCGCATGGTTGGAGATAGCAAAACAAGCGACCAGACCAGCGCTGCCGTATCTATTGGAAACCTTCAGCAGCGAGGGCTCCACCATTGGATTGCAAAACAACATATCCCGTGTAGGCAAGCCTGGCCTATCGCAATGGATGACCGTTCCATCTTCGTGCAGCAATGGGGAAAGGAGCGTCGCATCGGTGGCTCCCAGGGGATCGCTGATATACACCGGCCCACCGCTGATCACGCGGAGAAGCGCCTGCTGACGGCTCTGGTGATGGCTGGTCCAGAACATATCCCAGTCTCCCCAATGGAACTGGCTATGGTAGAGCGAATTGTAGACATTCTGCACAGCATGTTCCGCAAAGCCATCCGCCTGCTGGGGAACATAGTCATCGCTATTGCGGGATATTGCCGAAA
The DNA here is from genome assembly GCA_002428625.1 of Sphaerochaeta sp. UBA6084. Classification (GTDB taxonomy): domain Bacteria; phylum Spirochaetota; class Spirochaetia; order Sphaerochaetales; family Sphaerochaetaceae; genus UBA6084. Next base: position 60,169 of record DIXI01000007.1, read on the forward strand.
CAGGACGGTTCCAAAGGTTCTCGGTAGCCATACCCATGCAGTTGATGACCCCATGCGGAAAGTGCCGGGCAACCGCCCGTTCCAACGCCTGGTGCGCCCCGTGAGCCGCATCACCCACCGGAAGAAGATAGCGGAAATGATTAGTCACCGCACTCTGGCCATCCACCTTGACAAAATCCACCCCGCAATCGGCCAAGTATGTGTACCAAGCATCCCAAAAACCGAAGCCCCGCTCGGCATCGGCCGCCGGGAGCAGCTTGTGGTTGCGGATGGCCTGTAGATGACCGGCCTGTTCCACCGCCAAGGTCGATTCCGGGTGCACCCCGCCCCAATACCCTGCGAATGAGTGCCAGACACCAACCTGGCGAATGCCATAGGTGGTCTTAAGCTCTGTGATAAACGCTTTGAATCCAGAGGGGAATTTCTCCCGGTCCTCGCTAAATGCCATCAAGCGTTGGTCCTTGGTCTGAAGCCATCCATCATCGATAATCATCCAACGCACAGGAACTCCCTGCTGAACGAATTCTGCCGCCTTTGCCCGGATTCCCGCTTCATTCACCTGGTGGTAGAACGCATCCCAAGAACACCAGCCCAGCTGGTCCATCATCGCAGGCCACTTCCTCTGGCTGATGGGAAGAGTGCCGGGGAACTTCCCACGGGCGAAACGCACAGACTGTTCGATGGCTTGAAACGGGTCATCGTGCAAGCCAAAAGCCATAACAGTAGCTTTACAGGTATTCAATCCACCACAATAGGAGGATAGATCCAAGCTGAATCCCCCTTGCTCGCTTCCGATTATCGCAGCAGTATACCCGCCATGGGCAATCGGGGTACAGACAAGGTACGCCCCTGATTGCTCAACAAACAAAGCCTGGGTCCGAGCCGGGATCTGCTCTAAAGCTTCTCCAAATCCAGGCCGCGACCACCAGTCCTTATGCCGGTACAAAGCAAGCCAGCGCCCGGCCTCTGGCACCCGCGCGAATCCAATGCGGACTCCTTGTTCGGTAGCTATCGAAGGGTCACGTTGGAATGGACGTTGAGCGATTGTGAGGTCGCAGCTAAGTAAACCGTTTGTTCCATCGGTCTCAACGAACAATCTGCACGTAGCCCGCAGGCCCTCATGCGCGAACTCAAGCACCTCGCATGCAACATCCTGATCACCCGAAGGGCAAAGCGCCACCCGATTTCCGGTATCGGTGGTGAGGACCACCTGTATCCCGTCCGCGATGCATTGTCCGTCAGAGAACAGAGCGACAGCACCCCCCATCAACCTGAAATGGTATCCGAAACCCTTTCCATCATCCGTTTTCACGACAGTCCCCGCTGTTTGATGACATCCCTAAACCAATATCCGCTATCTTTGATGGTCCGCTCGAATGTGTTGAAATCAACATAGGTGATGCCGAACCTTTTTGAATACCCAAGCGCCCATTCAAAATTATCCATCAGCGACCATAAAAAGTATCCTTCCAGCCGCCCACCTTCCTGGATAAAGTCCAGGCATTGCCCAAGACAGTTCTCCACATACGCTATGCGCGCCTCATCGTGTACACTGCCATCCTCAGCAATGAAATCCACTCCATTTTTCACGGTGATGTACGTCCCGAATTTGGAAGCATCGCTACGGGCCCCCACCTCACCTTCAAGGCCCAGACCGTTCTCGGTGATCATCAGCGGGATATCGGTGTATTCGCGTCTGATCATCCTAAGCAGTTCGAGCAACACTTTAGGATAATCGGCCCACTCTTCACGCGTACCCGGTTGCGGGTCGTCCATGCCGATATAGCCCAGCAGGCGGCCTTCCTGCTTCTTCACCATATTGCGCTTGTAGAAGTTCACTCCAAGGAAATCCATCGGCTCGGTCATGAGCTCGGCATCGCCAGGGTGGATGAAATCAAGCGGACCGACAATCGGTTCGTATAATTTGACCATATATTTGGGATAGGTTCCTTTAAACAGTGGTTCCAGAAACCAGCGGTTGACGAAACCATCTGCGCGATGGGCTAGCTCCCGCATTTCATCAGTGTCCTCGGAAGGCACACCTGGGGAGATATTTAAAGTCATCCCTATCTTGGAGGTACCTTTGGAGATTTCGCGGAAACGCTGGATGGCACGTCCATGGGAGAGGTTCAAGTGGTGGGCGGCGATCAAAGCCTCCTTAAGGTCCTTATGGCCAGGAGCATGCAGCCCCATGTAGTATCCAAGCATGGTGGCCACAAAAGGCTCATTGTGGGTGATCCAATACGGAACATCTTCCGCCAGCGCCTTGAACAAGGTCTCGGCTAACTCTGCGAACCAATCAACGCTATCACGATTCAGCCAGCCACCAAGCTCATCAGCCCATTGCGGGAGGTCCCAATGGTAGAGCGTGATCACCGGCACAATCCCCGCCTTCTTAAGCTTCGCCACCAAATTGAGATAAAAATCCAATCCCTTCTGGTTCAGGACTCCCTGCCGGGGATAGATGCGGGGCCAGGAAACCGAAAACCGGTAGGCGTCGATACCTAGCTCCCGCATGAGGGCGATGTCCTCATCCACCCGATGGTAATGGTCGCAGGCAGTGAGACCGTTCTGCCCTTTATACACGTTGTCGGTCTTGGAACAGAATACATCCCAGATGGAGGGGGTCTTGCCGTCCTCAGCCACCGCACCCTCTATCTGGTAGGCCGAAGTTCCAGTACCGAAAATAAAATCCTTGGGAAACACGCGCATTCCTTCCTCCTAGTGGTCTGTAAACTTATAAACTTGTCAGTTACCTTCGAGTGGAAACGGAGCGGGGCCAGGCCAAGGAGAAGAGGATATCTGGGATATCCGAATCGACACGAACGCCGCCTCACACCGTTTAGACCGAAGGAAATTAAAGGATTGAAGTGTACAGACCACTTGTCCAATAATCAGTTGATATGCAGAAGGAGTGGTTTGCCTATCACTCCCCCGCCGATGTCTTCAAAGCATCTCTTGCGCTGTCCACTCCAACAGGTTGGTCTCCACCATCAGGCCCTTGCCGCTTCCCTCGGGGTCGGCCTCCATCCGGAAAGTCTTGATCTCGCTGGGACCAAACACGGTGCTGAAGGTGCAATTCCAGAGTGGGAGCTCGATGGTGGCCTCGGTTTCCTCTCCATGAACTTCGTGGCAGCGCAGGATGACGCTCTGACCCTGCTCAGCCTTTTTCAAAGCCGTCATGATGATATTGGGCTTATCGATACTGATGAAAGACCCTTTGGCGGGGAGAACACCCCGATGCCCGGTCTCCTTTACGCACTTGAGGCTTTGATTGAGCTCGGCCGCCACCTGAACCACCCTGGACTTTTGCCAATTGCCGCGATGAGGGAGCAGCGTGTAGCTGAATTCCTGAAGCCCGTGGTCGATGATGTCGTGGTGCAGGTCGCCATCCAGCACGCGTGGATCGTGATGGGCATAGGCTGGACTTCGTAGGATGGTAAGGTCCATGGTGTCCAGATCGAAATCATAGCTGTATTTGCCATCATTGACGAGGCTCAGGCCGTAGAGCTGCTTGGTTCCTTTGCCCTGGCCGGAGAAGTCTATCCAGGACTGACCTGGCTCCTCTTCACCGTTGGACACTCGGTCGATATGGCCATATGGAATCTCCGAGACAGCCTTGCGGAATTCCAAATTCATGGGAAATCGCAATTTAAGCATGGTGAAAGACTCCTGCCAATCCACCACGACCTGCACGTCCACCTGCGGCAGGTTATGGTAGAGGCTGAAGCGTTGGATGATGCAGGAGCTTCTGTAGCTGGACGTGACCTCCATGGTGGCTTTCACCGGCCCCTTCTCGACCAGTCGCATACTTTGAAGGGTGAAATTCTCGCCAGCTCCCAGGAAATTGTAGACACCATGGCTCCAGGTGTCGGTGGGATCGGATATTGCCCACAGTCTCGCTGCTTGTCCTTTGATGACCGAAAAGCCGGTCTTGACATCCTCGAGACTGATGAGGCAACCGGTTGCGGGATCGAACTTCACTCGATAATAGTCGTTCGCAAGAGAATCATCGGTGGCGGTCAGGGTTGCGGTTACTGCCGCAGAAAGCTTTGAGTCTGCGATAAATCGGTAGACCCGGTAGCCGAGCGCAGGGACCTCCGGGACGAAGCACACCCGATAGCGGCCATTTGCCTCGGCATGGGACCGTACGAACTGATATGGTACCGGCTGGCCGCACTCATCCACCAGCACATCCGCCACCCCTCTGCCATACTCGAACTCCAAGGGAGCCTTCACCTCCCAGCTATGGGGATTGAACACCACCAACGGGCGGGAGTTATCGTCCTGCGTGATATCGATGGCCCAGGATAGCGACTGCAAGGCATAGTTCGCGTTTCGATCGGCGATGGACAAGGCTTCTCCGTATTGGTTTGAAGCATCCTCGTACGCTTCCTTTAGACTGGTGCCTGCCAGAATATCGTGGAATTGGTTGAACAGCACATTCTTCCATGCGCGACCGAAGTCCGTAGGATAGGGCTGGGAGGTTAGCGGCACGGCCACTGTACTGAATTTCTCAGCGAACGCAAGGCTGTTCTCCGCTTTACGATTCCATCGCTTGATAGCCGAATGTACCGAGTAGCAGCCACTGGCATGGTGCTGCAAGTCCCCGTGGTACACGGGAAGTGACAAGTCTCGCTGCCGGATGCTGGCGAAAAACTGGTCCGGACCACTCATTTCAAGTTCGGGTAGACCCTTGTTGCCATTGAGGGCGTGGATGCTCTCTATGTTCGCCTTGGTAGGACCGCCCCCGTGATTGCCAACCCCATAGAAACACATCAGCTCGTTCACCGGGGCCTTGATCTCGTCGGCGCAACGCACTATATGGTCCTGGAGGTCTTTACCCCAGGTGCAGTACTCATAAGGTAGACGGAAGGTAAGCACTTGCGATCCATCATCCGACTCCCACAGAAACAAACGGCTGGATAACGATTTTTCCATGGGCATCGGCCGCATGAACACATAATTGTCCATCCCGCTCTTCTTGAGGATCTGGGGGAGCATTCCATGGTGCCCGAAACTGTCCACATTGTAACCACAGGTAGCCAACACCCCCAGCTTCTCACGGAAATACCGCTGCCCATACAACCCCTGGCGCACAAAGGATTCGCCGGATGGGATATTGCAGTCGCTTTGCACCCACCAGCCGCCAACCACTTGCCAGCGGCCTTCGGCCACACGGGCTTTGATTTCCTGGAACATCGAGGGGTCGTTCAGTTCGACCCATTCATAGAACGCCGCGGAGCTGCAGGTGAAGATAAAGTCATCATACTCCTTCATTCTGTCGAGCGCGGAGCGGAAGGTAGCCTTCACCTCTTGGAATCCCTCGTGCCACTGCCACAACCACACTGGGTCGATATGGGCGTTGCCAATCATATGCAATTTCTTCGTTTGTCCCATCGTTTCAGTTCTCCTGTCCTTTCGTCACCTATCGTTTTTCAGTCCTTTGGGTTCTCATGATCCACTCCACCACTGCCAAAAATCTGGCGTAGCGGCGCCTGTACCGGCAGATAGCGCGTTTTGAAAATCCGCTGGTACGCTGCATGGCGTGCCGCGTCTGGATGATAGCTTTGAACGATAGCTCCATCCAAAGAGTTTCCAGCATCTGGCGGTATGTGAATATCGTCGCAACGCGCGGCGGCGATTATCGCGGCTCCTGTCAAGGTTGCCTCCCGTAGATGGGGACTCTGGATGCAGCAACCTGTTAGGTCGGCCTTGATCTGCATCCAGTGAGCGTTGCGGGTTCCACCCCCCACGCATAGGATCTTGTCGGTCTCGGTTTGGAAGCATGTGACCGCTTGCTGACGGATCCACTCCAAATCGTACGACACTCCTTCCAGCACAGCTTTGAGGAGATCGGTTTTGCCATGATGCTTGCGCAACCCCAAGAAAGCTCCTGTCATCTCAGGATCGGATAAGGGCGCGCTGCTTCCGTTGAGATACGGTAGGTAGAGGATACCTGTCGGGCCAGGTTCAGCGCGTTCCAGCAAGGCTATCAGTGTGGCGTAGGTATCGGCTTCGCTGCCGACAAGGCGACGGGCCCATTCCACGGAATCCCCTGATGCAGGGGTGCTGCCCATCCAATGGAAATGCTCTCCTATCAGATGGTGTCCGAATAAGAAGCCGGTTTCGTACTCAGGACGACCAAGACTTTCGAGCTGCACTGTACCAAGCAGTACCTCGGATGTTCCCATCGAATCATATATGATCCCTGGTTCGGTCGCGCCTGCAGCTACTGCCGCGCATAGGTGGTCATGACCGCAGATGGCGACTTTGGTGTCTTGTGAAAGCGGCTCCAGTCCCTCGTGTAGAAGAATGACGGGGTTTATGGTTCCTACAGATGAGCCACTGGGAAGGGGCTTGGGCAGATTGATGCCCCGAAGACCGGCTTGAGTGAGATATTCATCAACATAATGCTGCTCAAAGATATCGAAAAGGTAGGTTCGGGCTGCGAGTGAATAGTCAGTGCCATAGCTTCCGGTGAGACGATAGGCGATGTAATCAGGTACCGAAAGCCATATCAGATCCTTATGATCAAGGTTTGAATTCCGAAGCAGCCACTGCATCTTATAAACGCTATATTTGAAATGATTGCGCAGACCGGTTCTGGTGAATCGAGCATAATCATCAGTGCTGGCGCGCATTTCCTGGAAGACGTCCACGGTACGCATGTCGAACCAAGGAATGATATGGGTGGCGGCCAACCCCGACCGCATGTCCACGAACAGTCCGGCCTCAGCCATTCCTGCTATAGCCAGTGTATCCACATCGTCCTGCACTTCTTGACAGGCCTGACGCATCAAGCTGAGAAGTATCTGGAAAACCTCTGCCGGATCGTAATACGTGTCTGCGTTCCGGGAGCGTCGGGTAGGAGTATCCTCGGCATGACAACCCAGCAAGAATCCTTCACGATTCAGAATCGCGACTTTACAGTGGGTTGTGCCAATATCCAGAGCCATCACCGCCATGCGTTTCCATCCTCTTCGATGCGTTCGGCAAGTCCATATTACCTTGTATCGCATATTAGTCAACAGTTGATTGATTAATTCTTAAACTTTTTTTATAATTCAACAGCACCACAAAAGAGCGTATGGTCAGCTATAGGCTCCACAAATCGCTATAGGAGGTTCGCAATGGGTAAGGCTCAACTGGTTTGTTATCCCGATTCCCTAGGAGGCGACCTGAAAACGCTCAACAATTTGCTTCAAGGAGCGTTGTCCGGTTTGTTCCCCGGAGGTGTCCACATCCTTCCCCCATATCCATCTTCTGGCGACAGGGGATTCGCCCCCATCTCCTATGACCTGATAGACCCGGCCTTTGGCACTTGGAGCGATATACAGGCCATCGGGAGCTCGGTTGGGGTGATTCTGGATTTGATGGTGAACCATATCTCGCGGCGGTCGGAGTACTTCCAGGATTTCCTTGCCAAGGGAGAGGCCTCCCCCTATGCCGACATGTTCATTCAACCCGAAAAACTGTGGCTAGATGGCGAACCTGTCCAAACCGAGTTGGATCAGGTGTTTCTTCGCCGCCGCTCTCCGTTCTCCACCTATCCTATTGCCGATGGAACCAACACAGTTACGGTATGGACTACTTTTGGCCAGACCGAGCCCTCCGAGCAGATCGATCTGGATATCAACTCACCTGTCACCCGGGAGGTTCTCAAAGGCCTGCTACACAACTATCAACGCAATGCAGTCACCTCCTTGCGGCTGGACGCAGTTGGCTATGTGGTGAAGAAACGCGGCACCTCTTGCTTTTTCGTGGAACCGGAGATTTTCGAATTCATGGCCTGGATCAGGGACGCAGCGGCACAATCGGGCATGTCCATCCTCCCTGAGGTCCACGCACCCTTGGAAATCCAGCGGAAACTTGCTGCGAAAGGGTATTGGACGTACGATTTCGCCACGCCCTTTCTCGTGCTTGGCGCGCTGGTCAACCATGATGTCTCCCACCTGGTGGATTACCTACGCATGCGTCCGAGCAACATGGTAACCATGCTGGATTGCCACGACGGCATTCCCGTATATCCAGATGTGTTTGGCCTTGCATCTGAGGACCATATCCAGCGCACCATCGACTACGCCGCGGTACATGGAGCGAATTTCTCACGCCTGCTTTCAGCGCGGGAACCCGGTTCCATCATCGATGTACACCAGATCAACTGCACATTTCTCAGCGCCTTAGGTGGAAACGAGGACGCATTCCTTGCGGCGCGAGCCATCCAATTGTTCCTTCCTGGCATACCGCAGATCTACTATGTCGGATTGCTCGCTGGAACGAATTGCTACCGCTCGCTGCAGGAACAACAGGATGGCAGAGCGGTGAACCGTAAAAACTACAGCCTTCAGGAAACGGCCGAGGCTCTAAAAAGCCCCTTGGTTTTGAAGCAGATGGAACTAATCCGCATGCGTAACGGGCATCCTGCCTTCGATGGCGAATGCAGGATCGAGGGCACGGGAGCTGAGCTGAAGATCAGTTGGAATAAAGGATTTCATCGCTGCGCTCTCTCGGTGGATACCACGAGCTACACGATGCATATCGATTACACGTCCCAAGCTGACAGCCGGATGCTGAATCTATAAATCTGCCAGGAATGTGAGTATTGGGCTTGTTAATTATTAAATTTTGTTTACTATTATAAGAAGGCCATGATTGAGGAGGCGCATAGTATGCAGGTGCTTGCTGGAATCGACATTGGGGGAACGAAATGCGCGGTATCCCTTGGCACCGCCAAAAACGACAGCATCGAAATCCTTACCACTATTTCGCGGCCAACGCCTCCTAAGAGTTTCCAAAAATCTCTGGACATGCTCATCAATCTGCTGCGCGACCAGCTGCGCGACCACCCGAATTGGGAACTCACTGCAATCGGCATATCTTGCGGTGGCCCGCTCGATCCAGCTAGCGGTATTATCTTCTCACCACCCAACCTCCCCTCGTGGGATGCGGTTGACCCGGTCACTCCGCTGAAGTCCGCTTTTCAGGTTCCTGTGCGCATCCGCAACGATGCAGATGCCTGCGCTTTAGCGGAATGGCGCCTCGGTGCAGGCAGAGGGACCCGGAACATGGTATTCCTCACTTTTGGCACGGGCATGGGCGCCGGATTGATCTTGAATGGCCAATTATACAGCGGGACTAATGGAATGGCAGGCGAAGTAGGCCATATGCGGCTGGCGGACAATGGTCCGTCGGGGTATGGCAAGGAAGGTTCTTTTGAAGGATTCTGCAGCGGAGGCGGCATAGCAGATCTTGGTCGCAAAAAAGCCCGGGAGGCGTTGGCTGCAGGCCATCCACCGCTCTTCTGTCCCGATGCTACCGCGCTTGCCACGATCGACGCACGTGGCATTGCCTTGGCTCTGATTGAAGGGGATGTTGTTGCCAAGGAAATATACCGTACCGTGGCAACGTATTTAGGGAAAGGGCTCGCCTTGCTGATCGATATCCTAAATCCAGAATTGATTGTGCTTGGGAGCATCTATCTACGTCAGCAAGAGGTGCTGGAAAGCAGGATGCTGGTGGAACTTACCAGAGAAGCTTTACCTCGTTCCTTAGCCGTGTGTCGGATTGTACCGGCCGCGCTTGGCGAACACATTGGTGATTACGCTGCCCTCTCGGTAGCGCTCGATGCCCTATAGGAATGCAACGGCCGTTAGGAGGAAGTATGGAACACACAATTCGCCCACAGGAGCTCGCGCTGCTCGATAAGCTGCTGGGCCGCTATCAAGTCCTCGAGGTGCTACGGCAACCGTTGCTCGAAGCCTTCGGGTTGTTGGTGGAAAGCTTCACCAACGGACATAAACTCCTTGTCTGCGGCAATGGGGGCAGCGCTGCGGATGCCGACCATATCGTGGGCGAGCTCATGAAAGGCTTTTTCAAACTCCGTCCTCTGCCAGAGGCCACCCTTCAGCAGCTGGGGCCGAACGCAGCTTTGTTGCAAGGAGCGCTCCCCGCGATCTCGCTGGTCCATCCTGCATCCTTGCTTACGGCCTTCATCAACGATGTCGGGCATGAGATGATGTACGCCCAGCAGGTGTACGGGCTTGGCTCACCAGGCGATGTGTTCATCGGAATCAGCACCTCTGGCAATGCGGTGAACGTGAACAATGCTGCCCAGATAGCCCAGGCGATGGGACTGACCGTGATTTCTCTGACCGGACAGCACGGGGGAGCCCTTAAAGCGGTCAGCCAGGTGTGCCTTACCGTACCGGCGACCGTCACTGCCGAGATACAGGAACTGCATCTGCCGGTCTACCACACCTTGTGCGCCATGCTTGAGGAACACTTCTTTGGCTAACCTATACATCGACGACCCTTCGCTACAACCAGGTGCGCAAGCAGTACTTGACCATCTAGAGCTCCATGCACCAGGCGGGGAGAATCTCAAGGTCGAACTGCACATCACTACCAGGATGATCCCTGGCAATACTGTACGCACACTATCCTCCGGTGAAGGCAAAGTGGCAATCCAGTACCCACGGCGGATCCATTTCTTTCGCGCGCTTGGACGAGTCCTGTCCAAACCTTTGACCAACGGGGACATCGTGCAGGAGACCATCCGCATCGACCATCCAGGGGCTATGCTGGACTGCTCTCGCAACGCAGCGTTCACCGTGGACAGAATTAAGGACTTGCTGGTCGACCTGGCGCTTTTCGGCATGGATGAGCTCTACCTCTACCTGGAGGACCTGTACGAAATTGAATTGTACCCCTACTTCGGGTATCTAAGGGGTCGGTATTCGAGCAGTGAGCTCATGGAAATCCAAGAGTGGGGTGCGCTTTTTGGTATCGAGATCATCCCCTGCATCCAAACCCTGGCCCATCTCCGCTCCACGCTGCATTGGGAATATGCCGCCAAGTTGAAAGACACCGACGATATCCTGCTTGTGGACTCCCCCGAAGTCCGGTCCTTCCTGGAACACATGTTGAAAGCGGTATCCACACAATTCAAAACCAAGAAAATCCATTTGGGGATGGATGAAGCCGATGCTCTGGGGCTGGGCAACTATCTCAGACAGCACGGTTATACCAATCCCAAGGAACTGATGGAGCGCCATCTCAACCTGGTTGTGGATATCTGCGGCCAGCTCTCGCTGGAACCAATGGTCTGGAGCGATATGTTCCTCCGTCCGCTTTCCCCTACCGCGGGATACTATGATGTTCCTCTCGATGCCGACCTCGCGCACACAGTCCGTCCCCCTGCAGACACTATCTTGGTATACTGGGATTATTACCACCACAACCCGGATTTCCTTGCCCGCTACCTCACAATTCACCGTGAGCTGAGTCCAGAATTGGCTTTCGCAGGCGGGGCCTGGACGTGGAACGGAATCGCACCCAACTATAGCCTTGCATTGGAAACCACCAAGGCCGCGTTGGAAGTCTGTGTGGTGCAAGGTATCCAAAGGGCCATATGCACACTCTGGTTTGACAACGGAGCCGAAACCCCGTTGCAGACTGCACTACCGATGCTTGCTGACTTCGCCAGCTATGGCTATGGCCCCCGTCCCAGCGCTATCGAGTTTGCAACCTGGTTCCATTCCATTACCGGGATCGCTTGGGAATCGTATCTGCTGCTGGATATGTTCGATACGTTGCCAGGCACTGAAATACACAACCAAACGTGTGACAATCCTTCCAAGTGGCTGTTGTACCAGGACCCGCTGGTGGGGCTGTTCGATTCCTACGCCATTGGGAATTCGCTGGGTCTTCATTATGCCCAATTGCGGCGACAGCTGGAACAGGTGACAACTTGTCCGGACGGAAGCCTGCTGTTCTCCTACTACCGGCAGCTAGCCCAGGTGCTTGAAGATAAAGCCGAACTAGGGATGGACTTGATGCACGCCTATGAGGCACAGGATATCGCCGCACTGGAGCACATCGCCACAGTGGTCATGCCTCGATGCCGTCAAGCGGTGCTGGAACTGAAGAGCTTGCGGGAACAGCTTTGGTTTGCCGAAGCCAAGCCATTTGGTTTCGAGGTGCTCGACCTCAGGCTTGGCGGAGTTGCCACCCGCTTGGAAAGCGCTGCCCGAAGGGTACTGGCTTATTGCACAGGTGAAGTCGCGCATCTTAACGAGCTAGAGGAAAAACGACTCCCGTATCGAGAACGGGAGGTGGGGTCCACCCGAAAGTTCTGCGCCTGCAACAACTGGCGCGATATCGTCAGTGCCGCATCGATCTGACCTTATGCGTATTTCGGATTACATCAAAGGGAGGAACACCAACATGAACGGTGTACAGACAATGGTTCGACTACTGCAAGACGCCCATGGCAACGGGTACGCCGTAGGTTCATTCTCGGCCCGCTATACCAAGCTCATCCGTCCAATCATCCTAGCGGCTGTCAAGACCAACTCTCCGGTCATCGTGCAGCTGTCTGAAAAGGAGATTATCCGGCATAAGGTCTCGCTCAAAGCCTTTGCCGAAGAGTTCCAGCGGGTAGTGTCCGAACTGCAACCACAGATTCCGTTGGCTTTGCATCTTGACCATACCAAGACAATCGATGTGATCAAAGCAGCTATCGATGTGGGGTTCACTTCGGTGATGATCGATGCCTCGGAAAAGGACTTTGACGAGAACGCAGCCATCACAAAGACGGTTGTGGACATCGCCCATGCCAGGCAGGTCTCGGTTGAAGGCGAACTGGGAAAAATCGGCACCACCGACATGGTGGAGACCGACTCGGACCATGTGCTGTTCACCAATCCACTGGAAGCGCTCCAATTCATACAGATAACCGGGGTGGATGCACTCGCGATTTCGGTAGGCACCTCACATGGCCTGTATACCACCACGCAGCCTCGGATTGAATACTCCATCATCGAGGCTATCAATCGGCTTACCACTACTCCGCTGGTGCTGCACGGGGGGTCGGGAGTTCCAAGTGAAATGCTGTCCTATGCGATCAACATGGAATCAGGCGGTGTAAGCAAGGTGAATATCGCCACCGACTTGGAGCAGATGCTGTTGAAATGTCTCGGAAAACACACCCACATGACCGAAGCGGAACTAAATGCCGTGGACCCGGCAAGTTTGGAAGCCGCACGAAGAGCTGTCCAATCGTTGGTGGAAGACAAGATTGTCAATTACGTGTGCAGCGCTGGCCGGGCGGTAAAAGCATTAAACAAGTGACGTCTAGCAGAGCCCGGAAAACTATTTGAAGCGACCGGTACGTGCTATATACGAGCTGAGAAATCGTTTGGGTTTTGTTCATGATACATTTTTTTTAAAATATTCCTTGACGGATGACGAACGAGGATTTACAATGCAATTGGAATTGGGAACGTTCCCATTTTAAATGTAAGGAGACTTCACACATGTCAGTAACCATCATAGACATCGCCAAAGACTCCAACACCTCCAAGAGCACGGTTTCCCGCTATTTAAATGGATCAAAGGTGAAACCAGTGGCCGCGAAGGCCATAGAAGCCTCTATTAAAAAGCTCGATTACCATCAGAATGTGAACGCAAAACGACTGGTCACTCAAAAATCCCACACCATAGGTGTAATCCTGGACGACATTTCCAACGTGTACTTTTCCGAGATCCTCAGCGGGATCCAATCCGTTGCCGGTAACCAGGGGTACGTCTCAACCTTCTACAGCCGCGCCTCGGACCACAAGCGCGAGACCGACTTCCTTTCCTTGTTCCGTGAGGGCCATATTGATGGCTTGATTTTAGGAACGTTCCAAAAAAGAACCCCCCAAGAGCTTGAAATCATCGCGAAAAGCGAATTCCCCATCGTCCTCATCGGTGATAATTGCGGCAGTAACCGCATCAACTCCGTGGATGTCGACAACAAACAAGGTACGATGGATGAAGTGGAATACCTGTACAACCATGGTCACCGGAAGATCGCGTATCTGCGCGGGCCGCTGAAAATTTCAGGAGCCGAGTTCCGTGCCCAAGGCTTCATCGAGGGCATGCATAAGCATGGACTGGATTCCTCATTGATTCTCGATATCGAATGGACAGTCGATGGTGGCCATAACGCCGCCCTCCAGATTCTGCAGGATGCATCGGTCACCGCCATCATCTGTTCCAATGACTATTGCGCCTATGGAGCGCTCAATGCCTGCCGGCAATCAGGTCTTAGGGTTCCCGAAGACATCTCGATAGTCGCTTTCGATGATGGCCCGCTGGCAAAATTCTCCATTCCCGCCCTCACCACCGTGAAACAGCCGTTCAAGCAATTGGGAGAAACCGCGGCAAGGCAGCTTATCGGCATGATCCAGGAGGAGTCTCCCGTCAAAGCCAGCATTCTGCTGCAGTCGCAGTTCATCGTACGTGCCTCAAGTGGCGCGGCGCCTGCGCAAACGAACTTGGAAAACAAGGGAGAAACCTATGGTTCTTAAGAATAGAGCAAAGTACGCCTATTTCTTCATCACCCCGTTCTTCCTTGCGTACATCACCTTCACGCTCTTTCCCATCCTCTATTCGTTCTACCTCAGCTTCACAGAGCTTGATCCCCTCGGTGGTACCATCAAATTTGTTAAGTTCAACAATTATATCCGTTTGTTCACTTCCGGATTTTTTCTACAAAGCTTCCTCAACACCCTTGCCATCTGGATCATCTCCATTGTCCCCCAACTGACGCTCGCCATGGTGCTGTCCCTGCTGCTGCAAGCCAAATGGATCCGTGGCCGCCGTCTGTTCAGAAGCATCTTCTACTTCCCCAACCTAGTCACCCCGGTCACTATCGGCGTGCTGTTCGGCATGTTGTTCAGCCACCCAGGTGGAGCGATCAACAACATCCTGTTGATGCTGAACCTGACAAAAGAAGCTGTGCACTTTGAAAACTCCCCCATCCTCTCACGTATGGTCATCGGCCTGGCGATCTGCTGGCAGAACTTCGGCTACAACATCCTGTTCTTCACCGCCGGGCTCAATTCCATCTCCTCCACCATCTATGAAGCAGCCGAGATCGACGGTGCGAACGCCTGGCAGAAAGCGACCAAGATCACTCTCCCCCTCATGCGGCCCATCCTCATCTATGTGATGATAACTTCGGTTATTGGAGGACTGCAAATGTTCGATGTCTCCAAAATGGTCTTTACCGATGTACCAGGAGACCGCACCACCACCATGGTCCAATACATGTATGAATCAGCTTTTGAACGTTGGCAAATCAGTTTTGGCGCTTCCGTGTCGTATGGAATCTTCCTAATCATCGCAGTCTTGTCCTTGCTCTCCTACCGGGTGGTATCCGGCAATCCAGCACCGAGACTACACAAGCATCAGACGATAGGCGGAGGGAACTGAGATGGAACAGACCAACCTGGTGCTGCACGACCGCAATCGGCTGAAAGAGCATTCCATCGCCACCATCCTATTCCGCAAATATTCCGTGCGGCTGGTGGGGATGCTGTTTCTGCTTACTGTAGCGGCTTCCGCCTTCTTCCCCTTCTACACCATGCTCATCTCCTCAAGCCACGACAACTATGCCATCATGAATACCGTCACCTTGGTTCCCGGAACGTCCTTTCTGCGAAACTACGCACGGCTCACAGAGAACTTGAATATCTGGCGCGGTTTTAGAAACAGCGCCTTCATCGCCACCGTCTCAACCACGCTCAACCTCTATATCACCGCACTCACGGCCTATGCCTTCTCCAAGTTCAGCTTCAAGGGCAAGTCCTTTTTGTTCGGAATCATCCTGTTCTCGATCATGATTCCTGGACAAGTGGGAACCATCGGCTTCTACAAACAGATGAGCGACATGAAATTGATCAACTCATACCTACCGCTGATCCTTCCCCACATGGCGAACTGCTTCGGAGTCTTCTTCTTCCGCCAGTATCTCAACGCCACCCTGCCGGATGAAATCATCGAAGCCTCGTTGATGGATGGATGCAAGGAACTCACCATATTCCACTGGGTGGTCCTGCCCATGATGGTCCCCGCCTTGGTCACCCAGGGAGTGCTGGCCTTTATCGGCAACTGGAACAGCTACCTGATGCCGCTCATCATCATCCGCGAAGGACGCAAAATGACCCTTCCCGTATTGATAGCAACAGTCAAGAGCGCCAATGTCGCGGATTTCGGCGCCCAATATGTCGGCATTCTGATTTCGGTCATTCCCTTGCTGGTTATTTTCTCTTTCGCCTCTAACATGCTGATGGATAAAATCACTGCGGGAGACGCGCTTAAAGGCTAATGATAGCTGCCAAAATGGCAGTGATCACCATAACAACGCATATGTAGGAGGTACGTATGAAAAAGATTCTCTCGATTCTCTTGGTACTCGTGCTTGTTTCATCAACGGTCTTCGCAGCTGGAACCCAGGAAACCGCAGCTCCAGCCAAACCTCAGGAACTTTCGGGAACTTTCACCTGGTGGACATTCTTCGACCAGGCTCCGTTCCTGAAGGAACAGTTCGAAGCGGCCTATCCCAACATCAAAGTGAACCTGGAGATGTTCGGCGGGAATGAATACCAGACCAAGCTGATGACCACCATCATGTCTGGCCAGGGCGTTCCTGATTTGATGGATCTGGAAGAAGGCTATGTGTACAAGTTCATCGAAAGCGACAAGTTCGCCGATCTGTCCAAGCTCGGTGGCGATGCGCTGGTGAAGGACTATTACTCATGGGCAGTCGCCATGGGCCGCGATTCAAAAGGCGTTCTCAAAGGTATCTGCGACAACGTATCTCCTGTAGCTTTCTGGTACATCCGCAGCGCTATGCAGCAGTGGCTGGGGACCAGCAACGATGTTGAGATCGCAGCGAAACTCTCCGATTGGGACAAGATCCTCACCGTTGCCCGGGATGTGAAAGCCAAATCCAACGGCACCGTGTTCCTGCTCCCCAACCTTGGTGAGATGGTCAAGGTCGAAGGCTACTCCATCACCCCGTTCGTACGCGATGGCAAGTTCAACATCGATCCAGCTTGGTACAATGTCATCAAATTGATGAGAACGCTGCATAGTGAAGGCCTCGTAGCCAATCTGGGCTCCTGGAGCGGTGAATGGGCGACAGCGTGGAACAGTGGCAAGCTCCTTATCAGAGTCATGCCCTCCTGGGATTTCTTCGCCGATTGGAAAGTCAACACCGGCAACGTCGGCGTGGCCAAACCTCCCAAGAACTCCTACGAAGGCGGCACCTACCGCGCCATCTACGCTGATTCCAATCAGAAGGCTCTCGCGATGGAATTCCTAAAGTTCATGACTTCCGCTCAATTCCAAACCGCCAACCTCGAGAAGAACAATCAGATGCCCGCCAACCGCAGCGTCACTTTGGCCCTGAGCAAGACGTATTCGGCTGAACGTTTTGGTGGCCAGAACCTGCTGGCGACCTATGATGCCATCAGCAGCAACATCAAGGACATCACTCCGGACAAGTATACCCGCCGAGCGCAGAACCTATTCTCCAAGTATGCCCAGGAAGGCGTCCGCAATGGCCTTTCCGACGAACAGATCATGGCCAACTTGAAGAAAGCCCTCAAAGACGAGTATCCTGAGATCCTCGGACTGTAATCCAACCTTTCCTAACCGCGGAGCCACTTTGCATAGTGGCTTCGCGGACTCTATGCAAAATCACCAGACCTCAATATGATGATGGATAAGGAACTCTCATGAAGCTGCTCAATCGGTTCTACCAAGTCTCCTCCTCTACGCTCACCCATTCCTTCGATGCATCGGCATATCTGCTCGATACCGACGAAGGATTGTACCTCATCGACTGTGGTACTCCCGAAGGCTACGCCAAATGCCTGGCCAATATCGGCAGCTTGGGATACGACCCGCGACAGCTCAAGGCGATTATCGGAACCCACGGGCATTACGACCATCTAGGAGCCGCTGCTCTATTCAAACGTGATTTCGGCACTCAACTGTGGATGCATGCGCTTGACCGTGTGCAAGTTGAATCCGGCGATGCGATAAAAACCACCGCGGCCATCCTGTACGGTTCGGTCTTCACCCCCTGCTTGGTAGACAGACTTCTTACAGACGGCGAAAGACTGAATTTCGGCAACATGGAACTACAGATCCTCCACACGCCAGGACACACCTTGGGAAGTGTGTCGATTTCACTGAAAACTTCCCGGATGGTGGTCCTCATCGCAGCAGACACCTTGTACGGAGGGTTCAGCCCACGCATAGGTTCGGACGAAGAGCTCTGGAAAATAAGCCTCGACCGGTTATGCGGCATGAATTTCGACCTCATGAGCTTCGGGCACTGCTCGCCTGGATTGGTCACAGATGTCGCCACCCGCCTTGACTGCGCCAGACGTAGTTTCGCCATCTACTACAATCCATGGTTCAAGGATTTCGCCCAGCAGTACACGTATTGAACATCCACTTCGCCACGACACCACAACTATACGTTAAGGTAAACGGAGATGCCCTTGGATACGTTCACGAATCCCCCGATCATACATGAAACGGAATATGTGGTCCTCGGAGGAACGACCGCCGCCCTCGCTGCGGCAGCGCATCTAGCGGCCTGCGGACATCAGGTCCTGCTGGTGAGCAAAGACACCCATCTGTACACGGACATTGCATCCTCGGGTTGTTATTATCTAGACCTCAACCTGACTGTACAGGATTCTTTGTACCCAACCTTGTTCCCTCCTGAAGTGGAATCCGAGAACGCAAGTTGCGCAGGGCTCCGCATCCTCCATCCCGACCGCCTGAAACACTGGGGCGAAAGGCTTTGTGAAAAAGAGGGCATCCGCCTGCTATATACGCTGGTTCCTTTGGATCTTCAAGACACACCGAAGGGCCGTATCCTCCGGCTTGGCGGTAAAGCCGGGACAACCGCTGTGCGCTGCCTTTTGGTGATCGACTTACGCCACGCCCCCATCTGCGGTCTCTCTAAGCACCCGGAAGATCAAGAAGACAGAGACAACGGTCATGGTTGCTTCATGGATATCCTACATGCCCCTCATATTGATAGGGTTGTGAATCTTGAAGCCCAGCTGTCAGAAGACCATCACCGCGCCATAATCACCCTTCGGCCAGGGGCTTTCGGTCCGGGCCACACCACGCTGGAGCTTCGATTGCCAAAACTCGCCGAGCCTACGTTCTGGGATGATGGAACTCACATGAGATCCCTTCTGCTGGAGAGCTTCAAGTGGGTGAAAACCCATATCCTTGGCTATGAGCAAATCACTCCTGGCCGATGCGCCGACACCCCTTATAGACAGAGGGTTCAGGTGGATGCGGAGGTATCCCGAGGAGTGCGGCTGGCTCGCGAAGCGCTGTTTGGCGACACGTCCTGCCCGTATCGGCCACAAGCCGGCCCTGGTATTGAGCTCCCTGAGGGACTGCTCTGCCATGCGGACAATCCCATTCTCGACTACCGCGCCTATCCACAAGCCGAATCTGTCCCACCCACCCTTGCGATCGACAATCTGATGCAATCGGACATCATTGTGGTGGGTGGCGGTACTGCAGGCATCATGGCGGCCTTATCGGCTGCTTCGCTGGGGCTTCATGTAACCGTAGTGGAGAGCAATCCCCACTGCGGGGGTACCGCAACGACCGGCGGTGTCTGGGCTTATTGGTATGGACGTCGATACCGGGATGTGCAGCGGATGGATGATTTGACCACAGACCTCTATCGGAAACTTGGATTGCAACGGGAACCAGGCATATGGAGCTCCTCTGACCGCACCCACCCCGACCTGCGCACCCTAGTGCTTTCCCGCGAATGCTCCCGTCTCGGCATTACTGTGCTGACCGATACCCAAGCCTTCGCGGTGATCAAAGAGGGGCAGCGCGTGAGGGGAGTGCTGGCCACCGATGGTGTGGGAATCAAGGCGCTGCTGGGTGCTTGCATCATCGATGCCACCGGGGATGGGGATATCGCCGTGTTCGCCGGCGCAGAGCACACGTACGGCAGCGCACGCGAGGCAATTTCCTTTTGGGCCTCCTTAGCACAATACAAAGGTCCTGACGCGTATGCGAACAACTTCTCCTCAACAGTCGTACTGGCCGACCCCTTCGACATCACCCGGTTCATCCTCGAAGGCCGCCAACGCGGTGGTGCGCTATTCGACCACGGCACCTACCTTGCCCCCAGAGAATCACGGCATATCCTAGGTGAACTCACCATCGACCTCAAGAATATTCTGGAATTTCAGGAATACCCCGACACCCTCTACACCTGTTTCAGCAATTACGATCCCAAAGGTCGCTCCTGTGCCGACTTATTGTATGCAGGGTTTCTTCCTCCTCCCCTCATGATGTCGGTACCTCTACGCGCTTTGCTTCCCGTAGACACCCACCAGCAGAGGATCCTCGGTTTGATAGTCGCGGGCAAAGCGATCTCGGCCACCCACGATGCCCTTCCAGGCATGCGCATGCAGACCGATCTCATGCATCAAGGTACGGTCATCGGCCTTGCGGCGGCAACGGCAGTATGCTCGCGTGTCGATTTCTCAGCTCTGGATATCGACGGATTGCAATGTTTGATCACCCAGCAGACTGGCGACCCGCTCTCGCTCGCCTCTCTGCATGAGACCGATCCAGAGAGACTGGTGGCCGCGATCCAACCAGAGCACCTGAAGGAGTGGACGCATCTTCCGTTCTCCGAGGAAGTCACCAGCCAGCCCATACTCATAGGCGCGGCGTTGATGGAGGAGTGGCGGATCGTGCCGTATCTAGCAAAGCGATTCACGATCGAACCTTCCTCAGCCGTGCGCCTTCAGCTTGCCCAGCTGCTGCTATGGCATGGCTCCGATTTAGGTACCGACCTCGTGTTGGAAGAGATTCAACAACGGCTGGACCAAGTCGATAGCCGCTCGCTTCCTGTGCGCTCTGGGTCGATGCAATGCGTGCAGATGCTCCCCGACCACGCGGTGATGGCAGAGCTTGTCCACCTCCTAAATCTGCTCGCATGGTCTAAAAACCGAGATATCCATACCGTGTTTGCAAACGTGCTCTCCCGCTTGCAGCAGGCAGAGCGTGACTATCGTACACATCAGAAATCCATCTATCATTATGTCGAAAGTCTCGCGTATGTCGCAGAACGCACTGTGCTGCCTGAATTCATCCCTATGCTGCGCGACCTGATCGGATTCCCTGAGTTCCGCACCGCCCGTGAACCACACGATGCCGCCGATATCGGCCAGGAACGGCTCGCCCTGCTGCTCCTTTCGCTTTACCGCGCGCTCGCCCGCTGTGGCGCTGTTGATGGGTACGCGGGCCTAGTAGCCCTACTCGACTACCCTAGCCTGGCTGTAGCCCTCTCAGCCTGCATGGAACTCAAGACACTCACCGGCCTGAATCTCCCGCTTCAAGCCAAGCAATGGGAAGGCGTGATCAGCAGCCGGCAATTTAGACCGGACCCACAACCGATTGTCGGAAAAGTATGGTGACCGCTATGGAAAAACCCACCCGACCGGACATGACCCTCCATATGATTGGAAACTCCCATATCGACCCCGTCTGGTACTGGACTTGGGAGGAAGGCCTGCAGGCGGTGAAATCCACCTTTGCCTCAGCCCTAGAACGCATGCGCGAGTATCCGGATTTCATTTTCACCTCTACCTCCGCTGCTTTCTTCGCCTGGATCGAACGCATCCAACCGGATATGTTCCGTGAGATCCAGCAACGCGTGGCGGAGGGCCGATGGGAACTCACTGGGGGATGGTTTGTCGAACCCGACTGCATCATACCCTCGGGCGAGGCCTTCGTCCGCCAAGGTTTGTATTCGCAACGCTTTTTCATGAGCCGCTTTGGAAGGATCTGCCATATCGGATCCAATGTCGATAGCTTCGGCCATGGCCACAACCTCCCCATGCTGTTGGCCAAATGCCGGATGCACAGCTATGTCTTCATGCGGCCGAGGCTACCGCAACCAGTGTTCAATTGGCGGGCAGAGGACGGCAGCACCGTGACCGCTCTGAGCCTGCCTGGAGAATACACCACCTGGTTTGCCGCCTCCACCCGAGCCAACATCGAACTCACCTTGGGGAAAACCACTGGGTTTACCGATATGGCCTGCTGCTATGGCGTGGGAAACCATGGCGGTGGTCCGACCAAAGAAAACATCGAGACCATTCTTGCTTTAAAGCACGATTATCCAGGTGTCTCGCTGCAGTTCTCCACCTATCGCAGATTCTTCCAGCAGGTGGACAAACGCAACCTACCCCTGCAAGACGGTGCATTTGAGGGTTGGAACACCGGATGCTACACCAACGATCTGGAATTCAAGCGGATCAACCGTCTGGCGGAGAAACGCCTTTTGGAAACGGACACTCTCCTCAGCCTCGCGGCAGCCTTGGCCGGCTCCTGGCCACTCGATACGCGGCATATCCAACCGCTCTGGGAACGTCTGCTCTTCAACCAGTTCCACGATACTCTATGCGGTACGGCCATCAAGTCAGCTCGGTATGAAGCGCTGATGCAGATCTCGGCCGTCGCGTCCGAAGCCGCAGGCGTGAAGAATCTCGCGGTACAAGCCATAGTAGGCAGAGTGGAAACGCGCGGCGAAGGTTTTCCGCTCTTCCTCTTCAATCCACAAGGCTATCCCTATACCAACACAGTTGAAATTGAGTTGGAATGGTTTTGCACCACCCCTTTGCGAGTGTTGGACCCCTCTGGTAGTGAAGTGGCCTATCAGCAGCTCTTCACCGACTCCAAAGCCACCCATTTCAACATCGGTGGTCGAAGGCGGATTGTGTTCTACGCCCATATCCCTGCCCTAGGTTTCGCGGTCTACCGATTGCTCGAACTAGAGCCGACGGTTGAGCCTGGCAAGAGCACCGCGGCATCCATGCAAGCAGACAACGAAGGTTTTTGTCTGCAGAATTCCCATGTAAAGGCGGAAATCGATCCTCAATCCGGGCGCCTGGTACAGCTGACAGATCTTCACACCGGATTTTGCGCACTGAACAGTCCGTTGGAGGCGAGGGTCTGGATCGACCAACGAGACACCTGGGGACATGACCAGGGTACCATCCATCAGGATACAGGCGAAAGCTTCCTGATGGAATCGATTGAGTGGATCGAACGGGGGCCAGTGCGTCAGACAGTCCGGGTACGGTCCCGCCATGGCTCTAGCCGTCTGGAGCAACGCTTCAGTCTGCACGTTGACGATACATCCATCATCGTCGCGCATGATTTGTTCTGGGACAAGCCTTGGCACCAACTCCGGCTCGTGCTACCCACAACGCTTTCACAACCCAACTCGCGGGTGGAATCGCTTTTTGGCACCTTCCACCGCGATACTATGGCTGACTTTGAGTACTATATGCATCGCTGGCTGGATGTATCCGATCATACCTCTGGCGCCGGGCTATTAGTGACAAACACGAACACCCACGCGTTCCGGATGAATTCCCAAAATCTGGAGTTCACCATCCTGCGAAGCCCCATCCTCGCCCAACACAAAAGCACTGCCTGGCACAACCCCTTGGAAAGTTACCAGCACGCCAACCTCGGCGAACATCATTTCACCTTGTCTCTTCATCCCCATGGTGGTTCGCTCACCAATCATCAGGCTCATAGGCTTGCGGACTTGATCACCACTCCCTACACCTGCCTGTGCGACAATCGGCATGCTGGTCCGTTATCCTTGAACGAGTATTCATTCGCTCAGGTGGACACGGATTCGGTGAGGCTCGAACTGGTGAAAAAGGCTGAGGACGATGACGATTTCGTCTTTAGGGTGTGGGAGACGGAAGGGGTGGATACTTTGGCTACGCTCACCTGCCTTGGGGTGGACTATCCTATCAACATACCAGCACACACGGTGGAAACCTTAAAGTTGGATATACATACGCAACTTATGGTGCGGGTGGACCTGCTCGAATGGCCGCCTGAGACCGCTCTGGAGAATTACGGAGGAACATATGGAACATGAAAGAGATCGTCTGAACGCGGTCTATAAAAAGCGGGCGCGGGCCTTGGTTGACCAGATGACGCTGGAGGAATGCGCTTCCCAGCTGGTTTTCAAGAGTCCTGCGGTTCCCCGTCTGGGAATTGAGGAATACAATTGGTGGAACGAAGCCCTCCATGGCGTGGCGCGGGCTGGCATGGCCACTGTATTCCCCCAACCCATCGGCCTGGCCTCCACGTTCGATCCCGAGCTTATTGGCCGGATAGCACAAGCGATTTCCACCGAAGGCAGGGCTAAGTACAACGCCTATCGAAAAGTCGGCGACCACGGCATCTATAAAGGCATCACCTTCTGGTCTCCCAATGTGAATATCTTCCGTGATCCCCGCTGGGGACGTGGTCAGGAAACCTATGGCGAGGATCCGTTTCTCACCGCCATCCTTGGTACGGCGTTTGTCAAAGGATTGCAAGGCGATGATGCCCGTTTCATGAAGACCGCCGCCTGCGCCAAGCACTACGCGGTCCATAGCGGGCCGGAAAGCAAGCGCCACGAATTCAATGCAATCGCCTGTCCCCGCGACCTTACCGAAACCTATCTGCCAGCCTTTAAAGCACTTGTCCAAGCTGGCGTGGAAGGGGTAATGGGTGCGTACAACCGCACCAACGGCGAACCTTGCTGTGGCAGCAAGACTCTGCTTCAGGACATCTTGGTGAACGATTGGGGCTTCGATGGCTATATCACCTCCGACTGCTGGGCAATCGCCGATTTCCATCTGTACCATAAAGTGACCACCAAAGCCACGGAGTCGATCGCGCTTGCATTGCAGAACGGGTGCTGCTTGAACTGCGGCAGCATCTATGGGCACATGATGGAAGCGTACGAGGAACATCTGGTGAGCGAGGAGCTGATTCGTGAATCCGCCACGCGGCTATTGACCACCCGTATGAAGCTGGGCATGTTCGATGCCCATACACCCTTCGATTCCATCGGATATGAAAGCGTGGACTGCGAAGCCCACCGGGCCCTCAATTATGACGCGGCCTGCAAATCCCTCGTCCTCCTACGGAACAACGGCCTTCTCCCGCTTGATGGAAACGCCTTGCGAAATGTGGCTGTCCTCGGCCCCAATGCAAACTCCATCCGGGCGCTGGAAGGCAATTACCACGGCACCGCCAACCAGTACCACACCGTACTGGAATCCATTAGAGCCGCGCTGCCTGGGGTACGGGTGAACTACTCGGTAGGTTCGCATCTGCATCAACTGAAACTTGAGGATCCTGGCTATAGCGGTGACCGCTTGGGTGAAGTGAAAACGCATTGCGAGCTTGCCGATGTGGTGGTGCTGGTGGTTGGTTTGGATGAATCGATTGAAAGCGAGGATAAAGGATCCAACGCCGGTTTCTCGGGTGACAAGCAGGACCTGTTGCTTCCGCAGTCGCAGCAAGACCTTGTTCGCACGGTGATGGAATGCGGCAAGCCCACAGTGATCGTCTGTATGTCCGGGAGCGCGCTCGACCTAGGCGTGGGCAATCAGGCTGACGCGATCATCCAGGCCTGGTACCCTGGCGCGTTGGGAGGAAAAGCGATTGGCGACCTGATCCTTGGAGTGTTCAGTCCCTCGGGGAAACTGCCTGTCACGTTCTACACCAACGAGACAGCCCTTCCCGATTTTGAGGATTATACGATGGATGGGCGTACCTACAAGTTTTTCCAAGGCACTCCGCTGTACCCGTTTGGATTTGGCTTGAGCTACACCACCATTGTCTACTCCGACCTTGAGGTGGATTCCCGTATCGTAGAACCGAACGTACCTATCACCGGCTCCGTGATGGTCCATAACCGAGGTACCATGGATAGCGATGAGGTGGTCCAATTCTATGTCCGAGATATCCAAGCCAGCGTGCGGGTCCCCCGGCATGCTCTATGCGCAGTGGGCAGGGTGAACCTTCGAGCGGGTGAGGCGAGGCGGGTACCCTTTAGAATCGATGCCCAGGCCTTCCAAGTGATTTCCGACGATGGTATTCCCTTTTTCGAAAAGGGCAAATTCCTGTTGTACGCCAGCAGTTGCCAACCCGATGAAACCAGCGCGCGCCTGATGGGCCGGTCTCTGGAAAGGATGTGCGCTTCGATAGAACTGGAAGTGCTCTGACAGCGATTGCAAGTGAGGGCCTGCATGGAAGGTATCATCACCCTAGGGCAGGCACTGGAAAGCGGTGGCATTCCATCCCACCAACATACTCGAGCCATCCCCGACCAGTCAGGGGATGGTTTTTCATCATTTCACATCCGAAGGTACAATACGGGGATACCGATGCAAGGCCGCTTCCTGTTGGGCGTTCACCTTGACAACCGGGCCCTGGGTGACTCTCGGCGACCACTCCCAGTCGGGGGGATGCTGTTTGCTTTCCACGGCAAGATTCTCCAGCTATCATCGACCGAACAAGAGAAGCTAGTCTGAAAGAGGCAAGGAATTCTATGTCTCTATCTGCCGATGCTTCGATTCCTCGTTCAGCGTGTATTCCAGATCCAGGTAGATATTCTCCAGCTTGGTCCGCGCCCAGAGGTTCTTTCGCAGGAACTTCAGGCTGGATTTGATGCTTGGGTCGTTGTAGAAGCATTGCAACGGGAGCATGCCGAACAGCTCGTCCCAGCCGTAGTAATCGACTAGTCGGACAAGCAGTTTCTCCAAGGTTATGCCGTGGAGAGGATTGTTCACCTGCTCTGCAGGATTGGTTATGTCCGTGATATTATCTCCTTCACCCGCCCTACCTCACCGCTTTCAAGTCGGACCTTGATGCCATGCGGATGCGTGCTCGAGTTAGTCAGGATATCCTTGACCACTCCTTTGGTTGTAGCCCCGGTGGCTTGGTCCTGCTTAAGGACGATTAGCACTTCCAATCCAGGACGTACATCAGCCCTCGTCTTTCCATCCATATCGGCTCCTCCCACACAGCTCCATCTATTGTAGAACGGAACTAGGTCGAAGAGCAATCCGCATCAGATTCGTGCCAGGCACGAAATTGACCCCATTCCCGCTGTCTAGAATGCACCCCCGGCTTCGTAAATTTTGTGCCTGGCACGAAAATTACCGAAGCATTTCACTGATTGATGAAGTGTATTTCCAGAGGGGGACGACAATATGATCCACTATGGAAGGATCTCTATTAAAAACAATTTCACCAAAGAAATTCATGGACCAGAGTACATTTTCTTGCAATCGACTAATATGATTAGCTTGACTGGACTACGCCAATGACGTATATTATGGACATCGAGTTTGTTGAAACGAGTGTTTTTACAAAACAAGCGGAAAAGCTATTTGATGATGCAAGCTATAGGTCATTACAGCAACTATTAGTTGAGCAACCAAAATCAGGGATGGTAATTCCCGGATGTGGTGGTTTACGAAAACTGAGATGGAAGGGAAGCGGTCGAGGCAAGTCTGGAGGATTACGTATTATTTACTATTTTGCGCAAGCTGATCACACCTGTCTTCTATTATACGCTTACGCAATAAATGAATGTGAAGATTTAACACGTGCCCAGTTGAATATTCTAGCGAAATTGGTTGTTAAGGAGTTCAAATGAAGGACCTAGATTTTGAAAAATTAGTGGAAAGTATAAAGGAAGGGGGAGCAATCCTACGTAAAGAGGTGGAGCCCAGCAGGAAGATAGTCTTTCATTCACCAGATATCCGCAATATTAGGAAAGCTGCGAAGGCCTCGCAAGTAGAATTCGCACGGATGATCGGAGTGAGCGTAGGTACTTTAAGGAATTGGGAGCAAGGACGAAGGAAACCTGAAGGACCGGCCTTAGCTCTGCTGAAAATCGCATCAGTTGATCCACTATATGTAAAAACCATCCTTGACTCGTGAGGAAATCCGCATCAGATTCGTGCCAGGCACGAAATTGACAGCCTTCCCGCTGTCTAGAATGCGCTTTTTAGGCAAAAACCCCTTGAAGCAGGCCTGCTTTAAGGGGTTTTATCCGTCAATTTTGTGCCTGGCACTAATATTACCACAGTAGTGTAGCCAGGGAGTGCAAGGATGCCTTTTTGGTAGCGGGGGGCCGTTCCCCCGGCAGCCAAGAAATCCACCAACTCAGCGTCAGCTATCGCCATCTCGACCAGCTCTTCGCCTAGATTGTGGGCCACCATCAAGGTGCGGCCCTCGTAGGTCACGGTGTAAGCGCACACGCTGGAAATTCCGCTGTCGACCAATGCGAATTCTCCACGGGCAAGCTCAGGATGCCGGTTCTTCACCCCGATGGTCGCGATATAGAATCTCAACAATGAACCGCGGTCCTTCAACTGCTCGGCGATGCCCGCATCAACCGGCCTGATATCGTCAGCTCCCGGTGGTGGATCGCACATACCCGTATCATCCGTCAAGGACCAGTACAATGGCGTGCGCTTGTTCTCGTCCTTGCCCGAACCACCCTTCATCCCAATCTCCTCGCCATAATAGATGAAGGGGTTGCCAGGAAGCAGCAGATACACAGCGGCCGCTTGCTTCTGCAGAATGGGATTGTTCATAAGCGCGCTCGCCGACCGGGCCTGGTCGTGGTTGGTGAGGAACGGGGCATCGATCGCACCCGATGGCAGCTGGGCATACCAGCGTTCCAACGCCTTAGCCAGCTGGTCGCCCTTACCTGCACGCACCGAGGAGATCAACGTGCCAGTGCTTTGCGAGAAGGGAAAATTGAAGAAACTCGGCAACCCGCTCTGATACAGATCCACAATTGTGGTGGCATCCGACCATGCTTCGCCCACCAGATACACATCCGGCGAATGCTTGCGCAATTCCTGTTGCAACCAGCTGAGAAACTGTGAATTCGCAGTCGTGTTGGCATTAAAGAACCAAGCCACCGCATCAAGGCGGAAACCCTGCACCCCATTGTCCAGCCAGAAACGACAGATCTTGAGAATCTCCTGCCGCACGGCCTCGTTGGCCAAATTCAAATCCGGCATATGCGACCCAAAATGCCCCTCGTAGAACAGCTTGGATCCCGGCACCTGATGGTATCCACTCGCAAAGGAGTCTCTGAAATTATAGAAATCCACGTAGGGGGCATCTCCTCTGCACGCAGCGAGGAACCAAGGATGGAGATGGGAGGTGTGGTTGATAGGCAGATCAATGATCAAGGCAACCCCACGCTCCCCGCAGGCGGCAGCGAGGGCTTTGAAGTCCTCCAGAGTCCCATAGATAGGATCAATCTGATAATAGTCGGTCACATCATATTTATGATACGACGGGCTGGGCATCACCGGCATCAGCCACAATCCACCCACTTGCAGCGATTGCGCCGACTGAGGATCGCGCAGGTAATCCAATTTCTCAAAAATCCCCGCAAGATCGCCTTTTCCATCCCCATTGGCATCGTAGAAGCTCGCCACATAGATTTCGTAGAACACCCGGTACTGGTCGTCGATGACCGGAAGCTGCGGGTCAACCACGCTCGAAGCACAGGAAGTCAAGGAAAAGGACACTATCAATATCAATACCAACACCAACACCAGCACCAGCACTGGCACTGGCACTGGTAGGGCTGAACCAGCAGCCCATGCACAGACGGCCGTGCGATGCCGGGAGCACCTCGGCCCATCAACCCTTGGTCGCGCCACCGGTCACTCCCGATACATAGTACTTTTGGAAGAAGATGAACAGGATGGTGATGGGGATGGAAACCAGCACGGCCCCCGCGCAGAACCGGGTGAAATACTCGTAGATGTTCTCGCGCTCGAGCATCCGGTACAACCCCACCGCCAGAGTGTACTTATCATAATTATCCTTCATGATCACCGAGGCGAAGATGAAATCCACCCAGGGAGCCAGAAAGGAAGTCAGCGCCGTGTAGATGACGATCGGCTTGGAGATTGGCAGTGTAATCTTCCAGAAAATCTGGTTGCGTGTGGCGCCATCGATGGTAGCGGCCTCGTCCAAGGCCCGGGGAATGGTATCGAAAAACCCCTTGGCGATGAAATACGACAGCGATGCCGTGGTGCTGTACATCAATACCAAGGAGATATGGGATTGGTACAGCCCGATGGCTTTGAGGATGTGGTACACCGCGATCATGGTCATAAAGCCGGGAAACATCCCCAGGATCAACCCGATATTCATATACAGCTTGCGGCTCTTAAAGCGCAGCCGGCTGAAGGTATAGCTGATCATCAGCACCAGCAAGGTGGCGAACAGGCAAGTGAACACCGCCACGAGGAACGTGTTGATGAACCAGCGCGGATAGTTGAACTGCGCCGTCTCGGTGAACAGCCGGGTATAGTTGTTCAGAGTGTAGCCTTGCGGCAGCACGGTGGTGATCCAAGCCCCCTTCTCTGCTTGGAACGATCGGATGACCAGCCAGACGATGGGTATGAGCCAAATCACCGACATAACCGACAGAACCACATAGATGATGGTATTGGCCATCTGATTGGAACGGTTTTTACTAGCCATCACTGGAATTCCTCTTCGTTTTTAGCCGATGCGGAATAGTTGTACACCATCAGCGACATGACTGCCGACACGATGAACACAAGAATGCCGATGACCGAGGCCAGGTTATAGTCCTGATAGGTGACTGTCAGTTTATACAGCCAGGTGACTAACAGGTCCGTCTCCCCCGCCTGGTACAGCCAGACCGATTTAGGGTCGCCCTGGGTGAGCAGATAGATGACGTTGAAATTGTTGAAGTTGCCTACGAATTGGGTGATCAGATACGGCGTGGTCACAAATAGCATGTACGGCAGCGTGATCTTATTGAAGGTCTTCACAGCCCCCGCCCCGTCGATACGGGCGCTCTCGTACAGCTCCGCCGGAATATTCATAAGGATTCCAGAGGTAATGAGCATGGTATAGGGAATACCCACCCATAGGTTGATGATGATCACCATGAACCGGGCTGTCGTGCCATCGGTCAGAAACCGCACCGGATCCAGCCCCAGGTTCTGTAGGATCAGATTCACCGGTCCGCTGTCGCCGAACATCTGGCGCATCAGCAGCAGGGTGACAAACTGCGGCACCGCAATGGTGGTGACGAAAATCGTCCTCCACATCTTCTTGCGCTTTATCCCCTTTTTGTTAATCATCATGGCCAGCACGAGCCCTAGGATATAGTTGAGGAATGTGGCGAAAAACGCCCACACGAAGTTCCACTGCAGTAGATAGAAGAATGTCTTGGATTTGGAGATGTTCGCGCCGAAAATATCCCTGAAGTTCTGAAGGCCCACCCAGGTGAACAGGTTGCCGGGCGGTTGATGTTTGGCATCGTAGTTGGTGAAGGCGATGAGAATCATGAACAGCAGCGGTATGACCACAAAGGCGAACGACATCAGCGTCGGAGTAGTCAGCAACGTCACATGGTACTTTTCATCCGCCAGCGAACGCAGCTCATGCCTGAAGGACACCGGCTTGCCTCCCTTCCGATACGTCTGCTCCGCTTGATAACAAGTATGGATGCTCAGCGCCCATAGAACGGCGAACAGCACTATCACAACCAAGGTGAGCACGCTGAACAGCAGGATAAGCATGGAATTATCAGCGGTGCGGTACATGATGATCCCCGTGACATCATCCAAGTACTCCACCTCCGCATTCACTCCCAGTGTGCCGATATCCTTGAGGTAGTGCCAGCCGAAACCTGCTAGAAACGCAATGAAACCAGCTTCGGCACCCAAGTATAGCAATCCCTTGGCCACCTGCCCGCGAACCAGGCATCCTAGTCCCATTACCGCGTATGATAGTTTGGTGAACACATCCCCGCTGGCGAACATGCTGACGAGGTCCATCAGCACGCGTTTGCCCCAGCGCACAAAAGCCACCAGCAGCGAACCCAATTTCTTAAAAAACCGGACCACCGCATGGGGTAGATTGATGAAGAACTGTATCAGGCGATGGAGAACATACTCCAGCGAGTTCATGCTATGTCGATCGATTTTATTCATAGGCGACTCACTTGTGGGGTGTAAGACAGAGGGGGTGTCCGACCACCCCCTCCATCGAGTGCAATTTTAAGATTACTGAACGATCTGCGCTACCATCGCGTTGAGCTGTTCCTGGATGCTCTTGGAGTAATCCTTAGCTTCCATCAGAGCGCCAAACGCTTCGGCGGGACTCCAGTAGTTGCCCAGAACATCGTTCTGCGAAACCGCATACGCGCCTTGCTGGGCAAGAGCCGCGAGCTCGGGGGCTGCTAGGACCGCAGGGGCCGATGCGACGACTTTATTAGAGGGTCCCATTCCGCGGGTGTTGAACCGCTTGAGCTGGTTGGCTTCGTTCGTCAGCCATGCTGCCAATCCGAGGGCATCCACTGGATACTTGGTGAGCTTGCTCACCCCAACCAGCTTATAACCAGCAAAGGAACTCATCTGCACCTGCTTACCAGCCACTGTAAAGGTGGGGAGCTTGGATGCCGCGTAATTAGCACCTAGCTTCTCCTTCATGGCATTGGCATTCCAGGTTCCGCTCACGCCTGCGGCGATCACGGTACCCATTCCTCCAGTCAGCACGGCATCATCCCCTGTGAGGAACGCAGGATGGGCGGTGAAAGCCTTGATCGCTTCCCCAGCCGCAACGCCGTTGGCATTGTTGAAATCACAAATCTGCTTGCCGTTGGCATCGATTCCCAGTTTTCCACCGGCACCAAGGAAGAACGACGCGATGTACCAGCCGTTCGATACATCCATAAACACCTTCTTGTTGGCTTTCTGTGCAGCTGCCAGAATTCCATCAAGGCTCTTGAGTGCTTCGGCATTGATGACGCTCTTGTCATAATACAGGAAATAGCCATTGTCCGCGGTCATGGGGAATGCGTACAGCTTGCCATTGAGGGTTGCCGATCCGACCGAGCCTTCACCATTGGCGGCCACAGCGGTGTCTTTGAATTTTCCCGAAACCTCGTACAGCGCACCTGCGCCTACCAGGTCCTTCAGCTGGTCATTCGCGAAAGCGAACACGTCAGCGGCAGCTTCGGGGTCTTCCAGATAGCGCGATTTCGCATCGGCTTCACTGACCACTCCAAATTCAATTTGATACGTTTTACCCGGATTGGCGGCCTTAAAGCCCTCCACCATCTCCTTCAGCATCGCTTGGTCCTCATTGGACCCCCAGACTTTCAGCTTCACGATTTCTGCAGGTTTCTCTGGCTCAGCAGCAGCGAAGAGCATCCCGCAAGTAAGTGCGACAAGCAGCAATACCACTAATGTTCTCTTCATTTCCCTTCCTCCTGAATAGTATCTAGTCTCTCCAACACAGCTTAAACTGTAGCACCCACACCTCTACAAGTCAAATCATATTGGTGCCAGGCACGAAGTTGACAGCATTCCAGACATGCAGTAGGCACTTTTTAGCGCGAACCCCTTGAATCAGGCCCGATTCAAGGGGTTCGGTTTGTCAACTTCGTGCCTGGCACGAGAAAGAAAAGTGAAACCATTTTCTCAATCCTGCGTACATGTTATCGAAAGACGGCCGCAGACTCTTATCACGGCCATCACATTCAGATCGATGCATAGGAGGAAAATATGCACACATCACGAAAAAGAATTGTATTTCCAGGGATCATCCTGACAATCGCACTCGCGCTCATACTGGGGGGCTGTTCGTTGGGAACACAAACCGGTAGCGTTGAACTATCCATCACCGACGCCCCGCTTTTAGGGGACGACGTTGTTGGAGTATACATTACCGTTCAATCCATTGAGTTCCATCTGACCGAGGAAGAGTGGATGGTGATGGAAGATTTCGAAGGTCCGCAGACTTTCAACCTGATGGAGTTGACCAACGGGACCTCCCGCATGCTGGGTGAACTCGTGCTCCCGGTTGGGGAATACACGCAGCTGAGATTTATCCTTGGAGCTCCTGACCAGTCAGAAGATGGTGGAATCATAACAACCGTCGGCTCTTGGGTCGAAATTGGCACTGACAATGGAGTCTATGATGAAGGCACGGACGAACCGCTTTTTGTTCCAAGTGGATCACAAACCGGATATAAAGCGACCGCGGGTGAGCCTTTTTCTGTTCCTCACAACGGCACAGTCGCAATCACCGCTGACTTCGACCTTAGGCGCGCAGTTGTGGTGCGGGGAGCGACCGGCTCATACCTGCTCAAGCCTGTGCTCCGGTTGATTGTGGAAGATGAAGCTGGAATAATCTCCGGTGAAATACTCACAGCCAGCGTGGAAACACTCATGGTGTTCGCCTATGCCGATGGTATCTATGATGTGGCAGAGGCAGCCGACCCTGTGGGTGATGAACCCCGGTTCCCCAATGCAGTGTCCAGTGGCTTGGTCACGATCGATGCTGACGGTCCAGATTACAAACTTGCCTTCCTAGCCGCAGGCACCTATGACCTTGTCGTGGCTGAATATGATGCCGAAACCGGCGATTTCATCGGGGTGCTGGGCACGTTGGATGATGTAGTGGTGATTTCGGAACAGACCACCGATGCGGATATCGATGTCACCCCTGTACCGTAAAACTAGATAAAAGATTCGTGCCTGGCACGAAAATGACAAACCAAACCCCTCGTAACAGGCTTGTTCCGAGGGGTTTTTTCTGAAAAGGGACCTCAGCATACCGGGAAGGCTGTCATTTCCGTGCCAGGCACGAAAGTTCGTAGTCGTGGATGCGCTTGATCTTTTCATCGGAGCGGCCACCGGGTTTATAGAAGTTGGACATCCAGGTCCGTACCAGCAGGCGGGCTTCCATGTTGCCGGTCACTTGAGACCCTAAGGCTATCATGTTCGCATCGTTGCTCAGAGCCGCTCTCTCGGCTTGGTATGCGGTGGTCAGGAGCGCGCAGTACGCTCCACGGACCTTATTTGCCGCCAGACTCACCCCAATCCCGGTACCACAGATCACAATCCCACGGGAACCAGCCTCACGGACGACGGATTCGGCTACTGCGATAGCTACATTCGCGTATACCGGATCATCAGAACCCAGATCCACCACCTCATGTCCGAGTTTCTTCAGCTCATCAATCACTTCACTCTTCAATGCGTTCGCATTCGGGTCACACCCTATCACCACTCTCATTTCGATAGTTCCTTCATACTCTGCGCCAGAGTCTTGATTATGAGATAACAACTGGTAGCACCAGCATCCAAAGTTCCCCGTGAGCGTTCACCAAGCCTGCTGGCACGCCCGACTCGAGCGATCATGTCCTTGGTGGACTGCCAACCAGCATGGGCCCCTTCGACCATCGCATCCAAAGCATCGGAGAATCCACGACCTGCGCTATTGGCAAGCTTGAGCGCCTGCAGGGCAGGGTCAAGCGTATCGACCATAGTCTTGTCCCCCACCCGGGCATCGCCTATGGTGAGTATCCCCTGGTAAGCGCTTTCCAACATCTGCTCCAGGACTCGACCATCAACCACCCCGATCCCTTTGGAAACCCGGGCCATTTTTTTAAAGAACGTCCCGTAGAGCGGCCCCATCGAACCGCCGATTTCCTCCACAAGAATATCCCCAAGCAATTTCAGGGACTCGCTCATCCCGAGAAGCTGGCCTTCCATGCGTCTCGCGGTCAACGTGAAACCCTTATCCATATTGATTCCATGGTCACCATCGCCAATCGCGCCATCGATTTCACTCAAGTACGCCCGCTGCTCATGGATAACCTGGATCAGATCGCGTACGATAATCGAACCAGACGCCTCGTTGAATCCTTCAGACATCACCATCCTCCCTCATTCTTGATGGAATCCCACCGAGTGGGCACTGAGATGGACAAGCTCCCTCAACTCATCATCAAGTTTCATCACTGTCAGAGTGACACCGGCCATATCCAGACTAGTAAAATAATTGCCAACAAAAGCCTGGTCCACTTTATGACCTTTGGCGGTGAGAATCGATTCGACTTCATCATAGAAGATGTACAATTCCATCACCGGGGTTGACCCTAGCCCACTCACCAACACCACCAACCGCTCGTCATGTTCAAAACCGAAGTCATCGAGAATCTTCTCCAAAGCGATCCGTGCCATCTCACTTGCTGATACGATGGGTTGGACAAACATGCCTGGCTCGCCATGATGGCCGATTCCGAACTCCATGGTTCCGTCCGCGATGGTGAAATTCGGCTTGCCTACTGCAGCGATTGTGCAAGGAGCGAGTCCTATTCCCACGCTACGGGTATTGTCGATCGCCCGTTGCGCCACTTCGACCACCTCGTCCAGACTACCGCCTAGCGCTGCTTTGGCACCTCCGACCTTCCACATCAACACTTCACCGGCAACACCACGGCGTTTATGCCGTTGCGCGGCAGGAGCGCTGGCGACATCATCGTTTGCGACGACAGTCTTGACGGTGATTCCATCATCCCCGGCATCCTCTATCGCCATCTTCACGTTCATATTGTCACCAGCGTAGTTGCCATACAGGACGGCGACTCCAGAACCACCATCAGCTGCTTTGATAGCCTCGTGGAAAGCTTTGGCTGTGGGAGAGCTGAATACTTCACCGACCGCGACACTATCAACCAGATTCCGGCCGATATAGCCCACGAAGGCCGGCTTATGGCCGCTTCCTCCGCCTGTGACTACGCCCACCTTTCCCTGCTGGGGCGAAAGCACCCGCTTGAGCACCCGAGGATGACCTGTCGCGCTGACAATCTCCTTGTGGGCTTTCACAAACCCTTTCAGATAGTCCTCAACCACTTGATCGGGATCATTGATTATCCGTTGCATTGAATCCTCCCTAAAGAATCGGTATCCAGATGAACTTCACTCTGGCTTTTACCAAAAGAAACCCGGAAAACTTAGAAAATGGCGCTGAGATCTGATAAAAGAACTTCGAAAGTCTCTGCGGGTAGTATCTCATATCCATACGTATTGTCGAGCACTCCTTCAGTGTAAAGGAATCGCCAGGTAGGCAAATCCAACACCAGATTGTAAGAAACCTGCGGTTTTTGGGCGCTTCGGGCCAGAAAGTCCGATCTTGAAATGCTAGTCTGTAGAAATTCCTTCTGCCCCTTGTATTTCTCGCTTGCGGTGAACAATCCCTCGATCACCGCATCTGGAACCTGCGTGCGGATAAGAGTCGTAAGACCATCGGCCAGGTACAGCATGCCACGGGCAAGGCGCGAGACTTTTCCCTGCAGGATATCCATCACCTGCTTGGCGCTGAGGTCTTTCTCAGGACCATAGGAGCGGAGCCGGTATGGCCACATCACAGGAAAGAAATCCTTAGGAGAGATGATACCCTTGGGCAGGGCACCTTCGTACATCCCGCTCATGACCGCTGAAAAATCATTCCCAAAGCGCCTGTCGATTGCTGCGGTGACCATCGTCCCTAAAACCGACTGGCTTTCCACACTCGAGGAGGCCTGCTCTACCACTGGCCCAAGAAGCAGCGCCCTCCCGAGGAATTCCTTGATGGAAGGGTCTTCCGGTACCGAAGGGCTTGTCGGAATGAGCGTGTACGTTATGTTCAGAATAGCTCCACCCTCATACCCGACATCCAAACGCCCGACAAACTCTCCAAAAGCCCGGGCTTGCACGATGGTGGTATCCCTCACTTTCAAAGCTTCGCTGATGAGCGAATGGGAATGCCCGCCAACGATGATGTCGATTCCGGAAACCTTGGTCGCAAGCTCGATATCCTTTTCTTTTCCCAAGTGGGAGAGCACCACGATGAAATCCGCTGAGTCGCCGATGGCTGAGATTGTGTCCTTGGTGGTCTTGAACGGATCGCCAATCTTCACTTGCGCGGATTTAATATACTCGTCAGTAGTCAGCCCGATCACTGCGATTCTTGCGTTGCCTTTTGTAAAAATCTTGTAGGGAACAGGTATGGCCCGCTTGGCGAATTCATCAGTAGGAGGGGTGACTTTGATGGCCAGATTTGCTGAAAGCACAGTGAACTTCGCGGGTTCCAGGACATGCATAAGCCATGGCAGGCCATAATCGAGTTCGTGATTGCCAATCACCGAAGCATCCAGACCGAGCATGTTGAAAATGGGTATATCCAAAAGTCCGCGGTATCCATAGCTTGGCAATCTGTCCCAATTAGGGGAGTTGTCAATCAGATAATTGGAATCGGAGCCGGTGAGCATATCGCCAGCGTGCAGGAAAAGCACAGAATCCACTTCACTTCTAATCTGTTTGAGAATGGTGGACCAGCGTGCGGCACCCCCGTAATATTGTCCATTTTCGGGATTCAACCACGGATACAGGTGTGAATGGGTATCGTTTAACGCTACAATTGTAAATTGACCCACAGTCGCGAACATAGTCGAGACGACACAGATGAAGACGAGAATCAGGATACAAGCTCTTTTCATCGAATCACTTTTCATATATTTCAAAGGATAACCCTCCTTAGGTCAAATTGGAACAATGAAAGATATCGATACCCCCCCATAAGGCGGGGTGCCGCAGTTTCGTGCCTGGCACGAAACTGCGACCTTCTGGATGCGGCAAGGACTCGGAGGGCTTGGTCCGAAGGACGGGAGCGGGAGCTGAAAGCTTGGAACTCCCATTCCTATCGCTCCGTTGGGGGATCAATTTAATTTCCCATCGGCAATCGCGGAGTTTAGGAACTCTTGGAGTAAGCCAGCTTCGTACAACACATCCAGAACCGTATACCGCGAGCGGATCATCTGCGCTTTCATCACGGTATCGAACAGGTTGTCCCTTGATACTCCGAGGCCACCCATGCCTACAGGGCATTTAGCCTCGCGTAAATCGGCAAGGACCTGTTGAGAAGAACCCAACTTGATTTTGAATAAATGCTTAAGCTCTTTAAGCGACCCAAAAAGCAGCCGCATCCGATTTTCAAGCTCAGAGTTGGAGATCCATTTGGAGCGGCAGATCTCTTTGATTTTCGCGTTGATGGCGGGATCTGTGAAATATCTGTCGATCGACTGCTCCCTCTGAGTCCAAGTCTCCCGTCTTTCACGTACAGTCCGCAGGAATCCCTCGCAATCCACAAAATCCTCGAGGGCGAACAGCTTTTCCATCAAAGTGGTGGTGACTACCACGCCCACGCCCACTTTGAATCCATGCGAAACCGGTAATCCCTCGATACTCAAATGCTCCATTTCCCAAATGTGGCTGATCATATGCTCCGCACCTGATGCCGGTCTGGAGTCTTGATACAGCTGCATGGCGAAACCACACAGGCATAATCCAGAAAAAAGCTGGTCATAAGCATCCCGATCACCCGTCTGCAACCGTTTTGGATCGGCAAGCCATGCATCCAAATCAGTATGGACCATATTCCAAGCACCTGTATGGATAGGTTCGATCCCCAGCCGGTCCGCGATGATCCAATCCATTCCCGCCGTTCGTTTTGAATACAAATCACCATATCCGGAAGCAGTCATTGGATACGGAGCGGTGCGGATGATCTCGGAGTCCGCCAGAACCGCTACAGGAGGAGGACAAGGTACCGTCACTTTTATACCATTTCTGATCAACGCTGCCCCCGACGAGCAGTAACCATCCATGGATGGAGCTGTAGGGATGCAGATGTACATTGTCCCGGCTTCATCGGCCGCACACTTCACCAAGTCATTTATGGTTCCACTCCCAATAGCGATAGGAAACAGGTTTTGCGAGACGAGCTTCCTGGCAAGATCATGCGCGATATCATAGGCTGCGCTGATGATGGAGAGTTCGGTTGGTTCAAACAGGATCGGGGTGAAGGGGATATTCTCTTTCCTTAGAATGCGCTCGATGTGCTCCCCGGCCACCATATAGGTGATACGGTCAAATACCAAACCAATATCCAGATGCCTGGTATTGTGGTCGTGGATGAGGGCTGTGATTCTCCCTAGGCAATCGGATTCGTTGATGAGAGTTTTCGTATGGATATGGTCCTGGTATTCAGATGGGAGACGTATGGGGAACATGATGGTTTCCTTATCAAGCAAGGCTGGGATTTAATGGTTTGGTCACCGAAATCGTTATTTCTTTGTTATCAAGCTTTTATTCCGGTTGTCATAACACCTTCGATGAACTTATCCTGGACAAAAAGGAAGAATATGATCACAGGGAGGCTGATGAAGGTCGCCGCCGCCATCATGAGGGTCCATTCCGTACCGGATTCGCTCTGGAATACCGCCATACCTACTTGCACCGTCCGCATGTTGTCCTTCGTGGTCATGATCAAAGCCCAGATGAAATCGTTCCAGCGTTCCATGATGGAGAACAAAGCTACCGTCACGAGCGCGGGTTTTGATAGCGGGATGAGTATTCTGAACAGGAAATGGAAGGGGCCGCATCCGTCTATGACAGCTGCATCCTCATAATCCTTCGGTATTGTAAGAAAGTATTGCCGAAGCAGGAACACCGCGAATGAGGAGCTGATGAACGGTACGGTGAGACCTTTGAAAGTGTTGATCCAACCAAGATTGCGCAGGATGACATAGTTTGGGACCAAGGTCGCCTGACTTGGAATCATCATCGTGCCTAAAAACAAGGTGAACAAGAACTTGGATCCCTTGAACTTCCGCGTGAAGGCGTAAGCTGCCAACGATCCAAACAGCATCTGGCCTATCGTCGGGATGATGGTGGTGATAAGCGTGTTTGTAAAATATCTCGGCCATGCCGACATGTTCCAAGCTTCGCTATAATTGCTCCAGACGAGAGCTTCAGGTAAAAGCTTCGGGGGGAAGACGAATACTTCCGACCGGCTTTTCAACGAGGTGGTGATCATCCACAGGAAGGGATAGTTGGTCAGCACGACCAAAGCCACCAACACTATATAGATGAACAGGATGTATACGGGGATTTTCTTACGCGGTGATAATCCGATTGTTTTCATATTGCAAGCTCCTGACCAGGTCTATTGGTAGTGGACATATCGTTTCTCAAGTCGCATCTGTATCAGCGTGAAGAACATGATCACCGCGAACAACACCACCGAGACCGCAGAGGCATACCCCATCTTGAGAAAGCTGAACGCGTTGTTGTAGAGATACAGAACCAACACCTCGGTGCTTTTCGCAGGTCCGCCTTTCGTCATCACCATCACGGATTCAATCACTTTGAAGGCTGAGAAGAACTGCAGCATCGTCACGATGAACGTGGTGGGTGAGAGCAAGGGTAACGTGATCAGCCTGAACTTCTGCCAGGCGTTCGCGCCATCTATGGTTGCGGCTTCATAATAGCTGACTGATATGCTTTTTAAACCGGCAAGGAACAGCACACCGTTGTACCCTACCCGTTTCCAGATACCAACCACCAGAACCGCGGCAAGGGCGCCACCATTCGGGTCCTGCGTCCAGCGCGTCCAATGGGAGGGCTGGAAGCCAAGACTGAAAAGAATATGGTTGATGAAGCCCACATTTGGATCGAACAGCCATTTCCAGATCACAGCGGCCACCACCATGGATGTGATCACCGGGAGAAAAAGCATCAGTCGGAAAAAGCCTTTCGCGAAGGTTATCCAATTGAGCAGCATGCCGATCATCAGACCAATCAGCACGCACGAAGGGACAGCTACCAGCACATACTGGAAGGTGACCTTAAGGGAATTGTAGAATTCCGGGGAGGTGAACGCAGTGACATAGTTCTGCAATCCTATCCACCGGATGCGGGAGAGCATGTTCCAATTGTTGAAACTGAGGTAGATGCAGTAGATGAACGCCATGTACGTGAACACCATGACAACCAAAGCCGAAGGCGCCAGGCAAACACCCACCACAAGATGGTCATGGATCTTCTTTTTTCTTTTTGGGCTCAAATCGCGAAAATTCATCGACTTATTCCTTCTAAGCAAGTGGTAAGCCGGTTGAATCCGACTTACCACATTGGAACCACATCCTAGACCATGGATTCTACCATTCAAATCCAGATTGGTCGCGAACTTTATTTATACTGGGCCAGAATCTTATTCGCACGGTCCTGAGCGGCCTTCAGTGTCTCGGCGGCATTGCCGTTCTTCAGGATGGTCGCATCCCAGGCTTCGTTGAATATGCTGCGCACTTCGTTGAAAGGAATCAATCTGGTCTGGTCCTCGACGACCGCATAGGAGATCTGGTCGTAGGTGGTCTTGAATCTCGGGTCTTTTGCCCACAGCGCCTGCATCTCGGCAGAGTTCAGAGCACCGACCGAAGAAGCTTGGTAGCCTGTGGTCGCAGCCCAGTACATCTGGCTTTCAGCACTTCCCATGAACTTCAGGAATTCCCATGCCGCGTCTTTCTCAGCCTGGGAGGCATTCTGGAACACATAAAGGCTTCCTCCGCCGATTGGAACCTGTTTTTTCACTTTTCCAGGAATCGCAGCGACACCGAGGTCATACTTCACGCTCTGGATAGTATCGGTGAGAGTCGCGGTGGAGCGGATGGTCATGCCCACTTTGCCGGAGAAGTCCATGGTGTTTCCACCCATATAGACCGCGAGGCCTTCATTGAACATCTTCTGCATGAACTGGAGGGCTTCCACTGCGGGAGCATCGGTCCATTTCACCGAGGAGTTGTCCTGGGCTATCCATTCACCGCCGAACTGCCAGGTATACCCCTGCGAGATCCAGCCGGAGCCACGTTCGATATTGAATCCATAGATATCCGGACCGAGCGCTTTGATTTTCTTCGCGTATTCATACAGCTCGTCCCAGGTTACCGGCGGCTTCTCGGGGTCTAAGCCTGCGGCTCTGAACAGGTCCTTGTTGTAGAACATGATTGGGTTGGAGCAGTTGAACGGAAGACCGTACAGCTCGCCTTTGAACCGGTTGAGCTCGAGAAGTCCTTTCACAAAATCCGCTTCCGAGACCTGCTTGTCACGGGCGAAATACTTGTTCAGGCTCTCGAAATAGCCATCAACCACGAACTGAGCGGTATAGGCCATGGCCATATGCGCGACCACAGGAGTGTCGCCTGCGACCACAGAGGCCAAAAGCTTCTTAGTCGTATCCTCATATGATCCACCATAAACAGCCTCAACGGTGATCCGGCTTTGCGAGGCGTTGAATTTCTCGACCAGGGCTTTGGTAGCCTTCTGGGGATTCCCCCCGATTGAATACCAGAACTCAATGGTGATTGGTTCAGTAGACGCCACATACTCTGGTTCGGCCTTTTGTCCTTGAGCGAAGAGCATTCCAGTCATAGAGCAGACGATGCACACGATGAGCATGAATTTTTTGAGTTGCTTCATGTTCAAACCCTCCTTTTAGGTTTTGTTTTCCACCTGAAAAACATGTTAGATAATGTTAGATTGTGATATAGATTTTGTCAATATAATAATTTTTAAATTTTGGAAACCAATTATGTTTCATATTGGAAATAAATATTAGTTTATATTTCCTTATATTTTATGAAATTGACATATTTTTGTATTTTGTATTATTAAATTCATTTTAAAATAATATCATTTTTTAAAATTAAATTGACAATTTTTAACATTTGAGAATACAATAGGACAATAATGAACCTGGACGTTCGGGAGGGGTTGGCGATGATTGAGCGCACACATGCTGGGAGTGGTAGGATAATTGTCCAAGGGCATAGAGGGGCCATGGGTCATGCACCGGAAAACACCATGGTGTCTTTTGAACTCGGCTACAATCTTGGCTCCGATGTGATAGAACTAGATGTGCATCTTACCCGCGACGGCCGCTTGGCAGTCATGCATGATCCTGAAGTCTCCCGCACAACAGATGGGGTCGGCAACCTCCAGAACATGGATACCCAGGAAATCCTGGCCCTTGATGCATCAAAACGGTTTTGGCCGGCATATCGGGACATACGGGTTCCTTTTATAGAAGAAGTGCTGGCCTGGGCCAAAGGAAAGATCGACCTCGTGCTCGAGATCAAGGGCGATCCCTTCCCCGCTGAAGGTATCGAACGCCTGCTCATAGAAAAGGTAGAAGAAGCGGAGATGTCCGACAATGTGATGGTCATTTCGTTCTATCACGAATCCTTGCTCACCATAAAACGATTGCAGCCCTCTATTCCCACCGGGATATTGTATACGGGAAGGCCCATCGACCCTGTGCGGATGACCAAGGACGCGCACGCGGATTCCTTCAGATGCGATTGGCGCTACTTGCATCGCGATGATGTGAGACGAGCCCATGAAGCTGGACTCTGGGTGGGTTGCTGGACCGCCGACACCGAGGAAGTATTCACCCACCTCGCCGCCATGCAGGTGGATTCCGCTGGTTGCAACTATCCCGACAGGTTCAGGCAGTGGCTTGATGCCAGGGGTTTGGGGATTAAGTAGCTGAATCAATCTATGGGAAGGT
This sequence comes from Sphaerochaeta sp. UBA6084, assembly GCA_002428625.1. Lineage (GTDB taxonomy): Bacteria > Spirochaetota > Spirochaetia > Sphaerochaetales > Sphaerochaetaceae > UBA6084. The sequence goes on from DIXI01000007.1 coordinate 104,143, forward strand.
GATGGAAAGATGGAATTATCAAGTTTTCCAAACATTTTCTAACATTTTAATTATATTTATCGCTGGATTGATTGTATTATGTTGTTGGATACCATGTACTGTGTGAATTAGTGAAATTCCTGATTTACAAGGAGAGAAAACCGATGCTTCAATCCCAACGACAACAAATCATCCTGAAACTACTGGATCAAAAGGAAAGTGTGGCGATTTCAGAATTACTGCCCTTGATGGATGTGACGGAAATGACGGTGCGCCGGGATTTGATCCAACTTGAGGAAAAAGGCTTGCTGGAGCGGACTAGAGGTGGAGCCACAAAAATCCAGCGCATCGACACAGAGAATCTCTTCAATCAGAAAAATATCAAGAACAAGGATGAGAAAGCTGCCATCGGCCGCTCGACGGTTGAGCTGCTCGACGAAAACGACACGGTGTTCATCAATTCCGGAACCACTGTATTGCAGGTGGCGCTTCAACTCAAGAATCTTTCCATGAAGCTTGTCACCAACAATCCCAAATTGACCATGATTGAGTACGGGGAGAAAATCTCCGTAGTGATCCTTGGGGGTGAATTCCGGAAGGAGTCTCAAAGCATCATCGGAGATTCGGCGATGAACATGCTTAGCCAGATGCATGCCACCAAATCCATAATCGGTGTTGACGGCATAAGCATCAAGCACGGCCTCACCAACTCTGCCTATGGCGAGACGACCATCAATAGAAAGATGATCGAGCAAACGCGGGGCAAGGTGATTGTGGTCGCCGACCATACAAAAATCGGCAAGGTTGGGCCCTTTGTCATATCCCCTATCGACAAGGTCGATATCCTTGTGACAACGGAAGGAATCCCCGAAGCATATCTGGAGCAATTGAGAAGCATAGGAATACACGTCGTGATCGCTAGATTCGAACCACGATAGAATATGATAGATGATAGGAGGAACTGGAGATGAACGGAACCATGAAAGCACTTGTCGCCCATGCACCTGGTGATTTTAGACTTGAGAAGGTGGATATTCCAACAGCTTTCGCCGGAGAGCTGATTGTAAAAGTCGAAGCATGCGGCATTTGCGCAGGAGATATCAAATCCTATCATGGCGCTCCAAGTTTCTGGGGTGGCGAGGGCAATCCCCCCTACATCAAGGCCCCGATGATTCCCGGACATGAATTCGTAGGGAGAGTTGTCGAAGTCGGCGATGGTGTGACTGGGTTTAAAGTGGGAGACCGCGTCATATCCGAGCAGATCGTACCGTGCGGCACCTGCAGGTTCTGCCGTACCGGCCGTTATTGGATGTGCCAGAAACATGATGTGTATGGATTCCAGAACAATGTGAATGGCGCGATGGCTGAGTATATGAAATTCCCCAAGGAAGCTCTCAACTATCACGTTCCCGAGGAGCTGACTCTTGAGCAAGCGATTTTGATCGAGCCTTATGCGTGCTCGAAACACGCTGTCGACCGCGCGGATATCCACAACGAGGATATCGTGGTGCTCTCGGGGGCTGGGACTTTAGGTCTTGGCATGGTCGGTGCGATCAAATTGAAAAACCCAAAAAAGCTGGTGGTTCTTGACATGAAGGACGACCGTCTGGCGCTTGCGCGTGCTTTCGGTGCCGACTTGACGTTGAATCCCAGTAGGGATGCTGTCGTTGATATCGTCATGGACATGACCGAAGGCTACGGCTGCGATGTATATATCGAGGCCACCGGGCACCCAAACAGTGTGAACCAGGGGCTCACGATGATCCGCAAGATGGGTACATTCGTTGAATTCAGCGTGTTCAAGGATCTGGTCACAGTGGATTGGAGCATTATCAGCGATCGAAAGGAACTGAATCTGCTTGGCTCCCATCTCAGCCCGTTCTGTTATGAGACAGTGATTGAATGGATCCAGAACGGGAAGATGCCAACCGATAAAGTTGTCTCTCATAAGTTCAAACTTGACCAATGGCAGGAAGCTTTCGCGATGGCGGAGAAAGGCGACCACTCCTTAAAAGTCATGCTGGTTCCCTAATCGTTTCCACACACATCTCTGATATCTTCCCAACTCATATAGACTGAAAAGGAGATTTCCATGCTTTTACTATTCGGACACCGTGGGGCGATGGGCGAAGCCCCGGAGAACACCATGATTGGTTTTGAGTATGCGTATCAGACCGCCGGGGTCCGATGTTTTGAGATGGATGTGCATCTTACGAAAGATGGGAAACTGGCGGTGATCCACGATGCGCTGCTGGACCGGACTACGGATGGCAAGGGGCCGATTGGCCAGTACACTTTGGCTGAATTGCAGAAATTGAATGCTGAAGCACAATTCAAGAATAAATTCTCCGGCGCCCGGATTCCTTCCCTGGATGAATTTCTCAATCGCTTCGCTCCGCTGATGCACGAACTCCAACTCGAGATCAAGACCGATACCCATGAGGTGCTTCAAGTAGTAGCTCAACTGGTGGTGGACGCCCTTGACCGATTCCAATTGAAGGACCGTACGGTGGTCTCCTCCTTTGATCAGTTCGCAATCCAGCAGGTCTTGAAAATCTCTCCGTCGCAGCGCACTAGTTTTATCGCCAGCGAGTACACCGCACGCGAGCTTGAGATTGCGGTCAAGCTTGGTTGCACAAACACCTGTATTCCAAAAACCGCAGCGCAAGGCAAAGCCTTGGTCTCCGCGGCCCATCAGAAGGGATTGCTTGTGACTGGTTGGCTAGGCAATACACCAACCGAAGTTGACAAGCTCTTGGAATGGGATGTTGATAGCATCACCACCAATTTCCCCACCACCATCTTTTCACATATCAGGAATGTGTGGAAAATCCAAGTGCGATAAGATTCGTGCCTGGCACGAAATTGACAAACCAAACCCCTCGTAACAGGCTTGTTCCGAGGGGTTTTTTCTGAAAAGGGACCTCAGCATACCGGGAAGGCTGTCATTTCCGTGCCTGGCACGAAATTGCTTTTCTCCGATGCGGCAAGGACGCGCAGGGCTTGGTCCGAAGGACGGGAGCGGGAGCGTACCCCGTAGCGGCCTGACGGCGGAGCCGTGCCGCCCGAGTCCCGAGTGGGTGTTGGAAGCTCGTACCCGCCCTGCTCTCGCTTCGTTGGGGAATCAGCTAGAAGCTGAGATCGACTCCAAATTTTATCAATTCCACATGCGAGGTGGGATCTACGGAGAAAAGATGCTCCAAGCCGAGGGCGTTCTCGAGGTAGAGGTAGAGACTGTCACCCACATGGTAATCCAGCCTGACCACGCTTCCAATGGACGTATCGAAACTTTGATCAGCCACCAGGTACTGTTGGATCATGTTCAGATTGAGGGTGAGGTTGATTTTCCGGGTGGGATTCCATCCAAGCTCACCTGAAAGCGCTCCGGACAACCCGCCAACCGCCGTATCGGAGGACGATAGATACCGTACATCGACAGCGGTTCTCCAAGTAAGGAAGTACCCAGCCAGGCCACGTACCTCGAATTGCGCATCCATCAGAAAATCGTCACGGAGACCATCGAGCCAATGCTCCATCCCGACATTAAGCGAAGCCGCGTAGGTGATTTCAATTTTCGGGCTATACACCAAACCGAGCCTACCACCATGGTATACCCGGTCCTCGGTTCCAAGACTTTGGTACAAGTAGGATCCTGCATAGGCGAAATAGGGGTTCATCATCCGTCGCCCACGCTGGAACCGATACAGCGCCTGACCCTGTACCTTCATTTCAGTGCCGGACGTGTCGGACCCGATGATGGAACTGTCCACCGCGGTGGTGAATTCAAACTGATTGTCCGCTAGCGGCAGGACAAGCATCACCTGAGCCGACTCCACATCGGAAAGAGTATCGTTGGATAGGAGCCCCGACAAGGTGCCCGAAGCCTTGGTAGAGATATAGCCACCATTGTCCAGCAATGCGCGGTGGCTGAAAAAACCATACAGCCCGAGGTCGAAGGCACCCCCTGTGGCCTGGTTCAAGCTATCGATTTGGTAGTCGGTATAGACTCCGGCGAAAAAGGATGGAGACAGGGCATAGAGGGAGGATGAGGCGATCAGACTTAGGAGCAGCAACAGGAAAATCAACTTGCTTTGATACCGCTTATACATATTATACATACATGGATTCCTTTCATGGATTTTGACGACATCCGATCATAACGCTCAATACAGCACCCTTGTTTCTAGAACTTCTATCGACCTGGCTTTCGGTACAGCTTGGATGATGCGCTCGGTCATTACCTCAGGGGAAACCCGGAGCTTGCCCCCAGCGATGATGAGATCAAGGACACCCCGGTAGTCGGACCCGGGAAGTGTCGATTTGGATACCGCCACCACCAACGCCAGACTGTCCTTCTGATCCATCCCCCACTGCAGCAACGCTGCATACAGGGTGCATCCAAAGCGGTAGTTGTCCCATTTGTCTTTCGATTTCTGTTGATTGAAGGCCTTGAGCAGTTCCGCGAGAACAGTATCCGGGGTCCCTTGAAGGGCGAGAAGAACCGTCCGGGTCCAGGGCAAGACAGCTTGCAGCATCTGGTCGCCTGCCTTTTGCCCCAGAACCTGAAGGATCAAAGCACGGGTAGTGTCGTAGGCGGCGAGTTCACGGTTGAGCACTTGGGCGACTCCCTCGGGAGACACTTGCTTCGCAAGCCCTTCTTCAAGCCGGGGCATCAGAAGCTCGGTGGGGATCCGCCTGGACTCGGCATCAATAAAAACACCTCTGATCGTGGTGCTTTCCTGCTCCGTGAGATTCCGTTTGGGCAAAAGAACATCCAGCTGGTCATCCCAACTGGATCCAAAGGCAAGTCCACCCATGGTTATCATCAAACCCAACCAGAGAAGCATTGTGTTGAAAAATCTTTTACGCACGCACACTCCTTTCAAGGAAAAGGGATATTCAAGGAAAAGTGATTTTCAGGGAAAGGCCCTTCATTCATCTCCCCGAGCCGCCACCGCCAGAACCGCCACCGATACCGCCACTATTGCCACCACCGAGGCCGCCGCCAAGTCCACCGCTGGCGCTGCCACTAATACCATTGCCAGCTCCGACTCCGCCGGAATTCTGAGACTGGCTCATGTTCTGCTTGTCTTTCGCGTTGCTGCGTTGCGCGGTTTCCTGCCTTACGCTGGTGCGCACGGTGTTGCGGATGAGCTGACCTAGATTCTCCGTTCTGCCTGTCTCCTTCCAATTCTGGACCTGCGCCATAGCATCCCGCACCCCATTCGCCGCCGCCTTGGCCACAGCCTGGGGGTCATACCCATTGCGCTCCATCTCCATTGTAGCTAAAGCGAGTTCATGAGCTAACTGGGCCCGGGTTTGGGCGACCTCGGGGTCGGCTACTTCCCCACCTTTGCTATATCCATAGGAGAGCGCATAGCCAACCATCTCAGGATCGGCCCGTTTGACTTCATCCCAGTTCATCAGCTGAGCCTGGACCATCATCTGCCCAATATCTTCATCGCTCCAACCCCTCTGGCGCAGATTGAGAGCCAATTGCAGCATGAAGGCCGGGGTATCTACCGGAAAAACGGGCCCATCCTGCGCATACAAGGCGGACCCGGAGGCCACCAATATCACTATCATCAAGACTGTACATATCCTATGCATATCAAACTCCTTGCCCGAAGGCTGTTTTCGCTCTTTCACCTGATACCTGATACCTGACACCTGCTACCTGATACCTTCGCTCAGGATCCACTAGGTCTCCAACACTGAATTTTTACCACCAAAACCATCATCCACCTGCAATGGGGAGAGCGGATCTGGAATCCACATCGCTCCATCGATCACAAACTGGTACCGATATTCCTTCCCATGAGCCAGATTGAGCTCGATCACCCATATATCGCTTCCATTCACCCTGGCCAAGCGCTGGGCGGCGGGGTCCCACTGATTCCAATCACCAACCACCACCACATCCTGTGCTTGCGGAAGCTCTATCTGCAGCCGGACAGTCGCATATTCAGGTACAGGCTGGGATTGCGGCACCGTGCGCTCTATAAAGAATTCTGTTGATAAAAAAACCATCGATGCGAGGGCGACCGCGGCCAGCGCGAACGAAAACTTGTGTCTCCACACATGCCAAAGGGAGGGTTTCGCACGTGCGACCTGCGTGGTCGGCATCGTCAGCACGCGGTCCATCACGCGGTTCGCCATCGATTCCGTAAGATCCGGGTATTGCCGGGTATACAGCGAGCCCCCGGCGTAGTTGGAAGCACCGACAAGCTGCCGGGCGGCTTCAAGACGTGTGGCACAGGAACGGCAGGTGCGAGCATGTTCAAGAAGCTCTGCAGGTAAAGGCGAGGCGCCCCCCCCGTGCCCCTCCCCATGCTCCCAGGCTTCAGTCATCCAGCTGTCGATCCTTTCTTCCCATCTCTGGCAATCCATGGCTATGTGCTCCTTGCGCTTTTCATCAACATATACGTTCTTTTCACCTCTAGGTTTCAATCTTTTTGGCATGTTCACAATTCCCACCTCCTGCCGCGCAGGTATTCCTGGATTTCTTTCTTCGCTCGGAACAGATATGTTTTCACTGTTCCTTCGGGCAATCGCAGGATTCTCGCGGTATCCGTCACGGACAGTCCTTGCATCAACCGCAGCACGAACACTTCCCGATAGACCGGTTTGATTTGTCTAAGGGCTTTATCTACGAGAACTTGAGCTTCGTTATTGATCAACTGCTGCTCTGGGCTTGGATAATGCGGTACAGCTTCGATTCCGGTCCATTCTTCGTCGTAGCTGATATTCGCTTTGCCCAAGGAGGGGTCTTTGCGCCTGCTTTGAGAACGCAGGTGATTGATGGCGATGGTATACGCCCAAGGATAAAACCGTCGATGTGGATTGAATGAATCCAAGGCTGCGAAAATCTTGAGGAATATCTCCTGAAGCGCATCTTCGGCCCGTTCACGGTTTGAATCGGCGTTCATCTTGATGATGAGGGAATAGAAGATCGGTGTGTATTTCTCCACAAGGGCGCGAAAGGCGTTTCTATCCTCGTGCAAGGTCCGGTGGATGATAGCGATATCCTGCTGGTCTTCCAGCGATTGGTCTGAGGTATCTGGCAGTGGATGTTCACCAAAAAGCTTCTGGTTCACACGTTTGGTTTTCAGCAAATCACCATCCCGATGTATCCTTTCCCCCATTATACTCCCTGAATACAGAAAGGTTTCAAAAAAAGAAAAGATTGGTGCCAGGCACGAGAAAACCCCTACTTTTGTTTTCTCGTGCCTGGCACAAAACTGACAAACAGACGGCCTTTCCTGATGCGGTAAGGACGCGCAGGGCTTGGTCCGAAGGACGGGAGCGCAAGCGGACCCTGCAGCGGCCTGACGGCGAAGCCGTGCCGCCCCTATCCCGAGCGTGCGCAACTTCGTGCCTGGCACCAAAGAGTCAACGGGAGAAGGTGACGACGAATGAGAGGTACTGCTCCCTTCGGTAGATAAAGTTATGGATGGTCGATTGCCCATCGTAGTATGCGGCGCTAAGCATCACACGCCGGGCCGATTCGCTGAGGGGAAAGATATAGCCTGCCCGCGCACTGAGATTCGGTGTATATCCACTTAACTGCCACCGGCTGACATGGGCGGCCACATAGATCGAACCAAACCTCCCCTGCACCATATCCCATTGCAATTCCGCCCCATATTGGTAACGTCCGAAGGCATGGTCCGAGGAAAGCAGATTGCGGTAACCCAAGATAGCATCATAACCATACACATACATCCCCATATCGCCATACAATCGAAGCGATACATCGGATTCAGGTAGTAGCAGTTTGATTGGGTCCACCATCACCGAAAGGATGAACTCGTCGCGTACAAATGTTGAGGAGTTCATGAACAAGCCCATATCATAATCGGCATACGGACTGCCCACACCGCTACCATCGAGCTCGTCACCAAGATGCGTGCAGATATGATGCCGGGTGAATTTAACCACGCCCCAGTCGGTTGGCCTGAGCGCGACAGCGAAATAATAGACTCCGTCGAAACCAAGAAGGTCGAAACCGTCCACATTCATATACACCGGGACCGAGACGCCGAAATCGAACTCGAAGCCCAAATCGCGCCGGTCGTCGGGTGATAGACGCAGGACCGAGAACTGGGTGCCGATAATCGGATCCATCCGCATACCCAGTCCAAAAGCGTCAGGTTGGACTTCATCACGCAGCATCTGCTTATACATCACCTCGGTGCGCACCGACATTGGATCAGCCAGATAGGATGGATAGAGCGGTGTACGTGGAAAACCTGTGATGTCGAGTGCTGTGATTGTACCTCCAAAGAATAAAAACAGTACAACCGCCAGAAGCAACGGAATCGATGGGGGGCCGAATTGTGGGTGCTTCATTCGACACCTCGCTTCTGAGCCTGCCAGACATCATTCTGGGCGCCATCGTTGGACATTCCACCGAGAACCCAGAGGCGTTCGCCAGTCTCTCCTGGCGGCGTCCACACCGCGGTGCCATAGCTATACCGTGGCCCGGGACCGAAGCCGAGCGAATCGGTACGCCAACCGATTCCGAATTCGTACATCAAGGTAGCATACGTATAGGTGGAGGCTGAAAAGCGATAGGAGGAGTTGGCTTTCCCGGCCAGAAGGAGGATGTCCCCGTCGAACAGGCTGAGTGCGTGTTCGGATCGTTTAGACATGCCGTTTTCTAGAAATGGTTTAGGCGCCACTGCCCATACCGGCGATACTGCGCTGGGATTGTAGACCCATAACCGGCCCCAACCTACCACAGAGGGATCTGTCGCTCCGGTGGAGGATGGTTTGGCGTTTTTGAAACTACCGCCTTGCAGATACAGTTTTCCCGCGGAATCCACCGTCGCCGCAAAACTGGCCCGGGCTCCCGGCAAAGCGCCTGCGGAGACTTCCACCCACGTGGCACCGGCGTCATCGGACCGCCACATATCATCAAGATAGAAACCACCATCATAAAATCCACCCAACAGATACAGCTTGCCGCCGCTGACCAGCACCGCATGGTCCATCCGCGCACGCCAGATGGTTCCGGTCGTGATCACCAGCTCCCATACCACACCATCGGAGGATCGCCAGATGTCGTTCGCATAGGCTCGCGCGCCGGTCGCCTCATCCACGGTGAATCCACCAAAGACCATCAGATAGCCATTCAACGAGACCGCGGCATGGCCCCGCCGGCCTTTCCAGGGAGCGGAATCGGTCGCCAACTGCCAATTGAGGCCCTCGACTGAGCTCCAGACATCGTCGCAGTAGCTGGTGGTATCGCCACGGGCATTGGGATTGTATCCACCCAGAACCCAGAGCTTTTCATCGTGCACTACCACGGCATGATCGTACCGCCCCGCCCACCCGGCATTTGCAGTCACCGTAGTCCATTCCAGGTCGCCATCATAGGGAACGATTGCGAGCGCGGCAATCTCATCAGCGGGAAGGAAAAATGGGCCTTCACAGCTGGAGAGCGAAAGGAGGACTGCAACAAAAGATATCAACAGACCTTTTTTAACATTCTTTATCAACATCTGTTTCATTAATAAGATACTCTCTGTGTGTGATTGAATTTGTGTCTCCCAACCAGGGATAGCAGCAGCTGGCTCCCATCATACGGCATCCACGCGCCTCCGGTCAAAACAATTAGAAAATTCGTGCCAGGCACGAAATTGACGCGCGAAAAACCCACACAACAGGCTTGTTTCGCGGGTTTTTTCGATAAAGAGGGCTTATACCTATTAAATACGCTGTCAATTTCGTACCTGGCACAAAGTTGACAGATGGCTCCACGATTCCTTGATGCGGCAAGGACTCGGAGGGCTTGGTCCGAAGGACGGGAGCGGAAGCGGACCCCGCAGCGGCCTGACGGCGGAGCCGTGCCGTCCATCGCAGTTTCGTGCCTGGCACGAATATTACAAAGGGAGTCTCTTTCTGCGGAACACCAGCACGCTGAGGCCGAACAATCCCAGGATGAGCGCGAGGTATAGCAGGTCGACTGCCGGCGAGGGGCCTTGGCCTACGATGGTCAATGGATCGTAGAGGCCGTAGATGGATGCCTTTTTCAGAATCGCCGCCTGGTCAGAAGCCCCACCGAGCATATTCATTAAAAGAAACATGATGGGCAGGCCTGCGCCGAACGATGAGGACCTCCGGCTGTCGTTGAACAGGCATGAGAAGAAAAACACGATCATCATCACCAGCATGTTCACCAGCATCGTGGTGATGTTCAGGTTTAGAAACGCACCTATATCCAATAGATTTGGCAGAAGCAGCCGTGAAAACAACACTCCCATGCCGAACAACCCGACAAACAATACCCCCACTGACAGCAAGGCATACAGCCCCAGGGTTGCGATGATCTTCGAACGCGAGTTGGGGGTGGAAAGCAGGTAGGCGAAGGAACCGGAATCAACGGGTTTCGCCACCAATCGATTGCCCAGGATAATGCAGTACACCATGGGGAAGCCGAGCATCAGCAACCCATATAGCCAACTGGCAAGATACTGGGTGAGGTCGGTGATCATCTGGGAAAAACCCATCATCTGCATAAGGTCCTTGGGAAACAAGTCCAGCATGGAGGTGATGGCTTGCATATCCTGAGGATCATACATGGCGATCATCACCACCATATAAAAGCTGAGCACCGAGAAGAAAATGAGAAGCAAGCTCCAGTTCTTACGGGTGGTGGTGAAAAAAAGGGTTGGGCTACACATGGGACACCCGCTCTTTTGCATAATACTGCATGAACACATCCTCGAGCGACTGGCTTTTCACATCAAGGTCCACTATGTTTAAACGCGCCGCGGTTTTGATGAACCTGTCGATCCGTTCCCCTGTCACATAGACCTCCAGTGCATCCTGGGAGACTTGCCGCACTTCGAAATCAGAAGCATCCAACACAACCATGGCTTCGGCGATGGATTGCGGTTTGATGACAAATCCCCTGCGCTGGGTGTTTTTAAGCGTCTGGACATCCGAGCGGTTGAGAATTCTGCCTTCTTTGATGATCAGCACATTGTCGCAGGTCCTTTCCACTTCATCGAAGCTATGGCTGGACATCAGGATGGTCTTGCCTTCCCGTTTGAGGCTGAGGATGAAATCGATGAAGCGGTTCTGCATGAGCGGGTCCAGACTGCTGGTGGGTTCGTCTAGGACCAACACGTCTGGATTGTGCATGCAGGCGGTCACGATCCCCAGCTTCTGCTTCATCCCCTTGGAGAATTTCTTGATCTTGCCCTTTGGGTCCAGCTCGAACATCTCCAGCAGCTGCTTCTGACGGGTGTTGTCCTTGGTCCCCCGCATCCGCTGCATGAACTGCAGGAACTCATCGCCGCGCATATTGTCCAAGAAGTTGATTTCTCCGGGTATGTAACCGAGCGATTTCTGGATGATAGGAGCGCATGTGATGCAGTCCATCCCTCCGATAGAGCACGTGCCGATGTTCGGCCGCATGAACCCCATCAAGGCCCGGATTGTGGTGGTCTTTCCAGCTCCGTTCGGTCCCAGATAACCCATCACCTCACCTTTCGCGATGGAGAAATCCAATCCGAACACACCTTTCCCGCTTGAGTACCGCAGGGTGAGGTCCCTCACTTCAATCATGCCGCAACCTCCAGCTGTGAAAAAAATAATCGTAGCCTGACCGACAGTACTTGTCAACTTGGTGCCTGGCACGAATCTGCTAAAGGCTCCAGCTGATTCCTATCGTGCATTGTAGGTCGCTGGCGTTGTTTCCCACCACGTTCCCTTTGTTCTGGTGGTTCAGATAATCCAGCTGAGTCATGAACTCCAGTGGGCGCAGATGCTTCACACTTGACTTTGAGAACGGGGTGATCCTCACCCGGGCGGAAACCAAAAGGGAATTCTCTACAGTCTTGTCCAAGGTGGCGGGGTTGTCGTACGGGGTTGTCTGGTTGACATAGGTAGGCCCGATACCCCAAATTGAAGCCATATTGTTTTCACCATGACGCATGTACATCACTTTTAAGGCCGCGTCTAGGAAATCAAACCACTGGTAGTCCAGCCCCCCGGCGAGCATGATGAGATCGCCACCATATTGGTAACCCAGAAAATTCTTATCAATCGCGATTCCCCGCTCCATGCTGAACATCCTGCGGTTCACAATATAATCCACACTGTCCCGAAGGTAGAGCATCGGATCGGTCTTGACATATTCCAGCCAGCCTGTGAGATAGCCAGGACCTACGGGATAGGAGGCCTCTATCCCATACTGCTGTCCCAAAGCGGTTGGATGAGCCCAAGGAGCGGTCTGGTCTTCCCCGGGATAGGGGAATTCGTCGACAATCACATTCGCGTATATACCGATATTGTCTACAGGCCTTGTCTCAAGCTCGACAGCAAGCGTGGAATTCGAATTGCCGCGGATGAAAAGATCATGGAAGAACATGGCTGGATTCAGATATCGGAAATCCACACTCGAAGTCTGATAGACCATCGCTTCGGTAAGTGTGAAGGATACGCGGTCCTGCAGAAAGCGGAATTCAAAACGATGGGCGACATACATCTTCAGATTATCGCTGTCGGTGGTGGCGGTATCGTTGGTATCAATTGTGGAATTCTGTTGGCCATCCCATGTAGGAGAGTCAAAGCCAGCTACCAGGTAGGTATACTTGAAATTTTTATGGAAGCTGGAGAAACGGGCGAAATCATAGTAGTCCAAGTGATCGCCGATGGTAAGGCTGCCGGTACGTCCAGAACTCCATCTGATATCATCCCTGCCGATGGTGAGATTCAATCGGTCGAACCCCATCCCGATAACCGCCCGTTCAGGGAAATTCAGATCCACATGGTTGACCAAGGCCTCGCCAAAGGGAAAGTTGGTGGCAAAGCTTGGACCGAAGATCTCAGAGGAATCTACAACTGTAGTGAGATCGTTGTAGGTGATGCGGGTTTTTAAAATCGCCAGATTGGTCTGATTGTAGATATAATCGGTCATAAAAAGTTCAATCGGAATATTCACCAAAGGTCTGCGAAAATCGTAATTGTAAAGCCAATCGGTATCCAATCGATAGTCCGTGTCATTTTGGTGCAGGTACATCTCGAAAGTCGGATTGAATCCTATCGACCCTTGAGCAGTCTTCTCTCCCATGTCACGCACATCCAGAGCCTCTTGGAGCGACCGGTATAGCGACTGACCCAAGTCGGATAGCTTATCCACCTTCAGCCTCCGCATCATATCATTCAATTCAGCCGCGGACCACGGCCCACTCGAGGATGGTGGCGCGATTCCCGCTTCGGCATAGAGCAACCGTATACCTTGATAGATATCGGAATCGACTGGATATACCTTCTGTAGGTTTTGCGCGGTAAGAACTGATCCCAAGACCAGCAGGATTACCAATAGACAACACTTTCTCATGGGTTCCTCCTTAAGCTCTACATTGAATATGCAATACCAAAAACACACTGCGCATCGTGGACAGGACCGAGGGTGCTATTGTTTTTATTCTTCACCCCGATATACGTGAGACCTCCATAGAATGCAAGTTTTTTTCCAACCGCTATCGACTCAGGTAATGTAAGATTGTAAAAACCATATAACGACACAGTCAAAACATGTTCAACTATTCCCGTGGGAGTGCTCGCGGTGGGGTCGGCAGGGGGATAGGCCACATTGAACCGTGATTCTCCCTTCTCGAGATACTTCACAAGCAATGTGGCGGTGATGTTTGTCAAAGAGTCCCATTCGGCGCCGAAAGCCAAGACCCTGCTGTCACCCCCGCTCGGATACCCAAGATAGCTCTTCAAATACTCATACAACGATTTATAGGACACAATGTAATCCACCAGATTGCGTTGATAGAACATCGGATCGGTATGCACATATTCACCCCACAGCAGAAAAGTCCCCACCTTGGTCATCCTGAGGTATTCCAAACCAAGCTGCCACGCCAGCGCGTTGGGGATTTCGGATGACTCGCCGAGGAACTTGAATTCATCAACGCCAAACTGACCGTAGACGGCAAGCCCGGGCAATAGCGCAGCTTGAATCTCGGCAGTGAGGATTGAGTTTGTTTTAGCAGGAGTAAAATATTGATGGTAGATCATCAAGGGATTCAGGAAACGGAGGTCGAACACCTCATCTTGATACATGATGGATTCTGACAAGGAGAAGCGGATGTCTTTGGTGATATTGAACTCGATCCGGTGGCCAATGAAACTCTTTAGATTGGCAAGTCCGGTGCCCATCTCTTTTGGAGAGGGGAAAAAAATACAGGTGGTAAGGAAGGAGAAGGAGTCGAAATGAGTCTTGAAGAGCAAGTGCTCATGATACGGCATGTTCGCTGAGAGCATGAAGTTGCCCGTGTGCCCAGGTCCCCATGACAGCTTGTCCCTGCCATACTGAAAGCTCCAATGGTCCGCACCGAACACCCCCGCTGCCCGATAAGGCCAATTTAAGTCAAGTTGATAAAAATCGGTGAGTGAATGATTGGTTCTGAAAGCGGAGGAATACAATCCCACCGGTGGGGACAGGTCGTCTTGGATGCGGAACATGACGGAAAGGTCGAGATGTCCAGAAAATTTGTCCAAAGCGGTGAATTCCAGCGGTATCTGGAGAATCGGCGCTCTTTTATCCCATCCGTAATACCAATCCGCATTCTGGGTGAAATCGGTGGTATTGGTGTGCAGGTAGGTCTCGAACGAGTAGTCGAATGCATAATCCAGGGATAGCTCCTGTGCAACCACCAGTCTGGGAGTTCCCCCCAATTGCAGCATGATGGCTGAAACAAGCGCCCCGCTATCCCCCTGCCCGTCCTTCATGGATAATAGCGCGTGGTCGACCATATGCTTGAGTTCATTCGTCGTCCATGGTCCGGCGGTACTTGGTGTAGCGAGATTGTTGATTCGATACAGATTCTGGATTCTAGTGAACACCTGGGAGTCGGAAGGCCAAAGCTTCTGCTGTGAATTGGCGCTAAGTGCCGAAGGTGATGCCACCGCGAAAAAAATACATGCGAGCACCAAGGTCTTTCGAAGAAAAAAAAACATCTGGAGTTTTTCCATTTTGAGAATAGCCAAGTCAGCCTCCAGCTTTCATGAGTATTTTCTCAACGGGCCTGCACGCATCCCCCACTGCCACTCTTAACGAATGAAGCGTATGTAATGCTCCAAACAAACAAAATGTCCTTAAGGTGACATCGTGTGTCCTTCCACATGCACTATTATTACTACAAGGAGAGAGAAAAATGAAGAGAAAAGAGTTGAAATACAAAATTTGAATGCCAAAACAATGTTAACTCCGAACCGGATACAGCTGCATATATGAGGATTATCCGGGGATTATGAAGGCGTCCCTTCTGGGTGGTGTGCTTGGAGAAGTGTATCGGATAACGCAGTTTCGTGCCAGGCACGAATCTGCTCCCCAATTTCGGGAGCCTAAGAAAAATCGGAGAAAAATCCAATATTTGTCTTGTGCGAACTATCAAGATGGGGGGATAATAGCGGTATCGCATTTATTTGGAGGGTTCATATGAAAAGACTTGCAGTCTGCGTTCTGATTGTGCTTCTCGCATGCTCTTTCGCGTTCGCTGCCGGTGGCAGTGAGCAAAAAGCGGGAGTGAAGGAAATCGTTATCGGAGTGTTCGAACCATTGACTGGTGAGAACGGGGGCGGGGGTTACCAGGAAGTGCTGGGTATGCGCTATGCGAACCAAGTGTATCCAACCGTCAAGATCAACGGGGAAACGTACAACGTCAGACTTGTCGAGGCTGATAACAAATCCGACAAGACTGAAGCTGTGACCGCTGCACAGAGCCTCATCAGCGCTGGCGCCTCTGTGGTCCTAGGCTCCTATGGCTCAGGCGTCTCCATCGCAGCCGGCGACATCTTCGCCGACAACAAGATCCCCGCCATCGGCGCATCCTGCACCAACCCGCAGGTCACCCTGGGCAACGACTACTACTTCCGCGTGTGCTTCCTCGATCCGTTCCAGGGCACCGTCATGGCCAACTACGCATGGCAGGAAGGCGCCAAGAAGGCTGCCGTCATCACCCAGCTTGGCGATGACTACTCCTCCGGCCTCGGCAACTTCTTCAGCAAGGCGTATACCGCCCTTGGTGGGAAAGTGGTCAGCGAACAGCGCTTCCAGACCAACACCACCGATTTCAAATCGATCCTGACCAACATCAAGGCCGAGAATCCAGACGTCATTTTCGCACCGTCCTCCATCGCCACCGCCCCGCTGATCATCAAGCAGGCCCGTGAGCTTGGCATCACCGCGAAGATCATGGCTGGCGACACTTGGGAGAACTCCTCCATCATCGAGAACGCTGGCGCCAGCGCCGAAGGCGTGGTCCTTTCCACATTCTTCGACGATGCCGACCCCGCGACCGCCGAAGCCGCGAAGTTCATCAAAGGATTCAAGCCCTTCCTGGTTGCGAACAAGCAGCCTGAGATCATCCCCGCCGTGTCTGCACTGGGGTACGACGCCTATATCACCGCCCTCAAAGCCATCGAGATGGCCAACAGCACCAAAGGCGCGGACATCCGCAATGCTTTGGTCAAGGTCGAGGTTGAAGGCGTGACCGGCCGGATCGTATTCGATGTGAATGGCGATGCGGACAAGAACATGGCATTCATCAAAGTGGTCCAGAATGGCCAGTTCAAGTTCCTCAAGACCGTCAGCATCAAGTAGCTGAGAACTGTATCTGTCTGCCGGGATGGATTCCCGTCCCGGCTTTTCTTTAGTCCAACGGTCTATCACACGGGTATGGAGATTTTCAGATGAGCATGACAACTATCCTGCAGCATTGCCTGACAGGAATATCCCTAGGAGGAGCCTACGCTCTGATAGCCATAGGGTATACCCTCGTATATGGCATCCTCCGATTGATCAATTTCGCACACGGCGATATCTTCATGATGGCTGGTTATTTCATGATCTTCGCCATGGCAAGTTTTCCTTGGCCGGTCGCCATCGTCATCACCATCGTGGTCACCACGGTGATGGGGGTGGGGATTGAGCGGATGGCTTACAAGCCCCTGCGGAAATCACCCCGGATGTCCATCATGATCAGCGCCATCAGCGTCTCCTACCTTTTGCAGAACCTCTCCACCTACCTGTTCACCGCGATCCCCAGAGGCTATCCGGAGATTCCGTTCCTCAAGCGGATTTTCCAGATAGGTGAGCTCAGCGCGTCCTTCGTCACTGTGCTCACTCCTGTCCTCACGTTGATCTTGGTCGTGCTGCTGATGATTCTGGTGAACAAAACCAAGACTGGAATCGCCATGCGCGCGGTGAGCAAGGATTTCGAGACTGCCAAACTCATGGGTATCAACATCAACGGAATCGTGTCGGTGACGTTCGCCATCGGATCGCTTCTCGCGGCTGTCGGTTCCATCCTGTATTTCACAGACCGCATGTCGGTCACCCCGTTCTCAGGAACCCTGCCTGGCCTCAAATGCTTTGTGGCCGCGGTGTTCGGAGGTATAGGGAATATTCCTGGCGCGGTCCTAGGTGGTTTCTTCATCGGCATTGTGGAGACACTGCTGGTGGCTTTGGGATATTCTACCTTTTCCGATGCCTTCACCTTCCTGCTGCTGATAGTGATGCTGCTCGTCCGCCCGACCGGCCTGTTCGGTGAAAAAACTGTGGAGAAAGTATAAGCCATGCGAATAAAACGAAACACCATCCTCACCCTCGCGGTCGCGGTCGTCCTGGTGGGACTCCTCTATTGGCTCAGCTTCAACCAAGCCAAGAACGGCATGCTGGTCTCGATTCTGCAGAAGAGCGCGATTTTTGCCTTGGTGGCGGTCTCGATGAACCTGCTGAACGGATTCACCGGCTTGTTCAGCCTTGGGCAGGCTGGATTCATGTCCATCGGCGCTTACACAACGGCAATCCTGCTCATCCCGGTGAAAAACCTTGATGGCGTCTATTATATGAACGGCGTAAGTCCCTTCATCCGAGCGGTGAAAGTGTATCTCGCAACCCTACCGGACTGGTTCCAAGCCATCTATCCGTTCATCGCCCTACTTCTCGGCGCTCTTCTCGCCGCCATTGTCGCGGCCTTGGTAGGTATCGCGGTGCTGAGGTTGAAGAGCGATTATCTGGCGATCGCCACCTTGGGCATGTCGGAGATCATCCGGGCCATATGCTCGTCACCGCAGATGGATAAGATCACCAACGGCTCATATGGGCTGAACAAGATTCCCAACTTTCCGCCGTTGCTGGGGGGCTTGATTCCAGCCATGCTCACCCCTTTCATTGTCGTCGCCATCTGCATCACCTTCATCATGCTCCTTATCCGCTCCTCCTACGGACGCGCGTTCAAAGCCATCCGCGAGGACGAGATCGCCGCCGAAGCGATGGGGATAAGTCTCGTGAAGCATAAGGCGATGAGTTTTGTGATCAGCTCGTTCTTCGCTGCCCTGGCGGGGGGACTGCTGGCCATGTACATGCGTTCCATCGAGGCAAAAACCTTTTCCATCTCGCTCACCTACGACATCCTTTTGATTGTGGTCATCGGTGGTATCGGGAGTGTCTCGGGCAGTGTGCTCAGCGCTTTCCTAGTCACCGCATCCAAGGAATGGTGGCTGCGCTTCTTCGACCAACCGCTGAATATCCTCGGTTGGCAAGTGCCGTTGTTCAGGACCGGATTTAGGATGATCATCTTCTCCGTTCTGCTGATGGTCGTGGTGCTGGTCTATAGACGGGGTCTGATGGGGAGCAATGAATTCAGCTGGGACAGGCTGCTTGGACGGTTCAAACGGAAGAAATTATCCGAAGGGGGTGTGAAATGAGTGATATCCTCCTGAAGACGGAACACCTGACTATGCAATTCGGCGGCGTTGTCGCGGTTGACGATCTCAATATCGAGATACCGAAGGGCAAGATCATCGCCCTGATCGGTCCCAACGGTGCCGGCAAGACCACAGCTTTCAACGTGATCACCGGTGGCTACCAAGCGACCAATGGCGCGGTGCATTTCGATGGGCAGATCATTGGTGAGAACACCCCTAACAAGAAGATGCGGAAAATCTACGGGGGCACTGATCAGACAGTATTCCATCGACGCGTGGTGAACACTCCTGATAAAATCACCCGGCTGGGTATGGCCCGCACGTTCCAGAACATCCGGCTGTTCAAGGATCTCACGGTTTTTGAGAATGTGCTCATCGCCAAGCACTGCCATATCAAGGCCGGCATGCTCCGCTCCACCTTCCGCTTGAACCACCTGGAGGAACACACCATGCGGCAGGATTCGGATGCGCTGCTTGATACCGTGGGACTTGGCGCGTATCGCGATGCGAAAGCCTCTTCCCTCCCCTACGGGAAGCAACGGCGGCTTGAGATCGCCCGAGCGCTGGCGACCCATCCAAAATTGCTGCTGCTGGATGAGCCGGCCGCCGGCATGAACCCGAAGGAGACTGACGAGCTGGCTTTGTTCATCCAATCGATCAAAGACTCGTTCGAACTGACGATTTTTCTGATAGAGCATCACATGAACCTGGTCATGGATATCTCCGATAAGATCTACGTGCTTGATTATGGCAAGACCATCGCCGTGGGGACCCCGAAAGAGGTCCAGAACAATCCAGCTGTCATCCGGGCATATTTAGGAGTTGATGAAGAATGAGCCTACTGGAAATCCATGACCTGAAGGTCTGCTATGGCGGCATCGTCGCCCTCAATGGAATCTCGTTCGGTGTGAACGAGCATGAGATCGTCACTCTCATCGGCGCCAATGGAGCCGGTAAATCCACCACCCTACGGGCCATCATGGGGCTGATACCCATCACCAGCGGTACCATTTTGTACAACGGTGAGCGCTTGCATGGTCTTGACACCCAGAAGATTGTGGAGAAGGGCATCGTGCTTGTTCCTGAGGGGCGGCGGGTGTTCCCAAATCTCACCACGCTGGAGAATCTGAAACTTGGCGCCTATCTACAGGACAAGAAGACGGTCGAGCCTAACCTCAAACGGGTATACGAGCTGTTCCCACGGCTGAAGGAACGGCACTGGCAGCAGGCTGGAACTCTTTCGGGAGGCGAGCAGCAGATGCTGGCGGTGGGCCGGGCCTTGATGGCGAATCCCAAGCTGATCATGATGGACGAACCCTCTCTTGGCTTGGCTCCGCTGGTGGTGAAGGAGATTTTCTCCATCATCAAGAAGATCAATGAGGATGGGGTGACCGTGCTGCTGATTGAGCAAAACGCCAATGTCGCGCTTAAAACCGCCAACCACGGCTATGTTCTGGAGACGGGGACCATCTCGATGACCGGAACTGGCCGCGAGCTGCTGGAGAACGAAGCCATACGGGTGGCCTACCTGGGGAAAACGAGATAATTTCTTGATTCACCACGAAGCGAGCGGAGAGGATGCTCGTGCCAGGCACCAAACTGACGGTCAGTTTGGTGCCTGGCACGAATCTGCGCTTACTCTTTCCAGGGCTTACCTTGGGGTATTGATACCATTCATTACAAAGTCGCTGGAATCATGACTGACCACATACCCTACTTGGCTTCAATATTTTGGCCACCTGCGTCAAGCCAATGCCCCGATGGCAGCTTCAATCGCCTGCACAATAACCTCCAGCGACATGGATGATGCCGCAGTCCGAGCTATCACCTGCGAGGGTAAAAACGGAACATGGATGAAACCCACTCTGATGCCAGGAAATTCTTTGGCACAGCGGTTCAGCACCCCGTAGAACAGGTGGTTGCACACGAAGGTTCCCGCGGAATTGGAGACGCTGGCAGGGATGCCGCGGTCCCGGATGGCTTGCACCAGCTTTTTCACCGGTATTGTGGCGAAAATCGCCGCTGGTCCATCGAGGGCGATCATGGTGTCTTTGGGTTGGTTTCCGGCATTATCCGTAATCGAGGCATCATCTAGGTTGATGGCCACACGTTCGACAGCGATATCGCTTCGTCCCCCCGCCTGGCCGATACAGAGCACCACATCCGGATGCACACGCTGTATCGCCCGCATGACCACTTTGACCGATTCCCTAAATACAGTCGGGACCTCAAAAGTGATCACCTCAATATCAGCGATCGAAACAGGGACACGCTGTATCGCCTCCGCCGCCGGGTTAACCGATTCTCCACCGAACGGGTCGAATGCCGTGAGCAATACCTTCATCCCCTTCCTCCTTTCTTATGGAACCACCTACCCCATCATATATTGAATTGCTTGGAAATTAAATACAACCGCAGATTCGTGCCAGGCACCAAACTGGTGCCTGGCACGAATCTGCGCATCCGCTATCCGGGGTTTATCCTGGGGTATTGATATCTTTCATTTTCCGTTTCATTTTACGGCAGGTGAATGTATGATGTGGGCATGACGGATAAGATTCTGACCTGGCTTCTCGAGGAGAACAATCCCTCGGTACGGTATTTCACCTTGACCACCCTATTGGACCGAGCACTGGATGATCCCGAGGTTCTTGCTGCCCGCGAGTTAATCATGACACAGGGGGTGGTGGCGAAACTGCTGGAAAAGCAGAATGGTGATGGTTCCTGGGTGGACCCGGGCCGGTTCTATACGGATAAATACCATGGTGCGGTCTGGAATCTAATCACTTTGGCGGAATTTGCCGCTGACCCCTCCAACGAACAAGTGAAAAGGGCCTGTGAGTTCATCCTGCATAGTTCGTACAATCCTGAGAACGGTGGCTTTTCCACTGCCGAAAGCGCACGGACAAAGAGCGGATTGGTAAGTTTAATCATCCCTTGCCTGACGGGCAATATGGTATTTGCGCTGATCAAACTGGGCTATCTCGAGGATGAGCGCTTGCGCAAAGGGATCGAGTGGATATTGACCTATCAACGCTCTGATGATGGCGAAGAAAGGCCACCATTGGGCGAGATGTACGACCGCTACCGGAGTTGCTGGGGAAGCCATTCCTGCCATATGGGTGTTGCCAAATCTTTGAAAGCCCTGGCTGCGATTCCCGTGCCGAAGCGGAATGAGCAGGTGGATGCGAAGATCCGAGAACTGGTCGATTATTTCCTGAAACACCGGATTTATAAAAAAAGCCACCATCCCGAGGAGATCGCGAAGCCTGGTTGGCTGAAATTCGGCTTCCCGCTGATGTATCAAAGCGATGCTTTGGAAATCTTGGATATCTTGGCTTCCTTGAAAATCCATTCACCACAGCTTGATGACGCAATCGGCTTGATGCAGAGCAAACGATCCCCAGAGGGATATTGGACCCTGGAGAATTCCTATAGCGACCGGATGCTGGTCTCCATCGAGCAAAAGGGAAAGCCTTCCAAGTGGGTCACATTACGGGCGCTTCGAGCCTTGAAAGAATATCGGTGATATGAAAGGTCTCAATACCCTAGGGCAAGCCCTCCAAGGCGGAAGCTTCGCCTCCTTTCCGCCCCTGTGGAAAAGGTTCCGGGAACTTTTTCCACACTGGTTAATTCCGCCAATCTAGTGGTTTTTACCGCCAGAACAACCAATGATTTTGACTGTGGTTAGGCGCCAAATAAGAAAATAATCGCCTCTTTATCCACTTTAATACCTCATGAGAGCCTCGGTGATAAACCTTGGCACATTTATTGCATTATTTCTAACGGTTAATCCGTGCACGGATATCCAAAGGAATGATAAAATATGAAAAAACCGCTTCTTTTCGGAATCGCTCTCTTGCTGTGTGTGCTCTGTGTGAACACACTCCCCGCCTCGTCGTATGATGACTATGATGACCATCCATACGGCTATCAACCCTATTTCGTCCTGGAAAAAGGAAAAGCCTCTATCCAGAATGCACGGGCGCCTCATTTTGGCGTATCGACAGGGACACGGCTGTCCTCGAGGTTGTCCCTCGGTGCGTTTGGGAGTTTCCAATTGCTCTCAGATTTTCCAGAATCCAATTTCGGACTGACAATCACGGAGACGGAGTCGGCCTTCATGCTGCTGGCAGGTGTTGAATTGACCATCACCTTGTTTGAAAATTCAGGTTTCAATCCTTTCTTAGAGGTTTCAGTTGGCGGAGCGTCGGTTGGATATCTTGAAGGCACCACCTGCGCGGGTTTTGACACCGCAAACCTGCACCACTATTTTTACAGCTCGGTTGCGACCGGGGTGGAGCTGAGGATTTCCCGGAATCTGCATCTTGTCTTCAGCAACGGATATCGCTACATCCCGCATGATGCCGTGCTCGGCTTGTCGGCGAATACGTTGAGCGGGCATTATTCCTCAGTGGCACTCAAGAGCTCGTGGCAGAGGTAGTTGATAGCAGACTTCAGAGGGTTGGCGATGTTCAGGTGATCATGGGATTGACAAGGCACGCTCATTGCCCGATATATGGAGCATATGCGGCATAATCAACTGATAAATTCCATGATCACCCTGTTCGAAGGTGATGCCCGGCGTATCAACCACTTCCTCAAGGTATATGCGTTTGCAAAAACCATCGCCGAGCAAGAACTGCTAGGACCCGACCTCCAAGAGATCGTTGAGGTGGTGGCGATCACCCACGACATCGGTATCCGCGTCAGCGAAGACACCTACGGCACCAGCAATGCCACACTCCAGCAGACCGAAGGCCCTCCCGTTGCGCGCGAGCTTCTTACCTCCCTGGGATACGACTCCAATCTTATCGAGCGGGTATGCCACATCATCAGCCTCCATCATACCTATTCCGCTATCGAAGGCAAGGACTTCCAAATCCTGGTGGAAGCGGACCTGCTGGTGAACCTGGATGAGAAGCATTCCGAGGAAACACAGGTGCGGTCGATGCAGGAGAAAATCTTCAAGACACCCACTGGGTTACGGTATCTGGAGGCCTTGTTTCTCCATCACCGCAGATCCGTGCCAGGCACAAACTTGCTTTCTTCTCCGATATGAAGTTACACGTGAGCACCTGAATATAAACAGTATGCAAGCTATACTGCATCAAGTTTGTGCCTGGCACTAAATTGCCCTTCTCCTCTCGCCCGGTGAGGGAATGAAAATCCAGACTGTACCTTGAACTTGTTGCAATTTGTTGTATTATGGAACTACAAGCAACTAGTGGAGGAGGGACAATGGAGATCATTGGAACAGCCTTGAACAGGGTGGATGCCCGGGACAAAGTAACCGGGATGGCAAAGTACACCGGAGACCTTGTCGGTCCCCATGCGCTGATAGCGAAAGTACTCCACAGCACCTTCGCCAACGGATTGGTAACCTCCTTCGACCTTTCGGAAGCATGGAAGGTGCCGGGTGTGGTGGATATCGTCACTTGCTTCGACGTACCCGACATCCAATTCCCCACTGCAGGACACCCTTGGTCCACGGATAAGAAACATCAGGATATCGCGGATAGGAAACTGCTGAACACGAGAGTCCGGTTCTATGGCGACGACATCGCGGCAGTGGTCGCGGAGAATGAAATCGCGGCTACCGAAGCTGTACGGAAGATCAAAGTGAGCTACGAGGAGTACCAGCCCCTGCTCACCATCGAGGCGGCCATGCAGGCAGGAGCCGGAGCCATCCATGATGAACGGCCAGGCAATGTGGTTGTCCGCTCCTCATATGAGATAGGGTCGTTTGAAGATGCGATCAAAGAGCCAGGGTTGATACGAATCGAAGGCGATTACGAGACACCGATCGTCCAGCACTGCCATATTGAAAAGGCCCTTTCCTTCGCCTATATGGAGGCGGGCAAGATTGTCATCGTGAGTGCGACGCAGATTCCCCACATCATCCGGCGCATCTGCTCACAGGCTCTTGGCATCGGTTTTGGCGACCTCCGGATTATCAAACCCTATATCGGAGGTGGTTTCGGCAACAGGCAGGACGCGCTGACCGAACCGCTGAACGCATTTCTGACCATGCGTGTCGGTGGACGCCCTGTGAAATTGGAATACACCAGGGAGGAGACCTTCTGCTGCACCAGGGTTCGCCACGCTATGAAATTCCATATCGTCTCCTATGTGCGTGCCGATGGAACCTTCGCAGCCCGCTCGATTGTGGCATACTCCAATCAGGGGGCGTATGCCTCCCATGCCCATGCCTTGGTGGCCAACGCGGTCAACGGATTTCGCATGATGTACCCGCAAGGAGCTATCAAGAGCGAGGCCTACACAGTCTACACCAACCTACCCACAGCCGGGGCCATGCGGGCCTACGGGATTCCGCAGATTGGCTTTGCCTTGGAATCGCATGTGGACGACATCGCCAGGGCCACCGGGTTGGACACAATCGACCTCAGAACGCGGAATATGATGAAGCTGGGCTATGTCGACCCACCCACCTCCATCACCTGCCATTCCACAGGCTTAGCCGAATGCATTCAGAAGGGCGAAGCCTACCTGAAATACCGCCAGAAACGGGAGGCCTATGCCGCCCAGACCGGATTGGTCCGCAAAGGTGTCGGCATGGCGATCTTCTGCTATAAAACCGGCGTCTACCCCATCAGCCTGGAGACCTCCGCCTGCCGCATGGTCCTCAACCAGGACGGCTCGTTGCAGCTGCAGATGGGTGCCACCGAGATTGGCCAAGGGGCCGACACCGTGTTCGCCATGATGGCGGCTGAAACGCTGGGCATGACCATGGACAAGATCCATGTGATGAGCCGGCAGGACACCGACACCACTCCCTATGACACTGGGGCCTATGCTTCACGGCAGACCTACGTCTCAGGTATGGCAGTGAAGAAAACCGCCGAATCCCTCAAATCTAAAATCCTGGATTTCGCGGCTTTCATGTTGAATAAGGAAGCCTGGGACTTGGATATCAAGGACAACCAGATAGTGCGCAAGAACATGGGAACGCCTCTGATATCTGTCGCGGAAGTGGCCGTGGAATCCTGCTACAGCCTGACCAATTCCACCCATATCGCCGCTGAGGAATCCCACCATTGCTCGGACAACACCTATGCCTTCGGGGTGTGCTTCGCGGAAATCGAAGTGGATATCCCAATGTGCCAGATAAAAGTGCTGGATATCATCAATGTCCATGACTCCGGGCGGCTCATCAACCGCCAGACCGCTGAAGGACAGGTGCATGGCGGTATGAGCATGGGTTTGGGGTACGGCTTGTACGAGTACCTCAAATTCGACCCGAAGACGGGGCGAATGCTCAACGACAACTTGCTGGACTACAAGCTGATGACGGCCATGGACACCCCGGAACTGAATGCCGCGTTCGTGGAGACAGACGATCCCACCGGTCCGTACGGAAACAAAGCCCTTGGCGAACCTCCGGTGATCCCTGTGGCCCCTGCGCTTAGAAACGCCTTGCTCAATGCCACAGGTGTTGCAGTCAACTCGATCCCACTCAATCCGGAGAAGCTTTTCTTCGCCTTCGAACGTGCGGGAATTTTATCATAACGGGAGACGGGAATGTACGATTTCAAGACTTTGTATGAAGCAAGTTCTGTGGAAGATGCCTTAAGATTGCGCAAGGACCATCCCAAGGCCTTGGTGCTCGCCGGTGGAAGCGACATTCTCATCAAGCTACGAGGCGAGGAGATATCGGGTTGCGAGCTTATCAGCATCTATGCTTTGGATGAATTGCGCGGGGTATGTCTGGAGGAGGATGGATCATTGCTCATCCGCCCGCTCACCAGCTTTTCCGATATCACCATGCACCCGCTGATCAAGCAATGTGTTCCGGTACTTGGCGAGGCGGTGGACCAGATAGGGGGCCCGCAGATACGGAACATCGGGACTATTGGCGGGAACATCTGCAATGGGGTGACCAGCGCGGACTCGGCTTCTACCCTGAAAGCCTACGATGCGGTCCTCGAGCTGGCTAGTTTTGAGGGGATCCGCATCCTGCCCTACGCCGAGTTCAATCTCGGTCCCGGCAAGGTGGACCTCCGGCCAGGAGAGCTGCTTACCGGCATCCGCATCCCAAGGGAAAGCTGGGAGCACACCTACGGCGAGTACATCAAGTACGCCATGCGCCGCGCCATGGATATCGCTACCTTGGGATGCTCGGTCAATGTCAGGCTCACCGCGGACAAGCAGCGTATCGACCGGCTCCGCATCGCCTTCGGAGTAGCCGCACCCACCCCGGTGCGAGGGCGGACCGCTGAGGCCGCCGCTATAGGCCATGCGCTCGATGCGGCGCTGCTCGACATTGTCGGCGAAGGTTCTCTGGCGGACGTAATGCCTAGGACCAGCTGGCGGGCGTCCAAGGAATTCCGGCTCCATTTGGTGCAGGAACTCGCACGCCGCGCGACAATCGCAGCTATCGGGAAAGCAGGAGGCACCATCAATGACTAGAAAGACTGTCACATGCACAATAAATGGAAAGAGACGCGAATTCTCTATCGATGTGCGCTCATCCCTATCGGAAATGCTTCGTGGCGAGGCGAGTCTGGACAGTATCAAACATGGATGCGACGTGGGTGAATGCGGCGCGTGCACCGTGCTGATTGACGGCCGTCCCTTCAACTCCTGCATCTATCTGGCTGTATGGGCTGAGGGCAAGGAGATTCTAACCCTGGAGGGGCTCACCGACACCAAAGGGACCATCTCGGATATCCAGCAGGCGTTCATGGATGAAGGCGCGGTCCAATGCGGATTCTGCACTCCCGGCTTCATCATGTCGTCCATTCCCATTATCACCAGCGACACCCCTGCCAGCAGGGAGGAGATCCGCAAGCAGGTTTCCGGCAATCTCTGCCGCTGCACGGGTTACGAGAACATCGTGAATGCGATTGAGAAGACCCAGAAGAAGCGGATCGAGGAACGGAAGGGAAGCGGGAAAAAGTAAATAGCTCCGCCTTGGCTCGGTAAAGAAGGCTAAGCCTTTTGGGGCTGGGGCTTACCTTGGGGTATTGATAGGGTATTGATAGGGTATCGATACCTTCCTGGGCAAGCGGATTAGAGCTTCAACAGTTTTTCAGCCAGCTCGTGGGCCATGAGACTCAGGTTCATGTTCAGCCGTCGGAAGCGGGATTGCTTCTTCAGGTATCTCTCTAGGCCTTCTGAAACCTGGAGCTCGCCAACCCAACGCTCGGGAATCGCTTCTGCCCCATAGAGAGCCCCGGCGAGGGCGCCATATAGCGAGGCGTTGATCCCGGCAGCGTCTCCACCCTTCGATGCCACGCGCACCATTCCCTCCTCGAAAGACGAGGTGTTCAGCAGAGTGTGGAGACATAACTGCAGGGCTATCGGAACTGAGTCTCCTTTTAGGGCGGGAGTCCGCTTGCCACCGAGTTCGATGGCTTTCTGGACACGTTCGTCCAGTTTCAATTTGGCGGATATGACTTTCAGATACGTCACCAGCTCGCCGGCGGTGAGCTCCTCACTGATAAGCTTGGCTATCGCCAGTGCGAATATCTTACTTCCGTCGAGACAGATTTGGTTGGAATGGGTGAGCGAGCATTCCGCCTCTGCGTTCTTCAGTAGTTCCCGCTCAGTGCGCTGTGCGCCATAGACGGCGAGCGGGACTAGGCGGACAAGCGATAGCGCGGACTCGCTTTTCGCTGAAGGGGATTCCTGAAGCGAGGTGGCCAAGGAAACGTCCATCACTTCGGGCTCATCTTTATTCCATGC
Source organism: Sphaerochaeta sp. UBA6084 (assembly GCA_002428625.1). Classification (GTDB taxonomy): domain Bacteria; phylum Spirochaetota; class Spirochaetia; order Sphaerochaetales; family Sphaerochaetaceae; genus UBA6084. The sequence goes on from DIXI01000007.1 coordinate 132,568, forward strand.
GCGGTAGGTTGACCTAATGTTGTCAAGATCGAAGCGTTCGTTATTGATGATGCTGTGAGCCAATAGAATAGTGAGGGCACCTTCCTCGGTGATCTCCCCGGTATCGCCTTGGACCCGTTCCTTGGAATACATCTCGGAGAGGCCCTCGGGAAACTCGGCTTTCACCGCTTCCTCCAGCACGCCCCGGACCTGCTCGCCCAAGGCATCGCCCACACACACACCTAATAACGCACCCGTCGCCCGTTGAAACTCATCCATTGATCATAGCTCCTCTATCCAAGTCCTACGATACGCTATGATGATGAAAATGAATAGTATCAATACCCTACGGGACGAGGTAATTCACTTTGCGCTCTTCTCTCAGAATATATGTTCGCAATAAATGTAAAATACTCCTTGACAATATGCTTTAATAGTCTTTATTATTACTTCATAAGTATTTTTAAGGAGTATTTGGTAATAATATGGAAAATACATTCTATTCAATCCAGGAACTGACTGGAATTCTGCAACTCCACCCCAAGACGATTCTCCGGTTTATCCACGAGGGAAAGATCAAAGCGCAAAAGATCGGCAGATCGTGGAGAATCAGCCAAGAGGCTCTCAAGCACTATGCGCATGCAGAGCTCGCGACTCCTACCCAAAAGGCGGAACCAGTCGATTTTGGTTCGATAAGCGATCGAATGAGGGTTTCCGCTGTGATCGAGATTGTCGAACAGAATTCCGAGGAAGCGTCACGGCTCTCCAACACTTTGATGGCGGCTTTGAATTGCACGAACAGGTCAGAAAGTGGCTCCCGCTTTGATTTCTTCTATTATCCTGAAGCCCAAAAGGCAAAGTATGTCCTCTATGGAACGCCGGTTTTCATTGCTGAAATCATGACCATGTTCAGCCGTTTGGCGGAAATTGAAAGGAACGAACCATGAATGCAAGTGTGTATAAATCTGAGCAAGGGCGGCAGATTGTCGCGCAGGCCTATCAAAACCATCTCAATTCGGCTCTTGCCGATGGGCTGGTGCAGAAGACTATCGAGACTGCGTATGGCAGGACTTTTATCCTTGAGAAAAGCTCGCCTCAGAAACCCCCGCTGGTACTACTCCACGGCTCCACCTCAAACAGCGCGTCGTGGCTGGGAATTCTTCCACTGTTCACCCAAGATTTCAGTGTGTTTTGCGTGGATATTCCTGGTGAACCGGGATTCAGCACCTCTGAGCGTTTCCCGCTGGCATCAGACACCCCTGAATCCTGGTTGAGATGCACCCTCGATGCCCTAGGCCTGCAGAAATGCAGTTTTCTAGGGATGAGTCTCGGTGGCTGGTATGCGGTTGATTTCGCTGTCCGCAATCCTGAGCGCGTCCAAGCTCTGTCGCTGGTAAGCGGCGGCGGAATCGCAGCGCAGAAGCTGGGTTTCATATTCAAGGCGCTGTTTTTCCTGATGCTCGGCAAGACTGGACAGCATATGCTCTCCAAGGTTATCTATCACCACACTGTCGTTCCTCAAGAAATCTTGGATTACCAAGCTATTGTCTCCAAGCATTTTAATCCGGTGACCGAACCTCTGCCGGTGTTTTCGGACGAACAGCTGCTGCGACTCACCATGCCGATTCAGTACTTTGGCGGCGATCACGATGGCCTTTTACACACTCGGAGATCGGTTGAACGCTTGAAAGCACTCCTCCCCCATGCAGATGCACAGCTCCTTGTGGACACAGGCCATGCCATCATCGACAAATTCGATGAAGTCAAGGAATTCCTCATTCGAAGCCTGGCTTGAGACCTTCAGGTTATGGTGTCTTAGCCAGGATTTCCGTTTTGATAATCCGCACAAACTCATCCGGCTCTTCAAAGAGGGGGCTATGAGCCGAATGCTCGAACGAGTAGAACCCTTTATCCGGAGCCTCGATTTTCTCTAAGTATTCCTTCGCCAATTCGTATGAGCAGGTGTAGTCAAATACTCCATGGAGAAAATAGACAGGGATTTTTAATAAGGTGCTTTCTTGCATCAAGTCGTGGTTGATCAACTCGTCCCAGATGATGCTGATGCCCGAGCTTGCTTTGCCACGCCAGAGATTGATTTTATCGGTGAGACTGTATTCGTTGAAAAACAATGAAGGAAGGAATAATCCAGTTATGACATTCTGCATGTTCCGCATGGTGCCCACGCCGAGATCGTGCATGGTGTAATCTCTGAATCGGGTATATGCCGCTGGAATTGGATTGTGAAGTTCAACTGGATTATGCAATAGCTCTTGATATAGCTTTTCAAAGCAAGAGGCTGTCTCAAAGTATGAAACAGCCTCTTGGATGCAACCTAGGTCTCTGGCCTCACTCAATGGACCATGGCGCCATCACCGGGATGTCCATTGGTTCCATCGTACACCTCATCCTTCATGGCAAGGTGGACGGCACCGGTCTTGAAGGTAAGCGGCAAGGCTAGGATGCTTGGATTCTCTGGGAGGAACTTGCGCTTTGCATCGGCAAGGGCTTCCTCGAAGGTCGCCCTCGTCTTCAAACCCATACCTCTGGCGATGCCAGGCTCACGGGCGCCGACAATGTAGATAGCAGCGGTATTCATCTCCGCGATGTGGCCGCAACTCATCATCGAGAAGCCATGGAATGGATGGAAAGCATTGCAATACCGATACTTGCGGATGTACTCCTGATTAGTTGCGAAGTACTCACCATAGCGGTGTAAGTCTGGCAGGACATTCATGTAGTCATGCTGGAACATGTTGTACACCTCTCGCAGGTACGGCCAGCGCTCATCGTGGAAATACCCATCGCAAATGCTGGAGACGATGAACACGCAGCGATCGCTCATGATGCGCTTATGGCGGATGATCTGTGCGGAAAGCGCCTGCATCATCTGGATCGGGTTTGTGCCCATCCCATTTCCATAGTGGAAATTCGTCGGCATGCCAAAGACGATGCAATCGTATTTCTTCTCGGCGAACGGTACATAGGTGCGCTTGTCCGCCACAGCCCAGCTCACAGGCTGCATCTCCTTGGCATACCCGCTGAAGATGGCCATCTGCCGGGAGGCTGAATCAAGCACACCGTCACAGCAGAAAAACTTCTTGCCCATGTTCTCTTCCATATGCATACCCTGCTCATCGAACTTGCTACGCATGCCATTGGTCACCGAGACAGGGGTGAAGTCGACACGATGCATGACAGACGGCACATGGTGGGCGGCAATGCTCTTCCAGTGGGTGATTCCGCAGGTGCAATGCTTGTATCCACCGGAATATCCGCCGTACGGATTGCCCTGGCAGTGCCCGATCATGATGGCGACATCGGCATCATAGACATATTTATTCATGATGACATGATCGCCCTGCTCAGTATATCCAAGGTCGATGAGATGCTCCCAATCCTCAGAATCATGGCTTGTGATCTGCCCGGAGGAATAGAAACCGCTGAACAGGTCATCTCCAAGGATCTTGCGCATTTCCTCCACCGTAGCACGGGGATGCAGGCCATTGGAAATCAACAGAAGGATATCCTTCTTCTCAACCCCAACGCTATATAACTCCTGAAGGCAGGCCTTGATGGCGACCTTCCGGTGGCTGGTTGGCTGAACGCCTCCTTTGACGATGTCCGGGATGATGAACACGACTTTGCTTCCTTTGCGGGCAAGTTGGGTTAGCTGGGGCATCCCGATCGGGTTGCGGATGCTTTTGAGGGTCTCCGCATACAAGGTATCCCAATCCTGGGCAAGGGCGGGGGGGTCTTTGACGGTGACGCCAGGTACGAATACATCAGTGGTGTCAGGCAGATTCGCCGTGATTGTGCCTTCCCCATACTCAAATTCCATCTTCATCTTATGTGCTCTCCTTTTCAAATTGTTTTGCGAATACCTTGTAGACAGCGCTGGTATCCTCGTTGCCATGACCGTTCGCATGAGCGAGTTCATTGTACATATGGGCATAGCCCGCAAGAAAGCTCGGCGCGTCCGAATCTTTCGCCATCTGAAGCGCAAGTTTAGTATCTTTGATCAGCAAATCGACCGTAAAGGCTGGATGATTGTAATCATGATTCAGGATGCACTTTCCAACCTCCCGGAACAGGCCGCTTACTGTAGCCGCACTGGATGATGCAACCGTATTGTAGAACATCTGTGGATCGACCCCAACATACTCTGCAATCGCCATCACTTCGCTGGAAACCGCATTGATGCAGGTGAACATCATCTGATTCAGCAGTTTCAATGCATTGCCTGCCCCATGTCCTCCAACGGAAACGGCGTTGGCGGCGAAAGTCAGCAACACTTGTTTCACATACTCAAGTGCATCCTGGCTCCCTCCAGTGGGAAGCATCCATTTGCCGGTTGCAGACGGTCTGCCAAGAATCGGGCAATCAAGATACGCAGAAGCAGTGGCCTCTTCCAAGCGCTCGGCGTTCTCCCGGGTGGTCTTAGGGTCGACCGTGCTGGTATCGACCACTACTTTGCCCTTGCCTAGTCCATATGCAACTCCATTTTCCCCAAAGAGGACATCCCGAATTTGCAGTGGCCCCGGCAGCGACAACAGCACCATATCAACGACCTGAGCCAATTCCTTTGGATTATCAGTCAGATCCGCACCCATAGCCGCCGCTCTCTGCGTCGCTTCGGGGAAAACATCATAGGCCACAACCTTGAAGCCCCCTTTGAGCATCGCCTCGAGCATGCAGACTCCCATGCGACCGCAACCGATGAGACCGATAGTCTCAACTTTTGTTTTCGATCTTGTCCAAGATATCATACAGGACTCCTCCTTCAGCATTCTTCGGCACATCGATATGCAAAAGCTTGCAAAGCGTCGGGCAGACGTCGATGATGCGGGCAGGAAGCCTTCTTTCATAATTCGGCATCCCAGGGCCCACCATGATCATGCAGGCATGCATGCTATGCAGCGTCGGCTCGGCCAGATGGACACCGGTGAAATTGCCGCACACTGCGTTATAATCCCCACCACCCCGGGCTACCGTCTCCTCGATCAATTCAGGGAAGTTCTTGCACAGGATCGCTTGCTCATAGAGCTCGGGATTAGGCCTGATCCTCTGTGAGCCATCGCGGTACTTGATCGCAGTACGGTATATAAAGGGATGGGACATGTACCCGGGATTCCAAGCGTACAACACATCGCCAACCCGGTCGTAGCCAGGCCCCTCATAGATACCAAGCCTGGCGGCTTCCTTCTTCTTCAACGCATAAGCAACAACATTCTTCCCATTCTCCGGGTTTTTCATCCCCATCAGGCAATTGATGATTTTCTCCTGCACTGTCTCGTAGTCCTCCGGCTCCACGATTCCCTGCGGGTCACGTCCTTTGAGGTTGATGAAGAGGTGGGCATGGCACGGCTCGAGTGGATGGCACAGGGTATTTTTCCAATCGATGGACAGGTTGGAAGGATCGTCGGTGGAAAGATCGAGGTTGTACTTCAGAAGACCTGCCCTCTGCAGGTGTTCCTTCACGAACGGATTCCAGTCGAGGTGGGTCATCCCATGGTCGGAGATGAGGATGACGTACGTCTCATCGAGGTTTACCGCCTCGAGGATTTTCCCAATATTCTCGTCAACCTGTCTATAGGTCTCACGGATCATGTGCCAGCAGAACGGAGCGGTCTTTTCGCTGTAGACCCGCGAAGTCGGTTCGATTCCAGAGTAAAGTGCATGCTCGATGTGGTCGATGGTTCCGACCCACGAGAATGCCATATCCCACGTTTGGTGCTCAAGCACGTACTTGGTGGCCTTTCCCCACCAAGCTGCATGCATGCCCAACTGCTCTAGGTACAGGTCGGAGGACATCCAACCGTCCATGAAAGCCCAAGGATCGTCGACCTCCATGTACGTGCCCGCAACACTCTCCACTTCCTTGCTCAACGAGGCCGGGACTGAATAAGGGTCGGCCATGTTGATGGAGCTCTGGTATAGCTTGAAATCCTTTCCATCCTTGCCCAACTCAAGAATCTGGAAGCGGAAACGTCCATTCCTGTTGTAATCCTTGGCATCGAAATTACGGGTGATCCACGGACCGTACTCACCCATAGCGATATCGGTGATGGCGGCTTTTGCATCCTTACTCTCGGAGACCAACATCCTGTCGTAGCCTTCGTCAGTCGAAGCATACATCAGGACCTCCATCGTATATCCCTTCACATATGTGGGAGGAACCGTGATATCGAACTCAAGACAGGGACGCTTGCTCACGGGAAGGTTGCTCCACCCTTGAGCTGGTTTGGTCTGAATCTTCACCGCGCGTCCTGGAATCTGGTTGCAATGCAGCAGCTTGTTGGAAAAACAGGCGCTTGAGGCAACATCCCATAGCGGCATGAAGAAATAACGGAATGGAGGATTCAGAGCACCAGCCAGCTGGCACCCATTCTCTTCAGTAATGGCTCCCATTGGAAAGGTTACCGGCCAATTGACCAAAGCGACCTTCTTGCCCATCTTGATGCCGACATCCCACAAGGTCTCGCAAAGAACCTCATTGCGGTCGAATGAGGTGTGCCAATGATCGAGTTCCTCGCCAGGATGTTTCACCATCAAGCTGGGAACCCCATTGGTTCCACTTCCAGCCCCGCTGACAATCGCTGTCCAGGCAGCCGCGGTCAGAGGAGGGAATACGGTCTCAAGCCTTGAGAAAAACCCCTGCCCCATCAACCTGGCAGTGTTCGGCATCACCCCCTCAGCGACAAACTTCTTCACAAGGTCAGGCATTGCCGCATCAAGACCCAAAAAGAGAATTTTCTTATCCATCGCCATATCCTTTATCTCCTTTTCTTTGAATTTCTCATAAAAATGACCGGTCTATATCACCACCTGAAGAGGGAGTACCGTTGACAAATCACCACCACCGGATCTGTTCGGTAACATGGTTTCGGATTTTGACGAACTCAGGATCGGAAACCTTACGAGGTCTAGGTATGTCGACATTGACTTCCTCACGGATTTTGGCCGGTTTATTAGTCAGGATAAGCACCCGCTCAGCCAAATACACCGCTTCCTCGATATTGTGGGTGATGAACACAACTGTCGTACCCATCTCCTTCCACAGGCGGATGACCTCATCCTCCAAATAGAAGCGAAGCTTGATGTCCATCTGCCCATACGGCTCATCCATCAAGAGCAGGTCGGGCTGCATGGCGAAAGCACGTCCAATGATAATCCTCTGCGCTGTCGACATAGACAGCTGGTGAGGATAGCGATCGCGGAACTGCTCGAGTCCGAGCAGCTTGATCATGTTCAGTACTCTTCTATCGATCTCATCCTTGGCAAGCTTCTTGATCTCCATCCCGAAGCGCAGGTTTTTCTCTACCGTAAGCCACGGCATTGCCGAGGGTTCTTGGAAAACCACTGAAAGATTGTGCTTCTTGGGATCGGCGCGCTCGCCATCGATGTAGAGTTCCCCTTTGGTCGGCATATATATTCTGGTCAATAGATTGAGGAAAGTGGTCTTTCCACAACCGGTAGGACCGACCACGCACAAGAACTCCCCTTTCTTGATATTGAAGGAGACATCATCCAGCACATGGAGGTCACCGAAGTATTTGGTCAGGTGCTCCACCTTGACCTTGTATTCTTCACTCATCGCACACCACCCCCCTCACAGTGCAAGATCCGTGTTGTCGGAAATTTCGGTCCGCAAACGAAGGAAATCTGAATCCATCAAATTTCTCGGGCGGCCAAGCGGTGAGAGATCGTAGACTTGCTTGACCTTCGCAGGACAGTTGCTCAAGAGGATTATCCGGTCGGCTAAAAAGACCGCCTCCTCAATGTTGTTGGTGACAAAGACAACCGTACGCTTCTCTTCCTTCCAGATCCTCAGAACCTCTTCTTCCATCGCATACCGGGTTTGTGCATCCAATGCCCCGAATGGTTCATCCATAATCAAGATTTCGGGATTGTTCGTATAAGCCCGGGCAATACCGACACGTTGTTTCATCCCACCTGACAATTCATGCGGATAGGCGTGCTCGAATCCTGTCAACCTGACCAAGTCAATATATTTTTGCGAGATCGCGCGACGCTCTTTTTTTCCCACCCCTGCCAGCTCAAGCCCGAACTCAACGTTTCCCAGGACCGTCCGCCATGGCATCAAGTTGAGCGATTGAAAAACCATGCCGATCCGTCGGTCATTACCTTGGATTTCCTCCCCCTTGAGGTATTTCTTTCCCTCGACAGGCGTTTCAATACCTGCGATCACGTTCATCAACACGGTTTTCCCGCAGTGTCCAGGTCCAAGGACTACAAGGAACTCATTGTCGTAGACGTCTAGGGAAACGTCCTCGACAGCTGGTTTGACCTCGTTCTTCACGACAAAACTTTGACTGATGTTTCTCAAACTAAGAATCACTTGCTTTTTCTTGTCCATGGGCATATCAACCTTTCAACGAACTGAGTCAGGATTGCCAGGATCGCACCGACTATACCGATGGCGATCATGCCTGTGAGAACCAAAGGCATATCGATTGAATCCATGCCACGGGAGATAAGGAAGCCAACTCCGGAATCGGCTCCCAGCATCTCTGCGGCAAGCACCACCATCCAAGCGGCGCTCGTGGATGTCCTGACTCCAGCGAATATGGCGTCGAGGGAAGAAGGGATCGCTATTTTGATCAATGTCTGCATCGGAGTGGCATTGAACACGGTTCCTACATTGAGATACATCTTGTCCACCGCACTGAGCCCGGCTTTCACGTTCACCACGATGCTCGCCAGCGAGCCGAATATGACAATCAGGATCTTCGGGAACTCGCCGATACCGAACCATAGGGTGATCAGGGGGATCCAGGCCAAAGGCGGGACAGCGCGGAACGCATCGAACATCGGGGTGAAGAAAGCCCTGGGTTTCGGAAACCATCCGATGATGATGCCGAAGATGATGCCGAACGTCCAATCGAATGCCAAAGCCAAGCCGATTCTTCTCAGGCTCACCAATGCATGCATGATCAGATTCATCTTCTTGACCGGCCTGGTGAAAAGCCTCACCGTCCTATCCCAAACCGCCGCAGGGGTTGGGAATCCAGAACCCACATCAGCATTGAAGTCCCGTGAGGCAATCATCCAGAGACCGACCAATAGAAGCACTGATATGAGAGGAAGTATTCTGTAAAGTATTTCCAGACGATGTTCCATAATCTCCGCTTTGCTCAGATTCAGGCCATGTTTCTTGCTCATAACCGTTTCCATCCCATGAAAAAATCCTCACACTTGGAGATCAGTGCGGAAATGACAACCCCTAGAAGCCCGATAACCACAATTCCCAGAATGACGAGATCGACGCGTCCATATGAGCGGCCCATGAGGATCATATAGCCAAGCCCGCTGGAAGCGGCCAACATCTCGGCGGCAACCAAGGTGGCCCACGCGTTTCCAATAGCCACTTTGATTCCTGCGAATGCCATCGTCAGTGAAGAAGGTATGCCAACTTTCCAAAAAACTGTGAAGTTGGATGCTCCAAAGGTAATTCCTACGTTCTTCAGCACTTCCTTTGTCTGCCTGATTCCCGTGTAGGAGTTTATGAGGCAAGGAACGAATGCGGCGAAGAACACGATGAAGGATTTGGCTTTGAGCCCGATCCCCATCCATACGATTGAAAGCGGAATCCAGGAAACAGGAGGAATGGGACGGATGATTTCGAAGATGGGTCGCATGAACGCATCAAACCCTTTGTACCATCCCATCAGCCAACCTAGCGGAACACCGATGACGATGGCCAAGCCAAATCCAGAAAGAGCTATAAGCAGGCTGGACCACACGTTCACCAGCAATAATGCTCCATCAGGATTCGGATCAGAGAACTTCACGATGAACAACTTGAAAACTTCCAGCACGCTGCAAAGCTTCTTGCTGTCAACCAAACCGGTTAGCACGACCGCTTCCCAAACTAGAAAGAAGAACATGACGCCAATCAAAGCGAGCATCGTATCTCTCAATTGGGTCTGCTTTCTTTTTGATTGTACATAGGCTACCCGTTCTTCGTTTGTCATCACGTTGGGTGACTCACTCATCTCGCAGACCTCCCCATCTCAATTCCATGCTGACTTTCGCTGAAACCATGAGAAAAAAGTGAATGCTGGAGGCTTCACCCTTCGCTTGGCTTGTATGCGGCTCACAGCACTTTCCGCTTCCCCTCGCAGGGAAGCGAAAATGCATGTCCACGCTTATCGTTTGAGCAAGGCCTTGACTGCGAGCGCCACCTCATTGGTAACGCGCCTCTCATCGAGAATCTTGTTTCTGTCCGCCATGGTGTATTTGCCTTCATTCACGAAGAAGTCGTATCCACTCATGATGTCTTTTTCGATTTGCAAAAGATTGCGTTTGGTATAGAGGCCTGCCGCATCCGGGCTTTCCTTGGTGAAGAGCTCGATGTACTCATCCACGGTATTTCCGCGATACCACTCCATGGTCCTCCTCGCTACGCTTTCGGTGGCAAGGAAACCTTCTTCCTCACAGTGCTCAAAATACCATTGGGCCGACTGTTCAAGGTTTTTGGGAGATTCATACACCCACTCAACAGCAAGGTGGAACACGGCGATAGCAGCCGTAATGAGGTCTTTGTTGTTGGCAAGAAACTTTCTCTGGGCAAAGGTAGCACAGGGAAACGGAAGTTTAAGCTGGCCGGAGTCGGTCACGCGGAAGAATCCATAATCATCGGCGGCAAGGGCGATCGCATTCCAGCAGACCAACACATCACCAGTCCCGCCATTGAATGCTGTCAAGCTGTTTGCATTATCCATGTTCACCGAAACAACATCGGCGAGGCTGAGGCCAATGGTTTTTAAATACTGCGCCAGGACAGCCTGGGCTGTGGTTCCAGTGGGATATACGCACTTCACGCCCTTCCAGTTGGCAGGATTCTTGGGATCGGTGGCGATTTTTGAACCCTTCCGAGTGAATATGGCCATGTTTTCCTCATAGTCGTTGACATCGACCAGGGTGAGGGCGTCGTACTTGGATAACCCAAGAGCGATACCACCGAGTCCGCAGGAGGCGATATCCCAAGCAGCGTTTGCTTCCATCATCGCAGGTCCGTTGGTGAAGAAGGTGTACTCAACCTCGATGTTGAGGGCATCAAAAACACCAAGCTTGTCAGCGAATAAATACGGATAGGACAGCGGGGATCCAGTGAAGAATCCGATTCTAAGTTTCTGCGGCGTGGCAAAGGGTTTGAGCCCCCATGTCATGTCGACAGTAGGTGCCACAGCGGCAGTCTTCACTTCCTGAGCTCCACCTGCGAATGCAAGATTCGCAATGAGCATAAGTGCCAGCAATACCAGTACGAGTCTTTTCATTTCGTTCTCCTTTTCTGAACAAATAGTATATACATATCGTTGCGGCGATCACCACAACTCATTCCACCACCCTTTTTCCATGGTCTCCTAACCATTGGTCTAATTGTATTATCATATGTTTCTTTTGTCTATTATTTTTTTACAATGAAATTTAAATGACATTTTATCTTAGAAATAATTTTGTTATTTTTTTATTATATATCTATTTAATATGCTCTCTTTATGGTGTTGTCTTTATTGTATTTACATTTGACTATATAAATTTAATTTAAGCATCGATAAAGCTGTTACGCTCGGCAAGCCATGCAATTCTCTGATGTCCACACAATAAACCTATAGGTATAGAGCAAATTTACCATGGCTTCTGCCACCATCGTTTGCGGCAGATTGGCGGCTATCAAGCCCTTCTTTCCTCACTACAATGATTGAATATGGCGAATTCACAGTGTAATATGGATACTGCTCAGTCACGCGTGTTGTGCTTGCGCCATGTGTATCGCAATTCCATCCAATTGTCCGATTCCAAACTTGATTTCAAATGTCTATACAATTATTTTAAGTTTATACCAATAAACATTGATATAAATAATGTTTGACAACTCTACATCATTGTAATAACATCTACACAGGATTTTTCAAGACAACACTTGCAAGACTTTTCGATAACGAGTTCTGAAAAGAGGATGATGCCACATGAGTGGTTGGCTGGTCTGTCACAGCAATCAAGCTTGTCGCAGGTCTCCCACCTCGCGAGGTAGTGAATGAAGCGATACAAGGCCTTGATTTTCGATTTCGACATGACGCTCGCGGACACAGCCAAGGTCATTGCAGAATTGCTCAATGCCAGCGCCAATGATTTTGGGTATCCATCGATGAGTTTCGACGATGTCCTACCCGTAATCGGGCACACGCATGAAATCATGTTGTCGCATGTCACCGGGCAAAAGGATCCACAAAGGATTTCACACATGAGGTCCCATTATCGACAGCTATGCCGATCGCGCATGGCAGATAATACCGAGATTTTCGAGGATGTCCCCGCCTGCCTTAAGAATATCGCAAGCAAAGGTATTCAAATTGGATTGCTTTCACTCAAGCTCCGTGATGTGCTGATGCAATCCCTGATTAAGTACGATCTGGCAAAGTACTTCAGCGCCATCGTCGGCTGTGAGGATGTCACGGCCCCCAAGCCCGATCCCTCGGGCCTGTTTACGGTTTTGAAAATATTGGGCCTTGAACCTACAGATGCCCTGTACATCGGTGACAGCCTGGTGGATGAGAGCGCTGCTAAGGCGGCAGGAATAGATTTCTCAGCTATGCTTCGTGGCGGGACAAGCAAAGAGCAGTTCGACCAGACATTCGTCAAGCATTTTTATCAGACAGCGGAAGAACTTTCAAAAGATGTGGACATGATGTCCTTGTCTTGCCAGGACAGGAGTTGATATGACAGGAAAAAGACGGCTCTTCAAACGCCATGAGGAAGATGAGGTTTTGGAAATCAAGGTGGCCGCGTCATTGTCGGCAGACAGCGGGTCGCGGTCATTTCAGATTGCCAAGACTATACAGGATGGATTGGCTTTGGGATTGGGCATATTCACGCTGTACACATGCTTTACCGGATTGCTGACAGATGTCATCCAGCGAAGCTTGTTTCTGGCTTTTGTCATGCCAATGGTATTCCTGAACGCCTTCACGAAGAAACGGAAAGAGTACGGACCGATCATGAAGTCGACCGCTGTTCTGTTTGCTGTCCTTTCTGTGCTCGTCTATACATTCACAGCCTTGAATTACACCAAAATGGGAACCACTTATGGTGCATTCCCGCCCCTATACCTCGTAGTCGCGACCCTGGGAGTGCTGTTGGTGCTTGAAGCCGCCAGACGGATCATGGGCCCCGCGATCACAATCATCGCTATAGTGTTCATACTGTATGCGCTTTTTGGGAAATATCTGCCCAGCGCTTTATGGAACCGGGGTTATACCTGGACCAGGATTGTCAAAACACTGTATGTCAGTTCTGCCGGAGTCTTCAGCACTCCACTAGGAACGGCATCTTCCATCATCATCATGTTTGTGATCTTCGGTGCTTTTCTTGAAGCCACCCGGGGATCAGATCTGTTCATGGACATTGCTTTCGCGCTTACCGGTAAAAGTATCGGAGGACCGGCGAAAGCAGCTGTCATCTCCAGCGCGCTAGTGGGGTGCATCAGTGGAAGTGCATCTGCAAACGTCGCCACTACAGGCGTATTCACGATACCTTTGATGAAGAAAGCCGGGTATTCAGCTGAATATGCCGGTGCGGTTGAAGCAGTGGCCTCCACCGGCAGCCAGATCATGCCTCCGGTCATGGGGTCTGCCGCCTTCATCATTGCTGAAACATTGGGACTTCCCTTCAAGGTGATTATCGCGGCAGCGATCATACCGGCGCTTTTATACTATATCTCAGTGTTTCTCTCGGTCCACTATGAGTCCTGCAAGCGGGGCCTTGTGGGGATGGAAGAGAAGGATCTCCCTGATGTCAAGAAAACATTGCGCAAGTATGGCCTCTCCATCATCCCGCTTTTTGTGCTGATTACCATGATTGTAATGGGTTATGGCGCGATGTATACGGCTTTGTTCGCCACCATGTGCTCCATCGCGCTCTCGTTTGTCAATAAGAATACCAGAATGGGTTTCAAAACAATCGTAGCCTCCCTGATAAAAGGGTGCAAGGGAGTCATGAGCATAGCCACCGCATGCGCCGCAGCCGGGTGTGTCATCGGCATCATCTCGCTTACCGGCCTTGGACTGAAACTCAGTTCGCTGATCATCAACCTTTCGGGAGGCCATTTGATCATCGTGCTTCTATTGACGGAAGTGGCTCTCTTCATATTGGGGATGGGCCTTCCCACCGCACCCGCTTACATGCTTGTGGCAGTATTGGTCGCTCCCGCGTTGACCCAGTTGGGAGTTCCAGAATTGGCCGCGCACATGTTCGTGTTCTACGGAGCCTGCCTCTCGTCGATAACCCCTCCCGTGGCGATGGCTGCCTATACGGCGGCAGGAATTGCCAACGCCAGCCCCATCAAGATAGGTATTCAGGCGGTGAAACTAGCCATCGTCACCTACATCGCCCCAGTATTCTTCGTATATTCACCGGAATTGATAGGTATCGGTTCCCTTTCGCGCATATCGCTGGCTTTCATCTCTGGAATCATAGGTTGTCTTGGGCTGAGTATTGGAGTAGTTGGGTATTTCAAGGGAAAGTTGAATCCGCTCATGAGAATCCTTGCCATAGGTGCCGGACTTCTGTGCGTATATCCAGGATTGCTCACAGACTCCATCGGTTATGCGGTCATTTTTGTAGTTGTGAGTATCAATTGGATCATGGTTCGAAGGAGGCAAGCGAAACAGATTGCTTAATCAAACAATCAGACGATTGTAAAAAGAGGAGAAAGGAAGATGAAAAAAGGATTGTGTGTCGTGTTGATGCTCTGCTTGACATTGTCGATGTTCGCAGCAGGATCAACGGAGGCAGCGGCTCCGGTGCAAGCAGCCGGAAAATTCATGGGATTGACGACAAAAGCCACCATATCATTGGCCGCCAATCCAATCGGACAGTCTTCATATCAGCAGGCCGCTCAAATCGCTGATATGATCAACAACAGCGGGAGCAACCTGACAGTGGTCGCAGAGGCAACCAACGGGTATGCGGAGAATGTTGGCCTGGTCGCCCAGGGCGATGTTGAGATTGCTTTCACCAATAACCTGATGCTCTCAGATGGGTATTACGCAAAAGGCGACTATACCGGGATTGCCCCTGAAAAGTGTCTTGGTGTCATATCCTTGTCCTGCAACAAGACCCATGTCATTGTGCTGAAAAACTCTCCGATCACCGAAGTCTCCTACGAGAAGTTCAAGGGAAAGAAAATCGGTATCGGTCAGGTTGGCGGAACTTCACGGTTCGATGCCTTGGCCCTTATGGCTGCCCTCGGCCTCAAGCCTGGTGACTACACTGCTGTTGAGGTAAAGGGTGCGGAGCAGACCGAGATGATGAAAAACGGCCAGCTTGATGTGTTCATCTGGAACGGGAAAGCCCCGATCGCCACAGTTTTGGACCTTCTTGCTTCCAAAGATTGCGTATTTCTGGACATCCCCTCTGACATCGTGAAAAGGATCATCGATAATTCCAAAGGAGCATACACCGAGCAGGTTCTCGATAGTTCCTACTATGACCAGCTCAATCGCAATGTAAAGACCTTTGGAAACAATGCCGTGTTGTTCGCGAGCGCCGATGTCCCCGAGGAAGTGGTGTATGAATTCGTAAAGCAATTCTACGAACACCTTGATGCTTTGAAGAAAGTCAACAAGGCTTTTCTAGAAATCGTTCCGGAAAAAATGTTGGAAGGCATCAGTGTACCGCTTCATAAAGGAGCGCTGCGCTATTTCAACGAGATCGGTCTTCCCGGAATCGCCGCATTCAACAAGTGATGATAGTCTTCTCCCAAGCAGATAGCTGCCTGGGAGAACCTTGCTACCTGGAATTAACCAACCAGTATGACAAACACTCCAACCATCATCGATTGTTTTACAATGTTAACAAAGTATGATAATATCTGAAACTCAAACAATCAACGTCGCGGAATAGTCAATACTACAAGGTGGAGAGAGTACAATGGCAGAGCGTAAAAATAGCAATCCTCAATATATGAAGATCTATGAAGAGATTCGAGGCAAGATCATTGATGGAAGGCTAGCTCCCGGGATGAAATTGAGCACTGAGCAGGAAATCGCAAATCAATTTGGGGTAAGCAGGCCGACAGTCAGACTGGCGCTTCTCGAGCTTGAACGCGAAGGGTTTTTAGAAAGATATCGGGGCAAAGGGACCTTCATCACCCAATCGCACAAGAATTCCGTCAACAAGCATGGCAATGTCGTGATCGGTATCATCGTGCCAAGGCTAGCGGATATCTTCATCGGGAAAATCATCACCGGAGTCCAAGAGGTTCTTGAACAAAACGGCTATACCATTTCGGTGCATCTGACAAACGACAGCATTGAAAAAGAACAAGAAATCATTGAGAACCTGATTGAACGCAAGGTCGAAGGCTTGATCATCCACCCAACTGCCGCCCCGATCTACGATCCTGCGATTTTCAAACTGATTGAAAGACGAGTCCCGTTCGTAATGACAGGTAGATGTTATAAATTCGCAGCATGCAATTCTGTAGAAATGGACAACTTCAGAGGAGCATATGATGCAGTTAAGTATCTCTATGATAAAGGACACCGTAAAATTGGCTTGGTTTCGAAACCATATCTCACAAAGACCTCAGTCGAACACAGGATTGAAGGTTTTTTCCAAGCTTTCAAGGATTTGGACATCCCTGTGTTGCTTAGGCACATATTTCTCGATTTAGTTGACACCCGTTCTGTGTATTGGGTAGAGCAAACTGCAGAAGACAAAGAAATCATTCACAACCAGCTGCGTAATTATCTCGAGAAATCACAAGATCTCACCGCGATCATTGCGCTGAATGACCTCATAGCAACCGATCTCATGACTGTGCTCGAAGAATTAGGCCGTAAACCAGGTGAGGATATTTCGGTTATCGGATTTGACAATGTCACCTTTGCAAATCAGGTTAAACCGCCCCTCACATCAGTTGAGACACCCACATTCGAATTAGGAAGAAAGGCCGCGGAACTTCTTCTGAAGCAGATTGCAGATCCCACACACCAACCAGAGCACATGCTGCTCCCATCAAAGCTGGTGGTCAGGGGCTCCGTCTCACCTCGCTGATTCCCACCCGCATACATACCGCATCTCCCAATCTTACTTCAAATCTTGTCAACTTTCACGGGTTGCTCCAAAGTAAGCGTCAATTCGGGGACTTTGTGTGGATTAGGTTCTGTGGAAAAGGTTCCAGGAACTGAAACCACATCTCTTCTCACGTTTTTTCACAACCCCAAGATTTCGGTTTTTATGGATAAAAAGAAAGGCAACTAATTCCTTTTATAAGAAGTAGTTGCCTTTTGGGATTGATTGGGTTTGAACCAACGACTTCTACCATGTCAAGGTAGCACTCTCCCGCTGAGTTACAATCCCGTGCAGAAAGAAACATAGTATAAAAAATGCATTGTGTCTAGAGGTCTTTTAAAATTGCCCAGAGTTGGTAAGTTGGGAAGGGTTCTTGAAGAGTCTTCAATCAGCCAAACCACACGTTTTGTTCACACAAATTCACTATCTCCACAATTTTTCCCCATAGTGCGCACAAAAACGCATGCCAAACTTGCACTATAAAATTCTCATAAAAATGGAGACAATTGAGATGAAAAGATTAATCGCTTGTATGCTGGTTCTCACCGCTGTGTTCTCATTAAGTGCCGCCCTCACCTTCACCGGAGGCTTCGGCTATGAAATGACCATTCCCACCGATGGTTCAGCGATCTACACCACAGGTTATGACAACAATGCTGGCAAAGGCGCTGGCCTGTTCCTGAACGCCACCGGAGACTTCTTCAAGGTCACCTATACCGGCGGCTTCGACTACTACGCCCAGACCGCTGTCGGATACCTGTATCTCGATAAAGCGCTCAAGACCATCGACATCGAACTACCCGTGACCCTCACCCTGCAGTCCGGCAACTCACGGGTGACCGCCCAGAACGTCTATGCCAACCCCAACGGGAACTACGCCGGCCGCATCCGCATCGACAACAGCGCCAATCTTCCTCTCGGACTGACCGTGGGATATGGCTCCACCTTCACCGGCTTGGTAGGTTACAGCTATGCCGACTCTCCCGCCACTCTCGCCGCCCAGGTACAGAACTATTTGGTTTCTGCCAAAATAGCTCCTGTCAATGGTATCAGTGCGACGGTCTCCTGGACCAACCACGACCAGTTCAGCCAGGCGAGCGGCTACACCGCTACCCAACAGGCTGTCACTGCCGTAACCGGAAAAGTTGAACTTTCCAAATTGGTCGAGGACCTCCCTATCGATGTGAATGTTTCGGCCGCAGCCTCGGTTTTTGATTGGGCAGCTATCAGCACCAGTTTTGGCGCAGTCACCATCGGACTCGGCATGGATGATATCGCCGCGGACTTCGAATACCAGTATGACCAAGGCACCAGTGGTATCGCCGTGAACGCCAGCTATAGTGGAATTGAGAATGTCGGACTTTCCGCAGGCCTCGGGTCGGCCGATGTCGCCAATTTCGCGACCGGGCTTTGGTATTATGCGCAGGTTGACTACACCCTCTCCGGCACCACCTACTTCGCGAAAATCTCCGATGCCGGAATCGGGCTAGGCTTCGATCTCAGTTTCTAATCGGTTGTTGCGAGACCACCCCGGCATAGAACACGACGAGGTGGGCCTCCTCCAATAGTCTCTCGTTATACACAACCCCCTGGCGCCGTTGGCGAAGGGGGTTCTTCTTTTCCCTTCTCCTCCAACAGCAGTTTGTTAAAACCCTCCGCTAGCTACAGACAACTTCCTGGATAATTGCTTTAACTCCTGCCTAGCATGAAGTTGACATCTTCTATAGGGTGAACTATACCTGAATCAGTGGAGATTGCATGAAGACTCAGGAAGAATCACATCGGAATATAACGTGGCTGTTGGAATCAACAGACCCCGCTTTACTGCACCAGGTCCATCGCGACCTTCTGAAGGCACCGGCCGTACAATGCCATACGCTTCAGGAAGCCACACTGGAAACCGGCTGGGTGAAAGAGCTCCTGGACCGGCAGCAACCCGACGGAACCTGGAGCCATGATGTCTACAATCCTAAATGGACATGCGCCCACTACGTGCTGTATGAACTTATACAGCTGGGAGTACCCGACCATCTCGATCGATTGCGGCTCGCGGCAAGAAAGCTGCTCAGCTATCCTCTCGGAGAGGACGGGGGCATCAACTATGCGCACACAGTACGTTACAGCGATGTCTGCATCAACGGCATGATCCTATCTATAAACTTGTATTTCAAGACCGATCCACAATTGTTGAAACCGGTGTTGGATTATGTGATGAAGACCATCATGCCCGATGGGGGTTGGAACTGCACGTACCTGCAGGGTGCTGTGCATAGCTCGCTGCACACCACCATCAGCGTGCTGGAAGGCCTGCTCGCCTATCGTGAATGCATTGGAAAGGATTCGCCTGCCATCAACTTGGCCATCGAGAAGGGTGTGGAATTCATACTCAAGCACCAATTGTACATCTCCGACCATACAGGAGAAGTTATCAAAGACGAGTTCTTCCGTTTTCCTTTCCCTGTGCGCTGGAAGTACGATATCCTGCGCTGCCTGGATCTGTTCCAACGGCACAAGATCCCCTATGACGTCCGCATCAGACCTGCGCTCGACCGAATCGAAGCCTCCCGGCTGAAGTCTGGACGTTGGAGAGCGGTATCCCAACCGGGGAAAACCTTTTTCGTGCTGGAGAGAAACGGAACCGAAAGCCGCTGGAACACCTTACGTGCGATGCGGGTGCTTACATATTATCAGCAAGGCCGCTAGCGATCGGTCACACTGATCGGTCACACTGATCGGTCACACTGAAGGGTCACCACTGAAGGGTCACCACTGAAGGGTCACCACAATCGAATCCCCGCGTTGCTCCATGCCTGCAGTCCCGTGATGCAAACCCATCACCTGACGCACGATGGACAGCCCCATCCCCGATCCGTCCCTCGAACGCGAAGCATCGGCGCGGAACCACGGTTCAAACACATGTTCTAGTAGCTCCTGGGGAACCTGTCCTAAGTTTGAGACTTCCATTCTGACAGATGCGGGGGGAATACCCGGCATTATCCGCCAGGTTATCAAGCCCTCGGAGGGTGAGTATTTATCAGCGTTCTTCAACAGCTCGCGGCAGACAATGACAAGCAACCGACGATCCGCGGTGATGTGCTCAAGCTGCATATCGAGCGAGATCTTGCGCTGTGATAGCGACGAATTCACCACCTCATCCACAAACTCCAACAACTCGATGGATTCCAGCTTCAGGGTATAATCGGGAGCCTCCATCGCGGAAAGCATCATCACCGAAGCCACCCTGCGCTCCAACTCGTCATTTTCTTTCTTCAACCGTTCCAACAAACGGGTATCCATATGAAGCACGCCATCGAGCGCGCCTTCTATCGAGAGCTTGAGCGCTGTCACTGGTGTGTTCAGATCGTGGGCGATACTCCTCAGCCACTGCTGACGCATCAATTCATGACTCTTGAGCTTCCCGGCCAGTTCCTGAACGGAATCCGATATCTGGGCGAACTCACGCATGGGGGAATGGGCCACCGTATTGGTATAATCACCAGCTGAGATAGCTTTCAGCGCCTGCGCCACCCTCTTGGTGTTGTGAGATACCCAACGGCTGATAAGATGGGAGCCCAACAGCGCTATCACCAAGGCGATGGGGATGGTGATGGAGAACGTCGAAAGCATCCTCTTGAGCAATAGAGCGGTCAATTGGTAGGTCATGGGGCTGAAAGCCAAGACATCAACCGATCCAAGCACATTCGTACGTGCAGCATCGGCATACAGCATCACCCGGCCGACCACGTCCTGCTCACGTACTGGTTCCGGGTAGCGCGCCATCACCACTCCCCGCTCTCCGGTGGTCACTCCGGTATTGACATACACCTTGGTGATGGTTGGCGAAACAAACCAAGACCTCTCCGGCAGAGGGGTGTAATCGGATTCACCAGAAGTCGTGATTTGGACAGTAATCGGCTCCGCGGGTTGCGCAGTGACTGAAGGCAGCACCACTCCCTTGGGCGTCTTTCCAAAAGTAAGGACGGTGTTGCCCTCGCTATCGTATAGAATCAGACCAGAGATGCGGTCGTCGCTGGCATTCATCAACACTGGTTCAACCAGCGAGAGATCCCAGGTAACCCCCATGCGGGAGCCGGTATCCAAGGTATCCTGCAACCGCCGCGCGAACCGCTCGAACACATCCTGTTCGAATTCGTCCGATTGTCGGTTGAACATACCGATGACAGCGATCGACTGCACCATCAGGATGATCACAGTGATAGCCAGGATGCTTAGGAACAGCCACAGGAACAGACTCCGCCTATGTATGGGCTTGACCCGTCTGGCGGGTTTATCCGGTGCGCTGGGGCTCATCGTGCCAGACTTCCTTCAGCCAGGAATCCGGCGAAGCGGTAGCCGTACCCTCGGACCGTCTCGATCCAGGAATTGCCCAGCACTCCGAGTTTACCCCGGATGTTCTTCACATGGGTGTCCACTATGCGGTCGTAGGATTCGAACGAATAATCAAAGCAGCTTTCAAGGATCTGGGCTCGTGTAACCAAGTTCCCTGCATTCTCGATGAGAAATGAGATGATGCGCCATTCGGCGGCAGTCAGGTTGATGTCCCGCTTGTCCAAGGTGAACTGGTGGGAAAGTTCATCGAAAAGCAGCTCGGAATCGCTCAGCGTCCAGCGGGTACCGTGCTTTCGCAATGGGTCGGCGTGGTCCAGACGCCGGAAGATCGCCTCCACCCGAAGGACAAGTTCCTTTGGAGAGAAGGGTTTTACGATATAGTCATCTCCCCCGAGCTCGAAGCCCATGATGCGGTCGCTTTCTGTACCCCTCGCGGTCATGAACACCACGGGAAAGGTGTATTGCGTGCGCAGTTGCTTCACAAAGGTGAATCCATCGCCATCGGGCATCATCACATCTTGGATAAGGAGATCTGGCAAGGTACGGGCGATCGCGGTCTGGGCATCGTGGATATGGCTGAAGCCTGCTGCCTTAAAACCTGATAGCTCAAGGTATTGGGTGACGCTTTCCCGGATAGCGTCATGGTCTTCGACAACATAGATGTGTTTCATGTCCTTAATATGCCTTCACTTCGGGAGACTGGCAAGTATCTGACGCGGCGATACATAAAACTACACGAAAACTACACATCCATTTCACCTGAGCAACAAGCACCTTGCGTAATTTCCAGTTGTCGGCGGCGGAAAGACCGGATGGGCTACCCGCTGAGACAAAATTACAAAAGGCTGCAAGACAGCCAAGGAGAACCTTATGAACAAAAAAATCATGGCATGCTGCGTAGCGATCCTGCTCGTGGCAGCAGCTGGAAGCCTCTCGGCTTCAGCGGCAACGGAGAACAACATCGGGGTGACTTTATGGAGCAAAGCGAATGCTATTGCGGATGCGAGCGAAAGCCATCTCCCTGGCGTGCGTCAGATTTCCTATCAGGAAACCGATGGCAAAGGCAATACTGTCTATGCTGACCAAGCGGTCGCATTGCTCGAGGGAGTACTTGGCGGGCGGTACATCCAGGTTCGGGAATTCGGGGATGAGGCCATCTTCGATCTGATGGACCGCTATACCGATGGCTTGGTGATCACCCCCTTTGCCGACAACCTCTATGCCATGGAGTATACGTATACTGGTGTCAGCGAAACCGTCAACGGAAAATCAGCCGATGTCTATACTTTCCAGATGGCCTTGGACAGCGACTTGCTTCATTATGATCCCAACTATACTCCCAGCGGCAAACTTCTTGGATGGGACAGTGATGACGATGACTTCGATGGCACCTTCACGGGAACCATCTGGCTGGACCGTGTCACCGGCTCACCTGTAAAACTTGTCAACAACATCTCTTTGCCTGACAACACCACGATCGGCTCGCTCACCATTGAGCAGACCATCTACTTCACCATCGCGAACGGCATCGTTACTCCCAGCCAGATCGGCACTGTTGGAAAGCTGACTATCGCGGCTGGAACCAAAGGACAGATCCTCGTCACCGACTTCACCATGAACGAGACCCAAAGCGCTTTCTGGAGGAACGATCAGTTCGCAAGATAGTGCCAGGCACGAAACTGACAACCCCTCAAATCGGCTCGATTTGAGGGGTTTTTCGTGTAAACAGGCCCTGGAGGGGCCTTAAAGGGGGTCAATTTCGTGCCTGGCACTAAGTTGCTGCGGCAAGGACGCGCAGGGCTTGGTCCGAAGGACGGGAGCGGGAGCGTACCCCGAAGCGGCCTGACGGCGAAGCCGTGCCGCCCAAGTCCCGAGTGGGTGCTTCAAGCTCGTAGCTTCCGCTCCTCTCACTTCGTTGGGGCATGGAGAGGACTCAGTTTCGCGTCTTCGAAAAGGATTCCATCAAGCCTTTGAAGCGGGTATCGGCGTGGGCGAAGAACATCTTGTACGATTCGCAGAAGTGGTTGAAACGTTTGTCCTGCGGGTCGCGGAGGCGGTCTTTGGTGCATCCACCCTGGCAAAAGCTGAGCCAGGAGCACTTGAGGCATTTATCAGGCAAGCGGCCTTTCATATTGCCGAACAAGGTCTGCCGGTAGCCATTGAGCATCTCCTCTGGGTTGTCTTCCAAGATATTGCCCAGCTTCCACGCGTCCTCCACAAAAAAGTCGCATGAGTACACCTCGCCAGTATGCTCCACCACTAGATATTCGCCACAGGTGCGCCGTGCGGGACATTCCGAAGGCACGCGGCCTAGGTAGACCTCGGCGAAGGTCTCGAAGGTCCGGATGGAGGTGGTAGGTTTGCCATCTACCCAATCGTCAGCCCACAGGTCGAAAAGATCGCAGAGGAAACGTCCGTACTTCTCGGGCGACACTGAATACCCTGCTACTGCTTTTGATCCATCGGCTTCCAACTCGATACAGGGAATGAACTGCTGGTATTCGAAGCCCAGCGATTTATGATACGTGTAGATTTCCTTGGCGAATTGGGAAGAATAATCGCTCACTACCGAGATGGCGTTGACTGCGACGCCAGACTTCAACATCGAACGGGCTGTGTTCTCCACAATCGCATGGGACCCCCGACCGCCACGATCCACCCTATAATGGTCGTGCACATGCGCCGGGCCATCCAGGGACAATCCCACTAGGAAATTATGCTGCTTGAGAAATTCGTTCCACTCATCGTTGATCAACACTCCATTGGTCTGCAGGCTGTTGGATACCCGCATGCCATTGCCATAACGCTTCTGCAGCTCGATTGCCCGCCGATAGAAGTCCAGACCCATCAGAGTGGGCTCGCCACCTTGCCAGCCAAAACCCATATGCTGCCCAGGGCGGCCGAGGGATTTCCTGATCATGGCCTCAAGTACTTCGTCGCTCATGCGATGGATGTGGCCGCTCCCAAAATAGGCTTCGTTGCGAGTATAGAAGCAGTACGAGCAAGCGAGGTTGCAATCGGGACCTGAGGGCTTAACCAAAATAAATGACAACGGTTTTTTCATGTTCATGCCGAGAGTATAAATTAACAATCAAGGTTTGTCATGGGGGGAGGTCATGGGGGCCATAGGGGGACACCGTGGTGTCCGTGGTGTCCATCCATTGGATGGCGATGGGAGGTCATTGGAGTCGGGCGAGGGGGCTACGCGATCCGTGCGCTTAACGATTTTCACACTCCCCGAAGCAACGTGAAACGAGGCTCGATTTTCCGGACGATTGTGACATTCTAAAAATTCTGCGCAAAATATGTTAAACCCTGCCATGTGGCATTGTTTGCCATGGTGGGATGAAGTAGACACATACATAAGGAAAACGATATGGAAGACATGTCAAAGGCTATCGAACAGGTGGTCAATGCGACTCCCTGGTTGCAACAGTTCTTCATCCACATCCCACGGAGACTCCTTGCGCAGATGGAGCTGATCACCGTTGCGCCCGACAAGCGCATCATCACCAAGACCGAAAAGAACCCTTACATCTACATGATGTACGACGGTGTCATGCGAATTATCAACGAATTCGACAATGACCGCATCTTCGCGTTCGCCTTTAAAGACACGCCGGGATTCAGCGGTTTGCTGGAACTGCTCTCCGGGCAAGAGTACTCCACCTCCACGGTGCTTACAGCCAAGGAATCGCACTTCATCCGCATCCGTAAACCTGTGTTCGCCCAGTGGATGGAAGAGGATATCCACGCCTTCCGCCTGGTGGTGAAAACCTTCGCCAACCAGCTTTACCCCGCCTTCTTCGCCATGGGATCGGCCTATGTCTATCCGAAATTCCATATCTTGGTCCAGCACCTGGTACGCACGTATGGCCATCAAGCACGCCAGTTAGGAAAGGTGACGGTTCCTGCTACACGCGAAGCCTTGTCCGAGGATCTTGGCCTGAGCCTCAGAACCATCTATCGGCTGTGCGACCGCTTGGTTGAGGAAAACTACGCGCACATCATCAAAAAGAAAATCACCATCACTTCAGAAGGGGTGGAACGCATGCAAGCATACCTGGAGAACAGTTTCTATGAGCAAATCACCTAATATCCTTTTGTTTTTGACCGATGACCACGCGGCTTGGGCAAACCACTGCTACGGGGATAGGTATGTGGACACCCCCAACATCGACTACCTCGCCCGCAAAGGAGTGCAGATGCTGAACGCCTTTACCCCCACTCCTGTCTGCTCTCCAGCCCGCGCCTGTGTGTTCACCGGACGAACTTCCTCACAACATGGAGTGCACGACTATATCGGAACCACCGCCGAGGCCGAAGTTGACTTCAACTGGATTGCGGGGGAGAAGCTCCTCCCCGAGATCCTCCAAGAGCATGGGTACCAAACAGCGATTGTCGGTAAATGGCATATCGGGCAGGAACGAGTGGCAAAACAAGGTTTCGAGCACGCCTTCACTATCGGTCCTGAATATCCCATTTATCATCAAGGCCACCGTACCTTCTATCTTGGGAACACTCCGGTTGAAACCGAAGGGTGCCTATCCCGCACCATCACCGATGCCTCGGTGGGTTATCTCCGTCAACGGGACAAGTCCAATCCCTTTTTCCTAGTGGTAGGACATTACGCCACCCATAGCCCTTGGAACGGACATCCGGAACGCTTGGTGGACCACTACCGACAGCTGGGAGTGGGGGCCGATATGCATCGCGAGCAGTATCCCTTTGGCATCCCCATCAACGAAGCCCTGGATGTCACCCGCGCCAATGCACCGGAAGCGCTTTGCCAGTACTATGCAGGTGTATCGGAGATCGATGAGTCGGTGGGGAGGATCATGGATGAGCTGTCCGCCCAAGGACTGCAGAACGACACCTTGATTATTTACACCTCCGACCACGGTCTCAATTGTGGCCAACATGGTCTGTTTGGCAAGGGCAATGCCACCTATCCCCTCAATATGCTGGAGGAATCAATCCGCGTGCCGTTGATCTTCCATTTTCCCTCGCGATTGCTGAATCAACAGAAGAGGGTGGATATGGTGGACCATACCGACCTTTTCGCCACTATCCTGGATTTTGCGGGCATCAAGGAGTCCAAGGACGAAGCCGAACGCCGCAATTCACCGGGCAAGAGCCTGTACCCGCTTTTGGTGAACTCGCATCACCCAATCCTCAAGAAGGAGGTGCAGTTCTGTGAATATGGGCCGGTACGGATGGCCCGTACCCAACGCTACAAGCTGTCTCTGTACCCAGACCCGGCTATGAACCTGCTGTTCGACTTACGCAGCGACCCCCAAGAAGAACGGAACCTGTATCTAGACCCTACGCTTCAAGCTGTCCGCGACGACCTTACAGAGCGGATCGATGCTTTCTATTCCCGGTATTCGGAAGAATCGCATGCGGGAATCAACTATACCAAGCTTCCTACCTACAATCCCCGTGTAGCATGGAAATGAGTGGAAATAAAAGGAGAAACACCATGAGAAAAAGAATCATCACCCTGCTTATCATCCTGTGCCTGCTCTCGGTTCAAACCGTCTTCAGCGCTGGTCAAGCTGAAACCCCGAAAGCAGCTCAACCATCCGAGCTACGTATTCTCGTCCCCCAGAGCCCTGGGATCCCCGAAGGTGTCGACGCCTTGGCCAAAGCGTACATGGCAAAACACCCCGAAGTGACCATCACCACCCGCTCGGTGCCCTTCAACCGCTATAAAGAGCAATTGACCGTGATGTGGTCGTCGGATGATGTGGATGATATCATCACCACCGGCTCGCCTGACATCGTCAACTATGCCTACTACGGCGCGCTCCTCCCCTTGGACGATATCCTGCCCAAGTCGGAACGCTCACAGTTCATCCAAAGCTCCATCGATGCCGTGACCTATAATGGGAAAATTTACGCCTATCCGTTCCGTGAGGCCGCTTCCGCCCTGTTCTACAACAAGAAGTACTTCGCGATGGCTGGTGTCGAGGCCCCATCGATCGATAATCCCTGGACATGGTCCGAATGGCTCAAGAACGTCACCAAGGTGCGGGATGCGGTCAAAGCCCAAACGGGCAAGGATGTCTGGGGACTCACCTTCCTAGCCAATCCTGGTCGAGGCGACTTCTGGCTCACCCCCATCATCCGCAGCAATGGCACCAAGGATTCCAACACCTACAAGGCCATTTCACCCGATGGCATGACCCTCACAGGCTACGCCGACACCCCGGAAGCGATGGAAGCCTACAATTTCTATCAGAAGCTCTATACCGAATACAAAATGGCCCCCACTGCGGAAGTTCCCGATGCGTTCGGCAACGGACAGTCCATCACCTTCCTCTCGTTCCTTAGCTCGGCGAACGACTTGGTTAAGAAATTCCCCGCCACTGAGTTCGGCCTGATGCCGCTGCCGTACTTCAAGACTCCGCTCACCCATACCGGTGGCTTCACCTATGCGATTTCTGCAAAAGCTAAAAATCCGTCAGTAGCCAAGGATTTCATCAAGTTCGCCAGTTCCGACGAAGGTATCCAGATTTACTTCGATACCTCTGGAAGCGATCTTGTATCCCGTATCGGGTTCGCGGAGCGGTTCCCGCAGTATTTCACCAACGCAAACCAGAAATTCTTCTCCGACATCCTGGAGAAGTACGGCGAAGCCCGGCCGGCTACCCCAGGATATGTCCTGTACAACTCCATCATGGGATTCAACCTGTTCCTAGACCTTGCCACTGGAGCCGATGTGGAGCAGACTGTGCGTACCAAGATCAAAGAATTCGAAGCTCAAGTCAAGAACATGTGATTTGAGTGCATTCCGGCAGGAAGCTGGGTTCATGCCCTCTTCCTGCCATGGGAGCCACCATGGATAGATACCAATACAAACCAGGTAGAAAAGACCTGGACCTGTTGTTCGCGATTCTTTTGTATGTCGTGCCAACCATGGTCCTGGTGTTCCTTTTCCAACTGCTGCCCATCTACAAAGCCTTCGAATACAGCTTCCAGAAAATCAATCTGATGTCAGGAGCCAAGACGTTCGTCGGTATGAAAAATTATCTGGCGGCTTTCCAAGATGAGCGTTTCCTCACCTCGATGGTCACCACCATCCGGTATTTCCTCATGAGGGTCCCCATCCAGGTCATCGTTGGCTTTCTGCTGGCGCTGCTCATCTACAAACCCCAACGCTGGACCGGCTTTTTGCGGACTGTCATCCTCCTGCCGGTGGTCACTTCCATGGTAGTGGTCACCGCTATCCTGGGTTTGATGATGCACCCCTCCAACGGGTTGTTCAACAGCATCCTCCAGATGGTCGGGATACCCAGTCTGGGATTCCTTACCGTCCCCAGCCAAGCCTTGGAGTCTATTGTCTTCATCACTGTTTGGAAAAACACCGGCCTCACCATGTTGTTCTTCCTAGCGGGTTTGATGGCCATCTCCCCCACCTTGTACGAGGCCGCCCAGATTGATGGAGCTTCGGCTCTGCAGAAACACTGGTATGTGACGATTCCCATGTTGAAAAAAACCTTCGCCTTCATACTCATCACCACCACCATCCACTCCTTCCAAGTGTTCGGGCCCATCCTGATGACCACCAACGGCGGACCGCTGAACGCCACCCGGGTGATCGTGATGGACATCTATGAGAACGCTTTCGTGTTCAACCAGATGGGCTATGCCTCGGCGCTGTCGGTTATCCTGGCGCTGATTCTCATCGTCATCTCCCTGCTGCAGATGCGGGTTTCAAAAAGTGAAAAGCGAGGCAAAAGATGAAAACCATGCCCTTTGCTCGGAAAACCGTATTCGCACTCCTGCTCGGTTTGCTGGCCATGGTGTTCCTGCTACCCTACTTGTGGATGCTCGGTTCGGCCTTCAAGCCTCGCAGCGAACTGTTCACCTATGTCCTTCCCGTAAGCTGGAAGACCTTCATCCCGCTTAGCCCGACCTTGGACAATTTCAAACGGCTGCTGGTCGACCTCGGGTTCTTACGCAATATCACCAACACCTTGCTTCTGGCGGTGGTGACGGTGTCGGGTTCGGTGCTGGTGTGCGCCATGACAGCGTTCGTTCTGGCAATGATCGAGTTCCCCGGCCGCAAGCTCATCTTCTTCCTCATCATGTTCACGATGATGGTGCCCTTCGAGGCCCGCATGATCCCCACCTTCCTGGTGGTGCAGAACCTGGGGTTGAGCAATAAGTTCGTCGCGCTGTTCCTGCCTTGGCTGGCGGATGCGTTCATGATATTCCTTTTCACCAACCACTTCTCGGAAATCCCCTTCGATCTCTATAATGCGGCTATCATCGACGGGTGCCCGCACTACAAGATATTTTGGAAGGTGATGCTGCCCAACATCGGCCCAGCGCTCATCAGCGGCGGTTTGATCAAGTTCTTTTTTGCCTGGGACTCGTACGTCTGGCCCTTGATCATCCTTCGCAGCCCCAAGTGGCAGGTTATCGGGGTGGCTATCGCCAATCTGTTCACCGACCAGAGCATCGAATGGGAACTCATCTTCGCTGGTTCGCTGCTGTCTACCGTGCCCGTGGTGGTGCTGTTCTTTGTCTTGCAGAAATACTACATTGCCGGCATGATGTCGGGTGGACTTAAGGAATGATGGAGAGGCCGATGGCAAAGGAACATAAGAAACAGCCGAACATCCTGCTGCTCATGACCGACCAAATGCGTGCCGATGCTCTTGGATGCCGCGGCCTTACTCCAACACGTACCCCAAATTTGGATAAGCTGGCGAGCGAGGGCACCGTATACACGAATTGCGCCACCGTCTCCCCTATCTGCGCACCAGCCCGCGCCGCTCTGCTTGCCGGGTTGTACCCACATCAGATGGGGATTTGGAACAACGATCCACACACCTTCCCCGCCGGGGCCCGAAACTGGGTGAAGGACCTCCGCGATGCAGGCTACCGTACCAGCGTCTTTGGCAAAACGCATTATTACCCATACAATGGATCGGTTCCCGACATGCGCGACGCCGAGCCGCTTATCCAGTCCTATGGATACCAAGAAGTGGATGAGATTCCAGGACCTCGGGTAAGCGGTCACCTCCTTAGCCACATGACTGCCCATTGGCGTGATTTGGGTATCTGGGATGCGGTTCGCGAAGACTTGGCTTCCCGTTATAGAGGCAATGAGGCTATCGCCCGCCCAAGTGTGCTTCCCCTGGAACTATACCCGGATGTCTATGTTGGCGAAACCGCGGCCACGTATCTGCGCTCGTATGATCGTACCGAACCGTTTTTCTGCTTCGTCAGCTTTGGCGGTCCACACGATCCATGGGATTGTCCCCAGGAATTCGCCCATGAGTACGAAGGTGTCCCCATGCCCGAACCTCTGCCGATTTTCACCGACAAATACCCCGAACGACCACAAGGTGTTTGGGATAAGGGGCCAAAGCACCCACCATTCAGCGCTGCCGATGCACAGGCCATCCGGCGTGATTATGCCGGCAAAGTGAGTCTGATCGATGCCCAGATTGGAAAGCTGCTTGAAATTTTGCATGATAAAGACCTCTTAGAGGACACCATTATCGTATTCACCTCCGATCACGGCGAGATGAACGGCGACTATGGCCGCCTGTATAAATACAATTTTTTCCAAAGTTCCTTGATGGTGCCTCTCATCGTACGTGTGCCAGCTGGTGCTGGCGTTGGTGCGGTTTCGGATGAGCTGGTCGAGCTAATCGACATCGGCCCGAGAATCCTGGAACTTGCCGGTGTCCCGCTCAGTTATCCGCAATGTGGAGGGGCCGAAGCCAATCCGTTGGTGTTCTCGGAATACGAGCAGGAGACGATGGTCTATGATGGTCGTTGGAAAATGGTGGTGAATAAGCACCTCCAACCGTATCTGTTGTTCGACTTGCAGGCCGACCCCAATGAACAGCTCAACCTCGCAGGAGGTGCCGGATACCGGGACAAGGAGCAGGAGCTGCTTGAGGAGATTGGGGCTTTCCTTTTACGTACCGCAACCACCTCATATACCTGGGAGGCTCAGACCCATGCCTAAGACCCAACCGAATATCCTGCTTATCGTCACCGACCATCAACTCCACTATCGTCATGGCTGGGATGGTGGGCAAGGACCGCTTCGGCCGTGTTTCGATGCCTTGGCGGATGAAGGAGTCGCGTTTGACCGAGCCTATTGCGCCGCGCCGTTATGCGGACCGGCCCGCCGAAGCTTACTTACTGGGATGTATCCCCATAACCACCGCAATATTCACAATCAGAGCGAGTCAAATTACCACCACGCGACGTATTTGGACACTTTGCACGAGCTTGGTTACCACAATTACTATTTTGGCAAATGGCATGCAGGCCCTGGAACAGCCTTGGACCATCATTGCGAGGGCTTGTCTCCCGCCTTCTACGGCAATCCGTACATAACCCCGGAGTATGCTGCCTATGTGAAACGCCTAGGTTTGCCGAAGGCCACCCACCGCATTGACAAGTTGTTTTGGCACAACGACACTAAAATGGGGTTTCCCCAGCTGCAGGAGGGGGCCACCGGCTATCGTTGCGACCGCTCCTGGTGTGGCGAGACCGCACTTGGAATCACCGAGACCCCTAAGGAGACCCATGAATGTTTCTTCCTAGCCGATCTTGCCTGCCACCAACTTGAAGCGCTCGCGGACCAACCCAACCAAGGGCCCTTCCACCTGCGGGTGGATTTCTGGGGACCGCATCAACCCTATTTCCCCACCCAGGAATATGTGGACCTCTACAATCCCGCGCGCATTCCCGAGTATGGTAATTTCAGGGACAATCTGGCCAATAAGCCGGCGACCTACCGCCACATGAACCGCCCGATAGCCGATGAACAGGGGAATCTGATTGTTCCCAGCATCTTCTCATGGGACGAATGGCGTAGGATGCTGGTGCAGGCCTATGCCCAGTCCACGATGGTTGATGATGCCGCTGGCATGATTATCAAGAAACTGGATGATTTGGGATATAAGGATGACACCTTGGTGATCTATACCAGCGATCATGGGGATGCCTTGGCGAGTCATGGCGGCATGTTTGACAAAGGCAGTTTCATGACCGAGGAGACGATCCGCATCCCCCTGGCTATCCGCTTCCCAGCCTTCGCGTCGGGCGGCACCCGTTCCCAGGCTTTGGTGAACACCATCGATCTCGCTCCCACGCTGCTCGCCGCGGCGGGACTGGATGTTTCCGCTGAGGTTGATGGAGAAAACCTGCTACCACTACTGCAAAACCCGCAGGCCCTACTGAGGGAAAGCCTTCTGTTGGAGAGTTACGGCCAAGGGTATCGGGACAAGCTGAAAGCCCGCACCGTGGTCACCTCCCGCTACAAATACACAATCAATGAACACGATATCGATGAATTGTACGATCTTGAGGCCGATCCCTACGAGCTGGACAACCTGCACAATCATCCAGAACATCAGAAGCTGCGCGCAGATCTGGCTGCGGAATTGAAAAATCTGATGGACCGATACCACGACCATGATATGATAGTGGCAACTGGTTTTGACCGGTGATATTCAGCTCCATACACCCACTAGCGAGGAGATAATTATGCTTACACCACATCACATCACCGCTGAGCAAGTTGGCGATATCGCCGAAACCGTGCTGCTCCCTGGCGACCCCCTGAGGGCCGAGTTCATCGCCAAGAATTTCCTGGATGATGCGAAACGCTACAATCAAGTGCGTGGCATGTACGGCTACACCGGGTTCTACAAGGGTAAACGGGTATCGGTGCAGGGTACCGGTATGGGTGGCCCCTCGATGGGCATCTACGCCTATGAGCTTATCCATGCCTATGGGGTGAAAAACCTGATGCGCATTGGAACCGCTGGCGCCTTACAAACCGGAATGCAGCTGAAGGATATCGTGCTGGCCATGTCCACTTGCTATGATTCCTCCGCCGCGGGACAATATGAGGTGCCGGGAACCCTAGCACCAACTGCATCTTTCCCCTTGCTTCATACGGCGTATAGCGCCGCGATGGAGCTGGGCATCCCGGTTAAGGTGGGAAGTATCCTATCAAGCGATTATTTCTACCACGACAAGGGGTTGGATTCCTTGCGACCGTGGCAGGCCATGGGGGTGCTGGCTGTGGAGATGGAAGCCGCATCGCTTTATCTGACCGCCCAGCGCGCTGGTGTGCAAGCCTTGTGCATGCTCACGATTTCCGACCTGCCTTTCTCTGGCGAGGCGTGCTCGGTGATGGAACGGCAGACAGCCTTCACCAGGATGATGGATCTTGCGCTGGAGACGGCCATCCAATTGTAAACCCGCTCGTGCCAGGCACGGAATTGCTTCCTTCTCCGATATGAAATTACCTGTGCGCACCTGCATTCTAGCAGCATTGGGGGGTCATCCGGTTGTCAATTCCGTGCCTGGCACGAAAATGCTTCCTTCTCCGATATGAAAGGTATCAATACCCCAGGGCCAGCCCTGGAAATCGGAGGCTTTGCCTCCTTTTCCGCACCAAGGTGCGGGGTATTTCACCTTGCTTTCCCGGCACTCGCTCAGGATTGGAACCAGAATACTGCTTCCGCTGCGCTCGCTTCGTTGGGGAATGAAGTTACCCGTGTAGACCTGCATTCTAGCAGCATTGAGGGGCTCTCTGTGGTTTTGGTTCCTGGGAACCAAAACCACACGGGTGATTCCCTTTCTCGATGCGGCAAGGACTCGGAGGGCTTGGTCCGAAGGACGGGAGCGGGAGCGGACCCCGCAGCGGCCTGACGGCGAAGCCGTGCCGCCCATGTCCCGAGGGGTGTTGAATGCTCGCAGCTTGCTTTCCTCCCGCTTCGTTTGGAAATTAAACTTCCCAAACTGAGTCAATTTCTGGTAGGATGGCCACATGGTACTAATTATTTTTCTCGTAAGCCTCGGAGCTTCAGTGGTTGGGGCAATCAGCGGTATTGGTGGCGGGGTAATCATCAAGCCGGTTATGGATAGCTTCGGTGTCTTTCCTGTGGCCACCATCAACTTCCTCACCACCTGCGCGGTACTGGCTATGACCACCGTCACGCTCTATCGGAACCGTAATTCCACTATCAAGCTGGACAAACGGACCAGCACCGTCCTCGCTATCGGCGGGGTAGCGGGAGGCTTGGTCGGGAAACAGCTTTTCGATATGCTCAAGCACTCTTTTGAGAAAGAGGCGGTGGTTGGTGGCACCCAGTATATACTTCTGATCCTCCTCACGGTCGGAGTGCTGGTTTTCACTTTGAACAAGCATAAAGTAAGACCGCAGATGCATACAGGATTCCTCTTCATCATCCTCACCGGACTGGGACTCGGTGCCGTGGCTTCGTTCCTTGGAATAGGGGGAGGGCCTATCAATCTCGCCGTCCTCTACCTGTTTTTCTCAATGGATTCCAAGAAAGCCGCCCTCAACTCGATCTACGTCATTTTCTTCTCCCAACTCACCAGCATCATCTCAACCTTGGTACAGCGCAAAGTCCCGGACTTCGATCCCCTCGTGCTCGTCCTCATGATCATCGGGGGCGTCTCGGGCGGGCTGATCGGCTCGTGGATTTCCAAAAAGCTCTCACTGCGCGGAGTGGACAAACTGTTCTGCGGAGTGATGGGCATCATCATCCTCATCAGCGCCTACAATCTCGTCCGCTTTATCTCGTAAGGTTTCACCGTCCACTTGCCCTTCCTGATGATGGCATGATACGTTAACGCCAAGGAGTTTTTCCCTATGATACATAAGAAAGAAGACCTCAGCCGGAGCCAACTCCTCTGGGTTCTGTTCCGATCCACCTTCACCTTGAGCGCCTTCACCTTCGGTGGCGGATATGTGATCGTACCCCTGATGCGCAAGCTGTTTGTCGAGACCTATGGCTGGATTGAGGAAAAAGAGATGCTGGATCTGGTGGCTATCGGTCAATCCGCACCTGGCCTTATCGCGGTGAACACCTCCATCCTCGTAGGGTACAAGCTGGCCGGGGTTGTGGGAGCGCTGGTCACATTGTTCGGTACCGTTCTCCCCCCGCTGATATTTCTCACCCTCCTCTCCTATGTCTACGATGCGATAAAAGACAATACCATCGTTAAAACTCTTTTCTATGGCATGAGCATCGGGGTGGCGGTGGTGATTCTGGATGCAGTGGTGAGCATGGGGGTGGCGATAGTCGGCAAGCGGCAGGTTCTCCCGATCGCCATTATGATTCTGGCTTTTATCGCTACGTACTTTCTCAAAGTCGGCATCGTGGTGATCATCCTCTCTTGCGCCACAATCGGTGTAGCGACCACGCTCCTCGGTGATGCCGTTAAAAAGAAAAAGCTCAAGGAAACCCCAGTGCCACCGGAAGGGAGGAATGAGAAATGATTCTTGCTCAATTGCTTTGGAGTTTCTTCCAGATCGGGCTTTTCAGTTTTGGCGGTGGCTATGCGGCCTTGCCCCTTATTCAAAACCAAATAGTGGATATCCATGGATGGCTCACCCTGCAGGAATTCACCGATGTGCTCACCATATCGCAGATGACCCCGGGCCCTATCGCGCTGAACGCTGCTTCGTTCGTCGGCACCCGGCTCGCCGGCCTGCCCGGTGCGGTAGTAGCTAGTTTCGGTTGCGTCCTGCCTTCCTTGATCATCGTGCTCTTTCTCGCGTGGTTCTACTACCGCTACCGCAGCCTGCGCTTCATGCAGGGTATTCTCAGCGGGCTACGACCAGCTGTGGTGGCTCTAATAGCCTCTGCAGGGCTCTCCATCCTGTTCCTAGCCTTATTCGGCAGCAAGACCCTTCCTTCCTCCTTCAGCGAGGTGAAACTGTATGCCGTGGGGTTGTTTATCGTTGGGTTCGTCGTCATGCGCCGACGAAAGCTCAATCCAATCCTGATGATCTTGGGATCGGGAGTCCTCACCGTAGGGCTCTCATTCCTCTAAAAATTGGTGCCTGGCACGAATCTGCGCAGATTCGTGTCAGGCACTAAAAGACTTTATTTCTTCCGGCGGTTTTGGCCCGGTAGAGGGCGTTGTCAGCTCGCCGGATAAGCCCGGTGACCGATTCGCCTGCGAGGAACTGGGCCACACCCATGCTGAGGGTAACCACGATCCCAGGCGAATAGGGATATTCCTGCACCACACTGCGCAGCGATTCCGCGATGACGAGCGATTTATCCAATCCTGACCCCGGTAGAAGTACCAAGAGTTCATCACCACCCCACCGGCAAAGCACGCCTGACTCACCGATACGTTCTTCGAGAAGCTTAACGATATGTTTGAGCACCTCATCTCCTACGAGATGTCCATAGGTGTCGTTCACTAACTTGAAATTGTCCAAGTCCATCACAATGATAGAGAATACCGAAGGGCTGCGATTCGAACGGTCGATCTCCTGCTCCAGCAGAACATTCAGTTTGCGCCTTGTATACACACCGGTCAGGCTATCGAGTTCTGAGAGCCTCTCGAGATCGGAAACAGCCTTATGCAACTCAAGGGTACGGGTCTCTACCCTCGCCTCGAGAGTATCCACCATCTCTTTGCGGAGATAATCCTTCATCGCCGTTTGGTACCCCAAGCGGAGACTGACGATAAGTGAGATAAGGATGACACCGCAGATGATCACAAGATTCAACCTGGCGCTTAGGTCCCACAACTGCATGGCCACAGGGACCAATGAACGCACCCCGACATACAGGGGATAACCTTCCAACTGCATGCTACACATAAGATTATCTTTAAAAGAAGTGGTATGCGAACCACCCACGATCTTTGTGTCGTCGATGCTCAGCGATCCGGATTCGGTACATCCTGGAATATCCCCTAGGTTGTCTAAAGAGGCAGGATCAACACTTGAATTGGCCGCGTTCACCCACAGTGCGTAGACCTCGCCTTTCTGATCATACAGGACAACCTCAGCCAACCCAGCAACCTGCGCCAGTTCATATCCATTGAAAAAAGAATCGCTTTTGACCAACACCATGACCACCGCGACCAAAACGTCATCCGCATTCAGAAGAGAACGGCTCAGCACCAGGTTCCTTGACCGAGCTTGCCAAAAAGGGTTTGTCGCGAAAGTAATCCCCTGGTCCACATGCATCGCAAGCACCGATTCGCGCATGGTGACAAGGGCGGGAGAATCCATATAGTAGGTGGTGAAGAGCTTGTTTCCCGCCGGATCGATCACACAAATACCATCCATCCCACCGTACAGATACAGATTCGATCGTATGTAATCATTCAGCTCCAGCTCACCGGAAAAGGTGGATAAGTCCAATGTGGAAGCACGGTCCTCAAGCATCAATAAAAGCAGTTCGAGGGTATTCAGTTTTCCTGCGATCTTCTCAGCGAGCAATCCAGCTTGCAATTGGGTGCGGGTCTGCAGATCGTTGATTGCGAAATCCCGTTGCTCCATCATGAATATGACCACGACAGATAAAAAAACAAGCCACAGGACAAGGGGAAAGACGAGGAAGCGGTGAAATTGGATCTTCAACCGGTGTTGGCTGCCAGAAGTTGCAGGTTTTCTCATAAGCTGTCTGGCCGTTTCGCCATCAGTAGTCCGGTATCGTACAATCGGAAGAATTCATACAGTTCCGCCAATACGTCGTCACCGATACCCATCCCTTTGGCAATATCCGCTTCATGTTGGAGTAGATAGGAACGGGTGGTCTCAAGCTCTTGCAAGGAGGGCGTTATGATGCTGATTCCCTCGCTGTACAGCTTAGTGCGTGCATTCTCTTGCGCGACAGCCGCTTGAGCCCGGGCTTGATCGACACATTCCTCCCAAGTGACCGCTATTGTCATGCGGATATCCTCAGGAAGACGTTGCCAAAACGTGTTGGCCACCAACGGGACATACTGCGCGAAATACTGCCGGTCCTCATAGACTTGGGTGATGCCATGCCGCCACAAAGCCGCGCTTGCCAAAGTCTCGTACGAAGAGATCAGACCATCTACATTCTTCTGCAACAGAGCTTGAGGCAGATCCGGCCATGCGATGGTGACAGGTAGGGCTCCCAAGGCTTGGATCCGCAAGCTGTTGCCCACCCCACCCGCGATTCTTACACGTTTACCTTTTATATCGTTGATATGGGAAATCGCTGAGGATGTGTTGAAATAATGGGCGAAGCCTAGATCTATCCAACGGCCGAGCACCTTCACTCCCAGCCCGTTCTCAATAATCGCCACCAGCTTTTCACCAAAGACGCTGTCTCTGAGAGCATAGCTTGCATCAGCTGTGCGGCCATAGAAACTGGGTAGCAGAAACAACCCGATCTCTGGAACATACTTATCGAATTGCCAGGTTCCAGGAACAGCCATCTCCAATTTCCCTTGGGAAAGTGCCCGAAACACATCAAGATCGCGGAACAAGGCTGCCGCTGGATAAAACTGCACCTCAAGGCGGCCGGCAAGACGTTGCGAGAGCAAATCTGCAAAACGCTGCGTAGCCTGAGTCTGCACGTGCGATACGGTATTCTCCACGGAGATGCGGAACACCGGCAACCCGGCCGCCATGCCAGCCGAGCAGGACAACAGCAATACAAGAGCGAATATCAACTGTCTGGTACGGTGTATATTCCCCTGTCTCGCCACCATCGCCAAGCTACAAAAACGCATAAAGAGTATTACCGCCCCCCGTTGTCATTGTTATTGACGGATTGTACCATAGATACAGCAAGGTAGTCACTTTTATTTCGTTGAAAATGCAGTGAGTTTAAAAATTAGAAAAGAGGGAAATTGCCACGTAGGAACTGTATCGCCCTAGTCGCCGCGGTATCTGGATCTGGCAAAGGGAGAATCTCAACCGAACACCATCCTTCATAATTCGCCCTCTTGAGCGAACCAAGCACATCCATGAAGTCCAGATGTCCATCACCCGGGGCATGGCGGTTGGAGTCAGCCAGATGGATATAGGCGATCTGCGCGATATGTTTCTCCAAGGTCGCACCGATTTTCGCATCCTCTATATTCATATGGAACACATCGGGCATCAGCTTGAGATTGGGGAGGCCAGCTTTCTCCAACAGCTCGACTCCTTGGTCAACGGAGTTGATATAGTCTATTTCGTAGCGGTTTACTGGTTCAAGGATCATGGTGACGCCCTTTGGCAGGGCATACGCGCATAAATCAGACGCCATGTCGATAAACAGGGCATCAGCCTCAGCCCGGGTCTTGCTGCCGATAGGACCACGGACCCGTCCGATGTTGACAAGCTGCCCATAGTCGGCAGCCAGATCGATCATACCCCGGAAGATTGAGCGCAATTCGGCACGACGTTCCTTATCGGTATCGGTGAACGCATAGCCCAACGAGGCGTACACCTGCCCGGTGGAAACGCACGAAACCTGCATCCCGTGCTTTTTCAACAGCGATGAAAGTTCCGAGGAGGAAATCTCATCCGGTCGCTTCAGCGCCAATTCTATACCGTCATAACCCAAGGCACGTGCCTTGCGCATCGACTCGGAAAATCCACGGAATACCACAAAAGCCGAGGGGAGCGCTTGCTCTCCGGCGATAGCTAAAGCCAGTTTCATTGCTTTCTCCTTAGAAATGCTGGATGCGACCTACCTAACGAGAACCTAGTTGCCAGCGGCTACCGGAATCACATAGGGTCCGTCATTGATCCAGCTGATGTGCAGCTCCTCCAACGGTTTTCCCGTCCGGGTGGCGATCTGCTCCAACGCGCGTTCGACGGCGAGTCTGAGACAGGCGGCGCTAGGCTGGGCCTGCTCGGTAGCGGGAAGCGCCTTGCGGAGGTTCACTCCTGGAACCCCGGGCCACCAGATCTCATCCAACGAGGGGGAATAAAACAGCAGATGGTCTTGAGGGATGCGCTCGAACACTTTGGCCCACTGCTGCACTTGCCATTGGTCAGGAATGAACGTCCAGTCAGGCGAGGTGATGGTCTTGAGGAAAGCCTTGGCCCCCACCAGTTTCAGCAAAGCCAAGGTGGTGCGGTAGTTGATGGAACCCACCGCATTGCCACAGTCGGTGGTGTCGGCGATAATCACCAAGTACCCGTTCTTCTTGAGAATCCCCAAGCTGGCCACAGCGCACTTCGCCGTCTGGTAGTGGTTGATGCCTACGAAGCCACCATGGGTCACCACGACATCGGCTTCGGCGGCAGGCACTCGTACGCTTTTAGCGATATGCTCCACCGCGGCCTCGTGGGCTTTGATGAAATCGCCGAAAAATATACCGGTGATATGGAAGGAGTGGTCAAGGGTCACATTCACCAGAAAATCGATTCCGGCGGTGGTGGCCACCTCAACTGCTTCCGCATGCACTAGATTCCCCTCCAGATTAAGGTCACGGGAGTTGGCGTCGGCCATCAGGGCAGCGCTATGGAACACGAAGGTGCTCTTTTCACCGATAAGTCCGGGGCAGATGGCCTTTCGTCCACCTGAGGCACCGGCCATGAAGTGGCTCTCCACCAGACCGGTGGCGATCTTAAGGTCGGCTTGCACATAACGCGTATCGATGTAGATTTCCGTCCCCCGCTTGGTGTTTCCGAGGTAAGTGAGCATTTCTTCATCACGGCAATCATGGTTGACCACGGGAATACCCATCTGGAGCACCCGGGGGTCGATCATCCTGGCAATCTCTTCCTGGGTCATGGCGCGATGGGTTCCGGTGGCGATGAGTATCAGGATATCCGTGGTGCAGAATCCCTCTGCAAGCAGAGTCTCGATGATGGGGAGCAACACGCCTTCCTCGCCCTTATACGGTACGGGTCGGGTGTTGTCGGATACCACCAGCACTGCGGTGGCATTGCCTCCATCACGGCTCTTGCGAGCTGCAAGCTTGCCGCGGGCGATCTCCGAAAGCGGCAGACTGGCGATGGGATGCTCAAGGGCTTCCGCTATCGCTTGCTTGGGATTCTTCACCAATTCCGGTTCCCGCATGCACACCACCTGGGTATGCCCGGGGAAGTTAAGGTCTTCATAGCGGTCGCCGAACGGACTACGGATATCCATGATGATTCACATCTCCTTTATCAAAGACATATCTCCGGTAGCCGCCGCTCGTAGAATGGGCAGCATATAGCCATCCACATCCGCCGCGGTCATAGGCACCGGCATATTGCGTAGTTTCATCTCCAGCTGAGGATCCTTTGCCGCCTGCACCGCACGGGTGATGTGTGCTTCGGTGAAGCCCTTGAGGTCGCTCAGCTTGGTGGGAGCGTTGATGGACTTGCCAAATGCGATCATGCCTTCGGCAACCGCAAGAGCGAGATCCCGTCCACTCAGCGCATCAAGATTCTTGCTGATATAACCATGCTTGGCGAAAATCGATCCTACCAAACGCAGCTGGGGCTGGATGGCCTTGGCGTAGAATACCGCGTAATACGGATTCATGATACCGCAGGCGGTGCCATGGGAGACGATATCGACCAACGAGAAGCTGGTGAGGTGCGCTCCGCTGGTTCCGCCCACCATGATGGCATAGCCACCGAGGTCGGTCGCCAGGCCGATCGCTTCACGGGCTTCCAGGTTCTTGGGATCGACAACGAGCACCTTGGCATAGGAAGCCACCAGGTCCATGGCGGTCCCGGCGATATCGGCAGCCTTGGCGTAGGCGTCGCCCTTGGCTCCACAGAACACCTCGAAGGTGTGGGCGATCGCATCGAGGGCTCCGTCGATGGTCACGCTGATGGGCATGGATACCGTGGTTGAGTAATCGAACAACGAGACCTCAGGAACTATCGCCATGTCGACGATGAGCTTTTTCTGGCCCACCACCGGGTCGGTGATGTTGGCGTATTTGGTGAGGTGGGCTCCTGAGCTGGACGAGGTCTCCACCGCGAGCACCGGACGGAGCTTGAGGCCGCTGTCGGCAAGGGCTTTGGTGACCGCGCCAACACCGAAGTACGGGTCGATCTCGGGGGTGACGGCACCGCCTAGGGTGGCAAGCACGTTGGCTGCCTTGCAGGCGTCGATGGTTGAACCACCGCCAACTGCGACGATGCAGTCGGGATTGTGGTGCAGGATGTAGGATTCAAGCCGGTACACATCCTCGCGGGGTGCGTTTGGTTTGGCATCGGGAGCCACAGTGCCACCAGATAAGGTCACACCTGCGGCCTGCAGGGAGGCTACCACTCGGTCGGCCACCGGCTTCATGTAGGTGGTGTTGGAAACCACCAAAGCTTTTTTACCAAAACGGGCGGCTATCTGGCCGACCTGATCCAGAACGTCCAGGCCAAACACATACGATCCGCCTTTCCATTCCCGTAGCAATGCATATGCTTTTTCCACTGAAGTGCTCATCTGTATACTCCTTCTATCATGTAGTTCTAAATTAATCCACCATCCGCTTATCGGCAAAGGTTTCGGACCCGCTGGGCAATTGCATCCGCGGAAAGTCCATATGCTGCCAACAATGCGTCGTAAGCTCCTGTTTCAGTAAAACAATCCTCGATTCCAACCGCGTCATAGCGGTAGGACAGCTGCTCGCGGGCCAAGGCCTCGGTGCAGGCGCTGCCGAATCCACCAACGACCGTATGCTCCTCTATAGTCAACAGTTTTCCTGTTTTGCGCACCGAAGCCGCCAGCCCCGCGCCATCGAGTGGTTTCACAAAGGGGATGGTAAGGACCTCGGCATCGATTCCTTCAGCCGCGAGGGTTTCGGCGGCCTTCATCGCCATGGAGGTGGTGATGCCGTTGGCCGCGATGGTCACACAGGTGCCTGTGCGCAAGGTGATGACTTTTCGCTGGGCGAAGTCAGGTGACTCGGGCAACTCGGGCATGGCATTGCGGTTGAGCCGGATATATACCGGACCCGACTGGGCCAAGGCGTATTCAAGGGCCTGCTCAGCTTGGCGTGAGTCAGCGGGAACGATCACCTCCATATTGGGCATGGCCCGCATGATGGCGATATCGGTGATGGATTGGTGGCTGGCACCGTCGAACGAATCGGAAAGTCCACCGTACGCTCCGGCGACCACCACCGGAAGATGGTTGTAGCACAGCACGTTGCGGATCTGGTCGGTGCCCTTCAGGGCCAGGAAGATGGCGAACGCGTTCACCACTGGATGATACCCGCAGGTGGCCAGGCCGGCGGCTACATCCACCATGTTCGCTTCGGCCACCCCGCAGTTGAAGAACCGGTTGGGGAACGCTTTTCCGAATATCGCGGATTTGGTGCTGGAGGAGACATCGGCGTCCAACACCACCAGTTCAGGATGGGTATTTCCAAGTTCGGCGAGTTTCGCGCCGAACGCATCTCTCATGGCAATGCTCATAATGCCGCCTCCTTGCGCTCGAGGTCGGCGACCAACTGAGGTCGTCCCTCTGCAAAGCTTTTATCATCGATGGGGGCCCCGTGCCAGGCGCTCTTGCCTTCCATGAAGGAGACTCCCTTGCCTTTTATCGTATCGTAGACCACGGCTTTCGGCCATGCGCCATCGCTATCCATCCACGTGAACGATTCCAGGATATCCTGGGTGTCGTGTCCGTTGAAGGCGCGCGGAGCCACGTTCCATCCAAAAGCCTTGAACTTGTCCACCAGAGAATCCAGCGGCATGATGTCGTTCATGGTGCCATCAAGCTGGACCTTGTTGAAGTCGATCATCATGACCAACCGCTCCGGTCGGTACTTGGCGCCCATCATCATGGCCTCCCAAGTCTGCCCCTCGTTCAGGCACCCTTCGCCGGAGAGCACATAGGTCCAGAATTTCTTGCCTGAGAGCCGGGCGGCCAAAGCCATTCCGACGCCGATGGACAATCCATGCCCGAGCGCGCCGGTGGACATGTCGACACCTGGGGTCTTCTTCATGCTGGGATGCCCTTGCAGATGCGATCCAAGCTTGCGGAAACCAGGGAGGTCTTCCACAGGGAAATACCCGCGGTTGGCCAATATGGTGTAGAGGTTCATCGAGGCATGGCCCTTGGAGAGGATAAAGCGGTCCCGGTCGTCCCAATGGGGATCGTTGGGGTTCACCTGCATCCGGTTGAAATACAGGGCGGTGGTGAGTTCTGCGGCCGACGATGCGCCGCCCCAGTGGCCGGTTCCCCGGTCATGCAGTACATCGAACATAGTCAGTCGGAAAGCAGCGGCCAGTACCGCCAGTTCACGTGCGGACAAGGGGCTGTTCCTTTTCTTATCCAATAGGGATTGTACTAAAGTGTCCAATTCCATCTCCTTTCCTGTATTGTGCGGAGGCGACGTGCTTGCCAGACCTACAACCTACAGGTGTATATCTTTCTTGTATACCGTATACAAGAAAGATAGCATGCAGTGATAAAACTGTCAAATGTTTGTGATGCAAAAATCCAGACATTTTTCAAAGAACCGCCGGATTCAAATTATCTTATCATCCAGCAACGGTTAAGAATGCTCCCGAGAGTTATTCC
This sequence comes from Sphaerochaeta sp. UBA6084, assembly GCA_002428625.1. GTDB lineage: Bacteria > Spirochaetota > Spirochaetia > Sphaerochaetales > Sphaerochaetaceae > UBA6084. The sequence goes on from DIXI01000007.1 coordinate 177,264, forward strand.
TGTGCGCATATAAACGTCCGGAAAAGATTATTCATCGGAAAATGAATTGTGTACAAGCCAGACTTTTGCACTCGCACTCAAAGGTATCAATACCCCAAAGCAAAACCTGAAAAGCGGAGGCGGGGTATTTCAACTTGCGTTCCCGGCACTCGCTTGGGATTGGAACCATCAAGAGGCTTCCCCTCCGCTCGCTTTGTTGGGGAATCGGGTGCTACGCCATCGTAGTACCCACGACTAGAGCAATAATTCCAATCCATACCGGACATACGCTTCGGCCGGGGCGTCATTCGCCTTCATCTCCTTCACCATCGCGACCTGTAGGCGCGAAACAACCTCAGGGGCTTGTCCCACGATATTCTGGCGCTGGTCAGGGTCGGCTTCCAGATCGAACAGAAAGTCCCCCATCGTATGCTGCTGGGTGTTATGCGAGGGTTTCAGCGCCCGTACTTTAAGCACCTTGCAGTTCTTGGTGAACGGAAGAGGATCGACCAATTCCATATCCTGAAGCTCCTCAGGTGTGAACAGACTATAGATGTGGGTGGGAAGCAAGGTATAGTTGTACAGATTGCGGTCGTCTGGCGAGACCGGAGCGCGCAAATAGACATACCGGCCATCGGTGATGTTCACATGCCCTCCATGCAGGCCGAACAACGCGGTCTCCCGCAGTGGACGAGCACAAGTCAGAGGCTTGCCTTGCATCGAAGCCGGCACCTCCACTCCAAAGAATTCCAGCAGGGTGGGAGCTATATCGATGGTTTGCACGAGTGCTGTATCGCGGGTGCCGGCATTGGCTTTGGCGCGGGGGTCGTACAGGAAAAACGGCGTATGGGCGATTTCATCATACGTTGGCATCCGGTTCTTGCCAAGCCAACCGTGCTCGCCAAGGAGGAAGCCATGGTCGGTGGAGACAATCAACATGGTGTCCTCCCAGAGCTTGTACGTATCCATCATCTCAAGCACTTTACCCATATAGTGGTCGCATCTGGCTACCAGCGCTGTATATAGGGCCCGCAGATGGGCTACTTTATCCTCAGAATACGTGCTGGCCTTACCATATTCAGGCCAGTCGAAATGCGGACCATGGTAGTTGGGGTCGAGCTTCAATCCTTGGGGGTCGTCTGCTTCGCGGGGGATATAGAAGGGTTCATGGGGATCGAAGGTCTCTATCTGCAAAAACCAGGAATCGGACGCGTGGTTCTTCTCGATGAATTCCAAGCCTGCGCTAAAGGTATGGTGCATTGGCATATCGGTGGTCTTTTTGATATATTCGCGGTTCACCCAATCCTGCCGCCAGGAATGCTTCATCCGCCCGACTGCGTCTTGTGGAATCTGCGGATCGGCTACCGATCCTTTCCAAGAATCCCCCTCCTGGCCCCGGCTGGCTTCCCAGGTGGAGTACCGGGTGTGGTAGGTGCAACCTCCGTCCTCCCAATAATGGGCATGGTCGCTGACCAAATGCGTATAGACACCATGTTCCTTAAGAATCTGGGGCATTGAATCGTCGAAGGGTTCCACCGGGCCCCAGCAGCGGTGCAGGAAATTGTATCTACCGGTATGCAGTTCGCGTCGGGCGGGCATGCAGGGAAGGCTTCCGGCGTAGCAGTTGTCAAACACAACCGACTGCTGGGCGAGACGGGCGAATCCCGGTTGATCCAAGCTGGAACCGTAGGGCTTCAGAAACCGCCTGTTTAAAGAATCGAACATCACCATGATAGCTTTCATATAACCCCCTCGAGACGGCCACCGTGTGTACAGTATACAATAGATATTTAATCGCATCATACTCCCATCCCTGCCTTCTGTCAACCATACGTCATGGCACCCGCCCTCATTGACTTTTGCTACCCATCAGCCCTAATCCCTTGTTCAATCCGCACACATCGATCCGCTATGCAATTGCCGTCGTTTTCAGTGATTTCCTGACGTTTCATCAATTATCTTTTATATGGACTAAAGATAATTGCACTTGAAATTAAAGCATGTAAAACCATGCCAACCAGCAGTCACCCATTTCCCCCAGAACCGACGGACGGATATGAGTCATGCTTCCCAAAAGAACCAGAAGGTAGCCAAAGCCTCGGCCTCAGGGTGGAATATTTTTCAAAATTCACTGGAAATCCGTGCGAATGTGCTCATCTAAAGCAAGAAAGTATGCTATATTCTCTCTGAACAACTATCTTGCATACAAAAAACAAGAGGACCATCATGGCGCAGATCATTATCCAGAACAGCCTTGCCGATAAAGTGTACGACCTCCTGAAAGACCAGATTCTTTCCGGGGAGCTCGCAGGAGGCATGTTCATTCCCGAAGAACAGCTTGCACAGCAGTTCGGTGTTTCCCGTACCCCTATCAGGGAAGCCATCCGACGGCTTGCCGAATACGGCCTTGTGGTGCTCAAGCCCCGCAGCCATGCCCAGGTGTACCAGGTGAACGAGAAGGAAGCCCGTGATATCGCCCGTGTGCGCGTGGTGATGGAACGACTCGCGGTCGAAAGCATGACTCCAGAATCCATCAACGAACGCATCGAGCAATTGGCCCGTCTCGCCGCTGACTGCCAGTATTATCTGGGAATCGGCAATCGCGCGGCGTTATTCGAGAAAGACAGCCTGTTTCACCTTGAATTGGTGAAATGCGCCAACAACAGCACGCTGTACAATCTGTTCGAGCGCCTCGATGCGCAAGTCCAGCTGCTGAGAGTGGCTCAGAATCTGCCTGACGACGAACTGGGCCAGATCATCAACCAGCATGGGCAACTGCTCCAATACCTTCGAAATGGGGATATAGCCGCGAGCAAAGCGCTTCTGTACAAGCATATCGTGCACGAAGCCGAGCAAAACGGAGTCTAGGGTTATGCAGCGAAATGAAATCCTCATGGTATATGGTGACGATGCCGAATCGATGACCCGGGCGCTTCTTGAACGGATCAACCTTGCCTCGTTCGTGCCGCGCACCGCCCGCATAGCGCTAAAACCAAACCTGGTGGTAGCCGCGACAGCGGAAACCGGAGCCACCACCCATCCCGAGATCGTCCGGACAATCATCTCCTATCTACGTGAACACGATTATGGCGATGTGCGTATTGTGGAGAGCGCTTGGATAGGCGACAGCACGCAGCGTGGTTTCAAGGTGAATGGATATGACCGGATTTCCACCGAATCCGGAGTACCCCTCGTGGACGTCAAACAGGATGAATATCTGAAGAAGACTGCCCACGGCATCACCATGGAGATTTCCAAGACGATTTTGGAGACCGATTTCCTCATCAATCTACCGGTGCTGAAGGGCCATTGCCAAACGGCGATGACCTGCGCCCTCAAGAATATGAAAGGGTGCCTCTCGGACTCGTCCAAACGCTTGTTCCATAAGCTCGGGTTGCACGACCCTATCGCCGCCCTCAACAGCATCCGCTCGGCCGATCTGGTGATTGTGGACAGCCTTAACGGGGACCTTGATTTTGAGGAAGGCGGCAACCCGGTGCAGACCAACCGGATGTTCGCTGGCCTTGATAGCGTGCTGGTGGATACCTATGGGGCCAGCCTGATGGGTTTCGAGCTTGCCGACATCCCTTATATCACCCTTGCCGAGGAATTTGGAGTTGGGTCGACCGAATTGGCCACCGCGCGCATCATCGAGCTGAATTCCGATGCGTCCAATACCCAGCTCCGTCCAACAGGCCGTGTGCGTGAGCTGCAGCGGCATACCCTCCCCTCGTCGGCATGCAGTGCTTGCTACGGCAACCTTATCCATGCCCTAGCCCGCCTAGATGAGCGCGGCTTGCTGATCGACCTAGACCAAAAACTCCACATCGGGCAGGACTACAAAGGCAAATCCGGTTGTGGTCTGGGAATCGGCAGCTGCACCTGCGGTTATACGAGCCATGTGGCCGGCTGCCCGCCAAAAGCCATCGAAATCGTGCGCTTTTTAGAGCGGAAAATTAGTGCCAGGCACGAATCTGACAGCATTCCAGGCGTATAGAGTGCACATGTATAAGAAAACCCATCGAAACAGGCTTGTTGCGATGGGTTTTCGTCCGTCAGATTCGTGCCTGGCACAAAGTTGACAGTGAAATTAGACTATTGGAGGCCCCTTCGCACGTCAATTTTGTGCCTAACACAATCGCCACGCATCCATGAGGGTCCGCTTGGCCCCTGCGAGGACAAGGTCGGGATCTTCCCCAGGCTGGGGCTTCACCTCAAAGCTCAGGATGGGGCGGTCCTTTTCGTTCAGGAACCCACAATCCAGCAAAACGCGTAGGTAGTCGGCTAGTTCGCGGGTATCGTTCTCGCCATGAGGATAGCCAAACCTCGGATGATTGTCGCCATAACCGGGAAACGAAGGATCGTGCATGACCGCATTGCCCATATGCGCATGCCGGAGGTACGGCCGCACAGGCAGCACGCTCTGCTCGATGGTCTCGTGGAGCAAGGGGATATGGCTGCTATCAATCTGTATACTGAAATTACTGAATTCCGGGCAGATATCCTCTGCAAGCCGCACCACCCGGTCCACAGGCCCGATCAACGAGCGCTTCTCGATGTCGAAATCAAAGACCTCGATCTCAAGACCCATCCCGCCTTTCTGCCGGGCATACGCGCACAATTCGCGGATGGACGACACCAACGCCTGGTATGATTGCTCCACGGTATCCTCGGCATACTTTCCCGCAAGGAAGGCGAAATACGAAGCCCCAAACTCATAAGCTTCGTCGATTCCTTCCTTAAGAGCCCGAACCGCCTTGTTTCGTCTGGCATCATCAAGATCGTTCACATTCAGGCCGGCACCTAAGGTGATGCCCTGCCCCCCGAACGCGATAGCCTCCACATGCGCGGCACGCAGCATCCCGATAGCCTGGAGACGGACCAGGGGATCGTAGAAATGTCCAACCTCTATAGCCTCGAAGAACCCATCTGTCAGCAACTTCTTCAAGCTGACGAGCTTTTGGGACTCATCCCCCCCGGTGAAAGGATATGATACATGGTGGATGGTCCCGACCTTCATATAATTGTGCAAGGAAGTATTCATGCCATGCTCCTGAGCAGGTTCTTGACCTCTGCGATGCATGAGGGAGGACTTGCCAGCACCGGGCAACCGCAGATCTTTGCCACCTGCACATCGAGATGAGCCATCGAGGCTTGGGCGAGCACTACTACATCTTGGAACTTCACGGTGAGGGCAAGTGCAGCCACCAGCTCGTCATGCCGCTTCATATCACCTTTACGCAGGGCAAGAATCGCTTCCTCGGAAATCTTGGCATCTAGGTCGATCGCTACACCCGCCGCACGGGCTTCGGCCAATATTTTGTTTCTGGTGGGCTCCACTGTGCTGCGGGCGGTCGCCAGAATGGTCACGTTTGGACCATAGGTGACTGCGAGGCGGCACATGGCATCGTCGATTGCGATGATGGGAGTCTTGAAGGAGGAACGCAACTCAGTGACCGCTGGTGTGAGAGTGGAACAGGTGACTACGATGATATCGGCGCCAGTGAGCTCTGCGTTTCTGATGTCATTGGCCAACCTGTCTCTGTTCACAGGAGAAAACATGCCGGTCTCAGCTGGATCGGTCGCTAAAAAATCATCAAGCAGGTTGTGGATCTTCACCGGCTCGTCCAAAGCCGAACGCAGGCGGGGCTCAAAACTATCAAGGACACTTTTCACCGTATGGATCAATGCTATCCGTTTCATTCCTCCCCCCCTATTTTTCATCAGACTAAGTGGACAGGAAGGATGAACCAAATGGCAGCATCCTTCCCTCCGTATGAAATGTGTACCCTTACTTACCCAGGGACTTCAGATAATCGGCCTCGAACTTCTCCATGTACGCCTTAGCCTGCACGGAATTCTTGAATTCGGAAACCAGCTTGTACTTGTTGATGTAATCGTTCAGCCATGCTTCGGACTTGGAGACAGCTTCGAAAGCGGAACTCCAGAACGCAGCGGCTTCAGCGCTCATGCTCTTGGGAGCCACGACTCCGCGCCAGATGGGGTTCTCGACGTTGGCATAGGCCCCGACTTCGCTAAGAGTGGGAGCAGCAGCCAGGTTGCCAGTGAAGCGGGCATTGGCCAACGCGAGCACGGGAACCAGCTTTCCTGCGGCCACATATTGGTCGGCGGCGGCGGGCTTGGACATCACGAGGTCAACGTGACCACCGAGTATGGAGGTGATGGCGGCGCTGGTGGCATCGTTGGTGATGAAGGCGATCTGGTTCTGGGTAAAGCCCAGTTCCTTGACCAGCATCTCATAGGTGGCGATGTCGTCACCCTTGGATCCGGCGATAACCACATTCTTACCAGACTTGACAGCGGCAATCACTTCGGTGAAGGTCTTGTACTTCGAGTACTCGCCGATATAGAGCAGCTGCTTGTCGACAGCCATGACAGCGATCGGAGTGAAGTTCTCGATGCGGTTGGCGGTGTTCTTGACCATCGGAGCATGGTCGCCGCTATTGAAGGTCAACAGGGTGTGGTCGGCGATCTTGCCAGCGGTCACACGGCTCACCTGCAGGCGTCCTACTTCTCCACCACCATCGGTCTTATTGGTGACGAGGAAGGTCTGGCCATTCACGAGGTTCAAGCGGGTCATGATGTCGGTGATGATCCGGGTATAGATGTCGCTACCGCCGCCTGGGCTGGAAGTGACAATCCATTCGATATCTTTGGAAGGAACGAAACCAGCGGACTTGGCTTCCACTCCACCTTGGGCGAACAGGGGCGTCGCGAGAGCGGCGATCAAAACCAGGGCAATGAACAAAACATGCTTTTTCATGTCTTTCTCCTTTTAATACCTATATTACGCGGGACAACGTCCAGCGAGAAACACTATTTCACCTTCTTCTTCAGCAGTCCCAACCGCACCAGCACCGGGCGTACTATTGGGAACAGCATGATGGAAAGAAGCAGAATCATGAACACCAGAGAAATGGGCTTCTCGAAGAATATCCCCAAGCTGCCTTGCGAGATGATGAACGCTTTGCGCATATTCGATTCCAGCAGCGGAGCTAGGACGAATGCCAGCAACGCGGGAGCGGTCTGGTACTCGCACTTGGTCAGCACATAGCCCAGCATACCGGAGATGAACATGATAAGCACACCGTACATCGAATTGCTCGTGCTATACGAACCAACGATACACACCACGGTGATGATGGGGATCATCAGTTTGGTGGGAACCGACAGGATCTTGATAAGGAACGGAATCACGCCCCAGGCGATCATCAAGGTGATGAGGTTGGCCAGGAACAACGAGGCGATGAGGCCCCAGGCGAAATCGGGTGAATTGGTGAACAACAGAGGACCAGGATTGAGGCCCCACATCATCAGACCGCCAAGCAGAACGGCACCCGTCCCTGAACCCGGGATGCCAAGCGCGAGCAGCGGAGCGAACGCCCCGGCGGCGGCCCCATTGTTGGCGGCTTCACAGGCGGCGATGCCCTCGATGGCACCTGAACCCAGCGGTTCCTCGGATTTGAAGGACTTTTGAGCGGCATACCCCATGAAGGCGGCGGTAGTGGCGCCTGCACCTGGCAGTACTCCCACGAAGGTACCCAAGAAGCCTGAACGAAGAGCGGGCATCAACATCCGTTTGAAATCGTGACCGGTGATCATGCTTCCCTTGATAGTCAGCTTGTTCACCACCACCTTGTTTTCTTTATGCCTCTCCCCCATCAGTTTGATTACTTGCGAGAAGCCAACCATGCCGATGACGAACGGGGTGAAGGGAATCCCTCCCAGCAGGTAGATGCTGCCGAAATCATACCGGGGACTGCCGGAAAGCGTGTCCATCCCCATGCTGGCCAGCAGGATGCCGAACATGGTGAGCAGCAATCCTTTGGTCGGGTTCTCACCGACAAGCCAGCCAATGGAGGTCATCGCCACCAACAGCAGGGCGGTCATCTCCGCGGGGCCGAACTTCAGGCCGATCTCCGCGAGGGCTGGGCCCATGAAGGTAAGGATAAGCATTCCGATGGTTCCTCCGATGAAGGAGGAGATATTGGAGGTAAGCAAGGCTTGGCCAGGACGATTGCGTTTGGTGGCCATGGGATAGCCATCCATCAACGTCATCACCGCAGGACCATCACCGGGAATTCCCAGCAGGATGGAACTGAAGGCTCCGCCGTACATGTTGGCATAGTAGAGCGCGCCCAGCATGATGATGGCGGTGGTTGGGTTGAATCTAAAGGTAAGCGGCAGCAGCAGCGCCACGCCAGCCAGCGAGCCGATACCCGGCATCGCGCCTACAATCAAACCTAGGATCGCGCCAAAAATGGTAGCGCCGATATTCTGGAACGTGAACAAGACCTCGAAGCCTTGCATCAACATCTGAAAGTTTTCCATTCAAGGCCTCCTAGTAGAATAAAGCGTTGTAGATGAGGCCCTTGGGGAACGGGACACCCAACCACAGCACGAACGCGCCAACGACGATGGCCATGATGATGAGGAACACGACCACGGTGGTCTTCCAGGTGCATTTCTCCAGCCAGCGCAACCACACCACAATATATATGGCGATGCTAGGAAGCAACCCGATGATGAAGGTCGCCAGCATGATGGCCACCACACTCAACGGCACCAGCCAGTTTTCCTTAGGCCAGCTTGGCGCAGATTCCTTAAAGGAGAAGACCAATGCCAGCACCGAGGCCACCAGCATGCCGATGGATATGATCACGGGGAAGAATCCTGGACGAGGTCCCTTGAATTCATCCCAGAAACCATACTTGGTGAATCCAAGCCAGATGAACGCGATGGACATGACAGCCAAGGCGATGATGATGAACTGCTTTGTCCCGAACTTGCGAACCTGTGGGTTCTCAGTACTCATACTTTTCCTCCAGCGAGCATATGGCTTGCCATGCGACAGGTCATTTTGACCGCATTTTCAAAAGCGCGGGTCCCGGCGATACCTTTTCCTGCGATATCGTAGGCGGTGCCATGGGCACAGGTGGCGATAGGGGCAGGAAGCCCTCCGGCAATGGTGATGCCTTCATCAAAACCTTTCAACTTGAGAGCTATCTGCCCTTGGTCGTGGTACATGGTGACCACACCATCGAAATCACCGCGGAAGGCTTTGATGAAAAGAATATCAGAAGGATACGGACCAGAGGCGTCGATACCAGCGGCCTTCGCCTGCGCTATCGCGGGTGCGATCACATCGATTTCCTCGCGGCCGCACAGGCCATGCTCTCCAGCGTGGGGATTGAGGGCGGCAAGACCCAAGCGTGGCTTGGCTATGCCGGAATTGCGCAGCGAGGTGTCGGCGAGGGTGATAGCCCGCATGATGGTGTTGACTGAAAGGTTGGCACTCACATCCTTGATGGGAATGTGGCTGGTGGTCCGGGTGGTCCACAGGTCGCCCACCACATTGATCTCCCCAAAGGGTCCGGTATGCCCGAAGATATTCGCAAGCAGATGATGTTCACTCTCAAACTCACAACCGGCCTTCTTCATCGCCTCTTTATTGAAGGGGGCGAAGGTGAAGCCATGGATTTTTTTCGCAAGGAAAAGCTCGGCGGCTTTGGAAATCATATTCATCACCGAAGCGCCGCTTTTAATGCTCACCTTCCCAATCTCAAAGTCAACCGCCGGGTCCAGGTCCTTTTGGTCCAACAGAGGAATGCCCTGCTCCCAAGTCGCCTCGGACACATCGGAAATCACCTGGTACGGAACCTTCTGGCCGATGATCTTCATACCCAATTCAAAAACACGCGCATCTCCAATCACCACCGGTCGGCAGAGGTCATCGAAAAAACGCTTGCTGGCCAGACGTGCCACCAATTCTGGGCCAACCCCTGTGGCATCGCCCACCAGTACTCCGATTATCGGTTTCATTGCCATACATACCATCCCTTGCTGTAATCCGTGCCGCCATTTTCACAAGTGGCTCGCAACAGCATTATAGCAAGAACCATGCCATCTTTTCCTCATGATTTACTTTGGGTCAAAATACTTTTCTTTTTCTATATTTTATAATAAAATGCAAGAAGTCAAATTCATATTACAAAAACCTCTTACATGTTGAGTGTTTCAATCGTGTTTCATTTTTGAAACATATAATTTCAAATGTTTCATTATGTTACACACTTCCATGCCGTTTTCTGACAGCTTGCGCAAGCTGGCGGGGATGCACGTGGATTCAAGCTCTGGAAAAAGGGAGTTCGGTGGAGATTTTCCTGTAGACCTCGACAAAATACCTTGTGAATTGTTAGAATGGGCGCACGGAAAAGCGGGAGGCAACATGACCTATGTATTGCTGGGCATTGTGATTCTTATCACTATCGCGAATTTCACACTCCTGTTTCGGGTGAAGAAGAACAAGCGGATCGCCGCCCAGAAATACCAGGAGCTGATGGGTGGCCTCAGGGACCGCACGATAAAGGTGATGAAGAAACACAGGTTGCATTTTGACCGCACGTATCCACTTGTCGCCGATAACGACGAAGGATTCCTCTTCTGCCTTGATACCAACCATCGCATGGCCGCCTTCACAGACCAGCGCAAAGTCAAGATTTTCCCGTACAGAGATATCCTCTCCAGCACCATCGAAGTGGAAGACTCGGATGACAACCCTAAGTTTTATGAGCGCGTGCGGCTCGTGATCGGGCTCGCTCAGCACTCACAGGGAATCGTGATTGAGCTGGGACATAAAAGAACCCGGCGCACGGGTATCATGGGACGGTTCGTCCTAGAGACAGCGCATCAGATGGATAAGGTCCTGCAAGAGGTGATTGAAAGCAATGCCCACCCGGAATCGACCCAGGACACTTCTCAAGCGGCCGAAGCCAGCTATGGGGACACGGACGAAGAGTGAGCTTGCCGCTAACACTCCTACTCGTTGCGCAACCGGCGCCAGAGAGTGGTTCTGCTTAACCCTATGGACTTTGCAAAGGCATCGCGGTCCAACCCGCTCTCCTTAAGCTGCCTGGCGAGCGAGGATGCACCTACCGACCGGTTATCCTCCACGTTCTTGTCCAGCAACTGTTCCTGAGGAATCCCCCGGTCATCAAATAGGTAGAAGGTCTCCACTTCCTTGCGGTCTATCACCCCGGATTCGTTCAGAATCACCATCCGCTCGCTGAAATTGCGCAGTTCACGGATATTCCCCTGCCACACGAAGGACTGCATGATGGGGATGACCTGCGGATCGATCAAAGGAACCGTTTTTCCCGCTTCGGAGGCGTACTTCCGAACGAAATGGCGGAAGATCAGCTCTATATCCTCAGGACGCTGCCGAAGCGGAGGAATCTTGAGGTTGAGTAGATTGATGCGGTAGTACAGGTCCTGGCGGAACGCTCCGTTCTGCACACGGTTCAGAATATTGATGTTGGTGGCCGAGATGATGCGCACATCAATCGGGATGACAGTATTGCCCCCTACCCGTCGGATCTCTCTTTCCTGGAGCACCCGAAGAATCTTCGCCTGGATCTGCAGGGGCATCTCCCCGATCTCATCCAGGAAGATGGTACCCTTATGCGCCAGCTCGAACAATCCCATCTTACCACCCTTGACAGCACCTGAGAACGAACCCTCGGTATAGCCGAACAACTCGCTTTCCAACAGCTGCTCGGGCAATGCAGCGCAGTTTACCGCCACAAACGGATGGGAGCTGCGCTTGCTGGCGTTGTGGATACTCTGGGCAAACAGTTCCTTGCCCGTGCCGGTCTCGCCGATGATGAAGACATTCGAGTCCACCTGGCTGTATTTGTAGGCGGTGGCGATCAACTGCTTCATCTGCTGGTTCTCGCAAATGATGTTGCCGAAGTGATAATGGGCCACCAGGCCTTTCGCGCTCAGCTCCTTGCGGATCTTCTGCTCGGTCTCCCGCAAGGCCTCGACATTGCGGCAGGTGATGAGAATGCCTACGCTCTCGGTATCCACCATGATGGGAGAGTGGTTCACCAGCATCAACTGGCTGCCAATTGTCTGCAGAGCCTCCGACTCCACCTGGGTCTCCAGTGTGGGACGCCAAGAGGCTTCAGGATAGAAATCATCGATGTGCTTGCCTTCCAGCGAATTTTCCAGATTTCCAAGAAACAGCAGGGAGGCCTGGCTGTTTGCCGCGATGACAAGCCCGTGGCGGTTTAGGGCGAACATCACATCTTCGGTGTTGTTCAGGACTGTGGTGACCAAATTGGCGCGGGTGCGTTCCCTATTGAGCGACCGCGCGGCAGCCACCGCCTCGTTCAGCGCCCGTTTCATCGCTTCCACTCCGGTCTTGATATGGATGCTGTGTAGCTTGAGCGCGTCACATTTCCGACAGAGGGTGAGCCCACCCACAAAGGTGGTTGCTCCTTGGGCGGCAAGTTCCTCGATGGCCGCATAGACCTCGTTCTCATCCTCAGCCTTGCGTACCAGAAGATCGATTCCCGTCAGGTCTTTCAGCTGCGTGGAATCGCAGATGCCGACATCGGTGACAATCACCCCCACCTTGTTTCCCTGATACTGGTCAAGCCCCTTCCACAAAGCGGTGATAAGGTCGCTGCTGGAGATGGATATGTCCACCAGGTGGATATTGGGATTCTCCCGCGCCATGGCTCTGCCGGTGATTCCCCGGGCGACCACGATATCGGCATCCCGCTGCTTGATGTAGCGGTCGCTGGTCCCTACGATATGCTCGAGTTCCACGATGAAGTCACGGGTATCCAAAGTGCCCAGATACTCCCGCACCTGCGTATACAGCTCTTCATAGGGGACCACTACCAGAATCTTGATCATGCCGCGCCGGGACCTCCAGGATTTAGTGAACTACAAATATATCACAAAAAGAAATGGAGGGCCAGAAGATATCCCATGCTGAGAATCCACACGAGCAGCAGCGGTAAAAGCAGGCCTTTCATCACCTTGTGGTATTGCGAGCCATAATACTCGCAAGTCGCCATCAAGCAGACATGCAAAGGGGAAAGCATCACACCCATGAAGCCCGTCACATACGATGCTACCGCCACAGGGAGCAGGGTGCTCAACGCGGGGTCGACACCCAGCAACGCCACCACCACGGGAAAGGTGGTGCCGCTGAAACCTACCGAGGCTGCCATCACAGCTCCTGCCACGAAGGGGATGAACAAGGCCAACGGGAGCCAGGGGATGCCGAAGACAGCCATTTCCTGAGCCATCGCGCTCACAATGGGCACGCCATCCACCGAAGCGCCAATGAAGCGTCCGTACATCTCTATCACCAGGATAAGCAGAACGAGTCCCCAGGTCTTGCGGTTCCTAGCCATCCCCACCCAATCACGCAGCGGGAGCGGGTGCATGGCTTGCAGCAGGATCATCGCCAGCACCACACCGAGGATGATGGGCTGATATTGGGTGAGCACGAAGCGCGCCGGCACCAAGGCTTCGGCTCCGGCATACACCGCCACCACCACGATGATCGGCAGCAGGGGTTTGACGATGCCGCTCCAAGGGAGCTTGTTCGGATTGGTGGGGTTTTGGCTGTTGTTGGGAATCTTTCGGAGGATGAAGAACCAACCCACCGCGATCGCGATGAGCGAAATGGGCATGCTGGCGAGTGAGTATTGCCAAAGAGGGATGCCGGAGATGGCGGAGGCCACCAGGATTCCCGCGTACAGGAACCACCAGTACTCCCACACGTGCCTGAACCAATAATTGATGCGGGTCTTGAGGGTGGCATCCAGCACTTTCACATCGGTGAACGCATCCAGAAAGGGTGCTGAGAACAGCGCGCCGCCTGGCATGGGAAGCAATCCGATGACTGCTGGGAGTGCGGCGAGAGCGAAACGGGTGGAGCACCGGTTGCGGATGATGGCCACCAGCGCTTCAAGCGATTCACTCTTCTGCATTTGGGTAGAGAGCGTGATAGTGACGAATAGGAGCAAAAGCAAACCGATCGTCTTTGCCGAGAAGAACGAATCCACCACTACCATGAGCATCTCCACGGGAGACAGCCCTACCCATACCGCGAACACCACCGCGCCGGCGACCACCGCGGCGATGAGAGAGTGCGTTATCCGGTTCAGGATGATTATGGCGGCTAACGAAGACAACAGGATCACGAGGATGGGTACAGACTGCACGTTGAGCCTCCTACGCTGGTATATCACGGAAGGATTGGGAAAGACAAGGAGCCTAAAGGTGATCGAAGCACAGCTGAAAGCGCCTCCTCGAATTGAAGTGATATATCACCACAATCGATTGTACTTTCCATTTCATTTCTCTATCATGATTTCCATGGAAATTCCTCCAAGCCGGATCAGGGATGTGCTTGACTTGTACAAAGGACTCCCGAAACCAGTGTATGTGCTCTTCTTCGCCACCATCATCAATGGTGTGGGCATCTTCGTCTATCCGTTCCTCGTGCTGTTCCTCACTCAGCATCTGGGTTATAGCGATGCTTGGACGGGCGTGTTCATGTCCACTGCGTCGCTGGCCTATCTACCTGGTTCGTTCATCGGGGGCAAGCTGTCCGACCGGATCGGGCGCAAGAAGGTGATGCTGATTGGTCAATCGCTCGCCAGCCTGATGTTCCTGATCTGTGGTTTTCTTGGAAAATCGCCCCTCATCCCGCTGTTCGTCCTACTCAATCTGTTTTTCGATGGCGCGACCGACCCCGCCCGAAGCGCCTTGCAGACCGACGTCACCACCCAGGCGAACCGTCAAGCCAGCTTCTCCCTCAACTACCTAGGCCATAATCTGGGGTTCTCCGTGGGACCTTTGATCGCCGGCCTGCTTTTCTACCGTGCTCCACAATGGCTGTTCTTCGGCAACGCCACCCTCGGATTCCTCTCCATCCTCTTCGTGATGTGGAAGGTACCCGAATCCAAGCCCGACGCCAAAGCTATCGAAGCAAGCTTTTTAACCGATTCCACCGAGAAAGCGCAAAAAGGTGGGTTGCTGAAGGCGTTGTGGTCCCGTCCCCGCCTGTTGATCCTTGCGGTGTGCGCGACCTTCTTCAGCTTTACCTACAGCCAATCCTTGTTCGCTCTGCCCCTCTACACCACCAGGCTCTACGGTGAAGGTGGTGCGGCCTTGTATGGATCCATGATGTCTCTCAACGCTATTGTGGTGGTGCTGTGCAATGCGCCGATTGTCATACTGCTGCGTAAGCGGCATCCTTTGCAGAATATATCGCTCGCCGGGCTTTTATTCGCAGTTGGGTTCGCTTGCATGGGATTGGTGAGGGCTCCACTCTGGTTCTATGTGCTCACTGTGGTCTACACCTTAGGTGAGATAGTCGATGCCACAAACATCCACTACTACATCGCCAACAACACTCCCATGAGCCACCGCGCCCGCTTCAGCGCCATCATGCCGGTCATCATGGGGTTTGGGCATTTCCTCGCGCCAATAGTCGGAGGAGCTATCAGCACCCGCTACGGATTGCAGTGGCTGTGGGTCATAATCGGCGCGACAGCCATGATCGGGGCAGTGAGCATCTACGTGCTCTATCTCACCGATAATGACAGAAAACAGAAAAAACCTTCCGTATGATTTTGAAATAATATACAAGAAAAGCTCAATTCCTGCATAAACATGCCATCCTGACAGGTAGAAATATTATATCCAGACTCTAAAAAGATAAAAATATATTGTGTAGGAGGAATCCTACAGTGACATATTTCAAGATAATACAATGATGTATACATTACGCAAAATTTACTAAATAAAAATAATTACTTTTTTTCGTTTTTGTTGACAAATTGAGTTGAATAGTACTTTACAGATTCCGGAAACGGCTTTATTGTTATGACATGGACGTAGGAAAAGCGATACGGGATTTGAGAGTCAAGGCTGGTTATTCGCAGGACAAGCTCGTCGCACAGACGGGAATCTCTAGAAGCCAGTTATACTTTATCGAATCCGGAAGATGTGTACCAAGAGTTGAGACGATGGAAAAAATCGCGGGTGTGTTGAACTTAAAGGTCTCCGACATTATTATTTTGGCGGAAACCCAGTATCCTTCAAAAACCGCTAAGTGAAGGAAAGCACAGACCAGCTACTAGTTTTCCATTATCAAAGCTTGGACGTGGCCTCTGATAGATAGAGGCGTTGTGAGGAAGACGATAAACGGTTCCCGCAAGGAACCGCCCGTACCTCTTCTCAGCTGCCTTGCATGATGGACGAGTGTCCATCGGACATGCAGGACATACAAACGGAACCCCGGGGTTAAAGCCGGGGTTTTTCTTTATTTCTCTAGTTCACATAAAATTTCACTGTGGTTTTGGTTCCAGCAACCAAATCCACAAAAGTCTATAGACCACTCTGGCAACCGCTACAGGCTGCCTCCTTCATTTATGCGAGGAGCAAAGGAAACGCATTTGGGAATCCTTTCCTCCTTTCTGGCATTTTCCTTTACCAAAATAGCGGCTTCCTTTCCCATTTCCCTACTATGGTAGTCAACACTGGTGAGGGCAGGCGAAATCAGGGTGCAGGCATTGCTCCCATTCATCGAGATGATATGCACATCCTGTCCGACGATGACGCGCTCTTCGGTGAGCGCTTTGATGATGCCTATGCCAATCGGGTCGGTCGCAGCAAAAATAGCTTTAGGAAGAAGCGAACCGTGTTTCTCTCGATACTCCTTCATGCTTCTATAACCTGCATCGAAGCCAAACCCATCGCACTCAATGTATTCCACGAGTGAAAGCTCTTTGTAAATAGAGAGGTAATTCTTTACATGGGTTATTTTAAGATAGTCTTGAGGGATCTGAAAGTGGTCTTTGCCATCAAAAAAGAGAAATTGGGTAAACCCTTTTTCCCTGATGGCATTCAGAGCAAGGTACACACACAGACCGACATTATAGGTAACGGTATCGAAACATTCAGGATAAAAGTTCAGTTTCCCTACAAAGACAATGTTCTCATTGTGCACAGTCTTTTTGATATGCTCGATGTCTTGTGGCCGATAATTGCCGATAACGAGGATTCCGGTGTAGACTTTTTCTTCAGTCTCCAGCTTTGCGATGGACACGAACCTGCAGATATCCCCGTTTTTGGCAATCACTTCCTCTATTCCGCTCCGGATAGCGAAATAATAACCATTATCCACATGGTCATGAAAGTGATCCTCCTTGTGGATGACAAGGAATTCCTCACTCTTCTCCATGGCTTTCAATTTGCCATACCCCATGGCTAGTGCGATGTCATATATTTTTTTTCCTGTTTGCGTCGAAATGGAGAGAGAAGGATCTTTGTTTAGGCAACGTGAGACGGTTGCAGGAGAAACATTCGCTGCCTTTGCAATATCCTGGATACGAACCATAATCACCCCTTTCTAGCTTGGAAAATCTCGGGCCTGTCAAATTCAAACATGTCTACTTGTGCCTCTATCGCATAGTCCACCAGTCGCTGTTCTTTTAAGATCGCTCCAGAGACATAATAACCGCTTCTTTGTAAGTATGCAATTTCATCTTTTCTTAGATTATACACATAGGAAAGATATACCATCGCATTCAGGTCCTGCATAAGGGCAACGGCATCCCTGGGGATATGTGGGACGATAAGACCGATCTCAAACTCAGGATTCAGGCTCTTGAGAGCGGAGAGGCTTTCATAATTGACACCAAAAGCCTCCACCTGACCCAGCATGCCGGTTCCTTGGACGATTTCATTCATGATGGGCATGAGAGCAAGTTCTGATGAACTCGTGAGATAGTGGTGGCTTTTCATTTCCAAGGCAAAATAGACCGAGTGCTTCCTTCCCCATTGCATGACGCTCTCCAGCGTAGGAACTATATAATTCTGATTAAGTTCGTCATAGGTATGATCTTGAACAAGACCTGGCAGTCCTGTTTTATCCAGGGTGTGGATATCATGGAAGATCACTGGGATATGATCCCGTGTGAGTTGCACGTCTATCTCAAGGTAACTGGCTCCACGTTCGATTCCTTTCTGCATGGCAGGAATTGAATTCTCCTGCACCTCGCACGCACAGCCACGATGTCCGCCAATGAGCGGAAACCCATTGCCTTCCATACGATGCCGTTCCAATAAAGTCCGCATGGACAGCTCCTTTAGAACACGACGCAGTTCCTGCCACCCGGGATGTCAAATACATTGTACCTATTGCCAAGATCGAGGTATACCTGCCCTTTTTCCTTTGCCAACGCCTTAAGCACTTGGTATTGGGATTTATCTGGATAGGTGATACGCACCTCGTCATCTCCGACAGACCCGTAGACAAGCAGCTCTTTCCCCAAATTCTCAACTATGCGCACACGCAGGCAAAGCGGGTGCTCCGCATCCTTTTTAAACGCAAAAGTCATGAGATGGGAGCGGATGCCGAGCTTGATCTCCTGTCCCACAAGATTGGTATCCAGTTCCATCTTACAGGCTAAAGTCGTCCCTCCGATTGAGAAGTGCGTCTTGTCGGTCATGACCGCTTTAAAAAAGTTCATCGGGGGATTTCCCATGAAATTTGCAACGAAAAGGTTTTTAGGACATTCATAGAGCATGTCCGGGGTATTGTACTGCTGGATCGATCCCCCATCAAGAATGGCGATTTTGTCGGCAAGCGCCATTGCTTCCTCCTGGTCGTGGGTGACGAGTATCGCGGTGACCCCAAGATCCTGCTGGATGCTCTTGATGACTTCACGGATCTCGATTTTCAGCCTGGCATCAAGATTGGACATCGGTTCATCAAGAAGCAGGATCTTCGGCTCCTTTACAATCGCGCGGCACAAAGCGACACGTTGCTGCTGGCCGCCGGAGAGCTGGGCAGGCTTGCGTTCAAGCAAGTGCTTGATCTGGAGTGTATCCGCGACCTTCTTCGCTTTCCTGTATCTTTCTTCTTTTGCAACGCCTTTTTGCTTGAGAGGGAAAGCAATGTTGTCAAGGACGGAGAGGTGGGGATACAGAGCATAGGACTGGAATACCATGCCAATGTTCCGGTCTTTCGGCACAGCCCTCGTGACATCCTTCCCATCAAACAGCACCGTGCCTTCCGTTGGGTCCAGCAAACCAGCCAAGCAATTGAGTGTCGTGGATTTGCCACATCCCGAAGGCCCCAGCAAGGCGATGAACTGTCCGTCTTCAATAGTCAGGTTGAACTTTTCCAGAGCGACTACATTATGGTCAAATACTTTCTTTAAATTTCTTATTTCAATCATGCTGTACCTTTGCCTCCACCGATATTCCCTTCCATCAACTGTTTCTGACTGATTGTGAAAAATACAATTACGGGGATCATATAGACGATACCCATTGCCGCGATAACGCTATAGGGAGCGATCATCTGTTCATTCCGGGTGAGCGCACGGATATAGGTAGCCACTACCGGAGTTTTGTTGCCAAAAAGCAAGGTGTTGAACAGAATGAAGTTCGACCAAGCTGAAAGGAAAGAGAACACGGCGATGGAGACTATTCCCGGTTTGACCAAGTAGATGATCACCTGTCTGAAACCAGAGAATCGGGTGCATCCATCTACCAGTGTGGAGTTTTCGATATCCCGTGGAATTGCATCGAAGAAGTTCTTGATGATGAATGTGGATCCCGGCAGCCGAAAGGCCAACGCGACAAGGACAACACCTTTAAGACTGTTGACGATGTGCAGGGCTATCAGCACATACAGGACTGCGATCAACAACAGGAGGGTTGGAAACATCCGCAAGACCAGCAGGGAGGTTTGGATTGTCCGTCTGCCCGTGAAACGCAAACGAGAAAGCGCATAGCCAGCGAGCAAGCTGATGACAACCTCCGAACTCGTCACCCCGAAGGTGAAGATGATGGAGTTTTTAAGAGCAGGAAGCATTGATTTGATGGTAGTCTGATCGCGGAGCCGCATCTCGCCCCAAACGAAACTGAAGTTCTCCAGAGTTAGCCTACCATCTTTAAAAAATGCCATCGAGAAGAAGATTATGAACATGAAGACTATAGGAAGGATAAAGATGAACATGACGGCGATGGCGATATTTTGTTTCCGACGTTCCGAATGTGTCAGGTTTTGCTGGGACATCTATTCCTCCCCTTCTTTTTTAGACTTCGAAGCGAACATCCAAAGCAGCATGATCATGAACACCACAAGAATCAGAAGTACGGAAATAGCGGCGCCATAGCCATACTGCTGGTCGATGAAAGCTTTATGATAGGCACTAAGGGCCCAGACTTCAGTCCGGTTGAGAGGCCCGCCGTTGGTAATGAGCAGAATATTGAGATAGTTGGTCATGAGTCCCAAGGTTTCCCACATGATGATGAATTTGATGTGGGGACGGATATTCGGGATGATGATGGTTTTTACGATTTCCCATTCACCCGCACCATCGACGTGCGCTGCTTTGAATTGATTGTCGGGAATACTTCTGATAGCCGAGGAAAAAATAATAGCCCCATAGGCAAGGGAGACGACTACCTGGGCGATTATGATAACCTGAAATGGATATTTCGCAATCCAGTTCACGCTGACAAAATCGGTATCGAAAAAGCGTATGAAGCTATTGATGAAGCCAGAGTCGCTTGCATCGAGATACCAGATCCATAGCACCGAATAAACGACCGAAGGGGTGATCATGGGGATCATGATGATGGACTTGAAGAAGCTCGCCCATCCATCGCTTTTGATAAAATACGTTGTGAGAGTCGCTATGAAAAGGTCCAGCAACACGATGATCGCCATTGAGATGACTATATAGAGGATCGTGTTTCGTAGGATGAGGAAGGTGTTCGGATCCCTAAAGATCTTTCCATAGTTTTCAAATCCAACAAACTCCCATAGGAAAGCACCATCAAGACTGGAAAATGACATGATGATGGTGAGTATTGCTGGAGCGATATAGAAAATGGAAACAAGGATGAGAAAGGGAGAAAGAAAAGCATAACCTTGTAAGTCCTTACCTTTCATAGAATTTCCTTATGTGAAGGTGGGGGCTGATGCCCCCACCCCTGGTACATTTCATTTATAGATGACGTCTTTCACATTGAGCTGGATCTGAACTTTCATGTCAGCGACAGCCTTTGCAGGTGTGGTCTGACCCAATTCGAGTGCCACTATCTGCTTGAAGAGTTCCGACCGGTAGTTGGCGATGCCATAAATGGTAGGGACAGTGATAGCATAATCAGCAAGATAGGCGATATCTTTGATGATCGGGTTGGCTGCGATTTGAGGATCGTCGTTCGCCGCGACTACGGAAGAGAGCGAATTGATCTTCGCCGCATGGCGTGCCAGCAGATCCGCAGAACCGTTCGCAAGTTCTGCAAAAAGGTCGAGGCAGATCTCTGGATATTTCGTCTTGGCGGATATGCCGATATACTGAGGAGCTGCAACGACGAACGGCTTTGCGGAGTACTTTGAGGCAGGGAAGAGCACGAATTCCTCTTGGGCAGCAAACTGTTCATTTGTAAGTTTCGCGGCTGAGGCTACATAAGAACAGGAGTAGATAGGCCCATAGTAGGCGAAGCTATCGCCGGTTCCCACCATGGTGTTGATGGTGGTCCACCCCATCTGGTTTAGATTCTGCGGAGTGATTTTGGTGACATTCGCATTGTCATACGTCATCTGGAAGAAACGAGTGAGGCCTTTTTCATCGAAAACCAAAGTACCCTTCTCGTCATAGTATTGTCCGCCAAGCACATTCAGGATATCCAGGAAATCCGCACCAGCGCCGGGCCGGTGAGTGAGGCCATACTTGGCGCCACCTTTAGCCACGACTTCCTGGCACAAGGCAAGGAAATCCTCGAATTTAAAGACTCCAGACTGGATTTTCCCAGGAAGGGCTTTGATATCCGCATCGTTCCAACCGATTGCCTTGAGGCCATTTCTGTTGTAATAGATGACGCGTACGGGAAGGTCCGGTGGAAAAGCATAGATCTTGCCATTCTCAGTCACTGGTGTGAACACATTGTTGACAAACTTCGAACTGTTCGCTTTCACCATATCGGTCAGGTCAAGAAGAAGTCCTGCTTTCATGAGTCCCGCAGGATCACTCATTGCGAAGATATCCGGTGCATCATCGATCTTATGGGCGAAGACGATGTTGTTCTGGTACTCAGTCCAATCGATGGTCTGATAATCCTTCTCGAAGGCGATCCTGATATTCTTACCTTCTTTCGCATAACGGGCATTGACTCGTTCAGCCGCATCGACGACAGCCTCAGGAATCGTGGTGAAATCCATGTTGTGTGAGATCTTCAGCGTTACAACCTGTTTTTCAGCAACAATCTGTGGCTTTTCATTTGCGCCAGCGGCAAAAACCGGGTAAAGCATCAGAAGCGACAAAGCCAACAGAACCAATGTCTTTTTCATGATTTCTCTCCTTTTATTGGTGGAAAGGGTAGTAAATTTTTTCATCCTTCCGCTTATAACCATCTGAAGATTAGCACCGTTCTCCCAATTCCACAAGAAAAATCGCACATTTCTCATATTTTTTTCATTTACATGAAATTTTATTGCATTTTGTTGCAAATTTTCCAAATCATGATATGCTACACCTATGAATAAAAAAACATATAGCATAATAGGTGATTTTCACACGCATACCATGGTGAGTCAACATGCTTACAGCACCACACAAGAACTTGTGGAGGCTTCCCGGCGGCAAGGCTTTCAGGCTATCGCCATCACGAACCATGGCCCGGAGATGATGGATGGTGCGATTGCCCATCATTTTCTCTGCATGGATGGGCTCCCAGAGGTAATCGATGGAATCCGCCTGTATAAAGGTGCGGAAGTAAACATCAAGAATTTTGCCGGCAGGATTGATCTTCCTGTGTCTATCCTGAGGAATTTGGACTTCACGATCGCATCTTTCCACGTAGAGGCAATCGACCCCGGAACAATTGAAGAGAATACCGCAGCCTGGCTCGCAGTCATACAAAATAGATATGTGGATTGTCTTGGACATGCGGGCAATCCCATCTACCCCTTTCATCACGAGCAAGTCGTCAAAGAATTGCACAAGCATGGAAAAATCCTGGAGATCAATGCCAATTCCTTTATTGTCCGAAAGGGAAGTGAGAAAAACTGTGCCCTTCTGATAGAACTCTGCAAACACTATCAAGTACCGATTGTAGTGAATAGCGATGCGCATAGTGCTTGGAGTGTCGGTGAGGTCACGCCTGCCATGGAACTTTTGGAAAGCTTGGATTATCCCCCTGAAATGATACTGAATCATACGCTGGAAGGAATCTCTGGATTTATTCAGAGACGGAAACAAGAAAAGCGGATGGACTTTTTCACAGGGCCGGCTCAAAGTCCACAGCTATCAACGATATAGAAGCATTGGTTTTCGCACTTTTGTGGTTTTGGTTCCTGTGGTTTTGGTTCCAACAACCAAAACCACAAAAGCCGGTTTTTTCTTTGCCCAAAGCAGATCCAGCTTAGTTGGCCTCTGCGAAAGACGTGGCCAGCCGATGAAACTCCGGCCGCAAATCTATCAGCCGCCGCTCTTCCCGGGTGGGATGCACACGGTTGGCGAGCAGAAGGGCTGCGATGCCGCGGGACGGATCCACCCACACGGACGTCCCGGTAAAGCCGGTATGACCGAAAATCTCCCGTGCAGGTTCGAACACCTTGAAACCCAAGCCCCGTGCTTCCGCCAGTGTTGGGGTGAAGTCATGGGAGAAGAGCGCAATGGTTTTCGCACTGAGAAACCGCGACCCATCCGCGGCAACTCCACCACCTAACAGCATGCGGCACCACAAAACAAGGTCCTCAAGGCACGAGAAGCACCCGGCGTTGCCTGCGATACCACTAAGGAAACGGGCGTTCTCATCGTGCACGGTCCCACAAAGCATCCCGCCAGTACGCTCATCCACCTCTGTAGCCGCGAATCCAGCGGGCGCTATCACGGATTGCTGGAGCGGGTTGAAACTGGTTCGTGTCATGCCCAATGGATCGAACACCAGCTCTTTTGCTGCGGTATCAAGCCGTTTTCCGGTTATCTTCTCAATAATCGCGCCGAGAATGATGAATCCGAAGCAGGAGTACACCACTTGTGTTCCCGGCTCATAGAGGGCAGGGCTTGTAAGGATGTAGTCTATGACTTCCTCTGGATTGTCCACCCGGTCCCACAGGCGTTCTTCAGCGATAAAACCACCAGTATGGGTGGCGATCTGTTGCAGGGTAACCTGGGAAAAAACTCCGCAGCTAGGGAAAAATGTATCTAATCGCATGGTGTAATCTAGTTCACCACGTTCCTGCAAACGAGCGAGGACCATGGTGGTAGCCACCACTTTGGTAAGGGAGGCAAGGTCGAATATCGTCTCGGGGAGCATTGGCAAGTGTTCCGGCACAATCTGTCGGTCGCCTCCACACCAGCTGTAACGGAGACCTTGCGCATCGCATACGGCCGCCACCGCTCCAGGGGTGATTTTACGAGAGACCAATTCGCTTAGAAACCCATCCAGCGCGTTTCTCGCTACAATCGCATTTCCCATAGGAGCTCCCCTTCCCAGCTTTCCAAAGCAGGCTCTACCACCCCTATCCCTTGGCAATCACCAATCGTGATCCGCTCCCCGATGAACTCCACCCCGTAGGTGCCGAGCAGCTTGGCATACAACGAAGGGCAATCCAAGTCCACCCGGGTGATCTCCGGTCGTGCCGCGGTAAGCTGCACCGCTGCAAGAATGCCGAAGATGCCTTCCATCATGCAGCCAATCATGCATTCCGATTGGTATTGCGCCACAAGGTCGCACATCCGCAGGGCTTCGGTGATGCCCCCGCATTTGGCCAATTTGATATTGATGATATCAGCGGCTCCCAGTTCCAAAACTTTTCTCGCGTCCTTGGTATTGAAAATGCTCTCATCAGCCATTACAGGAAGATCCACATGCTCTGTCACATACGTCAATCCCGCTAGATCGGTGGCAGGCACCGGTTGCTCAATCAGATCGATGGGAAAATCTTCCTGCTGGTAAGCCTGGATGATAGCGACCGCGCTGCGAGCGTCCCAAGCCTGATTGGCATCCACCCGAAGGCGCACGTGCGATGGAATAACCGCCGCGATCGCTCGTAGGCGCGCGAGATCCAGTTCCAGATGGTCGCCTACCTTGAGCTTCAGGAGACTGAACCCGTCCTGCACCGCGGATAGCGCATCCATAGCCATGGTCGCAGGGTCGTTGCGGCTTATGGTGATGTCGCTGATAAAGGAAGTCCGCAGCGTCTTGCCCAACAGCTGGGCCAACCCAACCCCCTGCCCTTTGGCCGCGAGATCATAGAGAGCTGTCTCCACCATGTATTGGGTGGAGGTGGCGCTCAATGGCCTATCGGTAAACACTTCAGCCGGTCGGGAGGGATTGAATCCGCGCCTCAGCAGGGGAAGAGCTTCATCGACAAGCACCCGGAGGATCCGTTCAGAGGAATCTCCAGTGATCTGCGGTGTCGGCGAGGCGCTCCCATAACCGGTGACGCCATCGACCGTCAGGACCAGTACCAGATCCTCCACCGTCGATACTGTACGCAACGCGGTGATGAACGGCCTTTTCAAGGGAATCCACCGACGCCATAACGCCACACTATGTGCCACTGAGGTCTCCTTGGTTTTAGTCAGTCGCCAGAGGCGATCCGTGAATAAGACCCAGGGATATCAACTGGGTGCGAAGTGTCTGGGCATCGGTATACAGATAGGCGTGGAGGCCTACCTCGCGGGCCGCCTGTACATTCTGATCCATATCATCGGTGAAGAAGGCCTCCTCGGGGGTTACCTTTTCCACTTCCAAAATATGGGTATAGAACGCAAGATCCGGTTTGCTTATCTGGATGTGATGCGATGCATAGACAGCGTCGAACACTTTATAATCCTGATGCTCCTGATGGATGGAATAATGGGCATCGATGACATTGGTCCCGCAAACCACCCGCATCCCGGCCGCCTTCAACTCCTCCAAAACCGCGATAGTGGCAGGATCAAGGCTAGGGTTGAAAAACAATCCAAGCAGACTACCTTCATGCTCTGGCAGCTTCTCACCCGTGACTTCCTGGTATACCTTCCAGAAGGCTTTCTCATCTATCAAACCGGAACTGTGCTTTCGTAGGGCATCCCGCACTTTGGGACTTATGCTCGCGAAGCCCGACTCCGCCCGCCCGAGGAACCGCATGAGCGGCCCCGCCACCTGAAAATCCCTGATGACCACACCGCCCATGTCGAAAATACATACTTTAATCATCGTATCTACCTTTTTAATTATTCTTTTCCAGCTGAGTACATCGCGCTTCCACCGAGAAAATATTTCGATAAGGTGAGGAACAGCACGATGATGGGGATGCTGGCCAGAACTGCCACAGCCATCATCGCCCCTTCGTCAGAGGATTTCTCCTCGGTGAATTTCACAATATAGGTGGGGATGGTCTTCATCGCCTCTTTCTGGGCGATCAGCAGGGGCCACAACAGGTTGTCCCACTGGCCACGGAAGCAGAGGATAGCCGCGGTGGCGATAGCAGGGGTGCTGTTCTTAAAGACCAGTCTCCAGAAAATCCCCAGCTCCCCTAGCCCGTCGATCCGTCCTGCATCAAGGATATCATCCGGGAAGGTCATCAGGTACTGCCGCATCTGGAATAAGCCAAAGGTGTTGAGGATGAAGGGCAGCATCAGACCAGTGTAGGTGTTTTGCAAGCCAAGTTTGACAGCCGAGATATACATTGGGATCATGATAGCCTCGAATGGAATCATCATCCGCCCCATGATCATCAGAAACACAAGATTGCGACCCCGGAACTTGTACTTGCTCAACCCATAGCCAGCGAAGCCCGAGACCAGCACCGAGAAGATAGTGGTACCGGAGGCGACGATGACCGAATTGATGACATTGCGGATAAAAACGAAGCTGCGGTCGTTACCTGCTATGGCGGTGATATAGTTCTTCCAATAGACGGATTTTGGAATCCAGCGGTACGGCATGGAGAAAATGTCCGACGAGGGCATGAACGAGGCTGTCAACATGAAGAAAATCGGAACCATGACCATCAGGATCACCATGAGGAAGATCCCGTTGAATCCAAGGTTGAAGGCCCGGCTGCCTAGGGTTTTATTACGTAGCATGGGTCTTCTCCTCTAGTATACGGTGACATCGCGTTCAGACGACTTCATCCGGACCAAGGTCAGGACCATCATCATGAAGAACAGAAGAAAACTCATCACGCAGGCGCGGCTGATATTCAGGTCGCGCATCGCGGTATTGTAGATGTTCAAAGTGACCACGTTCACCGGCTCCAAAGGCGCTCCCCGCTGGGTGAACAGATACTGCGTCGAGAATGATTTGAGGCTGTTGAGCATGGCGACGATAGAGACCATCATGGTGGTAGGCTTCAGCAAGGGCATGATCACCCGCATCACCGTCTGCATGGCCGAGGCGCCATCAATGGTCGCAGCCTCCAAGGTGGATTGCGGTATCTTCGCGATTCCCGTCACATAGATGATGGTGAAATAACCGATGTACTTCCATACATAGATGGTAATTGTCGAAATCTGCAGCATGATGTGATCGGTGAGCCAGTTGTGGTTGATGCCGGGAGTCTGGAATAGGAAGTTCACAAAGGCGTTTCCCAGACCACGTGGATCGAAAATCAGCATCCAGATAAG
Source organism: Sphaerochaeta sp. UBA6084 (assembly GCA_002428625.1). GTDB lineage: Bacteria > Spirochaetota > Spirochaetia > Sphaerochaetales > Sphaerochaetaceae > UBA6084. Next base: position 204,722 of record DIXI01000007.1, read on the forward strand.
AGCCGCGACAACCGATGAGAGGATAGCCGGGGTATAGAGCATCAGCTGCAAGGCCTTCTGCCCCCTATTCCGGGTGGTGATGTAGAGTCCCAGGACCAGCGAGAACACCGTGAGGGGAATGAAAGCGCCGAGGGTGAATATGGCGGTGGCTTTCATGGATTTCCAAAAGGCCTCTGAAGTGAGGATATACGCGTAATTTGCCAAACCCACGAACTTAGGAGGTTTGAGCGATAACAGCTTCATGTTGAAAAAAGTGTTATACAGCGCGTTGAGCATTGGATAAAGCGAGAACATCAGAAATAGGACTACCGCAGGGGTGACAAACACATATCCCCAGCGTGCCTTTCGTTTTTCTATACCGGTATATTTCATCCACTGGCTCCCTGAGTGTCAATCATAATCGGTTCCGAAGGTACAGGCCAAGGCCTGTCCTTCGGAACATGTCTGAAAATCGGTTAACGCTGGTCGATAAGATCCTGCACAGCTTTGCGGAAGCTGACCAGGACTTTGGCCGGGTCTTCGCCTTGCAGCATCGCCGCTTCCACCGCCGCCTTGAACTTGTCGTTCACCGCAGAGCTGATATCGTCGTAGTAAACCAATTCAGCCCGTTCCATGTCATGCACGAACACAGCGGAATACGGGATGGCCTTGAAGGTTTCCGAGGCGAACAGCTTGTAGGTAGGCTGCACCAAGTTGACCTGCGTGAGGTAGTCCTCTGAGTGGGAGAGCATGAAATCAACCAATCTCCACGCCCAAACCTGTTTGGCTTCGGGAATCTGACCATTGACGAGATAATAGTGGCAGGCGATGGCGCCAGCGACTTCCTGCTTTGCATCAGCCCACTGGGGATACGGAACCACCATCCAATCGCCACTGTTGTAGAAGGTTGGATTCACGGACTTCATGCGGGCCATCTGATAGATTCCACTCTCGCTCATCGCGATCTCGTTCTTGTTCAAATCGAACGCTGTTCTGGGAGCCACATACGTTGGTCCACCAAGGTTTTTGCCTTTCGGTCCCCACTGGCGCATGTATTCGAAGAACTTCAGCCAAGCCTCATCACCAATAATGGCTTTCTTGCCATCATCGCTGATCAGCTGTCCACCAAGTTGCTCGACCATCGGGAGGAACTGCATGGTATAGGACGGATATCTGAAGTCAAAACCACGGCGGGTGATGATCTCACCGTTCCTAAGCACCAGCTTCTCGGAGAGCGCCATGACGTCTTCCCAGGTCTTGGGATAGTCTTTTTCCGCATCAAGGCCGGCTTCACGGAAAATCTGCTTGTTCACAAAGAGGCTGAGGTTGGTGTACTCAAGCGGCATACCGTAGACACCACCTTCAAACTCGACGGCTTCGAGCGCACCTGGAAGATACCGGTCGGTGATGGCTTTCAAAGATTTCTCGCCGATCCAGGCTGGGTTGAGCGCGGAGGTGCGGCCCTCCACCACGAACTGCCGGATGACAGACTGGCTCTGGTTGAAGATATCCGGCCCTTGGTTCGCCGAGAAGGCGACGGTGAGCAATTCCCGCATCTTCCCTGAGGGATAGGTCTGGTAATCGACCGTCACATTCGGGTTTTTCGCAGTGAATTCACTAATCAACTGTTTTTCCAATTTGGTGCGGTTGGCATCCTCATGCGTCCAGATTGTCAGCTTTACGGGTGCTGAAAGGTCCAGTGCTACTTCCGGGACTCCCTTCGCACTCAGCGGCATGAGCAAAGCCATCATGACAATCAAATAGATCCACATTGCTTTCTTCATCGTTTCCTCCTGTATTCAAACGCTCCTAGGAATGTTCCTAGTCGAGCGCAAGTTGCTATCTCTTTGCCTGGACTGCCAGCAGGCAGGCTCCTTCCAACGCGGTCCCTTTTGGTGGACCCGCGCTCAGACCAGGAAGCCGCTCTTTCAGAATAGAGAGCAACCGCTTCCTCACAATCGCGTCATGCTCCATCACTCCGCCAGCCAGGACCAATTCCTGGTTTGATACTCCGGGTGCCCGATGGACGACGCTTTCCACCAAGGACGCGAGTTCCCAAGCCGCCTGTTGCAGAATGTCCGAGGCAAGCGCATCGCCTTGGTTGGCGGCCGCTGTCACCAAAGGGGCTAAGGCCGCTATATCGGCTTTGTTTGCTTTCTGGTGGGCGTATGCAATGAAATCCTGTGGTTCCTCAAGGCCGCAAGCCTGCATCAGCGACGGTAGCAGTGAAGTGGGAAGGTCTCGGTTCTCCGCGCTTCTCAACGCCCGTGAGATGGCTTCATGCCCTATCCACCAAGCCGACCCTTCATCTCCCAGCATATATCCAAGGCCGCCGGCACGCACCAACGGTCCTTCCAATGCGCGTCCGAGTGCGAGAGATCCGGTTCCTGCCACCAGACAGAACCCTTCCAAAGCCTGCAAGCCGCCACAGAGGAGGATCTCCCCATCAGTGCACAGGTGAACCGGCACGTGGCCGCCGAGCGACCGGTTGAAGAAATCCTGGAACAACGCTCTCTCTCCAGGCCGTCCTAAACCGGCGCTGCCAAGACACCCAGCGGTCAAGGCTGATCTTTCGATGGAGATGTGCGCGCATACAGTATCGATAAGCGTGGTCAGATTCTGAAATACATCTTCTTTGGAGACGGAATAGATATTGGTGCTTCCGCCAACTGCATTTCCCAGCACGCGCAGGTCTTGGTCCACAACGGCGATGCGGGAGCGGGTGCCACCTCCGTCGATTCCGAAGAAGAACAGGCCGGTCATTGGGCTATTCCTTGCGAAGCGGTGTCCAATGCACGGTTGATACTGCCTTGGCTCTGCGACAACAGCTCCAGCGCGGCTTCCCTGCTGATTGAGAGCATCGACATGAGCACGGATATCTTCACATTTCCTTGGGATTCGGAGTAGAGACGCTCGGCTTCCTCCCGTGTGCAGCTGGTAATCTCCATGATCAAGCGCTTGGCCCTATCCACCAGTTTGGCATTCAGGGGCATGAGATCCACCATCAGATTGTTATAGACTTTACCGATACGGATCATCGCGGTGGTGGTGATCATATTCAGGACAAGCTTCTGCGCAGTGCCAGACTTCATCCTCGTGCTTCCAGTGACAATCTCCGGTCCAACAGGAAGGTAGATGCGGTGGTCTGCGTAATCGAACACCCGCGAAGACTCGTTGCATGAGATGGCTCCTACTTTCGCTCCGAGCGACAGGGCATACTGCATCGCGCCTACCACATATGGGGCTTGCCCCGAGGCCGTGATGCCGATCAGGACATCGTCATGCGAGAAATCGCGCGCTTTCAGCTCCGATACCCCCGCCTCGCCATTGTCCTCGGCCCACTCCACCGAACGTGTCAGCGCTGGGGGGCCTCCTGCGATCAGCCCTTGCACCATTGTTGGTGGGACGCCATAGGTGGGGGGACATTCAGAGGCATCCAGCACGCCAAGGCGCCCAGAGGTTCCCGCACCGATATAGAAAAGACGCCCGCCCTTCTGGAAGGAACTGACTACATCATCGACCAACGAGGCCAGCGGCTGAAGTGTAGTGCCGACAGCATCGGGGACTTTCCGATCCTCTTCATTGATAATCCGCAAGATCTCCAATGTGCTCTTGGTGTCGATACGATAGGAGGCGGGATTGCGTTGCTCCGTTATGGGTATTGATTCAGTCATGTGATAGACTGCTCCTTGGCGTTTGACGCCCTTGTGTTAAGTATTCATACTGCTTTCAGCAGCAGACCGCGAACCGAACTTCCATGCATGTGAGGATCAGACATTTCAATATTCGCTTTGCGATTGACAATCCTACCTACACCCATTCTTTGTGTGGAATGTCCGAATTGTCAAGTTATTTTATAAAAATTTATTTTATGTGTATTATTTCATATATGAATATTTTTTTCATTTAACTATACAAATTCAGAAAGAGATGCTATGTTTATGTTATGGAAGGATGTCTTTACCTCATCAAACAATTCGCCCCAAACCTCTCGCCTTCTGAACGAAGGGCTGCCGACTATATGGTCGCTTACCCAACCCAAGCGGTGCAGTTGGGGATCACCGCTCTCGCTGAATGCGCAGGAACCAGTTCCGCTGCAATCATCCGGTTGGCAAACCGCCTGGGATACAAGGGATTCTCTGACCTTCGCATGAGTCTGGCGAAGGAAGTGTTCTCCTCGGAGCCCTCCCAAAAAAATTCCCTTCTGCCTAACTTGAGCGCCTCTGCCTCAGCGAATGATATTGTTAAAACCATGGTGGGTCTCACCAGCGAGAGTGTCGCGGGAATTGACAAAGTATTGGACCGCCCTACGCTCGAATCTGTGGTTGAGATCATCAGGAAAGCGAAGCATGTCTTGATCTCCGGTATTGGAGCCTCGGGTGTTGTCGCGACCGACTTGCAGCAAAAACTTGCCCGGCTGGGCATTCTCGCCGTCTATACCGCTGATTCCGACATGCAGGTGGTGCAATCCTGTTCTTTGGACCAAAATGATGCCATTATCGCCATTTCATATTCGGGAGAAACCGGGGATGTCCTGAAAGTCGCCAAAGAGGCCAAGAAAAACGGCACACCTGTCATTGCCATCACCCGCATCGGAGGGAACTCCTTAAGCAAGCTCGCTGACTACAACATGTTCGTACCGAATAGCGAATCGCTATTCCGGCAGGGAGCCACCTCTTCCCGTATCAACCAGCTGCTGGTAGTCGATATCCTCTATGCGATGATTTTGACCCGCACTCAGGATCAGACCGCCAACCTCATCAAACGGACTTGGGAAGCAGTCTCACACGTAAGCGGCACTTTTGGTGCCAGGCACGAAAATGATTTTTAACAAAACACATAAACAGGCGACTAACTCCATACTTATTAACTAGTTATAAGTCTTAAACACACACGACAACCTCATGACACAACAATTATAGAAACACATTTTTTTACCAATTCATACGTTATGATATTGAGTTATATCTTTTTCAGTATAGGATTAAAAGATTTATAAGAAAGTAATATTTGGTAATTTATTTGGAAAATAATCTGCAATCAATTTCGTGCCTGGCACGAAATTGATGATCGGAATAATAAGGAATCTGGCTACTAAATCATTATGCGTTTGTTAATCAGCTGTCCATATTCTAAGCGATCAATGCTCGAGTGGTTGAATATTTTGACGCAAATAATCACTTATTACACGCATCCTGAGATAGACTTAACTCTTTATTGGAAAAAAAAATTAAGAAATATTAAATCGAGCAATTAATCAAGAAAGAAGTAGGGCGGTCAATTTCGTGCCTGGCACGAAATTGACCGCTCTTCTTTCGCTTCAATCATTTGTCTCTTCGATCATGTCGTCGATGGAGGCGCCGGGGGCGACCATGGGGTACACCATGTTGTCCAACGGGATCTCGCAATCCACCACAACGGGGGCGTTCAATGCGATCGCCGCGGAAAGAACCGCGGCAGGATCATCTTCTGTGGAAAGGTACATACCATGGACCCCATAGGCGTCGGCCAGTTTCACCCAGTTTATATCGGTGTCCAAAGTGGTCTCGGAATACCGTTGTTCATAAAAGAGGGTCTGCCACTGACGGACCATGCCAAGAGTGTGGTTGTTCATCACCAAAATCACCAAAGGGATACGATACCGGGCGATGGTAGCCAACTCGTTGCAATTCATCCGGAAGCTACCGTCCCCTGCGACATTCACCACACGACGGTCTGGACAGCCGAACTGAGCACCCATAGCGGCACCAGTGCCGTAGCCCATCGTACCCAATCCTCCCGAAGTGAGGAACCGACCCTCAGGCGAATGGTTGTAGAACTGGGCTGCCCACATCTGGTGCTGACCTACTTCGGTCACAATAACAGCGCTGGGGGGAAGCACCTGGGACAAAGCCTGCAGAATCTCCCTTGGACGGCGGGTCTCCCCTGAAATCTTCATGGGATACTCCCGCTTCCACAAGGCGATCTGCTCCATCCAGGCGGAATGCTCAAGCGGCTCGGAGATCTTGCTGTTGAGGATCGAGAGAACCACTTTCACATCGCCGATGACATGGTGGAAGGTGGAGATGTTCTTATTGATCTCAGCTGGATCCACATCGATTTGGATGACTTTTGCCTTCCGAGCGAACGCACTGGCCTTGCTTACCACGCGGTCGCTGAAACGAGCGCCCACAACCAAGAGGAGGTCGCAATTGTTCACCGCGATATTTGACACCCTGGTGCCATGCATCCCGATCATGCCTGTGAAACGAGGATTGTCGGAATAGACCGCTCCGTTCCCCATCAAGGAGACGCCCATGGGGGTGTCGATCTTCTCGATGAACTCAGCCAACTCCTTTTGGGCGCTGGAACGGATGACACCGCCTCCCACGTACAGCATGGGGCGGGTGGATTCCTTAAGCAAGCGGATGGTCTTTTCAATCGCGGAAGGTTTCACCGCTTCGAAGCTCGGTGAGAACGATTTGCGTTCCATTGGGACATATTCCGCCATGGCGGCGGACACATCTTTGGGGACGTCGATCAACACCGGACCGGGTCTTCCCTCCTGGGCGATGTGGAACGCCTCACGGATGGTATCAGCCAATCTATCGACATCTTTCACAATATAGTTGTGCTTGGTGATAGGCATGGTGATGCCGGTGATGTCCACCTCTTGGAAACTATCCCGGCCAAGCAATGTTGTGCTCACGTTGCCGGTGAAGGCAACCACCGGAATGGAATCCATGTAGGCGGTGGCGAGACCGGTGACCAAGTTGGTGGCACCAGGTCCGCTGGTGGCGAAAACCACCCCCACCTTCCCCGTGGCGCGGGCGTAGCCATCGGCAGCATGGGAGGCTCCCTGTTCATGAGCGGTGAGTATATGGCGGATAAACTCCTTGTTCTTATACAAAGCATCATAGGTGTTCAGCACCGCACCCCCGGGAAACCCGAAGATAGTGTCCACACCCTGCTCCTTCAGACATTCAACGATAATCCCTGCGCCGTTCAATTTCATAAGACAGTCTCCCTATGCCATGCTCCATCGAGCTGGTAAGATCGAAATCAACCCTAAACTACCGGTTCAACCGGACATCAGTCAGCGAACACAGCTCCGGTGGAAGCGCTTGTCACCTGCCGGGCATAGCGACCGAGATACCCAGTCGTGATTTCCGGGGCCTTTGGCTGCCATCCCTGCCTGCGTCTGGCAAGCTCGGCCTCATCCACCAGCAAGGTCAGCAAACCACCATCGATATCGATATCGATCAGGTCTCCTTCCTGTACAAAGGCAATGGGCCCACCTTCGGCGGCTTCGGGGGATACATGCCCGATCGAGGCACCCCTCGTCGCACCACTGAAACGGCCATCGGTGATCAGCGCCACATCCTTGTCCATCCCCATGCCGGCTATTGCGGAAGTAGGTCCGAGCATCTCACGCATACCTGGTCCTCCCTTCGGGCCCTCGTAGCGGATAACCACCACATCGCCCTTGCGGATCTGACCGCGCATGATCGCCAGGCTCACTTCTTCCTCGGATTCGAAAACCCGGGCCGGGCCACGGTGCTTGAGCATCTCCGGCGCGACTGCCGAACGCTTCACCACCGCACCATGTGGCGCAAGATTCCCCTTGAGGACCGCGATGCCGCCAGTAAGGCTGTACGGCTTGTCTATCGGACGGATCACCTCTGGGTCCCGATTGACTGCTACCGCGATCTGAGCACCCATGGTCTTGCCCGACACCGTCAGCACGTCCGTATGGATCAAGTGCTTCTTATGCAGTTCCAGCATCACCGCCATCACACCGCCCGCATGGAACAGGTCCTCGATATGGTGCTCGCCAGCGGGAGCCAGGTGGCAGAGATTCGGGGTGCGCTTGCTCACCTCATTCGCCATGGCGATATCGAGGTGGACCTTGGCCTCATGGGCTATAGCCGGCAGGTGCAGCATGCTGTTGGTGCTGCATCCTAGCGCCATATCCACAGTCAAGGCGTTTTCGAAAGCCCTCGGCGTCATGATGTCCAGCGGCCGGATGTTCTTCTTATAGAGCTCCATCACCGCATAGCCAGCTTCCTTGGCCAGACGGTCGCGATCCGCGTACACCGCGGGAATCGTGCCGTTGCCGGGTAGCCCCATTCCCAGAGCCTCGGTGAGGCAGTTCATACTGTTGGCAGTGAACATTCCCGAGCATGAGCCGCAGGTGGGACAGGCGTTGTCCTCGCAGGCAAGCAGCTCGGCATCGCTCATCTTACCAGCGGCATGGGCCCCGACAGCCTCGAAGACATGCGTCAGGTCGATAGCCTTCTTCGTTCCAGGCAGACGTCCTGCAAGCATCGCACCACCGGAAACCACCACCGTGGGGATATTCATACGCGCGGCAGCCATCAGCATGGCCGGCACGATCTTGTCACAGTTGGGCACCATCACCAGCGCATCGAACGGATGGGCGGTCACCATGATCTCGATCGAGTCCGCGATCAGCTCGCGGCTGGCTAAAGAGTATTTCATACCTTTGTGGCCCATGGCGATGCCATCGCATACCCCGATCACGGAAAATTCAATCGGCGTCCCTCCGGCGCTGCGGATCCCGGCCTTCACCGCATCCACGATACGGTTCACGTGCACATGCCCGGGGATGATTCCATTGGCTGAGTTCACCACCCCAATCAACGGGGAGGCGATCTCACGGTCGGTCAGGCCCAAGGCCTTCATCAGAGAACGATGGGGAGCGCGGTCGCTCCCGGTCTTCATCTGGTCGCTTCTCATATCTTTGCTCCATTCTCCGCCTGACGTGTGAATTCACGGAAAGCCGCCAGCAACCGCATCGTCAGTTCCCCAGCGACGCCATTGCCGATCTTCTGGCCATCGAGCTCGGTAAGAGCGATGATCTCAGCCGCGGTTCCGGTAAGGAACGCTTCGTCGGAGTTCAGCAGGTTGTAATGGGTGAAAGGCACCTCGCGGATATCCAGTCCCAATTTTCTCGCGATCTTGATCACGGACTGGCGGGTGATGCCATCCAGAGTGCCCAGCCATACCGGCGGGGTGCTGATAACGCCATCCTTGATCATGAACACGTTGTCGCCGGTGCATTCGGTGATGATACCATCCTCATTCAGCATGAGAGCTTCATCAGCACCGTACCGATGGGCCTCGATCGAAGCCAGGATATTGTTGAGGTAGTTGAGGCTCTTGATCTGAGGGTCGACAATGGTAGCCTTGTTGCGGCGATAGCTGCTAGTGATCACTTTGAGTCCCCGGGCGTAGGCTTCCTCGGGATAGAGAGCCACCTGCCCTGCGATGCAGAACAGACGGGGGGCATGCCCGGTCGGTTTTGGATACAAGCCAAGACCATCAGCGCCACGGGTGCAGACCAAACGGACATATCCGTCCACGATATTGTTGCGGCGGCAGGACTCAAGCACGACCTCGGTGATCGCGGCTTTGTCCAAAGTAAGCTTCAGGTTGAGCGCTTTGGCTGCCGAAAAGAACCGGTTCATGTGGTCCTCCAGCCTGAATACCCGGCCACCATACGCACGGATACCTTCGAAGATGCCATCACCATACAGGACGCCATGGTCGAGAACCGAAATCTTCGCCTCTGACAGGGGGACGAACTCTCCATCCAGATACACCACTTGCTCGCTCATGTAAAACTCCTTGCCATGACGTTCGCCGCCATGGATACTCTTAGATAGCCGATGCTATCAATGTTCCCATTTCCTTAGTACCAATCAGACGCATACCTGCGCTCATGATATCCCCAGTACGCCACCCCGCGTCAAGCACGGAACGCACCGCGTTCTCGATAGCCATCGCCTCGGTCTCCAAAGCGAAAGTGTACCGCATCATCATCGCGGTGGAAAGGATGGTGGCGATAGGATTCGCCTTGTCCTGCCCTGCGATATCGGGAGCGGAGCCGTGGATTGGTTCGTACATGCCGAAGTTACCAGCCCGGAGGCTTGCCGAAGGCAGCATGCCGATACTGCCGGTGATCATGCTGGCCTCATCGCTGAGGATGTCGCCGAACATGTTCTCGGTGACGATCACATCGAACTGCCGGGGATTGCGCACCAGCTGCATGGCCGCGTTGTCCACATACAGATGGCTCACTTGCACCTCGGGATACTCCTTGGCCACCCGGTTGACCACCGCGCGCCACAGGCGTGATGTCTCCAAGATGTTGGCTTTATCCACGCTGCACAGTTTCTTATTGCGTTTCATGGCGATATCGAAGGCCATGCGCGATATGCGCTCCACTTCGGCCTCGGTGTAGGCCATCGTGTCGTAGGCGGCGTCGCCAGCGGCGTTACGGCCACGGTCGCCGAAGTAGATGCCCCCGGTGAGCTCGCGCACCACCATGATATCCAAGCCGCCTTCGATGATCTCACTCTTCAACGGACAGGCCTCAGCCAGCTGTGGATACAGCAGGGCGGGACGGAGATTGCAGAACAATCCAAGTCCTCCCCGGAGTCCAAGCAGCGCCTTCTCAGGCCGTTGGTTGCCCGCCAGATTGTCCCATTTGGGACCACCAACCGCACCGAGCAGAATCGCATCGGCGTCCTGACAACCCAGCAGGGTTGATTCAGGAAGAGGTCCGCCAGTCGCGTCGATGGCGATCCCACCCGCGAGATAGGTGGAGAAATCAAACTTATGCTTGAACCGCTTCCCCACCGCACCGAGAACCTTGACGGCCTCGCCAACGATATCCGGCCCGATACCATCCCCAGGAACGAGAGCTATACGCATCAACATCACTTGGCCCCCTTGCGAAGATAATTGATCAGACCATCGGCGGCGATCATCTCCTGGATGAACGGAGGGAAGGGTTCGGCAGACCAGCTTTTTCCAGTGGTGGCATTGGTGATGGTTCCGGTGGAGAAATCCACTTTCACCTCATCCCCGGCGCGGATACCCTGCACCGCTTCGGGACATTCCAGAATCGCCAGACCGATGTTGATCGAGTTCCGATAGAAGATACGGGCGTAGGACGACGCAATGACACAGCTGATGCCAGCGGTCTTGATGGCCAGCGGAGCGTGCTCACGCGACGAACCGCAGCCGAAGTTCTTATCAGCGACGATGATGTCGCCGGCTTTCACCGTCTTGATGAAATCACCGTCGATATCCTCCATGCAGTGGGCCGCGAGTTCCGAGGCCACCGAAGTATTCAGATAGCGCGCGGGGATGATTACATCGGTATCGACGTTGTCCCCGTAACGATAGGCTTTACCATGGGCATTCATCTTATTTCTCCTCCAGTTTCTCGGGATTGCTGATATATCCCGTGAGCGCCGAGGCGGCAGCTACCGCCGGACTCGCCAAGTACACTTCACTTTGGACATGGCCCATGCGGCCAACGAAGTTGCGGTTCGTGGTGGCCACAGCCCGTTCGTCCTTCGCCAGGATACCCATATGGCCGCCAAGGCAGGGACCGCAGGTGGGAGTGCTCACCACCGCGCCGGATTCCACGAAAATCCTCAGGAGCCCCTCCTCCATTGCCTGCAGATAGATGGTCTGGGTGGCAGGAAGGATGATGGTGCGCACATGGCGGGCCACTTTGCGACCTTTGAGGATGGATGCGGCCACTCGGAGGTCGCTGATACGTCCGTTGGTGCAGCTGCCGATGACCACCTGGTCGATCTTCACCTCGCCCACCTCGTCGATGGTCCTGGTGTTGTCAGGCAGATGCGGGAAGGAGACCGTGGGGCGGATGGAGCCGAGGTCGATCTCGAAATGCTCTTCGTAGACTGCATCGGCATCGGCGGCATACACCACCGGCACGCGCTTGCAATGCGCCGCAAGATATTCCTTGGCGACTGCATCCACCGGGAATATGCCGTTCTTGGCTCCGGCCTCGATGGCCATGTTGCAGATGGTGAAACGGTCGTCGATCGTCAGGGTGGCCACCCCAGGTCCGGTGAATTCCATCGACTTGTACAACGCGCCATCCACCCCGACCATACCGATGATATGGAGGATGAGGTCCTTGCCGGATACCCAGCGGCCTAGTTTCCCAGTGAGGTTGAAACGCATCGCGCTGGGGACCTTGAACCACGCTTTGCCCGTGGCCATCGCCGCCGCCATGTCGGTGCTTCCCACGCCAGTGGAGAAAGCTCCGAGGGCGCCGTAGGTGCAGGTGTGGCTGTCGGCGCCGATAATGAGATCGCCAGCTCCTACCAGACCCTGCTCGGGAAGCAGCGCGTGCTCGATTCCCATCTGACCGATCTCGAAGTAGTTCTCGATCTCGTGGTCGTAGGCGAACTCACGCATGCATTTGCATTGCTCCGCAGCCTTGATATCTTTGTTCGGGGTGAAATGGTCGGGTACAAGCACGACTTTGGTCTTGTCGAACACCTTGTCCATTCCGAATTTCGCGAACTCCCGGATGGCTACGGGGGCGGTGATATCGTTGCCAAGTACCAGATCCAGGTCCGCCATGATCAGCTGCCCTGGACGGACCTCGTCCAAATTGGCATGCGCGGCCAGTATCTTCTGCGACATGGTCATACTCATCTATTATCTCCTTCATGCTGCTCGCAAGGGGGCGCGACGCCCTCCTTCATCAGCTTGTATTCTATAGAATCCACCAAGGCCAGCCAACTGGCATCGATGATATCGGTTGACACTCCCACCGTCGACCACGAGGAGGCTCCATCGGTGGTCTCGATCAACACCCGCACCTGCGCGGCGGTGGCCTCCTTGGAATCCAGCACACGCACCTTGAAGTCGGTGAGGTGGATGCCCTTGAGCGAGGGATAGAAATCCTCGAGCACTTTTCGCAGGGCTTTGTCCAAGGCATGCACCGGACCATCGCCCTGCGCCACCGCGATTCCGGATGTGCCATCGACGGCGACTTTCACCACCGCGGTATGGCTGGTATCGGAGCCTCTGGTCAAGGGCCGCTCTCCGAAGGTCTTGTAATGGTCAAGGGTGAAGTACGGACGGTACTTGCCCAAGTGTTTTGCGATCACCAGCTCGAAGGAACTTTCCGCACCCTCGAACTGATACCCATTCATCTCCATACGCTTGAGGGTGTCGATAATCTGCCGGGTCTGGGGCGCTTCCTTATCCAGCTCGGGGGCATAGCGTTGGATCCGCTTGAGCACCATCGCGCGGCCAGCAACCTCACTCATCAGCAGCCGGCGTTCATTGCCCACCAGCTCGGGATTGATATGCTCGAACGATTCGGGATTCTTGCCGATTCCATCGATATGCATGCCACCCTTGTGGGTGAAAGCGCTGCGCCCGATATAGGGAGTGCCATGGGGGATGGAGACATTGGCGATCTCAGCAACTGAATGGGAGACCAAGGTGAGCCGGGACAAGGCCTCGGATGACAACACCTCAAGACCAAGCTTCAGCTGCAAGGTTGGGATAAGCGTGGCGAGGCAGGCATTCCCGCAACGCTCTCCAAAACCCACCAAAGTACCCTGCACCTGCCGTGCTCCCATTTCAACCGCCATAAGAGATGAGGCTTCGGCACAGGCGCAATCGTTATGCGTGTGGATACCAACCATCACCTCGGGATACTTCTCGGCGAGCATGTCGACCACTATTTTGGTCGCGGTGGCGATAGCCGAAGGGAGAACTCCACCGCGGGTGTCGCAGAGCGCGACCGAGGAGGCGCCGGCAGCGCAAGCCACCATAACGGTTTCCAAGGCATATGCAGGATTGGCGCGGTAGCCGTCGAAAAAGTGCTCAGCATCGAAAATGACTTCCTTGCCATGGCTTGCTAGATAGGAGATGGTATCGGCGATCATCGCCAGATTCTGCTTCAAGGTGGTGCGGATGATATCTGTCACCTGGAAATCCCAGCTTTTACCAAAGATGGCGACTGCTGAGGTTCCTGCAGAAAGCAAAGACACAATGTTCGGGTCTTCCGCAACCGCGGTGTCATGCCGGCGGGTGGCACCGAAAGCCACAAGCTTGACATGCTTGAGCTCAAGCCCGGCGACTTCATGGAAGAACTCCAGGTCTTTAGGATTGGAACCGGGGTTACCCGCCTCCACATAGTCGACTCCAAGGTCATCGAGCAGACGCACGATCTTGAGCTTGTCCAGCACTGAGAAGGAGATTCCCTCCGCCTGGGCGCCGTCCCTCAGGGTGGAGTCGAACAATACCACGCGCTTTTTATCAAATCCCATGGATTAGCTCCTTTGTCACATCGTCCTTGACGGTTCCCGAGGCCTTCATATCACGAGACAGTGCTTCCTCGGAAAGAGGGATCCACTCTTTGGCCTTGCGGCCGGCCAATCCGGCATCACCACCGGCAGACCCTGCTGATTTCTCGGAGACTTCGATCATGCGGTTCACCGCTGCCAACAAGCTATGCATACTGGCTTCAATGACATCGGTGCTCACACCACGTCCACGATACACGCCGTTGTTGTCGGAAATCTTCACCAGCACCTCGCCGAGGGCGTCCCGATGTTCGGTAACCGCGCGCAACTGATACTCCTCCAACACATAGTAGTGCTTGATGATCCGCTCGACAGCCTTGAAGCAGGCGTACACGGGACCGGTGGCCATCTCCACCGCTTGCATCTTCTTCCCGTCGCGTCTGAGGGTGACGCAGGCGGTGGCGGTCATGTTGTTGCCACTGTTCACCACGAAGTTGTCCAGCTCGTAGATCTGCGGTGCGGCGTGGGTGCCGCTCTCCATGAGGGCGATCAGATCCCGGTCGGTGATCTCTTTCTTTTTATCAGCTACGTTTTTAAAATCCGTGAACAGCTTCTCTGCCATCTCGGGGGTAAGTTTGTAACCCAGGTCTTCCATACGTTTGGTGAACGCATGCTGGCCGGAATGCTTGCCCAGCACCATGGTGGTGGTCTTCAGTCCGATGGATTCGGGGGTCATGATCTCGTAGGTCTTTGCATTGGCCATCATGCCGTGCTGGTGGATTCCGGATTCGTGGGCAAACGCGTTGGCACCGACAATCGCCTTGTTGGGGGCGATCGGGACGCCGGTTATTGAGGAAAGCAGCCGGCTGGTCTTGTACAGTTCCTCGGTATGGAGGTTGTAGGTGTAGTCGTAGTTGTCGCGCCGGGTGCGGATGGCCATGACCAGTTCCTCAACCGCCGCGTTGCCGGCACGTTCGCCGATGCCGCCAACCGTGCATTCCACCTGCCGGGCCCCTGCCTGCAACCCTGCCAGCGAGTTGGCGACAGCCAGACCCAGATCGTTATGGCAATGGACCGCGATCAAGGCCTGGTCGATATTCGGCACCCTATTCATCAGGGCGCTGATGGTGGCGCCAAACTCCACAGGGGTGGTGTACCCCACGGTATCGGGGATGTTTACAATCTGCGCGCCAGCCTTGATGACCGCTTCAACCACCCGGCACAGATAATCGATATCGGTGCGCGAGGCGTCCTCGGCGGAGAACTCGACTTCGGGACACAGATTGCGCGCATGCCGTACCATCGCCACAGCCTGTTCGAAGGCCCGCTCACGGGTCATCTTGAGTTTGTACTGCAGATGGAGGTCGCTGGTGGCGATGAACGTATGCACCCGGGGTTTGGCTGCTTTCTTCACCGCATCCCAAGCGCAGTTGATGTCTTTTTCCAAGGCCCGGGACAGGGACGCGATGGTGCATCCCTGGATCGCGGAGGCGATCGCTTCCACCGAAGCGAAGTCCCCGGGAGAGGCGATGGCGAAACCGGCTTCGATCACATCGACACCTAGTAGTTCCAGCTGCCGGGCGAATCGGAGTTTCTCCTCCAGATTCATGCTGTATCCTGGAGCCTGTTCCCCGTCACGGAGTGTGGTATCGAAAATAATAATACGGTCTGCCATAGTGCACCTCTTACGTGCCGGCCGAAGCCGGTTGTGAATAATTTCCGGGGACAAGCCCCGGATCCATCGCCTTGATTCCTACAATACTATTTCTTCAGCCAGCTCATCAGTGCGCGCAGCTTTTTGCCAGTGGTCTCAAGCAGGCTCTCGGCCTCCATGCGCTTGCGGGCGTTGAAGTAGGGGCGCTTCACCTGGTTTTCCAGAATCCAGTTGCGGGCGAAAGTGCCATCCTGTATCTCGCCGAGCACTTTCTTCATCTCCTTACGGGTCTCGTCGGTGATGATCCGGCCGCCGGACACGTAGTCGCCATATTCAGCGGTGTCGCTGATGGAGTAGCGCATGTAGGAGAGTCCGCCTTGGTTGATCAGGTCGACAATCAGCTTCATCTCGTGGCAGCATTCGAAGTAGGCCATCTCGGGTTGGTAGCCTGCGGCGACCAAGGTGTCGAAACCAGCTTTGATAAGAGCGGACACGCCACCGCAGAGCACGGCTTGCTCGCCAAATAGGTCGGTCTCGGTCTCTTCTTTAAAACTGGTCTCGAAAATTCCGGCTCTTCCGGCACCAAGTCCCGCGGCGTAGGCCAAGGCGATCTGACGGGAATCCCCGGACGGGTCCTGATGGATGGCGATAAGCGAAGGAACGCCCTTGCCTTCCTGGAACTGGGAACGCACGGTATGGCCAGGGCCTTTCGGGGCGATCATGATCACGTTGACATCCTTTGGCGGAGCGATCTGACCAAAATGGATATTGAATCCGTGGGCGAAGGCCAGGTACTTGCCAGCGGTGAGCCCGGCCGCGATGCTGTCGGTATAGAGCTTGGACTGCTTCTCGTCGTTTACCAGCAGCATGATCACATCACCGAGCTTGGCCGCTTCCTCGGCGGTCATCACCCTGAGTCCCGCTTCCTCGGCTTTCTGCCACGAGGGGCTGCCATGGTACAATCCTACGACTACATTCACCCCTGATTCATGCAGGTTCAAAGCGTGGGCGTGCCCTTGGCTACCATAACCAATGATAGCCACTGTCTTGTTCGCTAGCACAGACATGTCAGCGTCTTTCTCATAATACATCGTACTCATGTGATACTCCTTCTGCCTTATCGGCGTTCATTCCCATTATCTCAAGGGATCCAATCGGTTCCCGGTTAGCGCACGTACTTAAATATCAACAAATGTCCTCAATTAATCCGCATCTTTCCCATTCACTATCGCCTGACTGCCCCGCTGCATCGCGGTGATTCCCGTGCGCACCAGCTCCGCGATTCCATAAGGACGGGCTAGGTGCAAAAACGAGGCGATCTTATCCAGGTTCCCGGTGAGCTGCAGCGACAAGGTGCTTTCGGTGACATCAACAATCTTGGCTTTGAATATCTCCGAGAGCTCCACCACCGCGGCGCGGGTCGTTGGGGTGGTGCAGACTTTCACCAACACCAGCTCGCACTGGATGCTCCCCTGGATGCTCAGCTCCATGACATTGATCACATCCACCAGCTTGGCCACCTGTTTCTCAATCTGCTCGACAATCTGCCGGTCCCCGGTAACCACGCAGGTGATGCGCGAGATGTCTGGATTCTCGGTCTCTCCTACGGAAAGACTGTCGATATTGTAACCCCGCCGGCTGAATAATCCAACCACTCTGCTCAGGACCCCCGGATGGTTGTTCACAAGAATTCCCAGTGTGTAGCGTTCCATTTCACAGCTCCTTTTCGTTCGTTTCTTGTGCATTGGCCCTTACATCCCTGTTTTGGAGGGTGTATGGCGACTATACGGCTACGCCGATACACCGTGGATAGGATTTCCACGGTTGCACAGTATCGGCTGGCCGTGGCCTAGAGAATAATTAGGCTTACAATAATTACAGATAGGATGAGGATAAGGGGGAGGAGGTTGTTGAGGGAGAGGAGGTTGGAGGGTAGGAGGGATACGGCGGCAGTGGTGTAGACGGAATTCGATGGACGGCATGCGTTCGGTTGAGCCATGCGCCATGATGGACTGCTGCAGGATGAGAAATTTTGTTCCCTGGCCTCTCTCATGACAAGTACCTCTCAAAAAAAGATTGCTTTTGTTGTATACAGGCGGAGAAAAAATGTCAACCGTGTCAAATTCATAATTATACAATAAATATGCAAATTCATGTAAATACCCAATTTTTCCTGCTCAACTTAGGAAATACCAGACCCTTTAGGGATGAGGAAATGGTTCCGGGAACCTTTTCCACACCGGGAACCTTTTCTGAGGAAATAGTTCCCGGAACCTTTTCCACAACCTTTTCCTCAGAACCTCTTTCACCTCGCAAGACCATCGCGGAGTATCAACTAGCCAATTTGAACATCTTCAAGTACACTGGATTCCTATGGCAAAGGAGCATCCGTGACCCGGGGACACCAAGCAGATTCCAGATTCACCTCATTGTTCTCACGCCTCATCCTCTATTTCATCATCGTCATGCTTATCCCCATCACCTTGCTAAGCTTCTATTATCTCTCCACCGGCAGCCGCACCTTGATGCGCAATCTCACCGAACAAGGTGAGATGAACATCCTACGGTCCGCAACCCGCTTTAGAACAGTCATGGAATCGTACCGGCATAAAGCCTACACCATATCCATCAATCCACGCATCATAGAGGAGCTCCAGACCGATTCACCCGAGAGCAGTTCCCACAAATCCACCGATATCTATGAGGAACTGTTCAAGATCATGAAAGGCGACACCTATCTGGCCTCCGCCTCTGTAGTGAGCAACTCGGGAAAAGTCCGCTACTCCACCCACCTGTTTCCCGAACGGTACGACCTCCGCTACCAAGGCAATGACAAGAATCCGTTCTTCGACCTATCGCGAGCCGGAAGCGAGACAGCCAGTATCATCACCACGGGCAACCGCTACGCCACCGAAAACAATTCGTTCGTGATGATGAACATCCTCCGCCGGATACGGGACGAGGATTCGCAGGTGATCGGGTATGTGGTGGTGGATGTTTTCCAGGAGGCGGTCTCACACCTGAGCGACACATCGTCCTTCAGTGATATCATCCTGATCGATTCCGGAAATTTCCTGGCCAGCTCACTGCTGCATACCGACCGTTTCGGCGACTTCTCCCGCTTTCCCGAACTTTCAGCGGTCACCGCCCCCTTTCAGGACATCAGTTATGTAAAGGACGGCAAGATCGTGTCGCTCTCCTCTATCCCCAACACCACCTTGATCCTTGCCGGTGTGACTGATTCCACCTCCTATCGGCAGAGCCTGGAGCACTTCTTCCTTATCATCATCATAGTAGCTGTGGTAGGAGTGCTGCTCGCAGGCTTCTTCGCCTATTTTTTCTCCCGATCCATCGCCCGGCCGGTGAATCAACTCGCTTCCTCGATGCAACAGGTGGAGAATGGCAACCTGCAAGCCAAAGTAACCGAGTCGCGCATTGCAGAAATCGGACAGCTCGACCGGACTTTCAACGCCATGGTAGGCCAAATCACCGCCCTATTGCAGCTTACCCGCGAGGAAGAAGCCAAGCTGCACGAAGCCGAACGCAAGGCTTTGGAATCGCAGATGAATCCGCATTTCCTGTACAACACGCTCAATACGGTCAAAGCGATCGCCAAGCTCCATGATGAGAAAGAGATCCTCACCATCACCACGAAGTTGGGCAAACTACTGCGCAGCAGCATCGACAATCGCGACGCTGAAATCACCTTGCGGGACAGTCTCGCGCTCACCGACAGCTATCTCACCATCCAAAAAATCCGTTTCGGCGAGAAACTGCAGGTGACGAGTCATCTGGACGAGGTCTTGGCTGAGGAACGCACCCCAAAGCTGATTATCCAACCCTTGGTGGAGAACGCCATCATCCATGGACTCGAACCAAAATTAGGGACTTGGCTGCTGTCCATCGAGGTCCGGCTTGTTCAGAACATGGTGGTGATCAAAATCGCTGACAATGGCATAGGCATCCCCGAGGGGCTGTTGCCGCAGGATTTGGAGGAATTGGCGGGATCCGAGCACGTAGGCATCTACAATATCCATCGCCGGCTCAAGCTTCGCTATGGGGACAGTGCCTCGTTGGTAATCCATTCCATCGCGGACGAGGGTACGACGGTGATTCTCAGCTTCCCCGCGACTACCCATCAGGAGGGCTAAGGTTTTGGCTTATACGATTGTGATTGTGGAAGACGAACGGCTCATCCGTGAGGATTTGGAACGAACCACCCCTTGGGAGTCGCTGCAACTGGAACTCATCGGGAGCGCGGTGGATGGACTCAGTGGCGAGCAGCTGATAAAAGCGACCGATCCCGATATCGTGCTCACCGATATCCGCTTACCTGGTCAAGACGGCCTTACCATGCTTTCGCATTGTCCGGTATCGCATGCCATCATCCTCAGCGGGCACAGCGATTTCGCCTATATGCGCAAGGCGATCCAACTCGGGGTGTATGATTATCTACTGAAACCGGTGGATGATGGGGAACTGGAGGCTGCGCTCTCGGCGCTGGTGGTGAAACTCCAGGAAGAGGACCGGGAGCTCGCCAGCCTCCGTCAACGCGACACCGGTGAGGATTTCATCGTGCTTCCCCGTTCAGTGGGCAACCATGTGGTGGACAATACGATAGCCTTCATCATCGGACATTTCCAAGAAGCCATCGGGTTGCAGGAAGCGGCCTTGACGGTCAATGTATCTGAAAGCCATCTCAGCCGCTTGTTCAAGGAGACCACCGGTATCAACTTCCTGCAGTATCTGAATGCCTGGAGGGTAAACCGGGCGATCGAGCTGCTGCAGGACCCCCGGCTGAATATCGCCACCATTTCAAATCACAGTGGGTTCCCCAATCCGGGGTACTTCGCCAAGATATTCCGCCGGTTCACTGGGAAGACGCCTTCCCAGTACCGGGACGAATGCACTGTGCCACAGGTTACAATGTGTTGATGATCTCCTGCAACTTGGTGCGGTAGGTGGAATACTCCAAACCCTTCTCTACAAAATAATCCCTGAGTTTTATGGTCCGGCTGGGCATAGCCCCACCAATGGCTTTCTCAACTTCAGCTTGGGTCATACCCCAGGTGAGCAGGTCGGCGAAGGTGGTGATTCCCTTGATGGTACGATCCGTTGAGGATTCCACATGCTCGGCCTGAGCCGCGGCTGGAACTACTGTGGAAGGTGAAACCGAACGTAGCTTGAGCTGTTGGAAGACTTCGTCAGTCACCTTACCTGCATCCCGGAGAGCCTGCAAGGCAGGATTGGGCAGGTAGGTGGATTCCTCGGGTGTATACGGCATGCCAAGGTACAAGGCCACGAACCAGCGGATGCTGTCCGTTCCCACCTCCCCAGCACCGTCAGCCACATTGGTGTAGATGGTCTCAAGGTCCTTGGCCAGATACGCCCCAGCCGCTTTTACGGTTGTGTCGACCGCGAAGGCTTTTGCAAGGATATCGGCGCTTACATTGAAATTACGCTCTACATCGGTGAAGGAATACGATCCCCGGATATCCGCGGGATTGCTGACGCCTGCGAAAGCCCCGGAAGAGAATTTAGCAGCCTGCTTGGTGCTTTCAGTACGCCATACACCCAAAGCCATGGCAAGGAGAATGCCTCCCAGAATCACTACAACCACGGTGAGCGCTATCATGCGGGATGTCATTTTCATTTCGCCACCTCCTGGGTGTTCTG
The DNA here is from genome assembly GCA_002428625.1 of Sphaerochaeta sp. UBA6084. GTDB lineage: Bacteria > Spirochaetota > Spirochaetia > Sphaerochaetales > Sphaerochaetaceae > UBA6084. The sequence goes on from DIXI01000007.1 coordinate 226,124, forward strand.
CTCAAGCGCGTGGGTGTTGAATTCAACCGTGCTGGGAACGGGGCAAGCTGCTTCAGATGTACAGATAAGGCATGAGATGCATTGATGATCGGTCACGGCTGCCACTGTGGAGACGGTGATGTTCATCGGGCAAGCCTTATCGCAGGCCTTGCAGTTTATGCAAGTGACGCTATTGCGGCGGAGTTTAAAAATCCGGAACAGGTTGGACAGACCCAGCAGCGCTCCATACGGGCAAGCATACTTGCAGAACGGCCGCTCGACGAATAGCGAAAGCAAGATGACCAATCCGAGGGAGATGAATCCGGTGATGGCGACTTCGCCGGTCCAGAAGTTGAACAGGGCATAGTACGGGTCGAAATCGGAGAAAATCAGCTTGGCAGATACCGCGGTCATGATGACCACCCAGACCAACACCAGATAACGCAGATAGCGCAGGACCCGGTCCAGTTTAAGCGGAATCATCCGGTTGTACTTTTTCTTGAAGATCTTGCGTCCGATCTTGCCGATCCATTCCTGGAATGAACCGAAGGGGCAGGCCCAGCCGCAGAACACCGGTCCTAGCAGGATGGCGGTGACGAACACGATGATCATGAGCCAGAACGAGGAATCATGGATTTTCTGCACGAAGGTTCCGGCTGTGATGTATTGGTACAATGACACCACCCCACCAAAAGGACATATCGCGTGCAGCGACGCACCCTGGAGTAAAGGAATAGTGATTCCGCTTTCCTCCAGACTGTGAGCTGCAACGACGAGGGCCACCAGCACGAAGAACACGATCTGCACTGCAAGACGGATGCGTTGGGAGACAGACTTTTTTCTATTCATGACAAACCACCTGATTGAGAGTATGACCTATATTCAATCATATGGATAAGTCCATCGTAAACGCAATGTCAAGATTAGGTAAAGAAACACACCTTTTGATAAATTTTAAAACAGGTGGGTTCCAAACAGCCGCTTGATCTTCTCTTCACCTGACAAGCGGGGGTCGTCGACATAATGGAAGGTGGCGATTCCCAGCTTACGCGCCGCCACCACGTTCTCCTCATAATCGTCGATGAAGAAAGTTTCAGCAGTCGACTTCCCTTCCGACTTCAGGATGTATTCGAAGAACTGCCGGGTTGGCTTGGTTATCCCCATCTCGTGCGAAGCATAGCACCGGTCGAAGGGTGCCAGAAAACCCTGTCCCCGCATGTAGTCCCAGTGGGGGGCGTAGGTGTTGGAGCCACAGACCACCCGTTTGCCATGGGCCTTGAGGTGATTGATCAGCGCGACCATCGGGGGGTTCCACACCGGTTTGAAAAAATCCACCAGCGGATCACCTTGGATCTTGGTTCCGAACAGCAACTCCACATGGCGCCAATAGACATCCGAGGATACCGTGCCATCCATCAGTGGAAAATTGTACTTGCCGTAATCCTCGGCCAGCTCGTCGTGGGGCAAAGCATAGTGGGCGGCGATTTTCTCAATAACGTGGATATTCTTGATGACCACGTTGCCCATGTCGAAAATATAGAGGCTGTAATCCATAGGATCCAGCTTGTTGTCGCAAAAAGAATGCATATCACCCCTTTCTGGATTCGTATACCGCCGATCCACCGATGAAATATTTGGACAAGGCCCCGAACATGATGAACATAGGAATGCTGGCGATCAACGCGGCGGCCATCATGGCGCCCTCATCCGTCAGCTTCTCCTCGGCGAACTTCGAGATATACAGCGGGATGGTCTTCATCTTCTCGGACTGGGCCACCAGCAAAGGCCATAGCAGGTTGTCCCATTGTCCGCGGAACGAAAGAATACCCAGCGTGGCGATGACAGGAGCGCAGTTGGGGAACACGATCTGCCAGAAGATCTGGAACTCTCCCAAGCCATCCACCCGCGAGGCGTCCAGGAACTCGGTTGGGAACGTAGTGAGGTACTGCCGCATCTGGAACACACCGAAGGCGCTCACCAGGAAGGGGACGATAAGCCCCATATACGAATCCTGCATCTTGAACGAGGTGGTGACCATGTACAGCGGGATCATGATGGCTTCGAATGGAATCATCATCGTGGCCATGATCAGCATGAACACGAAGTTGCGTCCTTTGAACTTGAATTTCGCAATCCCATAACCTGTGATGGAGGCGATCAACACAGTGGTGATGGCTACGGTGGTGGCCACGAACAATGAGTTGAGGATATTGCGTGTGAATATCCAGGAGCCGTCGTTACCCCTCAAGGCTTGTAAGAAGTTGGTGACAAAGAACGTCTCGGGTATCCAGTTGAACGGCATGCGGACAATCTGCCGGCTGGTCATGAACGAAGCCGTCAACATGAACAGCAGCGGCATGACGGTGAAGACAACCATCCCGATCAGGGCGGTCCAGATGATGACCCGTGCCCAAGGGATGTTTTTAAGAACCTGAGGGACCCGGGAGGAAAAACGCGAAGTGCGCAACTCGTCCATATGACAACCTCCCTAATATTCCACTTCTTCACTCTTGGAAGTACGGAACTGTACCCAAGTGAAAATCAGCATGATGATGAACAGGATGATACTCATCGCGCTCGCCCGCCCGATCCGCTGGTTGCGGATTCCGGTTGTATAGATATTCAAAGTGATGACATTGATGGGAGCCCGTGGGGCACCGCCTTGGACAAACAGGTATTGGGTGCCGAAGGTCTTGAGGCATTGCAGCATCGCCATGATCGAAACCAGCACGACTGTGGGCTTGAGCAACGGCATGGTGATGCGCCAGAAACTCTGCCATGGGTTCGCACCATCGATGGTGGCGGCTTCATAAATGGATGAGGGGATGGTTGAAAGTCCAGTGACGAACAGGATGATGAAATATCCGATATATTTCCAGAAATACACGATCATGGTGGATAGCTGCACCATAGTTGCATCGGCCAGCCATTTGTTATCAACACCAGGAGTATTCAGAATGAAATTCACCCATTGGTTTCCCAAGCCGCGGGGGTCGAAGATCAGCAGCCAGATGGCCGCAGCCACGACCGAGGAAATGACCGCCGGAGTGTAGTAGGCGATCTGGAACATCCCCCGTACCTTTTTGTTTTTCACCAGGGAAAGGAAGACCGCGAAAGCCAGGCTCACCACAACCATGGGCATGAAGGTGCCGAAGGTGAACACAAACGTGGCCCGCACGGAGTTCCAGAAATCAGCGGACTTGAAAAGATAGATGTAGTTGCCCAGGCCCATGAAAGTCGGGGGAAGCAAGGATAGCACCCGCTTATCGAACAAACTGGTGTATAGGGCGTTCAGGATCGGGTAGAAGCTGAATAAGGAGAAAAACAGGATAGCCGGGATGACGAAGGCAATCCCCCAGCGGGCTTGTATCCGCTCTATTCCGATATACTTTCTTTTATGGGTCAAGCTGTTCGGTTTCATACTAGTCACCTTTTAGGATAATACAACGGAAGGCCGGGCTCCGCGGAGTCGGCCTTCCACACAAATACGGATTGTCTATTGCTCGTCCAGGAGTTCCTGAGCGGCGGTCTTGAGGGTCGCGAGCGCTTTTTCAGGAGTCACGCCGGAAAGCATGACCGATTCAACCGCGCTGCGGATGAGGGTCTGGAATTCGGAACTGCTCTTTCCGTAATACACGATGTGGCCGCGTTCGAAGTCTTTGGTGAACACTTCAGAATAGGGCACATTCTTGTATGCGGCAGAGGCCATCAGCGCCTTGGTGGGCTGGATGAGGCTGACTTCAGTCAGGTATTCCTCAGCGTGGCTCAGCATGAAGGCGATGAACTTCCAAGCGGCATCCTGGGTGGCTTTGTTGCTCTGGGCGTTGACCATGTAGTAGTGGCCATAGAAGCTGGCGGCGACATCCTTCACAGCACCTTCGAACACGGGGAACGGTACGACCATCCATTCCTTGCTATCATAGAACGTGGGGTTCTCAGCCTTGATCCGGCCGATCTGATACAATCCGGTGGTTGCCATGCCGATATCGTTGTTGTTCTTGTTGAACAGCGAGCGGGCATTCTTGTAAGTAGGTGAACCGAGATTCAGGCCACTGGGTCCCCACTGCTGCATGTAAGTGAGGAACTTCAGCCATGCGGCATCGTTGACAATCGCGGTCTTGCCATCATCGCTGATTAGCTGGCCACCGAGTTGCTCGACCATCGGAAGGAACGCGACCAAGTAGTACGGATAGCGGAAGTCAAAGCCACGGCGGACAAGGATATCTCCCTGGCGGATGACGAGTTTCTGGGAGATCTTGACCATGTCTTCCCAAGTCTTGGGATAGTCCTTCTCCGGATCGAGTCCAGCGGACTTGAACACGTTCTTGTTAATGAAGATACACCAGTTGGTCAGTTCGAGCGGCAGGCCGTAGATCTTACCATCCATGGTGACGGGGTCCAGGATACCATCCATATAGGTATCGAGCAGAGCCTTGGTGTTGGCATAGCCGATTACCTTAGGATCGATGGGAGCCACACGACCGTTGGCGATGTAGGCGAATTCATCCTCAATGGAGAGGTTGAAGATATCCGGGCCGGCGTTGGCGGCGAATGCGGTCTGCACCAATTCAATCAATTTGGTGGACGCCTGGGTGGTCCGCTCAATGGTGATATTGGGGTTCGCGGCTTCGAACTCAAGGATGTATTTCTCCTCGATCCTCGTACGGTTTGGATCCTCGTGGGTCCAGAATTTCAGCGTGATGGGTCCTTGTTGCTCTTGCGCGCCTTGAGCGAACAGAGCCGGGACCATCAGAGCCAGAATCATGAGCACAATGATACTCTTTTTCATAGCACTACCTCCAAGCAGTTTTGTCATGCTTCCATTGTCTGCCTAAATCGTGCAGTACGCAAGTGAAAGATTTTTTGATTCCTACGTTGTTTTTGCTACGCGCCGCCATGCTGCTGGCGATCGTCGATGAAAGCAGCCAGGCGCTCCATGGTTTCCGCGCTCAGCACATGCTCCATCCGGCAGGCGTCGGCTTCGGCGATCTCGGCATCCAAGCCAAGGATGGTACCTAAAAACGTGGTGAGGACCTTATGCCGGTTATACACCTGGGAGGCCTTCACCCTCCCTTTCGCGGTGAGTTCGATGGTCCCGTACGATTCCTGATGGATGTAGCCATCCACCTGCAGGACCTTCATCGCCCGGTTGGCGCTGGGTTTGGTAACATGGAGCTTGGCGGCGACATCCGTAAGACGAACCACCCCAAGTTCTTGTTCAAGTTCCAACACAGCCTCAAGATAGTCTTCTCCCGACTCTCGCATCACGCCCCTCCCGGACCACCAGTGATTGGGTAATGGTAGCACGGAGTAGCGCCCAATGCAACAAGAGGTAAAGATCAAAAGACCAATCAATAGGCTGAATACACAGAGAGCTACGGTTTATTCAATTAAAGCCGAAGATCCCCTGGGCGAATCTATAGATGGAAACAGATATCAACCTGCCGATAGGCCCAGGCAGATTTACCAGAATCCCTGGTATCCCCCGGCGTAACCGACGATAAAGTAAAGGGCTTTTTTGTTTGAAAAGCCTCCAGAGAGCCTGCTTTTTCTCGAGAGACCCATCGTCTCCCGCCTTGATTAAAAGGATACTCGAGATAGAGGTTACAATTTCGAAATGATGGTAAAGAGCCTGACTGATCTTATAGGAAATTGCTTCAACTTGTACTGAAACAAGGTTGTCCAGCAGCAATTTATTTATTTCCAATTGTTGGTCGATTCTTCGGATCATGACTGCTTCGTTGATCGATTGTTCAGACCGACCGATATAGTAGCGGTATAAATCAACATTGAGGTAAAACAAGGTCTTGACATAGGGTAATGGCACCGTGACGAAGAGATTATCCACGTAAAAGGTATGCTCAGGCAATTTTAACCCGCACTCCTTGACGACGCATGTTCGATAGATCAGTGAATGCATCATCAAATATTGTCCATACCGAAACGATCCGGTGTCCTTCCATGTAAGAATCCGACCAGCAGGAAGTACATTTGCATATCTCATTTTCCGCTTATGCCTTACTCCATCTTTTTCGTAGACATAATTGGTGACAAGCAGATCAACAGGAAGCGTTGCCTCAGCCAATCGCCGTAGCGTGCTCATAACCCGATCCAAAGCTTCAGGATTGAACCAATCATCGCTGTCCAAAACCTTGAGATATCTTCCCTTGGCCTCGGCTATCCCCGTATTGACTGCTCCACCGTGACCTAGATTAGGCTGATGGAAGGCAAAAACCCTTCCGCTATATTCAAATGCGAATTGTTTGGCGATTTCTCCTGTACGATCGCTGGAGCCGTCATCCACAATGAGAATCTCAATATCGGCATGTCCACCTTGAAGTACCGATACAACGGCCTTGGCCATATATTTTTCAGAGTTATAGCAGGGAATTACAACTGATAGAGTACACCCGCCTCCTAGTTCACTCAATCTTCAACCCACCCTTGCTTGTTATCATGACTTCCATTTTACATAAATCCATAGACAAAGTCGCGACTTCAATTGTTTTTTCCCATCATAGGGATAGGAATTGGATTCGCTGAGGGAACAACTTCGATTTCTTCATTATGCCCCCATAATTTATGGTATATCTTGTCCATAAAAGTCTCTTTAGCTTCCTCCGGTACTTGGTCATTCTTCGTGCACCTCGGATTCATTGTAACTGGGATGTACTCTGCCGGAACTTGATCAATGGTTCTCCAAGTAGCCATGGCTTCATGTTTTGACATACCGTAACCCATGGCGATTTTTCGGACATTGTTCACAGCCTGGATTTCTTTCAGTTTAGCTCCGCTCAATTTGTAGAAAAACATAGAAAATAGGGTAATGACCCAAGCCCCCATGGGAAGCAGGCAAAAACAGATGATGACTGACAATCTTACGCCGGTATAATCAAAATTGGTAAGATCGATACCTGTGGAAGGAAGTTTTCCGTTGAGAGCCGGAACCATCCCAATGGTAAAAACAGAGATGAGCAAAGATGCAAAAGATGATACGAATTTATCAATTAAGGAGAATAGTGTTCCCATCATACCCGGAACGTAATTGCCGGATCGGTATGTTTCGTAATCGGTGCAGTCGGCGATCATAGGTATACACATTTCTGAACTGAGATTATAAGCCCCATATCCACAACCAAATAGGATGATCCAAATAATGGTGATCAGGTTTGTCGAGAGAAATATGCTTTTATCCTCCCGCCATCGTAAAAGGGAAAGCTGGGTGCTGGGATTATTCACATCCCATAAGCTCAGCAGCACTATAAGTCCCAGATAAAATAAGAATGCGATGGCTGTGAATTGGATGACCGCACGTTTCTGCCCTTTATTACCCGCCAATTTAGCACCGACAACAAAAAATAAACCCATAAAGACAAATGAAGAGGTGTAGATGGGAATGTAAAGGCCATTGTAATTATCCATCATAATGTAATAGATGAGCACAGCCACAGCTCCCGAGGTAGCAATAGTCGAGGCAAGTTTGTTGCAGCCCGCCGAAAAAACAAGCCACCTGATCTGGCTGTTTTGTTTCAATATAATAAAAAAATCTTTTATTTTTGGAGACGTGGCATTCTGATCCAACCCCCAGTTCTCAGGTATGTCTTTCTTCCAAATCGCAATCAATGCCAGTATGGTGTATATAGCTGAAAGAACTACCGTAAAGGGGACAAGGATATTATAAAACTCAGGGTTGTATTGGGCGCCAAGGCCATTCTCGATATCGACTGGATCGATGTAGATAGGAAGCAATCCATTCCCAAGCATATTGATTAAAACGATGGAACCGATCATTCCGACCATGTTCCATACCACAAATTGGGAACGTTGATGAGGTTCATTTGTAATCACCGTCTGTCCAGCTTTAGTACAGGCGGTTTGGGCTGTATATCCCAATACATAGATCACATATCCCCCGATGAACAATACCCAACGTAGCCAACCAGCATGCGCGGACCTGATAGCGAAGAACATGAACAGTACGGATAAGGCAAGCGTCAGATTTCCAATAATCATGAAGGGTCTGAATTTTCCGAATCTGCCATTGGTTTTATCGATAATCGCACCGATGATAGGATCCGTTATCCCGTCAAAAATACGCATGGCTGTAACAACTGAGGAAAGAACCAGCGTCAAGGTGGTCATAGCAGCTGCGGAGAGAACACCCCCTACAAAACTTCCACTGAGATAATATCCTCCATAGTATGTGATGAAGGTCATCAGAGCAAGATAACTGTTGGTTGCGGCATTATTAAATGGAAATAGTATAATCTGATACTTTTTAGCAATATTTGTGAACGTCGATCCCTTCTGACTCGACTGTCTGATATCTTCCATCGATCTCTCCTGTTATTGTGTATAACTATGAACCTATTTCTGCCAGCTTTTATTCTTGGTTCTCTTTACCCTGTAGGAAGATTCTTTTGCTCTCACTTTATAGATTGTCGTTTCATCAGTCAAAGCCCCTGATTTAGCGATAATTTGGTTCTCAATCGCCAATTGAATTCTGTAAGTAAAGATCCTCCCCTCTTTTTTACCGTTGATAAGACTGTCATTATGATAGAGATCGACTTTCTCTTGATTCGAATAGACTTTGATTATCGTTGTCCGACCCAGCCGCTTTTCAAACCGTTTACCGCAAATATGGACGAAGGGCACGCTCGACCAGTTGGCTTTGTATAAATAAAAGGAATCCTTTTTGGTTTTCCGGTCAAAGGTTATCAACCCTTTGTGGTTCATTCCCGGTTCCCCTCCCTGATTTCGTCTGTCCGATGCAAAATCAAACATATTCCAGAGATGGGTTGCCCATAAATATTCACGTTTATCAATGATCTGGATCATTTTCTCATGATAGATCGATTGGTATTCTTCCGTATTGTCTCCACGACAAGGCCGGCTGCTATGGAGGTTCGGCATAGCTTCCGCTCCATACTCAGACAGACCTAAAGGCTCGTTGGGATACCTTCGGTGATATCGATCAAGTTTCCAGGCGCTAATCTGGGTATACGGGAAATACCATCCATAATACAGATTATATGCGACAAGGTCGGGGACTCTATTGAGCTTGTTGGAATTCATTTTAATCACATAGCAGGCAATGGTAGTAGGCCTTGTCGAATCCAGCTTATGGCAATACTCCTGCATTTCCTCATGAAACAGCAACCGATCCTTTCCAGCGGGGTACATCGTGATTTCGTTGGAGATACCCCAGCAAGCAATACTCGGATGGTTGTACTGCTGTTTGATCAATTCATGCATCTGCTGTTTTGCATTGAAATTCCCATGCTTCATATGCCGGGAGATGTATGGGATCTCAGCCCAGACGACAAAACCATATTCATCGCACAAGTCTAGAAAGTAATCATCGTGCTGATAATGAGTCAATCTAATCGTATTGGCTCCCACCTCGCGGATGAGCTCAATATCTTCCTCATGATGCTTTTTCAATAAGGCATTGCCTATTGTGGGTCTGTCTTGATGCCTTCCAACTCCCCGGAGAGGGTATTTTCGACCATTCAGGAAAAAACCTTCACTCGCATCAATATGGAATGTCCTGAACCCAACTCTGCTGTGGATTTCATCAACTACTTCCCCATCAACCCTCAATTGTGCTGTCAGCTTGTAAAGATATGGATCTTCAATACCGTCCCAGAGGTGGACGTTTTCAACTTCCAGAAGCTCATCAGCTTTGCCCGTGGCAACAATCCGTCCCTCCCGGTCGTACAAAGTTGCATAAGCAATTCCTTTTCCGGTGATGAGAGCCTCTACTTTAAGACAACCCTTTGTTCCATTTACAGATGGTGTCGCATGCAACCCGCAGGAGCCGGAATCAACTAAAGAGAAATGGTTTTCTGAAACGGTGATGATATTCACATCACGGTATATCCCGCCGTAAATAGTGAAGTCCGCTGTCTGAGGATAGACGTTTTCATTTTTACTATTATCAACCGCAACCACAATCGTATTTTCATCCGCGAGCAGTTTCGTGATCTCGAATCTGAAGGTAGAATACCCGCCATCATGTGTGCCGAGGTATTCGCCGTTGAAGTAGAGTATCGCGGAAGAGCTTACACCTTCGAATTCCAGGAACACATGGTCATTCAAAACAATGGATTCCTTTACAAATCGATGAACGTACCAGCAGGTGCCTCTATAATAGCAACCACCGCGTTGTCCATCCAGGCCATTCCAGGTATGAGGTAGATCCAGTAGTTCCCCTTTGGCTGATAAGGCCTCCATAGGGCCGACATTTTCTTTGATAAAGATCCATTGACTATTAATATTTTTTATAACTCTCATATATCCTCTATAAACCACTCGTCTTTTTTCGTCTGGACATCACAATGAGTACAAGACCAGTAATTAAGAAGATACTGACTACAACCATGGAAACATTCAGGGCGATAATATAACCAGGAGTGAGCTTGACAACGGTAGTGCTACTGGATATTCCATTCATTGCATTGCTATGGACCACGGTGTGGATGATTCTTTTTGCGGATAAACGCATTGCATGAGCCAATTCTCCATACCCGGTTTTGTAGGCATCAAAAGTCTTTGAAGGATCTATATCTCCATCGGGAAGATCCGTCCCCGTAAGGACAGTGTTCGCCCTAGCTAAGGTTGATCCATAAGCTCCGTAGAAATCGGTCACGGTAAATCCTTCCATGCCCAATTCTTCGCGAAGGAACTCCTGCATCAATAGGGATGCGTTTGGTGCTGCGAACAACCCAATCCGGTTGAAAGCTTGCATCACGTTTTTAGCACCGCCCTTTACTATGGGGATTTCAAAGGCTCTCAAGTAGATCTCACGTAGCGCCTGTTCATTCGACCAGGTGGCAATACCCACACGTCCATTTTCCTGTTCATTCAAGGCAAAGTGTTTTAGATAGACATAGCAACCTTTGGACTGGATGCCTTCAGATTCCTTGGATACCATCATTCCGCTAAGAATAGGGTCTTCGGAGTAGTACTCAAATGCTCTACCTTCATAGGGGCTTCTGTGCATATTCGCACCAGTCCCGTACAACCCGGAATATCCAGCCCATAAAGCATCCTCCCCTACCATTTCACCGATGGAATAGGCGAGTTCCTGATTGAAGGTTGAAGCGATTATACCATTGGATGGATAGCACATTGGCGAAGCATCCTTGTCAGGATCATTAGTCGTGGTCGCCAGACCGATGGGACCGCTACTATATGGTTGGGTCAATCCACTAGGTCCGTTATGATCCAGTGTCTCCGGTTTCGCTATCGACCCAATCGCGCTGGTCTTTCTCAGACCTGTGGATAGCAGTTGGGTAGTTTCCTCCCATGTCAGCTGATCCATGAAAGCATCCCAGCTGGGATCATCGAACGGGATTCTTTCACCGTCTTCATCTACCCGCATAGCGATTGTATTGATCCCGCTGTTGACACCATAAGCAGGATATCCAATATCATCTTTCTGCAAGGGAGCCGTCTGTGCCATCAAGGCATCCGCCATGTTCTGATTCATTACGATAGATGTATTTTTACCCAGAACGACAGTCTCTTCCCAGTTGTTTCTGGAAAGGTATTTGACTTCGTTGGTTCCCGCTTCTTCGTATCTATTTGGGTCCGCGAAATCGAACAGATTGGTTATAGTGGCATCAGTGGCATCGGATACAGAATATTTCTCTGAATTGAAGTCGAGCTTGAAAGAAGCAACCAATGCAGCGTTACCATTGTAATCCATTCCGTTCTCGGTACTGTAATCTTTAGCTGCCAGGATATTATTGAGCGCATCATGGGCATTCTTACCGACAGCGACAAAATATTCACCGTCATCCAGAATATATGTTTTCGCACCCGATGCATCGTATGATGCAAAATATTTCTCATCGATTTTAACGGTGATCTTCTCGGTTTTGCCGGGAGCAAGGATACCTGTCTTTGCGAATTGAACCAAATCCACGGAAGCCTTCTCTATACCGTTTTTAATATCGTAAGCTGTATAGGGCTTTTGTACATAGAACTGGACGACTTCCTTTCCTGAATATGTACTGCCCGTGTTCGTTACATCGACTGACGCTGTATAGGTGCGTCCATCTTTATTTTTAACCACAGAATAGTTAGTGTAGGAAAAATCGGTGTACGAGAGTCCATAACCGAAGGGATAAGTCACTACCTGGGCATAATCGAAATCTCCGGCATTCGCTCTTTGCATCACCACGTCTTCGTATCTGGTCTCAGTATAGCGGTAACCCAGGTATATTCCTTCCTGATACACCACATATTGATTGTATCCAGTCGCCAATCCAAATTCTTTGGCATTCTTATATACATAAGCACCGAAATTGGAATGTACGGGATTCAGATCGTGATCGTTCCAGAACGTATCGGAAAGACGTCCGGATGGTACGCTTGTTCCGGCGAGAATGTCAGCAACGGCATATAATCCCACCTGTCCGACACCACCAATCCAGAGCGCGGCATCGATTTTATAGGCGGAATCATTTAGGAAATCAGTTTCAATCTGATTAGCAGAATTGATCAATACAATTAATTTGTCGAAAGCGACACCTTTGAGCCCGGCAAGCCCCTCTAGTGTTTTTATTTCCACGGTGGATAGCTTCAGATAGTTTCCATCCGTCGAGGTTGGATCCCGATAACCCGTCATGGCCAGATCAGAACCTTCACCCCCGACCCTTCCTATGATGAAAATGGCCGCATCACCGTACTGAACGAAGGAATCGCCTGCTTTATCCAATACCAACTGCCAGGGGACTTCATTGATCGAGATGCCACTGGAAACTGTGGACCTCGCACTACGTAGTTCCTTCCTGCCATAATTTGCCTTACTTTCCATGTATAGGTTCCATAGGGAATCATTTACTTTGAATCCACCTGTTTCCATAGCCTCTTTAATAGTGGGGGCCGTAGCGGTATTCACCGCACCGGATCCGGTTCCACCATACACGGGATCGACAGATGTAATTCCAAACAGTGAGACGTTCCGGCTCGCTGCATTCATAGGTAGTGCATTGTTATCATTTTTCAATAATACGACACCTTCTGCTTCCGCTTGTTTGCTCACCTTGATCCCAGCAGACAATAGCTCAGATAAGTTGTTGTATTTGGACTTGAAATAGGCTGTGTCTACATTACTGTCATCGGCTTCGATAATTTTAAAAGTCTTCGTTCCTAAAAAAGCACTTATCGCACCAGAGTTTTCTTTCACTATCACTGAGGAAAGGCATAGTAAGGCCAATAATATTGCCGGTACGGTGATTAAGACCTTCTGGCCAGTAGTGATACTATCAATTTCTTTTCGTTGTCGAAGGAAAATATTGATAATACTCAGCACGAACACCACTGAGAACACTGCAGTGTTGATAATAAACTTGGAATCGAATGAGCTTAGGTCTATACCTACCATTACGACCGAGATATAGAAATACATCCTATAGAAATAGAACATATAAGCTATCAGTATGAGCAAAGCAGTGATGTAGGGAGAGATATGTACCTTTTTCATCGCCATCAAGACCACGTTGAAAAGCACCACTGCAGCCATGGAAATGCATGCAACCCATGATATATAAACGGTACCACTATATGTGGATATATAAATTACCGTGAGGAGCGATGACAATATTGTGACAATCAGAGAGACATAATATCCGACCGTCCTGTTCTGTGATGCATTCTCCATTTCTCTCTCCTGTTCTAGTATTTAATGTGACCATCATCTTAGGGCAACTTTCCGCATCCTGATAGGCCCTCTTGCAGAAGTGGCATCGTATGTGGAACAAGTGGTATAATGCGATCTAGCAACCCCGGGCTCATCTCGTAAGGTGAAGCATTGAATCCCCTACTGGTTACTTGACCAGTTCAAAGATAAAAGCATATGCGAATACCGCATTCTTATCAGCAGCGATACTGCCATCGGAATATCCAAGAATGAGTTCGCCTGCATTGTTCAGTGCAATTAATTCAAGAAATGGGAAATCTCCGTCTAATTCGTAGATATCGATATACCCTGTGCCGCCTAAATCGGAACCGAACCACTGGCCGTCAACTACACATTCGTAATCGATGCTTTCTTTGCCTTTCACAATCTGCATCGAACCTTCCAACTGAATTATCTCTACATTCGTATAGGTTGCCCAGTCATATGTCGACAACTTAAACAGCTCAAGGCTTAGATACACTGCATCTGCCTTCATAGTGTCGATAGCATAGGTGCTTTTCAGAACCCAATCGCCCTCAAAATCGTTTAAAATCGCATTGCGGTTTATACTTAAATTCACTTTTTCCGAATTATTCTGCGCAAATGCACAGAAAGAGATCATCAAGCACAGAGCCAAGCACAGCCATTTTTTCATAAAGCATTTTTCTCCTTTTACAATATGCGGTTCTGAGTAAAGAACCCCGCAGCGAGCTGCGAGGTATCTTCTTTCAATATCGCGGTGGCCAGCCGCGCGAAACCAAAGCCGAAGGAACATACACGAATTACTTATTGTAACTCAGACCAAACCATGCCGAATAGACATTACCGTCCGTATCCTTATAGGCATAACTTCCAGAAGGAGACTGGGCTAGGACTTTTGCATCCATGTATTGATCTTTTGCGTATCCGGGCACATCGTTAGGAGAAACGCAGATTTCGTACACAACACCGTCAATTTCCTGTTCGTTCACTGCGATAACCTCGTTGCTGGACACCATGGTCACAGGAAGTTTGCCGGTGGGGTTGTACACGCCGGTCAACACATCCAGCTGAGCAGCCAGGGAAGTGCCAAAAATACCGATCAGGCCGTCACAGTAAGGCTCGAGGTTAGTAAGAATCCAAGGGTTGGAGATTGCGATGGAAGCTAGCACCTTGCCTCCGTTTGCGTGAACAGCTTGTGCAATGACTTTTACCTGATCAATACCAGGCACAGTGGTAGAGGTGATCATCTTACCGGTCTTTGCCTGGCTGGAAGGATAGCTGCGCTCTTCGACTTGAAGACCTTCCACCAGATCAATCACAGCCATCTGCTGGGTGTTGTTCAAAGAAGGTGCGACTACCAAGAATGCATAATCGGCTTTGTTGTAATCTTCCACGATCGCGAACCCTCGTTTTTTAAACTCAGCCTTCACAGCGGCCGAAGGATCTGTCTCGTTTCTTCCAGGAACCCCGAGGAACTTTACGTATACACTTGCAGACGTGTTCTTCATGGGCAGCGTTCCATTAGAGTTCTTCATCAGCACAACGGACTTCTGGTTTGCCAGGTATGCAGCCGCGGCGACACCCGGAGACAATGCAACCTCTGTAGCGACTGATTCCTCGGTATTGCGATACGGATTCTCGAAGCGCCCCATGGACATGATGGAGATCAAACGGTTCGTGTTGGCACGATCCAGGCTTACTTTAGGCAACAGACCGGTTTCAACGGCTTCGATAATGTATTGAGGCTCGAATGCACTACCGATGACATCGGTTCCGGCAGTGATGACGGCAGCGTAGCGCTGGGGCATAGTCAAGTCGGCAGCACCAAAATGTTGGGTTGTCATGATGCCGGAGTCGCTGTTCACATACCCTTTGAAACCCATTATGTCACGTAGCAAAGTAGTGATGATATCTCTATTATATGCGTTCCCGATTTCCGGTGCATCCAATTTTACGCCATGCACCACCTGCGGCGCACTTCGACCATCCGTCGTGGGCCGGCTGTAACCAGGCATGGTTCCAGCCAAGCCAGCATTGATAGCTGCTTGGAAAGCAACCAGCTGATAGTTTTGTAAAGAGCCTTCGGTGGGATACAAGCGCCACTGGCCGATATAGTTGTGCGATTCGAAGCCGTTCTCTGAGGAACCGTCGCCCGGGAAGTGCTTCATGTGCAACACTATATCGCCGTCCTGGGTGCCGTCAGTACCGCTCTGATAGCCTTTTACCAATGCACTGGCAATACCGGCAACCACCTCTGGAACTTCGCCATAGGTGCCACTGTTGCGGTTCCAGCGGGGGTCGGTTACTAGGTCGACCTGCGGGCCATACATGGCATCGATACCCTTGGCATCCCATATCTGGCGATCCACCACAGCAAAGTCATAGACCAGGCTATAATCCCCTCCGTTCGCCACATCGCCCATCACGGCAGCAGCCACACCGAGAGTGCCCGGATAACCTACGCCAATTGGATTCGAATGAAGGGTAAATGGAATGGACAATTCGCCGGAATACACAGCATCAAATTCGGAGACCTGTGCAAGTGCGTTGTTGAACCAAGTCCCAACAGCGGCTTCAGGATTGGCCCGCATGACACCACCACGCATTTCTAAGTCGAGTAGCGTCGCTATGTTGAAAGCAGAACCCATGCCACCAGCCTGCTGATTGGGTAGGATTTTACTAACAATTACTTTACCGTCTTTATCCAAAGCATCTGCTTTTTTTGTGACAGGGGGGCTTAGCTGGAGGTTGTTGAAGATGAGTCCTGCCTGTTGTTCCAAGGTAAGCCTGGCCACTGCATCTGCCGCACGGGTAGCTGCATCCACACGCCAGTCTTCAAACAAGTCGAGCTTTTGGTTGTTGTTGCTATCGCGGAAGTATAGGCCATTCTGCTCGATCACACCAACTACAGTCACACCGATGGTAGGACCATTTGTGTTTTCGTAGAAAACCGGCTCAAGTAGAGCATCCCCAATGTTCTGTCCCTGGCCAATGGTGTAGGGGGGTGCGATGTAAGTAGGCAGGGTTTCTGTCAATCCTGCCGCTACTATCACCGCTGGGGCAATGAGCATCAGTAAAAACAGTACGCCTAGCAAGTTGATGGGTCTCTTCATGTTTCTTCTCCTTCCTTGTGTTACTGAATCGAATACAATATTCAGTTTTTCGCTGAGCGATGACAATCGTATCCCGGGCATATTGAATTTCTCACTCACCGTGGCATCACTATAGATTACATTATTTGATACCGAAAGAGCGGGATGCATAAGTGGTTGACAGTGTGGTGAAAGTGGTATTCCGATTCGTTCACCTGGCCCTACCCGTCATTTGCCGCCTGTTCCAATCCGCTAAGTGGTGGGTGAAAAAGGTGGTTGGCCTTGCGGTTGACGATAGCGACTTTACACTAGAGACCATCTATAAACTGCATTCAAGGGGTGAAGTCAACGGGATCACAATGGAGAGGGTAAAGGATTGGCCGCTTGTATCGATTGTCATAAAACCTGCGTATTTGTCCACGGTATACCGGATGCTTTTCAGACCAAAACCGTGGTAGCCGTTGTTTCCAGACTTAGTGCTTTTTGGTAGATCGCCTTCTAAATCCAGGGGACGATTCAATGGATTGATGATGTTGATTATCAGCAGGTCATTCTTTTTAAAAATCATGACATCAATCAATCGGTTTTCATGCTCCTTGCTGTTCATAACGCTCTCAATAGCGTTGTCGATCGCATTTCCAAATATTGTGTACAAATCCACTGGAGCCATGAAATTCAGCCTGGCTCCATCAGCCACACAGCTGATGGTGATGCTATGCGACTGGCAAAAGAGGCTTTTCTCAGTCAATATAATATCCAGCGCTTCATTGCCGGTTCGCACGATGGAATCATAGATATTGATTGAATTCTCAATGTCCTTAAGATAGTCAGTCAAATCGTTTGCATTCGACATGATTCTGATGGCTGCTACTTGATGCCTAAGATCGTGACATTTCTGATTGATCAGGTTGATGTTTTCTTTGGCAAGATTGTACTGGTTTTTCTGATGCTGCCAGAGATAGTTGATCTTTTCCAGTTCCTGTTTGATTGCGCTTTTTGAGAAGAGTGCGTTCTGAAGGTACAAAACAGTTACACAATAGAATTGCCCCATCACCATCAGCGCCGAATAGTGGAGTTCCATCAGCTCCATAAACGTGTTGACTAGGAAATAATTCAATATTTCAAATATAATCGTTAATAAGAATGCGGAAGAAAACTGCCGGGGTCCCAGATGATAGGAATGATTCAATAACAACGATTTGGCAACCGTAATGGCAATGATAAAATTGAATATGATGATGTAGCAGACAATCATGATCAGCTGAACCACAAATGGCAAAGAGAAATAATCATCAAGCATGTATCCAATGAAATAATAGATCACCATGAACAATTTTGAAGCGATGACAATCCAAAAGCTGTGATAGATTATCTCCTTCCAGTCAATTTCAGCACATAAAAAAACAGCGAACAGAGTGACGACATACGCAAGTGCGGAATTCAGCACAAAGCCAAAATGAAAAAATCCAGAGAACACCCCAGTGATGACGAACACACAAATCAAAATGATATATCGGCTTACAATGAATTTGCGATGAGTGACGGGAAATAGAAAAATTAAAGCCGATCCACAAAGCGCGGCGAAGTTGAAGAAAGGGAGGAAATCAGTTATGTACTGTATCATTTGGAACCCTGCATATACTCGGTGAAGGCCGTGCGGAAGGCTGTTTTATTCCGCCGACTGATTTCAAGAGTATAGTTTCCAAGTACGACATGATCACTCAGGATACTGCTCACATGCTTGAGATTCACTAGATACCAGTAATTACAGCGGACAAAATGGAGAGGAGCCAGCTCCTCCTCAACTGTTTTCATTGTACCTCTGACTGAACACTTGCTAGTGGCTGTATAATAATGTAAATACCGGTTGCTGCTTTCAATATAATACAGGTCATCGGTATTGATTGTTGTTATCTCATCTTGGCAGGACAGGGTGAGCTGTCGATTGCTGGTCTTCCCAGTACGTTTAATGGCACGGGAAAAACGTTTTTTGAAAGCAAAGTAACTGATAGGCTTCAAAATGAAGTCGAGGGCATCGACCTCATACCCCTTTATCGCATAATGAGCCATAAAGGTTATGAACACAATCACCACATCCGCATCTTTTTTCCGAACCTCGATAGCGGCATCCATACCGTTAAGTGATGGTAATTCTATATCCAACAGAAGTATATCATAATCCTTATTATAATCTTTTGTAAATTTGAGTCCATCGGAAAACTCAGTTATCTCAGTATGGATATCGTTCTCTAAAGCATACTCTTTAATATATCCAACGATTTGATTGCGGAATTCCAGTTCATCTTCAACAACAGCGATCTTCAGCATTTATTCTTTCCTACATAACCCCTGATTAAATCAAGGATACTATAACCACGGCCTTCATACAAGGAAATCGTAAAGCAAACCGCACAGTGGATTCGTAGCGCCTAATCATCAATTTTGAGTAATATTTTAACAGTATTCAGGGCAGCCTCAATGGTTTCATCCATATCGTAATACCGATATTCCCCCAGTCTTCCCCCAAAAAACACATGTTCCTGGCTATTGGCCAAAGCTCTGTATTTTCTGTAGAGCTCAGAATTCCGGGCATCGTTGACCGGATAGTAGGGGTCGTCTCCTTTCTTCCACTCATCGCTGTATTCGTAGGAGACCACGGTTTTAGGCTGGTTGCCAAAATTGAAGTGCTTGTGTTCGATGATCCTGGTGTAGGGTGTATCCTTATCTGTGTAATTCACCACCGCGTTGCCCTGAAAATCGGACTGGTCGAGAACCCGGGTGTCAAAGCTTACCTTTCGATATGCTAGTGTTCCCAACTGATATTCAAAGAAAGCGTCGATCGATCCCGTGTAGATGATCTTTTCCGCCAGTTTTACCAGTTGTGTCCGGTTGATCAGGAAATCACAATTCAGTTCGATATCAACACCGTCCAACATTCGCCTGATCAATTCCGTATAACCTTCAATCGGGATTCCCTGGTAGCGGGAATTGAAGTAATTATTGTCATAAGTGAAACGCACTGGCAATCGCCTGATAATGAAGGCAGGTAGTTCCTCACAGCTCCTGCCCCACTGTTTTTCTGTATAACCACGAATCAACTTCTCAAATATATCCCGGCCTACCAGGTTAAGGGCTTGCTCCTTTAGATTGGTGGGATTTTCACAAAAGTCCGCCCGCTTCTGCTCCTCGATGACCTTAATCGCCTCCTCGGGTTTGGAAACACCCCACATTGCATGGAACGTGTTCATATTGAAAGGGAGATTGTAGATTTCCCCTTTATAATTCGCTAGCGGACTGTTGATAAAGTGGTTGAATTCCCCAAAAGAGGTTATGTAATCCCAGACTTTTCTGTTGCTCGTATGGAAAATATGGGCACCATATGTGTGGACATCAATACCTTCCAGCTTCTCCGTATGAATATTGCCACCGATATGAGCCCTTTTATCGATAACCAGACAGTTCTTTCCCGCATTCCGCAATTCTCTTGCTGTGACAGATCCAAACAATCCCGCTCCCACAATGAGGTAATCGTACTTCTTCATCTTAGGATCACACCTCCAGAAAAACTTGCTCCAGCCACTGGGAAAGCGACTGTCCACCTACGTACCATATCTTGAAGGTTCTGCTTGAATCTAGTGGGAAAATCTACTGCAAAGTCCAGATACTTATGGAAGGAGCTCTTTCTCAACCCCTTGTTCCGTATAGATGATGGAACATGCAAACGTTGAGAAATCAACACGCAACATAGCAAATTCCGAACCATTTCTCCAACACAGGGCTAGTTCAGATGGGCCGGAAGGCAGCTCCTCGAATTCACCGTTGAATGCGGGGTGCGTGTTTCGAAAGGCAATCAACCCCATCAATCGTTGTACAATCGGTCGTTTAAGATTCTTCGCCACATCTTCCAACGAATAATACGATCGGTTCACATCACGATTCTGATGTGTTTGATTATAGAGCTTGAAGTCATTCTCACCTGCGAGAAGACCGACATAATACACTTGTGGAATTCCAGGAGCGAAAAATTGAACAGCTCGCGCAATATAATACTTTTGGTCATCCGCACCGCAGGCAGAATAATAGGTGCAGTTGATCTGATACGTATCGAACGCATCCAATTCAATCTTGATGCCGGAGCGTGCATACATCGCATATACATCAGGATTCATTTTGAAACAGTGAGCCCGTGTCGCTAGCAACTCAGTATCCGGCATGAGGTATCTGGCATCCACCACCCCGATCCCATCATGGGTATCCAATGTCGTGAATTGCTTTCTCGGGCAAATCCTCAACCAGTTTTTCAAATAGCGGCTTTCCCCAAAATAGAGCGCGTTCAGCATAAGCATCGGGAGTTGGAAATCGTATACATAGTAGCCTTTCTCTTCTACCTTCTGTTGAAAAAAATAGTTTTCATGGATTTCAGGAAGCACTACGGAATCGGTGCCTTTCAGAATTTCAGTACATTGATGTAATAATTCCCAAATTTCCGGCTCTGCGAAAAAACAGCTTGTCCCTTCCCTTTTTGCAGCGTATGCAACTGCATCGAGTCTAATCAACGTGCCACCATGAGAAGCAAGAAATGCGATAATGTCCTTATGAAATCGCTTCGCAACCCGTGAACGTTGATTGATGTCAATCTGGTATTCACTGAAAGTTGTCCAAAGTTTCTCTTTCGAACCATCTTTGAACTGTACGGTTATCCAAGGATTCTGTTTTCTACGATACATACGCTTCAGATCTTTTTCCGTCGGCTCTCCATTTGTCCAGAAATCCTTGTAACGGATAAAGAAATCCCGATACACCGAGGCATCTTTTTTTTCAATAAAATCCTTGAAAGCATCACTTTCCGATGACAAATGATTAATCATATAGTCGTACATCAAATAATACTTCTCGCCCAGAGCCATGATATCGTTCCAATCGCCGAAACGTGGATCCACTTCGGTATAGGTGGTCGGAGAAAATCCTCGATCAGCTGTAGAGGGGAAAAACGGAAGGATATGCAGCCCTCCGAACAATCCTTTGAAATCTGTATCCAAAACCGATTTTAAATCCTTCAGTCCTTGGCCGATACAATCAGCATAGGTAATCAAAAGGATGCGATTGGTGATTTTATGTGACATTCCGTATCTTCCTATGTTGTTCCACGAACAATCAACTCAACAGAAATCTGCTGTATCTTTGGGACCTCGATTCCATTAATCAGATTCAAGACAGTCTCTACTGCAAGCTCCGACAATTTTTGATAGTTCTGGCGTATCGTGGTGAGTGGAGGATACATCATCGCGCTGATGGGTATATCATCATACCCCACAATTTTAATATCCCGCGGCACTTGAAAGCCCAAGGAAAGCGAAGTCGACAAACACATGCTTGCAAGAATATCGTTACTCGCAAAAATTCCATCAAAGTCGGTATTCTCATAAAAAACATTTCCAATGATTCCTGCATAGTTGTTCTCAACCTGATCCACCAAAGAAGTTTCGTACAGCTTGTATTGTATGCCATTGCGTTCACATTCCTTGACAAAGGCATACGTCCGCTCGTTCGATGATCGTTCAGGTAGCATTTCACCGCTAATATGGATGATTTTCTTACAACCGCGGGAAATCAGATGCCGAGTTGCAAAAATACCGCCTTGCTCATCGTTGGATGAAATGGAATGCGAGCTCTTACTGATGCTTCCAATTGTCACGGTCGGAGTTTTCGAAGCCTTTATGAACTCGTCAGCCCCTCCGATATACGTTGTTATAATCCCAGAAACCATACTTCCTGAAAGACGATTATATGCTGAATAGTAATCATCCAAGTTCTTTGGAGCACAAGAAATCATAACATTCCAGCCATGACTTCTCGCACACTTCTCGACTTCATGAGCCAATTTCGCCCAGAACGGCAAATTCAGATCAGGAAGCAGGAATCCAATGCAATCATTATGGCCTTTCGCCAACGATCTGGCGATGGTATTCGGGCTATAATTCAACTTGGCCATTGCATCCAACACTCTTTTTTCAGTTTGCACGTTGATTCGTGAACTACCGTTGATTACCCTCGAGACCGTCGCTGTTGATACATTGGCTTCTTTTGCCACATCATTGATTGTCGACACTTTTCCATTCCTCGTGATTAGTATTTTACCGCACCAGCGACCACACCGCTAATGATATTACGTTGCAACAGGATATAGAGAACAATGATTGGAAGCATCGAAAGAACAAGCCCAGCCATAATATTCCCATAGTCATTTGAGAAAGTGCCATAAAATGTCCGGATAGCCAATGGCAGCGTATATAGACTTCGTTTCCCAAGCACCAAAGAAGGAAGCAAGAAATCATTCCAAAATCCCATGGACTCGAGAATCACTATAGTCGAAAGAATCGGTTTCAGCAAAGGAAACACGATACGGAAAAAAATACCATGCGCACTGCAACCATCTATCGTCGCAGCTTCTTCAACAGCGATCGGAACGCTTGATTTAATGAATCCATGGCACATGAAGATACACATCGCGATGCCAAAGCCAAAGTTCATCAGGATCAAGGTTGTTCGGGAATTCAATACATGAAGCGTACCACCATAGATAGTAATCAAAGGGATCATCACCACTTGAAAAGGGACAGCCATTGAGGCGAGCATCAAAGAAAAAGTCAGTTTGCATACTTTCCAGGTGCTGTGTCGAACAAGAAAATATGCAGCCATCGACGAGAAAAGAACCAGAATCAGAACACTGAACACAGTAATGAAGATGCTGTTGGCAAACGATCTGAAAAAATCCATCTTTTCGATGGCATTCGAGTAGTTGATGAACTGCAAGCCATTGTCATCGATAAGTTGTAAAGGAAACTTGACAATACTCACTTTACGCTTGAGGGAGTTAACCAACACCAGGACAAACGGAAGCAGGTAGATGAAACAAAGAACAAACCCAAAAACGGTCTTGATCCCAAATCTGTGTTTTACAAGATTTCTATTCTCAGATGCCATCTTTACATCTCCTGTTCACGTTTCTTTCCGATGTATGTCTGAGTCAGCGCGATAGCAGCCATCACTGCGAACATAATAAGCGCTTCAGCTTGCCCGACACCATATCTTTGTTCCTCGAAAGCTACCGTATAAATGTGCATCGCTGCCAATTTTGTTGAATCGTAGGGGCCGCCGGCGGTAAGTGACAAATTCAAATCATATACTTTGAATGTTCTCGTCAAGGTTAGGAATAGACTCACCACAATCGATGGCACCATGAGCGGTATCCGTATTCTTCTTGTAATGCACGACTCCTTCGCACCATCGATTCGGGCAGCCTCAATCATATCTTGTGGAATCCCGATAAACCCGGCTATATATACCAAAAGGATATATCCTGAGTATTGCCAAGTAGTGACGATAATCATCGCGGCCATCGCAGTATCGGGAGAAGATAACCACGATTGCTTGAATATTGCCAAAGGAATGAATGCATACAGATTCACCACAACACGGCTGAATATAAACCGCCAAATATACCCCAGAATGAGGCCTCCGATGAGATTAGGGATAAAAAAGACAGCTCTCAGGAAGCGTTCTCCCTTAATCCCACTCGTCAGCATATAGGCAAGACCAAAGGCCAAGCAATTTATCATCACAACGGAGACAAAGGAATACTTTACCGTATTCCCCATGGATTTCCAGAATGAAACATCAGAAAAAACTTCGATATAGTTGTTCAATCCAACCAGGACTTTACTATTTGAATACCCATTCCAATCAGTCAACGTGAGGTACACACCGAAAATCATCGGAACGATAAACACCAACACAAAGAATAGGATCGCAGGTCCGACGAACGAAAGGAATAAAGCGACATTCCGATAGCGGGATTTCTGTACATGCATACCTTTGTTCCTTAAAGTCGGCAGGCTGGTTTGATCCAACCTGCCGATTGATCCACTCATTCCTTGGGAAGTCGTTTGGTCCAATACTCATCAAGCAACTTGGCGATATCCATCCTTGAGTTCTTTCCGGCAAGATAAGCCTGAAGCGGTGCGGCCAACACGCTTCTGTGGTCTGAAGGTGAATACGTAACGCCTTCGGCCAACAACCCGTCGTTGATCAGTTTCTTCAAACTGACATTGAACGGATTCGTAGGCTCCAACGCAACATTTGAGAATGCAGGGACAATCTCACACTGATTCACTAGACAATCCTGCCCTTCCTTTGTAAACACCAACCAATTCAAGAAGAGCTTAGCTGCTTTTTTCTGATCTTCGCTACTGTTGATCTTATCAATCATGATGAACTTTGTCGCAGCTCCAAAAGCTTTCGCCTGAACAGCGGGTGCTCCGTTGATGGGATACCCACAGATACCATATTCCATGCCACCAACCGCAAATGGAGCAAAATCAGGCCATGCCCAAGTCCCATTAAGCCAAAAAGCCGCTTCCCCTTCCGCCACATAGCTTGCATTCAAATCATAATCCGCCGCAAGCGGGTCCGCATGGTTGATATTGGTGGAAATAAGATAATCGTACGTATCCATCACACCTTGGAAAACCGCATTGCCTTCATACGTCGTCTTTCCACCATGCACAGCTTTTAAGAATTCTATGGCACCCTTGATCGTGCCATCCTGATATGCATATATCCATTGGTAGGTCTTGTTGACAGACCAGTCTTCAGAGTTGAGAACAACGGGATATTTCATTCCACCTTTCTGCAATTCAGTGCAAAGAGCCTTAAAAGCGTCGAGCGTCGCATAGTCTGTTGGTACAAATGTTTTTCCAATTATCTTCTCAATCGCAGTCTTGTTATACAGCAAGCCTGTACCTTCAATGGTGAAAGGCATCCCATACACCTTGCCATTCATCACCGCCCCCAGCTCTCTACCTCCGAGCTGAACCCAGGATTCGTTGGATAGGTCGACCAGTTTTTCCGCATGCAAGTCCCGAATATTCGCCAAATCAACAATAGCCAGCGTTGGGGCCTCACCTGAGGCATATTTCTTGGCCAAAGCATCACCAGGAGAAGACGTCTCGTACAGTTCAATGTTGACATTGTACTTTTCACCAAACGCTTTGCAACCTGCTTGCAGCGCTTCTGTAATTTCCGGTTTTGAATTCATGAATGTAATCGCAACCGTTTTTGGAAATGGAATTCCTCCTACCAGCGCTATTTCTTCTGCAGAAACCGAAGATTCACTCATAACCGTTGGGGATTGCTCAATATTTCCCTTAGCAAACGCTGGAAATAAAAACACAATGCATAAACATACCAACAAAGCTTTTTTCATAATTCTCTCCTTTTTTATGATACAGCATTTTTTCCTTTAGTATAGCACTGAATTCCAATATGTCAACGCTTACATTTCATTATTTTTATAATAAATTTAATGTTACTGTGTAATAAATATATTTATATTTTTCTTATATATAGTTTTATTTGCTCTTTAAATATTACGTGATAGTAATTACGTCCAGCGATATTCTATTTTTTGTGGTTTTTATGTAATCGCTTACATTTGGTTGTACAACCAGTTTGCAGTGCTCATCCTCAACAACGTGATGAAAGGTATCAATACCCCAAGGCAAGCCCAGGACCAAGAAAGCGTTGCCTTCTTTTCCGCCCTGGTGGAGTCGAGGTATGTAATCTTGCTTTCCCGGCACTCGCTCGGGAATACACTGGGAAAATCCTTAGGAGAGCTTCAAATCGCCCGTCTTAATCCAGCCCTTGCGCCGCATGTACTCGCTGAACACAAGGGTAAGGGCCGCCGGCAGCACGATATGGAGCAGCAGGATCTTCCACCATGCTTCGGGTCCCATAGTGGCGATGGTGTTGAACTGACCAACCAGACCGCTGGTTCCCATGCCCGCGCCGGCAGCGTTGTTCTCCATCTTGAACACCATGGTGGCCAGCGGGCCAAGGATTGCCGCGGTGAGCGTTGGAGGAATCCAGACCTTCCAGTTGCGCACGATGTTCGGCATCTGGAGCATGGAGGTGCCCAGTCCTTGGCTGATAAGGCCGCCCAGCTTGTTTTCACGATAACTGGATACTGCGAATCCTACCATCTGGGCGCAGCAGCCGACTGTCGCGGCTCCAGCGGCTAGCCCGCTGATGCCAAGCGAGATACAGATTGCGGCGCTACTGATTGGGAGGGTAAGCACCATGCCCACTACCACCGAAACCAGAATCCCCATGGGCAAGGGATACAAGGTGGTAAGGCTGTTGATGAACGCTCCGATGGCTTTCATCATCACGGCGACGACAGGCGCGAGCGAGACTCCCACCAGACCGCCAACCAGGATGGTTGTGAGCGGGATAAGGATGATGTCGACTTTGGTTTTACCAGCGACCAATTTGGAGGCTTCGGCTCCGGCGAGTCCTGCCAGCAAAGCCCCGACCGGTTCGCCGATCATGATCTTGACTGCGACCGCGCCTTCCCAACCAAAGGTCCCTGCTCCGAGTGCGCCGGTGACCGCTGCGCAGAAAATCCCCAAGGGAGGAGCTTTCACTGCTACCGCAACCCCTACTCCGATGGCAGGACCCATGAGGTACTGGGCTGCTTGTCCAAACCGGGAAAGCATCCCGATATCCGCATAATTGCCAATCTGCTTGATGATGAGCCCGATGATCAGGGAGGCGAACAGGCCTTGGGCCATGCCATTGAGAATCCTGACGATGTACTCGCCGACGGTGCCGCCTGAGCGCTTGGGTGTCTCGGTGGAGACGGAGGTGCTGCTGTTCATTCGTTTCTCCTAGTGAAGAATCGGATGACTACGACGACCGTGACCTGCATCAAGCCACGGAAGGCCTCCGTTGCGGCGAAGTATAGGAAATCGCTGGAAAAATGTAAAGAACTGCTCTACAAGCCGTTCAAGGTTATGAGTTCAATTGGTTCTTATCTTTTTACAAAATCATCCATCTATAATCTTGTCTGCAATCCACAATATAATCCACATACACTGTCAGATCTTTTATTTGATATAAAATCAGATACCATTTCTCCACATACATCCTATGGTATTTATTACTTGGGATGAATTCTGAATCTAGGAATGGAAACCGTTCCGGCACCTCGCAAAGAGATCGAATGGCTCCACTCAATTCATTTTTTGCTTTAAGTGCGGCAACAGGACTTACCTGGGCTAAGAACCGAATATTACCAGCAAGCATCTGACGAGCCCGATCAGAAACGACTACCTTATAATTAGGCATCTTTTCGACTCCCCACCTCATCGATCACATTTTCTAGGTATCTATCTAATTCATCTGGGGAAATTCCCATACGACCAGCAAGGCGATCTTCTTCGACAGCTAAAAGCTCTTCACGCAATTTCAACATTTTCTCACGACGACCGAATGCCTCGATATCCATAACCACAAGATCACCCTCGCCGTTTTTCGTCAGATATAACGGCTCACCGGTAGTTTTGCAAAGATTAGCGATTTCATTATAGTTCTGCCGAATACTTGCGGATGGTTTTATTTGCATAGATTTGCCTCCCAATAGTAATATTCTACTCTTATAGTAACCTTATAACGCTATATAATCAATATAAGCTGAGAACATTGCAAAATATGCTTAACCACTGACCTTGTAAAAAGGCTTGCCACAGCCAAGGTTTCTGTGACAAACCCTTATTGTGCCGATGCGAAATGCTTACTTCTTCTTCCCGTGCTCCGCTCCGCCTTTAAATATCTTGGGAAAAGCCAGCAGCACCACATATATCACCAGGATGACTACGAAAATCGCGGCCATTCCCTGCCACATCAAGGTGAGCGATTGCTTGAACAACTCCATCATCATGCGACTCCTTTATACCAACATCGCGGGAACGAGTCCCAGAATCACGCCCCCGGCGATAACCGAAGCGATCTGTCCAGCCACATTCGCACCAACCGCATGCATCAGCAGATGGTTTTGGGAATCAGCCTCCTGCCCCATGCGCTGCACTACCCTTGCGGACATCGGGAACGCCGAGATCCCCGCGGCCCCCACCATTGGATTGACTTTGTTGTGGGAGAACAGGTTGAGGAACTTGGCGAACAAGACTCCGGCTATTGTGTCGAAC
This sequence comes from Sphaerochaeta sp. UBA6084, assembly GCA_002428625.1. Classification (GTDB taxonomy): domain Bacteria; phylum Spirochaetota; class Spirochaetia; order Sphaerochaetales; family Sphaerochaetaceae; genus UBA6084. The sequence continues at coordinate 254,911 of DIXI01000007.1, forward strand.
ACAAAGGCGATCAGACCCAAGGCCATGATCATCAACGTCTCCACCCGGACGAAATTATCTGCTTTCATGGTAGATGCGATGGTGATACCCAGTAGCAAAGTGATGAGATTCGCCAGCATGTTCTGCGCCGCATCGGACATAGTCCCCAATACACCGCATTCACGGATAAGATTGCCAAACATCAGCAGCCCCACCAAACTTACCGAAGCCGGGGCCACATAGCCCGCGACCATGGTGACCACGATGGGGAACAGCAGCCGCGACATGCGCGAGACATTCTTGGGATTGTAAGGCATGCGGATCATGCGTTCTTTCTTGGTGGTGACCAGCTTGATGGCGAACGGTTGGATGATAGGCACCAACGCCATATAGGAGTAGGCCGCAACCGCGATGGCTCCCACATATTTACTTTTGAGCACCTGTGAGACCAGGATGGAGGTGGGCCCGTCAGCCGCCCCGATGATTCCGATGGAAGCCGCGTCCTTAAGGGGGAACCCCATCAACACCGCGATGGATACCGTGGCGAAAATACCGAACTGGGCGGCTGCGCCGAACAGAATCAGTTTGGGATTGCTCAGCAGGGGACCGAAGTCGATCATCGCCCCAATTCCGATGAACAAGAGCAGCGGCATGGCCTCGGAGGCATGGATACCGACCTCGAACAGCCAATCCAGAATGCCAGTGACATCGCCGATGCCCGCCATCGTCTGGGTAAGGGCCCCCGAGAAGGGGATATTCACCAACATCGCACCGAACCCCATGGGGAGCAGGAGCGCCGGTTCCAGTTTTTTAGCGATCGCAAGATAGATGAGCGTAGCGCCGATGACATACATCACCAGCTGCTGCCATGTGGTGGCCGTGATTCCACTGATTAAGAAACCCATCGGAGGATCCTCCTTGATGCGGGGGGGAGAGCATGTGTTCTGTTCGGACTATACCACCGTTGACAATCCGCGGTCAACGGCACCGGTGTGTAAAAATGGTGCCTGGCACCGACGTTCCTCCAATGGGCTCTGCCTTCTCCCACATTCAACTTTTGCATACTGGGCCCATCCAACTACGTTCTTACTCTTCTGCTTTAGTGCTTGGGCCAGTCTTCGCTCCGCCTATGAGCTGTACCCAGCGAGTCGAAGGAGCGAAACTGAAGCCAAGCACCATCGAAAGAGGGAGACCGGAGCCATGCGCTGTGGTTTTGGTTCCAGGAACTATTTCCACATTCCTCACCCTCCTATCTTCTGCTTTAGTGCTTGGGCCAGTCTTCACTCCGCCTATGGGCTCTGCCTTCTCCCACATTCAACTTTTGCA
>DIXI01000007.1:256223-359951 GCA_002428625.1 Sphaerochaeta sp. UBA6084
CTCTTCTGCTCTAGCGCTTGGGCCCATCCTCAGTCCGCCTATGAGCTGTACCCAGCGATTCGAAGGAGCGAAACGTGATCCAAGCGCTTTATTCAACTTATATTCATCTATCCCTTTCCAAAATTGGAAAAAAAACCTATCATCCTCCATAAGTCGCGCTCATGAGGCCGGCTATCATATAAGAGGTGGAACTATGAAGAAAACTCTGATTCTCCTGTTGATCGCAACCTTGGCCCTGCCCATGCTGTTCGCAGCCGGCGCCAAGGAACAAACTGGCGACAATTCACTCCAGAAGATCCTCGATGCGAAGAAATTCGTCCTCGGCTTGGATGACTCCTTCCCCCCGATGGGATATCGCAATGAAAAGAACGAGATCGTAGGCTTCGACATCGACCTCGCCCGCGAAGTGACCAAGCGGCTGGGAGTCGAGCTGGTGCTTCAACCAATCGATTGGAACGCCAAAGAGCAAGAGCTCAACACTGGCAACATCGACTGCATCTGGAACGGCTTCACCATCACCGAAGAACGCAAGAAAAGCATTAATTTCACCGACCCGTATGTCGACAACGCGCAGGTGGCGGTAGTGAAGAACTCCAGCGCTATCAAAACGCTGGCCGACCTTGCCGGTAAGAAAGTAGGAATCCAAGCGGGTTCGAGCGCCGCAGACGCAGTGTATGGAGCCGAAGCTTTCGCCAAATCCCTCAAGGAGATTGTGGAAGTCAAGGACAACCTCACAGCGCTGATGGATCTTGAAATCGGTGGTGTGGACGCGGTCGTGCTCGACCTCTTCGTAGCCAATGACAACATCAAGCGCAGCGGAAAAGATTTCCGGATTCTGGCTGAAGGGCTGGCTACCGAAGAGTATGGCGTTGGATTCCGCAAGAACGACAACGCGCTTCGTGACAAAGTCCAGCAGATTCTGAACGACATGGCCAAGGACGGCACGATGGCGAAGATCTCGACCGCCTGGTTCGCCGCCGACATCACCGTGGTAGGGAAGTAACCCCGATGGGACAACTGCTGATCCTGATGCTGCAAGGAACCTTCACCTCGTTGAAGATTTTCTTCCTCACCCTGCTGTTCGCCCTCCCCCTTGGCCTTCTAGTCGCCAGAGGCCGGATGAGCAGGCACAGGATCATCAGCTCCCTAGTGAACATCTACATTCTCATCATGCGGGGAACTCCGCTGATCCTACAGCTGATATTCGTCTACTTCGCCCCCTACTATGTGTTCGGGGCGTCGGCAGACCGCTTCACCGCAGTCATCATCGCCTTTGTGATCAATTACGCCGCCTATTTCGCCGAAATCTACCGGGGAGGCATCCAGAGCATCTCCTATGGTCAGTACGAGGCCAGCTCGGTGCTTGGTTTCTCCAAGATGCATACCTTCACCCATATCGTCATGCCGCAGGTGGTCAAGCGCATCGTGCCTGCCATGGGTAACGAAGTCATCACCTTGGTCAAAGACACCGCGCTTGCCCAGACCATCGGGGTGGCCGAATTGTTCCGGGTCGCGCAGAATGCGGCATCCCGCGAATTCTCCACGCTACCCATCTTCATAGCCGGTGTGTTTTATTTCGTGATGAACTCCATCGTCGCGAAGAGCTTCGACCTCATCGAGAAAAAACTCGATTACTACCGGTAGGAGGCAGCATGGAGATCATCAAGGTCGAGCACGTTCATAAGAGTTTCGAGGATCTCACAGTCCTGAGGGATATCTCCTTCAGCGTCAAGCAAGGGGAAGTGCTCTCCATCATAGGGCCATCGGGTTCTGGTAAATCCACCCTGCTCAGATGCATCACCAACCTGGAGCACGTGCAAAGCGGCTCCATCACCATCGGCGGCAACATCCTGGTGTCCACCCCTGTTGGCGGCAAACCGGTCTACGCCGAGCACAAGACCTTGCAGAAAGTGCGTCTCAGCGTGGGGCTGGTCTTTCAGAACTTCAATCTGTTTCCGCATTTCTCCGTACTGCGAAACATCACCGAAGCCCAAATCCATGTGCTGGGCATGCCGAAGGCGCAAGCCCGTAAGGAAGCCTTGGAACTCTTGGCAAAAATGGGACTGAGCGATAAAGCCGCCGCCTACCCCTTCCAGCTATCCGGTGGGCAGCAGCAACGGGTGTCGATTGCCCGCGCCCTCGCCCTTAAGCCGCAGGTATTGTGCTTCGACGAGCCTACCAGCGCCCTCGACCCTGAGCTGACCGGGGAGATCCTGGAAGTGATCAAGGAACTCGCAGCGGAAAAAATGACGATGGTGGTGGTAACCCACGAGATGGCCTTTGCCCGCGATATCTCGGACAGGGTGATCTTCATGGACGATGGCATCATAGCTGAAGAAGGGACTCCCTCTGAGGTCTTCTCCAATCCTAAGAACGAACGGACAAAGCGATTCCTCAGCCGTTTCGGGGCTTAAGCAACCTTCCCGCGAGCGCACCGGTAGCAAACCCCGCGCGATACGCGACCTCACCGTTTACCATCACCAGATCCATACCTCCCCCCGGGGCATCGGGATAAGCCAGACTCGATGCATCCACCATCTGCTCCATATCGAGCAGCACAAGGTCCGCGGCGAAGCCTTCCCGGATAAGCCCGCGATCGCATAATCCCAGCCGCGCAGCCGGTTCACCGGTCATACGCCGGATCTGCTGTGGCAACGGAAGCACTGCCTTTTGCCGCTGGTAGGTATCCAGGAGATGACGGGCAGCCTGCCACGAGCGGGGATGGCCTCCCGAACCACTGTAAAGGGCATCGGTGGAGAAACACCCAAGCGGATGGCGCATGATGGTCTCTATGGACTGCTGGGTCTGGGTGATATCAACCATCAGCGAGGCTCCCTGCTCCTGGGCGATAAGATCGAAGAAACTGTCGAAGGGGTCCTGCTGCCGTAAGGCGGCGATAGTCGGAAAGTCCAGACCATCATATCGGGGATTTGAATCCGATGAACCAATCCTGATATCCTCCCATCCACACAGCTCGAAAATGCTGTCCCAACCGTGGGGAGCTTCCATTTCCGCTCGGATCTTCATTCTGCCCTCTGTTGATGACAAGGCTTCAAGGAGCTTGGGTCGCTCCAGTCGAAGCACAGAGGGGGGAAGCAGGCTTGCCAGCGAGGTGGAACCATATTCATATGGATATTGGTCGAAGGTGACTCGCACACCCCGGCTCTGGTAGGAATCGATCAGATCCAACATCCGGGGGACCTTGTGTTGGTTCTTACGGCCGATGACCTTCAGGTGGGACAGTTCGATGCGCACTCCGGTTCGTTCGGCCAGATCAAGCACCTCGCATAGCGATTCCAGCACGTCTGTCCCCTCGCAGCGGTGATGCACAGCGAACAGACGGTCATGCCCGGCGGTCACCCTCAGCAAGGTTTCGAATTCTTCCGGCGAAGCGAACAAGCAGGGAGCGTAGTAGAGGCCTGAGGAAAAACCGAGGGCACCCTGGGCGTAGGATTCCTCCAGAAGCGCGGCCATGGTTTCCAATTCCCGGGCACTCGCCGTACGATTGGGATTACCCTCCATCGTGCTCATGCGCAAGGGGGCGTGCGCCTGCAGGAATAGCAGGTTGGTCCCGCTGCCATGTTCCCCGATCCGCGCAAGATAGGAGGAGAGATCGTGCCAGGCCCAGGGCAAAGGATAAGTCCCGAGCACATCCCTGACCAGTGCTTCCAGCTTATGCCCCACCACACCCTGGTGGCAGGGGAAGACTCCCTGACCGCAATTGCCGGTGACCTCTGTGGTGATCCCTTGGTTGAGCTTGGGCAGCATCGCTGGTCTTCGCAGCACCTCCAGGTCGCTATGGCCATGGATGTCGATAAAACCAGGACAGAGCACCCGCAAAGCACCCTCGATCCGTTCTCCCTCGAAATGGGATCCTAAGTTCAGCCCGAGGGCGAGGATTCTCCCATCATCGACCACGACATCCCCAAGCCAAGGAGCGCCTCCGGAACCATCGATCACGGTACAATTGGAAAACAGGTATCGCATGTTCATGTCAGCAGGCGTCCAAGAAGTCCCGGTATAACCGCAGGCCTCTGGAGACTGCTTCGGAGACCAACGCCACCACCTCGTGGCAATCACCCCGGCGGTACGACAGCTGAACCGCCTGCCCAATCAATCCGATATGTCCGGTTTCCATCACCGGGGGCTGGTAGCCCGAAGCCAGCACGTGGAACGCGCACATCAAATAAGCCAGGGCTTCGCTATCCTGTGGAAAAGGCTGGATACGGTAGAGTTCCACAAACAGGAAGGTGGAGCTCACCACCGGGTGCAGCCAACGCCATTCACCTTCATATTGCGAGAACAGCACCTCCATCTGCTCAGATACGGTGAGCGGACGGTGCGCCCTGCGGTATGGTCTGGCATCCGCCTCCATCGGTTCCCTAAACCGACAACCGGTGGAATCGTTCCGATGATGGCTGAGAATCCGCTGGAGTTCGAATGCATTGCGTTCCGAAGGCCTGCCGCCAGCCACAACCATCTCCCGCATGCTGGCGATGGCCTCTTGATAATTGAGCACGGCGAGGTGCGTGGAAAGATTCAGGCGAGGCACGAGGTTGCCTGCCAAGATACTGGCGGTCTCGGATATGGTGATCTCATAGCCCAAGGTGGAAATCAGAGTCTGGAGCATGAGGTTGTCCAGGTACGTGGCTGCGGCTATGCGTTTTGCAGGTGCTATGGATTCCGATAATCCCTCGAGTTCGGATTTCATCTTATCCAAAGTCTGAAAACTCTGCGCCCCAGTGCGCAAACTCCGGTTCTTCAGATGTCGCAGGGCCCGGGCATCGCCAGGCTTGGCTTGACTGGGAATACTCCATGCCCATCCGAGTTTGGTGGCACCATCGATTCTTCCAGCCGAACACAGCAATCGTACCCTTCGTTCGGAAATATTCCAGGCGCTCGCAGCCTCGGCCACTGTCATATACCGCATATCGGCTCCTTAGATCCAGTAATCTGCACTGTCTTAAGAGTATGCCAAACCGGAGCAAGCATCAAGCGGGATTTTCCAAGTTCCCGTCCAAAGGCCCATCCATGATTCCATCCGATCCAAGCTGTCGGCATCCGGGACCTTCCATGCGCCACCTGTTCCGCAAGCCAGATGAATCGTGTATACTCATGCGAGAAGGAAGCTCGCAAGTGGACATGTATGATGTAGTGATCGTCGGTTCTGGACCGGCAGGTATGGGCGCCGCATTCGAATTGGCCCAGAACAAGCCTGGTTTATCCGTTTTAATAGTTGATCAGGAGAATTTTTCAACCGGTGGGATGCGCAACGATTGTAAGATGAACTTCACCTATCCCATAGGATTTCCCGAAGAATACTGGAGCAGGGAACAAGCGGACCTGTATCTGGAGAAAGTCACCGCCTTCCTCAAACCCGAGATCCTCCCAAAAAGCAATATCGGTATATACCAAAAACGCGCCGACCGTCTCGGCTGCAGCTTGCTGGAGATCCGGCAGTCGCATCTGGGAACCGATGGCGGGCTTAAGTTGATAAAAAAACTTCTCGCTGAACTCAATTCCCTGGGAATCACCCTCGCCCTCGGCGAGACCATGCTCTCGGTGAACGAGGTGGCTCAGGTCATCGGCACGGACAAACGCGATATCGGGTACCGTGCCCTTCTGATCGCGCCAGGCAGAAAAGGTTTCCATTTCCTGCAGATGATGCTGCAGAGCCTCGGAGTGCCATTCATGGACAATATCGTGGACATCGGCATCAGGGTGGAAACCCGCATCGACCACTACCCCATCGTCCGTGACTATTACGACCCCAAGTTTTACTTTCCCGAGAAGGTACGCACCTTCTGCACCAATAGCGGCGATGCTCATGTCGTCAAGGAACGCTACACCACCGCGCGTGGTGACATCTGGTATTCGGTGAACGGCCATGCCTATTCAGCCGAATCGCACGAAGCGAACGGGTTGGTGAACTTTGCCATACTCAAGACGGTGCGCTTCACCGCGCCACTCGCCAGCGGGCAAGCTTTCGCCGAGAACCTTGGGCTTCAGGCTGCCTTGATGGGCGGTAACAAACCGCTCATGCAGCGGGTGGGAGACTTCCGCATGGGGTCGCGCAGCAAGGAAACCAGTTTCAACACCGATCTCTACGATTTTCCACCAAGCCTCAAGGACTGCTGTCCTGGCGATATCTCGTTGGCCATGCCCGCTAAAATCCTACGTAGCATCTGGAAGGCGATGAAGAACCTTGACACCATAGTCCCCGGGGTGTTGCATCCATCGACCATCATGTATTATCCCGAGATCAAGCTGTATGCGAACAAACCCCAGTATCTGGACGATAGCTTCAGAGTCACCGAACGGGTGTTTCTCGCTGGAGACGGTGCCGGAACCAGCCGGGGCATCACCGCGGCCTGGGCAAGCGGAATCCGTTGCGCGCAAGGCATCGCGAGACTGCTACAACAGGGGTGAGAACAACTTCAGCAAGGCTCGGGCGAACCGCTTAGGCAGAGACACCCCCTGCTCCTGGGCAAGAGTGATCTCTTTGGAGACGTCCAAGGTCTTGCGGATGTCGTTGCGCACATCAGCCACCACCGAACTCCGATAGAAGGCCACCCCGTTCTCGAAGTGCAGGTAGAAGCTCCGGTAATCCATATTCGTGGTGCCGACAATGGCCACCTCGTCATCGGACACAAACATCTTGGCATGCAGGAAACCGGGAGTATACTCGAATATCCGCACACCGCATTGCAGCAGCACCTTGTAATATGAGCGGGTCACCATGTGCACATACCATTTGTCAGGCATGAAGGGGGTGATGATCCGCACATCAACCCCGCTTTGGGCCGCGGTGCATAGCGCGTTGGACATCTGGATGTCGATGATCAGGTAGGGCGTGGTGATCCATACATATCCTTTGGCATTGTTGATGATCTGGATGTAGGCGTTCTCCGCCACATTCTCACCGTCGAGCGGACTGTCGCCAAAGGGTTGCACCAACCCATCGTCAGGATAGGAATTCCGTGGAGTGAATTCCGAGAGGTCGAGCTCCTCATTCGTTGCGAAGATCCACTGCTGGAGGAACATCAGCGAGAGATTCCACACAGCGTCACCCTTGATCATGACCGTGGTGTCCTTCCAGTGGCCGAATCTGATCTTCCGGTTGATATATTCATCCGCGAAATTGATACCTCCGGTAAAGCCCACATCTCCGTCGATCACCAGGATCTTGCGGTGGTCACGGTAGTTCAGCCGGGGGTTGAGGTGCGGACGCACTTTATTGAACACCGCCACGGAAAGACCAAGCTCTCGCAAACGACGGTCATAGCGGGCCGGGAGGGTCTGGATGGTGCCGAGGTCATCGTACATCAGGCGGACATGCACCCCTTCCGCTATTTTCTTCTGCAGCAAGGTGAGCATGGTGTCCCACATCTCGCCTTCCTCGATGATGAAATACTCTAGGAAAATAAACCGAGTGGCTTGGGCAACTTCCTCAAGAATCCGCTTGAAAGCCTGCTCGCCGAGGGGAAAATACTCGACCGCAGTGTGCTGCCACACTGGCGCGCTGGAGAGGTTCTCGATATAGGCGGCTTGACGCGCGAGGCAGGGCGAGATTCCAACCAACGTCTCCCGCACCGAAGCATCGGGTTTCGGAAGCAGGGACCGCATCTCGATCTCATAGTGGTGCTGGTACTTCTCAACTTGCCGGGCTACCCGCTTGCCACCACGCTTATTGCCGAAAATGATGTAGAAGGGAATCCCGAACACAGGAACAGCCATGATAACGATGATCCACGTGATCATGAAGGCCGGCTGGTCGTCGCGGCTGACCACGATGAAGACCGTGATGAAACTGAGAATGGAGACTATCGGTAGATAGTAGACAATCACGTTCAGGAGGTTGTCCAGCAACCATACAAGAACCGCACCCTGGACAACCACCAGGATGAAGGATGCGAATAAGCGTCCCGTGAGAAGTTTTAGGAATTTTATCATAGGCTCGCCCTACCTGCGATCATCCTCTTCATCATCATATTCATCCCCGAACAGGTCTGAATCAAGTTCCGGTTCTTCGTCTTCCTCAACCTCAGACTCATCACCATCATCATAATCCTCGTCGTCCAGTTCATTATTCGGATCGCCGTCATCGTCATCGCCGACATCGGTATTCGGTTCGTATTCTTCGAACAGGTCCTCATCATCCTCAAAACCCTCGACCTCCAATCCGTCCTCATCGTCCAAGTCCGGATCCCATTCGATTTCCTTGTCTCCAAGCGCATCCAAGGCCGCAAGTACGTCCTCCTTGGTGATCGAAGTGGTTTGGTAGAAAGGTTTGGTCAGGGCCTCGTTGTACAGTTCCCGCGCACGGGCGTTCTTGCCCAAGGCGGCCTTCACCTGCGCGGCATGGGCGTAGGCTTCGGGAAAGCGGGGTTTTGAATCCTTAAGCAGTTCGTGATAGAGTTTCTCGGCTTGCTTGTAGGCACCGGTGAGCAGAAGATACCAGCCCCGGTTGTCTGCCATTCCGGGACTTTCGGCCATTTTGGAGGACGCTTCCTCGATCATCGCATGAGCCTCTTCCAAACGGCCTGATTCCAACAGATAGCTGGTGAGATTGATATAGAGGTTCTTGTCCCCCTGCCCTGACTCGCGCACCTTGTTCAAAATAGCGATGGCTGCTTCGATATCACCCTGGACCCAATACACCATTGAACGGGAGGTGCTGGCGCTGGCGATGATGGCGGCATCGGGTTTTCTTGACCTCTGCTGTTTTTCAATCACAGAATCCAAAATGCGGGCGGCGACGGCGGCATCACCGCGTTGCGCGAATAGGTTGCCCAACATGATGGTGTAGTTCGGGGGCAGCCCGGCTTTCCAACCAAGCTCATAATAGCGCCAGGCTTTGGCTTCATCGGGTTTTTTTCCATTGAGGGCCCGGGAAGCGATAGCCACGAATATATATCCACGGCGATAGAACACCAAACCGAGAATGACCAGCACTACGAGAACTGTTTTTACCTGCTGAGGCAAGGGGAGCATCACCACGACCAGTATCACTATCATGACTACTGTCAAGGTAAGGTTTTTAAACATCGGCAAAACCTCCAGAACATGTGTTTCCATCATGCCATATTATAGAGAGGATTGCCATACATGCATATGCAACTCTTTGTATACGGCTCTGGCACTGGATTGAATCGCCACCCACTTGTCGAAAGTGGCTTTGAGAGCTACCATACCGCTATGGATGAACGACGTGCGCCACTATTGCTCCATTGCTGCTGCGGACCTTGCTCCACGGCCTCTATCGAGAGGTTGCGGGAGCTCGGGTATGAACCGGTGTTGTTCTATGGAAACAGCAATATCCACCCCCAGCAAGAGGCTGAACGGAGATATGAAGCCCTGCGGCAAGTAGCCGGACACTTCAACCTGAGCATCGTCCGTCATCCTTGGGACCATGCCGCTTGGCTTGAAGCGGTGGCTGGACATGAGCTGGACAAGGAAAGGGGAGCTCGTTGCGCCCTCTGTTTCCAGTGGAACCTGCAGGAAGCCGCCGAGGAGGCCATCCGTCTCGGGATAGATTCTTTCACCACCACCCTCACCGTCAGCCCCCATAAGGACTCTCCCCTGATTTTCTCAATCGGGAAGCATCATCCGGGTTTCGTGGCGGTTGACTTCAAGAAGAAGGGGGGGTATCAGCGGAGTATCCTGCTGTCCAAGGAGCTAGAGCTCTACAGGCAGGATTACTGCGGATGCGAGTTCTCCCAGCGTGGCTTAGCCAAGCAGGAGCAGGCTGATGGCCATGACTCCCATACCACCTAGAACCCCGTAGATCGCCAGATGGTGCTCGCCATATTTTTCGGCAGTGGGAAGAAGCTCGTCGAAGGAGATATACACCATCACTCCGGCGGTGGAGGCCATCACCACTCCAAGCATCAGATCCGTAGGGAACAAAGAGAACAGCAGCAGGCCGATCACCGCCCCCAGCATTTCTGAAAATCCGGAGAGCAAGGCTATGGAGAAACCCTTGCGCCGGCTGCCTGTGGCAAAATAGATAGGCACCGCCACTGCGATACCCTCTGGAATATTATGGATGGCGATGGCGATCGCTATGCCAAGACCGATCTTGGCATCCGCCATATAGCTGGTGAAAGTGGCCAACCCTTCAGGAAAGTTATGGATGGCGATGGCGATGGCGGAGAGCATTCCGGTACGGAGCAGGCAATGGTCTGTATCACCGCAACCGCTTTCGGTCAAAGTCTGGAGATCCGGAATCTCGTGGGGGTTCCCCCGCGAAGGGACGAAGCGGTCGATAAGGGCGATCACAGCGATACCCATGAAAAAAGAAGCGATATTGATGATCGCTGCCTTGGGTGCTGGATAATAGGCCTGCAGATAGTGAAGTCCCTCAGGTAGAATCTCCATGAAGGAAAGATAGACCATCACCCCCGCTGAAAAACCAAGCGAGACTGAAAGGAAATGGGAGCTGCTCCGTTTCTGGAACATGCTGATGAGCCCGCCGATACCCGTGGAAAGCCCTGCGAACAGGGTTACAACCAAAGCGAGGACGACTGTCGTTGGATCCATACCCGCACGATACCTTTTTGCGGTTTGTCTGTCAATCGAGATGTTCGTTGAAGCTAACTTTTTCTTGCAACCCGTAGTCATTCACCATCGAAGTCATGGATATCCTAGTTTGAGGAGGCCTTTTTCGCAGCCTGGGCACGCTCCAGAATCATCCCATGGATAGCCTCAAGGTCCATGCCGGCAGTGATGAGCTCTTCAGTCCGGCAGGCTATCTTCTCCACCAGGACATCGTGGCAGAACGCTACGCCATATCGTTCGAACAGAGTCACCGCGCAGGTGCTCATCATCCTGGATTTGACAGTCCTGAAGCCCATGCGGACCATCAGCGCAGCCGCGGCACGCCCAACAATTGTGTCGTGCGCAATCAGACCAGAGGCATCCAGCCGCTCCTGGGTAAGAAAACGCTCAAGGTCCAGCAAGGGGTGGAGCCATTTTCCAGTGCTTGTGAAAACCACCCGCCCCTGGTCCAACACCTCAAGGGAGATGCCGTCAGGCAGACTCCGCTCCCGCAGCCATAGGGGTATGTCATGCATCTTAAGCCTCACTTCCCAAACACAAATCCCCAGACTACACAGTCCGAGGGCATATCATAGCCCACAAAGGCTTTCAACGGCAACGATTTCAAACCTAGCAGGGATATCCTGGAATAAACCTCCAGCCCAGCCGACACCTCGGGAATCAGCTGAGACTGCTGGTGCCAAAGGAACTGTCCGTACGCACCGAGTCCCGAGTCGTGGAAAATCAGCAGCTCCCCTACGGTTGGTTTGAAATCAGCCGGCCTCCACATAGCCCGCAACGAGGAAACCACCAAGTGGTTGGCAGGATTGAGAGCGGTAGGGGAAAGCGAGCCTTGCGTCCGGATGTCAAGATTGGTGGTCCTAAAGTCATCAGTGGTGTAATATGGTACATTGCCTTGGCCATCCAAAGCGAAACGGGTGTCGAATCCTATAGTGAACTGAATATCGTCTGGCAGAGGCAGTGACGTCCGGCCCTTCGCATAGATCATCTGGCGGTCATACTGGCCGGCCAGCTGCCAACCGGCTTCAAGCGATCCGGAAAAGCGGTAACCAGTGGTGTTCTGCCAACCAAGGGCGAGCCCGACGCTCAACAACATCTCCTGCAACGCGAACGCTGGGGAAACCTGGTTCTCCAACGAGCCTATCAAACGTACCGACAACTGGTCCTGCAGGTAGCGCTGCCGGGCTTCAAGATTGAACCGGGTATAATAGGAAGGCAGCCAGCTTTGATCCCAAGAAACACTGACATCAGCATTGACCAGAAAGAAAGGCAGGGGGGTGATGCTCAAAGTCCCGCTTATGGAGGGATATACATCCATCGGGGCAAAGGCCTTCCAGCCCAAGCCGCCATCAATGGAAAGCGCCAAAGTGCGCCAGCGGGCCTTGTAGGTCAAGCCCATCAGGGTCTCCTCGCGAAGTCTCCACGGATCATCGGCGTATTCGAAGGACCGGAGGGCAAGGAACATATATTGGGAAAGCCGTCTTTGATCCAATCGGTTGAACAGGCTGTAATCACCTATGACCTTGGCATGCCGGGCAGCGACCGCGGATCGAATGGTGCGGATCGTTTCGGTTGTGCCCCGCGCATCGAGTTTGGTCAAATCCGACTTATGCTCACGGGCCGATTCATAGCCCTTCTGGGATATCCTCAGAATTGATTGGAAATCCATGAAGGAGAAATCCTCCACATCGCAACGTATCCAAATTACCTCCGGGTGCTGCAGCAGCTCCAGCACTCCCTGGCGACGCTTGGCTATATCGATCGCCGTGTTCAGAATGACAAGGCTGTTGCGCAGATTTGTATCCTTACCCTCATAGAAAGTCGTGGATACAACCACTTCGTTGGAGTAATTGTAGGCGATCTTCAGCGGGACCAGGTTGGTTATGCCTCCATCCAACAGAAGGTGCCCTTGGAATTCCACCGGGGAGAAATAGATGGGAAGCACATAGGAGGCCTCCAGCACGGTGATGAAATCCCCCTCCATAATCTGTATCTGCCGCTTGGTGGCCATGTCCTCGTTCACCACCATGATGGGGATTGGAAGCTTCTCAATCCTCAAGTCGTCTCCCAAATAGGCGGAGATCAATGCCGAGAAGCGCGAGGTGCTAAGCAGACCGCCAGCCAAAGGCAAGGTGAGATCGAACAATTCGCCAAAGTCCACGCTAGAGCAGATGGAGAGGATCTGTTCGGGGGACAGCCCGGCTGCATAGAGCAAACCCACGATCGAGCCCATCGAATTGGAGATGATGAAGTCAGGAACTATCCCGAGCTCCTCAAGATAGCGTAAGACCCCGATATGGGCGAAGGCGCGCGCAGATCCTCCCGAGAGCACCAACCCGATGGGTTCCCGCTCTCCTTGCGTCCTTTCAAGAATGCGTTGACGGAATTGAGCATCACCATACTGGATAGGGATTGCGGCAGCGAGAAGATCATTTGAATTGTTCAGGACACCCGCCGGGACATCAACCGACCAAGCCATCGGTCCTGCAAGCACCAAGACTATAAGTAAAACCGCCGCATGCCTCATGATCGAACGCATCGGAACCTCCCTTGGCCTACCTACGCATCATAAAGGAAAAACCCTACCCTGACAAGATTTTACCCTAGTTGCCGCTGGGGCTGGTATCCAGCGTCCACATCCGAGTACACAGCTAGGTCCTCGACCGGGAACTATATTTGATTCGGTACATCATCTCATCGGCTTTCTCCTGGAGAGTCAGAAGATCCGGATTCTCCAGCAGGGAGCCGTCGGCATACCCGCAGGAAAGCACCAGTTGATATGGAAGGTTGGTACTTTCAGCCTGTAGACGCGAGGCAAGTTTGTTCTGAAGCTCTTCAATCCGGCTTTTCGCCTCCTGAGGGAGAAACACAATGAATTCGTCACCACCAACCCGGTAAGGACTCCCTCCGGCTTCTTCGAAAATCTCTTTGATCGCATGCGCGCAACGTTGCAAGGCAAGGTCGCCGGCCCGATGCCCGAATGTATCGTTGATATCCTTCAGATGGTCCAAGTCGAGCATCACCACCATGCAATGCTGGTAATGGGTTTTGCCGAGAGCGAGTTTCTCCATGTCGCGCTCAAAAGCCGTCCGGTTGGGAAGATTGGTGAGGAAGTCAGTATAGGCGAGATGCTCTAGAAGCTGGGCCCGGATGCTTTGCCGGTAGGTCTCGATCACACGGTTGATTGCCTCCACCCCAGTGATGATGGTGAATAATAAGAGCCCGATCTGGAAGAAACGGGTGTTGTCCACCTCCAGAAATAGATAGAAACGCAACATGTCGATGATCACACCTGCGGTAAGCACGAGGAATCCTGCAAGCATCACCTGCCTCAGCGGACTTTCCTCCTCCCCGCGGTTGGTCTTCAAGGTATGGAGAATCAAAGCTATGGCGAACAGCAGGATGATATGCACGGGTATGAAATTGAACCTTGAGACTCTCCCGGTGACCAAAACGACACTGACGACCACGAGGAAATTCAAGCGGATGAGGATGGTGCAGAGATTGAAAAGCCAAAGCTTGGTTGGCTTGAAAAACCGCTTGATGAATTCCAAGAATGGGAGAGCGCACAGGGCAAGCAGGGAAACCTTGAAAACCATGAATAATTGCTGATGACCTAGCACCAGTTGCGGTATGTCAGTCGCCAGCAAGGTCATCATGCCTGTCATCTGGACAAAGATTCCAAGAAAAACCAGGCCTATTGTGGGAATTTTTTTCCAGGTGACATACATACCCACGATACTGAGCAGCAGTCCCAGCATCAAGATCATGATTCCAAACAACAACTGGAAAAGCGAAGACAGAATAACCCTTGCGAACAAAGTGAAGCCTTGGCCGATGGTGATCAAAGGTAAGCGGCCGGGCTTTCCTGGATACATGCTCTCAAACTGTAGTTCAAGTTCCTTTCCTTGACTCCCGGGAGGGATGGGAACCAAAAGGTATCCGCCAGTAGGAATACGCAGCCTCTGGGAATCCACATAGCCATAGGTGAAAATCGGTTGTCCATCAATTGAAATCCACACATTCTGAAAGGGATTTCGGAAGATGAGCGATTGAGGGTCGATTAGGTCGGCAGGAAGCGTGACTCTATAGACTACGGATTTCCGGTCTCCACCAGCAGGAGGGTCGCCCACATCGATGGGAACCCACCCTTGGTCAGAGTCCACCAGCCAGCCTTCGCGGAGTTCGTGCAGCGGTTTGTCAAGAATCGATAGTCCGGGCATCAGGCTTCCCGCCATGACGGCACCTATGATGATTCCGAAAATCACCAATAGGAGAAGCATATTCATGCCCAACCGGCCGAAATCCACTACCGCGCCTCCCGATGACGAACTGGAATTCTACGAAAACCAACACCAAAATGGTCTTACCAGAACTCTAGTATCTTGAGGTGCTAACTGTCAATGGAATTGGGCAAGCTCGTGGCTTCATTTAAGATCCGCCTGGGCGAGGACTTCCGTGAGAATCGCCACCGCTTCATCGATCTGTTCCTCGGTGATGACCAAAGGAGGCACGAACCGCAGCACATTGGGTCCCGCATTGACGATAAGCATGCCTTTCTCCATACATGCCGCCACCAGCGGACGTACCGGCACCGTCATCTCCATGCCCATCAGCAAGCCCCTGCCCCGCACTTCCACAATCGCAGGATATTGGTCTTTGAGTGAGAGGAGCGCTTTCTCCAAACGGGCGGAAGTCTTGCGGACTTGTTCAAGCAGTTCTCCTTGGGCAAGTCTGTCCAGCACCACCTCCGCGGCTGCGGCAGCAAGGAAATTCCCTCCGAAAGTCGCCGCATGGTCTCCTGGTGCGAGCACTTTCGCCGCGGCGCCCGTGGCCACCAAGGCCCCGATAGGCACTCCACCCCCCAACGCCTTCGCAAGGCTCATCACATCGGGGCGGACCCCATAGGACTGCCAGGCGAAGGGATAACCTGTCCGGCCCATTCCACACTGCACTTCGTCGAAAATCAGAAGGAGGTCTTTTTCATCACACAAGGCCCGTAGTCCCTTGAGGAACTCCTCAGTCGCGGGCACCACACCACCTTCGCCCTGGATAGGCTCGACCATGATGGCGCAGGTCCGGTCGGTGACTTTCGCCCGCACCCCGGCCAGGTCGTTGTACGGCGCATAGGAGAAACCCGGAAGCAGGGGGAGAAAGGAGGTTTGGTATTTCGCCTGGGCAGTCGCGCTGAGGGAACCACAAGTCCGTCCGTGGAACGAATGGTTCATGGAGATGATATCGGTCCTCAGGGGGTCCTTCTGCCGTCCGGCCTTGCGGGCGAGCTTGATGGCCGCCTCATTGGCTTCGGTCCCGCTGTTGCAGAAAAACACCCGGTCCATCCCGCTCAGCGCAAGCAGTTTGGCCGCGGCTGAAACCGCGATATTGTTCCAGTAGAGGTTTGAGCAATGAAGCAAGCCTGTATCGATAACCGCTTTAAGAGCTTCGGATAGCTTTTTATCACCATAACCCAGCGCGTTCACCGCGATGCCCGCCACCAGATCCAGATAACTCTTTCCCTGGTCGTCGGTGACACGGCAGCCCTGGCCTCCAGTGAGAGCGATCGGAAACTGCGCGTAGGTCTCCATAAAAACCTGTTTGCCAATATCAATGCAATTTTCCACTTTCATCATAGCTCCTTATCGACCAGCAGTGTTCTAGCGGGTCATCATCGTCCCGATTCCCTCGTTTGTGAAAATCTCCAGCAGCAGGCTGTGGGGAATCCGTCCATCAAGAATATGCACACTCTGGACCCCTTGCTTGATACCGTCCATGCAGCAATGCGCTTTGGGAATCATTCCCCCGCGTATGGTGCCATCGGCGATATAAGCTTCGGTTTCGGCCAATGTGAGTCGCCGCAGGATGGATTCGGGATTGTCCTTGTCCTTCAGAATGCCCTCGACATCGGTGAGGAACACGAGTTTCTGCGCATGGAGGGCTCCAGCGATGGCGCTTGCCGCGTAATCGGCGTTGATATTGTAGGTGTTGCCCGAGAAATCGGTACCCACAGGCGCAACCACCGGCACGAAGTCGTTGGACATGAGGGCGTCCATAAGCGCCGTGTTCACCTGCACCACTTCACCCACAAACCCCAGGTCCTTGCCATTGGTCAGCATTTTGCGGGCGATAAGCGTGTCGCCATCCTTCCCGTTGATACCAACCGCATTGATACCCTGCGCCTGCAGGCACTGCACGAGTTCTTTGGAGATATTGCCCGAAAGCACCATCTCGGCGATCTCGGCCGTTTCGGCGTCTGTCACCCTAAGGCCATCGATGAACTGGGTTTTCTTCCCCAGACGGTCCAGCAGCTGGGTGATGCTGTTGCCACCCCCATGGACCACCACCGGCTTCATGCCGATGCGTTTCATCATCGCGATATCCTGGATGACGGACATCTTGATCTCATCATCCACCATGGCGCTGCCGCCATATTTCACCACCACGATGCTCCCGGCGAACCGCCGGATATAGGGAAGCGCCTCGATGAGGACGCTGGCTTTCTCAATCTCCCGTTTCATAGTCAACTTCTGTAATCTCCATTTATCCTGACATATTCGTAAGACAGGTCGCAACCCCAGGCAGTAGCCCGTTTTCCACCATCGGACAACGTCGCCAGCACCAGTACTTCCTTAGCCTCGAGAATCCGCTTGGCCAAGGCTTCGTCGAACGGGACCGGAACCCCTTTGTCCACCACGAGAATCGACCCCCCCTGGCTTTGATAGCGGATGGAGACAGCGTCCGGATTGAATTTCGCCCCGGAATAACCCATCGCGCACAGGATACGGCCCCAATTGGCATCCGCCCCGAAGAACGCGGTCTTAACCAAACTGCTCGATATCACGGAACGCGCCATCAATCGGGCATCCGCTTCGGTGGCCGCCCCTTCGATGGTGACCTCTATGAATTTCCCCGCGCCCTCCCCATCCTGCACTATCAAGCGTGCGAGCGTGGTATGGACAAACAAGAAGGCCTCGGTGAAAAGTTTCTCCGCTGCAGTCCCGGGGAGAATCTCCGCCGTGCCGGAACACCCATTCGCAAGAGCGAGCACAGTGTCGTTGGTGCTCGTGTCACCATCCACCGAAATCATGTTGTAGCTGTCCACCACGGTTAGGCCCAAGAGGGATTGCAGCAGGGTGGCGCTGATGCAGGCATCGGTGGTGATGAAGGAGAGCATGGTGGCCATGTTGGGATGGATCATCCCCGAACCCTTGGCGATGCCCCCGATCCGTACCGGTTTGCCCTCCAGCTGGAATTCAACCGCGATTTCCTTGCTGAAGGTATCGGTGGTGCAGATAGCGGCTGCCGCATCGGCCGCGCTTTCAGAAGAAGTGGAGAGAGCTTGCGCTGCCAGGGCGATACCGGCTTCGACCTTGCCCATGGGTAGAGGAACTCCGATGACACCGGTGGAGCACACCAGGACCTCTTCTTTCAAGCATCCGGCAGCGTTGGCGACCAGTTGCGCCATCTGCTGCGCATCGAGCAGTCCCCGCTCGCCCGTGCAGGCGTTGGCATTGCCACTATTGACCACAACCGCCTTCACCGGCTTGCCGGCCGCTATGATTTTCTGGTCCCATAGCACCGGAGCCGCTTTGACAACATTTGTGGTGAACGCTCCCGCCGCGGCCGCCGGCTTATCGCTCACCAGCAAGGCCAGGTCCAGTTTCTGTTTTTTCTTGATTCCCGCATACACACCGCAGGCGCTGTATCCTTTCGGTGCGGTTATTCCACCAACTATCTTCTGCATCTCCAGCTCCTATGATTTATTATAATGGAAAAGCCGGTGCCGCCGAGAGCCCCGCGCCCTCCTGCAATCCAAACACGATGTTCATGTTCTGCACAGCCTGCCCCGCTGCGCCTTTCACCAGATTGTCCAGAGCACCACACGTGACAATCCTTCTGGTGCGCTCATCGACAGTATAACCGATATCGCAGAAGTTGGAACCTTTTACCCAACGGGTCTCTGGAAACACTCCTTTGCCGAGCAACCGGATGAAGGGCTCCTTGCCATAGTATTTCTGGTAGGCTTCATCGATGTCGCCCGAAGCCACCCCTGGCTTGAGATTCGCATAGATGGTTGTAAGGATTCCGCGGTTCATGGGGATGAGATGCGGGGTGAACGACACGACTATTCCAGTAG
Organism: Sphaerochaeta sp. UBA6084; assembly: GCA_002428625.1. Lineage (GTDB taxonomy): Bacteria > Spirochaetota > Spirochaetia > Sphaerochaetales > Sphaerochaetaceae > UBA6084. The sequence continues at coordinate 274,918 of DIXI01000007.1, forward strand.
GAGAGGTCCCCCTGGAGGCTGCGAGAGAAAGCTGCTCCTCAATCTCCGGGGTGTGCCGGTGGGTGGCCACACCATAGGGCTTGATCGATTCATCGCACTCACAAAACAACGAACCCAGGCTTTCGCTCCGCCCGGCACCCGATACACCCGATTTGGCATCGATGATCAGGGAATTGCGGTCGATAAGGCTCTCGGCCAGCAGCGGTGCCGCAGTGAGGATGGAGCAGGTGGTGTAGCAGCCGGGGTTTGCTATCAGACGAGCCCCCTTGATAGCTTGCCGATGCAGCTCGCATAGCCCGTATACCGCTTGGGAAATGAGTTTTGGGCTGCCGTGTTTGGTCTTGTACCATTGCTCGTACACAGCGGGGTCGCTTAAGCGGAAGTCCGCGCCGAGGTCGATGACCACGCAACTCTCCAAAACAGCGGTGTTCACCTGCTGAGAGGCGATTCCATGGGGCAAGGCGAGGAACAACACATCGCACTTTTTTGCGAAAGTGGCGACATCGGACTCCAGGCATTCGTAATCATAGAGCTTTTTCAGGTTGGGAAATACCTGCGAGAAGCGCGACCCTACGTAAGAATGCGAGCCGGACAGCACCCGTTCCACCTGTGGATGGTCGCATAATAGGCGGACTAGCTCCGCTCCTGCATATCCCGTGGCTCCTATCACTCCTGCTGTGATCATGTACTCCTCCTTGCAACAGTACATTGTATATATATTCAAATTCATTTTTTGTACAGATTTTTTGCATAATTTTTTGCATATTTATGCATTTTTATTTAAAATAAGCTAGAATACGGCTAATTCGATGTATAAATCTGCACTTAATGTGGAAAACGCGGCAAGTGTGGTTTAGGTTCCGGGAACTGAACCACATTGAGTTGCTGTTGCCTAATCCCCCTTCCACGATGCACTTGACGTGATATACTGTGTCGACTAGTGAATAATTTGTTTTCGTTGCAAATGCAACAGAAACTATGTTGATAGCTTGCTAGAATCCAACTTACAAGGAGAATGCCGATGGGTGTGATGAGAAGAACCGACCGACAACAGGATGAGACTTTTGCCCGATATCTATTCACCGAATGCGAATACGCTTTGCTGTGTACCGTAGACCCAGCAGGAGACCCGTACTGCGTTCCCATTTCACCAGTACTGGCAGGGGACCGCTTCTACTTCCATAGCGCCACCGTAGGAACCAAACTGGACAATATCGCCAACCATCCCAATGTATCGCTCGCATGCGTGGGTAAAACAAAACTGCTACCCGAGCGCTTCTCCACCGATTACGAATCCGCCATCGCGTATGGCGAAGCCCAGCTGGTGGAGGACCCTCTCGAAAAACGCCGGGCGCTCATGCTCATCAGCGACAAATACGCCGCTTCCAATATCGCCGCGGCCCCCGCTTATATCGAGGCATCCCTGCATGAGGTCGCGGTTGTGCGGATCATGGTGAGGGAATTCACGGCTAAGGCACGCATCAGCAAGGAGAAAGTATAATAATGATACGGAAGATCATCACCATAGACCAGGAAAAATGCAATGGCTGCGGCTTGTGCGTCTCGGCGTGCCATGAAGGGGCTATCGGCTTGGCGCAAGGCAAAGCCGTCCTCCTCCGTGACGATTATTGCGATGGGCTTGGTGATTGTCTGCCAGCCTGCCCAGTGGATGCAATCACCTTTGTGGAACGTGAAGCGGCGGCTTATGATGAAGAAGCCGTGCAACGGAGCAAAGCGGCCCAGCAACGGCCACGGATCCTCGCCGCATGTCCAAGCAGCCGCCCTAGGCCAATACCCACCGCAGCTCAGGAACCGCAAGCGCGGACCGAAGCACCGGTCTCCCAACTGCGGCAATTCCCGGTGCAGATCCAGCTTGTGCCGGCAACCGCTCCATTTTTTAAAGATGCCGACCTGCTTATCGCCGCGGATTGCGCCGCCTATTGCTATGGAGACTTCCACCACACATTCATGAAGGGCAAGGTCACCCTAGTGGGCTGCCCAAAACTGGACCCAGTGGATTACCGAGTGAAACTGCTGGAGATATTCCAGAAGAACGATATCAAATCCGTTACTGTGGCACGGATGGAGGTCCCCTGCTGCGGAGGACTCAGCCACGCTGTCTCCTCCGCCTTGGAGGCCTCTGGAAAAGCCATCCCCCTTAGCATCGCCGTGCTGAGCACCGATGGCCGCATCGTCAATTGACTTAAACGCAAAGGAGCAACCTATGATTGAAAAAACCTATATCTATTCCACCGGAAACAAGACCGAGATCGAGATGCTGGTGCAGGACCCTTCTGTACGCATCAACCACATGATTCTCGCCCCTGGCGATGCCATTCCCGCCCACCCTACCTCCTCGGCGGCCTTTTTGATAGTGACCGATGGAATCCTTGGCCTCACCCTCGACTCCCAGGAGCAACACACATACGCCAAGGGGAGCATCATCCATATTCCAGCCAACACCTCGCTCGGCCTAGCTAGCCTGGGAGACGAGCCCATGCGGCTTTTCGTGGTGAAATCCGAAGTTTGTTGATCGCGCGTTTAAAATTATCTAAAAAACCCATTATTTCATAAGGAGAGAACAATGTCCGATATGTTCTGTTTTCAGTGTGAGCAAGTCGCAGGAGGTAAAGTGTGCGCCGGAAGCAAAGGCGTCTGCGGCAAGCTGAGCAGCACTTCCAATCTACTGGATGATATGACCGGCGCCCTCATTGGGCTCGCCCGGGCGGCTGAAGGTAAAAAACCCCTCAAGTCAACGTACTGGGTGATGCTGGAAGGCCAGTTCACCGCTATCACGAATGTGAATTTCAATGATCCTGTGGTATCAGCGCTAATTGAGAAAATCGATGAGGAAAAGGCCAAGCTAGGAGCCGTTGGCGAGCCATACACCATGTGGGATCTCTGGCGTGACAACGAGGATGTCCGCTCGCTCAAGTCCCTCATTCTCCTCGGCCTGCGTGGAATGGGTGCCTATGCCTACCATGCGTGGGTCTTAGGTTATACCGACGATGTGGTGAACGATTTCTTCTTCACCGCCATGCGAGCCATCGGCAGCGACATGGGAGCCGACGAGCTCCTCCCGCTGGTGCTGAAGACCGGCGAGATAAACCTCCGTTGCATGGGCTTGCTCGATCAGGCGAACACCACCACCTATGGCGACCCTGTTCCGTCCAAAGTCCCCCTCACTATCGAAAAAGGTCCCTTCATCGTGGTCAGTGGCCATGACTTGCTGGACCTCTACAAACTGCTACAGCAGACCGAAGGCAAAGGTATCAACATCTACACCCATGGTGAGATGCTCCCAGCCCACGGCTATCCAAAGCTCAAGGCCTTTTCGCACCTCAAGGGGAATTTCGGCACCGCTTGGCAGAATCAGCAGAAAGAATTTAAAAATATCCCAGGCCCGGTGCTTTTCACCACCAACTGCCTGATGCCACCTAAGGACAACTACAAGGACCGCATCTTCACCACCGAAGTGGTCTCTTTTCCCGGTCTGGTGCATATCGGCGAGGATAAGGATTTCAGCCCCGTTATCGCGAAAGCGTTGGAACTCGGTGGATATGCTGAGGACACACGCATGACAGGCATCAATGGTGGCGAGACCATGACCACCGGATACGGCCGTGCGACAGTGCTTTCGGTAGCTGATAAGGTGATCGAGGCCGTGAAATCTGGAGCTATCAAGCATTTCTATCTCGTTGGTGGTTGCGATGGAGCACGGGTTGGCCGCAACTACTACACGGAGTTCGTGGAGAAATCCCCGGAAGATACCGTAATCCTCACCCTCGCCTGCGGCAAGTTCCGCTTCAACGACATGGAGCTTGGCAGTATCAACGGAATCCCCCGGATGATGGATATGGGGCAATGCAACGACTCTTTTGGCGCCATCCAGGTCGCACTCGCCCTAGCTGATGCTTTTAACTGCACGGTGAACGAGCTGCCGTTGAATTTCGTGCTCTCCTGGTACGAGCAGAAGGCGGTCTGCGTACTGCTCACCCTACTGTACCTCGGCGTTCGGAACATTCACCTCGGTCCATCGATGCCAGCCTTCGTCTCGCCGAATGTCCTCAAGATCCTGGTGGACAATTTTGGCATCAGTCCGATCTCGACCGCTGAAGAGGACCTGAAGAAGTTCCAGGAACTGTAAACACAAAAGCCACAGAAATGTACGAAAAAACCGCATTCCAATCACTTGGGATGCGGTTTTCACTTTAAAGTGAGGTAACAGTTCCTGGAACCGAGAACAACCGCAGATTCGTGCCTGGCACGAAACTGCGCTCAATGCGGCAAGGACTCGGAGGGCTTGGTCCGAAGGACGGGAGCGGACCCCGAAGCGGCCTGACGGTGAAACCGTGCCGCCCCTATACCGAGTGGGTGCTGGAAGCTTGAGCGACCCCTTCGCCCGTTTCATTTGGGAAGGATATGCAACGCATAATGCAACTACCAGTCTTATTTTTATACGTTTTGTTGCATGATTAAGATTATTTACAACAACTTACCTTTGTGTTGTTGCAATTGTTGTTGAAAAAAGCTATATATCAACCATCTTCCGCATCCGAGGTACTCCAGTTGAAACAAACGTATACACGTCTACCAGCTTGGCTTCCGCCCTTGGTTCTGTGCGAAGCGTGCGAGCAAACCGTGGTGGAAAAGCCACGGCGATAAACTGAATCCTGGAGAAATCCGGGATTTTTTCGTTTCCACCCTTTTGGAGGAATAAGTTCCGCTATGCGCCAACAAACGTTCGACTTCTCCCAGATGACCGATGGCCAAGTGGCCGATACCATGCGGATGCTCCGCACCGGCCTCACCGTTGGCGAAGCCCGCCAGCTGCAGCAGTCCATCCTCAAGCGTCCACCCACGATGGCCGAGCTTATCCTGTTTGGAATCGAAGGTTCCGAACATTGCTCCTACAAGAGCAGCCGTCCTTACTTGCGGCTGTTCACCACGGAAGGACCCGAAGTGATCATTGGAGCAAAGGAGGACGCAGGCATCGTCAGGGTGACCCGCGACAGCCAAGGCAAAGGCTACGCCCTGGTCCTGAGCCACGAATCACACAACCACCCCAGCCAGATAGTCCCCTATGAAGGCGCCGCCACTGGCGTAGGCGGAAATGTGCGGGACGTAAGCTGCATGGGCGCGAAGGTCGTCGCTTTAGCTGATGACCTGCGTTTCGGCGATATCGACCTACCCCGTAATAAATGGCTCTACGAGCGCGTTGTGGCGGGCATTGGCGGCTACGGCAATCCCATAGGCGTTCCCAGCCTTGCGGGCGGCTTGCAGTTCGATCCCCTCTACAACGGCAACTGCCTGGTGACTGTGGTCACCCTCGGCATCGTCGAGGAAGATGCGATCATCCACTCCTATGCGCCAGCGGATGCGGATGGGTACGACCTCATCCTAGTTGGCAAGAGCACCGACAGCAGCGGCTTCGGAGGTGCGAGTTTCGCAAGTTTCGAGCTTGAAGGGGCCAAAGCCCAAGCCAACAAAGGCGCTGTGCAAGAACCCAATGCCTTCCTTGGACGTCATATCATCAAGGCATCAACCGAACTGTTCGCCGTGCTGCGAAAGCTAGGTGCGATCGACCGGGTGGGCTTTAAGGACCTTGGAGCCGGGGGCATCGCCTGCGCGAGTGTCGAGTTAGCTGAGAGCGGCGGCTACGGGGCGACTATCGACTTGAACAGCGTGCACACCGCCGACCCAACCATCCCACCCCAGGTGATCCTCTGTGCGGAAACCCAGGAACGGTACCTATGGGCATCCCCTCCAGATCTCACTCCTCTCATCCTCGCCCATTATAACGAGACTTTCGCCCTCGGACAGGTATCCCATGGAGCCGAGGCACGGGTGATAGGAACCGTCACCAAAGCGACCGATTATATCGTCATCGCCGACGGACAGACCATCGTGCACGCGCCGGCAGCGGAAGTAACCCGGGGATTCCTGTACCAGCGACCCCTAGGCGAACCAGCCCCACTCCCTCCCGAGCCAAAAACAATAGCTCCAATAGACAATCCGAATGAATTTTTCCTACGCATGCTTGGTCATGAGAACATCGCCAGCCGTAAACCTCTCTACGAGACCTATGACAAGCAAGTGCAGGGCCTCACTGTGGTGGAAGCAGGGGCTGCGGATAGCGGGGTGATGCGGCCCTTCGACGACCCTTGCTATCCACAAGAGATCAGGCAGGTGGGAATCACCCTCACCACGGACCAGAACCCTCGTTACAACCGTATCAGCGCCTATCAAGGAGCAGTGGACGCAGTCGCTGAAGCTTACTCCAACACCATCGCCACTGGAGCGATTCCCATCGCGCTTTCCGATTGCCTGTGTTATGGCAACCCTGAGAAACCGGACCAGATGCGGCAGTTCGCCGATGGTTGCCGTGGAGTAGCAGAGACTTCCGCCGCCTTGGGCGTTCCAGTGATCGCAGGGAATGTGTCGCTCTACAACGAATCCGAACAAGGCTCCATCCCCCCTAGCCCGATGATCGCAATGGTGGGGAAGCTTGAGGATGCCAGCTGGGCGCTCACCCCGGATTTCAAGCAACAGGGCTCCGACCTGATACTCCTCGGCGCACGAAAAGACGAGTGCGGGGGGAGCATCTACTACGCTATGCAAGGCGCACTGGGCAGCCGATTGCCAAAACCAGACCTCGCCTGGCTGCGCCGCTGCGGGACCGTCCTGCATACCTGCGCCAATTCGGGCATGCTGCTTGCGTGCCACGACATCTCCGAAGGCGGAGCCGCTGTCGCCCTCGCCGAGATGGCCATCGCCGGTGGCCTTGGTTGCGCGGTTCAGATACCAGGCGATCTGCCAGCGGACCGTTTATTGTTCTCCGAATCCTTTGGGTTCATTCTGGAAACCTCCCCTTCCCAGACACATACCGTGCTTTCTCTCTGCGCCAAGATGGGTGTCGAGGCAGTGGTGATTGGAAAAACCGGGGAATCCAGCATTGATCTACAACATGGTTATATAGCGGTACCGCTCTCCGCTGCTGCCCACCACTGGCAGAACGGCTTGCGCGAACGCATCGGATGATGATAAGGAGCAGTAGGAATGGGTAAAAGCAAAACACCGGTCGATTACGCTTCGGCAGGTGTGGACATCAGCGCAGGCAACCTCGCGGTTGAGAAAATCAAAGGCTACGCGGCCAGCACCTTCAATGCAAACGTGCTGGTGGGACTCGGTAGTTTCGCCTCGTTCTACGACCTCGGCCCAATCCTACGTGACTACCGCCACCCGGTGCTCGTGCAAAGCACCGACGGCGTTGGCACCAAGATCGCGGTTGCCGCCATGGCCAAGGACTTCTCCACCATCGGACGAGACCTTCTCAGTGCCTGCGCGAACGATATCGTGGTGCACGGAGCCAAACCCCTCACATTCCTGGATTATATCGCCAACGACAAACTCGATCCGGATACCGTGGCCGAGATAGTCAAAGGTATGGCCGAGGGTTGCCGGGAGGAAGGTATCTGCCTGGTTGGCGGCGAGACGGCTGAGATGCCGGGCACCTATCTCCCTGGCGAGCATGACCTGGTGGGGCTTATCACCGGTGTGGTGGAACGTGACAAGATTATCGATGGTTCTGCCGTTGAGGTAGGAGACATCATCCTCGGGGTGGCCTCCAGCGGGCTGCATACCAATGGCTACTCCCTTGCCCGAAAGGTGCTTTTCGAGATTGGTGGACTCATCTTGGACGACATCATCCCTAACGAACCTGGCACCACGTTGCGCAAAGCCCTGTGCGCACCGCATGCGAACTACACCAGCGGAGTGCTCAAGCTCCTTTCCCAAGGCGCCCCGATCAAGAGCATGGCCCACATCACCGGCGGAGGATTGCTGGAGAACGTACCAAGAGTGCTTCCGAAGCATGTGAGCGCGCTTTTCGATCCAGCCACCTGGCCACGGCAGGGCATCTTCACTCTTATCCAGGAGCTCGGCCTGGTATCGGACTACGAAATGTACCGCACCTTCAACATGGGAATCGGTCTCACGATTGTAGTGGCCCCCGAAGCCGCCGAGGAGACCCTGCACCTGATGGAGGCCTGCTTCAAGCAACCTGTGCAACGTATAGGGAAAGTGGTTGCGGGAGATGGCACAACGCTCATACGGGGTTTGAACACCGTAGAAACCGACGCGAGGTGAACGAGATGGATATCAGAATCGCCATCATTGAATTCCCCGGCACCAATTGTGAACGGGAATCGGCGCAGGCTGTCAGACGTGCAGGTATGGATGCGGTTATGTTCCGGTGGAATATGCCAGTCGCTCTTCTAGAGGGGTGTGATGGCTATGTCATCGCCGGCGGATTCTCTTACGAGGACCGTAGCCGCTCTGGGATTCTGGCAGCGCTGGATCCAGTGCTTGATGTCCTCAAGCAAGAGAGTGCCAAAGGCAAGCCTGTGCTGGGAATCTGCAATGGCGCGCAGATTCTGGTGGAAGCTGGCCTGGTGCCAGGGTTCCATGATTACCAAGTGGGTATGGCCTTGGCAGCCAACCGCAGGGTCTCCAACGGTGTGGTCGCGAATTCCGGTTTTTATAATTCCTGGGTAGACATAAAGCGCACCCCCTCCGAGTCCCTGTCGGACAACGCGTTCATCAAGCATCTGACTCCAGGGCAGTCCATCCACCTACCCGCGGCCCACGCCGAAGGCCGTTTCGTCATCTCCGAGAGCCTGCTTGACCTGCTGCGGCTGCGGGGTATGGATCTCTTCCGGTATACAGAGAATCCCAATGGTTCGACTGACGACCTCGCCGGGGTATGCAACGCACATGGTAATATTCTGGCGTTGATGCCACACCCCGAACGGACTACTTCGGGAGACCCGATCTTCCTATCCATGCGCACCTACATCCAACAGCATAAGGAGAGTGGTTGGACCCGCGGCTGTAATCCGGATCTGGACATTCCATCGGCGATGCAAACCCAGCTCGAAGCAAAAACGACACCCTCATACCACCCTTCAAGCTCCTTGCTCAGCAAAGAACTCATCATTGGGACTATCATCACTGATAATTCAGCAGTATCGGTGGAGCAAGCCCTTAAACGCCTCGGGATGGAAATCACCGTCCAACGGCACCTGCATTGGGAACTCAACGCGACCGAAGCCCTACCGCCGCACGCCTTCGACACAACCATCCAGCAAGCAGAAGCTTCAGGTGAGTTGTTCAATCCAAATAAAGAATTCGTGACGGCCTTGTCCCCCCCTGCGAATTCCCAGACGTACCTCATCCGCCCCCTGCCAGGAGAGGATTCGCCAGGGCAACACGCCTTTTACACCCTAAGCGAATGGTTTGGCGTCGAAGGACTTGCCAATGTATGCTCTGGAGTGCTTTGGACCTTTACTCCCGCTACCCAAGATCCAGAAGAAGCCCAGCAGGTGATCAAAGCCGCGCTCGCAACCCACATAATCGACAATCCCTATAGCCAACGGAGGTTCCGCTATGCCTGACCGCTTTGCCCGCTACCATACGATCATCACCGCAGCCTTGAACAATACACTGGTGAAAACCGCTCTTCTCTACCCTGGCAGAAAGGAGGGCAAGGTGCGGGACAGCTACCAGCTGCCGGATGGACGGCTGGTCTTCATCACAACCGACCGCCAAAGCGCCTTCGACCGGGTGCTGGCCGCTATTCCCTTTAAGGGAGCGGTGCTGAATCTCACTAGCGGCTGGTGGTTCGAGCGCACCCGGCAGATTGTCCCCAACCATGTGCTGAGCATTCCACACCCCAATGTGAGCATTGTCCAAGCTTGCGAGGTCCTACCCATCGAGTTTGTAGTCCGCGGCTATATCACCGGTTCAACCAACACCTCGCTATGGACCCACTACCAAGCGGGAGAGAGGCTCTACTGCGGGAACATCCTTCCTGATGGTCTGGTTAAGAATCAAAAGCTGCCGGTTCCCCTGCTTACCCCAACCACCAAAGAAACTGAGCACGACCGTCCCATCTCCCCCCAGGCGATTGTGGCGGAGGGTTGGATGAGCCAGGCGGATTGGGACGAAGCCTCGCGCATCGCTTTGGAACTATTCGCCTTTGGGCAGAGGGAAGCCCTGAAACGGGGTCTCATCCTGGTCGACACCAAATACGAGCTGGGGAAGGACCCAAATGGACGCATCACCTTGATCGACGAAGTGCACACCCCGGATTCCAGCCGCTATTGGCTGGCCAATAGTTATATGGACCGTTTCTCACGTGGCCAGGAACCCGAGAACATCGACAAGGAATTCCTCCGGCTCTGGTTCAAGGAGGTCTGCGACCCCTACCACGATGCTCAGCTGCCCGCGGCGCCCGAGGAACTGGTGGTGGAGCTCTCGCTACGCTACATCCGCTTGTACGAAATGATCACCGGCCAGGATTTTCCCTTTCCCACCGAGCAAGAGGCACAGGAACCGATAGATGCGCGCATAGCGCGTGCCATCGCTGAGGATACTTTGAGTAAGGAGCGACCGGTATGAAACAGATAGTCATCATCATGGGTTCGGAATCAGACCGCCCGCATGCCGCCCGCATCCTAAGTGCCTTGGAAGGATATAGCGCGACTGTGACAGTCCATGTCGCATCGGCCCACAAGCAGCCGCTTGAAGTGCTGCGAATAATCGAATCGTATGCCACGGCGCAGGCGCTGGTCTACATCACCATCGCAGGGCGGTCAAACGCCTTATCTGGGTTCACCGCAGCAAACACCACTTTTCCCGTGCTGGCTTGCCCGCCCTTCGCCGACCGCACCGATATGCTGGTTAACATCCATTCCACGTTGCAGATGCCAAGCAATGTGCCAGTGCTCACCGTGCTGGAACCGGCCAACGCAGCCCTTGCGGCGATGCGTATCCTTGATCTCGCACCAACAAGCCAAGGGAGCCTATAGATGTGTGGAATCGTCGGAATCATCTCTGATAAACCGGTAGCAACCGAAATCTATGACAGTCTCATCCAGTTGCAGCATCGGGGTCAGGACGCCGCCGGCATCATCACCTGCAATGACCGCCTGCATTTTAAAACAGGCACTGGGCTGGTCCGCGATATCTTCCAGGACAAGCATATCCAACGACTGCAAGGTACCATGGGTATAGGTCACACCCGCTATCCCACCAGCGGAGCCCGCTCTGGCGCGGATGAGGTGCAGCCCTTCTGGACAAGTTCCCCCTATGGCATCGCCTTCGCCCATAACGGCAATATCGTCAATTACAGCACGCTTCGGAAGGAAGTCCTCCAAAACCGCAAGCGCTACCTCAATACCGATAGCGATTCCGAAATGCTGATGCAGCTGTTCGCCGACTCCCTCCAGAGGCTCATGGGTCCAAGTTCCGATGAATCCATCACTGAAGAACGTTTCTTCGACCTGCTCTGCCAAGCCACAGACGAGTTGTTCAGCTTGGCCGAAGGTTCCATCTCGGCGGTCAGCCTGATCAAGGACCGGGGACTTCTGGCAATGCGCGACCCGCATGGCATCCGGCCGCTAGTGATGGGGGAACGGGTCTCGGCCACCGGACGCAAGGAATACATCTTTGCCTCGGAAGACACCATGTTCTATATGCTGGGATTCACCTTGGTACGGGATATCGACCCTGGAGAGGTAGTCTACATCAACCAAGCCGGCGAAATGTTCGCCAAGCGACTGCGGCTGGACACCTTCAATCCCTGCATCTTCGAATACGTCTACTTCTCACGGCCCGATGCCATGATGAACAACATCAGCGTCTACCGCGCACGGCTTCGGATGGGAGAGAATCTCGGCAAACGATGGAAACAGGTGTACGGCGACAAACGACCGGATGTCATCATCCCCGCTCCTTCCACCTCCAACACCATGGCCCTGGCGATGGCGCGGGAACTGGGAGTGAACTATTCCGAGGGCCTCCATAAGAACCCCTTCATCGGACGCACCTTCATCATGGCGAACCAAGAGGAACGCCGGCAGTCGGTTCGCTTCAAACTGGTTCCGCAGCGCTTGGAGATCATGAACAAGGTGGTGATGATCGTGGACGACAGCATAGTGCGCGGAACCACCAGCCGCGAGATCGTGGCCATGGTCCGCAATTTCGGTGCCAAGGAAGTCTATTTCGCCAGCGCCTGCCCGCCCGTGATCCAGCCCTGCTTCTATGGAGTGGACATTCCGACGAGCGGAGAACTTCTCGCCGCCACCTACGACCTTGAGGCCAGCAGGAAGTACCTTGGCGTGGAGATTCTCTTCTACCAGCAGCTGGAGGACCTCATCGAGGCCGTCACACGCAAGGGCAAACACCATATAGACTCACCCTGCCATGCATGCCTAGGCGGACCCTATATCAAAAGGAATGCCGTATGAACCTCAAGATAGCCGTGCTTGGTTCGGGGGCCCGCGAGCATGCCTTGCTCACCGCGTTGCACCGCTCCCAGCTCAGATTCCATCCCGATCAAGACATACAGCTGCATTGCCTCGGAACCACCCACAATCCCGCGATAAGAGCTTTGTGTGCAGGAAGCGGGGGAATCCTTACCGTCGGGGACATCACCGATACCGCATTCGTGGCGAAACAGTGCCGGGACCTGCGAGCCGATCTGGTCATAATCGGGCCGGAAGCACCTCTGGAAAGCGGCGTCGCCGACATCCTGCGCCGGCACGGTACCGCTGTTCTCGGACCGGGAAAAACGCTCGCCCGCATCGAGACCAGCAAGTCGTTCGCCCGGACGTTCCTCACCAGCACGCTCCCCCAAGCCTGCCCATCCTTCACCATCGCAAGCACACTCGCACAGGCAGCGGACTTCCTTTCCACCCTAGGCCAGCATTATGTCATCAAAGCCGACGGCCTTACCGGAGGCAAAGGTGTGAAAGTAGCGCAAGACCATCTGCACAACCACCGGGAAGCCTTGGATTACTGTGACCAACTGCTTGCCGCTGAAGGAGCCCGCTGCGTGATTGAGGAAAAGCTCTATGGGGAGGAATTCTCGCTGATGACCCTCACCGATGGCGCGACCTGCATCCATTTCCCGGCTGTGCAGGACCACAAACGGGCGTATGATGGCGATACCGGACCGAATACCGGGGGCATGGGCAGCTACACCTGCCCCGACCACAACCTCCCGTTCCTTTCTATAGAAGATATCGCCACCGCCCGACAATATAACGAGACCGTGGCAGCGGTTCTATCCAAGCAGTGTGGGGAACCGTATCGGGGGATCCTCTACGGTGGCTTCATGGCTGTGGAAAAGGGGGTGCGGATTATCGAATACAATGCCCGTTTCGGAGATCCGGAAGCCCTGAACCTGCTGAGCCTGTTGGAATCGGACGCTATCGAATTGTTTCTTCGGGCAGCCAATGGCACCTTGGCAGGTTGCCAAGCAAGCTTCGCCTCGCAGGCCTCAGTATGCAAATACGTGGTGCCAGCTGGCTACCCGCAAAAAGTTGAAAAAGGAATTCCCCTCGCACTCGGGACGCTGCAACCGCCAGCATACCTCTACTTAGGCTCGGTTGATGCAAGCCCTGAGGCAGGATTGGTCACCGCCGGGTCCCGGACCTACGCCGTAGTCGCGCTCGCCGATACGCTTGCCGAAGCGGAAAAACTTTCAGAAAAGCATATACAGCGGTTGGTGGATTCCGACGAGAGGCTACGACACCGTAGCGATATAGGCACCACCGCGCTTATCCAACGGCGGATCAACCATATGGATGTGCTCCGACGCCCTGTACGCCTGGGAATCCTTGGGTCAACCCGCGGGACAGACCTGCAGCATCTCATCGATGCCATCGCAAACCAAACCCTTGCTGCGGAAATCGCACTGGTGGTCTCGGACCGCAAGGAGGCGGGGATCCTCAGCCGCGCCTCATCCCATGGCATCCAAACCCTCTACGCCCACTGCCGGCCACACCAACGGGAGCAGCAGGAGCAACAGATTTCAAGCGCTTTCGCACAAGCGGGCGTGGACCTTATCCTCCTTATCGGCTACATGCGTATACTCTCACCTTGGTTTTGCAATACCTGGGAGAATCGTCTGCTGAACATCCATCCATCCCTGCTTCCCGATTTCGCCGGGGGCATGGATACCGATGTGCATGCCGCCGTCATCTCCCGCATGAAAACGGATGGGCATGCTTGGACAGGCTGCACAGTGCATAAAGCAACCCAAGAGGTCGACCAAGGGGCCATCATCGTGCAGAAACGGTGCCGGGTGCTGCCTGACGACACGCCTGAAACGCTTAAACAACGCGTGCAGCAGCTGGAGGGGATAGCCTTGATCGAAGTAGTATCCTATTATCATAGGACCGCGGGCACCGACCCGTCTTGGAGGGGAATGGCATGAACAACACACCAGTAGGAATCCAACGCGCGCTCATCTCGGTTTCGGACAAGACCGGCATTGAGGAACTCGCCGCAGCGCTCTACAACTTGGGAGTAGAGATCATCTCCACAGGCGGAACCGCAACCTTATTGGAACGCGCTGGCATCCCCACCCGTTCAGTCGCATCCCTGACTGGCTTTCCCGAGATGATGGACGGCCGGGTGAAAACCCTCCACCCACTGGTGCATGGGGGTATCCTCGGCCTGCGGGACAATCCCACCCACCAAGACGCTGCTCGGAACGCAGGCATACAATGGATTGATCTGGTGGTATGCAATCTCTATCCGTTCGCCCGCACAATCGAACACATGGAGACCAACCTTGACGAAGCCATGGAGAATATCGATATCGGCGGGCCCTCGATGATCCGTAGCGCGGCAAAGAACGTGGGATGGGTGACAGTAGCTACCGACCCCGCCGATTATCCACTCCTATTGGAAGAACTCAGCACTAAAAAAGCCATCTCCTTCGATACCCGCAGAAGGCTTTCCGCTGTGGCTTTCCAACATACAGCCGCCTATGATGCCCTCATCCAAAGCTATCTCACTGAAGATAAATTCCCAAACACGGTCACCTTCAGCTATCGCAAGAAATCCGGTCTCCGCTATGGAGAGAACCCCCACCAGGAGGCAGCTGTGTACGAAGCCCAGACTCCTCCATCAAAACGGGATGCGATGAGCGTTTTGAAAGCCTCGATCCTGAATGGAAAGGAACTCTCCTACAACAATATCAATGATGCGGATGGTGCGCTGCTCACTCTAAGGGAATTCCACGGTCCTGCCTGCGTGGTGGTCAAGCATGCCAACCCCTGCGGCGCCTGCACCGATTCCGTACTGCTTACATCGGTTGAAAAAGCATACGAAGCAGATGCCCTGTCCGCTTACGGGGGGATAGTCGCCATGAACCGCACCTGCACCGTACCGGTAGCGGAATTCCTGCATGGCAAGTTCCTGGAGATTATCATCGCTCCGCATTTCGAACCAGAAGCCCTTGCTATCCTCAAACGAAAGAAGGCTCTGCGCATCCTACAGACCGGTGAAGTGAAACCGCTAAACACCGCGCTCACTCTTAAACCGGTCGCTGGCGGACTTCTCATGCAGGACCGGGATGTTTCTGTGATGACCAAGCCGGCGCTCCTTACCGTGACCAAGCTGCAGCCGACCGAGGCTCAGATAGATGATATGCTGTTCGCATGGAAAGTGCTCAAACACGTAAAATCCAACGCCATCCTCATAGCCAAAGATAAGGTGACCCAGGGAATCGGACCTGGCCAGGTGTCGCGGGTGGATGCCGTGAAGATCGCTATCCGCAAATCGGTCCAGCTCACGGGGGCGGTGCTGGCATCAGATGCTTTCTTTCCCTTCCGTGACAGCATTGACGAACTGGCGGCCACAGGTATCAAGGCCATTATCCAACCGGGTGGTTCGGTGAGGGACCAAGAAGTGATCGAGGCTTGCGATGAACATGGAATAGCGATGGTCTTTACTGGAGTGCGTTGCTTCTATCATTGAAAGCGACAACCCGGCCGCGACCTTGGTTTTTAGCTTGATACAGCGCCGTATCCGCGTGTGAAAGCAGCTTGGCGAGGTTATGCGCGGCATCATTCACCCCATCCATCATAGTGGTGGCCACACCTACGCTGATATTGATCTGAAAAGTATGGCCTGCCGCCAAAACCACTTGGTCATGAATGGTCGTATGGATGGTGTGGGCCACCGCCAGAGCGCTTTCAAGATTGGTTTGGGGTAGCAGCAAGGCGAATTCATCACCACCGAGGCGGCCGACGATATCATGATCGCGTACCAACCGGATGCAAGTCTTGGAAACAAGAGTGAGGGTTGTGTCACCGGCATTGTGGCCATAGGTATCGTTGATAATCTTGAAGTGGTCTATATCAAACATGATCGCTGACAACGGAATCCGGTTTTCCATCGACGAGCTTGCATACAGGTTTGTTCCAAGCTCCAAGAACGCACCGCGGTTGTACACCCCGGTAAGCGAATCGCGGGTGGCAAGTTCCTTTACCTGATGGTAGAGATCCTCCCGTTCGGTGACATCATGGAACGTAACGATGGACCCGTTCTCGTATCCAGGGATTCCATACAACTTCTGAACCTTGATATCAAAGGCCCTGTTGTTTTTACGGGCCAGCTCCACCTGCGATCGTGATTCATCCGATGACAGCAGGCTTGTGATTTTAGCCCCGATTTCCTCATGAAGCAGTTCGACAACAGGTTTGCCCATCAGGTTTCCCGTGGATCCCAGCATCCGCATCGCAGCTGTGTTGAAATCCACAATCCGCGCATAGGTATCCAACACCAGCAGCCCATCCGACATATTCTCGATCACCATATCGCGGGCGATAGGGGTGAGGTCGAGGAATTTGTAACGGAAAAGCGCCCAACCAACCAACACCCCGGTTATGCTCAGAACCGCCGTCGACATGTTCACGTAGGGAATCGGTGAGATTCCCAGGATGTAGAAGATATTCACCACAGCTGGCAGCAAAGTACCGAGAATCAACATGAGGATCTGATTGCGGTACACACGATGCGCCCCTCCCAAGGCCTTCGCCATGATGGTGAGCGCCACAAGCAGGACTGCATAGGTGTAGGGCATCAGGATGTATGTAAACCAGAAGCCGTAGTCATAATCAACCGCGCTGAAAACCTGTCCCTGCGAGACCAAACGGGGAGAACCCCAGAATATGTTTGGAAGTGGAGCCAGCCAGAGGATGAGGTTGGAGACGACCGGGATGAGTAGGATGAGAGACCAGTGCATCCAGTTGACATGCTTGACCGTATAGATGATGGCGACATTCAGCCATGCGACCGGAAGCAAGGCGATGGCGATGAACTGCAGCCGGGCGAAGAACAGCTTCTGGGTGAGAGTCGGGGAGGCGAGCTCGAAGATGAACATGACATTCCAGACCAAGGCAGCCACCATGAGATAGATAAAGGCGCGTCCAACAGAAAACCGCCATTTATCGAGATTGAGAATGATCATCGCGAGCATAACCACTGCAGATATTATGAAAAGCCATGACCCAGGGACGTAGACCACTGTAAGTTCCTTCCTAGCATCGTTTGGTGTATTGTGGGAGCCCTCCGCCCCGATGTCAATCATTTCACCAATAATTTTTGGACCTTTTCACCAGACGCTTCTTACAAAACTTAGGACAATTCCGACCAAAACTTCTCACATTCCTACAAATCCGCCATGTCAGTGAAATGGCAATCATGATATTATTCTGAAGAATATGTGCGATGTTTATAAAACGAGGTTACAGGATGTCCGATGATGAAAGCTCCCGCTTCTGGGAAAGGGTCGATTCAATACGCACGATGTCTCTCAAGGAGCTCGCTGAATCCATCCAGGTAGACTATAATGTGATGATAGCCCAGAAAGCCATGAACAGGATTCCCAGAATCAACGAACTCTGTCGGTATGCCCGGGCGCTCAGCACCTCCTTGGAGTGGTTGGTTTCTGGCCGAGAATCCGAAACGCTTCTCGCGAGCAATCCGCTGGCCAATCTTGATTCACGTCTCTCCACCATCATCAACGCCATCATCCAGGCGGATTCCGTGATTCTCTCCGAAATCGAACGGATTCTGAATATAACACCAGATGATGTGAGAACTATAGCGTAATACCTCTATTAAGGGGGCAGTGCCCCCTCCCTGTTTCATTATCCCCCAACTGTGCGAGATGGAATATTCTCTCTAGACGCTCCATCAACCTCTAGAGTACTTTATGACCATGAGCAATTTAAACCGTTCCGTCCATCTCAAAGGGGCGATTGTCATAGGTCTTGGTTCCATCTTGGGCACGGGGGTGTTTGTCAGCCTCGGCATAGCTGCGCACATAGCCGGACAGTGGATAATCCTGGCGATATTCCTAGCAGGCCTTATCGCAGCTTTCAATGGCTTAAGCAGCGCGGCCTTGGCATCCGCGCATCCGGTCAGTGGCGGGGCTTATGAATATGGGTATACCTACCTCACTCCCAGCTTGGGATTCACCGCAGGCTGGATGTTCCTTATCGCAAAAAGCGCCTCCGCCGCCACTGCGGCTCTCGGGCTCTCATCCTACATCCGCGGGCTTTTAGGCTTTATTGGCGTTCCCGTGGAAATCTGGCCTGTGCGGATCGTCGCTTTCGTTCTGGTGCTAGGCATCACCTTCATCGCTGCCGCCGGAATTCAGAGAAGCGCCCCTGCCAATACCTTCATCGTCTCAATCACCTTGCTGGCGCTCACCTATTTCATCATCACCGGAATAGCCCATGCGATCAGCCTGAAGCCAAATATCGCCGCTTCCTTGCAACCATTGGATATCGCCGACCTGTTGCAGAGCACGGCTTTGATCTTCGTGGCATTCACCGGGTATGGCCGTATAGCCACCCTCGGCGGAGAAGTCGTCAACCCAAAACGGACCATTCCTATCGCAGTGGTCGCGACGTTGGGGCTCACCTTGCTCCTGTATGTGGGAGTCGCTCTCACCGGTTACGTGCTGCTGCCCTCAGATTCCATTGTCGCCCAGGTGAACGATGCGGCACCTTTGGCGGCTAGAGCCAGATCGTTCACCGGTGGGATAGGATTGGCCGTGCTTTCCCTTGGAGCGGTCAGCGCGCTATCCGGAGTGCTGCTCAACCTGCTTTTCGGCCTCTCCAGAGTCTTGTTCGCCATGGCGCGCAGAGCTGATATGCCGGGCGTTTTCGCCCACGTGCGTGAAAAGGGCTCCACTCCCCGCAACGCGGTCTGGGCCGTCGGACTTCTCATCGCGGTATTGACCCTCATCGGCGACATACGCATCACCTGGTCCTTCAGCGCCTTCTCCGTGCTGGTGTATTATATGATCACGAATATGGCTGCCCTGCGGATACCTGCGGCCGAGGCGATCGTACCACGCTGGATTTCCTGGAGCGGTCTGTTCAGCTGTCTGTTGGTGGTATTCTTCATCGACCCGTGGATATGGTCGGTTGGTATAGGAATCATAGGTCTTGGTCTGATCTGGCACAAGGTGGCTATTAGATCTGGATATCGAAAATCATAATACCCAGAGCCAAAACCCCTACATATCCCGTTGAGAACCAGTACTGCCACGATAGCTTTCGATAGGCGATGAAGGTCGCCACTGCGCCAATCACCACTATCCCCATGATGATGATCAAAACCATCGATTGCCCATAGAACGAGATACCCAACATCACCAAAGTCACCATCAAGGGCATCTGCAATACAGTCGCTTTCACCAGCACAGGCGATCTGGACCTAAAAATCAACCAAGAGACCAAAAGGATAAGGAGGTAAGCAAGCACTCTACCAATCGCTGGCGGCGAAGCATTCTCCGGCAGGCCCAGCAAGGCCATCAAACCGTTGACCACAAACGCAAAGACCACAAAAGCCAACAGGAACAGCACGTACCCTCCTGCTATCAGGACAACCACGGAGAGCACCTGCTTTTGCCAATTTTTCAACTTCATAGGAAATATCCTATCACCTTGCTCGCAATTGTCAACCCGACCTGTGTGGATTAGGTTCCAGAAACTGAAAACCCAAAATACTTAGAAACACTTGCAAACACTTCATTCTTGGCACTTGGGATGCGGTTTTCATTTTAAGCTGTGGATTTGGTCTCTGGAACCAAATCCACAAAGTGGCTGCCTGGCTGCGAACTCGAGGATAAGAAAAAGCTTACCCCGAAGGATAAGCTCTTGTTACCGGCGATCGGAGTTGAACCGATACATCCTCGCGGACAATAGATTTTGAGTCTATCGTGTCTACCAATTTCACCACGCCGGCATATTCAGATACATGGACTGTTGCTACAATACACTATCGAGTAAAAAAAAACAACCAGAAGATGCGAAACTCAACTCGCTCGGCCTTCTCCATGTCCGCCCATCATACGAAGGCGGGTTGTATTATCGCAGGCAGCTCCTTTGTGAAACCTTTGGACGAAACCGGGCCTGCCAGGGTCTGTTTGGGAGAGGTCTCATAGCTCAACGTCACCTTGGCAGCGGCGTCCCGCTCCGAAAGACGAAGCCCAGCAAAGGAAAGTCCACAGGTAGCGGCCAGAGCGCTCGAATCTGTAAAACTCGCATCTACATCTTTTGGCACGTGGGCATCGGAATTCGTCATCACCATCACATCGTACTGAGCAGCCAGATTCCAAAATTCCACAATCGGATAGGGTGTTTTCGGCCCATTGCAGCCCGCCACCTTAGCCCTGCGGAAGCCATTTCCATTGATCTCCAACGGTATGCGCAGCTCCACAGCTGCCTCGAGGATCGCCCGGGAACAGGCCTCGGCCTCCTTGTCCCAGGTAAGGTAGGAGCAACCGAACACATCGGGATGCGCGCCGAACAAAAACAGACCGCTTGAAAGCATATCGATGTACTGCTTGGCATACTGGACCAGCTCTGCTTTCGAAAGGGGGCTCTGATGCAGATTGACATCTTTCGCATAGGGCATATCCACAGTGTGGACCGACCCCACCAGATAGTCACACCCCCAGGTTCCCAGCAGCTCCTGCTGATAGTACCCATGATACTCCGGGAGATAATCGCACTCCATCGCCCGTAGGACAATCATGCCTTGGTCCTGCTGTCCTTGGATGACATCTGCGAAATAAGAGGGCAATTCGGACATCGTCATCCGTGAGAGCGGCCAGCGCCCATCCGGGACAGGAGCATGGTCCGACATCCCCAAGACTTTCAGTCCACGCTCTTTGGCTATTCTGATGTAATCGGATACTTCGCCACTTCCATGCCTGCAGTAATAGCAGTGGGTGTGAAGGTTCACGTCTTGCGCGGGGTAGTAGGCGCCCCGCTCCGATGAATATGAGTTCTCTCGCTGTGTTCTATGCATTAACGGTACCGCTTGATGTTTTCTTTATGTTCTTCGTACGTCCGGGCGTAATGGATCTGCGAATCCGTCCCATGCAGATAATAATACCAATCATGCAAGGCAGGGTATATCGCCGCTTCCAAGGCAGTCTTTCCTGGCGACCCAATCCCCGTCGGAGGCAATCCGGTCTTCCTTCGGGTATTATAGGGAGTTTGCGCTTCAAGGTCAGCCTCTTTAAGCGGGTTTTTCCAATCATTCAGCTCATAGCGGGTGGTGGCATCGATTCCGAGTGGCATATCCAACGCCAACCGATTGTAGATGATTCCCGCGATCTGTGGCATTTCGTCGGCCTTGTTGGTCTCCCGTTGGATCATCGAGGCGATGATGATGATATCGGACAACAAGAGGTCTGCACCACTTACCACCCCTAGGTGGGGCCGGATAGCATCTAGAAGCGCCGTATGCATCGCCGCAGCAAGGCTTCGGGCAGCATCCTCCTCCTGAACCGTGTATCTGCCGCTTAAAAACCAGCCCTCTGCGAAAGGCAATCCACTAGCCGCAGCCAACTCTTGCGCCGCCACCACGAAATCCCCCTGCCGCGCCAGACCTGCCGATACCAGCAACCCATCGATATCCGTTAATGTGAATCCATCCCAGATGACCACATTGCGGGTATTTCCCACATTCTTCACCACCAAAGCGTCCGCGACATCTCCATATGCTTGCGGACCATTGAATCGATAGGTCCCAACCTGAAGGCGAGTAGCATCCCCTCTACCCTCCAGCACACGTTCAAAAGCCCTAGCGCTTTCTATCACCTGCGCTCTCTCCAGCGCTACCGCCACCTGTCTTGCCGACATACCTGGTTCAACCACCACTTCATAAAGGGTTTCGGTTATGCCGGGGTTTTGGGAAGCCCCCACCTCGGACCAGAGCTTGCCCCGGATCAATTGCGCTATAAACACCCCGAGAACGATAGCGACAATCGCCACCAGGGCAACGAACATGGGGACAGACAATTCGATCCTATAGGGATGAGCGGCTTTGCCCTTTGCCTTCGCCACAGGCTTTCGGCGATGGACAGTGGTGACCGTAGGCTTGGCGGTAGCTGCGGGCTTGGCTGTTGATAAAGAGGTGCTTGGCTTTTTACGGGTATGTGGAGTTGCCGGAGGAACCTTTGGCACAGGGGGCGTCTTATGGATGGAGCCATCCTTCGAAACCGAACCCACGACTTTCGTTGTCGACCGCTCGGAGGCACTCTGCTCCAGCTTGCGTGTCTCCACCAGTTTTTTCGCATCGGCGCGAGTGGGCGGCGGAGTATCGAACCCAAGATGCAGTTGCCCGGCCGGGTTATTGCCAGAGGCTTTCTTCTGTAGTTCCAGATATCCAGCCTCTTTGGAGCGGATTTCCCCGGCGGTTTTCTCCGCTTGCTTCCGGCTCACAGCGTTTTTGTCTCCTTAGGGGCTTCCAGTGCTGGGTTCTGGCCTTTTTTCAGAAGCCCGATCCTCTCCCGTTTCTCCCGGATGGATGTTTTGATTTCCATCACCTGGCGATTGAATTGATCAATGGTCTGTTGCAGATGATCGATCCGCTCCTCATCCTGACTGATGATGAGCAGGAGCTCTGAGATGTCGATCTCCACCTCCAACTCCTGGATGCGCTTCTCAAGCTGCGCCCGGACACGTTCATGCCGACGTATCTGGTCGTAGCACCGGAGCACCGCGGCGCCTACCTCCGTCCCTTTCCAAGGATCAGGCAGTTGGCAGATAACCTTGCCATACGCGATAGCCAAGCCGCGCATACGCTCATTGGAAGCCTTAACCGCATCCTGCAGCTCCTGTACCTTGCGCCCTACCGAACCAGCCACCCCTTCAGCCTCAAGCTTGGTGCGGTTGCTATGGATGGTCTCCTTGAGCACGAATATCTCTTCGTTCCAGCCAGCCAACTCACGGGATAGAATGGAATGCTCCTCTTCAAGCTGCGGGGCCAGCTCGCTCGCCAATTGACGTATGCACCCCGCTTCGGCAATAGCGCGTCCGGTCTCGGTGAAGAAGCTTTCGCTGGTATCGGTGACTTTCCGAAGCCGGGAGGCGATGCTCCAGGCTTCAAGGCGGAGTTGATATTTTTTCAAACCTTGGACTTCCTCGATGCGCTGCTTCACCTGCCGATGGTGCATCTCCATGTCCGCGATCCGCTTCTGCTGCTCGTTCACTTGCGGGATAAGATGGACAAGGCTCTCGGCCAGCACTTGCGAAGCGGATTCCTCCCAAGCGATCACCCCGAGCCGCGCATGAACCACCGCCAGCCGCTTCTGTTCCTTCGCGGTCTTTTCCTTAAGCTCCGCGATTCTCGTGGATGCATGTGTGATCTGCTCGCCTATCTGGGCAAGGTGCTCGGTACGTGCGCACAGCTCCCCATGCTCGGATTTAGCCTGGGCAAGCAGAAGATAAGGTTGCTCGCATAGTTCGGAGGCGATAGGCTGGCGGAGCGCGGCGACGAGCATGCCGAGCTCTTCGAAGAGCACATCCAGGTCTTTCCCTACCATTTCTATCTGGTGTTTCACATTATCTATCTGGTTGTGCAGACGGCCCATGCTCGCTCCTTGCTGTCATAGTAGCATAAAGGTGATTCCTTGACAAAGCAATCAACACTCTATATCCTGAAATCCATAAAATGGAAAAGAACATCACATGAATGGTTGTCCTGCGGAGGAGAAATGATTCATCCCGAAATTCCCTCCCAACTACAAAACAAACTGGCCGCAATCACCGTCCGTCAGCCCCAAGTGCCTCTTTTCATCGAAACAGGAGTGGACTGTCTCGGCGTGGCGTACGCCCGTTTGGATCAGATCGTGCAGAAACAGAAAGCTGTCCGGACCGAGAAGAAAAGTCCTGCCAGCAGTCCTACGTTCCTGGTTCTGCTCTCGCAAGAGTATCTGGAAACTACCCAGACCCAACCTGGTGTCAGTCCATGCTCATCCTTCACCTGCCTTTCGGAGTCCCAGTCCCCACGAGATGATATTTCCGCGCTCGAGAAACCTTCAGGAGTGCTTATCACCACTCCTCAACGTGCTATCGACCACATCAGACGCGACAATATCTTCCTGGCTGAGACAAAAACGGTGATCATCGTCTATGGCTTCACCACCTTGGACGAGGAGACCGATGAGAACCGCGTGGTGAGGCAGAAAGCCTTCCTCGATGATATCCAGTTCGTATTCACCAAACTGAGTCCGACGGTGGCCATCGAGTGTTACCTGGATGATCTTTCCCAACTTTCACGGCAGCCACAGGAAATAGTCGAACAGTCCGTCATCCTCGCAAGATCGGACTGGGAGAGCGCGATACATCCCCTGGAATTCAGGATTGTACCCAAAATGACCGCTGCCTATGTGACCGATGTGCTCTACGCTCTCCATTTCCCGCATTACTTCGTGGTGTATCGGGAAGAGAAAGCGAAAAGCGCATTGTCAGCATCACTGCGTAAGGACAATCCTCCACTTTACGCGACATTCCTCGATTACGGACAGCTGCTCACCAAGGAGGGGCCCAAGGCTCCTTTATCCGGCATGGTGGTGGCTTACGGTTTGAGTCTGGAGGAAATCACCACTTTGATACGGCGCATGCGTTCGTGGACAGCCTCGATCGTGAAAATCGTCTGTATCATCTCTCCCCAGCAAGAGGGAGAGATTTCCCAATCCAAGGAGACAATGCTCATGAACAATGAAACTAAAAAAGCCCCAGAGTCCATCGAGGTCCTGGCAGGCAAGATCCAGATGATCGCTTCCAAGATCAGGATCGATGCGAATCCCGAAGAACTCGAGACTTTCAAGAAACTTATCCGTCAGAACGTACCGCTGTTCGATCGCAGGAACTTCACCGCCTACCTGTTGCGTGAGGCCCTGAACGCCGGTATAAAACCCCCAGCCACTCCGAAAGAACGGACCGAGAGCAAGCCAAAACAGGCCGCCGCGCCCAAGCCGGCACGTGACGCAGCCGAAGCTCCCCGCCCGCCCCGCCCAAAACGGGAAGCCGCGCCAGCTCCTAAAAAGGAGGCCAATGAAGCCGACCATCCTGAAGTGGTCATCCCCGAAGGTGCAAAGACTTTGTATCTGAATATTGGGAAAATGAAGCGGCTCTATGCAAAGGAACTCTCAACATTGCTCCAGACTGAATTGGGAATCACCCGCGAGGATATCTATTCCGTCCGCATCCACGATAAATATTCATTCATCACCCTTTCCGAGGCGCATGCCGAGCTCGCTATCGCCAAGCTCAATGGAATGGATATCAAAGGCCGTATCGCCGCTGTCAGTTATTCCAACAAAGAGTAGTTATGTTTGTCCAAGTGCTGGCTGTAGGTCCATACCGAACGAACTGCTATATTCTGCATGACGGGATGCATGCATGGATAGTGGATCCAGGGTACGACGGGCGACGGTTGGCCTCGGTTGTCGGGCAGCGGGGATTGACCCCCGTTGCTGTGCTTCTCACACACACACATTGGGACCATGTCATGGGGTTGCCGGACCTCATGACACGTTATCCACAGCTTCCCATCCTGGTGCATCCTCTCGATGCGCATCTCCTTGGGCCTGAAGGTGGCAGACTTTCGTTGCAGTATATGCGCTATCTGGATCCGGCTCATGCGGATAGTTGCAGCGCGCTTTTACAAAGACTCCCGCCAGCTACCGGTTTCCTGAACGACGGGGATATCGTCGAGGGTTGCAACCTACGTGTCATCCACACTCCTGGCCATACCGCCGGCTCCATCTGTTTCCACCTCAGCTCCGATAGCGTCCTTTTCTCAGGCGACACCCTTTTCGCCGGGGCCATCGGACGGACAGACCTCCCAGGAAGCCAACCAGAAAAAATGATGCACTCCATCGCCGATAAACTCCTCTGCCTGGAAGCCAGCACCAAAGTGCTCCCGGGACATGGACAAAGCACCACAATCGGTTCGTGCCAGGCACCAAACTGATCGGTAAAAACCTTTAAATCAACTCTGATTTGAAGGTTTTTCACGAAAAAGTGCATCCTAGGCACCAAACTGACGCTTGGGGCCTAGAACGAAAACAAACCCCCTAGGTCGCCTAAGGGGTGTTGACTATCAGTGAGTTAAAGAGATGATGTCTTACCAAGACTTGCGCTTCGGACCTTCCTCGCCACTCTTGCAGGATACACACATCACCGCATAGGGAATGGCACGCAGCCGTTCCTCGGGAATCGCCTTGCCACATTGCAGGCACATACCGTAACGCCCGTTCTTCAGACGTGTCAGAGCAGCCTCCACGCTTTTAAGACGGTTGGCGGCATGTTGGTTGAGCGCCTCCATCTTCTTACTAGCGATATCATCCGCAGCGACGTCACCTAGGTCTTTGATCCCCATGGCGTTTATCATCCCACGGAAATCATCATCCTCCGCAGCGATACTCTCCAGTATCTCCCTTCGTAGATTGAGCAGCAAGCGCTCCATTTCGGCATAGAATTCTTCATTCATAGACAAGCCCCTTTGTGATCGGTACTATCAAATGGATCCAATTGAAAACACTGGGGGACCGCATCTGAAATAGTATCATTAAAGATGAATGCGATTAGCGATTCCGTCAAGCTAAATTTTTTTTAAATTTCAAAATTCAAATTGACAACCCTTGATTATAAACTTTTTCCATCTGAATGGAAGCTGTCGATGATCTTCATGAACTCATCATAGGTCACCGCATGCGGCAAGTGCGGTTCCTCTTGGAGTATCCGGTGTGGGGCGCGAAAAAGCGCGCCTTTATCGGCAGCCTTGATCATCGTGAGGTCGTTATAGGAGTCCCCTGCAGCGAAAACGGTGAACCCAATACTTTGCAAGGCCTTGACCGCTTTGTATTTGCCATCTTTCTGACGAAGATGATACCCAGTGATAGTCCCTGAAGCGTCAACTATAAGATTGTTGCAGAATATTGTTGGCCAACCGAGTTTACGCATCAGCGGCTGGGCGAACTCGGTGAAGGTGTCGCTGAGAATCACCACTTGGGTCTTTGCCCGAAGGGAATCCAGGAACTCCAAGGCTCCAGGCAATGGGGATAGCGAGCCGATCACCTCCTGGATATCCGGTAAAGTCAATCCACGTTCTTTCAGTATCCGTAGCCGGCCCTGCATGAGAACATCGTAGTCGGGCACATCCCGGGTAGTAAGCCGCAATTCCTCTATACCGGTTTTCTCGGCGAAATTGATCCATATCTCTGGAACCAGAACCCCTTCAAGGTCAAGACACACAATCTTCATTTCACACACTCTCAAATCGACCGCTGGATGCGGCCTTGAATAAAGCGACCAAGACCTTGGTGCTAGCCAAAGCCTGTTCCAGCGAACCCACGAACGGAACACCATCTACAATGCTTCGGCAAAAAGCCTCGCATTGCAACTGATACTGATTCACAATTCCAAAACTGTGGGTCTTGCCCTGCGGCGGATTCACCCCATCATACACAACGAAATCCTGCGGATTCGGGCCGCTTTGAAAAGGACGGTCGATTTCGACGCGGTGCGTAGGAGTGAGGAACGTCATCGCCGTATGTTGCGGGAACCGCATGCCGCAGGTGAAGCCCATCTGGCCTCCAGAGGGGAACCTGAGAATGCCATTGGTATGGTGGTCCACCTTGAATTCCGGGTCCAGTTCCATCACGCAGGCGACGGATGAAGGTTCCTCGCCAAACATCCAGCGGCCTACCGTGATAGGATACACCCCGATATCCCAGAGACTGCCCCCACCGTCCTGGTACAGGTTGCGGATATTG
Organism: Sphaerochaeta sp. UBA6084; assembly: GCA_002428625.1. Taxonomy (GTDB): domain Bacteria; phylum Spirochaetota; class Spirochaetia; order Sphaerochaetales; family Sphaerochaetaceae; genus UBA6084. The sequence continues at coordinate 302,870 of DIXI01000007.1, forward strand.
CGCGGGTCGTGGTTGCTCGTGGTGAAAATTCCATGAGCGCTCTCCAACCGGCCGATATCACCAGAATCCAGCAGCGCCTTCAGCGATTGCAGGCGTGGTTGATGGAACACCACGTAGGCCTCGCCGATACGCACACCGGTATTGTCACGCAGTTTGATGAGCTCTTCGACATCGGATACCTTGAGAGCAAGCGGCTTCTCGCACAGAACATGCTTTCCAGCCTCAACGGCCTTGCTGGTCCATTCCACATGCAGATGATTGGGAAGCGGATTGTAGATGACATCGATATCGGGGTCGGCCAGCAATTCCTCATAGGAGCCATAAGCTTTGGGAAGGCCATTGTCACGGGCATACGCGGATGCTTTTGCGAAATCGCGCGAGGCGACTGCTGTGAATTCACAGAGTTCACTCTGCCGTATGGCGGGTATCAGTTGTTTACGGGCTATCCCTGCTGCTCCCAGAATACCCCAGCGCAGTTTCCTCATGCAGACCACCCCTTATGGATTGATAATTTTCAACCCAGTATTACGAGAATCGGTTCTTATTTCAAGCCCTGGGTTTTCATAGCGCCAGGACAATCACGGCTGCCATGGACATCGCAGCTTCGGATAACTCACAGGTAGCCCCAAGCACATCGCCCGTGACTCCGCCAATCATCCTTTGGCTGGTGATGGCGACCGCCACGGTCACCAGCAGCCCCACAGCGAGCACGATTCCCATATCGACCAATGGAATGCGCGACAGGACTATCCAAGCAAACACCGCCACCTGTGCAAGATTGGCAAGCAGATGTCTCGCCTTAGCCTCGTTCACCAGCACTGCGGCAGTCCCCCCCTGGGGCCGCGCGTAAGGATTCACAACCGTCTGGAACACAATCAGGGACCGGCTGAGCAAGGGAATGGCCAAAATCCAGATCAATCCATCCTCACACGCCAAACCACCGAGCGCCACGCTCTTCACCAACAGGACGCAAACCACTGCGACTACTCCGAAGGCCCCGGTGTGGGAATCCTTCATAATCTCCAACCGCCGCTCCTTGGTCCATCCACCCCCGAAACCATCGGCGGTATCAGCCAACCCGTCCAGATGAAAGGCACGGGTGATGAACGCCATGGCTACGCACACCACAACTCCAACCATCAAGGGGTAGCCAATCGGCAGCATTATATAAGCCAAACCGGAAACCATCGCTCCAATCACCAGCCCTACCAAGGGAAACCAATATAAAGTAGTCTCTAGGTGCTCGCATTCCTTTCCAGGGAACGGAAGCGCCGTGAGGGTTCTGAAAGCGCTCGCAAGCCCTATCCCTTTCATGTCCTTGTCGCTCCTTTGATCACCACAGGAATCCCCGCCACCATCCAGACCACCACGTCGGCCACCGCGGCCAGATCCTGATTCAGCCATCCGGCATGGTCACGGAAGGCTCGGCTTTCTGCATCCCCGGGGACTATCCCCTGTCCAGTTTCATTTGTCACGATGATCAGATCGCAGGGAGCTTGGCGCAACGCCCCGGTAAAAGCCCGCACCTCAGGGTAAGGCTCGGATTGGATACCGCGGTGGAACAAGAGATTCCCCATCCAAACCGTGACACAATCGACAAGGGCAACCGTTATGCCGGTAGGAATCCGCCTTAAAGCACCCGATAGATCCAAGGGTTCCTCAATGGTTGTACTGAAGGCATCACCCCGGTCGCGTCTATGCCGCGCGATACGAGCGTTCATTTCCTCGTCAAAGGGTTCAGCGGTGGCGATATAGCAACGCTCACCCTGGTAGGTTTTAGCCAAGTTCTCAGCATATGTGCTTTTTCCACTTCGAGCACCCCCTATGACCAAGGTGATCCTAGGCGTATCCATCAGCTGCCTCCTTTTCCGAATGAGCTCTTATCCGATTTGAGAAACTCGTCCACCACCCGTAGCGATTCCTTAAAAGCCGGTTGATCAAAAACCTCCAACGTGAGAACCCTTTGCTGCCCGTCACATTCGATCTGCCGCTCCAGCGCCGAAAGGAAATCATCCCTGAGGTCTTTTTGGGTGCTGCCTAGACCAAGATGGTCATGACCTCCCGCCACTCCATGCAAGTGGATCACCCGCGCCAGGGGCAGAAGCTCACGCGCTGTCAGTTGGGCATCGAATCCCCCCAGCCAGACATGGCCGATATCCAGAGTAACCGCCAGATTGTATTTCTCAACCAAATCCATGACAACATGGAACGGATAGCTCAGCGTCTCCACGCACAGCATGTTCGATTCCCAACCATCATCCAGCATCTCCGCCAAGGTGCGGTCCAACTGACGATGCCAAGCGGCGACATCCGTTGCAGGACATCTGCCGTACGACTGCGGCGTGAGGTGCAGGATGTATGCGAACGGATCAAGTGGACTTACCAACGACCTGATGTGCCGATACCGGGCCACGCTGGCACGTCTCTCCGATTCATCCAGTGAACCGGGAAACACGTCAAGCGGGAAGTGGATGGTATAGCTGAGGTCATGGAGTCTGGCGATGCGCTCCAGGTGCCCGACTGTTTCCGGTGAAGGAAGATTGGAAAGCCGGTCCGATTCAAACAGGACCAATTCAATATCGTCGATGAGCGGAGCGAGGTACCGTGCGTTTGGGAGGATGTCGTCGGGGAGGATATAAGAAGTGGTCCCGCATCGCCACGGGGCTTTAGGTGCGTCAATAGGGCGCACGCTGGACCCCTTTGGCTTTCAGCAGCGAAACCGAATCGGTCACACTTCCCTGGGAGAAGCTGGTCATCCCATTGAACAAAAGCACTGCCTCCTCGATGACCAACCACGCCAGGGCCGCGCCCGTTCCTTCGCCCAAGCACATGCCAAGCTTGAGCACCGCTTCTCCCCCTAGGTATTCAATAAGCAGATGATGGCCCAATTCATGGGATTCATGGCAAAAAATCACATTATCCAAGACTTTGGGGTCTATTTTCGATGCAACCAATAAGGCTACAGTGGTGATGAAACCGTCCATCAGCACCACCATCCCCTGAGCTGCCGCCTCAAGGAGGCCTCCTACGATACAAGCGATTTCAAAGCCGCCAAGACAGCTGAGCATCTCAAGTGGTTCTTTCACATTGGCGTGAAGTGACAGGGCTTGCTGGACAATCGATCGTTTGTGCGCGAGCCCCTTGGCATCGAGGCCGGAACCCTCACCGGTGCAGACCTCGACAGGGAGCCCGGAGAAGGCCGCCATCAAGGCTGAGGAGACCGTGGTATTGCCCACGCCCATCTCACCAAAAGCAATCACCGCCCTACCCTCAGCTGCATACCCAGCCACCAACTCACGTCCGGTTGCGATGGCTTGCCCACATTGAGCCAACGTCATGGCAGGCCCTTGAGCCAGGTTGGCTGATCCATAGGCGATCTTCCGATTGAGAATAGCGCAACCAGGGGAGAAATCATGGGCCACCCCCATGTCGACGATAGCCAGATCGATACCATTATGAGCACACATCAACCCTATGGCCCCGCCACCCTTGCTGAAATTCTCGCATTGCTGCCAGGTGATCTCCTGCGGACTTCCGGTGACACCTTCGGAGACCACTCCATGGTCGGCGGCTGCCAGAAGGAGAATCGGTCGCCCTAGCACTGGATGCAGAGTCCTACGGATGCAGGCGATTTTTACGGCGAGATCCTCGAGTTTTCCCAAAGAGCGCTGCGGCTTGGCTTTCGCATCCCACAGAGACCGGGCAAGCGGCGCAAGCTTGAAATCGGGGGTATTGTTGGATTTTCCGTTAGGTAGAGTCGACATGCGGCTAGTGTAGCTATTGACGCCAATTGTGTCCATGCCCGATCCACTTCCCAAGGTTCCACAAAAACGGACCAGCCGCTTGGACCGATCCGTTTGGAGTCAATGTTGAATTGGAAAGAACAACCAAAGCTTTATTGAATTTGCCCGTAGAGCTTGGGATAGGAGTTTTTGATCCCACGCTGCACCCATAGGTTGGGAATGACCAGCCAGTTGTAGTCCACGGTTGGCTCAATCAGTCCTTTAGTCTCGAAAGCCTCCATGAGATAGTAGCGGAGGTCTTTCACCGTAGAGCTCAGGATCCGTGCGCGAGCCATCTCAGCTGTCAATCCAGCTGCTGCCAGATGCCCACCACCGCCTTGAGCCCTATAGGAATTGATCGCCACCTTATACGTCTTGTCCAACTGGAAACGCACTCCCGAGCTGAGGGTCTTGATGGTGACGCGCTGTCCCGCCGGCCGGGTGATGTCCACCACATAGTTCACACCGGCAAGACTGTCGTAATTATAATAGCGCGTGGCGGTATCATAGGTGTTGTAGCGGGTGTTGAACACCAGATTTCCTTGGGCATCCCGTTTGAAGTTGATCAAGTCATCATCAAGCGATTTCATTTGATTGAACCAGTTCTGATATGAATACTCGATGAAGTCCTTGATCTCCTTGCCCGTCATCTCCATGGTGAACAGTAGATTCTCGTAGGGATACAGGTTGAACATATCCCGCACGTACACCGGGCCTTGCTTGATGGAGGCGTCTAGTGATAGTGGAGCGGATATGGAGATTTCGGCCCCGGTTTTCTCCAACTGGATCTGATGGATGAGGTCGACGAACTTCGAATCCCCGAACATCGAATCGCGTGAGGTGATGGTTTCACTGATAGTGCCTATCTGGCGTGACACCCACTGGGTGACCTCGTCCTGAACCGCCTGGTATTTTTTCACCAGCACGGGGTCGGGCGCATAGCCATCCATCGGTACCGTGGTGCCGGCTATCTTGTCCAACACATACCCGCCAGCGGCATCCTGAACAAAACCTACCGTGGCGACTGCGACGGAACGGCCATCGTTCATCGCCCCCAGCACCAGGACATCCTTGCCGGAAGGTCCCTTTACAGTAAGCTTGGTATCCTGGTGGTCGTGCCCGGTGAAAATCACATCGAAACCGTCCACCCTCTGAGCCACCAGCTTGCTGGCGTTCTCATTGCCTTTTTCATTCGCATTCCCACTATAGTTCTCATCCACACCCGCATGGAACAATCCCACGATCAGGTCGGGTCGCTCCAGCTCCTGGATGATGGGGATCCACTTCGCCGCGGTATCCACCATGTCTTCAAACCGGATACCCTCGTAGAGATTCTGAGGGAGCCATTTGGGGATATACGGAGTGGTCATTCCCAGCACCGCGATCCTCAGGCCATCCTTCTCCACTATGGTGTACGGCTGTATCGCAGGATCTCCAGTCACGATATCGACAGCATTCGCGGCTAGATAGGGATAATCGGCCTCCAACCCGGCGCGTATATACACGTCTGGCCCAGCTTCGACATCATGGTTCCCTACCGAAGCAGCGTCATAGCCCATGTCATTCATGATGGAGGGCACGATATGCGGGGCATCGGTCTTGACGAAATTGTAGTAGTACACCACTGGCTGGCCTTGCAGCACATCACCGTTATCCAAAAGGACCACGGATTGGTTCTTGGCCCGTTCCTGCGCTACATAACTGGCGATTTGCATCTGCGAGGTCTTGGCGGGGACATTGTTCTTAAAATCGTAGGGGAAGATGCTCCCGTGCAAGTCGCTGGTGGCGATGATGGTCAAGGTCTTCTCAAGCGGCGCAACTGGCGTGGTGGAAGGTACCGGCGGCACAGTTGGAACTGAAGTGGGAACAGGTGCTGCTGCTGGTGCAGGCTCAGGCGCAACCGGTGTTGGCGCAGGCTCAGGCGCAACCGGTGTTGGCGCAGGCACTGGTGCGGGGGCCGGAGCTGGGGTTGGTTCTACAACCGGTACTGGAGCTGGCGCAGGCACTGGTGCGGGTTCAACAACCGGTACCGGGGCTGGCTCGGCGACCGGTACTGGCGTAGGCGCGGGTTCGGGGGCAACGACTGGAGGAGCAACACTTGCGGCCGGCGCAGGTGTTTGGACCGCCACCGCCTGTGGTGCCACCGGCTCCATTACAGGAAGCTGTTGGAGGGCTGCACACCCGGCGAACATTAGAAGAACCATAAAAAACAGCGCGGTTATCTGTAATAAAGATTTTCTCTTCATCCGAGCCTCCTCTTCTATCATTAAAAATAAATGATACGCATCATCAGTGTACATCGGCTAGAGGATAATCTCAAGTTGCTTTGCACACAGCCTCTTTGCGTATCCACGCAGGAACCTCTGCTGCGAACAGCAGGTGCTCACCCACACTCCCTTGGATAGGGAAATCATTTCGTGCTAATATCTTCCTATGCCCAAAACCTTGTATTACGCTTCAGCCCTCGGTATCGGGGGAACAATTTCGCTCATGGTGGTGCTCAATACCCGCTTTGGGGAACTCGCAACCATGCCGGTATCGCTTTTAGTCAACCAAGTAGTCGGTATCGTGGCGATCACCATCATCATGCATGCGAAAAGCCTGGGGAAAGGGACACAGCTGCCTCGACAACACGCTCCCTGGTACCTCTGGTTCGGCGGAGTCTTCGGATTCTTTGTGCTCAATGCGAATTTCATCACCATCACCAATCTGGGAGCATCGCTCTCCATGGCCACGGCGGTATTCGGCCAATCCTTGGGTTCGCTCATCTTCGATCTCACCGGTTTCATGGGGATGCCAAAGTACCGGATCAGCAGACGGAAAACAGTCACACTTGGCATATGTCTAGCGGGAATCATCATCATGGCTCTTGATGGAGGGGCCTTCACCATCCCTTATCTCATTCTTGGCATCCTCACCGGAGTGGTCACCATAGTGCAGATGGTATATAACTCGCGCTTCGGCTCCTACAAGGGGGTACTGTTCAGCGCACGGAACAACGTGGTCAGCGGCTTGATCTTCGCTTTGGTTGTCTACGGGTTCACGGCGTTTCAGAAAACGTATGAGGGTTTTCTCACCATCCCATCCATCCCTCTACCCTTGGTTCTCGGTGGCGGGTTGCTCGCGGTGGTAGTGGTGACAGGCACAAATTGGGTGATACCGAAAATCCCGACGCTTTATTCAGCATTGTTGCTTAGCTCCGCTCAAATCATCGCTTCGATGGCCATAGACTATATAATCTACCATAAATTCAGCATGTTCTTATTGTTGGGGGCTATCGTCATAGTAATAGGCATGGCGGGGAATGTGATTGTCGATCAAGCCGAAGCACGAGCTAAAAGCGCTTGACAGATGCTATCCAGGGCTTTCTTTCCCTTAATCCCCTTTGTCTGTCTCTGAGGGAATGCCGTACCAAGGTTCTTCCTCGGCTGCCAGAGAGGAACCTGCGGTAAGAACTCGGCCGCTCAGGGCCTGCACAAAACCCTCCCTTTGGAGCGCTTCCAGGCATTCGTCGATGCGTTCCGGTTCAAAAGCAAGACTCTCATGCAATTGATCTTTTCTCAAACGCCCCCGCTCGGTGAACAGGAGAAGAAGCATCCCACGGATCTGGCGATTGGAATTCTCAAATTTTCCTTGACGGATATAATGAGCGCTACGCCGGTTGGGATTAGCGAGGTTTTTCTTAAAATACACCCCGAGATCCATAAGCGCGTAATACCACTGCTTGAAATCTGTCTGAAAGCCAAGAAGTTCCTGAAGAATCGGTCGCAGATCCTTATCCTGGACTTTTTCCTCACCTGGAAAAAACTGATGGATCAGAACCCGCCGGATATTCGTCTCTAGGTAGATAGATGGCTGCCCATGGCAAAATGACAGGATGGCTGCCGCAGTGGAAGGTCCTATCATGGGGAACTCGAGCAATTGGGAATATTCCTTCGGCAGGGTCCAGTCAAAGGCTCCGGTCGCGATAGCGATATTACGAAGCGCAAGAGCCCTGCGGTTATAGCCAAGCCCCTTCCACCGCGAAAGCACCTCCAGAAGCGAGGAGGAAGCCATGGATTGGAAATCCGGCCAGACTTCCAAGAATTCTTGATATTTAGGAAGCACCCGCTCTGTCTGGGTCTGCTGCAGCATGAGTTCGGACAACAGCACCGCATACGGATCGTTGGTAATCCGCCAGGGAAAGGGCCGGGCGTGCAGTTGGTAATAAGCCCAGACCTCTTGCGAGAACCGCTTGAGCACATCGGCGCGCTGCCCGTTGGAAAGAGAGCTGAGGAGAATGGGTTCAAACGACCAGTCCAGTGTGCTGGGAGCGATCATGTGGTGCGTTCGTCGGAAGTCGCTTCGGTGGCAGGCGGAGAATCTTGACTCGCGAGGGGCGGAGCTGTCTTGGAGAATCTTTTATTCTCGCGCTCCTTGCGGCGCCGGGCGCGCTCCTTGGCCCTCTGCCGTTCCTCCTCAATCATTTTCCGATAGGATTTCCCGCTGCCAATCATCACCGCGATGGGTTTGAGCGCTTTCACGTTCGCACATAATATCTGGATGACCGAGGTGATGGGAACCGCGAGGAACATCCCTGCGATACCCCAGATGAAACCCCAAAGGGACAAGGAGACCAGGATGACGAACGGACTAAGGTTCAGCTGCACCCCTTGGATACGAGGATCGAGAATATTGCCAAGCACCATCTGGATGGAAATCATCAAGATAGCCACATAGATGATATTGGCCCAGTTGGGGAAGAACTGCAGGATAGCCATGATGATGGTCATGACCGTGATGATGATGGACCCTATGCTGGGGATGAAGTTGAGCACGAAGGCCAGAACCCCCCACATCACCGCGAAGTCCAGTCCGGTGGCAAGCGCGGCGAGATAGAACAGCAATCCGGTGGCCGCGCTGATAAGGGCTTTGAGCAATAGGTATTTGGAAATCTGGCGATTGACCCGTTCGAACAATACCGCCAGCTTCATACCTTTGCGGCTGGGGATGGCTACTTTCAGCTTCGGTATGAGGGATTGCCTTTCCAACAGGAGAAACAGCACGAAGATGTAGATGAGCATGGCCTTCGACACCACGTTGATCGCTTTTCCAGAAGCCGAGGACAGCGACCTCATGATGAGCCCCTGCCAATCGAAATTAAGGTAACTGAGAAAACTGGTGCCTGTCTCCAGATTCAGCTTGTCGGCGAGCCAAGCGTCGATGACGGTGAAGCGGCCGATGTACATGGGGAGCCGTTTGACCAACAGATCGATGGTGAAGAAGAAAAACCACCCTGCGGATAAAAGGATGACGAGCAAAAGCAGCATGGCAATGACCACACCAAGCCAACGGGGAATCTTCACTTTCTCCATCTTGTTCAAAAGAGGATTGAAGAGCAAGAAACAGAACAACGAGATGAACAAGGGCAAGGTGACCGTGTTCGCGATCTTCAGGGCTGCGACAACAATGACAACCGCAATGATCATTAGAGCGGTTTTGCCCGCATCCCGTGGTGCTTGGGGATTTTCCGACATGTAAACACTATATGATAGCTTGGATAATACTTCAATATCTGTTACTTAGTTTATCATGGAACATAAATCAAATCTCGACCGTATCCGGATAGTGCTGGTGGAACCGCAGGATGGAGCCAATATCGGCTCGGTCTGCCGAGCGATGAAGACCATGGGAATCAATCAGCTGGTGGTCACCGGTGATCGGGTCTACGATGAGCAGCGGGTGCGCATGCTGGCGATCCACGCCTACGACCTCTACGAGCGACATCTTCGCTTCGCCACTCTTGAGGAAGCGCTCCGCGACAGTGTGCTTACGGTAGGCGCTTCCCGTAGAAGAGGCAAGAACCGCAAGTATTTCTCCATCCTGCCAGACCAGCTGGCCGAACGCATCAATCTTACTGGGGAGGGTATCGTCTCCATCGTGTTCGGACGCGAGGCCGACGGCCTTACGGATGATGAGCTCCATCAGTGCCATCTCTGCGTGCGCATCCCCACTTCCCCCGATTTCCCCAGTCTCAATCTCTCCCAAGCGGTGCAGATCATAACCTACACCCTGTACAAGAAACTGAACGCACTACCCTCCTTCCAGCCGATAGACGAGCAAAGGGTACGTGCTTTGGTTGATACCATTGGTGATTCTTTCGAGCGCATCGGGTTTTACAAACAAGACGAGCGGCCAGAGGTGGAGCGGTTTTTCCGTGATATCATGGCTCGGGCGACCCTGAGTGAAAGCGAGACCCAGCGGTTGGAGAAGATGTTCATCAAAATGGCCCGCTTGAAACTGCATAAGAAAGCATCCGGAGATCCAACTTTACCTTGACGGACAACAAGCGCGGGCGTAGAGTACCTGTTATGAATGAACCTTTCCTCAATCCACTCCCCATCGTGGTAGCCCATCGTGGGGATAGCAAGCATTATCCCGAAAACACGCTGGAGGCCTTCATCAGCGCGGTCCACATGGGCATCGATGTGATTGAAACCGATGTACACCTCTCCAAGGATGGCGTTGTGGTGATCTGGCACGATCCTACCCTAGAACGGAACACCGATGGCTCCGGCTTAGTGGAGGACCTCACCCTCGCACAGCTGAAGCAGCTCGACGCCGCCTATACCTTCACCCCAGACCATGGTGCCACCCACCCGTTCCGTGGCAAGGGCGTCCGTATCGCCACTTTAGCCGAAGCCTTGGAAGCCTGCCCCACCCAGCGCTTCAATGTGGACCTAAAAAGCGAGACTCCTTTGATCGTCGATGCTTTTATCGAAGTGGTGCGTTCGCATAATGCCCAGGCCCGGGTGCTGTGCGCCTCTTTCCACCTACGCAATCTCAAGCTGATGCGCTTGAAAAGCCCTGACATCCTCACCAGCCTCACCACCTTGGAGGTTGTTCCGTTGCTTGCCCGTCAGAAACTGGGATTGCTCCCTAGGCGTCCGGATCCGAAGAGCCGCACGCTCGTGTTCCAGGTGCCGGTAAGGCAATGGGGAATCGAGGTCATCACGCCCTCATTCATCAAAGACTTCCATAAAATAGGTGCGGTGATCCAGGTATGGACCATCAATGACCCTCAAGAGATGCGACGGTTGTTCAACCTAGGTGTGGATACAATCATGACCGACGACCCTGCCTCGGTCATAGCGGTTGCACATGAATTGGGCCTGCGCTGAATGCCTCAGGCCCTGGTGCACACAATTCTTGATAGTTGGCTTGGAGCAAAAACGGAACGCCGCTACACCAAGGGGTACAGCTGGTTTGGGTCCAGATTCCTGCTTTCGATATCCTTGAAATAGCGCCAGGTATCCACCTTCAGCTCTCCTGTAGCGTCCTCGTCGCAAACGATTATCGCCTTGGGATGCATTTGCACAGCGCTGCATGTCCAGGCATGGCTGACCGCTCCTTCCACCACAGCCTGCAGCGCCCGGGCTTTGTTGTGACCATTGACCACAAGCAGGACTTCCCTTGCGTTCATAACAGTTTTCACTCCAACAGTGAGCGCCGTGGAGGGGACTTTGTTGATATCATTTCCAAAGAATCGGGAATTCATCACCTTGGTGTCCAACGTCAGCGACTTCACCCGCGTGAGGGACTGCAGCGAGGAAAAAGGTTCGTTGAACGCGATATGGCCATCGGCGCCTATCCCACCAAGGAACAGACGGATTCCCCCCGCGTCTGCAATCGCCTGCTCGTAGGCTGCGCATTCGGCGTTCAAATCTGGTGCGTTGCCATTGAGGATGTGCACGTTCTGTTTTTGAATGTCGATGTGCGAGAACAGATTGTCCCACATGAAGGAGTGATAGCTCTGAGGGTGGTCTTCGGGAAGACCGATATATTCATCCATGTTGAAGGTGACTACGTTTTTCCATGACAGGCAGCCGTTGCGGTGCATGGCTACCAGCTCTTTATAGGTTCCCATTGGCGAGGAGCCCGTGGGGAGGCCAAGCACGTAAGGCTTGTCGGCGGTAGGAGCGAAATCACAAATCGAGCGCGCGATATACGCTGCTGTCCAGCGGGAGAGCGTATGGTAATCTGGTTGGATGATCAATCGCATGGGTATCTCCAATTGAATAAGATAGTATCATTAAAGCACGATTATGGTTCCGGGACAAGTGCGATGCCGGTGCTGAAGAATCGGAGAACTATTGGATCACACCGCCACCTAGCACCAGGTCGTCATCATAAAACACCACCGACTGCCCTGGAGTGACGGCCTTCTGGGGTTCGGCGAACCGTACCGACACCAAGCCGTCGTCCTGCGCGGAGATAACCACAGGCTTGGCTTTTCCTGTGGAGCGGATCTTGGCTTGAGCGTGCCTCGGAGCTGTGGGAGCCTCTATCGAGATCCAATTGAGCTTCCCGGCTATCAAGGCATCCCCGAAGGTATCTTCCTCGTACCCAACCACCACTCGGTTCTTCGTCCCGTCAAGGGCGACCACGTACAGCGGCCGGTCAGAGGCTATACCCAAGCCACGACGCTGTCCAACAGTATAATTCCAAGTGCCTTCGTGGCTTCCCAAGACCTTCCCGTGCCTATCAACGATATCACCTATGGTTTTGGGGGCATCGATGAGGTCGCTGTAATCGCCACTATAGAAATCCTGGCTTTCTTCTTTTTCCGCTGTGAAAAAGCCGTGTTCCACGCAGATCCGACGGGTTTCGTCCTTTTGCAGATCGCCGAGGGGGAAGAGCACTTCCGAAAGCTGCCGCTGGCTAAGCCGGTAGAGGAAATAGGTTTGGTCCTTCTTTTGGTCGGCCGATTGCCGCAGGACCCAACGATCGCCTTCAAAGGCCACTTTGGCATAATGCCCAGTAGCGAATTTGTCAAAAACTATCCCCGATTCCCGCGCGATTTTCGGAAGCGCGCCGAACTTGATCAAGCTATTGCACCATACACATGGGTTGGGAGTGCGGCCAGCAAGATATTCGCTGCGGAAATCCTCGAGTACGATGCGTTCGTACTGCTCTGCGCAATCCATCACATGGTACTCGATTCCCAATAGACCGGCTATTCGGCGGGCTTCGGCGATATCTTCTTCCTCGTTCGGCCCGAAACAGGCATTCTTCTTAAGCTCGCCTTTAAAGGGGTTCCCTTGCCTCCAAATCGACATGGTGACCCCGATCACCTCATGTCCCGCCTGCTTCAGCAGCAATGCCGCTACCGATGAATCGATCCCACCACTCATTCCGACCAAAACTATCATTGAACGTTATCCTCCTGGAGCCAGGCACCAATCTGACAACCCACCTGGGGTTGTGGTATTTTTAAAGAAAAAAAATACCGCTCTGAAAAAATCAGAGCGGTACAACGAGCGAGAGCGACGGGACTCGAACCCGCGATCTACGGCGTGACAGGCCGTCGCGATAACCAGCTTCGCTACGCCCTCGTTAGCAATGAGAAACTACACTGAAGTTGATTTTTTGTCAACACCCCCATACCTGTTTTTTCCCAAATCGAATAGTAAGCTTATTCAAAAAGTTGCCAACCCCAAATCAGTGGGTTATACTGCAACCTACATCTAGGAGGCACACCATGCAGATAGCGATCATCAGGTTCTTTGACTCGCTTGCGAATCCAGCGCTTGATTTCATAGGCGAGTTCTTCACCTTCTTCGGCGAAGACACCGTGTTTATCCTCGCAATCGCCTTTATACTCTGGTGCGGGTCGAAGAAAAAAGGGTTCGCCATCTATTCCACCCTGCTTACCTCCTTGGTCGCAATGAGCATCTTAAAAGCTTTGGTTAGGGCTCCCCGTCCCTTTGAGGTATTGCAGGACATCAAAGGCAAACGAGTCCAAACCGCCACTGGATACTCCTTCCCCAGCGGACACACGACTGGTGCCGCTTCGTTCTACAGTTCCCTCGCAATCACCATGCGCAAGCGCTGGCTTTCAATAGCATGCGGGTTCCTTATCCTCATGGTGGCGGTCTCCCGTATGTATCTTGGGGTACACTGGCCCTTGGATGTAGCGGCGGGTCTTATTCTCGGTGTAGGCATAACCATCGTCACCTATGACTTATTTCTCAAGCTGTACGACGACCGGGTGCGATTGGTCCGTTTCGCCATGGCGATCGGTATCGGCGGAACTTTGGGAGCGGTTCTTCTGGCCCTCCTGATTCCTGCCGGGTTGGTCGATGCGACAGCCTTCACCGACCCGATGAAGCTGCTGAGCCTGGCAGGTGGTGGATGCCTCGGTTTCACTTTAGACCAAGTGCGGCTGCACTACGCCACTACGGGAACTTTGAAAGTGAAGGCTTTCAGATATGTATTTGGCGTGATGGTCCTCATGCTGGTGCAAGGCTCGAAACCCTTCCTCCCCGACCACCTCTTTTTCAGTTTCGTCCGCTATGCGGTCACCGGCTTTTGGGCTACAGGCCTGTATCCAATGCTGGGAATGCAGCTTAGGTTGTGGGAAGGAGAACCTCTTTTTGGAAAGGAAGAGGTCGTTTAGCACATCACCTTCCAAAAGCGAACATTGGATTGGTTAGAAAAAACCCCTCTCTGATTATTTAAGAAATAATAATTTTTGGGTCTTTGTTTTTACATACAGGCTCTCGATTCCTACATATGGTGCGTAATAACTAATTTTAATACTTTCATTTTTATGCATATATCAATTTTTATGTATTGCTAAATATATGCTTTTAAAATTTCGCCATTGACAATCCGCAAAGATTCCTGTAAAACCCCTTTCAATAATTTTAGTTCAAACAGCGCGCAGTCTGGACGAGAAATTCGTTCCCCTGGGAACCGTTTTTTTTTTCCACTTTTGGAAGAAAAATCGGGCAAACGGATGTTTCGGTGTAGGCACCGAGCATATCGCGACCAAAACAGGGAGTAGGCGTATGTTTTCTTCAGCAGACACAATCTGGGTATTGTTGGCAGCCACATTGGTTTTCTTCATGCAGGCCGGTTTCGCTATGGTTGAGACAGGGTTCACACGAGCGAAAAACGCCGGGAACATCATCATGAAGAATCTTATGGATTTCGCACTTGGTTCTTTGGCTTTCTGGTTCATTGGTTTTGGCTTGATGCAGGGCGACTCGGTTCTAGGAATCATCGGAAAACCGGATTTCTTTGTGAGAGGAGATTATAGCTCTACCATCCCTAGTTCCGCATTCTTTATCTTCCAGACGGTCTTCTGCGCCACCGCGGCTACAATCGTCTCGGGAGCGATGGCGGAGCGGACGAAATTCTCAACCTATCTCATCTACAGCTTCATCATCAGCTTGGTGATCTATCCGGTATCGGGCCATTGGATATGGGGTGGCGGCTGGCTTATGCAGCTCGGCTTCCACGATTTCGCCGGTTCTACCGCGGTCCATATGGTTGGTGGAGTGGCGGCGGTGATTGGAGCATCCATCCTAGGCCCGCGTATTGGAAAGTACGATGATAAAGGCAAACCCCGGGCTATTCTTGGACATAGCATCACCCTAGGTGCCCTTGGGGTATTCTTCCTCTGGTACGGTTGGTTTGGATTCAACCCTGGGTCCACGCTCAGCGCCACCGGTGATGGGGCACTATCCTCAATGAGCCATATCTTCGTGACCACCAACCTGGCGGCTGCCGCAGGAGCCACCACCACCATGTTCCTCTCATGGATGAAGTACAAGAAACCGGACGTATCGCTCACCCTAAACGGAGCACTAGGCGGTCTGGTCGCCATCACCGCTGGTTGTGACATCGTGTCCCCGGTCGGTGCAGCTCTCATTGGGATGATTGGTGGTATCGTGATTGTGTACGGCATCGAATTTCTGGATAAGGTTGCCAAAATCGACGACCCTGTTGGTGCGGTGACAGTCCACGGAATGTGCGGAGCTCTTGGCACCCTACTGGTCGGTTTGTTCGCGATGGACGGGGGGGTATTCTACGGTGGTGGCTTAAAGCTGCTGGGAATCCAGATTATCGGAGTCGGTGCTGTAGCCGCTTGGGTCGGTGTGACCATTTTCATCTTGTTCTCAGTTTTGAAAAAAACCATCGGGCTACGAGTCTCTCCAGAAGCGGAAGTCGCCGGACTGGATATCGAGGAACACGGATTGACGAGCGCCTATGCGGACTTTACACCAGCTGTCCATCCCTATGATGGCGCGGAACGTGATTTTGAACCCAAGCATGGTCCGTACACTGTTGCGGCGGCCGTTCCCGTGGAATATGCCACTTCAACCAAACATCCCGTCAAGCCTGGCGCAGTCAAGATGACCAAGGTCGACATCATCACCAATCCTCTCAAATTTGAAGAACTCAAGGAAGCGCTGAATGCCATCGGCATCACCGGCATCACCATGAGCAATGTCATGGGTTGCGGAATGCAGAAAGGTCGTCGTGAATATTACCGCGGCGTTGAAGTTGAGCTGAAGCTGCTGCCGAAAGTACGCCTCGAGATCGTCGTGTGCAAGATTCCGGTCAAGACAGTCGTGGATACTGCGAAAAAAGTGCTATACACCGGCCACATCGGCGATGGCAAGATTTTCGTCTATGATGTGGAGAATGTGATCAAGGTGAGCACAGGTGAAGAAGGCTACGACGCGCTTCAGGATGTGGAATGACCAATAACTGCTGTTGATGGAAGAAGAGGGGCTTGGCGGCCCCTCTTCTCAGCGTTTATCCTCAGCAGTGGATTATTTCTTGGTGGCCTTGGTGGCCTTGGTGGCCTTGGTGGTTTTGGTGGTTTTCACGGCCTTCGTTGTCTTGCTGGTCTTGCTGGTCTTGCTGGGATATCTTCCTACCTTCGTAGGCCTTTCGGCTTTGGGTGCTTGCGCCAGATCTATAACCTGCTCTTTGGTGAGGGTCTTGAGGGCTTCAGCATCTTTCTTCATGGCAGAAGGCAAGGTGAAGTTCTCCTTACCCCATTTTCCGTAAAAACCATATTTCCCATCGTATATGCCAAGCGGCTGGCCTTCGTGCTCTCCAAAGGAAATCATCGGTTCAACAGGTTTGCCTTTGGCAGCGCCTTTTCCAAAACGGCTCTGTTTTGGCTGCGCCAACAGGGCAACCGCCTCTTCGAGAGTAACCGAGAAAAGCGCCTCAGGATTGGGAAGCGAGCGGTATTCTTTGTTCGAACCTACATAGGGACCGAACTTACCACGGTTCGCGACAACAGGTTCCCCGGAGTCGGGATGCACCCCCAGGGTACGGGGTAGCGATAGCAAGGAGAGCACTTCCTCCATAGAGAGATCCTGGCCGTTTCTTCCCTTTGGCACGCTCGCGCGTTTGGGTGTTGGGTTAAGATCGGATTTTTCGCCCAATTGGAAAAACGGTCCGAACCGGCCGGAAAGCAGGAATATCGGGAGTTTGGTCTTGGGATCGTGGCCGATTGGCTCTGGCCCGTCGGCAGCTTGCTTCTTCGCTTCGAGCAGGCGCTCGAGATCCGCTTCGGTGATCGTGCCGGGATGCAGGTCCTCGGGAATGGAGATGGAATGTTCTTTCTCACCATCAGCGTCGTTTTGCACCGCATAGGGACCGAACTTACCTAAGAAAATGGGATACTTGTCCGATATCTGGGGAAGCATAATCTTTTTCGCAGTCGCGGTGGTGATATCGGCTGTTTTTTGCTCTACAAGCTGCTTCAGCCCGGATTCTCCCTCATAAAAAGTACGGAGGAAATCCAACTCATCCACCTTTCCCACAGCGATCTCATCGAGGGCGGTCTCCATGTTGGAGGTAAAGGCGTAATCAACCAGCTTGCCGAAATTCTCTTCCAACAGCTGAACCACTGCGAAACCGGTGAAGGTCGGGATAAGGGAAGTGCCGTCCTTAACCACATACACCTTTTCTATAAGCTTTTCTATGATCGCCGAATAGGTGGATGGTCGGCCGATTCCAAGCTTCTCCAGCTCCTGGACGAGCGTGGCCTCGGTGAACCGAGCCGGCGGTTTGGTCTCATGGCCAACCGGTTCCAGATTCTCAAGCATCACTGACTGCCCGGCGCTAAGGGCTGGCAACCAGCTCTCGGTATCTTCCAATGCGGCTTCCGGATCATCCTTCCCCTCCACATACACCCGGATGTATCCTGGGAAAACAATCCGATTGCCAGTTGCGGTAAAGCGTGCGTCATCTGCGTTGATATGCACCGTGGTGGTGGCCTTAATCGATTCAGCCATCTGGCTTGCAAGGGTCCGTTTCCAAATCATATCGTACAGGGCCAGTTCCTTTCCGCTCAAACCGGAGTCCTCCGGATGGACAAACTTCTCACCAGCGGGCCTGATGGCCTCGTGGGCTTCCTGCGCTGATACGGATTTGGAGGTATACTGTCGTGAGGTCGGTGAAAGGTATTCTAGGCCGAACAAGGTTCCGGCTGCATCCCTGGCTCCTTGGATACCTTCCTGGCTCAGTGCAGGCGAATCGGTGCGCATATAGGTGATCAGCCCGTTCTCATATAATCTCTGAGCCACCTTCATGGTGTCTTTGGTGCTGAGCCTCAGCTTCCGGCTTCCTTCCTGCTGGAGCGTGGAAGTGGTGAAAGGTGGAGCTGGCCGCTGGTTCTTCTGTTTTTCCTCAATATCGGCTACAGTCCAAGCGGCGTTCTTCAGTTTTTCGATCAACTCCCGCACTTTGGCTTCGTCGAGCACCACTACCTTCTTCTGGTGCGTCAACTGGCCCGTGGCCGGATCGAAATCCTTACCTGATGCCACCCGAAGGCCCCCGATAGAATCCAACCGAGCCTCAAAAGCCGCATGCGGCGCATCGGTAGGACGTCTGAGCAGGGCTTTCGCATCCCAATACGAGGCTTCCTTAAATGCCAGCCGTTCCCGTTCCCGTTCCACAATCAGCCTAAGGCCTGGCGACTGCACCCGGCCAGCAGAAAGTTTTTTCTGCCCAAGCTTTCTCCATAGCAGCGGAGAGAGGGTATATCCGTACAGACGGTCCAGGATTCGGCGGCCTTCCTGAGCATCAACCAAAGCCATATCGAGCTCCCTTCCATTATCCAGGGCATGCATGATGGCTTTCTTGGTGATTTCGTGGAAAACCATCCGCTGATAGCTTACCTTCGGTTTTAAAAGCTCGAGCAAATGCCATGAGATGCTCTCGCCCTCGCGGTCTTCATCAGTGGCGAGCAGCAGGGATGAGCTGGTGGCAAGTTCGCTTTTTATGGACTTGATGATTTTCTCCTTGCCAGTGGAAATCTCATACAGGGGTTTGTAATCATGCTCGATATCGATGGACATTGCATCGGCGGGCAAATCGCGGACATGTCCGTTGCACGCGATGACAGTGCAGTTCGCAGGCAGGAACTTCTTGATGGTCTTTGCCTTAGTGGGGGACTCCACGATGATGAGGACCTTATCATTCGTGTTCGTTTTCTTTTCCATGCGACCTCTTTCCTTCTCCATGCTTCGGATTTTCAGATTTACCAGCATGATGCACGAATTACAGTTATAGGGGGAGGTTGTTGTTTTGTCAACGCTTGATTTCGGATAAAGACCGAAGCGAGGCCCAGGGAAAGCGCTGGCAGACTTGATGGAAACCGGTCCGGAAAAGACTGCTTAAGATTGACATCCAATAGAGTAGCTATACATTGACATCGCATTGGAAAACGCCCATTATAGCGGCATGAAACAGAATATCACCAAAATCTTCCTCGGTGTCATCATCGTTGGGGTCGGTCTGAACATTATATTATCGGCAGCCGGAATCGAGTTCAACCTCCTGTTCGATGGCTGGTGGGCACTCCCCATCATCATCGTCTCGATAAGCTCCATGATGAACCAAGGGGTGGGCGCCTGGAACTTCGGCATGCTGCTGCTTGGTTCCTGGTTGTTTGCCAATGCGAGAGGTTGGATTCCCCAATGGTTCGATGGCCGGTTTCTTGGAGGTGCGGCGGTCATTGGTTTCGGATTGTTGCTTCTGATGGGCTCCAAACGCGCGAGTTCACATGTGAAGAGTACCGGTTCGACGGAAAAACAGGAGTACCGCTCCGATTCAACCTCGTATCGGAATACATCTGGCAACCGCACCAATTATAAAAAAGAGGATTCCGCGGCCCATCCCGATTATACCGCGGTGTTTTCTGGACAAGATGTCCGCAACGTCTCAGAACAGCTTGATGGCTCCACTTTGTTCGCGCTTTTTGGCAGTTTGAATGTCGACTTCACCCATGCGCGGATAGATCACGATATTATCATCGATGCCTCTGCGATCTTTGGAGGGGTGGACATGAAGTTTCCCAGCGATGTCCGGGTGGTCACCAAGGCAACCCCGTTGTTCGGCGGTGTCGACAACCGTGCCAAGGATCCTGACGATCGCAACGCGCCAGTAGTCACAGTCCGCTGCCTAGCCGCCTTTGGCGGAATAGATATCAAATAATCGTGGTGGAAAAGCAAAAACTCCGCATCCACCTTGTGGCCTGCTCAATTGAGAATTCTCCACTCGCCTATCCACTTGGGGCCCTGTGCATCATGAGCGCACTCCGTCAGGATCAAGCGATCGCCTCGCAGGCGGACATCCAGCTCACCCAATACCTGGCCGACACCCATTCCCCCCAAGCCGCGGCAAAGGAAATCGCCGCCAAGGCTCCTGATCTCGTGGGCGTTTCGGTGTACCTCTATAATAGAGCTTGGTGTGATGCATTCATCACCGCGCTTGCCAAGCGTTCACCTCAGATAAAAATTTTCGCAGGTGGTGCCGAAGTCACCGCCAATGGTGCCGCGATGCTGCGCGACGAGCTCGCCTTTCTGGTGATAGGGGAAGGCGAGGAAACCATGGTTCGCGTCCTGAGGAGCATCCTGGCAGGACAGCCGGTGAAGGGCCCTGGAATCATGACAAAGGAGCAACCCCAGCGGATCCTCCCAACACCCCCGGACCTCGCCAAGCTCCCGTCTCCCCTGCTTACGGGAACCGCTGATCCCAGCCGGTACCAAGGTGTGCTTTGGGAGATGACCAGGGGCTGTCCCTTCCACTGCGCCTTCTGCTTCGAGTCCCGAGGCGAACGAACAGTCAGGACATATCCCTTCGAGCGCATTGAGAAGGAACTTGAGGTGTTGTCCCGGCATGAGGTTGAGCATGTGTTCGTCCTCGATCCCACCTTCAACATGGACCGTGGGCGCACTATTGAAATTCTTAAGTTGCTGCGGGACAAGGCTCCTTCCACCATGGAGTTCACCTTTGAGGTCCGGGCCGAACTAATCGACAAGACTGTCGCGCAATTGTTTTCACAGGTGTATTGCAGTCTTCAGATCGGCTTGCAGAGTTCAGACCCAAACATCCTCAGCGCGATCAACCGACGATTCGACCCTGCGCTGTTCACCCAGAAAATGGACTTGTTGAATTCCTTTGGTGTGGTATTCGGTCTCGATCTCATCATCGGCCTTCCTGGTGATTCCTTGGCGAAATTTGAAAAAAGCCTTGCCTTCGCCATCGCTCAAAAACCCAGCAACCTGGACATTTTTCCCTTGGCTCTGCTTCCTGGAACCCTTCTTGCTGAACAGGCAGATTCCTACGGTTTGGTATATGACCATTCCAGCCCATATCTGATTATTGAGAGTCCCACCATGAGCAAGGACGATCTGGCCAAGGCGATGCAGTTGAAGGAAGCCTGCGACCGGTTCTACACCCAAGGGAACGCGGCTATGTGGTTTCAGACAGCGTGCGGAGGCGTGGGGCTGGGTGCTGTGGAATTCCTGTATGCCTTCCATGGTTTTCTGCGACGCCACGACCCATCCGGGGAGGCCGAGATTTTTGAATTGCAGGACCGCTTCGTGAGGGAGCTTTACCAAGCCCAGGCTAAAGAGGCTTTGCTTCCCGCCCTGCTCAGCTATATGGAGCTGCACCAAGGCTTATCCTTCCTCCAGGAAACTGGCGAGAGTCCCGTGGTGGAGCTCTATTTCGTGCCGGAATCCTTGGTTGAGCTCGATACTTCCACTCTAGACAGATTCATGCATCGGCATGCTGCTTTCAAGCAACCCCATTCGTTCGCGATATATGAGGATGAGGGCGAGTACTATTTTGAAGAGGTCAAAGGCTGATGCTTGCCAACCAAAGCGGATTGGGTTACATTCTCTATGAAACGCTGTGCGCCCGGTAATAGTACAAAAAAAAGGATTTGCCATGAATCGATACAAACCCTCCAGCCTTCTCCTTTCTGCAATCTCCCTTTTAATCTTGCTTGTGTTCACCAGTGGATGTGTGATGCAGCAGGGAATCTCCATGAACGTGAACAATTCCGGATGGGCAACCACCGATCTTGTCGTCGATGATTTCTTCATCGCGGTTCTGGACGATTTCGCATCCTTCACGCCTGATAGCAAAAAGACCTCGATCATGGACGCAAGTGTCGATGATTTCCTTAAAATGCTTGAGACCAAGCCCAGCGCATCCAATATCACATTGGTCAAAACCGGTGAAAACTCCTATTTCTTTGATTTCGATTTCACCAGCTTGCCACAGTTCCTGCTCGAGATGAATAAAATGGAACGCCAGAGCATCCTTACGGTGGCGCCGTCGGGAAAGAATACCACGATGAAGTTCTATCTCGACCTCAAGAACTACCCCGAGCTGGCCAAGATGATCCCCTTCCTCTCAGACCCCAATTTTGAAACCTTCGGGCCGTTGTACAACGAGGGCCTGAGCGCAGCGGATTATCTGGATATGATCAGCTACATCCTTGGTGAGGAAGGGCCCGATGCCATCATGCAGAGCGTCATCTCCATCCGGATCGCCACTCCCACCAGCGTGATCAGCCAGGAGGGCGGGACCAAGACCGGCACCAACACCGTGCGGTTCGATATCCCGCTGATCGATATCCTGCTGCTGGCCAAGCCCATCACCTTCAGCGCCACCTGGTGATCTACTGCCCTTACTCTCTACTAGATACACGAAAGATACACGAAAGCCACCCGGTCGGGTGGCTTTCATCTTATAGGGGCCAATGCTAAAGGTTGAATCGGAAGTGCATGATGTCCCCGTCCTGCACCTCATATTCCTTGCCTTCCATGCGGAACCTGCCGGCCTCGCGTACCTTTTGCTCACTTCCATAGCGGAAGAGATCGTCACAATTATAGACTTCGGCTTTGATGAAGCCTTTTTCAAAATCCGTATGGATGACCCCAGCCGCCTGCGGAGCCTTGTCGCCAGCATGGAAAGTCCACGCGCGGTCTTCATCGCTTCCCGCAGTGAAAAAAGTCCGTAGTCCAAGGGTTTTGTAGCCGGTCCGGATGAGACGGTTCAAACCAGACTCCTCCAAGCCGACAGCTTCGAGAAATTCCTTCCGCTCCTCAGCGGTATCCAAGGCGGATATCTCCGCTTCGATCTTGCCACAGATCACCACAGCCTGCGCGCCTTCGGCTTCAGCGATTTGCCGTACCGTGCGGACATGCTGGTTTTCCTCGGTGATTCCGTCCTCGTCCACATTGCAGACATAGATCATCGGCTTAAGGGTGATGAGGTGAAGGTCGTAGATAGTCTTGGTCTCTTCATCGGAGAGATTCAGACTGCGGGCGGCTTTGCCATCTCCGAGGGCCGCTTTCAACCTTTCCAACACTGGAAGCAGGGCGGCGGCTTGTTTGGCGGTCTCTTTATCCAACCGGGTCATCTTGCTGACTTTGCTGTAACGTTTGTCCACGGTCTCAAGATCGGCTAAGGCGAGCTCGATGTTGATGGTCTCGATATCGCTTGCCGGATTGATCACATTGCTCACATGGATGATATCGGGATTCTCGAAACAACGGACGACATGGACGAGTACTCCGACTTCACGGATGGAGGCGAGGAAGCGGTTGCCCAAGCCTTCGCCTTTTGAAGCCCCCGCTACCAAGCCGGCGATATCCACAAACTCAACGGTGGCCGGAACCACACGTTTGGTGGGGATGAGGGAGACGATTCTATCAAGGCGGCCATCAGGAACCGAAACCATGCCTACGTTGGGATCGATTGTGCAGAAAGGATAGTTGGCGGCCTCGGCTGGTGCTGAGGAGAGCGCGGAGAAAATGGTGGATTTGCCGACATTGGGCAAGCCGACGATACCGCAGTTAAGACCCATGGGAACCTCTTTGAATTAATGTAATTGCCGTGGGGAGTATACCATATATTGACAACTAAGGTAACTATCCCTATAGTTTTCCCATACCTGCCCCATCATCTATTTCCGGGGCACCGTGAGGAGCCTATTTTCGAAACTACATCATCACTGATCGATACTGTCGAGACCAAGACCAAGGCCTTGGTGATCACCCTGCGTGAAAATCAGGAAGACAAGCACCGCGCCGAAGCCCGCCTTGAAGAGCTTTTGAGTCTGGTGAAGACCATGGGGGCCGAAGTGGCCAGCTCACTTATCATCCCGCTCAGGACCATCAATCCCGCAACCCTCATAGGTTCGGGCAAAGTCGCCGAGGTCATGACAATAGCTGAAGAAGCCCATGCCGACTGCATCATCTTCGACCATGATCTCCCTCCCCGCTGCCAACGCAACCTTGAGGAGATGACTTCGCTAGCTGTCATCGACCGTCAGGAAGTCATCCTCCAGATATTCAGCGATCGCGCTGTTACGAAGGAAGCCGTGTTGCAGGTGGCTCTCGCGCGGCAGGAATACTCCTTGCCTCGTCTCACCCGCAAGTGGACCCATCTGTCCAGGCAGCAAGGAGGAGCGAAAGGAACCCGCGGCGAAGGGGAGACCCAGCTTGAGCTTGACCGCCGCATTGTCGCCAACCGGATCACGCAACTGAAAGAGGAACTCAAGAAAATCGAAGCCCAGCGGGTGATCCAACGTAAAAGCCGTTCGAACGGGACGGTTCCCACAGCTGCGATTGTAGGTTACACGAATGCGGGAAAATCCTCTTTGCTCAACTTGTTGGCAAAAAGCGATGTGCTGGTTGAGGACAAGCTTTTCGCCACTCTCGACCCCACCACCCGACGGATCTCCTTCCCAAACGGTGGAGATATACTGCTCACCGACACGGTTGGATTTGTCAGCGACCTGCCTCACCAGCTGGTTGATGCATTCAAATCAACCTTGGAAGAAGCCAGTTATGATGATTTCATTGTCCATGTGTGTGACGCGGCGCATCCGGATATGCTCCAATGCTACGATACCACCATGGAGGTCCTGGCCTCTTTGGGCTGCGAGGGCAAGCCGATGGTGGTGTTCATCAACAAGATGGATATGGCGCATAACGAATTCGCCGTTGCGAAAATCATGTCCCAGCATCCAGACGCCATCCAAGGTTCCATCAAGGAAGGTACTGGTATTGATAAATTGATGGCGGCGATCGAGGCAAAAGCACACGAATCCCATCCCGAGCACGAGTATCTGTTCCCCAATACCCGGCATGACCTCGTCGCGCTCGTCCGAAACAGCGGGACTCTGATCGCTGCGGAATATCTCCCGGAAGGCATCTTGGTCAAAGCGAGAGTGCCGGAACGGCTGCTATCCAAATTCGAGCCCTTTGAGAGGATAGAAAACTGATTGGGAAAGTTGTGTTTAAAGTATCTGGAACCTAAAACACACAGAAGCCATAAAGGTCAAAACAAAAAAACCACTGGAGCGTTGAACCCCAGTGGTTTTTTTATGGTCAGTATGATCAGTCTAGATAATACAATGCACCGATAGCACCACCCATCTGGAAGCCAATGGAAGGAGCAATTCTGATTCCAGGAGCCAGCTTGAGGAATACCTCCATCGGATACTCATCAAAAGCTTCAAAGAAATAGGATACGCCGACAGGAACATTCACAGAGAGCCCGAAACCACCACCGACTGTGACAGCCACGGTACCGCCGATATTCACATAGAAGGGAATGTTCTCGATCTCAAATTCAGTGAGATCGTATTGGACACCGCCTTCCAACGAGAGTGAGGAGGGGAAACTATAACCAAGGGTTCCCACAATGCGGAAATCACCCATACCATACTTCACAGCCGCGCCGTTCACTGGATATCCAAGACTGAGACCAACCCCGATACCATCGGACTTGTCATACTTCGCTGCAGATAGAGGAAGCACTATAAGACAGACAAGAGCGACCACCAACAAGATCTTCTTCATACGCGTTTCTCCTTCGGGAAGCAATCCCTTTTCCATACTGTACCCATTTTAAACGATGGATATGAACAAATCTACTTAAAAACAACTCTATCGTCTATAAAGTGACAATATTCCATACACTACACGAATATTGCGGTATCTGATATGATTGCACAACATCTTCACCTATCGCAGGAGGTTCATCCTATGGAGACATCACGCACAAGGGACCAGCTCACCACCAGGGGGCTAATCGTAGGGATAATCGGTCTGTTGGTCATCACCACCAGCTCGGTGTATGTCGCGTTGCGCATGGGAGCGCTCCCCTGGCCAACCGTGTTCGTGACGGTTGTGAGCTTGGCGGTCCTGAGGCGATTCAAGAACTCCTCACTGCAAGAGATAAACGTCACCCACACCATGATGAGTTCCGGTGCGATGGTCGCAGGCGGTCTGGCATTCACGCTTCCAGGTATCTGGATGCTCAATCCACAAGCCCAAGTGCCACTGGCTTCCCTGCTTGTCATCACCATCTGCGGGGCGGTGCTAGGAACGCTTTTCACCATAATCGCCCGACCAAAGTACATTGTGCGCGATCAATTGCCCTACCCGATGGGGCAAGCCGCCTACCAGACTCTTATCGCCGGGACCACCAAGGGCAAAGGCGCTGGATTGTTGTTCTCCTGTCTAGCCGCGAGCGCAGTCTTCACTGTGTTCCGTGATGGAATTCCTGTCATTCCACCGGTTTTGATCCTCTATGCCGGAAGCGCCTTGTTTCCCATGCTAGCAGTCTGGATATCACCGATGGCGGCAGGAATCGGCGCGATCATCGGGCCCGTGCTCTCGCTGGTATGGCTCGGTGGTGCAGTCCTTGGATACCTCCTTATCACACCAATCGGAATAGCGACCGGGTTGTTCGCGGACATGGCGGCCGCCGACTTGTTCAGATCGAATCTGGGTATTGGATTGATGGTAGGAACCGGACTTGGGATTTTCATCAAGGCCATCGTTGATAAATCGCGGCTGTTCTTCAAAACCCGCTCGACGGACAAACCAAAGAACACCGAACCTTCCCTGCTCACAGGCAATCGCCGCTGGGCGTTTCTCGCCTTGCTCGCCTTGGTTGTGGTGGTGCTCACCGTAGGTACCGAGATCACCTTCCTTCAGGCGTTGGTGACAGTGCTGGGAATCTATCTCACCACCCACCTGGCCGCCATGCTCACCGGTCAGACCGGTATCAACCCCATGGAGATCTTCGGCATCCTCGTGCTGTTGGCCATCCAGATCCTCTGGCAGCCTTCCGTTATCGGCGCCTTCTCCATCGCGGCTGTTACTGCAGTCGCATGCGGTCTTACCGGAGAC
This sequence comes from Sphaerochaeta sp. UBA6084, assembly GCA_002428625.1. Classification (GTDB taxonomy): domain Bacteria; phylum Spirochaetota; class Spirochaetia; order Sphaerochaetales; family Sphaerochaetaceae; genus UBA6084. Next base: position 329,952 of record DIXI01000007.1, read on the forward strand.
ATGATGAATGACTTGAAGTCCGGCCACTTGCTTGGAACCCGTCCGGCCGCGCAATTTATTGCTGAGGGCATTGGCGGAATCCTCGGTGCCGTGGTCGCGGTCATAGCGCTGCTGGTGCTGAAAGACACACTTGGTGGCTTCGGCTCGGAACTCCTCCCCGCGCCCCAGGCCAGAGCGGTAACCGCCATGGTTGGAGGCTTAGGACATGTGCCGGCATTCCTCATCGGAGCCGCCATAGGAATTGTCCTCTACTTGGTGAAGGTTCCTGCGGCAACGCTGGGGCTGGGGGTGTACCTCCCTGTAAGCATTTCCTTCATCATGGGCTTTGGTGCCATGGTCCTGCTTCTCATTAGAAAAATCAGCGGCAAACGGCTGTCACAAGCCATCACTGACCGCACAAGCTTAGTTGCAAGTGGCTTTCTCGGTGGCGAAGGAATCACTGGAGTGGTCCTCGCCATCATCTCGATGTTTTAGGAGAACGAACAATGGACGAACAACAGAGGCGGATGCCGAAATCCCTCTATGGACTTAAACCGAATGAGATTCTTGGAGCTCTTGGCTTAGAGAAGTCCTACCAAGGCAAACAAGTGTACAAATGGCTGGTCCGTGCGGTAGATGGATTTGACGAGATGACGGATCTGCCCAAGTACTTGAGGGAGGAGCTGTCGGCCTTGATGCCCGCCTTGGGTTCCACCCGCATCATCGATGAACAGGTTGATGAAACCGGAGCCACCAAACTGGCGCTGGAGCTGCATGATGGCGCGGTGATCGAGTGCGTGCTCCTTACAGACCGTGAGGACCGCAAGACCGCTTGTCTTTCAAGCCAGGTAGGCTGCGCGATGGGTTGCACCTTCTGCCGGACAGGCACCATGGGACTGGTACGAAATCTGCTTGCCCATGAGATCATCGAGCAGTTCGTCCATCTCCGGAGAATCGCGCCAGACACCACCCATATCGTCTTCATGGGTATGGGAGAGCCATTGGCCAACTTCAGCGAAGTGATGCAGGCCATCCGGTATCTACACGATCCTGAGGGGTTCGATATCGGGCTCCGTAAGATCACCATCAGCACGTGCGGCCTTATCCCTGGCATTCTCAAGCTGGCTGAGATGAACATTCCCGTCAAGCTCGCGGTCTCGCTGGTCACCGCCGACAATTACCAAAGGACCGGGATCATGCCGGTGAACAGAGCCTACCCGCTTGATGATCTGAAATCGGCGTTGCTCCATTACCAGCATGCCATTGGCAAGCGTTTCACCTTGGAATACGTGATGCTGCGCAATGAGAACACCAGTATCCTCAGCGCGCAGAAACTGGCGAACTTCATCCGAGGGATGGATGTAATCGTCAATCTCATTCCATGGAACCCAGCGGCCGAACTGAGGTGGGAGACCCCCTCCGCCAAAGAAATCGCGGTTTTCACCAAGGAGCTGGATCTGCTCGGAGTTCCCTACACCCGCCGTTACAGCCGGGGCCGGGGAATCAATGGCGCCTGTGGCCAATTGGCGGTACCTCGGAACGCGGATGACGGGGATTATCGATGATGGTTGGGTATCCGCCCATTGAAATAGGCATGCCCTCCCGATCATTTCCCCTGCGCATTGAGCAATTGGCGTAAGCATGCTGCATATCATCATCCATGATGACCAAGAGTTCATCGGAGTGGAGACAACCACACCTTGGTCACGACGGGCTTGCCGGGGTATTATCGAGCAGGACGGAAAGCTACTGTTCTCCTATCTCAAGCATCGGAACATGTACCTGCTCCCAGGTGGAGGGATCGACCCTGGCGAAACGCCCCAGCAATGTGTCCAGCGGGAATGCATGGAGGAGCTTGGCTACGAGGTCGTAGCTGGAAAGCCATGGGCCTTGGTGAGCGAGTATTTCAATGGATTCCTGCGGTTTGAGAACCTCTACCTCCAGGCAAGCTGCATCCAACAGAATCTCCCTACCACAAGAACAGAGGAAGAAACAAGCTTGGGGCTTGAGGCCCGCTGGGTGGACAAAGAGCTTCTGGTGGATTTTCTACTAGGAAGCAAGCCTTATGTGGCTGGTTTTGAGCAACACCCAGACTTCATTCTGAAGGCAATCGCAAACAGCCATTTCCGGGAGGTGTGCGGTCTGGCGGAATATCTGGGAGTAGATTTGGAGCCGCTTGCCGCCATTTTCAGTGAGGGCAAGCGGATCACCGTGCGTCTAGAACATGTAGAGTCCGCTGACGGTAGCTATCATGCTTAAACCGAAGACCGGAGCCAACATAAGCTCAGGGCCGACTTTCAACACAATTCTCATCGGAATATTGTCGAGGTAATAAGCCAGACCTACAGGCGCACCAATCACAAACACGGAGAAGGTCTGGAAAATCAAACTGAAATTGCCACCGATCCGTGGATAGACTGTCACTCCCATATAGGTGAGAGGATCGGGCAGATTGAAATCGGCGCCACCTCTGATTGCGAAACCACTATCCCAATAACCGATGGTCGCATGGGCAGTTACATCACCAAAATCATACTCTCCCGTGGCGGCGAACATAAAGGGGATCCCTAGCGAAAGCCCCACGCCCAGCCCTTGCCTCGACTCTGCGGAGAACAACATCCCTGATGAGACAACTACTAGCAGAATGAGCACAATGACAGTCTTTTTCATGAAATTTCCTCCTCCCCGTTGTCTTGCAGCCTTTTTTCACGGGGTTGCCATGCATAAATAATCAAACGCATCTAACCGTATGTCAAGAAAAAAATGAAGGTTTTGTCATAAGTGTTGACTAAATAGTTGCTTAGGATTGCTTGAAACAGCATAGTCTGCAAAAAAACCAGCGATTGCATATAAAAAACAAACCCCCTCAGACATAAGCCAAGGGGGTTGGAAAGACAAACAGTCTGGTTGCTACTTCTCAAGCACCGCTTTGATACGCCGCACACCTGCCGACGAGGACTGTTCCTTCTGGATGTGGAAATGCCCCATCGTGCCAGTGCGCTCAACGTGAGGTCCGCCACAGACTTCCTTGGAGAAATCCCCCACGCTATACACTTTGACTTGCTCGCCATATTTGCTTTCGAAGAACGCGATGGCTCCTTGGGCTTTGGCTTCATCCAGCGACATAGTCTCAAAAGAGATTGGCAGGTCCCGCTCTATCACCGAATTGACCATATCCTCCACCTGTGCGATTTCCTCAGGGGTCATGGGATTCTCGTGGGTGAAATCGAACCGCAGCCGTTCTGGGGTGATGTTGGATCCTTTCTGGCCTACATGCTCCCCTAAAACTTTTCGTAAGGACTGATGCAGCAGGTGAGTGGCGGTATGCAAGGCTGTGGTGAGATCGCTATGGTCGGCCAAGCCCCCCTTGAACTGCTGCTCCGCACCCGCACGGGAAATCTCCTGGTGTTTTTCGAATGCTTCGTTGAAGCCCTGGGTATCCACCGTGAAGCCATGCTCCTCGGCTAATTCCTCGGTGAGCTCGATGGGGAATCCGTACGTATCGTAGAGCTTGAAGGCGATGCGGCCATTGATGACCTTGGTATTGCCCTTTTGGAGGTTTGGCAGCATCTTCTCAAATTCATGCTCACCTTTCTGCAGCGTGGCGGAGAACTTCTCTTCCTCCTGGCCAAGCTCTGACAAGACAAATTCCTTGTTCGCGAGCAGTTCGGGATAGGGGGCGCTGTACATGCCGATGACTGTCTCGGCCAAACCTGAGAGGAACTTACCCTCGATACCAAGCTTTCGTCCATGACGGACGGCACGGCGGATAAGACGGCGGAGGATATAGCCCTGACCCACGTTCGAGGGTTTCACTCCGCGTTGGTCGCCAAGGATGAACACGCTGGTGCGCACATGGTCGGCGATAATCCGAAAGGAGATATCCTTACCCTCGTCACCACCATAGGTAAAACCGCACAGTTCCTGGATGGCTTGGATGATGGGGACAAAGACCTCGGTCTCGTATACCGATTTCTTTCCTTGCAGCACCGCGATGGTCCGTTCGATTCCCATGCCGGTGTCGACGCACTTGCGTTCCATCTGCACATAGGTGCCTTCGGGCGTTTTCCGGTAGCCCATGAACACATCGTTCCAGATTTCAAAATACTTGCCGCATTTGCAACCAGGCCGGCAATCCGGGCCGCAGGAGGCACGGCCAGTGTCGATAAACATCTCGGAATCGGGTCCGCACGGTCCTACCTCACCTGCCGGACCCCACCAGTTGTCTTCACGGGGGAGGAAATAGATGCGTTCCTGAGGGATACCCAGTTCGCGCCAGACTGACGCAGACAAGTCGTCACGTGGGACTTCCTCATCTCCGGCAAACACGGTCACCGATAGTTTGTCTGGATTGATCTTGATCCAATCTGTGAGGAACTCATAGCTGAAGCGGATGGCTTCATCCTTGAAATAGTCACCCAAGGACCAGTTGCCGAGCATCTCGAAGAAGGTGAGATGGTGCGGGTCGCCCACGGCATCGATATCCCCTGTGCGGATGCACTTCTGATAATCCACCAGGCGGTTTCCAGCAGGGTGGTCAGCCCCAAGAATGTACGGGACGAGCGGGTGCATTCCCGCGGTGGTGAACAGGACAGTGGGATCGTTCTCAGGAATAAGCGAAGCTCCCGAGATCTGCTTGTGGCCCTTGCTCGTGAAGAAGTCTATGTATTTCTGGCGTAGTTCATTGGCTTTCATAAGGTTGAATACTATGCAAGGGATGCCTCATTGTCAATATGAAGCGCGAAGGAATATCCGGTTCAACACAGAGCCTCCGCTAGGGTGCTAAAACAACGTAAGCTGGTTCTTGTCTTCTTTCCCAAGCCTTGGTTTGGGTGGTTTTGGGTGCATTCCCAGCAGGTTTGGAATTTCAGCGGTTTTTTGGATGATCACGGTCAAAGGGTCAGCGGCCAATTTGCGTGGCCAGAGAATAGACCGGTTCTCCAGGGTATGCCTGAACAGCAGCACGGTCCTCTGCTGCTCCAACGCATATTGGGCGTGCTTGACCGCTCCTCCGCCGTCTCGGTCCTCAACCAGAACCGAAGCAATCGAGAGCGAGCTCATCAATCGGTTTCGCAAGAGGAAAAACCATTTCTGCGTCTTGGCAACCGGGGAGAAGCGGGACACCAGCAGTCCTTCGGTTGCAATCCTGGCTTGCAAGTTGGCATGCTCGGTCGGATAGCTTTCGATCAATGAAGTCCCTATCACCGCGACGGTGGGAATCCCCTGCGAGAGAGCAGTGAGATGCGCTACTCCATCTATACCAAGCGCTAGGCCCGAGATTACCACAAGTCCTGCGGATCCAATAGCTAGGGTGGACTCCCGCGCGAATAGCTTACCCTCGTCGCTTGGATTCCGTGTTCCTACCACACATACCATCCGGCGTGAAAGCAGCGAGAGGTCTCCCCGGACATAGAGGAAGCGGGGAGCGTGCGGGACTATCGCGGCGGCTTGGGGAAACAGCGCATCACCTCGCTTTATGATGACATCGCCAGTAGACAGCCGTTGGAACCGGGCGTGCGCATGATAGTACCCCTCCAGCAGGATTGATGGGGGCACTCCAATTGCATCCGCATAGGTGTGGGGATGGGATGGCAGAGCTATGGAAAGATCCAGCGTATGGCCAAGTTGGTCGAATAGTGGCTCGATGGAAGCCTCGCCCTTGCCTGAGGCGTAGATAAGAGCTTCATAATTGAGAGCTTCCTGGAAGTTGCGGCCAGGAGGAGGCAACAGGCCCTCGGTACGTTGGATTTCCATGGCGCCAGTGTAGCGCTAGGGTGCGTTGAGCGCAATAGATGCCGGAAGAAAAAAAGGCTCACTGCAGAAACCTGTGGAATCGGGATTTAGCCAGGGATGTTGAGATAGAGCTGTGGAAAAGGTTCCCGGAACCTAAACCACAGGTGTGGTTTAGGTTCCGGGAACCTTTTCCATCACCTGAATATGCCTTCCATTCCGGGGGGTGATTTTGTACCCCTTCACGCTTACAAATTATATAAAACCTTATCCAAAGTGTAAATATTTCGCTGAAAAAATGTACACTTTTGTGCACAGTAAAAAAATAACTCCTTGTAAAACAAGGAGTTAAGGCTTAAAATTCGTGCCACCTCTCGGAATCGAACCGAGGACACAAGGATTTTCAATCCTTTGCTCTACCTACTGAGCTAAAGTGGCGCAACGTTCACGGTTATACCCTGTCAACCAAGCTATTGTCAACCCCTAAACACGATTTGTCTGCAAACAAACCACCGGGAAATTGTGCCGGCTACCAGTTTGAACCATTCAAAGGGCGAAGACTGATCTCGCCAGAATTCAACAATCTGCGTTCCCCACTCGGCGTCCGCACCCACAATGCTCCGGCATCGTCTATCTCCTCGGCTACCGCGGTATATACCCCGCTACCCTGCAATACCCGGACTTCCCTCCCTATCACCACAGACCGATGACGGTATTCATCCATGAAGTTGGAGGCGTCAAGAGGGTTGGTCAGATCCAGAAGAGAATCGATGATCGCGGCAGCCATCCGATTACGTGATACTCCTGTGGGGACCGCACCCGGGAACACCGAACCCGCTATCCCTATGAGTTCCGGAGGGAAGGCTTCCAAGGGAGTGGAATAATTAACCCCGATTCCGATGACGATGCTCTCAATCCGCCCGCTCTCGAAACCCGCCATTCCTTCGGTGAGGATCCCACAGACTTTCCTACCATCGATATAGATGTCGTTCACCCATTTTATACCTGTACTGCCACCCCGCATGCTGTCGATGGCGCGGCACACCGCTACCGCCGCGGCTGTAGTGCAGAGCAAAGCGCTGGAGGTAGCCAGATCTGGTCTAAGGAGCATGCTCATATACAACCCGGTATCCCCTGGCGAGAAAAACGAACGGCCATTGCGGCCCCGCCCTGCGGTCTGCTGGCCAGCTAGAACCACCGTGCCCTGTGGCGCTCCCTCCAAGGCTAGCCGCCGGACCTCGCGATTGGTGGAATCGAGGATTGGATAGCAGATAAGGTCTCCCTTGAAACCAGGGGCCAGATAGGGTCGGATACCTTCCACCGAAAGAATATCGCTGGAGTCCTGCAACCGATACCCCACCCGGGTGGAAGCATCGATAGCATGACCTTCCGCCTGAAGGTCCTTAATCGCACGCCAGACAGCCGCCCGAGAAACAGACAGCACTGCAGCAATCGCCTCACCCGAGATACGGCTCCCCTTCTGTTTTTCCAAGAGCGCAAGGACTTCTTGTTTGCACGCCACGTTGCCTTCCTCCACCGCGGATCTTGCACGACGGTTATGCCCGGATTCTAGCGATAAAACAGATCATTGTAAACACAATTAGATCTACAGGTTTACAATTGATTGGTTCCGTGCTATAAGTCAGGCGAATTGCAAAGGAGAAATCCAATGGACATCCGACGTGTAGTCATCATCGCTTTATTCGCGGCCCTTATGGTAGCTGGTGCGTATATCAGCATCCCCATAGGGCCCGTCCCCATCACCTTGCAGACACTCTTCATCCTCCTTGCAGGTCTGTTAGGAGGGCGGCGCATCGGAATTCCCGCGGTGGCGGTGTATCTCGCGTTAGGAGCCATGGGACTGCCGGTGTTCTCTGGTGGGACAGGAGGTTTCGCACGTTTCCTCTCCCCTACCGGAGGATTTCTGCTGAGTTGGCTGCCAGCTGTCGCCATCGCCGGCATCTGCTCCGATCTCGGTTACAATCCAGCCTCCGAGGAAGGACTCTCCACCTCAAGAAAACACCTCATCTGGATGGTTCTTGGAACATTGTCAGCCACTATCGTCATCTACGCCATCGGACTGCCGGTCCTTAAATTGAATCTTGACTTCAGCTGGAGCAAGACTCTGGCCGTTGGCCTGCTGCCGTTCCTTCCTGGCGATCTGCTGAAACTGATCAGCGCGGTGATTCTGGGAAACCTCTTCGCTCCTAAGGTCCGTACCTTCATCAGACCGAAAGTCCAGGAGGGCACCTGATGGAACAAGTTCCGGTGCTTGAGGCTAAGGACATATCCTTTAGCTTTGGAAATAGCAAACCGATCCTCAAGGAAGTCTCCTTCACCGTGGGCGCGGGGAAATTCGTAGTGCTCACCGGGAGGAATGGTTCGGGCAAGAGCGTGCTGCTCAAATGTCTCAAAGGTCTCTATCAACCAACCAAAGGCTCTATAAGCATCGACGGTGAGGATTTTTCAAAGCTGCCAAAGCGGCGCAACAGCTCAATCGGACTGGTGTTTCAAGATGCCGAGAGCCAGATGGTGGGCCAGACCGTAGAGCGCGATATCCTGTTCGGTCTGGAGAATCTGGGCATCGGTGGTGATGAGCGCAGACGCAGATTTGAGGATGTGGTAGGATTGTTGGGGCTTTCTCCTCTGCTGAATCAACGGCCACGCACGCTTTCTGGTGGTGAGAAGCGCCGGCTGGCAATCGCCGGGGTGCTGGTGATGGATCCTCATGTGCTCATTCTCGATGAACCGTTCGCCAATCTGGATCTCACCGGAGTACGGCAGGTACTGGAAGCTTTAGTGGCTTTGCATACCAAGGGCCATGCCATTATGGTGGTGACCCATGAGATTGAAAAAGTCCTAGCCCATGCCGACCAGCTCATCCTGCTCGATGGCGGCCGGGTTATAGCCAATGACAAACCAAGCAAGGTACTTTCGCTCGTGGAGGATTATGGTGTGCGTAGGCCCTCGTTCCAAGGACGCCCTGTACCTTTGGAGGCGCTGACATGGTTGAAGTGACGCTCTTCCATTACCGTGACCGCAACACCTTTCTCAACCGGGCGAATCCGCTGACCAAGATCGCCTGCGCGCTGGTGCTTTCAACCATAATGATCCAAGTGGGCTTTTTAGCGATTCTCGTGCAAACCGTGCTCCTGCTCATCGTAGCCGCAGCCATCCAGCTTCCCGTACGACAATACAGGCGTGAACTGCGGTTTTTCGCCGTGATGGGCTCCATTATCGCCGTCTCTCAGTATCTATCGCAGAAAGATCCGCTTGTGGCGCTTGTCGCCACTATCCGCTTCTTCGACATCGTGCTGCTAGGTGCCATATTCGCCGATACCACCGCTCCGGACGATCTGGCCCGCTCCCTTGGAGCCCTGCTGGCGAAAATTCCCAAAGTGCGCGGACAGCGCATCGCCGCGACCATCGAACTTACCTTGAACACCATTCCCATGCTATTCGATGTTTCAAACCAAGTGCGTGATGCCCGCATATGCCGTCTCGAGCCCCTATGGCGCCATCCAATCCACCGTATTGTCTCCTATGGATCCGCCGTCTCCACCCTACTTCTGGAGAAGGCTGAGGATCTGGCGGCTGCATTGGAGTCGCGGGCGTATGATGTCGATGCCAAGCGCGATACCCTTCCTCTGAAATCTTACGATGCCGTGGTGCTGGGAGTCGTTTTGATCATGAATCTGCCCTTGCTGCTGTTTAGCTAAGCGGTAACACTGCGGGAAGGGTTGGGTCAAAAGACAGCTCAGCATCGCGACGAAGCTGGTACACATACTGCCTGATTCTATCCGTCCATTCCTGGTCCGGGACATCGCACGTTAAAAGCTCGGGCTCGATCAGCTGCCCAACCGTCATGGTGAGTTTCCTTCCCCGCTGCCTTACCATCTCATCCACCAGGTAGACCGATTCCAAACTTGGTTTGATGTGCAAAAACCGCCTCAGCGCGCTCAACCGGTAGAAACGACGTGAATTGCTCCCATCGATATGGATGGGGATTATCGGCCGGCCATACTTATGGGCGACTTTGGTGAAGGTCTTGAACCAGACGAAATCGTAGACTTCGCCAAAGGATAGCGGGCGGGAGCAATAGCCTGCGGGAAACAGCAGGAGCGGCTCATCGTTCGCGAACGCTTGCAGCAGGGCTTTTGGAAAGGCTCTGCCGTTGCTTTGAGGAACCGGGGCGAGCAAAGGTGCGATCGGCTTAAGTTTCAGCAGGAATTCCTGCGACATCATCCGCATCCCGGGATGTGTTTTTACAATCGCATGCATAAGCAGGATTGATTCAGGCCCACCAAGGGGATGGTTGGCCACCACGATAGGCCTTTTATCCAAGTTGTCTTTCAGGCGCTCGGGATGCACCAAGTCCAGATCTATCTGCATCCATCGTACCGCATGTTCAAGAAACTGCTCGGAATCGTCGTTGAAATGCTCTTGGAGGAAATCATTGACCAGGTCGATATGGACGATTTTCTCCAATTTCCGGATTATAAAATGAGGAAGCCGTTTGGCGATCGAGGGTTTGTGCTTCCTTAAGAGCTCAGATAAATCCAATCTAACAAAACCGTTGTCCAGCATAGGTTGTCGCATGATGGAATCCACTATAGCAAGCCCGGTAATCGCTGTCAAAGCATTTTCAGAATGCCGGTTGTGTGTTAGGTTCCAGATACTGAATCCACACCGGCACTCGCTCGGGAATCAATACGAAAAGGCCTCAAAATGGAACTGTGTCCGTGCAACCCCCAGCTCGTGCAAAGCCTTGAGCACGATGGTGCGCACAGGCATGGAGGAACATAGGTAATAGGTATAATCTTGAGGATTGGCGATCGATTCTCTAAAGAATTCGGTGGAATACAGGATACCATCCTCGGTATAGATGAGGATTCGCAAATCCAAAGCAGGAAAATCTTTGGCGACCTGCTTGATTTCATATTCCATCAGGAGGTCCTCCCACGTGTTGACTGCAAGAAAACACAAGACCTCATGCTCGGGACGCACACGAGCCATGTCTTTGATCAGGCTCACTATGGGCACGATTCCTATCCCAGACCCGATCAAACACACTTTTCCTTTGGCATAGTTGGGTATGAAATTGCCGAACCCACCGTTGATCAAGGCGATGCTGCCGGCCTGCACCTGCGCGGTTTTTTGGGTGAAGTCCCCCAGAACCTTTATACCTAGGGATATCAGCGGATCCGACGGGCTTGATAAGAAAGAAAAAGGGTGCTCCTCATGGGATAACATGGGATCGTTCCACTTCAGATACCCAAATTGACCCGCTTTGTACCTGATACTCCTACGGCCCACAGGAGTGAATGCGAGCACGCTGACATCATGGATCTGCGAGTTCTCGACCAAGCTGAAACGCGGCAGCCAAAGTTTCCTCAACCAGGAATAGACGAACATACCAAGGACCAGAACTAAGTGGATCAAAGGATAAACCGCTGCGAAGGTAAAGCTGCTGTCCAGTACTCCGGCTTTTCGTATATGAAGAAAGCTGAAGAAAGCGAGGAGCACGAACGCAAACCCATGGAGTTTTTTTAATCTATCATAAGGAGCTAGGTTTTTCCGTCCTAGGCGTCGGAGAAGAGCACGGCGTAGACGACGGACTCCAGGAGCTTCAATCCACAAAACAGCGAGAACGTACAACACGGTGAAAAGCGCAAGCATCACCCAAGTGAGAAGATCGATCAGCTTGCCCCTCACCAATTTATCCATCACATGATAATACAATCCGATGGCCATGGAAGTGCCGCTGACCACATGGAACTTCACCATGCGATCATAAGGCAGCCACTTCTGCAGGAAAGGCAGCTTGAGAGTGATGAGGATGTGGTTCAAGATGAAGTAATAGCTGAAGATCGAAAAGAAATAATTGACTGCATCGAAAAACCCAAAGAATGGCATATCCAAAAGGAACAGGGTGAACTGAAACCCTGGGATCACCCCATACAGCACAAATAGAAGGATAATTTTCATAATCCCTGCTTTATATTGATCAATCTAAACAGCTCCGAGGTCCACTTTTTATGCATCGCCTGCACTTGATTGGCATTCGCTCCTTTATCAACCCACTGAGATGCTGCGGAAATCTCATCCACTCCAAGCGCGGAATCCGCAGGTTTGATGAAATCCACCAGTATCGCTGTGCCAACTGTATAGAGATTCACCACAATGATAGCTTGTTTATTTGTAGTAGTTGAGAGAAATGAGGTAATCCGCGGATCGGTTCCTGAACTCTTGCCAGAATTGAGAATGACGATTGCTTTCTCAGTTCCTTTTAGACTGTTGAACTTGGAAGTGTAGATGAATTTGTACGAAAGCTTATTGCTTGTGGCTTCTTTCTTGATGAAATTGCTGGCTTCCAGGTTTGTTTCAGTCCGGTCAAGGTACACTACAGTCACATCAGCCGCAAAAAGGGAGACTCCAATGACGATAAACACCAATAACAGCACAATTTTCTTCATCACCATATCACCCTCTTCACATTTGCAGGATGATGGATATTCCCATCAATCCAGTCGCTAAACCTGAAATCCAAGGATGGGCATCCGATTCGCCAGTCAAACTTCCTACCAGCATGAGGATTCCGCCGGTAATACCCATGACAATGTGGATATTATCGATTGTGAACAACCCTTCCGAAGTATCAAATCTATCACCATAATTCAACAAGCCCACTCCCAGATTCAATACCGCCGCAACCGCCGCCGTCCCTCCGATAAAACCATGGATATCTTCATCGACATCCAGCAAAGGGGGCGACATCAGCCCTGAAACGAGTCCCAGCAGAACCGCTCCATATCCAAGGATATCATGGGTAGTTGAGAGTACCTGGTATCCCTCAGGGCCCCTGATGTAGTCATTGAAGGCGGTCATATCGATGAGAGGTTTCCTCTCCTCTGCAAAAAGCGCGCCTGGTGTGAGCAATAACAGGATCATGGGAAAAATAACCAGTTTTTTCACAATGACGCTTCTCCTTTGAAGATTTCATTTTACCACTACAATCAACTCTATACAATCTGGAGTTTTTTCTTGGTCATTGATGCCTGGTCATTGCTTGAATGTGTTTTAGGTTCCAGATACTGAATCCACATCCACCTCCATAGACATCCCCCGAAGACACCCGTATACTTCCATTATGAGTATCCAAGAGGAGAAAAAGCAGGTCCGCGCGCAGATGCGGCAAGTCCTTGCGAGGATGTCGGCCGATGAGCGACTTCAGGCCAGTCGGGCGATTGTGGAAAAGCTGCGCTCGCTGGAGGCATGGTGGGCCGCGCCTGTGGTTCTCGCGTTCCTACCCTTGCCAACCGAAGTCGACCTTAGGTCCCTGCTCGATATAGCCTTGGCCGAGGGCAAAATCGTGGCCCTTCCCCGCTGCCAACCCGACAACGACCTGAGTTTTCATACAGTCCACGCTGGATACCAAACCGACCTTTGCAAAGGGCCCTATTCGCTCCAAGAACCCCCGCAGGATTGGCCCTCGATCGACCCCGCAACGCTTCCATTTGGCTCCCTGGTGCTCGTGCCAGCACTCGCCTTCACCAAAGAGGGTGTCCGGCTGGGTAAAGGCAAAGGCTATTACGACCGGTTCCTCACCCGGATACCACTTGAGACCTTCTCTATTGGTGTCTGTTTTAACCAACAATTGGTGGACCATCTCCCAACCAGTGGCCAGGATATGCCAGTGAGGCTTGTGGTGACTCAGCGATGATTCTATCGTTATTTGGGAAAGTTAGGAGTTCTCGGGCCACCAGAGCCAAGAGAAGTGTTGGGTTGCCAGCATGCGCATCAGGCTGTTGCTCTGTGTGGACAAGGGTGGAGGACAGACATAGGTTCCGTCCAGACGTAGCAATTCGTCCCGGACTTCAGGACTACGCACCGTACGCAGCAGCGCGGAGAGCGTGCGGATATATTCGAACTGCCGTGTCGGCGAACTGGCGATGACGAACAGGAAGTGCACCGGTTTGCCGTCCTTTGCATCATAATCCACCCCGCATTCAGATAATCCCAGCCCCACATGGATCTGGGAGAGGTTGCGGACCTTTCCGTGGGCTATGGCGATACCATGCCCAATACCAGTGGTCTCGATCTCCTCTCTGTGGATGACCGCACGTTTGAACCGCTGTATGTCTGGTAGCGTCTGGAACACTGTACACTGGTCTATCACCTCGTTGATCGCATCGATTTTCGAGGTGGATGTGATATGGCAGATCACCGAATCATGATCTCTCGGTATGAGACTCACCCATCTTCTCCTAAGGTCGCTAGATACTCATTCATCGCCTTGGCTGCCTTGCGCCCCTGCCCCATCGCCAGGATGACCGTCGCGGCACCGAGCACGATATCGCCACCCGCGTACACCCCTTTCATCGAGGTCGCGCAGGTCTCTTCATCCACTATGATATTCCCTCTGCGATTCACGTCAAGACCCTTGGTGGTCTTCTCGATCAAAGGATTGGACGCATTGCCAATCGCTACAATCACCGTGTCAAACTCATGCAAGGCCTCACTTCCCGGAATCTCCACCGGGGACCGACGGCCAGAAGCATCGGGCTCGCCCAGCACACAGCTGATCAGCTCGACTTTCGCCACCCGCCCCTTCTCATCGCCGAGAATCCGTGTGGGCGCGTGCAGATACAGGAACCTCACGCCTTCTTCCTTCGCATGACCCACCTCTTCCTTACGCGCGGGCATCTCGTCCTCAGTCCGGCGATAGATGATGGAGACTTCCTCGGCCCCCAAGCGACGGGCTGTGCGGGCTGCGTCCATGGCGACGTTTCCACCCCCGAACACGGCGACTTTGTGCGAGCCATACAGGGGTGTCCCCGCCTTGTTGCGGTCATACGCCTTCATCAGGTTGCTCCGGGTGAGATATTCATTGGCGCTGAACACGCCGATAAGATTCTCGCCTTCGATATCGAGGAATTTTGGCAGACCGGCACCTGAACCGATGAACAGGGCATCGAAACCTTCACGCTCCATCAGGTCCGAGAGCTTGGCAGTCCTTCCCACGAGAAAATTCCGTTCAATATGCACTCCCATGGAGAGCAAGGTGTCCAATTCGTCCTGTACAATCCGCTTTGGAAGCCGAAACTCGGGAATCCCATATACCAGCACACCCCCGGCTTTGTGGAGTGCTTCGAACATCACCACCTCGTGGCCAGCGCGCCGAAGGTCGGCTGCAGCGGTCATCGAGGCAGGTCCGCTTCCGACAACTCCCACTTTATAACCGGTGGGAGCGGCGATCTCAGGTATGCTGCGTTGGCCGTGGACCGATTCCCAATCAGCTACATAACGTTCTATCCTACCGATCGAGACTGCTTTATCCACCGTTTTCAAGGACCGGCCAACCGTGCAGAACTCTTGGCACTGGGATTCCTGCGGACACACCCGGCCGCAGATGGAGGGGAGCATCGAGCTCTCCTTGATCACTGCAACCGAAGCAGCGTAATCGCCTTCGGCCGCCTTCGCGATGAAGCGGGGGATATCGATGCGTACGGGGCAACCTTTCACACAGGGGGCGTTGGCGCACTGCAGACAGCGGAAGGATTCCACCTGCACCTGGGCTTCGGTATAGCCAAGGGCGACCTCGCTCATGTTCAAGACCCGCTCGTCCGCTTTTTGGGTGGGCATATCCTGCACGGGAATGGCAAGGCGTTCCTTATTGGTGAGGGGCCTCCCCTTGTAGCGCGCCAGCAGCTCCTGGGCTTGGAATTCCAGTTGTTCGTTATCGTGGACCATCAAGCTTCCCCCTCTTTGATCTGCAGACCGACATGGCACTTGTGGTGCGCGTCCTGTTCCTGCGGTTTATAGGTTCCCAAACGCATCATCAGATTGTCCCAATCGACTGCGAACGCATCGAACTCGGGCCCATCCACACAGACGAATTTGACTTTTCCATTGATACTCACCCTGCAGCCTCCGCACATCCCTGTGCCATCGATCATGATGGTGTTGAGCGAGACCATGGTGGGGACGTTGAATGGACGGGTGGTGGCGGTGCAAAACTTCATCATGATGGGAGGACCGATGGCGACCACCAGATCGGGCTTCCATGTCTCGCACAGTTCCTTGAGTGGCTCGGTGACCAGGCTCTTGCGTCCATAGCTGCCATCATCGGTGCAGATGATGAGCTCATCAGCGATGGCTGCCATCTCTTTTTCCATGACGATCAGGCTTTTATTGCGGGCGCCCATGATGATCTTGACCTCGTTGCCAGCTTTTTTCATCGCTTGTGCAATTGGATGCATGGGGGCGACCCCTACTCCTCCACCTACACACACCACTTTGCCATACTTCTCGATATGGGTGGGTTGCCCTAGTGGTCCAAGCACGTTCGCGATGGACTCACCCGGCTCCAGAGTGGCGAGCTGGTGGGTAGTTTCACCCACGGCCTGGAATATGATGGTGATGGAGCCAGCATCGGAGTCGGCATCGGCTATGGTGAGGGGGATCCGCTCGGAATAATCCCCGCCCTGCTGAAGGATGATGAACTGTCCGGCCTTTCGCTCGCGCGCGATATTCGGAGCCAGCAAGACCATCCTGAAGACCTCAGGCGAGAGCTTTTCTTTCGCTAGTATCTTGAACATACGTTCACCTCCATACATGTGATACGCGACTGCATTGGCTGATGGAAAGGTCCCCCCAAGGCATGGAAAAACCAATCTTGCCCTAAGGTAGCAGAACGAGCCGTTTTCCGCAATCTCCACAGGGGAAGTTCTATGCTTTTCACCTTGGGTAGGACTTATTCTTCTCCTTATTCAGTATATATTTGGTAGTGTTTTGTATTTTGACACTCCAGCAATACCCGTCCAAAAACCCCATGCAAGGCCTTTCAAAGCGGTTTTTTCGCCAAACCGTACGATTCCATGCTACACTAGGCTACAGAATCGCGGAGGAGGTGTCCAATGCATGTGTATCTGATGTTCTCGCCTTCCGAGGCCTTGATCGCATCCATGCTGAAACCCCATGACTTCGGCGCGTATATGGCCACGGGTTCACGAAAGACTTCTGCCGAGCAGCTGATGTTCGCCGAGCTCACCGGGGAATTCGGAGCTGATTTCGACTGGGATTACGCTCACAGGGCTTGCGTTCCCCATCCTGATGGGTCACCCAAGCATTCTGTCTATCTCAGCGTCTACCGCGTGTTGGAGCGGGTCCCCTTATCGATGATCGGCAATCTGTATCTGGTCACGCGCGATGGCCGTTCCTTGGAACTTACGCATGGCGATATAGTCCCGCCACTCTATTGGAAGGGTTACGCTTTGTACAAGGAGCTCTGCCCCGTCACACCCCTGGTGGCCAGCAGCCTGCCTCCCGAACCCTTCGCACGGTATCTGGTGGATCCTTCCAACAAGATCTCGGTTCCGGCCATTGTGTTCGCCGATGTCCGCATCATCGACTTGGACAATATGGAGCATACAGGCAATGTGGGGGGATTGTACGACCATGGTGGCAACGACCATCTGCGCTCCTGTTTCGACGAAATCCGCCAGCACCCCGGAAAGCGTTCCAAAACCATTGACCGTTCGTTCGGCAGCCGGTTCTCGTACCAGAGTATCGGCCAGGGAATCTTTATCGCAAACAATAAAGATGGAATTATCTTCTTCCCTATGCTTGACCGTGATGCGATAAAACGGAATCATTACGAGTGGGGACGTTCTGCGAATTTCTACTGATATCCGCAGGCGATCCAACACCACCACCTAGGAGCCATCATGATCAGACATACCAGCGACATGCAGTTCACCGAAGTACAGATGCGCGGAGGAAACGGCCTTTGCAAGAGACTAGAGCTACTACCCCAGGCGGAAATGAAACATTGCCGGTTCATGGGATGCATCACCATCGATAAAGGAAATTCCATTGGGGCGCACGATCATGTGAATGAAACGGAATACTATTGGATTGTCAGTGGTGAAGGTGTGGTCACCGAAGCTGATGGCGATAAGGCGGTTGGCCCTGGCGACCTCGTGATCACCGGAGGTGGCGCAAGTCATGCAATCCGCAACGAGAAGGACGAGCCGCTGGTCTTTATGGCCATCATCATTCTGGATTGACCACTGGCGTTGAGGATTGCGGGTGCTCCAATGGAACGAGCACCCGTATTTTTTTCGCATATACCTGAGAGAACATCACGATGCTCATGGATACCGAGACCGCTTCCGAGATGAGGAACGCGTACCATACCGAGTCAAGTCCGCTGTTTTTCGCCAGTAGGTAGGCTACCGGAAGAATCACGACCAGCTGGCGCGTGGCGGACATGATCAGGCTCAGCATCCCCTTGCCCATCGCTTGGAAGCTCGACGAGAACACTATGGCTACGGCTGCCAGCGGGAACGAGAGGCTGATGATCCGGAGGGCTTTCGTCCCTATCGCCAGCATATCCGGTGAGGCGTCGAACATCCGCAGCAGCGCTTGGGGTGCCAGCTGGAACAACACTGTCCCTGACAGCATCACCGACATCGAGATGAAGATGGCCACCCGGATGGTGCGGGTGATGCGGTGTTTCTGTCGGGCTCCATAATTGAAGCCGACAATGGAGATCATCGCGGTCACCAATCCGAAAACCGGCATGAAGATGAAGCTCTGCAACTTAAAATATACCCCGAATACCGCGACCGCAGTGGCTGAGAAGGTGGTGAGGATGCTGTTCATCCCGATGGTCATCACCGACCCGATGGACTGCATGACAATCGCCGGCATGCCCACGTTGTAGATATTTGTGATGATTTTCCTACTTGGCCGGAATCCACGGAATTTGAAGGCGATCTCCTTTGTCTTTCGCAACATGAAGAACACCGCCAGACCGAACGCTGTCATCTGTCCGATCACAGTTGCCACGGCGGCTCCTGTTATGCCCATTTTTGGGAACCCAAGCAGGCCGAAAATCAGTATAGGATCCAAAATGATGTTGAGGATGGCACCGATGCCTTGGGTTATCATCGGATGGATGGTGTCCCCCGTGCCTTGCATGATGCGTTCGCACACCAATTGGCCGAAGATCCCCAGCGACGCGGTGGTGCAGATGATAAGATACGTCCGCCCCATGCTGATGATGCGCTCATCCGCAGTGAAGAACTGGAAGAAGAAGGGACCGATAGCGGCTCCGAAGGTCGCGAAAACCAGCCAGATGATGACAGCCAGGAAGATACCATTCATCGCGACCGCGCTGGCCTCGGCATACAGCCGTTCGCCAAGGCGGCGGGAGAGGAGCGAGTTCACCCCGATGGCGGTTCCAACTCCTACAGAGATCATCAACATCTGGATGGGAAAAGCCAAAGAGATGGCAGTGAGCGCTTCTTCGCTCACCTGAGCTATGAAAATGCTGTCCACCACATTGTAGAGAGCCTGGATCATCATGGCCAGCATGATGGGCAAGGCCATGGAGATGAGCAAGCGGCCGACAGGCTTGACTCCCATTTTATTCTGCTGATGTGTCATGCATAATCCTTTCGTGCCAGGCACGAAACTGACACACGGTTGATTAGTCTAGCTACTTCTCATCCTTTAGTCCAGCCTATAATTAGAGTCGTCACGTCGACAGCTCGGCTTTTAGCTACCACTTATCTTGTTCCATTTGAATAAATTGGTCGTTTATCAACTTTGTGCTAGGCACGGAACTGCGCGGTTCGCGCAGTTCCGTGCCTAGCACGAATTATTTAAAAACGGGGAGATATTCTTGCTGTAGCTGGAGCATGTCTTCAATCAAAGCTTCGGCTTTCACTATGCTGTTGACGGTGGGCTCAAGCATCAAGGTTTGAAGCAAAAGATTCTTAGATCGTTCCTTATATGCCTGCACGGTAAGTATCTGTATGGACATCTGAGTCCTGCAGAAGGCGGCGACCCCTTCGGGAAGCGCTGGTATCGATTGGGGATGAATTCCACGGCCATCCACCCGGATAGGGACCTCTACCACACCTTCCGCCATCAGATTGGGAATATATAGGTGGTCATTTATGGTATTTCCTGAATCGAATTCGACCGGCTGGTCCTTGATTATGGCCGCGATGATTGGAATCGCGATTTCCCGAGACTTCACTAAAATCTCATCAAGAGGCTTTTTCCCATGAAGATACGATTGCAGCAAATCTATCTTGCTTTTATGCAATGTGGAGATCTTCCGATTTTCCAAACCATGCACCCACTTTCCACCCATGTATTCGCTGCCACATGCCAGAAATTCGCCAGCATGGGTGTTGTCGGGGTATGTAAGCATCCCATAAATTTCCAGCAACTTCTTTGGCAAAGTGAACAAGGGTGTCTGATCCTCTTTTGCCCGTTCCTTGAGGAGAGGGTAGAGATTCTCTCCTGTCTGTCTATCGCATACCTGCTGTAACCAGAAAAGGTGGTTGATTCCGCCTCCCCGGATGGAGATGGTGTCCATGGGCCGACCCAATATTCTGCTGATGGCATTCAAGGCATCATTCTGTCCATGGCAAAGACCTACCGCACGTAGCGGAGTGAGCGTCTTGATCGCAAGCAAGACCCTGCTCTCCGGGTTGGAGAAATTGAAAACATATGCTTCTGGGCAGAGCCTTTCGATATCAGCGCAGATACCCATGATGATATGGATGTTCCGCAACGAATGGAACATTGCACCAGGACCTCCATTCTCTGCATAAGCTTGTTTGAAACCGTAGAGATAGGGAACTCGGAAGTCCTGCTCCCAGAGCTCATAGCGACGGTTTGAGACGGAGATGAATACATAATCCGCGCCTGACAAGACCAAGGTCCTGTCAGTTGCCGCCTTGAGAACAACCGTGGAATTCAGTCGGGCTTTCGCCATGGTCGCGATTTGGAACATGGTCTGCAATTTCTCATCACTCGTATCGACTAAGGCCAATTCCGTATCCATCGTTTGGAAAATGGGTTCCCTCAGGATATCCACGATGGCTCTCAATCCAAAAATCTGGCTTCCAGCGCCGATTACTACAATCTTCACAATGCTCTCCCCTTATCTCCGAGTTTATTCACACACCCGTCCAAGCAGCCCTTTCAGGGACGCCAGATGGTCGCTTCGATTGTCCGTTCCCTGGATTTGTCTCTGCAAAAATAGTAAACAGTGAGGATGTCCCCATCAGGCACCTGAACCGAGCGGGTATACCCCAGATCCCAATGGCCTCCATCGTCACGCAATACCCGCTCGTCTGTCCAAGACAATCCCTCGTCACTGCTCAGTTTGGCCCGGATGCCATACGGTTTGGCGCGATATCCATAGGTGACGCATAAACGCCCATCAGCGAGTCGTATCATGCTAGGCGGATTACTAAGGCCGTCAGCGTCAAGGATGTTTCCATGCGGTTTCCAAGTAAGCCCATCGTCTCTGGAGATGAAAGTATCGATACCCCAGCGGCCATTTTCCTGCCAACGGGTAGCGCAGAGGAATCCATTGGCACCAAGCCTAACCGTAGAAGGCATGATATTGAACCCTGTCCGTTCCTCGCCAATCCAAGACAGGAAGCGCCAGGTTGCACCACTATCCATCGACCGAAGGCAGAACACCCTGCCCTCCTCTCCATTGTCTTTGAAAGCAGTCAGGAACGCAGTGATTTTTCCCGAAACCTCAAAAATATAATCAATTCGTGGCTCGACAACCCTTCCGGAGAAGATGGAGACTTCGAAGGGTCCCTTCCATGACCGGCAGGCATCTGTTGAGAAAAACTGCAGCATGGAACCATGTGTCTGGGGATTGGATTTGAAGGTAATCGCTGCTTTGGGTGTGTTTATATCGAATTGAACAGCCTGAAGCTCGGTGGATGTGGAGATGGGCGTAAAATCCTGCAGCACTGTAGGTTTTTCCAGAATCCAGTTGCGGCCGCCGTCGAGTGAACGGGCTTGAAGATGCACCCTGGGCTGAGTCTTATCGATAGCGTGATTGCTATCCCCGATTATTTTGAAAACACAGCTTTGGAAACCAACCACAATCTCGTTTCCCCAACTCCACAACCCATGGTTCGCCGGCCATCCCCCGAATCTACCTGACTCTTCAAAAATTGTATGATGCTCCAAAATAGACTCCTTATTTCATCATCAGCGTACTGTGATTAAGCATCATTTTAGTATAACGTTTGAATTTGTCAAGCACATTTTAAATTTTATATTCATAAGTAAAATTTATATATTTTATTAATTTGTTATTATATAACATAATAAAATATATTGACGAAATCAAAAATCCATCTTACAATAGGTCAATCGTTTGACCAATTGGAGAAAAAGCATGGCATCCATGAAAGACGTCGCGGAAATGGCAGGAGTCTCGGTTTCAACCGTCTCTTTGGTTTTAAATAATAAGAAGACAGTCAGTAAAGCAACGCAAGACCGTATCATGGCTAGCGTCGAAGCGCTTGGCTACCGCCCCAACATGGTTGCGAGGGGTTTTAAAACTAAAAGAACGAAAGCCATCGCCGTGCTTGTTCCCATGATCACCAACCCAGTCTATCCCTCCTTTGTCCACAACATCGAGACAGCCGCGCGGCGTGAAGGCTACCAAGTGATCCTGTACAGTTACGATGACGACAGCATGGGCACAGCGAATATGGATTTTCTTTCCGACCTATACGACCGCATGGTGGATGGCATTATCGTTTGTGGTATACCGCAATTTCCATCAAAACGGAATGCCCGCAAGACCGAGGAGACTTTGAAGGCTTTTATAGAGCGGAACACCCCATTTGTATTCTTCAGCGAGGAAGAGCAACTCAACCACTTCGCGACAATATGCAAAATCGATCCATCTGCGAATCCATCGCTTTTCCATTTGCTTTCCATCGACCGGGAAAAAGCGACCTACGGCGCCATCAAGCACCTCCTTCAAACAGGCCACAAGCGGATCG
The DNA here is from genome assembly GCA_002428625.1 of Sphaerochaeta sp. UBA6084. Taxonomy (GTDB): domain Bacteria; phylum Spirochaetota; class Spirochaetia; order Sphaerochaetales; family Sphaerochaetaceae; genus UBA6084. Next base: position 352,511 of record DIXI01000007.1, read on the forward strand.
CTTTCGTTGCTGAAGGAAGCGGCCTTGCCTTTCCCCACAACGTACCCTATATGAAAAAACTCGCGGGTTATACACGCGCGCTTCAGGACTCGGGTATCGCCTTCGATCCATCGATCGTCGTATCGGGTATGGATGATTATAGCGGCGGTGATGAGTGCTATATGAAATTATCCGAGGGAGAGAATCCGCCGACAGCATATTTCTGCACAGGTGATATCATCGCGCTGGGTGTCCTGCATGCAGCCCATCGCTGTGGATGCAACGTACCTGAGCAAGTCTCGGTTATCGGTTTCGACAACATCCCAGTCTCCAGTTATTGGAATCCAAAGCTCTCCACTGTGGCTGTTCCAACTGGTCAAATCGCCAAGGAAGCCTTCAAACGGCTCAACTGGGTATTGAATGGAGTCGACGTTCCATCGAATAGACACATCTTCGATACAGAATTGATCATCAGGGAATCATCTCGATAAACCTACTATTCCGAGGAAAATATGCGCATGAAACATAATTCAATACTTCTGAAAACCTGCAAGGCTTATGGACGGGATATCTGGATGAAGCGCTGGATATACGCCCTGGCGATTCCTGGTCTGCTCTATTTCATCATCTTCAAATATCTGCCCATGTACGGCATCACTGTCGCGTTCAAGGATTTTTCCTCGCGTCTTGGCATCATGGGAAGCCCGTGGGTTGGACTCAAGCATTTCACGCGGCTGTTCAACAGTCCGGATTTCTATAACCTTGTCCGCAACACGCTTACTCTGAATGTCTTCAGAATCGCCATCATGACCCCTTTGGCGATTATTTTCGCACTTTCACTCAACGAGATTAAAAGTCTCCGAACCAAGAAAGTATTCCAGACCATCTCCTACTTCCCCCATTTCCTTTCCTGGGTTGTGGTTGCCGGAGTCGCTTACCAATTGTTCTCTCCGTACTCAGGTTCAGTGAGTAAGGCAATTGTGGAAGCGGGTGGAAAACCGCTGATGTTCCTGACCTCACCTGCGGCCTTCAGAAGTCTTATTGTGATCATGGGTGCTTGGAAGGAATTGGGGTGGGCGTCAATCATCTATCTAGCGGCGATTTCCGGAATCAATCCAGAGCTATATGAAGCTGCGGAGATCGATGGTGCCTCTCGGCTCCGGCAGATACGCCATGTCACCCTGCCAGGCATCCTGCCAACTATGATTACCCTCCTGCTTATCGATATTGGCAAGATCATGTCGATCGGCTTTGAACAGGTCTATGTGTTCCTCAACCCTATTCTATACGAGGTGGGGGATGTGTTCTCAACATATATCTACCGAGTGGGACTAGGCCAGGGAAAATTCAGCTACACCACTGCGGTCGGACTGTTCAATACCCTGATTGGGTTCATTCTGCTCGTGCTGGCGAACAAGCTGAGCAGAAAATTCACGGAAGAGGGGTTGTGGTGATATGAGACACATGAAGCAAACCATATATGAACGTATTTTCGCGATAGCCAACATTTCCTTCCTGGTCTTGTTCTCAATCACCATCATCTACCCGTTCGCCCATGTAGCAGCCAGCGCAGTGAGCGACAACGCTGCGGTTCTTGCGGGAAAAGTCACATTCTTTCCCGTTCGTCCTTCACTGGAGGCGCTGCGGCAGCTGATGGTGAACCGAGGATACCGGACCTCGATGCTCAATACCATCTTCATCACAATTTTGGGAACGACTTTGAATATCCTGATAACCTCCACGCTCGCCTACCCGCTATCCCGGCATGATCTGAAATTGTCGAAATTCCTAAATTTCCTGGTGATTTTCCCGATGTTTTTCGCTGGTGGCATGATCCCGACGTATCTGATCGTCAGTAAGTTGCACATCATCGACACCTACTGGGCTTATCTGCTTCCCAGCCTTATATCTCCATTCTATTGCATTCTATTAAGGAACTTCTTTTCCTCGATTCCACGGGAGATGGAGGAATCGGCGATCATAGATGGCGCGAGCCATATCCGTATTCTCTTTCAGATCATCATCCCACTGTCGAAAGCAGCCATCGCGACAATCGGTCTTTTCTATGCAGTTGAACACTGGAACGTCTTTCTGCAAGCGATCATGTACATAACTGATCGGAGTTTATGGACCTTGCAGATGTTCTTGCGTGAGATTATCGCACAATCGGATTTCGCCTTTGAATCCGCCGAAGGTGCGAACAGCTTTGTTGCTTTGGAATCCTTGCGAATGGCTGCAATCATTATAAGCGTTATCCCAATCCTGTGTGTATATCCGTTTATTCAGAAATATTTTGTGAAGGGGGTAATGGTTGGTTCAGTAAAAGGCTGAAAATTCGGAATCTGATATTTCACATGTGTGCGATGATCAAGTGTCTTGACACTGATTTATTATTACCAAGGAGGAAACGAATGAGAAAATTTGTATTGTCATGTCTAGCAATACTCATGCTGACGACCGCATTCTTGTGGGCAGGCGGAGCTAAAGAAAATGCATCTCCAACCGCTCCGGGAGAAATGCCAAAAGTCACTATTTTCAACAACCGACCTGCTAGAGAAAAGCTTCCGGAAGGAATCGACTTCTACAACAACCAGTATATAAATTTCATCAGAGAATCCAGCGGGATCGACTTGATCTTCATGCGGCCGGAAAACACCACGTATTATGATAAATTGAACCTTATCATGTCCTCGAGTGATATGCCCGATCTTATCCAAGGTAGATTTGAAGACCTCTATCGGTACGCGAAGGAAGGGCTGTTGGTACCGCTCGATGACCTGCTCGCAAAATATGGCAAGGATATCCTGAAGAACATGCCGGAGAACATGTGGAAGCACGCGACTGTCGATGGCAAGATCTATGGCATTCCCTCAGTGTATTTCTATCCAATCCCTGGCAAGGACAGCATTCCAAACCGGGTCCTGTGGATGCGCAGGGACTGGAGCGCGAAGCTAGGTTTGCAAGATCCTGTGACACTTGACGATTTCACGGCATTGCTGCGTGCGTTCAAGAACAACGATCCCGATGGCAATGGCAAGAACGATACGTTCGGAATCAGCGCATATATCAGAAATGGAGACCTGCAGGGGCTGGATCCGATCTTCGGGGCATTCGGCGTGATCCAGACGGGTGGTTTCTGGTCGGAAGTTGACGGTAAGGTTGTCTACAATCCCACCAAACCGCAAATGAAAGAAGCGTTGAAATACCTCAACATGCTCTATAAAGAGGGTTTGCTGGATCCAGAATTCTACATGCTGAACAATACCCAATGGATGGAACGCGTGTACCAGGGTAGAGTTGGAATCTGGCAGGGCTCTTGGTGGGAGCCGGAGCAACGGACCACTAGTATCATCAAGAATACCGGAGTAGCCAATCTCACCGGCGGTCTGGTCAAACCCATCCACGCTCCAATCGGACCTGAAGGTTACAAAGGAAATGCAGCAACCCTAGCATTGTCGGAAGGTGTCTATTTCGTCACAGTAGATGCTGATGATCCTTCGGTCCCTGTAAAGCTGTTCAATTGGTTGTTCAGTGACAAAGGCAGCAGCTACGATTTCGGCATCGAGGGTCTGCACTACACTGTTGAGAATGGTGTGCGTGTGAAGAGCGCCACTACTCCTCCCGACATCTATCGAAGATTGTACCACTTGAGCTATGTGCCATGGAATGAAGAGGAATTCAAACTCAATGCGCTGGCTGAAGTGAAAAACGATAAGGATATCTTTGAATTCGCGTGGGAAGCCTTGAAGATTTCCGCGGAGGATGGTGTTACCTCGGCGATTCCTTATTACAGATCCCCTGCACAGATTGAATACGGTGCGGAGTTGCAGAAATTATGGCTCGAGTATTGTGTGAAAATCATCACCGGTGATAAATCAATTGATGAATGGGATACGTTCGTCGATTTGTGGAAGAAAAACGGTGGAGATCTGATTACCAAGGAACTGAATGACTATTACGCTGCAACAAAAAAATAATCATCTTTAACTAATTGGTGGGGAGTGACAAAACCACTATTATTTTAGAATGGATTGACGATGGAAGGGCTGGCGCAATTAAGGCCAGCCCTTCTTATCGTATTGCATAGCCTACAGGGTGAAACGGATGATGAGCGCAGGGTCGAGCACGCGGAAGGTGAAGGATTCGGTGATGTAGAGCGTCACCTCGCGGGTGTCATGGGATTCGTACCCGAGGGCGAAATCCTGCCCGATGGTAAGCTCGAGGTTCTCGTTGTCCTGGGGCAGGAGAAAGGCTCCTTCCACAGCAAGACTGTGGACGACTTTGCCACCGATGAGACGTTCGATGCGCTCGGCGAGGGGAATCCCTTGGATCTCTTTATTCAGAGTTGTCCAGGCTTTGGTTCCGACGACAAGCGTGTATGGGCCTTGCGCGTGGCTGGCATTCAAGGTGACCATGGCTTGCGATACCGCGGCCATGATGGAAGGTCCATCGGCTCCAAAGGCCACGCTCTTATGGGAGGCGGTTTCGGCAAGACCTTTGATCCCGCCTTTGGCAAAACCACTGTAGATGGCGTGTTCCTCGAAATCGGCGAGTTTTTCCACAGCGCTATCCAAAGCCGAGAAATCGATGTCCTTGGCTCCACGGTTGATGTTGTCCATCTCCCATTTGTTGAGGGAGAAGCGCACCCGGGCTTCGGTGAGCGGTTTGGTCCGATAGACACCGCTTTTCACATCGCCGCTGTCATCCACAAGATCGAGGCGTCCTTCGGGTACGGCAGTGTACTGCCAACCCATTGGTCCGTTCACCCGAACCACCTTGCGTGCCGACAATCTCGCGCGCAATATCTCTGCGGCCCTGTTTTCAATCTCAGCCCAGACATTGCTGGTGAGAGGGGCGAGTTCTTTCTTAAGCATATCCATGTACGTTACTCTCCTTGTGTTGATTGATCACTTATCCTTCATATCGCCGATTGTGAGCCGCGACCCACTCCCAGAACCCGCTTGCCCACCAGTCTCCACCGCCAGTAAGGATCCGGTGGTGAACAGATAGGTTTTCAGTTCGGTATCGAAGGCTGGCATGTTGCGACGCAGCCATTCGAGGCCTAGGCAGGCATGCTCGATCTCCTCGTCCCTATTATGGGCCATGATTTCCTTAAGGTCCTTGTCCTTTGATGTGGATACCCGCTGATTGTACCAATCGATAGCTTCGAGTTCCTCGCGCAAGCTGGTGATAGCCCGCGAGATCTCCCTTGTTTTCTCGTCCAATGCGTCATAAGGTTCTGTGTATGCCATGCTTCCTCCTCTGCAATTGCTCGTGAATGATGATATATGTTCTTGTATAATATACCAAAGCTTCCTTCCAAAGGGTAGGAAAACTGTAATAATAACAAAAAGGCCGCCTTGCGGGCGGCCAGTTTCGAGACACTATATGTTATCCTGCTTTGCAGTTATTTGAATTTGACATCGATCTTCTTGGGCTGCTTGGCTTCTACTTTGGGAATGGTGATGGTCAGCACGCCATTCTTGAATTCACCTTCGATGTTATCCTCGTCGATGCCTTCGGGAAGGGTGAAGCTTCTTTCAAAGCTCTGGCAGGATCTTTCACGGATAAGGTAGTTCGGGCTCTCCTTCTCCTCTTTCTTGGTCTCTTTCTCGGCTTCATGGAGGGATGAGATCTTGAGAACATGCTTGTCGATATGCACATCCACATCCTTTTCACAATAACCAGGAAGTTCAGCTTCCACTACATAGTTCTTCTCGGTCTCCCAAATATCTACCGAGGGGGTCTTGGTGGTAGGAAGGCCCCAGTTGTTCCAGAAGCTGTTGAACAGGCTGTCAAAATCTCTTCCAACACTCACCGGGTTTGAATTTCTTGTTACGATGTATTTCATAATCACACCTCCATATGGTTTTCATTTTATTCTTCTTGTCGGACTTCTATTATCGACGCCTACTATATAGCAACAACAGTGCCAACTTTTTTCATATAAATTCATAAATTTTTATTTTCTTTTATTATATTATGTTATAAATATTCAAGCCTCTTCGTCCTTGTTCAGCAAGGTTGATCCGGATTGAAAAATTACGGTGATCGCACACTTAAAAATGGTCAAATGTGTCATATTGTCCCACTTGCAACCTTAAAAGAGATAAAAAGATGAATCTTGTCCCACCCTCCCCATAGGCACATGAGTAAAAGGGAAAATGTGTACCAAATTGTCCCATATTCATCAAATTTGCTAATTAATGCGGGTACTGGTTGACTTAAATCCTTAACTTCCGTATAGTGTGGTTCAGTCAACGCAGGGTAGAGCAGTTGGCAGCTCGTCGGGCTCATAACCCGGAGGTCGCAGGTTCGAGTCCTGTCCCTGCTAAAAAATAAGTTGTTTGAAAAAAACAACTTGCGAGATTTTTTCCGGAATAACCGGCGTTTTATCAATCTGACTTACAGATGGGGTTACAGATAACCCCACTGAAAGGAGAGCGAAATGCGCCGGTTTTGTGTTTTTAGACGTCGCGGACAGAGAATCTACTATGAGTGGGTAACCAGCGAGGAAGCTTCCCAGTACAAAAGCATCTGTTTGGATTCCATCTCCGAGATTGCCGAGGTGGTGCTCAACCACGAAAAGAAACATGCGAAAGATCCTCGGCAAGCCTACGGATCGATGCAAGAGCAGGTAACCGATCTTATTCGCGCTTTTCGCGATATCGAGGGGAAACATGTCTATTTCTCGGCGAAGCTCGAAAAGACCCAGGATGAGACAGGACGGATTCTCTATGCACCTGCGATGCCTGGGAACAAGACCGGCCAATGATGGTCTAGATGATGTTAGTGAAATAATTAACCATCTCGATGAAGGAAATAAAAAATTATACCAGGAACAGCATTGGGGGAAGCGAATAAAAAGGTCTCATTGTGCTTGTTGATACATCCAAATTGGATGAAAGGAGCACCCGGAAAAGATGAAGATGGATTGTTAGGAGGTTCTGTTACAAGTTCAATTGATGCTACGGTTAGATGGAATATTCTACGCCAAACAAATCTTAAACTAATAGAAATTAGAGGGAAACTACCCAAAACTCGAAGCAGCAATTTTCTGGAAAATTGTCATAACTTCTTGCCTTTGTTGAAGCTTGCGCCACTTTCGAACAAAGTAAATTCATCAAGAAAGATGACTTGTATATCATCAAAGATTCCAATACTGGTGACAACACTACTTTTTGCTTGGATCGAGATCAAGCACTTGAGAATGAAGCGATAGAGCTCTTAGGAATCGACCATTTAAGGGTTGAAAAATGGATTAATCTATTTAAAAACACACCACTGGAATCGATTGGCATTGCTGTACAGAGTGACAAATTCCCCGAAGGTATACTATCAATTTGGGAAATTGAAACTCATAATCAAAAAGGTCACAGTATAAGAAATATTGTTAAAATTGGTATGGATAAAGATGGTCAACGATCAATTCCTCTGGACCTAGATTTCTTTCTTTTTCGCA
>DIXI01000005.1 GCA_002428625.1 Sphaerochaeta sp. UBA6084
GACAAGGTCACAACATATCAGGCACCAGAAAACCCCAGACTGGGATTTCTGGTGCCTGGCACGAATCTGCGGATTAATGTTTTTGGTTGAATAGGGTGAACAACTGGACGCGGTTGGACACTTTAAGCTTGCCGTAGATATTCTTCACATGGGTTTTCACGGTGTTTTCGGAGATGTAGAGGCTCTCGGCTATCTCACGGTTGATCCGGCCGGTGACGAGCAGCTGGATGATTTGAGCCTCCCGTGCGGAAAGACCATAGGATTTGCAGGTGGCGTCATCAATCTCAAGGGAATCCACTTGCACGTCGATTGTCTGGAAGTACTGGCGGCTGATGAAGAAGTATAGATATACGACGAAGACCGAAAAACTAAGGTAGGCGAGTTTGAACGAATGGCTGTGGAAGAAGATAAGGTCGAGCGGGAAGGTCACCAGCAAGGGGAGGAACGAGATGCTTATTCCTCTCAGCAGGCTTTCCTGCGCCCACGTCTTTGATTTCTTTCGGTAAAAGAGAGCGGTGAGTCCAAAAGCGGTCATAAGCATGCTTGCCGAGAAGAAATGGTAGCCAAAGGTGAGATTCATCGCCAATATCCAGTTGCCGCCGCTCTTGGCGATGATCAGGAAAAGGCTCAGCACAAGAAACAAACCCACAATGGCATACATGATTCGGTAGCCGGTCTCCTTCTGCCGTTCGGTCGCTGGAAGAAGATCGATAAGGTACCGGCTCATCACCAGCAGCAGCGCTGTGGTAAGTAGAATGGAAACGAAGGTGATCCATAGGCAGAACACCTCGTACAAGGATCCAGTGAGGAATTGGTCCGCATATACCCGATGGATGTAGGTGACCAGCATGTTGAGGCACATCTGCAAGCATAGGGGAACCAGCACCGTTAGGAAGCCCCTGGTGTATGCATCCTTGGAACGCACATGCAGCAGCACGCAGAGGCAGGTGATGGAAAGCACCAGCGCTGTAGTGATGAATAACAATAAATCGCCTATGATGAACATGCCCCCAGTGTACCACAGGAACCGCTCTGCACAAAGGGCCTCGGTCTAAGCTCTCGCCATCTGTGGCCTAAAGCCTTAGGTCACCGGGATGATGCTTTCTATCGATATGAGGTTTGGAAGGATGAAATCAGGCGGGAAATCCTCTTTTAGGGCAGGATAGAAGCGATTGTTCAAACCAAACGGACCCACCTGCCCCCGGAGGATCAGCACGTCCTTCTCCACCCACACCTCGCATCTGAACGTATTCCCACTACGCGGGTCGAATACTTTGCCACCAACCCAACGGTTCTCGGCGCGCTTGAGACCCCAAAAGAGGTTTATGCCCAACAGATAGGGATTTCCCTTCAATTTCGATACCCGCTGCATAGGGGCATGGAAGGTCTCGATGAACGCACCGGTCTGCTCATCATAGGAGACGATGATCCGTCCCTCAAGGCAATCCTCCCGGATATACACAGCGATCACCGAAGTGGTGAAACCCTTGCCCCGGTCCACGGTTTTCCAGAACCCCACTGCATCCTGAGGATTATCCGCAGTCAGCACAGAGCTCCCCAGAACGAGGAAGAGCAACAGAAACGTGACCCGTGTACGATCAAACATATTCCCATCTCCCTCCGCAAAACCCGTTTTCTGCTAAAAAGCATGTGTCATGCGGATTTCCAAGACATCGTTTCCATCCCAACGCTGGTATATGCTTTCAGGAGTGGAGGCCCCTGCAGCTCCATATATCCGCGAGGAGAGCTCCAATTCCAAGTTGTCGTTCAGAGACCATCTGATGGACGGAAGCAGAGCATAGCCCCTGGATTCCAATTGATACATGCCGGCGAGACGGATGTTCAGCCGCTCCCTTAGCAGCGGAATCTCCACAGCGGCGATAAGCATATTGGCATAGGCTTTGCCATCGTAGGCCTGCAGCGCATCCACATCGGGGAACTGCAATCCATCGAAGCCGAGGACGTAGTGGCCGCTCCACTGCACGCTTGTGAAAACCGAAGTCCCCGGGAGCATGTACTCGACTCCCCCGAGATAGGCCACCTTGCTGTTGTAACGAGTCGCATCAGTCCCCTCTGTATCCTCGCTCAACCAGAAGCCACCTTCCCACAACAACGTGAATGGCCCAAGAACAAGTGCCCCTTCAAGTCCGAACAGTTGGGATCGGGTATAGAGGATGGCCTCGATGCCGGTGGGACCATAGACCAGCGGGTCCAAGGATAGCAATCCCATCGCGATTTCGTAACCTGGCTGGCTTTGAAAGCCGTAGTAGTAGACCAGGCCGATATCAGCCGGTCCAAGCGTCGTACGACCTCGGGCAGCGAATTGCCCATGTGAGAGCGTCCGGGTATTCTCAACACTGGTAGTCCCGGTGATGAGCGCGGCAAACTGGGGGTCAGCTACCGCCCACTCGCCAAAGAGGGCCAGCTTCATCGGCTGGAAGAAGGGTAGATACACCAGCTCCAGGGCCGAAGCCTCACGTTGTAGATTCACCGACACCATCATGGTGGGGATTTTCATTGCATTGAGGTCGGGGACTATTCCGTAGCGCTGGTCGAGGGAATTAAGCGGGTCCACCACATGGACTCCCTCACCCTTGCCCCATTCCCGGATCATCAAACCAGCTTCAAGATGCCCCCAGCTAAAATACTGACGGACCGAAACCTCACGCAGGAGGTCCTCCCAAGTAATCGGCGCTTCCATGCTGCGCGGGCTTATTTCCAACAGGCTCTTGGCCTCGGTCTGCCCGGCCTTCCACTGCATAGTGAGTTTCATAAAGGGTAAAGCAGCCACCGGGCTCTGAAGCAAGTCTGCACTATCTGGTCCCACCATGAGCGAGGCCCCGAGCGTTCCGGAAAGCGCAATCGCCGGTAGTGGCGCCGAAAGGGAGGTAAGTTCCTCGGATGATCCGAAGATATCGGAAAAACCGGCTTCGGCAGTCAAGGGTGCCAAGCTGATAAGGATCAGGCTGAAAAAGACAAGCAATACATTCACCAAGTTGATGCGGATAGATGTGTTCATGGCTATATCCTCCCTGTCTCAAGAAAAGCGACGGTAAAATAGGCAGCTGGCAACGTCAGGTCGAATTTTGCCTGAAGGATTTCAATCTGAGTCCGATGGCCACTCGAGAGGGTGGTCATGGTCATCTTATAGGCCATCCAACGGTTGCCAGCTTGTCTCACATCTTCCGCGGTCAGACGTTTTTGCAGAATCTGCTTGTCCTTTTGATAGAACTCCACCTGCATCACAACGTATCGCTCGGTATCGATCCACGTTACGGTACGGCCATAATCCTTAGCTGCCAGCGGAATGGATTCAATCACGTGGCAGAGCCTGCCCTGATACGTCTCTGTACGGAGCAGGGTGTGCGCCGCCTCATCGGTGGCGTAGGTAGTCGAGGCCATATCGGCGTAGGTGAAGTCTGATCCCATGAAGGAGCCCCCCCTTTCGCTCGCGGCGATGCGCTTGACCTTCCCCAATGCAGGCAGGAATATCCATTGGTCATCGTTGCCATTCGACCGTGCGATGGTGAGGAAACGGGTGTTCTTCACGCTTGCCGGAGTGAGAAAGATGGTGATGGTTTTAGTGGCATCACCCTCGGTAAGGGAAAGTGTCTGGATACGGCGCACCCTATCCTCGCTTTTCCCATCGGCAAGAGTCATCTGGATATCCATCGCCAAGCTCTCGGCCTTTTGCGCTAGCGAGACTTTCTCCATCACCGAGGCCCCGGTCTCTTGATTTTCGGCTGCCGACAGGCCGACGGCCATCCCCACGAGCAGCAGGATGAGTGTTGCAAGCTGGGTTCGGGATGGTTTTCGAGTATGTATGATCATTTTGAGGCTCTCCTTGTGGTAATATCAAGACCAATCGCTTGTGGAAGCTTGGAGGTGTCGAACCCAATGAATTTGGGTTTATAACGATAAATGACCATGGGAAGGATGGTAAGGCTAGCCAATGCCGAGAACACCATCGATACCGTGAACAAGATACCCATCTGCTGGATGGGGATGAAGCGGCTGAAGATGAGACCGGAGAATCCCAGCGCTACCGAGGAGGCGTTGATGATGATGGCGCGGCCGGTGGTGAGGTAGATGTCCCGCAGTCCATGCAGATGCTCTCCATACGATAGCCGTCGGCAGGCACTCATGAAATGGATGGCGTAATCCACCCCTATACCGATGGCCAAGGCTGCCAACAGCGATGTGATGATATCGAGATGGATACCCAGCAGGGCCATGGAAGTGAAGATTCCCATGAGGGCGAAGACAACCGGGATCAGACTGTACAGCCCTGCCAAGGCAGAACGGAACATGATGCTCACCAATAACCAGACAATCAGCAGGGCTCCTAGGAGGGATAGGATCTGCGATCGGGTGACGAGGTCCGTTAAAGTGAGGCTCACTGCATCGCCACCCCCGATATCGTAAGACCAGCCTTCAGGAAGGTAGTGGTCCCAATATCCCTTGGCTTCAGCGACCACCCGTCGGAGCGCCTCTGTCTCAACCTGCTGCAGCTGGAGGGTGATCAGGGTCTTGTCGGGCTCGAGCGCATCGTTGATGAAGAAGGTGAGGTTGCCGGAATACATCACCAGATACTGTGAGATGAGGTTCTGCAGGTCCTCTTGGGTCTCGAGTCCATATTTCGCAGGATCCAATGGAATCTCATCGAACGAAGCGCCATCGTGGTTCTGATTTGCCAGAAGAGTTTCCACAAAAGTTTTCAGATCACTACTGGGCCCGCTTTGTGCAAAGGCCTCAGCGATAGCCTGGAGATAGGTCTCCGAATTGCTTTCGCCAATCATTTCCCAGTTTGGAGCTGCCATCTGCTCCTCAACGGAGTCTAGCGGGAAGTTTTCCGCCCCGAAAGATCCCGAACCGAAGAAATCAAAATCAAGTTCTCCGCTGGCTTTGGATGCATAGGGGATTGAATCGTGGTTCATCATGCGGTTGATCCGCTGGATATATGGGACGACCGTCTGTGCCTTGCCAACCTCAGGCAAACTCTCCATATAGGTGGAAAAACCTGCGAGCACCTGCAGAAAACGTGGTTCGAGGATGGAAGACGCTCCATCACCTTCAACCATCACCGTAAGGACGCCGCTTCCATTCATGTGATCGGCATAGAGATTGGTATCCTGCACCAGCTGGCTTTTCGGTTTGAAGAAATCCAGCATGTTCGTGCCGACTTGGATTGTAGGCAGCAAGGCCAAAGTAACCACAAGAAGCGCCACGGACCCGATGGCAAGGGGGATGAAACCCTTGGTGGCGATGGTTTCCAGCACGTCGAAGGTGCGATGCCTGCCCGATGCGAAGCGTGCGTCTGGTTGGTGTCGGTATTTCGCCGGATCCAGCCCCTTCCTGTAGGTGAGCCGCAGAAGCAGCGGGATAAGCAGGAGTGAGGATATCTGGGACAGCACAACACCGATAGCGCTGAGGAGGCCGAAAGTCCTGAATGGCCCTAGAGGACTGACGAACTGGGCTATGAATCCCGCTGCGGTGGTGGCGCCAGCCATGATCACCGGCATGGTGTTGCGGGTAAGCACGGTGCGGATTATCCTCACGATTTCCTCGGGGGATAGAACTTCCTTGTGCCTGGAGACTTCTTCGGTGAAATGGCTCATGACATGGATGCCGTACGCGCTTCCAACTATCAGCAGCAGCACAGGGACCAACATGGTTGCCATGGTGAAGGTTATCTGGAACACCGCCATGATCCCGATGACGACAGATGCGGAAACGATAAGGCTGACCAACGGAATAAGCACTCCTGCGATATTCCTAAAGGCCAACAGCAGCACCAGCAGGATGATGAAAGCCACGATGGGGATCAACACGACCATGTCGGCGGCCAGACTTCGGTTGATCTCGCTCTTCACCACCGGCAAGCCGACGAGGGCGATGGTGAGATTCTCCTGGCGCACGGTCGCAGCAACGCTCCGGATATCGGCGAGAACACGCACGGTTGCTTCCGGTGATAGCCCAACGTGCGGCTGCACCACCACGGCAGCCAGCCGTTTATCCGCCGAGATCAGCGTTCCTTCGTATACTTCGCTCCAGGCGTTCAACCGGGCAGTGAGAGCGACGATATCCTTTTCTTCGGTTCCCTGAAGCAACGGCACGACTTCGAGTCCATCAAATCCGCTGGTGATATGATCCACCTGGGCAAGGGATGTCACGCGCTGTACACCCTCGAGCTCCGCCAAGCGCTCGGTAAGCACGCTGATGGTCTGAAGCGCGGTGGGTTCGAGGATGGTGCCGTATTTCACCATCACGCCCACGATGATCGCATCAAGGGTGCCGAATTCCGCTTCGATGATCTTGTTCAACTGCACCACTTGAGCATCTTCAGGCATGAAAGCCTCGGTCGAGCTGTCGATATGGAGAGTTCCAATCAAAGAGAGAGATCCCAACGTTATGACTGCAGTGAGGATGAGAATTCCGATATCAAGCGCTCTTCGATGCCGCATAGGCTCCCTTCTGGCACCTCCTGGATCGTTTCGGAGGCGCGCAGGTACAGGATAGCCAAGGGTAAAAGAATATCACATCCTGCCAGCGCATGATTTTGGTACCCTCGAGAGGGTATTTTGCGGCTCACCCGCTTAGGTGAGGAGGCTTTTTCAACCGATATATGCGGTGGAATCGGTAAAATGGCAGGCGATTGTGTTGATGGTGTCGGTTGCTGACTGCTTAAGCTCTTCTGTTCCGGCAGTCACCTCCCAACGGGCTAGGCCATCCTCGCTTTCGGAAATCCGCTGGGACACCTGCAGCCATTGTGTGGGAATACAGGAATCACGGTCCAGCTTTAAGGGAATCCCCTGGCGGATCAGGGTTGCATCCAACGGCTGGCCGTCATCGGTCTCCTTGATAACGCACGCACCTTGCAGAAGGAAGGCCTGCTCTATCTCACTCAAGGCGGATTGACGTTGCTCTGGATTGGAAAAACGGTAACCCCATTCACGTTGGCGAAAGACATTTCGCTGTAGTTCGAGTGTATCTAGGTATCGTTTTGGATTCTCATACCAAATTCGGGCAGTGAGCAAGCCAAAGAACAACGTGTTCTCCATAGCGAAAAATGGTAGTTCCACAGAATTGGGATCAAGGGGGAAATTCAGGTAGTAATGGGCCGATTCCTCTACCGCGGCGATAAATCCTTCACTAGCGCGCTCATGCAGTACCTTCTTTATCCGCGAATGACCGCTTTTCACCAATTGGATAGCCACACCCTCCTTTGCAAGCGCGATGTGGGCGATAGGATTGGCTTTTGGATCAATGCCGATGATCAACTTGCGTGTTTTAAGGGCATAAGGAGAAAAGAGGGCTTGCAGATGAGGGGCAAGCACCGCGATGTTCATAGAAGGACTTATTTGCTCACCAGTTGAGGCGATGATGTCCAGCCGGTCTCCATCACCATCGAAACAGAAAGCGAAGGCATGATCTCCTTTGGACAATCGCCCTAATGTGGGAAGCACCGATTTTCGTATGATGGGGTTAGGTTCACCCGCAGGAAAATCGCCATCGGGAATGAGATTCCGGTAGGTGACACGGGCGCCGGCTTTGGTGAAAGCGTGGGAGAATTCCGCTCCGGCGGTTCCTGAGAGAAAATCCATGATGATCGGCAATCCCTGCAGTCCTCCAGGTTGTACTCCGGCAAGTCGCATCGAGTAAGTCACATAATCGGTTAAAAAATCCATACAGCTGATGGTGCCGCCGGGAATCGCATCCAAAGTACTCCCGCTACGGTAGAATTCCCGAATTTTCCGCAATCCTCCCGCGGGGCCTATATCCATGGCGATTGGTTGGACGTTGGGGCCGACAATCTTCTGACCGGTATAAACCCCAGGGTTATGGGAAGCGCTATACATGATTCCCACCGCCCGGGGAAATCTCATGCAGCAATAGTAGAAATGGCAGGTGGAGATGGGTGTTGGATTAGTCCATACCTGGAATCCAAGGTCGGCGAAAATCTCGATGCCTTGCTGCAAAAATCTCGCACCGGAGAGCCGGGTGTCCCGGCAAAGTACGATTTCATTGGTCTCCAAACACTCGCGGGCGTAGCGGGCGATGGCGTGGATCAACCGGAGCGCGCTCTCGGGATCCAACCGCTCCGCTTGGGTACGGATATCATACGCGCGGAACATACTGAGATTCGGAGCATCGTTTTCATTGAACATCGGAAGCCTCTTGTCAAACTGCCCGTCAGAGCAGATGTTTTTTTCGCAATTCATCCAATTCTCGCAGTACTTGCGAAGTAATGGGGCCTTTGAGATGCGCGATCGACAATGCGATGCTCTCGCAGAACAAGACTGGCACTGACATCGAGTGGAATATCTCCAAAGGACCTCTTTCCAGCACAATGTGGTTCGCGCACAGGGAAGCAGTGTACCCATGGGGGTAGTCTGTGATCAGATAGGAAAGGATATGCCGTTGATTGGTATACTCAAGGAGATTGGATAGGTCTGGGTTGTCTTTGCCAAAACAAAAGCCGACCAGCATGTCGCTCGGTTTATGGTGCACAATCTGATCGAAAAGCCTATGACCGGAGGGCGTGATGCGGATGACCTGCAGTCCGAATCGGCTGAGCCAGAATTGCAACGTGTTGCCAGGAGACATTGAAGCGCCTCCATCCTCATACAGATACAGCGCCCGAGCGTTGGAGATGTACGAGACAAGTTGCTGGAATTCTGCTGAAGCCACCACTCGGGTAAGCTGGTTGATGTAGCCAATCTGCAACCCGATGAAATCACTCAGATAATTGGGTGTGGAATCACCAGATGCGGCAGATTTCTCGATTCGCCGGGTGGCTGATAGGGAATCGCTCAAACGCGCTCTCAGTTCGGCCCGCAGTTCTTGATACCCAGAGAGGCCGATCCGTTTTGCAAACCGCACGATACTGGCATCGCTGACACCGGTGAGAGCTGATAGCTGCTGGATGGTGAGCATCGCGCATTGCTCCGGATTGGAGACAATGTGGTTCGCGATGATCTCATCGTTTTTTGAGAATCCGATTCTTGCTTCAGCTATCTGAGTGAGTAGATTAGTCAACCGCGCGCACTCCTCTCCTGGTTTTTATGTATAATCGCGCTTGTATGATGCACAATCTGGTGTGCATCACATAAGGTCAAGACGCATTCCTTCGGAATCGAAGCACTTCACCCGATTGGTGTTCAGTTCTATCCATACAGTATCATCGGCATCCATTTCCATTTCCTGATACACCGTCAAGGTCAGCTGCACCGACCCGAGATTGACCTTCACATACCATTCCGAACCGGCGGGAAGCACGGAATACACTATTGCCGAAACCGTCTTCGGTTTAGCCTGCAAGTGCACCATCAGATCCTCTGCCCGCAGCCCGATGGTGACCGCTTCTCCCACGCGTTTCGCCGCGGCGCTTCCCGTTGCCACCGGGATGGAGAAACCCTCCGCTTGGACGACTATTCCGTTATCGACCTTCGCGATAGTTCCTTTGAGACTGTTCATTTTGGGATTGCCCATGAAATCAGCGGTGAACAGGTTTGCCGGCCGCCGGTATATCTGCATGGGGGGAGCCCACTGCTGCAGTTTCCCTAGATGCATGACAGCGACATCGGAAGACATGGTCAACGCCTCGAGCTGGTCATGGGTGACATAGACGATAGTGGCTTTGGTTTCCTGGTGGAGACGCTTCAGCTCCGCTCTCATATCCATGCGGAGTTTGGAATCTAGATTTGAAAGCGGTTCATCCAAGAGCAGGACCTCAGGTTTCATGATGAGCACCCGGGCGATGGCGACCCGCTGCTGCTGTCCACCCGAAAGCTCACTTGGATAGCGGGCCAGCAGTTCCGATATGCGGATGGCTGTTGCTATCTCCTGCACGCGGGCGGCGATCTCTTGTTTGGAAAGTTTCTTAATGGTGAGCCCAAATGCGATATTGTCGAATACCGTGAGGTGCGGCCATAAGGCATAACTCTGGAACACCAATCCTAGGTTACGTTGCTTCGGTGGGATAAAAATTCCTTTCTCGGCTGAATACACACATGTGTCGCCAATCCAGATTTCGCCACCGGTAGGGGTCTCCAGCCCGGCTATCATGCGGAGCGTGGTGGTCTTGCCGCACCCTGAAGGACCCAGCAGAGTGGTGAAGGAACCATCGGGGATCTCAAGGTTCAAGTTATCGACTGCTTTGGCGGTTCCAAAAGATTTCGTGATGTTTTTCAAGATGATATTCGACATGATCAACCCCCTATGCCTTTTGCCAGATCGGTTTTCATCAATTTACGGCTGATGAAGGTGGAGAAGAGAATCGCGAACACGATCAGCACCATGACCGCATTGGTGTACGGGTACCAGCCCCGGTCGGTGAAGTTTAGCGTGATGGTGGTGGCCAGCTGGATGCCAGGGGTCACAAGGAGCACCACGAGGGAAAGCTCACGCATGGCGGAGATGAACGGGAGCAGCAAACCTGAGAAGAACGAGGATTTCTGCAGTGGGAATATGATCCGCCGCATCCGAGTCCACCAGTTTGCCCCCTGAAGCAGGGCGGCTTCCTCAAGCTCCGGCCCAATCTGCAGCATGGCGGCGATTCCGGAACGTGAGGCATAGGGTAGATATTTCACCGAGCAGGCCAACACCAGCAAGGCGAACGATCCATACAGACTGGGGATGGGACCTCGTTGGGTCGCGAACAAGGCTAAAAAGATGGAACCAAAGGCGATGCTCGGCATGAGATAGGGTAAAAAGGCCATCTGGTCCAGCAACTGGGCTACTTTTCTACCTCTCAGGCGGACCACGGTGTACCCGATAAGCACGCCCGAAGCCCCGGCCACGATCGCGCACGAGAACCCTAGACGGATGCTGTTCCACAAGGCGCGCATGATGTTGGTATTGCGTAGCACTCCGGCTTCGCCTGTGCCCAAGCCGATCTTGGTGGTGGCTTCGCCAATCCAGTAGTGCAGAGTGAAGTTGGAGAAGGAGTAGTTACCTGGGATAAGCATGAACGATTCAATGGCGAGTAGGAAGAAGGGGACAGCGGTGACCATCAGCAGGAACCCAATGACCACTACAGTGATTGGTTTACGTGCCCGGCCTAGACGGGTGAGGCCGCTTTTTCCACTTTTTCCCGAAATGGTGACGAAACTCTTGCGCACGCTCACCAGTTTGTAGTCCATATAGAGGATAAGCACGCCGATGAAGATCATCACCAATGCGATGATATAGCCAAGACCGGTACGCTGACCGACAAGATTCGCGCGCAGCATGGTGGAGAGCACATAGAACCGGACGGGACCTCCTAGGAAGGAAGGTGTGCCAAAGGTTCCCAGTCCCCTGGAGAAGGTAAGCAGAAAGGTGGAGAAGATCACCGGGGTGACTAGCGGGAATACGATCTTCTTGAGGACTTGGCCACGGCTGGCTCCAAGGAGTTCCGCCGATTCCTCCAGTTGCGAGTCGATGTTTTTCAGAGCTCCCGCGATCATGGTGAAGCCAAAGGGAAAGTAGTGGATGGAGAGGGTGATGATGATGGGAAACATCCCATAGGCGAACCAGTTGGGGGTTTCCAACCCTGTGATGAATTGGAACAGGCCTTGCGAGCCGCCCACGCGAGGGTTTTTAAACAAGGTGATCCAAGCAAGCGACATTGCCCAAGAGGGCATGATGTAGGGGATCATCGCCATGTTTGAGATAAATTTTTTAAAGGGAAGGTCGGTCCGCACCACCAGCCAGGCCAGAATGCCACCGATGGCGAGAGAAAGCAGTGCAAGACAGGTGGATACTATCAGTGTATTGAGCAAGGGCTTGTAAAAAAGGTTGGGGGACAGTTCGCTCGTGAATATCTTCCACCAGTGGTTCAATGTCAGATCCCCGGCCTTGGTACCCGGAATCTGGAACTGCTCCATCGGATGGACCGTGAATGTCTCCTTGATCATGATGATGATGGGAACCAGCACCATATAGGAAAGGAGGATGAGGAAAATCGCCGCGATGACGACCTGGGGGGTGATGCGCATGCGTACCCGGCCCAATTGCGCTTTAATGTTCATGCTGCTGTCCTTTCAGGGAAGAAGGATTGGCGGACCGGATTTGGTCCGCCAGACGGCTCCGAGAGCAGTTACTTCATGTACTTGATCCACGCATCGAGGATATTGCCACGATTTTCAATAGCGTACTGGGGTTCATAGGTCCATAGACGGGTTTTCCAGTAGGACCACGGCAGGTCGTTCTCGTAACCCTTGAGATTTTCGTTGGAGGAATAGAAGCCCAGGTCCTTCGACCAAGCGCTGAACCCTTCCTGGGTCATGAGGAACTCGGTGAACAGTTTGGAAGCGTTGGGATGCTTCTGGCCTTTCAGCTGCTGGATGTACTGATTGTAGTAGTAGCCACCGAACGGCTGAACATTGGCGGAATAGGTGACGGCGAGGTTCTTGGCGACCGCGTCGCGATGCTTGGAATACACATAGATGAAGCCGACGGGAGGATCGACCTGTCCTTTCTTACCTACAGCTTCACATATGGTGGTGTCGCTGTCGCGCAGGATGAGGTCGTTCTCGATAAGCCGGCGCATGAATTCATATCCCGCGTTTTTCTCACGGAGTACTAGGGGAGTGCCGAAGCGCTTCTGGTAGTCAGCGGCTAGCTCATCCGAGCGTCTGATGATCTCGGAGAAGAAATTCTGATGTTCTCCGGTGATGGCAAGGTCGCGGATCATCACTTTGCCTTTCCATTCTGGAGTGGTGAGGTCCCAGATGCTCTTGAAGGGATCGGACGTGTACTTTTCGGTGTTGTAGCCGATGATGCGGGATACATGTGCGAATACCAGCGGGTTCTGGTCAGCCGGAGCCAAGCCTTCACGAGCAGCTGGAGGGGTGTAGTTGAACAGCACACCTTGGTCGATGAGCAGCATTTTCATGCTGGGATAGTCTTCCAGAATAGCGAGGTCAGCGCCAACCACGCCTGCGGCTGCTTCCTGTGACAATCGGGCGATGACTTCAACTTCCGACAGACGATGGCTCTCTACCTTGATTCCGTACTTGGCTTCGAACATCTTGGCGGCATCGGTGATGCGGCTGGTGGTGGAGTAGACGACCACGGTTCCTTCCGCTTTGGCAGCGGCGATGATCTGGTCCCAGTTTTCCTCGACCACAGGTGCAGCGGCAGCCTTAGGGGCTTCCTTGGTTCCTGCGGCGAATAGTGGAGACGTGGCGAGAAGTGTGAGCAAAACACACAGCAAGAGCAACGATTTCTTCATGATTCCCCCTTTCAATCCCCCATCGCGCACGTGTTCTAGCCGATTAGCCGAAGAGGGATGTGATTCTTTAGATATCCCCATCATAGTCCTATTGTCTCGAATGTGCAAACTTTTTTTCAAAATTGTCAAAAAATTTTTACTCATACGAAAGGATGATAAAGAGAGAGAACCGAGAGCTTTCTCGATCTTATGCCGAGTGGTTTTGTACAAGCCGGTCGTGGAAAAGCACCTCTTGCACGTGCAGGCGCTCACCCGGAGCGCCGGTGTGGAAGCTGACGATATTGGCCGGGTCTCCTATGCGGAAGCCTTTCGCCGCGCCTTCCAGCCCAAGCAAGGTCGCGGGGTTTACAGTGGCGAGCGAGACAGCGTCACGCAGCGGAGTTCCTGTCATTGCTGCGAATCGCGGAAGGTCCCAATCCAGCAGATGGCCGGCTCCAGCGAGGAAAGGAGTCCCAGCCAAGCCGATATGACCATCGGCATGTACTTCTACCGCGACCTCCCCCCAATGGTATTGCCCGGGAGCCGATCCACCAAGGAAGGCGATATCGCTCACGAGCACCAAGTTGTCCAGACCCTTGGTACGGAGCATCACCTTAAGCACGCTAGCTGGGAGATGGAAGCCATCGGAGATGATGCTTGCCTTGAGCCCATCGGATGCAAGCTGTTCCCAAAGGTAGTTCTGCAATCGTGGCAGTTGGGCATGGCTGCCATTACCTAAATGGGTGGATAAGCTAGCTCCAGCTTGCACCGCGGCTTCTATTTCCCTTGGGCTGGCAGCTGTATGCCCGATTGAAATAATAATGCCGCGATTGGTTGCTTCCTTGATGAATTCCAGAGCTCCAGGTAGCTCTGGGGCCATCGTTATTATCTTTATCAGGTCGCCAGCGGCCATCTGCCAGGCATCTAGCTCAGCTATTGAGGGCTCGCGCACAAAGGACTTGTCGTGGGCGCCACGAGGGCCATCGGCGGAGGCTATGAAGGGGCCCTCGATATGCACTCCTGGTATTGCCTGGTGCAATGCTGCGTCCGACTCCCTCGCGTTGGCAATCACCCGTAGGTTGCTGACAATCCGGTCCTTGCTATTGGTGATGATGGTAGGGAGGTGGCGCGTGGTCCCGGTGTGGGCAAGCGCCTCCACCAATAGCGCGATCTTCTCAGAGGTGAGGTCTTTCGAACTATAGTCGATCCCACGGTAGCCATTCACCTGGATATCGAGAAACCCAGGACACAGGAGCGGGAGTCCAGCATGAGCGGGTGTCTCGTGTATCTGCGCGATATGTCCCGAGTCCACGGTGATTCTCAAGGCTTTCCCCGATACGATGTCTATTCCTTCCACCAGCATGAGGCCCTCCAGATTTGAAGATTTTTACAAGCCCGAAAAGTCCGAGCTATCGCACGTGATACCCACGACCCACCATCTCCACGCTTGTGTATTGCTGGTAGCGTTCGGAGATGAGCGGGAAATCCCAGCAGCCCATCCGATGCAGCGGTTTCCCTCCGAATCCCATTTTAAATCGGTAGAGACCGTACATCGGGTGGGAAGTATCGGCCTTGGGAGCGGTTCCGAACATATCGTATTCAACACAGCCGCGTGATTTAGCCCGTTCCATCGCCTCCCATTGCAAAAGATAGGTTCCCATCAAGTTGCGGTTTTCCGAAGAGGAGGCACCGAACAGATAGGTGGCCCGGGATTCAGAATAGGTGATGAACATGGCGCAGAGGGGCGCTGAATCGGCTTCAGCGATCAGAAGTTCGAAATCGGTGGAACCATCACCATGCTCTCCGGTGAGAAAGCCCGCGGCGAACAGAGCATCGAAATAGGAACGGTTATGGAGGGTGATGCCGTTTCGGAGGCAGGTCTGCTGATACAACCAGTAGAAGATGTCCAGGTCTTCCACCCCCCCAGTCCGTATGGTCACACCCTTGCGCTTAGCCAATTGGATGTTATAACGGGTCTTTGGTTTCATAGCCAGCAGCAGCGATACCGGGTCATTTTTTAAGTTCACAAAAGTAGTGTCGGGGGGCAGGATATCGGTACCGGATTTTTTAAGATTCCAGGTGCTCGTGCCATAATTCAACCGCAGTTCCTGCAAAGGCAACTCGGGAGGCCCCATCCATTCGCCATCTTCCGTGTAGTTGTCCTCATCCTTTGCCCATGGCGATTCCCAGGGAAGGTCATAGCGCAGAAAGATACAGGACGAAGGGAGATACGGACGCAGTGATTCGGAAAGTTCCTCAAGAAAAACCCCTTTGCGATCGTCTTCAGGCCGGAGTCTCGGTCCGTAGGGGACATACCCGATTTTCGCACCTTCGCCAATTTCCTGCATCAGGATGAGGATGTCATCCACAAGATGGGATGCGCGTTGGGATGTGCCGGCAAGATCGGAGGCGCGTACTTTTATGTCGAAAGCCAGGGTCTCGAACCCTTGCCGATGCTTGACCTCAGACCAGAAGGCTGTCTGGTGGACCAGTGGGGTCCTGTACAGATCCCGGGTGTCTTTCGCTTCTATCCGTATGTCCATCGCCTCCCTCGCGAACCCGTTGTGGGTGGAGGAACCAATCGTCCTGGCGAGACGCTCTCCAAAAGCCGCTTTCGCCTGGTTCCTCTTATCTAGCCGGATGATACCACGATGCTGGTATAATTTCCATATTGCTGACCAAGAGGAGTCCTTAAGGGGATTGTTGTGGTCATGGGTTTTGTGGCAGACTGGATTCCTACAGACTGGAGATGAACAAATGGATATAGTGAATGATCGGATTGGTGCCAGTCACCAGGCTGATATCATGGTATATAGACAGACGGAATGCATCGAGGATTTTGATGGATTGGTCGGGCTTATCCAACGGCAGATGATATTCATAGGATACCAGACATCCCTTGAGGAAGTCAGGCAGGTGGTGCATAACGCGATGAAGCCCACGAGCCTGGCTGTTTTTTTTGTCGCCTATGATGAAGCTCATAAGGCCATTGGCTTCGCATACGGCAATGTGTGCTGCGGTTTGGAATGCGGTGGTGATTATTTCTGGCTGAACGAGCTCTATGTGAGTGAAGAGAACAGGAAGTCAGGGCTTGGCACCGCCTTGCTGGACTATGCGCGCAACTGGGCGGCTGGTCAGGAATGTGTGTACATGGCATTGGTGACTCACCCACGAAACACCAAGGCCCAGGCTTTATACGCTGAGAATGGATTCGAGTTGGAGAATCTCGTCTGGGTGGACACCTATCTCTGATCAGCGCCTTGGGCCGAACGTACGACCTGCTCGACAATCGATGGGAAGGGCAGGCCTAGATTATTGGCGATATGGTAGAAACCGTAGAAACTGGGATTCCCATTGATCTCCAATACCCACGGATTTCCCTGTGGATCGATCCGAAAATCAACCCGCGCATATCCTGAAAGCCCGAAAACCTGCCAGCACCGCTGCGCTATCTGCTCTAAACGGGAGACCAAGGGTGCATCCATCTCGGCTATCCCATATTTAGCCTTGATATGCTCAAAGCCAAAAGACTTGTCGTTCCATTTGGCTTCATAGGTGATGATTTTGGCTCTTTTCTGTTCCTCGAAACCTTCGAACACCCATTCATAAGGTGGCATGACGGTAGGCGCCCCCGCTTCTCCGTACATACAGGCGGTGAACTCCCGCCCATCGATAAATTGTTCGGCGAAATACTTGCTGGTGGATCCTTGCTCTTTGCGCAGTATCGCCGCCTCCACTGCTTCTCGACTGGTGGCATGCACCAGCGAATCGTCATCCAATCCGACCGAAGCGTCTTCGGCGATTGGCTTCACCAGGTACCAGGAGTCCTTGACCAGGGGTGTGATGTCGATGGCTGCGTCCAGTCCAATCCAGCTGGGAGTGGGTATCCCGCTGGAGTACATCAGTTTCTTCGCGAGTGTTTTATTGGTCGTCACGAATAAGGCATCCAACGAACACCCTGTGTAGGGGAGCTTGAAGTGGCTAAGGAGGCCAGGGACAAGGTAGGAAAGGGTTTCCTCACCGGGAGCGGAATCCACCAGATTGAATACGACTGGAGGCTTGGTGGGATATTCTTTGGCAAGCTGGGCGACGCTTTCAAACGAAAACGGGAGCAGTCGGACCGCATACCCTTTTTCTGTGAGGATCTCCCCGATCCATTTCGCTTGAAGCAGAATATCCAGGACATCCTCCGGGGAGTCCTCTTTTACATTGTTATGAAGAATGATGATATCCGGGGTGGTTTGCATACAATCCTTGCGGGGTCTGTTTCTCAAGCTGATGGAGAACCCCATCATGCCAAAAGCGCCTCTTTCTGTGCTGTATTGTCCGAATTGCCACACTCTCTGTCAAGCTATGCCAGTAGTCTGGAAACCGTAATCCTTCACTTTCCTTTGAACTGTTCCTTCGGACCACATATTCTGTTTGACAACTCGGAATCCGTACAGTACAATCAAGATGAACATATGTTTTGAACAAATGTTCAAACAAGGAGATGATTCATGACTGGACTGGAAAGAAACAGGGCGAAACTGTTCGAGCATGATGGGGGTTTATTTGTAGCTGCGTTCGACCATCCGCAGATGTATGGGGTAATGCAAGGACTTGAGAACCCGATCGCCACAATCGATGCCATGCTGGATACCGAGCTGGATGGTTTTATCCTCAATCCTGGGATCTTCCCCTTGCTTCAGCTGCGGCATGTGGCTAAGCGGAAGATCATCATGCGGGTTTCACTTGGCGGCACGATGCTTTCTAAGAATTTTGCCGATTGCCACCATGTGATGGTCAGCCCGCAGAACGCGATCGACCAAGGCGCGGATGCGATCCTGGTGATGTTGGTGCTCGGAGGCGATCACGACCGGGACTCCATGATCGAAGTCGCGCGCACCATCGACTCCTTCCATAAATTCTCCATACCCGTGATTGTCGAGGTGCTCGCCGCCGACTTCACCAAGAACAACGAAGCCGGTTTTGTCAGGGATGGTGCGCGGATCGCCGCCGAGATCGGTGCCGATGCTGTCAAGGCGTTTTATTGTGACAATCTCCAAGCAGTGACGGCTGGCTGCCCTGTGCCTGTGATCCTTGCTGGAGGACCCAAGGATAGTGATATTGTCAAGATTGCGGCTGAAGCGGTTGCCAGCGGAGTGCATGGTTTTGCGTTCGGACGGAATATTTTCCAGAATGAAAATCCAGCAGGGCTGATCCGGGCCTTGAACCGGGTATTGCGCAAGGGAGAATGAACAGTGTCCGATGATAAGGATTTCCTCTACCGGCTTGCTATCATGTACTACACGGAAGGACTTACCCAACAGGAAATCGCGCAACGCTTGGGAATCTCGCGTCCCCAGATATCGCGTGGTCTCGCCCGTGCTCAAGAGGCGGGAATAGTACGCATTGAGATTGTGCCTCCGTCCGAAGGGCTTTCCTATCTTGAGGAGAAGCTCCAGCGGGCGCTCGGTCTGCATAAAGTGGTGGTGGCTCCGCGGATGAGCCGTCAGGGAGCCGACCGGGAGAACCGCAATCAGGATATCGCCATCTGCGCCAGTAAATTCATCGGCGAATTCCTCTTAGGGAAGAACTATGTAGGCATAGGATGGGGTGATACGGTTTATCGGACCGCGTTGGATCTCGATTTTGCCAAGGATTCCCGCGATACGTATTTTGTGCCCCTCATCGGCAGTCTAGGCATGCAGGAATCGCGATACCAGGTCAATTCGATAGTGGACAGGATTTCCGAGAAGATGAAAGGCCGCAGTATGTTCATCAACAGCCCGGCGTTCATGCACGATGAGCAGACTAGGAACAACACTCTCAACCAAAAACAGTTCTCCTCCATGCTTCAAGCTTGGAAGCGGCTGGACACCGCTATCATCGGTCTTGGCGTCCCCGTCGATTACCCCGGGTTCCCCATGAGCGAGTTCAAGCCGGACAATATCGAACGTCTCAAGCAGGCCGGGGTGGTGGGCGATATCCTGGGGCAGTTTTTCAATAAAGCGGGGGAGTTGTGTGAATCGGGTTCTGAAAAAGAATACATCGGCATTCAGATAGGGGATTTGCGGAATATCGAGCAGGTGATCTGTCTCAGTGGTGGAAGTCCGAAGGTGAAGGGGATTATAGCAGCTGCCCGAAGCCGGTATTTCACTATGTTGGTCACCGATGAACGTACCGCCAACGAACTGGTGGTCGAATTGGAGAGAATGGAATGAAAGCGTTGATGTATACAGGAATCGAAGCGCTTGAGATGCAGGACATCCAGCAGCCGGAAGGTGAGTTCTTGGTAAAAGTAGCTGGATGTGGTATCTGCGGCACCGATTTGAAGACCTACTTGAAAGGGCATCATTTTTTTAAACCACCCACGATCCTCGGCCATGAGTTCTATGGCCACGTGGCACGGGCTCCGCAGGGGAGTTCCTTTAAACCAGGGGACCGGGTGGTGGTCGCTCCATATTATGAATGTGGCGCATGCGGACACTGCCAGCGGGACCTTGGACAACTGTGTCCTTCTAAAGATTATGTACCGAGCGGAGCCTTCTGCGAATATGTGGCGCTTCCTGCTGGATACGAGCATAAAGGAGTGTTCGCGCTTCCCTCTGATACCGAGGGCCTGGTGTTCACTTTGGTAGAACCCTTGGCCTGTGTGCTCAACGGGACGGAACATCTGAAAGTGGGCAAGCACAGCAAGGTGCTGATAGTAGGAAGCGGTCCGATGGGAACGTTGTTCGCTTTCTATTTCCAAGCGCAAGGGGTGCCTGTGGCCGTGGTGGAGCCAAACCAGGAACGGCGGGAGACGGTCTCGCGCTGGGGGATCGAGTGCCATGCTCCCGGAGAGGTTGATATCGCGGCCTACGATAATGTCGTGATCGCGGTCAATAAAGCCGAACTCGTGGCTGAATATGTAGCAAAGGCTGCAGATGGCGCCACCGTTCTGGTTTTTAGCGGCCTGAAAAAAGAGGAGACCTTGGTGCTGGACTCGTATGCCATCCATTATCGCGAGGTATCTGTCACTGGAAGTTTTGGATACGCGCTCAAGCATTTTGGCAAAGCCTTGGACCTTATCTGCGCGGATCCGGCGCGATACCGGCGTCTCATCACCCATAGCTTTCCGCTTGAGGATGGCCGCAAGGCTTTCGAACTCCTCAAATTGGGCAAAGCTTTCAAAATCGTCCTGGTCCCCTAACCATACCAAGTCTGAACAGGGAAGCGAGGTTGTATGCGAGTGGCAGTGATCTTCAATCGAAATTCCTCCTCAATCAACACCTTGCATGCGGAAATCGGCCGCGAGCTCGCGATTGTGCTTCGGCATCATCAACCTATCGTCCATGAAGAATATGGCGCGGGCAACCTGCCTGACGCACACTACCGGATTTCAGAAACGACGGTGGCTGGGGCGGACTACAAAGCGATGCTTCGGCAAGCCGTGCTGGATATGCTAGCCCTCCAACCAGAGTTCTTCATCACCGTAGGGGGAGATGGTCTTGCAGCCTATGTCGCCGATGTGCTTATCACCACAGGTGGCGCTCAACGCACCTATGCCACTGTGCCGATTCTAGGTATTGCCGCCGGAACTGCGAATGTGGGCCCGATTGTCTCAATCAGGCCTGACCAATTGAATGGACTTGATCTGAAAGCGTTGAAAAGGATTCCTGCAGGAGCGGTGCAGGTGCAAGATGGTGGAGACGTGGTTGGCTATGGGTTCAACGATGTCATCATCGGCAACTCGTTGCTCACCACGATAGACGGGGAGACGGAGAACATCTCGGTGGCGGAGCTGGTAGCGCACGACCGCAAGGTGGTCATCCGTCCCGGGACCCGGATAGCCGGGGCCGGTTTCAAGGTTTTACTCAATGGGTCGCCGGTTTCGCTTGATGGATATCCACAACCAATGGACATCAAGCAAATCGTGGTGACTTCGCTTCAGTTCGATCGTTTGTATGGACGGGCTATCATGGGTGCGTTTGTGAGGGGTGGATACGAGGAGCATGTGGCGGCGATCGGACTATGCGACCGGGTGATAGTCGATAGCGCACCTGCCGCCGAGGTCGAAAAGGAATTCACCACCATGCGTCAGCTCACCTTCACCGAGGGGGATTCTGTGGTTCTAGGTGGATTTGCAGAAGACGCCCATCTGGTCATCGATGGCAATCCCTACCTGCGACGGCACGATGAGCTCACCTTCCGTTATCTATCAGGGCTGGTCACCCTCTGCGCGTTGCCAAGCGCGGAAAAAGCGGGGAAGAATTCCCTTCTGCGGCCTTCTCCCATGCGTCAAGGAGGTATCTGATGATCGATCGCATCCACCGGGTGATGATCCGTGGCAAAGTATATGAGAAAGACCAGCTCAGGGTTGGCTTCGTGTTGCTTTTGCCTACCATGATCGCGCTTTTATTGCTGTTCGTGATTCCCGCAGTGCAGGTGATCACGTATAGCTTCACCAATTTCAGCCTCACCTCCGGACAGAAGGCCTTCAACGGTCTGGCCAATTACCGCTACATCTTCACCGATACCAAGTTCGTGAAGGCTTTGGGCAACACCTTCACCTTCGCCTTGCTCAAGCTGGTGTTCGACACCACCATCGCCTTGGCCTTGGCCTTGATGCTTGACAGCCGCATCCCGTTCAAACGATTGCTCCGCTCGGTGTATTTCGCACCGGTGGTGGTTCCGGTCGTCGCCTCAAGCCTCATCTGGATCTGGTTCTTCGATCCTGGCATCGGACCCTTCAATCAGATCCTGATGTCTTTCGGCTTGCCAAAACTGCAATGGCTGTACCATGAGGACACCGCCCTCATCTCCATCATTCTGTTCTCCATCTGGAAGGGCATGGGCTACAACATGGTTCTGTTCCTCGCGGGCTTGCAGAATATCCCGGACTCGTATGTGGAGGCGGCCAAAGTGGATGGAGCAACCAGCCTGCAAGTCCTGCTGCGTATCAAACTGCCGCTTCTACGTCCGATTATCTCGTTCGTGATCATGATCGGCATCATCAACTCCTTCAAGGTGTTCGCCGAAATCAACGTGATGACACCAAAGGGCGGACCGCTCTACTCCACGGCGTTGATGGTGGTCTACATTTACGAACAGGCTTTCTCCAATGGCAAGATGGGGCGTGCGTGCGCGGCCTCGCTGCTGTTGTTCATCATCATCCTGCTGTTGACAACCCTTCAGCACAAGATGGGTACGAAAAAGACCATCGAGCTGGATTAGGGGAGGTATGTGATGGGTAAACGGAAACTGCATGGCTACAATTGGGTGGCGACCTTCATCCTGGTCGCTGGCTCGGCCCTTATGGTGTTCCCCTTTGTCTGGATGGTGCTTTCGTCGTTCAAGACGGCTGCCGATGTCTATACGTATCCACCCCGCTGGATTCCCAGCACCTGGAAGTTCAGCAACTATGTGAAAGTGTTCGAGATGATCCCTTTCCTGCGGTATTACTTCAACAGCATCTACACTTCGGTGATGCAGACCGCCATCCAGATAGTGTTGTCCATCACCGCGGCCTATGCGCTCACCCGCCTGGATTATCCGGGCAAGAGCTATCTGATCGGCCTGATACGCAGCACGATGTTCGTTCCGCTGGTTGTCACCCTTATCCCATTGTACCTGCTGGTCAGCGGTGTGGGGCTCATCGATACGTACGCCGGAATCATCCTGCCCCAGGTGTTCAGCGCGTTCACCATTTTCCTGCTGATGGCGTTTTTCAGCACCGTGCCCAAGGATCTCAGCGATAGCGCCAAGCTTGATGGGTGCGGCTACTACCGCATAATGATGTACGTGATCATACCGAACTCGCTTTCGGCGATCAGCACCGCGACGTTGTTCTCGTTCCTTGGCCACTGGAAGAGCTACACCTGGCCGTTGATCATCACCAACAAGGCTTCGTACCGGACGTTGCCTATCGGCCTGAAATACCTGGTTCAGGAGTCCTCCTCCGAATACCAGGTGATGATGGCTGCCTCGGTGATGGCGATCCTGCCGGTCTTGATTGTGTTCAGTCTATCTGAGAAGCAACTGGTGAGGTCGATTACCCTCACTGGTTTGAAATCGTGATTTCCCGAAAGGAAAAAAGGAGAAAAGGCATGAAAAAGACAATGCTGATGGTTATGGTATTGGTTCTCGTCTGCGGTTTGGGATTCGCAACTGGGGTGAAAGAAGCTACCACCCCTGCCACCCCAAGACCAGCAGTCGTCAAATTGCAGGTATGGTACGCCATGTCGGGAGCTTCTGGAGAAGCCTTCACCAAACAGGCTAAGGCCTTTGATGAAGCCCGTGCGGATATTGAGCTGGAGCTTACGTATTCCGGCAGTTATGCCGATACAGCGACAAAAGTAAGCGCGGCCCTGCTTTCTGGTAACGCTCCAGATGTCGCGGTGATGGCCGCTGGCCAGCTGTACACCGGTGAACGTGGCGATTTCTCCATGGAGCAACTGGTGAAGGACGCCGATTTCAATGCCAAGGATATCTATGACGGTATGTGGGAATATGCCAAGTACGATGGTCGGATCGCATCCGTCCCCTATGGCATATCCACCCAGGTGATGTATTACAACAAGAAGATCCTCGCCCAGGCGGGAATCGACCTTTCCACGCCCCCGGCTACTTGGGAGGAATTTCTTAAGATCGCCAAACAGGCCCAGGCGAAAGGAAACTTCACCAATCAACCCGATTTTTATGGTTTCGATACCTCGGATGGCGTCTGGTTGATTAAATCCATGCTCTATCAGAATGGGAACGCTGTGGTTGATTCCAAGGATGGCAAGATCGTCCCCGTCTTCGCCGATGCGAAGGGTGTGGCGGTAGCTGAATTCTGGAAGCGCCTTGTCGATGAGAAAGTGATGCCCGCAGGCCAGCACAACAATGCTGAGAAGAAATTCCTCGCCGGCAGCCTCGCCTTCATCGCCTCCTCTTCCAACCGCATCTCCCGCTGGCCGACAAGCGCGACGCTGGAATTAGGTG
This sequence comes from Sphaerochaeta sp. UBA6084, assembly GCA_002428625.1. Taxonomy (GTDB): domain Bacteria; phylum Spirochaetota; class Spirochaetia; order Sphaerochaetales; family Sphaerochaetaceae; genus UBA6084. The sequence continues at coordinate 24,149 of DIXI01000005.1, forward strand.
CGATTCCGATGCCTTCCTTCACCCAGAAATCCATCGCGTTGGGCGGCAACGGTATTGTCATCCTCACCCAGGATGTCCATAACCGGCAAGCTGGCTGGGAATTGGTCAAGTATCTGACCAAGGCCGACAACCAGACTGCCTTTGCGCTCAGCACCGGTTATCTTCCTATCCGCAAATCGGCGCAGGAGAGCCAGCTGGTGAAGGATACCCTGGCGCAGAATCCGCTTTACAAGATTGCCTTCGACCAGTTGGAATACACCTGGGCGTATCGCCACTTTGGCGAGATGGGCACGATGGATGCCAACTTCTGGTATGCCCTGGATGAGATCGAGAAAGGCGTGCTCACCCCGGCTGCCGCGATGGACAAGGCCGCCAAAGCGCTGATAAAAGAGATGGAATAGATCTTTGGTATGAATTTCGTGTAATGAACCGGCCTCCGCTGTAAAAGGCGGAGGCTCATCGCTTCGCTCGCAAAGCTCTGCGCGCGCAGGCAAGTACCCTAGATAAGTGAGGAATCAACATGACCGACCGATGCTCATTCTCGACTGGAGCCTTGTATCCGCTGGAATCCGACCATGCGCTCCATGTGCTCGCACAGGCAGGATTCAAGCATGCCGAGCTGATGCCCCAGGCCTTCGCCGATGTGGATGGCAAAGCCGCGCTCCGCTATGAACAGTCCGGAATCCATATTGCATCCATCCATTATCCCCTGGCGATGTTCGCCATGCTGTATTCGGCCCACAATACGATGGCTGCCGAGGGGATGCGCCTGAGCGCCGATATCGTGCGTCTTGCGAGCCAGATGCAAACTGAGTTCATCGTGATCCATCCCACTGCATCATACACACCGGAGATGCGGCCATATCTGGAGCCGAGGATTCTTGAGAACATCCGTTACCTTGCCAATCTCTGCGAGCAACAGGGCATAACCATCGCCATGGAGAACTATCCCACTGGGGTCGGGCAGTTTCCCGATACCTTGCAAGCGTACATCGCTTCTCTCGGACTGAGTTGTGTGAAGCCGATGGTGGACACCACTGAGGTGTGCGAGGGTGGAGGCGACCCGGTCGCTTTCCTTAAAGCCATCGAACCTTGCCCCTGCCATCTGCATCTCAGTGATTTCAAAGAAGGAAAGAAGCACCTACCCGCTGGCGAAGGCGCAATCGCGTGGGAAGAGGTGAAAGCCGTGCTGGATGCCAAGGGTTACACAGGTTACTACACCCTTGAACCTTCGTATAAGCACTATCTGGAGGATATTCCCGCTCGTTTGCGAAAAGCGTATGAGTTCGCGCGTAGGATATTCGGATGATGTCCTCAGCTGGGATGAAGGAGCGTCTGACCACGGTACTCGAGGCGTTCGCAGTTGGTGACGCAATGGGAATGCCCACCGAGTTCATGACCCGTCTGGAGATCCAGTCCACCTTCGGCTTGGTCTCCCGCCTGCTGGAACCGGAGGAATCCAAGAACCATCGGGACCTCCCCCGCGGATCCATAACCGATGACACCGAGCAGAATCTCTATCTACTGAAGGCGTATTGCGAGCAGGGCTTGGTAAGTTGTGACCTCACCGCCAGCACCTTGCTGCGCTGGGTCCAGGAGACCGACGCTGTCGCCAAGAAATATATCGGGCCAAGTTCCTTACGGGCGCTGAAAGCCATCCAGGAAGGAATGGATCCCCGTCTCGCAGGACGAAGCGGAACCACCTGCGGGGGCCTCATGCGCACTTTGGCCGCTGTCTTTTGCACGCATGGTGGCGACGGATTGATGGAAAACATTGTCGAATGTTTGATTCCCACCCATTATACCTCACAAGCCTTGGAGGCAGCGGGAGCATATGCCTTCGCCCTTCGCGCGGCCCTTGAAGGGTGTTCCATCGAGGAAATCCTGCAACAGGCGCTGCTAGGCGCGCAGCAGGGGATGGATCGGGCACCGTACATCGCCTGCGCCGCCTCGAGCGCCGCCAGAATACACCATGTTGTCAATTTCGTGCCTGGCACGAAATTGACAGACCCTTTTCTAGACTATCTGTATGGGGTCTTGGGCACCGGATTGGAGTCGGCTGATGTGTGCGCGGCGGTGTTTGCCTTATTCCTGTTTGCCAAGGAGGATGTATGGCTTGTCATCCAGCTTGGAGCTTCGGTTGGAGGCGATACCGATACCATCGCAGCTCTCGCTGGTGCTTTATGCGCGGCGTATGCCGGCGGTCATAATATTCCCCCAGAGGTGCTGAAGGAAGTGGTCGCTCGCAACAGTCTTGACCTGCCAGCAGTAGCCGCCCGGGTAATTGATGCGTTCGGCACGGTATGAAGCGGATCATCCTCGCGTATCTAGGGAAACTCCAGGGAAACTCCAAAGTCTGCATCGCCTTCCTCACGCCGTGGGCGATTCCGTATAGCATTTATTTCTTCTACTTAAGCGTGTATCTGAAAGCCCGGGGGGTGACCGATAGTCAACTGGGAACCCTGATGATGGTGGGAAGTCTTGCCGCCTTGGTGTTTTCAATCGTCTCGGCGCCGATTGTGGATCGGTTCGGCCGCAAGTTGACGACGCTGGTTTTCGACCTTATCTCCTCTGTCCTACCCACGCTGGTATTCCTCATCTCCGGCAGCTTTCCCTTTGCCCTTGCCGGAATGGTGCTGGCAAACATGAACAGGATCATGAGCCTGGCTTATTACCTGCTGATGATTGAGGATAGCACGGATGAAAGCAACGTAGTCGCGGTGAACACCTTCAATATCATCATCGTGGCGGCCGGCTTGCTCACGCCGCTAGCTGGTCTGGTGGTGGGGGCGTTGGGTATCATCCGGGCTGAGCAGCTGTTTCTCGGAATCGCCGCAGTGAGCATGACCACTTTGGCAATCGCCCGGCATGCATTGCTTAAGGAGACCTCGATTGGCAAGCGCCTCATGGAGGACCATCAGCGGCTACGCAAGATAGAAGTGATTCCACTAAAATACCGCCTAAATCTACAATTGAAGCACTTTTTCGCGCCATATGCGGAGGCGATAGGTTTTCTGCGGGGTGATGCGGTCGCAGTCCGGGCTCTGACGGCGAATGTGCTTTTCTATACCTATTATGCTATCGGGACTTCAGCTAGTCTGTACTTCGCCCCCTACTTTATCGATTTCCTCCAGCTGACGGGTAAGGAAGTCGCATACGTAGGCGGAGTGTACGCCACAGGAACGCTGATGGCACTGGTGTTCATCAATCCCCTGCTCAACCGGAGCACTCTGAATCGGTTTCTTACGGTCGCGTGCTGCATCAGCCTGGCAGGCTTCGCGGGACTGGTGCTCAGTCCGAAAGGGAATCTTATCCTGGCCTTGTGCTCGACTTTCATCATCTCGGTTGCCTATGGGATGCTTAAAACCACCGCCGATGCGCTCATCGCCTTGCATACCTCAGGTGAAAGCCGCACCGGCATCTACGCACTATCGTATTTGGCGTCCTCAGTGCTTGGAGTGGTCGTGATCAAGGCCTGCTCACTACTCTATACGCGCTATCCGGGCTGGCTATTCATCCTTTCGGGTCTGCTGGTGCTGTTGATTCTCATCTCGCGGCTGCCACAACGTGGGCGGAGATAGGCTCGTAGTCGATATCCACGAGGTCGCCGGTTTTATAGAAGCCCTCCTGCACGGGATTATAGGTCACCGCGAGAACTGAGGTTTCGAATCCATCGACTTCGATCTCATACTCCACTGTTGCGCCAAGATACACCACCCGTAGCACTTTTCCCGAACCAAGGCCGCTCTTCCCGTTTCCCTTACCGGTGATATGCAAGCCTTCCGGCCGCACCACCACGGCCACAGCATCTCCAGCCTTAAGTTCCTTGTTCCAGCTGGGGAACAGGTGGATCCGGCCCTTGATGAGGATCGCGATTTCCTGGTCGGAAACCTTATCTACTTTCCCTGGGATGAAATTCGCACGACCGATGAAATCAGCGACAAAAAGGTTTTTCGGCCGTGAGTAGATCTCGAAAGGTGTGCCTATCTGCTGGATGACTCCTTTGTCCATCACCATGATCCGGTCCGAGACTGTCATCGCCTCATCTTGGTCGTGCGTCACATAGATGCTGGTGATACCGAACTGCTGCTGGATGCGGCGGATCTCGATACGCATCTGAACCCGTAGTTTTGCATCGAGGTTTGATAGCGGTTCATCGAAAAGCAAGACACCTGGCTTGTTGATGATCGCCCGGGCTAGGGCCACCCGTTGCTGCTGCCCACCTGAAAGCTGGTCGGGACGGCGGTCGTACAGTGGAGTGAGTCCCATCACCTCCATGATCTTGAGAACCTCCACCTTGATCTCCTTGGGCTTCAGTCCCTTTAGCTCCAACCCGAAGCCAATGTTCTTGGCAACCGAGAGGTGGGGGAAAATCGCGTAGGACTGGAACACCATCGAGGTGTTGCGCTTATTGGCAGGGATGTCGTTGACCAGCTCACCATCGATATACACTTCGCCGGTGGTGGGTGTCTCGAAGCCCGAGAGAATCCGCAGGGTAGTGGTCTTGCCGCAGCCGGAAGGGCCCAGAAAGGTCACCATCTCTCCCTCATGGATCTCGAGGTTCACATTGCTCACCGCGGTGAATTCCTTGCCTTTATCGTCTTGGTCGCGGAATACTTTCGATACATTCACTAATTTCACGCTCATGGTGGTGTGCTCCTTCAGTTGGTGAGAATGCTGCTGGTGGTCTGGCCGTAACGCCAGCGGAGAAGAAGTCTGATGACCGCGATCGCGACGAGGATGATCCCCACCAGGATCACGCTGAAGGCCGCGGCCGCACCCAGTCTACCCGACTCTACCTGGGACATGATTTGCACGGTCATGAAATTCCAGCGGGACGACACCAGGAAAATGGCAGCGCTGATGGCGGTCATCCCACGGACGAAGGCGAAGATAAGGCCGCTGAAGAAGGCTGGGATCATCAAGGGCAAGGTGATCTTTCGGAAGGTCTGGCTGGCGTCGGCGCCTAGGTCTATCGCCGCTTCCTCAATGCTTGGGTCTATCTGCCGCAGGACCGCCACGCCCGATTGGATGCCTACAGGTAGATAGCGGAAAATGAAGTTGAGCAGCAGGATGGCCAACGTGCCGGTGAGGTACAAGGGCCGCTGGTTGAAGGCCAGGATGTATCCGATACCGATAACCGTACCTGGAATCGCGAAGCTGAGCATGGAGGTGAGTTCCATGAACCGCTTCCCGGGGAAGTTCTTACGGACCACCAGAAAGGCGATGATCATACCGATCACACCTGAGACCGGGGTGGAAAGCCCCGCGATGATGATGGTCTGCTTGACCGCATTGAAGCCAACGCTGAACACATAGGAGAAGTTTCTAAAGGTGAGTGAATTGTCGAATCCCCAGGTTTTGGCGAACGCCCCCCAGAGGATGGTGATGTAGATGAGCAGGATCATCGCTGAAAAGAGGCAGACCACGCCGAAAAGGATCCAGCGGGCCGCCGGGCTGACCACCGAATTGCTTGAACTGGTGGGTTTGCCCGTGACGGTGATGTATTGTTTCTTGGACACCCAGTATTTCTGCAGGAAGAACGCGGTGACCGAGGGAATCAGCAGGACAAACGCAAGCGCCGCGCCTCGAGGAAGATTGTACATCCCGGTGATCTCCAGATAGGCTTGCACTGAGAGGATGGGGAATTTGCTTCCGGCCAGGATGAGCGGATTGCCAAAGTCTGCCAGCGACTCGACGAACAGCACCAGCATCGCGCTCGCAATGCCGGGAATCGCCAAGGGGAGGGTGACCTTGAGGAACACCTTCCATTTGGAGCCACCTAAGTCCATCGCCGCGTCCTCAAGCGTGGGGCTGATGGATTCCAATACACCCCGCAAGGTGATATAGGCGACAGGAAAGAACGTGAGCACTTGGGCGAACAGCAATCCCCGAAAACCGTAGATCTGTGGATTGCGGAGGCCTAGAAGCGTGGATGATATGAATCCGTTGTTCCCGAACAGCATGATGATGGAAAGGGCCCCGATGAAGGGTGGAGAGATGATCGGGATAGTGGCCATGATATTGAAGAACTTCCGCCCCGGGATATTGGCGCGGGTGAGGGCGTAGGCGAAGATGAATCCCACCGTGGTTCCAAGGATCGCGGTGAACACCCCCATCATCAGACTATTGAAAAACGCTTGCCGCATGTACCACGATTTGGCGGCATAGACGAAATTGGCGAAGGAAAATTTCCCTTGGTCCTGCAGGCTCACCACCACCACCCTGAAAAGGGGATAGAGAATGAATAAGGTGAGAGAAACCAGCAGCACGATGATGACGAAGAAGAGCAGAGGATCCTTCGATATCATCTTGATCTGACGAATTTGTTTTTTAAAGATCGGCATAGGCAGGTATCCCCCGTCAAACGTGGTCGGTTGTACAGAAATCCGGGATATGGAGACCGATTTGAGGCTCCATATCCACGGATAACAGAAGAGATCCGATGATTATTTGGCGGTGAGGACTTCGTTCACCCAGCGTTCCACCAGGCGTTGCTTGTTCGCACCGGCCCAGGCGATGTCGACTTCGATGACTTTAAGCGTGGAGAACGCAGGCATTCCGGCACCAAGGCTGGCTTCGGGGATGACAGGATAGAAATACGTCTTTGAGGCGGAGAGCACATCCTGGCCCTGCTTCGAGACCAGCCAGTCGATGAATATCTTGGCGGCTTCCATATTGGTGGCTCCGGCAAGGATGGAGACGGCCGGGGCTTCGAAACCCACGCCTTCCGAGGGGAACACAACCGATACTGGATACCCTTCCTCGATGAACTGGAAGAACGCGGGTGAGAACTGGATGCCAATCACAGCCTGACCGACTCCGACACCCTTCGAAGGGCCTGTTCCACTGGAGGTGTAGGTCTGGATGTTGCGGTTGAGCTTCGCCATATAGGCGTAGGCGGCGTCCTCTCCCATGATCTTCACCAGAGCGGTGATCATATTGTAGGCGGTGCCGGAAGCTTGGGGAGTAGGCATCTGGATGAGGCCTTTGTATTCGGGCTTGAGCAGATCGGCCCAGGAGGTTGGCATGGTGGCTCCGGCTTTCTTCATGGCTTCGGTGTTGACGCCGAAAACCATTGGGTTCATGTAGAACGAGCGCCAGTATCCATCGGCATCCTTGAACGCGGGGGCGAGTTTATCGAAAGCGGCGGATTTGTACGGAACGGTGAGCTTGGCTGTCTTTGCGATGATATGGTTCTCGCTTGGAGCACCCAACCAGACATCGGCCTGGGGTCGTCCGGCTTCGGCTTGGATCCGCGACAGCGCTGGTCCTGAGGAAAGGTGGACAGAGGAGACTTTTATCCCCGTCTGTTGTGTGAATGCGCTGGTGATCTTTTGGCTGTTGGCTTCATCGACGCTCGAATAGATGATCAGCTCTTTTGGAGCTGTGGCTTCCGCTGCACCCTGGGCATAGAGTCCCATCGCGAGGCAGAGGATAAGAAGAAGGAGAGCTGTTTTTTTCATGTGTTACCTCCTGAAAAAAATCTGGACAACTTTCGTTGATGTTCCCATGATAGCACGTGAAGTGGAATCAAGCCACAAGAATACCGATTTTGGCAAAACCAGGCGGGACCTGGCGCTGTTTACGTGCTATGATGCTGATGTTTGACCACATACCAAGGAGGCATGTATGGCTGATCTTATGGATATCCTGCTGGAGCAGGAGAAATCGCTGCGATTCACAAAATTCGATTCCCAGACCGCTTGGCGCATTGGATCCTACCTGGTCGATGTCGCCCGAAAACAAGGATTGGGCATAGTGGTCGATATCAACCGATGCGGACAACAACTGTTCCATTGGGCGGCCGATGGCACCACGGTGGACAATGACCGCTGGATTGAGCGCAAAGCCCGGACGGTAGCTCGGTTTGGCCATTCCAGCTACTATATGGGCCGGCGTCTAGCGGCTCAGGGTGTAACGGCGCCAGCGAAATATTTTGTAAGCGAAGCTGAGTATTGTTTCCACGGCGGGGCATTTCCCATCATCCTCATAGGCACGGGAGTGGTTGGCTCGGTGGTCGTCTCGGGGCTTAAGCAGGAGGAGGACCACGAACTGGTTGTCCAGGCTTTGTGCGCGGTTCTGCGCAAACCGGAAGGGACGGTGCCCCGCTTCTAGCAGAGCATCTCCGCGAGCGGTCGACTGTTACGCTTAATGGTGGTATAGTGGACTTAGCTGCTTGACGGCGGTGTTGGAGGATACATGCTGAATTTCAATTATTACAATCCCACTCGGATAATCTTTGGAAAGGATACGATATCGGAGACCGGTGCGCATTCGGCCCGCTACGGGAAAAAAGTGCTGCTGCATTTCGGCGGTGGCTCGATCATGAAGAACGGGGTATATGACCAGGTGATGTCTTCGCTATCCAAAGCAGGACTAGAAGTGGTCGCACTCGGTGGCGTGGTACCCAATCCGCGGCTTTCACTGGTCCGCGAGGGTATCGCGGTATGCAAGCGGGAGAACATCGATCTCATCCTCGCCGTTGGTGGGGGAAGTGTGATAGATTCCGCCAAGGCCATTGCTTTTGGAGCTCTGCTTCCGGATACCCAGGATGTGTGGGACGATTATTACATGCAGGCCGATTATGAGATCAGAGAGGCGCTTCCCTTGGGAGTGGTTCTCACTATCCCAGCCGCGGGTTCTGAAAGCTCCACGGGTTCCGTGGTGACCAACGAAGCCAAGGGGCTCAAGCGCGCGGTCAATAGCGAGACCATCATCCCTAGGTTCGCAATCATGGATCCCCAGACCAACTACACGCTTCCAGCCTACCAGACCGCCTGCGGAGCTTCGGATATCCTAGCCCACCTGATGGAACGATATTTCACCGTGGTGAAGCACAATGACCTTTCGGACCGGCTGTTGGAGAGCGCGATGCGCAATGTGGTCGCCAACGCTCCTTGGGCTTTGCGGCAACCCTCCGAATACCGCTGGCGGGCGGAGTTGATGTGGACCGGTACCATCGCCCATAACAATCTGCTGGATAAGGGTCGCATCGGCGACTGGGCCAGCCATGATATCGAGCACGAGCTGAGCGCTGCCTATGATATCGCCCATGGCGCAGGCCTCGCGATTGTGTTCCCCGCATGGATGAAATATGTGTATAAGACGGATATCGACCGTTTTGTGCAATACGCCACCCGGGTATGGGATGTAAGCCTGCCGTTGGATGATAAGGAATCGGTGGTGATGGCCGGTATCGAGCGGCTTGAGGCCTTTTATCGCGCGCTCGGATTGCCAGTGAGGCTTACAGACGCAGGTCTTGGGGCCGGGAATCTGGATAAGATGGCGAAGCAGGCCTTGATTGTGTATCCCAGCCTCGGCAATTTCCAAAAGCTTGGGGCTGACGATATTGAGAAAATCCTTCGTCTGGCCCAGTAGAGGCTACTCGCGGACAATCGGGGTTTTCTTAAGCAGGGTGTTGGAAAGAGAGCCTACCGGGCACACGGCGCACCAGGCGCGTGGTCGGTAGATGCGTGACAACGCTACACCCAGAAGCGTGGAGGAAAGCATCATCGAATAGAAGCGGTAAGATAGATGGCTTAGCCAGCCTGGGATTGCGACGGGTGTGGTTAGCAGTTGAGGTAAGGGCCCGGGGAGTGGCAGGGCGATGAACAACCGTACATGCTCCATCGGTTCCATGGCTCCCATCGCGATACGGATGGTGGAACCGGTGATGAACAACAGGTTCAACCCGAAATACCAGAGCATGATTTTTCGAAGGTAACCATCGGTGAACATCTTGGGAAGGCGGTGCCAGCGCGCGCGGGGCTTACCAGTGAGCGAGATGAGCGAAGCCCGTGGACAATAGTGATGGCACCAGAGCTTCTTTCCGCTTTTCGAAAGCAGGATGAACGGGATGGCCATGCAGAATACCGCCAAGAGCGCAGTGAGGATGTTCACAAAGCCGAGTGCGAAATAGATGATGGTGATTATGAATAAGCCGGGAACCAGTCCCGGCTTCAATCTTTTTGGCATCTAGCGTTTTTCCATCACGAGCGCGCGTGGGAAACAATAGCGTGAGCATTTTCCACAGGAAGTGCACTTGCTGTAATCGATCGTTGGTGCTGCATAGCCTTTTTGTGTGAGCGCGCCAACTGGACAGACCCTGACAGACGGGCATGGGTGGTTTTGCGGACAACTACGGGTATGCACCACCAGTTTCCGGGTTCCCGTCTCCGTTTCCTTAGCCTGAGAACCTCCGAATATTTTCATAAAATCAAACGCCATTGTCATTCCTCCCTGAAATCATGTCATCATCGCACGAATCAGGGATTCCTTCTGTGATATTGTCACCGAGGACGCTTGATGTACGAAGTAATCAACTTCCTACATGCAGTATGTGAGATGTCGTGATACACTGATGCGGGTTCAATAGGTTGGATGCGAACGTTGGAGGGTAGATGAAAAAGAGACAGGCAGCGGGTTTATTGGTGCTGGTGATGGTACTATTGGTGGCGGGATGCGAGCTGAGCCCGCTGAGCAAGCCGTTGGTGGTGGAAAACGATAGCGATGCGAACATCACTGCAGTGTATATCAGGGAATATGTAGTAAGCCCGCGGGTCCCGGTTGCCAATGCGTTGCTGAACGGTGAGATCATCGCACCTGGCGCGAGCAAGACTTTCTATCTCGCCCCCTATTCGAGTACCGACTCCGGCGGACTTGTGTCCATGAGCATCAATGGGGTAGCATCTGTTGATTTTTCGTTTGATTTCATCATCGATAACCATAACCAGCGGATTGTGGCAATGTATGATGGAGTTGGAATCACGTTAAGCGGTAGCAATGTGATACCGTCAGTCACTTGATCGTATTAAAGGCTCTGGGATTTTCCGTTGAGGACTGAATTGCATGAAATCGACGCATTGTTGATGCGATCCGTGGAGTTGATATGAAAAACAAACTGATGTTGGTTATATTGGTATTGATTATGGTGATGATGATGGCAGGCTGTGAGCTGGCCCCCCGCAGTAAGGCGCTGATAGTGGTGAACAGCAGCGGTGCCGATATCACGCAGGTGCAGATCCGTGAGTATGTACAGGATGCGCGGGACTCCTTTTTCAACGCGCTATCCGATGGCGAGGTCATTGAGGATGGAAAGCACAGGACCTTCTATCTCGCTCCGTACAACTCTTCCCCCGTGAGGTTGGAGATTGGCTCCACCAGCGTGTATTTCCTGTTCGATTATCAAGTGGATGGGAGAAACAAGCTGATTACCGCTGTCTACGACGGGACTACGATAGTATTGAGCGGCAGCAATGTGACTCAGCCAGATGCTTGATGCCCGAGCGGGTGCCGGGAAAGCAAGGTGAGATATCCCGAACCCCAGCGGTTGTTCCAGTTTTAAAAACGAGTCTTTAAAACCTCATGATTCTCTTGCGCCAGCGGTGGTGCGGGAGTACACTGTCCGTGTTGTGAAGTACGACGAAGGGGTGGGGGCTCCATTGTGCGTGAGCGTTACCTCTCGTCCATTTTAGGAAAGGGGGAGAAACATGAAGAGAAACAGATTCTTGCTGCTTGCCATGGTGCTTCTGCTGACCGTGTGCATCGGATCGGTTGGCGCTCAAGCGGCCTTCGAGGCACAAGGGCCGCAGACGATCACGATCATCGGGACAACAGATCTCCACGGAAATCTCTGGGGATTCAGCTACGAGAACAATTCGGAGACCACGAACACTGGTATGGCGCGCATCTACAGCTATCTGCAGGAAGTTCGTGAGGAAACACCCAATGTGGTGCTCATCGACAACGGTGACACCATCCAGGGAAACATCCTTACCGATGACCTATACAACAAGCGGCCAGGGGATCATCCGATCATCTCTGCGATGAACCTGATGGGTTATGATTCCATGACTTTAGGAAACCACGAGTATAATTTCGGTGTCGGTCTGATTGAACGTATCCAAGCGCTCGCGAAGTTCCCGATGCTGGGAGCCAACGTGGCCAGAGTCGATGGCACCATGGCTGCCATGCCCTATACCATCGTGGTGCGAAATGGCATCCGCATCGGTATCATCGGTCTGACCAATCCAAACGCACCTCGCTGGGATGGTGAGAAAGTTGATCCGTTCACTTTTGCCGCAGTCGGCCCTGCTACCCGAAAAGTTGTGGACATCATCAAGAACAAAGTCGATATCATCGTCGTGGCCGCCCATGTTGGGCTCTACCCCGAGTATGATGAAGATGGCGGTGCTGATGGCGCGAATAAGATTCTCGAGCTCTGCCCGGAAATCGACGTGCTGCTCGTAGGCCATGCCCACAACCTGGTGAACCAGCAGATCGGCAGTACGGTGGTTGGCGGCGCAAGGAATTTAGGACGGGATGTGTTGCGTTTCGATATCAAGCTGGATGCCAATAAGAAGGTGGTGGAACGTAAGGTGACCGCTGTGGATATGGCGAACTACAAGCCAAGCGAAGAATTCAGGCAGGTCGCTTTCATCGCCCAAGCCCATCAAGCCACCAGGGATTTCATAACTGGCGGCGCGCCTTCCGCGGACGGCACCCCAAGTGGGGGCATTTTTGGCGTGGCTACGGTGGATTTCCAGCCCAAGAACGAGATCAAGGGCATTCCTGAGGGGAAACTACGGGATACCGGAGTCATGGACCTGATCAACTATGTTCAATTGAAGAATTCAGGAGCTGATGTCTCTGCCGCAGCGCTTTTCGCCGATACCAGCGACATCAAGCAGGGTCCGATAAACTACGGAGACATTTTCGGGATCTATAAGTACGACAACACCCTTTATCGGGTGGAAGTGACTGGAGCTGAATTGAAGAAATACATGGAATGGTCCGTGGCCTGCTACAACCAGTGGGTGCCAGGCGACATCTCCATCAGCTTCAATCCTGATAAGCCGGGCTACCTCTACGATATGTTCGCCGGAGTCGATTACGAGATTGATCTCTCCAAGCCCGTCGGACAGCGCATTGTCAATGTGATGTACAAAGGAGCTCCGCTGAAGGATAACCAGCTGCTTAAGCTGGCTGTGAACAACTATCGGTATTCATCCGCTCTAAAGGCACAGAACCTGGTAGCAGGCAAGCGTGAGTGGGAGTCGCCAAACTCCATTCGTGATATGCTTGTCGAATATATCAAGACCGAAGGTTCCATATCCCCGAAGTTCGATGACAACTGGAGGATCGTTGGAGTGGATCTGAGCTCGCCGTATCGCGACGAAGTGATCAAGAAAGTGAACAGCGGGGAGATTCCGGTTCCCTATGGCGCATCTTTGAATATCCAAAAACTCAAGGACGCTGGGATTATCAAATAATCTCCGGATTCTCGCATTCTCAGGGGGCTGCCGGGTGGCAGCCCCTCTCTGTCAGCGGGCGCGTACGGTGATGCTGACCGGATGGTGGTCGGTATGTTCGAAATTAAGATTGTCGGTCTGGATTGCAAGCACCTCTACATTTGGTGAAACCAGAAAACCGTCGATGATCAACACATAGTTCTCACCTTCCACATAGGGTTTATTGGCGCTGCGTACGGTTGGAACGAGAGGGTCGACGCCCCAGGTCCAACCCTCAGGGATCGACTCTTGAGGAAGATCCCTCACCCAGAACAAATCCTCGATCGCGGTGGTATGGGGGAATTCCTTTGGAGCAAGCCGAAGATTCCAATCCCCACCGATGACCACATGGTTTCCTTTGAGATATTCTTGCTGTGCGAAGTCCACAACCTCCTGGAGCTGTTTCTCACGAACAGCGTCTTTTTCATCATCGAAGGCGCTGAGGTGGATGTTCACCAGCACCCAAGCCACTTCGTGTTCCAGTCGGGTGATATGCATCCGGTATTGCTTCCTGAACATGCCGAGGAAAAAATTCGGTTCGAGCGTGAGCGCGCGTGTCTCTGCGCTCGCAATGGGGATAAGAGAAGCCGTGGCGTTGCCGTTTCGGATGGTGAGAGGCCAGGGAACCCACCGGGTGAGGACATCGAGACTGTAGGTCCAGTCGTAGGAGGGGAGCCGTACCTGAAGAGCTTTATAGACATCGGTCTGGTAGGTGTTCCATGAGCGTTTGGCCACCTCTTGCAGCATAAGGACATCTGCTTTGGCATTGGCAAGGTGGTCATTGATCGCAAGCAGGTTTTTAGCCACTAGGTCTTTGGAAAGGGGACGGTATTGAGAACCGTGGTCCAGGATAAAGTCTGAATCCTTTCCCATCCCTGCATATCCGATGTTCCAATTGATTATCTTCAACTCCACCCCACTGGAAGCGATTGATTGGCCAGGTGTTACTTCCACCGCCATCACCTCGGGGTGCGGTTCGTAGCGGTTGGCGAAATACACACACCCTTGGCTGAGCAGAATTGATACACCAACCAGGCCTGCTGCGAGCAACCTGATCCGCATGCGTTGGAAGACACCCATGGTTTCTCCTATTGGCGTAGTATATCCAAGTCTCAGATGATGGAGCAATGCCAGGACCCCTTGGAAATAAAAAAAAGCCACAGTCTTTATAAACCGTAGCTTTCCACCTTTGGAGACTGGTTGTTCTTATGCTAGTCAGGCCACTTTTTTGGGAAGGATGAGCTTGGACATCCATTTACCAAGTCCACGTCCGTAGCTGGCGGCATAATCCACTGCTGCGAAACTGGCGGGTATGGTAGGATTCTTCTGCAGCAAATAGTACCAGTGGTTGGAGATATCGAAAAAAATCTTCGCACGGTCAAGATTGTTGAACGCGGACCTGATCTCCCAGCGGTCCACCACTTGCATAATGGGCTGGAACACATTCTCCAACCACGAGAAAGCTGCGTCGTCCCAGGTGATGGTCCAAGGGATGGTTTGGTTGATCAGGTACTTATGGACTTCTATCTGATCGGATAGGGCCTGGTAGTCAGCTTCAGTAAATACAGTGCCAGTGGTTTCCAACAGGAAATTCTTCCTTGAGATGCTGGTGTTATTTTTCATTCGCGACCCCTCCTTTATGTAGTATTCTGACAAATTCAAGTTCGTCTTAACTGTAGTATCGATATAAAAAGAACTATAATCAAGTGGTTTTGAAAAAATATATTTATTTTTCTTGACAAATAGTAGATTATACCCTTACCCATTTAAAATTAAGATTACAGCCGTTTTAAACCTCATGATGAGCGATTGTACAATCGCTAGTTCCTACCCGTGACATGAGTCCTGACTGAATCACCTTGCCAATCGCCCATAAGATTGTTACAATTAATTAAAAGTTCACAAGGAGGTCCGCATGGAATTGTTTGACATTGCAATGAAGATGGAGAAGGAGGGAGAATCCTTTTATCGTGACATCGCGAAAAAGGCCGCTACCCAAGGATTCAGAACCATTTTCAACATGCTTGCTGACGATGAGGCCGTCCATAGGGAAACTTTTGAGGCCATGAAGAAGAACACGCCTGTGGTGATTGTTGATTCCACCGTGTCCGAGAAAGCTGAGGTTGTGTTCGAGAAAGTGGTGAAAGAGGATTTTCTTTCTGAACAAAGCCAGTTGTCGCTCTATGAAAAGGCCTTGGAAATCGAATTGAAGAGCATTGAGTTCTACTCTGAGCAGTTGGAAACGCTTGACCGTGAGGACCAGCGTAAGAACCTAGAGCGCATAATCCACGAGGAACGGATGCACTATGACCTTATCGACGACATCATCGTACTGGTCGAACGTCCTGAGTCTTGGGTGGAGCATGCTGAGTTCGGTGTACGTGAAGACTACTAAATTTATGCATCTTCAGCTTAATCTCAAGGAGTAGCTATGGCGATCGGGCAGAAACTTCTCATCCAAGCCTCGGAATTCTATACGGATTCTCTGAATTCAGAGTATGTTTCCGGGTTTAGATTGCGGCCCATCGCAAAAAAAAGGGTCTTTATAAACCACGCTCCCGATGATTTCCGATTCGTTGAAGGCTTGATCGTGCTCATGCGCAAAGCCAGTCTGGACCTTTACTTTGACTGGGACAGCGGCGTCCGTCCCGGTCGAAGCCGTGAGGAACGCAAGAAACAGGTGCAGGAACGAATCGCCAACTGTGATCTTTTTTTCCTGATAACTACGGAAAATTATCTGTCCGTTCCCTATTGCCTCCAGGACCTGGAGATTGCGAAAACTCTGAACAAGAAGATCTATGTGCTTCCCACTACAGTCGATGGAACGGTGTTTGGAACTGAATATATCGGCATTTACCACGAGCTTACTGTGCAGAAAACAGTCCAAGGTAGGTTTGTGGTGAAAGCCTTGGATACTGATCGTAAGAATCTCTGGCGGACCATCAACTCGATTGACCTTCTATAGAGTCTAAAGGGCACTTTCGGCAGGGATTTCCTTGGCGGTCACCGTTCTCGCATACAAACCGCGTACCATGGTCAGGTGGGCCTGCACCAAGCTCCGCGCCAAATTGAAGTCCCTGCGTTCCAAGGCCTCATAAATCCCTTTATGCTCTTCGTACAACTGGCGGGCGTCCTCATGTTCCTGCAGCACGAGCGAGCGTCCGCCCCGGATGGCATGCTCAAACAACGATACCACTACTTCCAGCACTTTTTGCAGGATGTAGCTCTTTGAGGCCAATAGGAGCGAGCGATGGAACGCGATATCCGCGACAGCACCCGCCTCGGGGTCGTTCCCCTCCAGCGCTTTTCCCATCTCCTTAAGCGATGACCCGATAGCATCGAGGTCGGCCTCGGTGAAACGTTCTCCAATCAGCTCCATCGCCCG
Source organism: Sphaerochaeta sp. UBA6084 (assembly GCA_002428625.1). GTDB lineage: Bacteria > Spirochaetota > Spirochaetia > Sphaerochaetales > Sphaerochaetaceae > UBA6084. Next base: position 40,826 of record DIXI01000005.1, read on the forward strand.
GATCTCTATAAGCTCGCGGAATTCAAGTAGCTCGAGGTCGAAGCTGTCGCGAGAGAAGAGCAGAGGCGCGATCACCGATATGAATGGAGAAATGGATAGTTCCTTTAGATAGGCCCCGCCGCCTGGTTGGATATCGATAAGCCCGATGATCTCCAGTACCCGCAGTGCTTCCCGGACCGAAGGACGCGAGACTTGGAACGACTCGGCCAACTCACGTTCGGAGGGAATCTTCTCTCCGGTTTTTAAAGACCCATCACACACCATGTTGACAAATTGTTCAAGGATGGATTGATAGATCTTTCGGGGGGCGATCGGCTTGAATCCCGTTGTGTGGTTTTTATCAGGCATGGTCTCAGTGTACCAGAAGAAAACCTGAAACGCAATCATCGGTTAAGTTGTCAACCTAGATAACTGGTAATACCAGTTGACAGATGAAATATCATCCCGTATGCTGTAATCCACAGGGGGGCCTATGCGCATACTCGTGCTTGTAAAACAGGTGCCGCTCTCGTCGGATGTCGCCATCGATGAGAAGACCGGGGTTATTAAGAGAGAATCGGGCGAGACGAAGATGAATCCCTACGATCTCTATGCCTTGGAGACCGCGCTTAGGTTGCGGGAAACGCATGGGGGGGCAGTTCTTGTGCTCACCATGGGGCCACCTCAAGCGGAAGCGGTCTTGCGGGAAGCTTTTATGATGGGTGCGGATGAGGGATACCTGCTCACCGATCGCGCGTTCGCAGGTTCGGATGTGCTGGCCACCTCGTATGCCCTTTCGCAAGGAATTTGGAAATTGGGTGATTTCGACCTTATCGTCTCTGGTAAGCAGACCACCGATGGGGATACCGCCCAGGTTGGAGCGGAGTGCAGCGAGTTCCTCGGAATCCCTTGCGTCACTTCAGTGCAGAAGATCGTGGCGGTGGATGCCAATTCAATCACCTTGGAATGCGATACCGGAGCGACAGTGGAGGTGGTGCGCATGCAGCTGCCTGCATTGATCGGGGTTGATAAGGATATCCTTCAGCCGAGACTGCCCTCCTACCTGAGGATGAAGAAGACAGCCACCCGGCCTATCAACAGGTTGACGTTGGCCGACCTCACCGATGGCGATGCGAACCATTATGGCCTGAAGGGGTCGCCAACCCAGGTGCAGAAGATATTCCCACCCGAAGTGAGTAAGGATTTCGTACGGTGGGATTCAGGCGATCTGGCCTTGCAGCTATACCACTACTTGGAAGACCATAAATTCCTTCAGGAGCGCATATGAGCACGCTGGTAGTCCATCAGGAGAAAATCACCGACGCGAAAGCCCTGCCGGGCTTGTGTCCCTTTGGCGCGATTATAGCTGATGCCGAAGGAGTGCGCATAAGCGAATCGTGCCGCATGTGCCTGCTTTGCGTGAAGAAAGGGCCAGCTGGTGTGTTCGAGCTCCGTAAGGACGATGCCCCGGCACGGATTGTGGATAAATCCCTCTGGCAGGGCGTCTTGGTTTCGATCGAGCAACGGGACGGGGTCATCCATCCTGTCTCCTTGGAACTGGTGGGCAAGGCCCGCGAGCTTGCGCAAAAGGCGCGGCAACCGCTGTATGCCTCGGTCGCGGGATTGGGTCTCGACGCGGTTGGGCTTGAATTGCTCGCATATGGCATCGATACCGTGTGCATGTATGAGGATCCAGCCCTCCAATTGTTCCGGGTGGAACCCCATACTGCGGTATTGGAGGATGCGATTGGATTTCTCAAGCCAGCGGTTGTGCTGGTTGGTGGCACTCCCTCGGGACGGATGCTTGCTCCGCGTGCCGCCGCTAGGTTGCATACCGGCCTTACTGCAGACTGCACAGTGCTTGACATCCAGTCCAACGGCGATCTGGATCAGATTCGTCCGGCCTTTGGTGGCAACATCATGGCCCATATCAGGACGCCCAATCACCGTCCGCAATTCGCGACCGTGCGTTACAAAGTATTCGACATGGCCCACACGGTGGATATTCCCACAGGTAGGATAGTCCGGCGCAGTCTTCCCCCGGCGAAACTCGTCAGCGGAATTGAAGTGCTAGAGGTTCATCCAAAAGGAGTGGGGTCGTACATCGAAGACGCACAGGTGCTGGTGGCGGTGGGCAAGGGTATCGGAAGCCAAGCCAATCTTGGTCTGGTGGAACAATTGGCTACGGTGTTAGGCGCTCAGGTGGCCTGCACCCGGCCGCTGGTTGAGAATGGCTGGATGGACCCTCGGAAACAGATAGGCTTGTCAGGGCGGACGGTACGGCCGAAGCTTATCATCACCTGCGGGATCTCCGGGTCGGTGCAGTTTGTCGCCGGGATGAAAGGTTCCGAAAAGATCATCGCTATAAATTCCGACCCGAATGCTTCCATTTTCAAAACGGCACATGTGGGGCTGGTCGGCGACTTGTTCGAGATCGTTCCCCGCTTGATCGAGCTCATTTCCGCACACGGAGCTTCTTTTCTGCATACTGAGGAGGCCAACAGCCATGTATAAACGCGTCACCCCATCCGATATCGAACGATTGCGCTCGTTCCTTTCCGATCCGCAGCGCCTCGTGGCGGGAACCGCAATTCACGAAGATTATGCCCATGATGAATTGCACTCCTTGGTAGCGGTTCCTGAAGTGCTTGTCGAAGCGGTCTCCACCGAAGAAGTTGCTGCCGTCATACGTTATGCTGCCCTGGAGAACATCCCGGTGACCGCGCGTGGCCAGGGGACAGGTCTTGTTGGAGGAGCCGTATGCATGTACGGGGGCATCATGCTCTCATTGCAGAAGATGAACCGGATTCTTGAACTGGACAGCAGGAACATGGTGCTCACGGTAGAACCGGGGGTGCTCTTGATGGAGATAGCGGAATTTCTTGCTCCTACAGGATTGTTCTATCCCCCCGACCCAGGCGAGAAAAGTGCTACTATCGGGGGCAATATCAGCACCAATGCCGGAGGGATGCGCGCGGTGAAATACGGCGTCACCCGGGATTATGTGCGTGCTTTGGAGGTGGTGCTGGCCTCTGGTGAAGTAGTGGAGCTGGGTGGAAAGATCGCCAAGAACTCCTCCGGCTACAGTATCAAGGACCTGATGGTGGGTTCCGAGGGCACCTTGGGAATCATCACCAAAGCCTCGCTCAAACTGCTGCCGCAACCGGCGGTGACAGTCTCGCTGCTCATCCCGTTTCCCAATCTTGACCAAGCCATCGGTGCGGTCCCCGACATCCTTAAGGCCAAGCAGACTCCTACAGCGGTGGAATTCATGCAGCGCGAGGTGGTCATCGCCGCCTCCACCTACTTGGGCCGGCCGTTTCCGGACACCTCCTCGGATGCCTATCTGCTAGTGTCGTGCGATGGTCCTTCCCGAAAGATCGTGGATGAGTCGTTGCATGAGATCGCTGAGATCTGCATCACCCATGGTGCCTTGGATGCCCTGATCGCCGATACCCCAGAACGCCAACAATCGGTGTGGAGTGCCCGTGGAACCTTCCTGGAGGCTATCAAAGCCTCTACAACCATGATAGACGAGTGTGATGTGGTGGTGCCCCGGGACAAGATCGCGGCTTTCATCGCCTTCAGCCACGAGCTGGAGAAGAAGCATCAGCTGCGCTTGATGAGCTTTGGCCATGCCGGCGATGGCAACCTCCATATCTATGAACTGAAGGACGACCTGCCCGACGATATCTGGCATGCGCGGGTGGCGGCGGTATTTGAAGAGATGTACCATATGGCTCACGAGATGGGTGGCAAGGTGTCGGGTGAGCATGGCATAGGGTTTGCTAAAAAGGGCTATCTGCAGGATTCGGAGGATGACCCCGTGATCGCCCTGATGCGCAGCATCAAGCATGCTTTTGATCCCAAAGGACTACTGAACCCAGGTAAGATTGTGTAGATTGGTGCCTGGCACCAACTTGCGCCGGCATGAATCGTTCGCTACAATTGAAGCATGACTGAAACTGAGCGGATTGCTTCAACTTGGATTCTTAAAACCCCTCGTTTGGACCTCACCCCTGCCGGCTTGACCGATGCTGCCGCGGTGCAGGGATTTTTCGAACGCAACCGGGAGTTCCACGCGCCGTGGGATCCTGTTCGCGGTGATGCCTTCTACACCTTGGAAGCCGTTACTGCTATGCTTGCCAAACAAATGGAGCAGGGTATCCAGCGGAGTGCGTACTACTGGTACCTCCATCCGCTGGGAGAACCTCTGGTCACGGGCTTTGTGGGTCTGACCAATATTGTGTACGGACCGTTCCTTTCCGCATTCCTGGGCTATAAGCTGGATGGTGGATATACCTCATGCGGATATATGACCGAAGCTTTGCATGCGGTGGTGGGGTTCGCATTCAATCACTGCGCTTTGCACCGCGTCGAGGCCAATGTGATGCCGCGTAATCTCGCCTCCGTCCGGGTGCTGGAGAAGCTGGGATTCAAGAACGAAGGCTACAGCGAAGCCTACCTTCGCATCGCTGGCAAATGGGAAGGGCATTTCCATTACGCGCTACTCAATCCCGAAGTGTGAAATCTTAAAATAATTCTTGCGTTATCCAGAAAGCAAGGGTATGATAAGTCATCGGTAACGTTACCAGTAACGTTACCAGTCGTGATTGCATGAGATGTATCAGGAGAAAGAGGGGAATGTCGGTAACGATAGTGGACATCGCCAAGAAAGCCCAGGTCTCAGTCTCTACCGTGTCACGCGTGCTGAACAACAAGCCGGATGTGAACAAGGAGACCCAGGATAAGATACGGGCGGCGATAAAGGAACTCAACTACAGTCCCAACAGCGTGGCCCGCGGCCTGGTGCTGAAGCGGTCCAATATCATCGGCTACATCGCCTCCGACATCACCAATCCCAGCTTTCCCGAACTTGCCCGTGGCGTGGTGGTAAAGGCCAAGGAATATGGATATTCCGTTATGTTCTTCGATGCCCATCAGGACAACCGCGTGGAGAAGGAAGCCATCCAGCTACTCAGGAGCAAGCAAGTGGACGGGATTATCCTTTCGTTCAGCGGAGCCAACCGCGACGAACTGGAGAAACTCCGCAGCGAGCGCTTCCCCGTGGTTCAGATCTATCGAAAGAGCTCCAAATCCACCATCTCCACCATTGCTATCGACAATGTAGGCAGCGGATACCGCGCGACACAATATCTTTTAAGCTCAGGTCACAAGCGTATCGCCCACATCACTACCGGAGATCTCACCCAATCCGGGTACGAACGCATGGCCGGGTATCTTAAGGCTCTTGCCGAAGCGGGAATCGAAGCCGATCACCATTTTATCCAACAGGGTATCAGCTCGGTGGAATCTGGCAAGGTCTGCATGGAACGTCTGCTGGACTTGGAAAAGCCTCCTACCGCTGTGTTCGCCTCGCATGATGTAATGGCTATCGGCGCGTACGAAGCGATCCTGGACAGGGGGCTGACCATACCTGGCGATATCTCCGTGCTTGGCCATGACAATATCGAGATCTCCCGGCTCATCCGACCGCATCTGACGACCATAGATACCTTCAAGTTCAAACTTGGTCAGGCGAGCGTCGACCTGCTGATAGAGGAGATGACCGCGCATGAACCCCAGAACAAGGAGATAGTATTTCCAGGTGAATTGGTGGTCCGAGACTCGGTGCGCGCTTTGTAAATTTTTTTTAGGATTTTTTATAACGATACCGGTAACGTTACCGGTACTGAAATGCGATCTACTGGCTGGGAATAAAGAGAGGTCATGATGGATATAGTTGGAGAGGGTGGCAAGAGGGGAGAATCTGAGCGCGAGGCAAGGCTGATCGATCGGGCGCAGGCCGCGATGGTGGCGCTGGGAGTCGGGGATGCATCTGGAGACTTGGGCCGCGATCCCAAGGTGCGTCAGCAGTATGGCATCCTCAATAGGCTGCTCCCTACAGGGAAAAGCACCGATGACACCGAATTCAGCGTGCTTTCCGCCCGCGCGTTGCTCTCCTGCCCTGGGGAATACAACGCCCAATACGTAGCCGATACTTGGCGTAGGTTGGTGATTGCCAACGGAGGCGCGCTGGACCGCGGTGGCACCCCCCTGTATGGTGCCTTGTGGAATCTGTCCCAAGGTATGGATCCTCCCTATTCAGGTATCGACAATACCCTGAACAATGATGATGGCGCCGCCATGCGAGCGGTTCCTTTCGGCATCGCCGCGGTAGGAAATCCACAAGAGGCTGCGCGCCTCGCTGCGATCGATGCCTGTGTGAGCCATGACCGCGACGGTCTGTGGTCTGCCCAGGCGATCGCCGCCAGTATCTCGGTAGCCCTGGAGGGAGCATCGGTGGAGGAAGTCATCGCAGCCGGCCGTGCCTGCATCCCCGCCGATAGCTGGCTAGGCCGGAGGATGCTCGCGGTCGATGCGATTTTCCAGGAGCTGAGCGACCCCTTCGACCAGTACGAGGCCCTCCATACCCGGCTGTGGACCCCACGCCATGCCATCGCCGCCGAGGCCGTGCCTCAGATCTATGCGCTGTACCGGATGGCCGCTGGAGATTTCCGGCGCGGCTTCCTGCTGGCGGCGAACTTTGGACGGGATGCCGACACTATCTGCGCGCTCGTGCTGGCCCTCTGCGCTGCAGGAAAGGGTATGTCGGTGATTCCCGCAGATTGGGTGGAGCAGGTGCGTCATCCTTCAGGAGTCTGCCTTTCGTTCGCGGTTGCTGAGGACCTTGTGGATCTTGGAACCGACTTGGTGCGGTACGCACTCACACATGGGCGTTGACCCATTTTGGCATTTGTGTAATTCGCATGCATGCGAATCAGATATTTTAAGGAGGACAGAATGAAAAAAGACACAATGAAACTAGCACTCGTGCTAGCCCTCATGGTATGTCTCGTTGGTTCACTTTTCGCAGCCGGCCAGAAGGAAGGTGCAGTGGCCGCCGCTCCAAAAGAAGTAGTCACCCTGGAATGGTGGACCTGGGATTCGGAGGAATATGACGAAGCCTCCCAGAGAGCCATGGTGAAGGAGTTCGAGAAAACCCACCCGTACATCAAGATCAACATGGTCCTGCTGCCGACCAAAGGCTTCGAGACCAAGATGACCACAGCCCTCGGCGCTGGTGTGGGCGGACCCGATGTCGCCTTCTTCTCCGTCGCCAGCTGGTACCCCAAAGCACTTGTCCTGGACGATCTCATCGCCCGCGATAAGTTCGATATCGGCATGTATTACAAAGGCTTTTGGGACACCAAGACCCAGTTCAACGGCAAGACCATCGGACTTCCCCTCGGTGTAGGCTCCTCGTTGGTCATGTTCAACAAAGACCTGTTCGATGCAGCCGGAGTGGCCTATCCCACCAACAGCTGGACCACCACCGAATACCTTGAGATCGCTAAGAAAGTCGCCAATCCTGCCAAGAAAATCTGGGGTGCCGAGATTCTCACCCGCCCGTTCCGCGCTATTTGGTACAACTATGGACCGAACGCACGCCTCTACAGCCCCGACAGCAAGACAGTCGAAGGCTATCTGAACAGCCCCGAATCCTTGGCTGCCTACGAATGGTTCTACGACCTGATGCGCTCCGGAGCCACCCCTACTGTTTCCGATATGTCCACCTTGAGCACCGAGAACACCGGACCGATCGACCTGTTCATGGCCAACCGGCTGGCGATGGCAACCCTGAACCAAGGACACATGCTGAACGCCGTCAAGGCTGGAAAGAACTTTGGCGTCGTGCGTGAGCCCGGAGTGGGCGACAATCCCCGCCATGTCAACGCATGGTCACTTCTGGTAGGTATCTGGGAAGGCACGCAGCATCCCGAAGAAGCCTGGACATTCCTGAAGTGGTATGTCGGACCCGAAGGCCAGAAGTTCCTGATGGACAATGCGAATCTGTTCCCCTCCATCGACGCTGTTGGCAAGCAGTACAAGGATGCAGACAAGGACTATGTGAAAGCCTTCCTCGAAATCCTCAACGACACCCAAGTGGCCATCTGGCGCGGCGCGCACCCCTCAGGCACGAAGGTGGAAGCCTCCATCACCGACCTTTGGGACAAGATCAAGCTTGGCCTAATCACCAAAGCCCAGATCAAGGCTGAACTCGATGCGCTCGTTCCCAAGGCCCAGTCGGTTCTGGACGAAGCCAAAAAGACCCTGATCTATTAGTATTCAGTATTGAAAAGTCTCAATATCCGGGGATTGGCGTTTCGCCGGTTCCCGGATACCATGAATCCAAAGGGTTAATGACAGATGGTACAAAAACACGTGAAACGATCGCCCGCCGCAATTAAAGAAGCCCTATGCGGATATATAAGCATCTCGCCCTGGCTTGTGGGATTCATCATCCTCACCTTCATCCCCATCCTTTCCACAATCTACTACAGTTTCACCCGCTGGACGATCATGGACGCCCCAGTATGGATAGGCTTGGAGAACTACATCCGCATGTTCACCAAGGAGCCCCTGTTCTACCAGGCGGTCAGAGCCACCTCGCTGTATGTGGCCATGTCGCTTCCTGTCATCATCGTGTTCGGCGTGCTGCTCTCGCTGCTGCTCAACATGAAGATCAAGGGAATGAACTTCTATCGGACGCTTTTCTATATTCCCGCGGTCATCTCCGGTGTCTCCATCGCCATGCTGTGGACGTGGCTGCTGCAGCCGGATGTCGGTATCGTCAACACCTTGCTCAGCTATCTCGGTATCCAAGGCCCCAAGTGGTTCTGGGACCCAAAATGGGCGCTCCCTTCCGTGGCCAGCATGAGCCTGTGGAAAGTAGGTGGAAGCGCGGTCATCTATTTAGCCGGCTTGCAGAACATACCCCCGCAGTTGTATGAAGCCGCCCGGATCGATGGCGCTGGAAAGCTCCGGATCTTTTTCAGGATCACCATCCCCTTGCTCACCCCTACGCTGTTCTTCCAGCTGATCATCCAGATGATCGAAGCCTTCAAGGTGTTCACCGAAGCCTATGTGATCACCAAGGGCGGACCTCTCAAAGCAACTTACTTTTATCTGCTGTACTTCTATGAGGAAGGTTTCCAGCACTTCAATACCGGTTACGCCTCGGCCTTGATCCTATTCCTGGTCGTCATCATCATGCTCATGACAGCCGCGGTCAACTATACATCCAAGCACTGGGTGTATTACGAGGGAGAGGGGAAATCCAAATGAACAATGCCATCACCATCGCGAACGTGCGAAAAAAGTATAGACAGAAGAAGATGCTGGTATCGGTGCTCACGCACCTGTTCATGATATCGCTTTCGATGATATTTCTGGTCCCCATCCTGTGGATGTTCTCAACCGCCATCAAAAGCCGTTGGGATATCTTCCTCTGGCCGCCGGAGTTCTTTCCCAAGGTATGGCAGTGGGTGAACTTCCGGGATGTGTTCACCCGGGTCCCCATGCTGCGGTTCATCGGCAACACCTTTTTCATCATCGTGATCAAGACCATCGGAGAGCTGCTTGCTGTGCCTTTGATCGCCTATGGTTTTGCCCGGCTGCGCTTCCCTGGTAAGAACGCCCTGTTCATGCTGGTGATAAGCACGATGATGATTCCGCTTCAAACCAAGCTCATACCTTTATATTCCATGTACGTGCGCATCGGCCTGATCGACACCTACTGGCCGCTGATCCTGCCCGCGTTCTCGGGTACGCCGTTCTTCATCTTTCTGCTCATCCAGTATATGAAGACCATGCCTCGCGACTTGGATGACGCCGCGAAGATCGATGGTTTGGGAACCTTCGGCATCCTGTACCGAATCTTGCTGCCCCTATGCATTCCTGCGCTCACCATCATCGTCACCTATACGTTCCTGTGGACGTGGAATGAGTTCCTGCAACCGCTCATCTATTTGAACACCTATGAGAAGTTCACCATCCAGATGGGTCTTGAGATGTTCAAGGGCATTTGGAGCGTGGAGTGGAACCTGCTGATGGCCGCTACCTTGGCAACAATGGCGCCGGTGCTCATCATGTATTTTTTCGCCCAGAAACGATTGATCGGTGGTATCGCCTCCGTGGGCATGAAAGGCTAGCAAGGAGGACGGTATGTCTATAAAAGTGGTTACCTTTGATTTCTGGGGTACATTGTATCATAACAAGCTATCGTTGAAGCATGAACGCAAGGACCGAATACAGCAGATGTTCAGCCGCTCGGGCATTGTCGGCATCACCGATGAGATGATCTACAAGGCGATGGAGAAGACGTGGGTGCTCTGGGATGACATCTGGCGCACCGAGCACCGCACGCTGCCGGTGCGCGAGTTCATGGATCTCGTGTTCGGCGAGCTTCAGGTACGCTTGGATTCCGATGCTATGGATGAGCTGTGCGAGGTTCTCCAGCAAGCGATCTTCACGGGCAATACTTTGCCGGTTGAGCATGTGGTGGACGCGGTGGCGGCCCTCAGCAGATCACGTTGTCTTGGGGTTATCTCCGATACCGGGGTGTCCTCGGGGCGTTACCTTCGCCAGCTGCTGGACCGCGACCATCCATCCAGGTTCTCCTTCGGTCTGTATTCGGACGAACTCGGCATGAGCAAGCCCGAGCCTGAGATATTCCAGAAGGTGCTGGACATCAATGGGTGCCTGCCTGAGGAAGTGGTCCATATCGGGGACCTGCGCTACACCGATGTTCTCGGCGCGCACCAAGCTGGGATGCATACCATCCGGTATGCGGGAATACGCGATGACCGAACCGAAGGCTTCCCGGAAGCTGATTGGGTTATCACCGACTACCGGGAATTGGTCGGCATCATAGAGGGTATCGCATGAACAACACCACAGGATTGCCACAGAATTACCGCGAACGCGTGTACGCAGGTTGGATAGGGAAATGCGCGGGAGTCCGCTTCGGAGGTCCTATCGAGAACTGGACGTATAAGGATATCAAGGACAACTTGGGCGAACTCACCGGTTATCTTCCGCTTGCCCCTGGCAAGATCTTCAAACCAGATGACGACACGGCCTTTCCCATGGTTCTGGTACGTGCGGTGCGGGATTGGTCAGATGAGCTCACGGCTGAGACCTTCGCCGAGGGCATGCTCAATTACCTTGGCGACCAGCGGGGAACCCTCTGGTGGGGTGGCTACGGCGTATCGACCGAGCATACCGCTTACCTGAACCTTGCCAATGGGATTCCTGCAACGCTATCGGGTTCAAGCCGTCTCAATGGCAAAGCCTTGGTAGAACAGATCGGTGGTCAGATCTTTAGCGATATCTGGGGGATGATGTATCCCAACAGGCCCACCCAGGCTGCTGATATCTCCCAGATGGCCCAGAGTATCTCCCACGATGGCGAAGGACTTGTCGGCGCCCGCTATGTCGCGGCGCTCGCCAGTCTTGCGTTCCAGTTCACCACGGCTCGCCAGTTGGTGACCGATGCGCTGAAGGAAATCCCAGCCGATAGTGCGTACGCCAAGGTGGTGCGCGCGATGCTAGATTTCCATCTTGACCCAACCAAGACCTGGCGCGATGCATATGCTCTCATCCTGAAGGATTTCGGTTACGACAAATATCCCGGTGTGGTACCCATAGTGCCCAATGCCGGGGTGATTGTGCTGGCGCTGCTCTATGGGGATGGAGATTTCACCCGCACGCTATGCATCGGCAACATGTGCGGCTGGGACACCGACTGCAATGTCGGCAACCTCGGGGCTATCATGGGAATCGCCGTCGGTTTGGACGGAATCGCGGCTCAATGGCGGGATCCCATGCAGGACGAGCTGGTTCTTGCCAGCGTGGTGGGTGCCGACAACTACCTTGATATCGTCGAATGCGCGGATAGGATAGCCGATTGTGGCGAACGTTTCGCCTGTGTCGCCTCTACCCGCAGTCCGTACCGCTACCACTTCTCCTATCCCGGTTCCACCCAGGGCTTCCGCATTGGTGGCGAGGCTGGCAAGATCATCCAATTGTGGAATAATTCGACTGGTTCCTCCACCGTCACAGGCCAAGGTCCTACCGGCCTATGTGCGGTGATCAAAAAGCTGGGGAAGAAAAGCTATGCCTCATGGTACGTGAAAACCTCCTGCCGGGTGGATGAACTCACCGCCAACTATTACGGTGCCTCCTTCTCCCCCAAAATCTACCCCGGACAAACCATCACGGCCACCTTGCACCTGCCCGAAGGCCAGCCCAAAGCCTTTATCGCCAGCCTCTACGTCAAGGATTGCAACCACAACACCATCTCGCAACAACCAGGAATAAGATTGGTGCCTGGCACCAATCTGACATACACCATCCCACGTATGAAAAACGCGCACTTGTGCGAAGTCGGCATTATCGTGCACCACACGGGTGAAGGCCTAGTGGATGGTCGGGTGGTGCTGGAGAACCTGTCGTGGGAGGGCGCTCCCGATTATCAGCTGGATTTCTCCAAAGAACGCTCGGAAGCAGGGGCGGTCACACAATGGACGTTCTACCGCGGTTTCTGGCGGCTGGAAGACCGGGCTTACGTGGGTAGCGGCCATGAAACCGGCGAGACCTATACCGGTTCTCCCGAGTGGACCGATTATTCCGTTACCGCGGTGGTGCGCTCCGAAATAGGTGATGCGCATGGGGTGATGGCGCGGGTGCAAGGCGCCCGTCGCTCGTATGTCCTCGCGCTCGCAGGTCCTGGGCGTATCGGTTTGTTCAAGAAGGTCAAAGGTGCGCTTGTTGAATTATCCAGCGCGGCCTATCCATGGAAAATGGATACCGACCACGCGCTCACGCTGACTGTCAAAGGCAATCGGTTGCAGGGTGCTGTCGATGGCACGGAGCTGATTGATTTTGTGGATGGGCACGAGCCCTACCTGAGTGGGCAGATCGGGCTGATGCAGGGCAAGGGTGGCCGCATGGTGTGCACCTCTGTCGATGTGCATCCCGTCCAATGAGAACCGCCATGGGTGAGCCGCTCTGTATTCATGCAGGAAAAGCCCAGAAGGGGGACGTATTGGTCACTATCCATACGGATAACGGAACGGATAACGGGCCTCTCCGCCTGACCATCAACTCCAGCGTACAGGGACTGTTCGGCACGCAGATAGAGGCCGTCTGCCGGCAGGTGCTGCGGGACCTTAACGTAGTTTCCGGGCAGATCCTCGTGGAGGACCAGCAGGCTTTGGATTGTGTACTGCGGGCCCGCATGCGTACTGCGGTCCAGCGTCTACGGCAACAGGGAGGCGTGGTATGAGAAGCTGGCTGTATACTCCGGCGAACAATCCTGGCAGGATGATCCACGCAGGCATCTATGGTGCCGACGGGGTGGTGTTCGATCTTGAGGATTCCATCGCCCCAGGGGAGAAGGACGAAGCCCGTCTCTTGCTTGAGGAGATGCTTCCGGTGATTCAGGACGCCTTGGACGAGCAGGGGATACTGTGCCGCATCGCCATCCGGATCAACGCTTTGGATACCCCTTGGTGGAAAGCGGATGTGGAAAGTTCGCTCAAAGCCGGGGCGCGAATACTCAGGGTTCCAAAGATTGAGAGCCCCCGCGGGATTGAGGAACTGAGTGTGTACTTAACCGATGTGGAGTTCAGGCTTGGTCTTCAGGAGGGTTCAACCACCATCCAGGCTTTGATTGAGACTCCCCGTGGAGTGGAACAGGCCTTTGCCATCGGTGATGCCTCGCCCCGCGTGGTCGCCTTCTCTTTTGGTGCCGAGGACTACTGTGCGGCCATCGGGGTGCGTCGTAAGGAAGCCACGTTGGCGCTCGATTATCCCCGTGCCCGCATTGCCAGCGCAGCTGCCGCCTGCCATGTGGAAGCGTATGACTCGGTCTGGGGCTTCCTCGACGATCCAAAAGGACTCGCTGAGGATGCCGCCCGTGCCCACGCGCTCGGATTCCACGGCAAGTCCACCATCCATCCCAATCAGATCGCCACCATCCATACGGTTTTCTCCTACTCTCCCCAGGAGCTGGAGGAAGCCCAGAGGATAATTGACGCGGTTGCACAGGATAACTCCGGAGTGATGTCTTCCTTTGGCCGGATGATCGATAAACCGGTGGTTGCCTGGGCTATGCAGGTTATGAAAACGAGCGGGAGCTCCCGTTAGAAGCTGAGATAGAGGATGGTGCCGATGAAGACCTGCCGCCTGTTGCCTACCTTGGAAGAAGCAATCACACTCAGTGGCCTCAGCGATGGGATGCGCATAAGCTTCCATCATCATCTGCGTCTTGGAGATCGGGTGGTGGGGCAGGTGCTTCAAGTTCTCGAAGACGTTGGCCTGCGTGGCCTGACCCTATGTGCGTCGTCGTTGATGGGGGAGACTTGCGAGGCGGTGTATCGGGCAGTGAAAGCGGGGGTTGTGGTCAAGATCGAGACCACCGGACTCAAACCTCCGTTGACCGAGGCTGTGCTTAGGGGAGAGATCCCTGAACCCGTGGTATTCCGGACCCATGGCGGGCGCGCACGGGCGATAGAAGAGGGTGAGATACCGATAGATGTCGCTTTCATCGCCGCAAGCGGGGCTGACCGGGAAGGAAATCTGAACGGTACCTCAGGCATCAATCCTTTTGGTTCGTTGGGGTATGCTATCGCCGATGCCCAACATGCATCCTTTGTCATCGCGGTCACCGATTGGGTGTCTGACGAACGGCTTGCATATCGGTCCATCGAAGGCTCGTTGGTTGATGTCTTGGTGCAGGTTCCGTCCATTGGCGATTGCGAGATGGTAGCCGGGGGATCGCTGCGCTCCTCGCAGAATCCGATGGAGATGGTGATTGCGCACCAGACGCTGGCCGTGATGCAAGCGGCAGGCGTGCTGACCGATGGGATGAACTATCAAGCGGGCAGCGGTGGGATATCCTTATTAGTCACCAACCTGCTTGAGGATTACATGCATCGGAAGGGTGTCGTAGGAGGGTTCGCTTCGGGCGGAATCACCGGATCGTTGGTCCGCATGGCCCGCGAGGGATTGTTCCACACCTTGTGGGATGTGCAGAGCTTCGATCGTGAGGCGGCGCTCTCCTTGGCGGCCAATCCGTTCCACCGGGAGATGAGCGCATCGCTTTACGCCAACCCCCATCATCCTGGATGCATCGCCCACCAATTGGATGTGATGGTGCTTTCCGCGACGGAAGTGGACCTGGAGTTCAATGTGAACTCCATCACCGGTACCGATGGCCGCATCTTAGGTGCCTTGGGCGGGGGGCCCGATACCGCTTATGGGGCGGCCCTCACTGTGGTGGTGCTGCCCTCGTTCCGTGGTCGCATCCCCATGGTCAACAAGAAGGTGAACCTCTTGTGCACGCCAGGGGCTGATGTGGATGTGGTGGTGACCGAGCGGGGGGTGGCGGTGAATCCACGCCGGCCAGAAGTTCAGGAAGCGCTGCACCAGGCAGGACTTGCAGTGATATCGATCGAGGCCCTCATGCAACGCATCCATCGGTTGACTGGCACACCTGTCCTCCCCCAACCCAAAGGCCGTGTGGTTGCCTTGGTGGAAGACCGCGCTGGCGGAGTCCTCTGTACAATGCGTGCCCCGGGCTGACTTTCTCCTTCAAGCATCCACACGCGGGCGGGACCTTCCGAAAGGACTATCTTGGAATCCTCTTGCATTCTATTTTGCTCCCCACTATAATATGCCCAAGTGTTAACGTACACGCAAACGATACCACGTGCAAAAACCAGGGAGAGGAGCGTAGGTTATGAAAAAAGGTGAACACTATGTGCTTGGAGCCGATTTTGGTTCCGATTCTGTCCGCATTGTGGCGATAGACGCCGCAGACGGGAGTACGGCCGGCTCTTCCGTCTCCTATTATCCCCGTTGGAAAGCAGGCCGCTACTGTGAACCCAAACGCAACCAGTTCCGTCAGCATCCGTTGGATTATGTGGAAAGCTTTAAGGAAGCCGTCGCCGGGGCATTCGCCCAAGCGCCGCACGTGGCCGCCCTCATCAGAGGAATCTGCATCGACACCACTGGATCAACCCCCTCTCTTTGTGATGCCAAGGGAAATCCCTTGGCCCTGGACCCGCGTTTCAGCGACGATCCCAACGCCATGTTCATCTTGTGGAAGGACCATACGGCGGTGCAGGAGGCTGATGATTTCAACGCGCTCTCCCGTTCTTGGGGTGGGGTGGATTATACCCAATACGAAGGCGGCACCTATTCATCAGAATGGTTCTGGGCCAAGCTCCTGCATGTGGCACGGGTAAGCCCGGCTACCATCAAGGCGGCTGCCGGGGTGGTGGAGCATTGCGATTGGTTTCCCGCGCTGCTTTCCGGGACTACTTCGCCACAAGTCATCAAGCGCAGCCGCTGCGCTGCCGGTCACAAGATCGCTTGGCATCCCTCTTGGGGCGGCTATCCCTCGCGTGATTTTCTCGACCAACTGCACCCGTTCCTCGGCGATGTCCGCGACACGCTGGGAACCGAGACCTATACCTCGGATATAGCCGCCGGTTACCTTACCAGCGAATGGGCTGCCACCTTGGGACTTCCCGTGGGGATTCCTGTATGCGTAGGTGCTTACGATGCCCATATCGGCGCGGTTGGCGGCGATGTCGCCGAGACCGTTATGGTGAAAAGCGTCGGGACCTCCACCTGCGACATCATCATCGGACCTCGCCCGGCTGATGGTGTTTCCGATAGATTGGTGAAGGGGATAGCGGGCCAAGTGGATGGTTCGGTCGTACCTGGATACATCGGCTATGAGGCTGGACAATCCGCCTACGGCGACTTCTACGCCTGGCTGCGGGATGTAATCACCTGGCCGCTCAAGCATATGGATATGGTGGATGCCGATACCACAACGCGGATGGAGAAAAAGGTGCTTGCCGCTCTCGAGCAGGCTGCCGAAAGCATCGAACCTTCCGACGATTCCCCGGTGGCCTTGGATTGGATCAACGGCCGGCGCTCACCGAATGCCGACCAGATGCTCAAGGGCGCTCTTTCGGGGCTTACCCTGGGAACCGACGCCCCTGCCATGATGCGGATGTTGCTGGAATCGACCGCTTTCGGAGCCCGGGCTATTTTGGAATGCTTCGAAGCTGGTGGAGTTCGCATAGACAAGATTGTGGCGATTGGCGGAGTGGCTCGCAAGAGCAAGATCGGTATGCAGATTCTGGCCGATGTCACCCGCCGGACGATCCATGTGACCAGCAACGACCAAGCGCCGGCGATCGGGGCGGCGGTGTTCGCCTCGGTGGCAGCAGGATTGTATACCGATGTCCCCACCGCCCAGAAAGCGCTTTGCAGCGGAATCGAACGGGTGCATGAGCCGGATGCCACTCGCGCAGCAGTTTACGACCGGCTGTATGCCCGCTATCTGCAGCTTGGAGCTTTTGAAGAACGTCAGAGGAGAGGTTGATGGCATCGTTGAAGAATTGTGAATTCTGGTTCCTTACGGGGAGCCAGCACTTATACGGTGCCCAGACTCTTACGCAGGTGGCCGCGGACTCGCAGAAGATCGTCGATAGTCTGAATGCGAGCGGGGTTCTTCCCTGCGCGCTGGTATATAAACCTGTGCTCACCTTGGCGCAGGATATACGCAGGATGATGGAGCAGGCGGTGGCCGACCCGTCGTGTGCCGGGGTGGTATGCTGGATGCATACCTTCTCACCGGCTAAGATGTGGATTGGCGGACTTTCGGTCCTCAACAAGCCGCTGCTGCAGTTGAACACTCAGTGCAATGAGCGTATTCCCTTCGATTCCATCGACATGGATTTCATGAACCTCAACCAGAGCGCCCACGGGGATCGCGAATTCGGTTTTATCACCGCCCGCATGGATCTGCCTAGGAAGGTGATTGTCGGCCACTGGAGCCATGCAAGCACCAAGACCCGGATCGCCAATTGGATGCGCAGCGCCTGCGCGGTCGCGGAAAGCAAGGACTTGGTCATCGCCCGTTTTGGCGACAACATGCGCGATGTGGCTGTCACAGACGGAGACAAGGTGGAGGCGATGGTGAAGCTGGGCTGGTCCGTGCCGTATTATGGCATTGGCGACTTAGTGGCGTCCATGTCTACGGTAACCGAGTCCGATGTGGACGCCTTGGTCGCACAGTACGGACGCGAGTATAGTTTCAACCATTCGGTTTCGGAGGAAGTGTTCCTTAGGCAGGTTCGTTATCAGGCTCGTATCGAGCTTGGTCTGAAGGCTTTTTTGACTGGGGTTGGCGCCAGGGCCTTCTGCACCAATTTCCAAGACCTGCATGGGCTTGAACAGCTGCCAGGGCTTGCCTGCCAGCACCTGATGGCGCAGGGCTATGGCTTTGCAGGAGAGGGCGACTGGAAGACGGCGGGCATGGTGCGTCTGTTCAAGGTGATGGGCGAGGGTCTGGACGGGGGCGCTTCGTTCATGGAGGACTATACCTACCACCTCGAGGAAGGCGATATGCTGGACCTCGGCGCGCATATGCTGGAGATCTGTCCCTCCATCGCCAGTGGCAAGCCTACCTTGGAAGTCCATCCCTTGGGAATAGGCGATAAAGCGGATCCTGCGCGTCTGGTCTTCGATGGACGGCCAGGCAAGGCGATATGCGCCGCGATAGTGGATTTTGGCAATCGGTTCCGGCTGGTGCTAAACGAAGTGCAAGCGGTGGCAAGTCCGAAGCCCTTTCCCAGGCTGCCGGTGGCACGGGTGCTCTGGAAACCCCTGCCAAACCTAGTGACGGCTGCCGAGGCCTGGATTCTCGCAGGGGGCGGGCACCATACTGCCTATTCCGATTGCCTCACGGTTGAACATCTTAGGGATTTCGCCGAGATGACCGGCATTGAACTGGTGACTATCGGTGAAGATACAACTATCCCCCGGTTTCGCGACGAGCTTCGCTGGAACGCCGGGTACTGGGACACGAGGAGAAAATAATGGGAGCGGCACAATACACACAATTGAAGGAAGAGGCTTTTCTGGCGAATATGGAAATCCCCAAAAGGAATCTTGCCCTGTACACCTGGGGGAATGTCTCTGCTTTCGATGCGCAGAAAGCGGTATTCGCTATCAAACCTTCCGGGGTCCCGTACGACCGCCTGTCGATGAATGACATTGTGGTGGTGGATCTGGATGGGAAGGTGGTGGAGGGGACCTTGAGGCCTTCTTCCGATATGGAGACCCACAGGGTTTTGTACCGGAGCTTTCCAAAGATCGGAGGGATCACCCATACCCATTCCACCCATGCGGTGGCTTGGGCCCAGGCAGGATACCCGGTGCCGGTGTTCGGTACCACCCACGCCGACCACAGCCATCTGCCCATTCCCTGCACTCCCTTCATGAGCCGTGCTCAGGTTGAAGGAAACTACGAGGAGGAGACCGGAAATCTCATCGTGGCGACTTTCAAGGACATCCCTTATCTTGAGCAGCCCATGGTCCTGGTCGCCGGGCATGGTCCCTTCGCCTGGGGCAAAGATGCCACCACCTCAGTGTACAACGCCGCGGTGCTTGAGGAAGTAGCCCGCATGGCCTACCTGACTTTGTCCATCAATCCCGCTGCTGTCAGCCTACCTGAGCATCTCATCAACAAGCATTATCAACGAAAACATGGTCCAAACGCCTATTACGGGCAGAAGTAGCCACCATTGAACCAATGGAATCCACAGAAGTGGACTCTCGTTGCAAACCACTGATTCCCTTCAGTGGTTTTTTTATGCCCGGATTGTTGGTTGATGATTGAAGCAGGACCCATTCTTGACAACTATCGGATATTTCTTGAAAAAAAAACGTTGACAAGACGATATTTCATGCTAATATGATTTTGTATACAATATTTCCAAGGAGGAACATATGAAAAAGATTCTTACACTGCTTCTGATTCTCGCGATTGCCATGACTTCAGCCTTTGCTCAGGCCGAACTCGAATATCCTGCCCGCGATATCAACAACGTGCTGGTATGGGGCGCTGGTGGCGGAACAGACATGGCCAACCGCTTGGTCATGGCTGAGATGGCGAAAGTTCTTGGTGTCAATATCAACGTCAACAACGTCACCGGTGGTGTCGGTGGTTCCGTTGGTATGTATGAAGGTTATGGCCGGCCTGCAGATGGCTATACCCTGGTTGGACTTTCTGAATCTGTAGTGACCGCATCGGTCCAGGGCGGATTCGACAAGCGCATGAACGTATGGGATTTCTTCATCATCGGTGGATCTCCTGACCTCATCTCCGTTACTCCTAATGCACCTTTCAAGACTGTTGAGGAATTGGTCACCGCGATCAAGGCCAATCCAAAGTCCATCCGCGCTGGAGCTAGCGCCGCTGGGTCCATCCACCACCTGAACCTGCTCGCGTTCGAGAAGGGTATTGGCGCGCAGTTCAATTTCATTCCGTACGACAGTTCCGCTGCATCTCAGAATGCCGCCATGACTGGCGAAGTTAGTCTGGTCATCACCTCCGTGCAGGAACAGGCCGAGCTGATCAAGGCTGGCAAACTCCGCCCGCTGGCCATGCTTATTCCTAACGATTTCGATTTCCAGGGAACGATCATTCCTTCCGCTTTCACCAAGTACCCCGCTCTCTCCCAGTATCTCCCGCTTGAACAGCAGATTGGTTTTGCAATCCGCAAGGATGCCCCTGAAGCTATCAAGACCAAACTGCAGGCTGCCTTTAAGACCGCAATGAAGGCCGAAGCCGTCCAGAAGTTTGGAAAAGACCGCTATTTCAGCATGAAGGGTCTCGTAGGCAAGGAAGCCAACGACATTTTCGACAAACTGGAATCAGTGTTCTCCTGGACCCTCTGGGACCTCGGCGCCGCCAAGATCAACCCCCAGACCCTGGGCATCCCCCGGTAGATTCTCCTTGCCCGATTGTATAATTCTGATTCATGATTCACGTAGAGTTGTGGTGTTCCCACAACTCTACGTATGAGGGGACCATATGATTGACAAATCCAAACTTCGTGGTGCAGACATCATCACTAGTGTTCTATTCTTCCTATTGGGCGTCTGGATCATTTCCGGAGCATTGAAAATGCCGTTACGTGAGTCCTATGCAGGTGTCAATAGCGTATGGTATGTCTCACCGGCCTTGTTGCCTTTGATAATCGGAGGGGCAATCATCCTCCTTTCCATATCTATTTTCGTACACGGTCTCCGCAATGGCGGTATAGCCTCGGTTAAGGCGATGTGGGCAGCCCGCAAGGATATCAAGCTGTTAAGCGACGCGAATATCAGATACGCATCTGTGTTGATTCCTCTGTTCGCCTTGGTATATATGAACCTGACCAAGGTTGACTTTTTCTTGAATATCGTTCTGTTTCTCTCCTTCACCATCACGGTATTCCATCTTGATAATCCTCGGATATTCAGAAAAACCCTCTATTTCTACACTGCGGAAATGGCAGTGCTTCTGGTCCTTTTCGTGTTCGGCATCGACAAGGCGGTCAACGGGATATTCGCCTATTCTATCGATATCCTCGTGCTGATCATGATTGTGGCTCTGATCATCTTGATCAGTCGTCTTATCAAGTCAGAAGGAAATGTTGATTATAAGAAAAAATTCAGGCAGGCGATGCTGATGTCCTTCATCACACCGCTTTTCATTGTGCCGATTTTTAGATACATGCTTCGGATTCCTCTTCCCAACGAAGGCGGGATTGTGAATCTCATGTCGATGATTTACTACGCATTACGCTAAGGGAGGATAGGGACTATGGACATAGGACAGCAATTCGGGTCGTTTTTCGCAAATATATTCTCCATCATCTCGAATCCTACTTTATTACTGGTGTTGTTCGGCAGCACCTTGATGGGAATCATCTTCGGAGCGCTTCCCGGTCTCACAGCGACTCTTGGGGTGGCGTTGCTCACCACGCTTACCTATAGTATGTCGACGGAGTCTGCGATGATCGCTCTGATGGGCATCTATGTCGGTGCAGTCTATGGCGGTTCGTATGGGTCGATTATGATCAATATACCAGGTACCGCTGCTGCCGCCGCAACCGCCTTGGAGGGTTATCCGATGGCGCTACGGGGAGAGGC
Organism: Sphaerochaeta sp. UBA6084; assembly: GCA_002428625.1. Lineage (GTDB taxonomy): Bacteria > Spirochaetota > Spirochaetia > Sphaerochaetales > Sphaerochaetaceae > UBA6084. The sequence continues at coordinate 62,657 of DIXI01000005.1, forward strand.
TGGCAAGGCGCTGGGACTTACCACCACTTCTTCAGCAATCGGCACGGCCATCGGCATGTTCTTTCTGGTGATCTTCACCCCGGTTATCGCAGCTTTGGCACTCCAGTTCACCTCCTTCGAGTTTTTCCTCCTCGCTTTCTTCGGCATCCTGATCAGCGGTAGCATATCCTGCCCCGATACTGTGCAGAAAGGCTGGATCACAGGTTTTCTTGGCTTGTTCCTCGCAATGGTGGGAAGAGACCCGCTTCAGGTGTATCCCCGCTTCACCTTAGGCATGATGCAGTTGGAGAGCGGGATTGAAGTAGTTCCTGTGCTCATCGGGGCGTTCGGCATTCCACAGATAATCCAAGTGCTGAAGGATCGGCAGGTAGTGGCGGAACCGGCCAAACTCGACCGGGTGCTCCCCTCCTTTAAGACTATCAGCCGGAATATCAAGCATATCTTCCGAAGCGCGCTTATCGGTGTAGGCATCGGTGCTGTCCCGGGGATTGGCGAAGACATCGCGGCTTGGGTATCGTATGGTACAGCTAAGAAAACTTCTAAAAATCCAGAGAAATTCGGCACTGGCTGCGAGGAGGGGATCATCGCTTCCGAAGTGGCGAACAATGCTTGTATCGGTGGTGCGATGATTCCGCTGCTGTCGATGGGTATTCCGGGAAGTCCTCCCGCGGCTATGCTTCTCGGCGCTTTGATGCTCCATGGTGTCGCCCCAGGGCCGATGCTGGAGATTGAGCAGCCTGGATTCACCCTCAAGATATCGGCTATCCTCCTGCTGGCCTCCTTCGCCATGTGGGTCGTCGGTATTCTGCTGGCCAAGCAAGTGGTCAAGCTACTTCGAGTTCCACCTGCGCTGTTCATGCCTGTGGTGGCTGTGTTGTGTCTTATCGGGTCGTATGCGCTTGGACTGAAGGTATTCAATCTGTATCTGATGATACCGATGGGCATCCTCACCTATTATCTTACTGGCATGGGTTATCCGATTCCTCCTTTGGTAATCGGAGTGATTCTGGGAACGATGGCCGATGCCAACTTGCGGCGTGGCTTGATGGTCTCGCAAGGAAGCCTCGCGCCGTTCTTCAGCAGGCCGGTCGCATTGATTCTTTTGATTGTCATCGTCCTTACCTTCATCACGAATATGGGCTTTTATAAGAAATTGATGACGAATTTGAAAGGCCGGTTGAAGAAGTGACCAATGGTCTCTCGTGAAGACTAAATCTATCATTGGATGTAGTTTGTAGAACATCAAGAGAAATTGGAGGCAGTATGAAGTATCGCTATCTAGGAAAGTCGGGTCTCGTGGCATCGGAGCTCACTCTCGGTACTATGACCTTTGGCGCAGGTGGCTGGGGTTGTGATTCCGCAGAATCCCATCGCATTATAGCCGCCTATCTAGCGGCGGGCGGGAATATGATAGATGCCGCGGATGTATATGCCAAAGGTGAGACCGAGAACATCATCGGCGCCTACATGCCCAATATCAAGCGCGAGGATGTATTGCTGGCTACCAAATGCAACTTCCCTTTTGGAACTTCTAAAAATGGCGTGGGCTCGAGCCGCAAGCACATCATCACCTCGTGCGAGGGCAGTCTGAAGCGGCTGAAGACGGATTATATCGATATCTATTATCTACATAGGTCCGACCCCACCGTCCCCCCTGAAGAGATTATGGAGACACTTGATATTCTGGTAAAACAAGCGAAGATCCTCTATCCCGCCTGCAGCAACCTCCCCGCGTGGCGCATCGTATTGGACCACGCTGAGGCCAGACGGCGGAACACCAGCGGCTTCGTCTGCGGCCAATATATGTACAATCTGGTGGATCGTTCTTGCGAGCAGGAGATCATCCCCGCCATGGTGCATGAGGGTATAGGGTTCCTCTGCTGGAGTCCCTTGGCTGGCGGGTTGCTGACCGGAAAGTATTATGATGCCAAAGAGATTCCCCAGGGTTCCCGTTTTGAGTTGCGTAAGAGTCTTGATGGGCCACGGTTTTGGACCGAACGTGGCTTGCGCGTGTCCCGGGCTTTGGTCGATGTCTCACGCGAATGTGGCATCGCCCCAGCAAAACTCGCGCTTGCCTGGCTGCAGAGCAAACCCTATATATCCTCCATCATCATTGGGGCCCGCTCTGTGGAGCAGTTGCAAGAGAGCCTTTCCGTGGTCGAAACCGCTGTGTCCAAGGATGTGCTCGATGCGCTCGATGCGCTCAGCGCTCCCGACAAGAACTACCTGTGGAGCTTCAACGAGGAATCCAACGAGCAGTTTGCCAAACGGGGCAACCCCTTCCCCGGGACGATCATCTGCTAAGGAAGAGTTCCAGCAACCAAAAACACATAATCGACAAATTTAAACAAAAACCGCATCCTGGATACCTGGGATGCGGTTCTTTAATTTTGGGTTTGGAAAAGGTTGCTGGAACCGAAAACACAAAAACCACAGCGGATTCTTGGGTATCAAACGGTGATTCAGCCAACCAGTTCTTTGACAGCCTTCACAATGCCTTCCAAGGTGATGCCGTTCTTGGCGAGCAGGCGTTCGTAAGGCGCGGACTCACCGAACTGGTCCTGGATGCCTATGCGGCGCACCCGGCAGCCGCCAACCTCAGCGACGATATCGGATACCGCGCTCCCAAGTCCATTGAGAATGGTATGGTCCTCCACCGTGACAATTCCGCGGGTGTCGGCGATAGCGCTTTCGATAGCTTCACGGTCGATTGGCTTGATGGTGTGCATGTCCAGCAAACGTACCGAATACCCGAGTTTTTCCAGTTCTTCCCGCGCTCGCACACACAGTGAAAGAACGTCACCGTTGGAGATGAGGGTGATGTCCTTCCCGTCATACAGCATCTTGGCTTTGCCAATCTCAAAGGTTTCGTCAGCCTCGTAGATGAAAGGCACCGCATCGCGTGTGAAGCGCAGGTACACCGGTCCATAGTATTCAGCAGCCGCTTTCACCAGTTTTTTGGTGGAGGCGAAATCCGCCGGGGCGATGACTGTCATATTGGGGATGGTCCGTAGCAAGCCCAGGTCCTCGATTCCCTGGTGGCTGGCTCCATCATTTGCCGGGGTGAACCCACCATGCGAACAAGCGATCTTCACGTTCAGGTTGGGGTAGCAGACTTCCTGGCGGATTTGCTCCAGCATCCGCATGCTTCCAAAGACCGCATAGGTGGTGACGAAGGGGATTTTACCGCAAGTCGCCAGACCCGCAGCCACACCGCAGCCATTCTGCTCGGCGATGCCAACGTTGATATGCTGATCGGGCAGTTGTTTGATGAATTCCACCGTCTTGCAGGATTTTCCGATATCACAATCCACCACATAGATATTAGGGTTGGCCAAGCCCAGTTCGACAATAGCTTCACCATACGCGTCCCTGGTGGGAAGTCCTTTCTTGAGTTCCATCATCTGCCTCCTTCGATTTCAGCCAGCGCCTGGGCGAATTGCGCGTCGTTTGGCGCCATGCCATGCCATGCGACCACATTCTCCATAAAGGAGACACCTTGGCCTTTCACGGTGTTGGCGACGATGCAGAACGGTTTTTGAACTTTCTTCCCGCGGATGGAATCCAGCGCCTTTACAATCTCCGTGATGGAGTGCCCGTTGATACGCGAGGTCTCGCAGCCGAATGCTTCGAACTTTTTGGCAAGGTCGCCGGTGGGCATCACGATGTCGCAGGTGTTGTCGTTCTGCAGCCGGTTGTTATCCACGAAAATCACCAGGTTGTCCAATTGGTATTTAACGGCGGTCTGCACCGCTTCCCAAATCTGCCCCTCCTGGGATTCCCCATCTCCAACCAGGCAGAATACCCGGTAGTCGCGACCGTCCCGTTTGCCTGCTATGGCCATGCCGACCGCGGTGGAAAGCCCCTGACCCAGTGACCCGGTGCTGATATCGACCCCTGGACAGCGCTTCATATCAGGATGCCCCTGGAGAATGGACCCCTCCTTGCGCAGAGTATGGATAGTTTCGTACGGGAAGTACCCGCGTAGTGCCAGACAGGAATACAGCACCGGACACACATGTCCTTTTGATAGGACGAAACGGTCGCGGTCTTCCCATCCAGGATTCGCTGGATCGATTTTGAGTTCATCGAAGTACAAGACCGCCATGATATCAGCGGCAGAAAGCGACCCACCGGGATGCCCTGACTGGGCGGTGTGGATCATGGTGAGAATCGTGGTGCGCAATTCGCGCGCCTTCTCGGTGAGAAACGATATTTTCCTATTTTCATTGGAACTATCACTCACGATAAGCCTCCTTTTTTATGATTCTGGACAATGGTGCGGGAACCTGCTCTCATACGGGCGAAGGTCAGCGAGAACATGATTCCTACGGGTATGAGAAAGATTCCGATATACTGGCGGGGTGTGTAGAAGCCATCGAGGAAGATAAGCTCGAACACGATGGTGACGATGGGTTCGAAGCAGCATATGATGGCGGCCAAGCTGCTGTCCACTTGTTTGGCCCCACGATTGAACAGTATCAGCGATCCAATCGAGGAAATCAGCACCAGGCCTGCGATCCCCCACCAGCCGAAGGGTTCGAACACCAGTATACGGTCACTGGAGAAGGGGAGGATCAACGCCATGATGATGGAGCCTGTGGCCATCACATAGGTGGTGATCACGGTGCTTGGAACCGGCATGACGCTGCGATGCTTTATGCTGAGGATATACCAGGCATACGATACGGTCGCCACGGTGGAAAAGACGATACCAAGGGTGGTGATGCGGGCATCGGAAAAGTCCAGGGTGAAAATGATGCCGCTTAGTATGATGAGGTAGCCTATGAGATTTGAAAGGTGGAATACTTCTTGTCTTCGTGCGATCGAGATGATCATCACTACCAGTGGATAACCGAAAAAGATCGCTTGCACCACTCCCATCGGCATGGTGGTGAACGCTATGAATTTCGATAGGATAGTGAGCGTGAGGGGGATGCCGATATGCACCGCGATACGTAGCGCGGTCGCTTTCGGCAGAACCAGACGGCGCCAGCCACGCAGTGCGAAAAACCCAGCAAGGATCGCAGTGGCGAAGGTGAACCGGAAAAACACGAGAGGAATAGGGCGGATCGAGGCCGCATATGCGATTTTTGTAAAAATCGGCATCAGCCCATATCCGAGTGTCGCGCTGAAAATCAAGAGGATGCTCATTCCTTTGCCCATGTACAGATTCTATCGTAGAAAACCGGTTTTGTCACGTGAAAATTAAAATATTGTATACATCATTTTATTTTTAAGGTTTATTTTGACATTTTATCCGGTATGATATAGAATATTGAATACAATATGGGCCAAGAGTGGAGGATTCCATGATCACGACTACGCAACAGAAAACACTACGACAGCACGCCGCCGCTTATCTTGAGAAAGCGGGCTTTCCCGTTACGGCTCACGAGCTCCAAGCAATCGCCATCGCTGATTTTGGCATGAGCAACCCGTACTTTGAAGGGGCGCAGATCCTCACCATGTTCGCCACCGAACGCATCAGCGCCAAGCTCATCGTCCTTTTCCCCGGCCAAATCCTCCCCGAACATTGGCATCCCCCAGTCGGTGATGATCCAGGCAAGGAAGAGATCATCCGCGGCTACTTCGGCACGGTGCTCTATTATGAGGAAGGGGAGGAGAACCTCGACTCTTCCGAAGTTCCCGTAGGTAAGGAAAACTGCTATACTGCCCGTTCAAGAATCGATCTGGTGCCTGGAGCGCAAGTGATCATCCCGCCAGGACGGAAGCACTGGATGAAGGGCGGGGAATCGGGTGGCTGCGTCATCAGCTTCTCCACCTGTGTGAGGGATATTCTGGATCAGTTCACCGATACTAAGGTTATACGGACAACGATGGTTGTCGAGGGCTGAGAGCCCAAGGAGATTGTGATGGCTAATGAGAAAATTGTAGTGCTTGATGGGTTCACTTTGAATCCAGGGGATCTGGGTTGGTCGGGATTTGAGAAACTAGGAGATTTTACGGTATACGACCGCACCGCCGCCGATCAGATAGTGAAGCGTATTGGGAATGCGAGTGTCGTTATCACCAACAAGACCCCCATCGACGCAGCTGTGCTTGAGGCATGCCCCTCCATCAAGTATATCGGTGTGCTCGCGACCGGTTACAACGTGGTCGATGTCCGTACTGCCACCAGCAAGGGCATAGTCGTCACCAATATCCCCACCTACGGAACCACTGCCGTCGCGCAGTTCGCTTTTGCCTTGTTGCTCGAGCTCTGCCACCACGTGGGAGACCATGCCCGGGCGGTGAGGGAAGGCCGTTGGGCCAGCTGCGCCGATTTCTGCTTCTGGGATACCCCGCTGGTTGAGTTGGCAGGCAAGACCTTCGGCATCATCGGCATGGGCCGCATCGGGTACGCAACCGCGGTGATCGCCCAGGCTTTTGGCATGAAGGTTCTCGCCTACGATGCCTACCGCAATCCTGCTTGGGAGTCCGAGACCCTGCGTTACACCTCTTTCGAGGATCTCTTAGCCCAATCCGATGTCATCAGCCTGCATTGCCCGCTTACCGATGAGACCAAAGGCATCGTCAACAAAAAGAGCATCGCGTTGATGAAGGATGGCGTCTTGCTCCTCAACACCTCGCGTGGCCCGCTGATTGTGGAGCAGGACCTGGCCGATGCGCTCGCTTCTGGCAAGGTGGCCGGTGCCGCGATGGATGTGGTCGCTCAAGAACCCCCCAAGGCCGACAACGTGTTGTTCAGTGCTCCGAACTGTCTCGTCACTCCCCATATCGCATGGGCTCCGAAAGAATCCCGCACCCGGTTGATGAATATCGCCGTGGATAATCTTGAGTCGTTTTTAGCCGGGACCATTAAGAACAGAGTTGGAGTCTGACGCTCCATCGAAGATACATTGAACTGCAGGAGGTACCGAATGGACGGTTATTTCATCCGTGTGCAAAAACACACTCGAAGTAGGTTCTGGATAAACAATGTGACAGTCCGCGAGGCTAATTTGGCTATCGAATCTGGTGCGGTGGGATGCACGCAGAATCCCTCGTATGCGTGGAAGATGCTGACCGCCGAGGGCAGCAAAGCCCACGCCGAGCAGCTTCTCCGTCAAATTTTGACAGAGACACCCGATGCCAGCGAGGCGGTGGTCCGCCTGCAGAAGGAACTTGTCTCTGAGATAGCCGCTATCTTCCATCCCATGTACGAGCAGTCCTCGGGGACCCGCGGCTATGTCAGCATCCAAGGCGACCCGTTCCGCGAGGATTATGAGAGTATCATGCGCTTTGCCCGCTACAACAAGCAGGCGGGGTCCAATATCATGATCAAGATCCCTGTCACCCAGGAGGGGCTTAAAGCGGTTGGCCAATGTATCCGCGAGGGTATGCCGGTGAATGCCACCGAGGTCATGAGCGTCCAGCAGGCGATGGACCTGTGCGATGTCTACGATGATGCCGTCAAGGGTATGGCGAATCCTCCAAAAGTGTACCTCTCCCACATCGCGGGTATTTTTGACGAATACCTTGCCGGTTATGTAGCCAAGCACGGGGTGGATATCCCGTCCGACTATCTCTTCCAGGCCGGGAAGATCGTGGCTAAGAAGATCCGCAAGTTGATGGATGATCGCGCGACCCCTGTTGGATTCATCAATGGTGGCGCCCGTGGTCTCCATCACTTCACCGAATGGGTAGGGGCTGACATCGCCACCACCATCAACTGGAAAGGTACCGCGGAAGACTTGGTCCTGCAGAATCCCCCGGTGGTAAGCCGCTTTGACAACCCCGTCGATGAAGCTGTCCTTGACGCGCTCATCGCCAAGCTGCCGGACTTCGCCAGCGCTTACTTCCTAGGCGGTCTCCACCCGGAGCACTACGCCGAGTTCGGTCCCGTCGAGCTCTTCTGCTCGAGCTTCCAGAAAGCGTGGCGCAACGCAACAGATTCGTGCCAGGCACGAAACTGACGCCCTCCATAAGATATACCTTGTCAGGAGATAGATGATAAAAAAGAGCTACCGCCAAGCCAGAATGGCTTGATTGGTAGCTCTTTTTTTATAAATGATAACAAATTAATCAAAAAACCTAGATTGTCAGTTTCGTGCCTGGCACCAATTAGAGGTTGAAGAGATTCTCCTCGATGAACTTCCAGGTCTTCATGTAATCACCAGCTGCGAGCACTTTCTCAAAGCCATTCTTCTCCATCTTCTCGAGAGTCTTAAGGAGTTTCGCCGTGAGACGGTTGTTCGCTTCGAACATGCCTTTGATGTCCCAGCGGGTGGGGGAAGTATCGGAAGTGAGGTAGTCGTTGTAACCGTACTTGCGGAGGTAGTAGAGGAACTCGGCGTACTCGACGATATGCTTGCTGCCGGCGAAGTAGTCCCAGTCCCATTTCGCATCGTTGTCATTGATGTGGATATAGTAGGGGGTGCCGCTATCGTGAAGAAGGGCGAGCTCTTCAGCCGGATTGTTGCCACCATACATCGAGTGGCCGAAGTCCAGGGTCACACCCAATCCAGGTAGGCCGATCTGCTTGATGAGGAGCACAGTCTTGGACGCGTTGCTGAGGAAACAGGTACCCCGGGTCTCGCTTGGCTTGTACTCGATGTAAAGGGTGATCTCCGGGCGGTAGGCGGCGGCTTCACCAAAAGTCTCCAGCAGATACTGCCAGTTTTCGGAATAGTCGGTCTGGAAGCTGAACTCATACCCATCGCCGAGCGGACAGCAGGTGACCTTGTCGGCACCGACCGCCACTGCAAAATCCTTGGCTTCTTTGATGAATCGAACCGCTTTCGCGCGGATTTCCTTCACGGGGGAGGTGAGACCGCCATTACGGAACTCGGGTTCGGCTTTGACGTTCACATTCACTGCGGAAATTCCGAGCTTGTATTTCGCCATCAAGCGGACGACCTCAGCGGCATCGTTGACCTCGTAGGGATATACGACTTCCAGACCTGCCATGTCTGCGATTTCGGAAGCGGTCTTGAACTTTTCCTCAAGATTCAAGGCTTGGTTGTACTCATGGAACCGGTCCTTGGTTTTTCCAAGAAATGAAGAAATAACTGCGTACTTCATAGTGTGCATCTCCTTTGTTCGATATGTTCTAATTGCTCTTCAATATATGATTTGCCTCGAGTGTAGGCATCCTTCACCTCGGTCGGCTTCGCAGAGGCGATCTCAAGATCGAACGATCCTTTGTAGCCATTCTGCAACAATCCCTCAAGGACAGCTTCCCATGGGATGGTGCCTTCGCCAGGAGGCAAGGCGAGATTCTCATTGCCCAAGTTGTCCTTCAGGTGGGTACCGTAGATCCGGCCTGCGAGTTTTGCAGGCAAGGTAGTGATATTCTCCTTACTGCTCCACGCGTGTCCGGTATCAAAATTGTATCCGATGGTCTGGTTACCGGTTTCCCTGCTCAGTCTAAGCAAGCCCTCCGTTCCCCCCAAAAGTGAACCAGGTACAATCTCAAGTGCCAGGAGCCGTCCACAATCCTCGACGATTGCGGCGAACCCTAGGAGCTTTGCCTTGTAACGTTCCCAAAGCCTGTTCCAGGTCTCGCTGGACATGCCCCGTGTATCGCGATGTTGGAAAGGCGCCAAGGGGAGGGTGATGACTTTGCAGTCGGGGAATCCTGCCACAATCTCGGTCACTTTTTTCATCTCTTCCAGACCGAGGTCTGACATCAGGGCTTCTTCAGTGCGGGTGGCCATCAAGAGGAAGTGGGCGACGAACTGCGTCACCATCATACCCATGGCGTCGGATTTGGATCTGAGTCCGGGAGAATCCTGGAGCCACTCGTCTAGCCGGTTAAGATGGAACACCTCAAGCTGGTAGCCACGAAACCCTAGGTCTCTGAGCAGGTCGAGACCGTTGGCATAGTCAGCCACAGTGAAATCGGTGGTGTATCGTGAGAAAAAATAAGCTGGTGATACTCCGAACATATATTCTCCAAAAATAATGTATTCAAAATTTAATTTAGTGTAAATCACAAACGCTTATCTGTCAATAAAAACTCATCCTTATCGGAATCATTTGACAAACCCAAAAAATGCGCTATGCTTGTAATAGATATTGTATACAAAATAATAGGAGATATATATGGCAGGAAAAAAGGTAATCATCGCTGTTGCTCCCGTGGCCCATATGGAAAAACAGATACCGCAAGGGGTGGTCAACCCTGTGGACCCCCAAGTGTTGGCGAGAGAGGTGCTGGGATGCGTAAGGGCGGGGGCCTCGCTGGCGCATCTGCATGTGCGTGACACGACTGGAAAGCAAGTTGGCGATCTCGGGGTGTTCAGCCACACCATCGACATGATCCGCAAGGAAAGCGATGTCATCATCCAAGGTTCAACAGGAGGTCTTTCCACTCTGTCGCTGGAAGACCGCAGTGCCTCGGTGAACGAACCACGGGTCCAGATGGCCTCGCTCAATATGGGTTCCACCAACTTTGGCGATGGGGTGTATATCAACACCTGGAACGATATCCGCTACTGGGCTGCGAAAATGAAGAAGCACAAGGTGGTCGCGGAACTGGAAGTATTCGATCTCTCCATGATAGGAAGCATTCTGCACCTTGCCCAGGAAGGTGATTTGGAAGCCCCCCTACATTTCAATTTCTCGCTCGGATTCCGCGGTGCGCTTGCTGCGACGGCTGACAATCTGTTCCGCCTGAAGCAGGCCTTGCCGCCGGGGGCCTCTTGGACGCTCCTGCATGAAGGGATGACCGATTTCTCACTCATCGGGACCGCGATCGGGTGTGGCGCATCTGGTATACGGGTAGGATACGAAGATGGTTTCTTTATCAGGCCAGGGGTGCCGGCCAGCAATGTGGAGCTGGTGGAGCATGCTGCCGCGTTGGTCCGCCAGATGGGGTTTGAGGTGGCTACTGTGGCCGAGGCCAAGGAGATGCTCGGCATTCTCAAGTGAGGTGGGTCTCCTTCAAGACCACCTCGTTCAAGGGAGTATGAAGATGGGTCCCATTCACCGGCAAATTGTATACAAAACGATTGATACTTGGTTTTTTTCATACTACAATCAGCCCCATGGAAACACAAACCACCATGTATGACGACCTTGGCACAAAGGTGTACAATACATTGAAGGAAATGATTGTCAAAGGAGACCTTGCTCCCGGACAAAAGCTTGTGCAGGAGGATATAGCGGAAATTCTCGGAGTTTCCCGCACCCCCCTGCTGCAAGCTATCTCAAAATTGACCAAGGACCATTATATAGAGACCATCCCGCGACGGGGCTCCTATGTCAAGCGCTTCTCCATCCAAGAGCACCTCGATATCTTTGATATCCGGGGTCAACTGGAGCCGATGGGAGCCTATCAGGCGGCTGAGAACATCACCGAAGCCGATATCAAGGAACTGGAAGCCCGCCAGCATGGATATGAAAGGGCCTTGCGCCAGAATGATCCCTTGGAGCTATTCAACCAGGACTATGCGTTCCATATGGTGATCATGCGCTGCAGCGGGAATAAATTCCTGCATGACATGTTGAAGAACTTCAACAACATCCTGTGCAATAGCGAGCGGTTGCTCAAGACACCGTCAAAGACTCTCGAGGAGCATGCGGGCATTCTGAACGCGCTCCGTACCCGGGATCCCAACGGAGCCAAGGAGCTTATGTTCTACCATATCAATGGAGGTGCGCGGGCCCGTCTCTCGCAGGTGCTCCACGAGCGGGACCAAACGATGAAGGAGGATGCGAACCATGCCGAGAGTTGAGAACAAAGCCTTGCGGAACTATGTGTATGACCAGATCCGGGAGTTGATCGACCAAGGTATCCTGCCGGTGGGAAAGAAAATCGACAAGGCTGATCTCTCCACACGGTTTGGTGTGAGCCAGACCCCCATCAACGATGCGCTCAACCGCCTAGTGGGTGAGAACTATCTTGAGCAGAAACCCCGCAAGGGCTATTACATCCGCGAATTCAATATATCGGAGTTCTGCGAGCTGTTCGAAATGCGTGCCGGGTTGGAGGGAGTCGCCGCGCGGCTGTGCTGCGAGAACGCCACCAATGAGCAGTTGAAGACCTTGGTGATGGCTTTTGATGAGTTCTCGCTTCCGATGGATGAAGCTACTTTGCATCGTTATTATGAGACCGACCGCCGTTTCCATGCCGAGATAGTGCGGTATTCCGGCAATCATTTCATCTTGGAATCGTTGCATACCACAGGTTTCCAGGCTCGTACGTATCAGAAAGGATTGGTCCGTGGCCCCGATATCACCTTACACGAGCACCGTATGGTGGTGGAGGCCTTGAAGGTCCGGGATGGAGAGCGCGCGCAACAGCAGATGGTGTGGCACTTGTTGGGATCCAGGGACGTTTTCAAGGCAAGATTGTCACAAGATGGAATAAGTATTACCCGATAAGTAAATTTCTATATAAGAATTCTATTAACTTTGTACAGTTTTATATAAAAAACACTTTGCGAAATGACATTACGGATGTAATATGTCTGTACGAGGTGTGAGCGGTATGGCAAGCAAGCTGGTGATAAGGAACCTTGCAGAGCTTGATGAGGGTCAGCGAAGGCAAGCTGTGGAGATATTCGCAGCTGGTTTTTATGAGCCTCTTGCATTCATTTCGCCCGAAATCGAGAAAATCGCGGATACTTTGGAGCATGCGTTCATCCACAACCACTTCTATGCCGGTTTGCTGGAAGACAATGTCGTAGGTATAGTCGCGTGCTCTACCCGCGAGGAACGGTCGCACCGCTTCAACCGCATGGAGCTGGTCAGGCACCTCGGCCCCATCAGAGGGACTTTGGCCTATATGCAGTTGCGCAAGGTCTACGAAAAGCCCCTACAACTGCAACCCCACCAGTGTTGTATCGAGTGGGTCGCCACCGACAGCGCCTACCGCGGCAAAGGTATCTCCAGAAGGATCCAGCAATATCTATTGGATGAGCTGCCGTATGACGAATTCGTGCTTCAGGTGATGAATACCAACTATAGCGCGATACGGCTGTACGAGAAGCTGGGATTCACCATCTACGACCGCAAGCCGTATAAGCCCCGTGGACTGCAGGCGAAAAATTCGGATTTCAGTGAATGCATCTTCATGAAGAAATCCGCCCCGAAAACCTTGATCGCGAAATAAAAGGTAGCAACTCCCAGTGCACGTACTGTACCTAAGGAATCCGGCATACATATGCGATGCAAGGCGGGTTAGGCCATCTTGCGCCACCTCAGTCCGTCCGGGAAAGCGATAGAGAAAATCCCCAAATCCCCGCATCAATGGTATATCGCGGCAGCTAACATCACTAGGATGATCGATATGATGCAATCCAATGATATGGTGTTTGAAGCGTAATCCGAGCTTCCGAATTCATCATCCCGGACAAGAATCGAGATGATGAAAGGTGGCGGGGTTAGGCACATCACCAGCATCGCGTAGCGGTAGATGCTCTCCATGTGCAGCCATCCATCGATCACATACCGGTTTAACAATAGGGTAAAGACCAACAGCAGGCTTTTGCGGGTGGCTATCGTGGCGAGGGAGAGCGCCAGCCCCGTTTTCTTAATGCGGATGCCGTAGCCGATGGTGATGGCGATAAGAGGGACGGTGAGGTCGCCGAGCAATCCAATGAAGGTCCCGAGTGTCTGCAGCAGCGGCCCGATGGTGACCGAGGGCCTGACTATACCTGCGGCTATCCCAGCCAGAGCTCCAAGGATGATGGGAGAGGTAAAGAACCGGCTGAGCCATGACCAGGTGTGCTGCTTGCCGTCTCGGGTTTGGATGAGCATCGTGATAAGCACAGTGAAAACAAACAATACCTGTCCGAGAGCGATGAAGGCTGCTTTTCCCAACTGCTCCTGGCCATAGAAGGCGATGAACAGGGCGTACCCGAACATGCCCATCTCAAAACCGCCCATCATGATGGGGAAATAGGGTGTCTTGATTCGGAAAAGCCTTGCGATCAGTTTCCCAAGGAGGACCATCACGGCGCAGAGGGCGAATACCACGGGTAGAATCACCAGATAGCGGGTCTCTATCGCCAACGTGGAGAATGCGCGGAACAACAGCGAGGGTAGCGCGAGGTCGGTGACTATCCGTTTTAGATATGGGACGGAATCCTCATGGAAAAATCGGGCTCTCTGGAGCAGAAAGCCAAGCAGGAAAAGGAGCAAGATGGGTAGGACTGGCAAAATCTGAGTCATAAGGCGCCGTCTCCGTTGTAGGTTGATGGTCCGTCGGTAAACACATCATACGGCGGAAAGCACGAACGTGGCAACCGGGTTGTCAATTTCGTGCCAGGCACGAATCTGCGAAGATGCGGAAAAAAAGAGAAAAAAATATTTGACAGAATGGAATTTCCAGTTTAGTCTGTCATCAGACAATCCAGAAGGAGACGAGATGATTCCAGTCCAGAAGGTCCCCATCACCGACCAGGTGGTGGACAAGATCAAGACCTCCATCATCGAAGGGGCGTTCGAGGAAAGTAAGAAGCTTCCCTCGGAACAATCCTTGTGTGAATCGCTCAATGTCAGCCGCTCCACTCTCCGCGAGGCCTTCAGGGTGCTTCAGACGAAAGGATTTGTCGAGCTTAAACCAGGTAGGGGCGCTTTTGTGTGCGAGTCCATTCCTAAGGATACGGTTGATGTCAGGGATTGGTTCAGGGTGAACGCTCCTCGCCTGAATGATTTTATTGAAGTGCGCCAGGCTATCGAGACCTTGGCGATCAAGATAGCGGCGAAGCTGCATACAGAAGCTGAATACGCTCACTTGGAAGCGATCAACCATGAGTTCATCGCAGCAGTAGAGGCGGAGGACGTACCGGCAATGGCGCATCTGGACGAAGCCTTTCACGAAGCGATAGTGAACATGTCCCATAACTCACTGCTGATCAATATCAACAATCTGGTTTCCAAGGAATTTAAGAAATACCGCAGCATATCGTTCGGCGTGCGTAAGAATGCGCAGAACGCGTTGGAACCTCACCGGCAGATTCTCGCATCGTTGCATTCCCGCGACCCAAAGCAGGCCATGCAGAGCATTGAGAACCATCTCACCATGGCACGTGATGATATGGAGTCGGTGATCAGCAATTGAGTTTTATTTGATGTTTATTGTCTGACGACAGACAAAAAAAGTGGAAAATTGTACGACAGGAGGTCGAGATGTTTTCGAAAGACAAGTACGGCAAGATATTGGTTCCCGTGGTGACTCCCTTCAAGAAGAACGGGGATGTGGATTACGACGCGCAGGTGCGCATCGGCGAGATGCTGCTGGAGAAGGGCTGGGCCGACACATTCATCCTCAGCGGGACGACCGGCGAGTTCTTCACCATGAGCACCGCGGAGCGCATCAAGATGTACGAGGTGATGCACAAGGCGTTCGCCGGACGCATACCCCTGATAGCGGGCACCGGCGCCCAGTCCACCCGGGAAACCCTTGAGCTGACGCTCGCCGCCCAGCGCATCGGATACGAGACGGTGATGGTGGTGGCTCCGTACTACACGCGGCCCTCGCAGAAAGAGATCCTCACCCACTTCCAGACGGTGGCGCGGGCGGTGAAGGTGGACATCCTCATCTACAACATCCCCATCTTCACGGGTGTGAACACCTCGCCGGCGATGGTGGCAGAGCTGGCCAAGGAACCCAATATCGTAGGAATCAAGGAAGAGGCCGAGCTGAACGCCAAGCAGATGACCGACTTCATCAACGCGACGCCGGACGACTTCATCATCTACAACGGCGACGACACGATGGTGCTGGAGTCGTACGTGCAGGGGTATGAGCGCATCGGGGGCGTCATCAGCGGCGGGTCGCAGGTGGCTGGGGACCAGATCCGGGAGATGATCGAGTGCCTGCTGGCGGGCAAGGTGCGCGAGGCGTCGGTGATCCAGCGCAGGCTGTTTCCGCTGTACCGCGTGATGGGGCAGGGCGGACGGACCAATCCGGTGTGCCTGATCAAGGACGCGATGCGCATGCTGGGGTATCCGGCGGGCTATCCGCGACAGCCGCTGCTGCCAGGGACCGAGGAAGAAGTGGCCAACGTGCGCGCGATGCTGATCAAGGTCGGCGCCCTCAAATAGGAGCAAGGCATGGGACTCAAACCACAGGAGATGATCAAGAGGATCAAGGGCCCGCTGGCCTTGTTCCCCACCCATTTCGATAAGAACGGCGACCTCGACCTAGGCGCGATGCGGGTTGCGGCCGAGTACGCGCGGGACACGATGCGGGGACGCGATGGCTGCATCATGATCGCCGGCAGCACCTCCGAGTTCTACGCCATGACCGACGACGAGTCGGCCGACATGATCAAGGTGGTGGTGGACACGGTGGGCGGCGTGGTGCCCGTGATCGCGGGTACCGGGCGGGCTGCGACGCGGCTGTCCATCTCGATGAGCAAGCGGGCGCAGGACCTGGGCATCGACCTGGCGATGATCACCAACCCCTTCTACCTGCATGTGACCGAGGAGGGGCTTTACCGGCACTTCTCGATGATCGCCCAGGAGCTGGACATCGGGGTGATGGTCTACGACAACCCGACCACCTCGAAGGTGGCCATCCCGCCGCAGCTGATGCAGCGCCTGTCCAAGGTGCCCAACATCATCGGGGTGAAGGAGAACACGATCAGCATCGAGAACTACTACTGGATGCGTCATGCGGTGGACCCGGCCGACATGGTGATCGCGTGCGGGATCGGGCATCTGACCTATCTGTTCGAGGCGCCGCTCGGGTGCCCTGCGTTCGTCACCGAGCTGGTCTGCTTCGCACCGGAGATCGCCTTCGCCATCTATGACGCGGCGGTCAAACGGGACTATGTGGCTATGAAGGGGCAGCTTGACAGACTGATCCCCTATCAGCAGTTCGTCGGCCGATGCGTCGCCCGTAGGAGCATTCCCACGGTGCTGGGGCAGGAGCTGGGAGGAAAGGCCACCGCGGTCTACCAATCCATCCTGAAGAAGGCGATGGAGCTGGTGGGTCTACCGGGTGGAGTCGTTCGTGAACCATTGGAGAATATTACCGACGCCGAAGTGCAGGAGCTCAAGGAAGTCCTGACGGCGATTGGGATACTCTAAGGAGGAAAGGATGAAGAGGATTATCGTATTGTTGGTTGTGCTGATGACACTGACCTCGTTGGTGTTCGCACAAGGTGCCGCGGAAACCGCGGAAAAGTTCCCTACCCAACCGATCAAACTGATTGTGCCCTGGTCGGCCGGTGGTGGAACGGATGCTATCGCCCGTGCTCTTGCGAAGAGCGGTGAGAAACATCTTGGAGTGCCCGTGATTGTGGAGAACAAACCAGGTGGGACCGGGGCGTTGGGTCTTGGAGAGACCATCAAGGCTGCTGCCGATGGTTATACCTTGGCCATCCTCCCTGTGGAGCTGAGCTTCCTCAAGGATCAGGGGATCTACCCGTTCGACTTCTCGAATTTCACCCGCATCATGAACCTGAACACCGACCCGTCGGCCCTTACCGTAAAGGCTGATGCACCGTGGAACACCCTTGCCGAATTCGTGGCCTATGCCAAGGCGAACCCAGGCAAGATCAAGATCGGTCACTCCGGCACCGGTATGCTCTGGCACCTTGCAGCGGCATCGCTATCGTTGAACTCCAACACCCAGTATGTGTACGTGCCCTTCAATGGTGCGGCAGATGCGATCGCCAGCGTGCTTGGCAAGAACATCGATGCCGTAACCGTCAGTGGCGCCGAAGTATCAGCCCAAGTCCGCGCTGGTGAGATGAAGATCCTGGCTGTGTTCGGTGAACGCCGCATGGATATCTTCCCGAATGTGCCCACGGCCAAGGAACAGGGTTTTGATGTGGTGGTCAACACCTTCAGAGGCCTTGGTGGTCCCGTTGGGATCCCCGAAGACCGCGTGAAGATCCTACATGATGGTTTCAAGGCCATGATGGAAGAGCCCGAGTTTATTGAACTCATTTCCAAGATGGGTCTTGGCATCGACTATCGCAGCACAGCCGACTACTATAAGCTGACCGATGCGACCGCTGCCGCCTTGGCTCCGGTATTGCAAAGCTTGCTCAAGATTAAATAATCACATGCTATGATGCTCTAGGAGGGGCAGCTCTCCTAGAGCGCTCTGTGGTCTGCGACCTATGGTTGTCATGCTGGTGCAGACTGCAAAGGAAAGGATGCAATATGCGGGAAAAAAACAAAGCGATGCTCGAGATCGGGATGAACCTGCTCTTCTGCAGTGTGGCTTTCGGGATGTATATGGTTTCACACAACTATGATTTCCTAGAAGGTACCATCCTTGGGGCCCGGACTTTCCCCCTGCTCATCGGTGGGATCCTGGTGGTGTTCGCCATTGTGAATATCACATGTGCGGTCAAGCGGCTGAAGTTGGCCAAATCCCTAGGTAAGGTGGAAGCAAAGGATATTCATGAGGAACGAGTAGGGAGTGTGTTCAATATCCTCATTCGGGAATACCGGGTCTTGAGTGCGGTCATCCTGCTGGTGCTGTATTTCCTGCTGCTCTCGTTCGTAGGTTTTCTTATCGCCACGGTGCTGCTGATTCCTGCGATGCTGTATCTACTTGAGTACCGCAAGCCTCTACCCGTAGTGGTTATCACGGTCTTGGGGACCGCCTTCCTGTTCACCGCATTCCAGGTTCTGCTTGGCGTGCCGTTGCCGGATGGCTTGTTGTTTGGTTGACAGGGAGGTTGTATGCTTGGGTATTTATTTGATGGCTTTTTCACATTGTTCACCACGATGGCAGCTCCCGCCCTTCTCGGAGGGGTAATTCTGGGCATCATCATCGGAGTGCTCCCAGGATTGACCGCCACCATGGGAATCGCGTTGCTTATCCCTCTTACCTATTATGTCTCCCCAAGTGTCGGGCTATCGTTGCTGGTAGGTATTTTCGCTGGTGGAATCTATGGCGGGTCGGTATCGGCGATTCTATTGAAGACCCCGGGAACTCCGGCTGCAGGAGCGACGATTCTGGATGGGTATCCAATGGCGCAGAATGGGCAGGCTGGCAAGGCAATCGCCATCGCGACCATCGCTTCTGCGATCGGTGGTCTCATCGGTGCATTGATTCTTACCTTCCTTGCTCCTCAGATCGCGAAGATAGCAGTGAGGTTCGGTCCTCCCGAATATGTGCTCCTAGGAGTCTATGGCCTTACCATGATTTCCTATGTCGCAGGAAAATCTCTAATCAAGGGGTTGTTCGCCGGTTGTATCGGTCTGCTCATCTCGACAGTTGGCATCGACCCGATCACCAGCGTGCCGCGTTTTAGTTTTGGAACTCTCAATCTTCTCACAGGGTTCGAGCTGCTTCCCATCCTTATCGGGATATTCGCGATGTCCCAAGCGCTCGAGGGTGTTCGTGATTCCCGCATGAAGGCGCCCGAACAACTGAAGCTCACCAAAATTGGCATTTCCTTGAAGGAATTCTTCCGTATTCTTCCGCATATAGTGAAATCCGCCTTCATCGGGACTTTTGTGGGAGCTGTGCCAGGAACGGGCACCGATATCGCTGCTTTCCTTTCCTATGGCGAGGCAAAGCGGTCGTCAAAACATCCTGAGGAATTTGGGAAAGGTTCGATCGAAGGAGTAGCGGCCCCAGAAGCTGGGAACAACGCCTGCGTGAACGGTGCGATGATTCCCATGTTCACCTTGGGTATTCCAGGGGAGGCCGCCACCGCGGTTATACTCGGCGGTTTGATGGTGCTCGGGTTGCAGCCGGGTCCGTTGCTATTCGTTGAGAAACCTGAAGTGATCTACACGGTGTTCGCCAGCACCATCACCTCCAATATTTTCATGATCGTGCTGGGACTCACGGGTGCGCGCTTTTTCGCCAAGGTGCTTTCCTTGCCAAAAAGCGTTATCGTCACCTTCATTTTCATATTCGCGGTACTGGGTGCGTATTCGATGCGCAACAGTATGTTCGATGTCTTGGTGATGGGTATCGCAGGTCTTTTAGGGTATCTATTCTCGATATTGGATTATCCTGTGCCGCCGGTGCTGCTGGGTGTGATACTCGGCCCTCTGGTGGAATCCAATCTTGGACGGACACTGTTGGTTTCGGATGGGAATTTGATGATATTCTTCAAACGCCCGATTTCCATCTTCTTCATCGTCATCATCGTGGCTACGATCGGCCAAAATGTATACAAGCATCTCAAGCAGAAGCGCAAATAGACTGCATAGCATAGAGCCAGGAGGATTCATCATGAGTGACGCTTTATTCAGCGTGGAAGGCAGGGTCGCGATCGTGACTGGTGCCCTAGGACAACTTGGAGCCCAGTTCGCGCACGAGCTGCTCTCCCGTGGGGCAAAAGTCGCCGTCTTCGCCCGGACTTTACGGAAATCCTCGATGGAGACCCTCTATACACCAGAGGAGCGGTCCGGTGGGAACCTGAGTTTCCATGCCGTCGATATCACCAAAAAAGCCACTATCGCCAAGGCTTTGAACGAGGTGGTGGAGGCTTGGGGCGTTCCACACATTCTGGTGAACAACGCCGGTCTCGATACCCAACCAAGCGCACCGCCCGAAGTGAGCGGGCCGTTTGAGCAATTCCCCGAGGAAATCTTCCGTGAGGTGGTGGAGGTGAATCTGGTAGGGACATTCTTGGTCACCCAGGCTGTCGGCGCGTTGATGGCGCAGGAAGGACGGGGCTCCATCATCAATATCGGCTCCATCTACGGTATGCTGTCGCCGGTTCAGGACATCTACGCCTATAAAAAGGAAAAGACCGGCATCCCGTTTATCAAACCGGTCGCATATGCAGCCGCTAAGTCCGGCGTGTATAACTTCACCCGCTACTGCGCTACCTATTGGGCGAAAAACGGTGTTCGGGTGAACACTCTTACACCTTCGGGAGTGTTCCGTGATACACAGGATAAAGAGTTTCAGAAGAACTATTGCGAGCGGATGCCCATCGGTCGCATGGCCAGAGCGAATGAGTTCAATGGAGCGATTGTCTTTCTAGCCTCAGATGCTTCGGTGTATATGACAGGGGCCAATTTGGTGATGGACGGCGGCTGGACAGCTTGGTAGGAGCATGTAATGGATAAGATCAGAGGAATATACTCCGCGCTCATTACGCCTATGCATGCGGATGAGTCGGTTGATTATGAGATGATTGCGCGATTGGTTGAACGTCAGATCTCGCAAGGGGTCGGTGGATTCTATTGCTGCGGTTCTTCAGGCGAGGCTTTGCTGCTGAGTCTTGAGGAGCGCAAGCGCATTGCAGCAACTGTGGTGAAGGCTGTGGCCGGACGGGTGCCGGTGATCGCCCATGTAGGTACCATCAGGACTGCCGATGCGGTGGAGCTCGCAGCCAGTGCATACGGCGACGGGGTGGTCGCGGTATCGATGATACCCCCTTACTACTATAAGTTCTCGCAAGACGAGATAATCGGGTACTATGAGGATGTTGTAGTTAAAAGCGGAGCCCCGGTGATCATCTACAATATCCCTCAATTCACAGGGGTGGCCTTTACCAAGGATAATTCCCGCCGTCTTCTGGAGAACCCAAAGGTGGTGGGTGTAAAGCACACCAGCACCGATCTCTATGCGCTGGAACGCATGAGGTCGGCCTTCCCGGACAAGGTCTATTTCAATGGGTTCGACGAGATGTTCCTTTCCGCCTTGGCCGCAGGGGCTGATTCTGCTATTGGAACGACGGTCAACCTATTCGCCCCTCGTTTCAATTTAATCCGCCAGTTGTTCCTGCAGGGCGAGATGTCGCAGGCTTTGGTTGAGCAGGAGAAGGTCAATCAGGGTGTGGAGCTGTTTGTGCGGCACGGTATCTTCAACGCCGTCAAATACGCTCTCTCGCTGGATGGTCTCGAGTGCGGCCGGTGCCGCGCCCCCTTCAAACCGTTGACTGCTCAGGCACAGGTTGAAATCCGCCAAGGTATGGAGATGTTGTCCTGCTCACTATCGTCGTAACCCTGTTTTATGGTATGATCGGGCCGGTCGCGGCCGGGTGGACGGATGCGTGCCAAAGGGGCAAGACCAAGGATGAAAGGATCACACGAAAGGCAAGGGTGGGTGCACGTATTGTTGGTACTCATCACTCTTTCCTGGGGTTTTAACAATATTGTGATGAAGATAGGTTTCGAATTCCTCACTCCGCAGCAATTCGGCGGGGTTCGGATGCTGATGGCCTTTCCCTTTATGGTTTACCTTGCGGGATTCATGCCTGGCCGGGTGAAATTCACACGCAAGGACTTTCTCAGCATCGCAGGCCTTGGCCTCATCGGCATGGGTGTCTTCCAAATCCTGTTCCATATGGGTATCGATGAGACCTCACCCTCCATCGGCGGCATCCTGATGGCCACCATGCCCGTGCAAGTGGTTATCCTCTCCATCCTGTTTCGGATGGAGAAGCCTGGTTGGCGTTCGATTCTCGGCGTCCTCCTCACCATCGCTGGCTTGGCCGTCATCACCCTTTCTACAAAAAAAGGCGGGGAGGGTCTCACCACTATTCGTGGAATCCTGTTTGTAGTCCTTGCTGAGTTGGGCTATTCGGTGCACACCACCTTCCTCAGGCCCTTTATGAAGCGTTACTCCACATTGCAGGTGACTGGCCTGGCGATGTCAGTCGCAGTGATCGAGTATCTGTTGATCTTCCAGACCGACCTCCGCGCGTTGGACCTGAAGGCTGTACCAATTGTCGGATACCTTTCCGCTGCCTATTCTGGGCTTATCGGGCTGTTTGTCGCCAATGTGCTGTGGAATATCGCAGTCAAACGTATCGGCAGCACGAAGGTCGCGGTATATGGCAATCTTCCCACGGTATTCGTTCTCATCCTCAGCGCTCTCATTTTTGGCGATCTTCTCCATATGAGGCAATTGCTAGGGGCGCTTATCATCCTAGCAGGGGTGCTCTTGGTACAGCTTAGGACCAAGGCAACGGTCCCCTCGTTGGATACTGTGTAAAAGCTCCCCGCTGAAACCTCGGAAAAAGTAGTGGTATTACAGAATTCATTGGGGAAACCTTCAAAATGGCTACCTTAGAGAGGTATGGAGCCTGCTGAAAAGCCTTTTTTCGGAGCTCTCCACAAAAACTCAATGCACAAAAGCAGTTGAACTCCTCCTTCATGGATAGACATTGGGCCCCCCCCTCAGGCCACGGCCATCGGGTCCCGTCGCCGCTCCCGCTCTCTTTTGGCCCCGCCAAAAGAGGAGCTCCGCTCTGCCGGTGGTGCTCGCAGATTGGTGCCAGGCACCAATCTGCGCACTCATCCCCCATCCCCCATCCCAATCATGCCAATCCTATAATTCCCCAATTGCCTCCATCTGCTTCTGTGGTATACTGAAAGCGAATTCATATATCGCTGGCACCGCAGGGTAGGAGAATCATCCATGACCGACACTTCGTATTCAGTAGTGCTGTCCGGGGAAGCTGGACAAGGACTCAAGACAATCGAGACGCTTTTTATGGTATTGCTGCAGAAAAGCGGGTACCATGCCTTCCTTTCCAAAGAATTCATGTCGCGTGTGCGGGGTGGCAACAACACTACCGAAATCCGTATATCATCGGGACCCGTCGGGGCTTTTGTGGAGCGCATCGACCTGTTGGTGGTATTCAGTGGTGATGGCCTTAGCCGCTTGATGGACCGGATCGATGCTCATACGGTGATTATCGGGGAGAAAGAGGACATCGAGGCAATTCCTACCGGTGCGATTCTCAAACCCATCCCAATCGCCAGCAAGATGAAGGAGCTGGGTAACGCCATCTTTGCGAACAATCTCATCAACGGTTTGCTGTGCGGCCTATTCAAGTGCGACGAAAGTATCGCGCATGAGGCCATCCGCAAGCAGTTTGAATCGAAAGGCGCGGAGGTGGTGGACAAGAACCTTGCGGCGTTCCAGATGGGGGAGGATCTTTCAAAGACCCTGGAACTAGGAATCGCCATAAAGAAAGAAGCGCATACGAAAAAGCAATTTGCCTTGAATGGGTCGGTTTCGATTGGGATTGGGGCTATCGCGGGAGGCTGCGACTTTATTGCATCCTATCCGATGTCTCCTTCCACAGCTGTGCTTGCGTATCTTGCAACCAAGGCCCGGCAGTGCGGTATCGTGGTCGAACAGGCTGAAGATGAGATAGCGGCGATCAACATGTGCTTAGGGGCGTGGTATACAGGAGCCCGGGGGATGGTGACCACGAGTGGTGGCGGTTTCGCTCTGATGACCGAAGGGGTAAGTCTGGCAGGGATCATCGAGTCTCCAGCGGTCATCCATCTGGCGCAGCGGCCGGGCCCGGGAACCGGACTGCCAACGCGGACCGAGCAAGGAGACCTCAATTTGGCCCTTTACGCCGGTCATGGGGATTTCCCACGCATCATATATGCGCCGGGCACTTTTGACGACGGCATCAGGCTCACCCATCGGGCATTTGAGATGGCCGATGCCTTCCAAGTGCCTGTTTTTGTGCTTACCGATCAATATTTCCTAGATAGTGAGGGCTTCACGGACAAGATTGATTTTTCCACGTTGCCTATCCATCGGAAAGTGGTGAAGACCGATGCTGGGTATCTGCGCTACTCCTTGACCGAATCGGGTGTGTCTCCGCGGGGAGTACCTGGATATGGCGACGGCTTTGTATGCGTGGATAGCGATGAGCACACCGAGGAGGGGCGGATCACCGAGGACTTCAGCGTCCGAAAAGCGATGGTGGAGAAGCGGATGCGGAAGCTTTCGGCTTATGAGGATATCGAGCCGGAGATACTCGGTCCTACTGACTACAAGACTCTGGTGATTGGCTGGGGTTCGACGTATGGTGCCATCAAGGAGGCTCTGGAGCTTCTCGGCCGCAAGGATGTCGCTTTTGCATATTTCCGGCAGGTATTCCCCTTGCCCAAGTCGACCAAGGCGATTCTCGCCAAGGCCAAACGGCTGGTTCTTGTTGAAAACAATGTGACTGGCCAATTTGGCGACCTTATCGGCAAGGAGCTGCATATAGGTATCGAAAACCGGATACTGCAGTACAACGGCACGCCGTTCTCAGTAGAGTCGCTTGCACGTAAGTTGGAAGGAGCATTGAAATGAAAGCAACCAGATTTGATTATAAAGGCAATCCCGATATCGCTTGGTGCCCGGGCTGTGGCAATTATCCCCTGCTGCAATTGCTCAAGCAATCGTTGGAGGAGCTCGATATAGACCCCCGCATGCTGGTGCTGTCCTCCGGAATCGGCCAGGCCGCCAAGATGCCTCAATATGTGAATTCCCATTTCTTCAACGGTCTGCACGGCCGGGGGCTTTCGGTAGCGGTAGCCATCAAGATGTCCAATCCCGGGCTTACCGTGATAGCGGAGGGTGGTGATGGCGATATGTATGGGGAAGGGGGCAACCACTTCCTGCATAATATCCGCCGCAATCCTGATATCACTCACTTGGTGCATAACAACATGGTGTACGGGCTTACCCAAGGACAGGCTTCGCCCACCAGCCGCCGGGGATTCAAGACTCCCATCCAGACTGAGGGTGTCATCAATGAGCCTTTTAATCCGTTGAGTGTGGCGCTTGCTCTAGGAGCTCCTTTCGTAGCCCGAACCTTCGTTGGGAATGCGGAATTGACCAAAAAAGTGATCAAAGAAGCCATCTTGTTCAATGGTTATGCGTTGGTGGATATATTCGATCCCTGTGTCTCGTTCAATAAGACCAACGATTTTGCATGGTTCAAGCAGAACACCTATGTTCTGGATGAGAAGCACGACCCCACCGACCGCATGCAGGCGATGGCGAGAGCCTTTGAGGAAGGCCCGTTCCCCTTGGGCATTCTGTATAAGCAGGCAGATCACAAGCCGACCATCCACGAGAAGCTACCGGCCTATGAGGATAACAAGGCTCCTCTTTGGAAGCGCATTCGGAGCCAGCAAGTGCTCTCCTCGTTGATGAAATGAATTGAAGGTTGATCTTCCAAGCAGCACCTCCCTTGGCAATGGAGTAATAGGTGCCTGGCTCCCGAGCGGCAGCTCGGTGCCTGGCACCAATATTACCCAATCTTTAAGGATCCGCTATGAATGATAGATCCGCGGTCGAAGCCAAGCTGAAGAAAGGGAACAGCATCTTATTCACCAGAGACAGCGAGTGTCTGCAGGACTTGATCCGTTTGATCGAATTACAGAACCATCGCACATTAGTGCTGTGGATTTTCGATTGCGTCCGCATCCCTCTAGCTTCCTTCGAGGTGAAATATCCCCAGGAGAACCGACCCCGGAGAGCAGTGGAGCTGGGAGAGGCATGGGCACGGGGTGCCATAAAGATGCAGTCAGCAAAAAAAGCGATTCTAGAAGCCCATGCGGTGGCGAAAGAACTCAATGATAAGGAAGCTATCGCATTGGTGCATGCTATTGGTCAGGGTGTGTCGACGGTACATGTCGGGACGCATGCCCTTGGACTCGTGGTGTATGAACTGAGCTCACTGGTTTACAAGCTTGGACCGATTGCTTGCGAGACTGCGGTCCGCGATAAAATCACCTATTATCAGGAGCGGCTGCTCTACTGGCAGGATCACGCCTCAAGGGTGTCCATACCCTGGGCTGATTTCCTATCGGATGACCGGTAGTTCATCAGGGTTATAGGTGCCTGGCTCTCGAGCGGTAGCTCGGTGCCTGGCGCCAGCTCTCTTACGCTGAACCTAACGATGGAAACCTTTCATATTAAAATGGATGATACTAAGTATATATAATACAAAAAATAAATATGCATTTTCTGAAGGTTGACAGCTTCTTCTCCAGCAGAGTATCATGGTCACATGGTACATAACACAGAACTTGCAAAGCGATTGATCGAATTAATCAGGACTGAAAATCCGGTTATCACCAGTTACATGCGCGATGCTGCTCTCGATCATACCTCCTTGGTGCATGTCTTGCGAGATCATTATCGCGAGATTATGGAACGCGATTTTCCACTCGCATGGGCCTATTATACCGGCACAAGCCGTGACGAGCAGTCCTTTTTCAAACTCAGATGGCGGTCTTTCGCCTTTATCCGGATCATGGATTATCTAGACCATGAAGGTGAGGTTTTTACCGACGGCAATCTGCATGGACAAAAGGTGGTGTCGCAACCAATCCTATTACTGAGAAAAAGCCTTTGTGACCAACCTTGTGAGGTTTCGGTGGATTTTCTTGATGATACACTGCATCTGTTGCGCCAGCTCAACGGTTTGGAACGTCCGGACCTCCCCTCTCGGAAGCAGGTGCAGGATTGGATGGAACGCCATCCATCAGGATTGGACCGTGAGGTGATGGTGCGCCGAGCGGCACATAAGGAACGGATAATCCGCTTGCTGATTGAGCGTATCGGTCTCGAAAACGCGCGAGCCCCCAGTGGCAAACCAAGCATCTATGCTTTTATCAAAGGCCTCACTTACGAGCAGAAACGACGTCAAGTGCTCCACTGGTGGCGTGAGGACCGCTTCCACTTGAGGTTCGCAGTCCGTTCGACCGATGAGCTCAACCAATACCTCGACAACTCTTTGGATGCGCAAACGCTGGAGGTCATGCGGACAGCCGAAGCAAAACAGATTCCGATTTTCGCCACACCCTATTTCCTCTCGCTATTTGATGTGAGGCAAAATGAAGGTGGAACTGTACGGCGAGATGATGAAGCGCTCCGCAGCTATCTGTTCTATAGCCAGGACCTTGTGGAGGAATTCGGCATCATCTCTGCATGGGAGAAAGAGGATGTGGTGGAACCGGGGAAACCGAATGCGGCGGGATGGATATTACCTAACCACAGCATCCATCGCCGGTATCCCAATGTCGCGATCTTCATCCCAAGCACAATGGGAAGGGCTTGCGGGGGGCTTTGTTCCTATTGCCAGCGGATGTATGACTTCCAAAAGGGCAATTTGAACTTCAATCTCGATAAACTCAAACCAAATAAGAGTTGGCCCGCGCAGTTGCAGGAGTCGATGGAGTTTTTCCGAAACGATCCATACTTGTCTGATATACTCATCACTGGCGGCGACGCGCTGATGAGCTCGGTCTCTTCACTCAAAGGGATTCTCAATGCGGTTTTACGCATGGTCGAAGCAAAAAAAATGGATAATCAAGGCCGTTCGCTTGGTGAAAGGTTCGCAGAATTCCACCGTGTGCGTCTTGGGACAAAGCTTCCCGTATATCTTCCACAACGCATTACCACAGAGCTGATCCATGTATTGTGGGAATTCCGGGTGAAAGCAAAGGAACTTGGCGTATCGCAATGCATCATCCAAACTCATTTCTCAAGCGCTATGGAGGTTACCCCCGAGTCCGCCAAAGCTCTAAAGCGTTTGCTTGCGGCTGGGTGGGCAGTCACGAACCAGGAAGTATTCACGGTTGCGGCTTCTCGGCGTGGGCACACCGCCAAATTGCGTAAAGTTCTTAATTCCCTTGGGGTGTTGCCATACTATACGTTTACCGTGAAGGGGTACAAAGAAAACCGGGCCCTGTTTGCGAATAATTCGCGGTCCATTCAAGAACAGATTGAAGAAAAATCGATTGGACGGGTGGATTATAAATATCACAGCGGCTTGCGGTCGTTTATAAGCGATGCACCGCGGATGGTAGAGCTGATCGACGGTATCCGCAAAGCGGATGAGATTCCCTTTCTTGCGACAGACCGAAATACGTTGAATCTTCCGGGAGTTGGGAAGAGCAATACCTACCGGACAATCGGTATCACTGCCGATGGTCGCAGGATTCTCCAGTTTGAGCTGGACCATACCCGACCGCATAGCCCTGCCGTGGAGGCGATGGGAGACGTGGTGGTTATCGAATCCAAATCGGTGGCGACCTACATGAAGCAGCTTGCGATGATGGGAGAGGATGTCACTGAGTATAAGAGCATCTGGGGGTACTCCGCAGGTCGCCTTGAACCTCGCAGCACGGTGTTTGAAGAACTGGGGAGGGCCTGATATTTTGGTGCCAGAGCTCAAACGGTTTTTTTTCATTTGGACGGCTGATCCTCTGTTTCAGGTTTGCTGATTTCTGGTATATTCAGATAGTTGCCACATTCGAAACGCTTTCTGAGGAGTCAATATGCATAGAGAACATTATCTCATTGGCGAAGGCACTCTGTCATCCGCTGTAAAAGAATATAAAGCCGTCTGGGGCGATTCTCAGCCGTTGATTGTGGCGGATCGCAATACTTGGCCCATCGTAGGTGCTGTTCTTCGCGAGCAATTTCTCCGCTGGGGCTACATTGGAGTTGAAGAGTTCGTCTTCCCCGATGTCGATGATGTCTATGCCGATTACGAGCATGTGGTCGTAGTTCGTGAACTGCTACAGGACAATGGCCTGATTGCGGTCGCTGTAGGGTCGGGAACTATAAACGATATAGTGAAGCTTGCTTCATACGAGTGTAGCAAATCCTACATGGTGGTGCCCACCGCACCTTCGGTTGATGGCTACACTGCTATTGGCGCCGCCATCACAGTCGAAGGTTTCAAACGGACCTTGGATTGTCATCCTCCGAAAGTGATGGTCGCGGATGTCGAAGTGCTTCGCGATGCGCCTTATGATATGATAGCCGCCGGTTACGGAGACCTTGCCGCTAAGATCCCGGCAGGAGCTGACTGGATCATTGCCGATCGCCTAGGGGTTGAACGGATTCTGCCAGAGGCCTGGGACATGTCCCAACGCGACTTGCGAATGCGTTTGGCCAACCCAGCGGCTATCGCCCGACGTGAAGGAGCCGCCATCGATGGTTTATTCCTTGGATTGGTAGAGGTAGGTTTCGCGATGGAGGTGTTTAAAAACTCCCGGCCAGCAGCCGGAGCCGAGCATTTGATGAGCCATGTCTGGGAGATGTCCCATCTGAGCGTGCTTGGTTTTCCTATCTCCCATGGGTTCAAAGTCGCCATAGGGACCTTGGCGAGCACAGCGGTACTGACCGAGTTGTTCAAATTGGATGAAGCTGACCTGCGCAAGGCTTTTGAGCAGCATCCTCCAATCACGTGGCCCCTGCGCCTTATGGAAATTGAGACCTTCCTTGGCGATGATCCTACGAGAGTGGCTACCATTCAGGCTTCGCAAGCGAAATTTCTGGAACCCCAACAGTTGGAACAGCGTCGGCAATTGACGCTTGGCTTTTGGAAAGATCTGAAAAGGGATATTGCAGCACAGATCATCTCTTTCGAGCAGTTGCAGGACATGTTCAGGATAGCAGGATGTCCATGCGAACCTGTGGATATTGGGCTGACACGTGCTATGTTTATCGATGGTATGCGTAAAGCGCAAATGATCCGCGAGCGCTATACCGTGTTGGATTTCGCTTATGAGTTGGGATTATTGGATACGATGATCGACGTTGTCGCCGGTGGGGATCTGTACTACAGGAATTTCCTCCCCGCCTGAATCGTGCCTGGCACGAATCTGATGCCAACCCTTAGAACACCCCTAGAAAGCTGTCAACTTCGTGCCAGGCACCAAACTGAGCAGGTACTCGCCTAGGGTGTGGGTGAAGCGTACGGCTTCGTCATGCATGGCTTCAGGCAGGCCGTTGGTGAACTTGTGGATCTCGAAGGTGAAATCACCCTGGTAGTCGATCTCGCCGAGGGTGCGCATGATGTTCTCCCAGGTGGTCATGTTGCCGAAATAGGGGGCCAGGTGGTCGTCTTTCTCCCCTCGGTTGTCGTTTACATGCAAGGCGGTGAGGCGAGGGGCTATCGCTTTAAGGGCCTCGCATTGATTGACATTGCTTAGATTGGCATGGCCGAAGTCCCAGCAGATGCCGAACATGGGATCGTTCAAAGTATCCACCAGCTCAAGAAGCTCTTCGGTGGAACTGCAGTAGCGGCGGATGGTCTTATTCTCAATCATGTTCTCAATGGCGATGGTGAGCCCAAGGGAGTGGGCGAGTTCGCCATGCCGGAGGAAGTACTCACGGTTGTGAGCAAGCGATTTCCGATGGGAATACCACGTGCCATCCAGCACGGTGAGCGGATGCATCACGACATTGCGAGCCTGCATCATCCCCGAGGCGACGATCGTGCGACGTACTTGTTCTTCATTGTAGGCGGTCTGCTCTGCGCTGAGTCCTACAGGATTGTAGAAATGGGCGTGCGATTGCGGGTATTCCACACCAAGCTTGGTGGAGAGCTCATGTAGGTCGGCTATCCACAATTGCCAATCATCCCGATCGAAGGGAAGCCCCTCGCCTGAATAGATGGAGTAATCCATATCGAGGATGGAATAACCGGTGCGGACGCAGCGCTCGATGGTCTCGCGGGCGCTGAAATGCACTTTTTGTTGCCAGAGGACACGGTCGTAGATACAGGTTGAGGTTGATAATCGCATGGGATGCCGCCTTTGGGCCGAGAGGCTCTTTACAAGTGTAGCCTGCTATGGATTTATGTCAAGCCGATAGAGAACTGGTTGGAGCAAAACCATAGGTGTAAACGTCCAGGACTCGGTTGACAACCGCACGGATTCCAGTATCATGCAGGGAGACCGGCTGTTACACCACCGGCGAGAGGTAGAAAATGCGAGATATACAACAACTTCCTTTTGAGAACGCGCAGGGCATCCGATTCGTGCTTATGGATATCGACGATACCATCACCACCGAAGGCAAGTTGCCCGCCATAGCCTATGAAGCGCTTTGGAAGTTGCATGAAGCAGGTCTCAAGGTGGTACCCATAACGGGTAGGCCTGCGGGGTGGTGCGACCTCATCGCCCGTCAGTGGCCGGTGGATGGGGTGGTTGGCGAGAATGGCGCTTTGGTCTATTGGCAGGAAGGCAGCCATGTGCTCCGGTTGTATCACGAGCATGCGGTTTCCAATGAACATGAGGTGCTAAGGCGTATTGAGCAGCGCTGCTTGGCTGAGGTTCCGGGTTGTCGTGTCGCTGGCGACCAATTTTGCCGGAGGTTCGATCTTGCTATCGATTTCGCCGAGGAAGAGCCAGTGCTTACCCTTAAGGAAGCCCAGTTGATCAAGGATATCTGCGAGCAGGAAGGCGCTTGTGCGAAAATCAGCTCGATCCATGTGAACACGTGGATGGGCCAGTATGACAAGCTGGGCATGGCTGCGCGGTTTCTTGCAACCCGCTTCGGGTATGATGATGCCATGGACCGGGACCAGGTGATGTTTTTTGGCGATTCGCCGAATGATGAGCCGATGTTCACCCACTTTGGGCAAAGCGTTGGTGTCGCGAGTGTCATCCGCTATAGGCACCTCATCAAGCATCTACCTAGCTATGTGACTAAGTTAGGGGGTGGTGAAGGTTTTGCTGAAGGGGTAGAGGTGCTGCTCGCTAAAAGATAGCGTAAGGAGATTCTGCTTTACGATGCAGGTATTCATGGGTACACTACAGATAGATACACGGTAGTGGAGGTCCCAACCATGGATAGCGTGACAAAACGAATGAGCGTGCTCCGAATCATCCCCATGATCAGAACCATTCCAGCCTCGCAGGCCTCGGCCCTTGGCCGTGCGTTGCTCTCAAGCGGGTTGGCCATTGCGAACGTCTCGCAGCAGACTCCCGAAGGCTTGGAAGTCCTCCGTCTTTTGGCTGCGCAGTATCCCGACCTATTGGTGGGAGCGGGGAATGTGCAGACGGAGGGTGAGGCGCGCAATGCCATCGAAGCAGGTGCCCAGTTCATATTCTCACCGCTTTTTGATGTGCATATGATTGATTTATGCCGCCAGCAAGGAGTGGCCGTGTATCCAGTGACCACGGATGGCGCTTTGGCTATGGATAACAATTTTAGTGTCCTAGGTTTCTACCCGGTGGAGAAATTGGGTGGATTGCCAGCGATCGATGGCCTTGGTCAGCGGTTTCCTTTGAAATTCATTGTCGCTGGAGGCATCAAGGAGCATAATCTTGCTCTGTATCTGCAAAACCCCCATGTGGTGGCGGCGATTGGCAGTTGGATGATCGATCCCGTGCTAGCCTCTCTTGGTGATTGGAGGTCGATTGCTGAAGCGTGCAGGAAGGCGCACCAGATGGCTACCGCGATCGCGGATGTTCCCCGATGATCCATTGAATGAAAGGTCCATCGAATCAAACATATCAATATATACTCCTCATCGATTGTATTGTACTATGATACATTAAAAGATCACGCCGTCTCTTGAGCAAGAGGAGTATTCCGCATGTTGGATACCCGGACCGTCCTGACCACTTTCGCACTGAATTCGCTGGTGATGACGATTGTCATGTGTTATTTCTGGCACGAGAACCATAAAGAGACAGAGGGGATCACCCTTTGGCTGATTGGATTGGTTGTCAGGACTATCGGGATGGGTTTGGTCGCGCTTCGCGGGCAGGTTCCTGATTTTTTCTCCATCCCAGTCGCAAACCTATGCCTAGCCAGCGCCACCCTCATAACCTACATGGGATTGCAAAGATTTCTTGGATTCAAACCACGGGTGGCGGTGAATATCGCGATCATCAGCCTGTTTGCGATTGTATTCATGTACTTTGTGTATGTGCAGCCCGACACAGGCAAACGGGTGTTGCTCATATCTGTATATACGGCATGGGTGTATGCGCAATGTCTACATGTAATCCGTGTACGTGCGCCCAAAGAACTCAAGCCGATGACAGGAATCATCGCCACCACGTGCGCACTCTATGTCGCGGTGCAGGTCTTCCGCATCATGCTGTCATTAGTCACCACATATGCACCGGATTATATGGATTCCAGTGTGTACGATGCCGCTGCGCAATTGTTCAATCAGTTCCTTACTTCTGTGATGGTGTTCGCTCTGATCATGATGGTGAACAGCCTCAACATCCAAAAACGCAATAGATCTCAGGAAGAGCTGGAAAAACGCGAATACCGTTTGCGCACGTTAGCCGATTTCGCTTTTGACTGGGAGTTCTGGAGTCGTGAGGATGGTAGCGTTGAATACATGACACCCTCTGCTGTACGGGTGACTGGGTATTCTGCGGAGGAATTCAGCCAGGATCCGGGCTTGTTGGAGCGGATCATACATCCTGAGGATCTATTCCTCTATCAAAGCCATGGTAAGACCGATCCCTGCAGGCTCCAGTTCCGTATCCTGCACCGCGATGGAGAAGTCAGGTGGATCGAGCACGCCTGCCAGGCGGTGTTTGATCTACGTGGTGTGGCGATGGGGCGTAGGGCGAGCAACCGGGATATCACCCAGCGCAAATACGTGGAGGCCGAATTGCAAAGGAGCGCTGCAAAAGTATACGAACTCTACAACAGTGCGCCTTGTGGGTATCATTCCACCGATCGAGATGGACTATTTATCAATATAAACGATACTGAGCTCAATTGGCTTGGATATAGTCGTGAGGAAGTAATCGGAAAGTTGCGTCTCTCGGACCTTCTGGCACCTGAGAACCTTGCTCAGCTGCAGGGGCTGAAGGAAAGAATTCTCGAGGTTGGTTCGATGAACGACCTTCGCTTTGATCTTATTTGTGGCGATGGTTCGATTCTACCTATAATCATGAATGTGAAAGCTGTATATGATGAAGGACGCTATCAATATTGCAACGCTACGTTGTTCAACCGTACGGAGATAAATTCCATCGAGAATGAACTGAGAGGAGCGAAGGCGAAAGCGGACCAAGCGAGTCAGGCGAAAAGCGACTTCCTGTCGCGGGTGAGCCATGAGCTTCGGACACCGCTGAATTCGATAATCGCGTTATCGGGGGTGCTCGAGCGGGGGCTAGTGAATCAGATTTCCGCAATCCAGCAGGAATATCTCGCGATCATCGGGCAAAGCGGGAAAACCCTGCTTGAGCTTATCAATGATATTTTGGACATTTCCCGAGTAGAGTCGGGTAGGGTTGAGGTGGTGAGTGAGAAATTCGATATTGCTGCCCTTGTCCGGGAGTCCGCTGGTTTGCTTCAACCCCTGGCGGTTCAGAAAGGACTTGCTCTGACCTTGCAAAATACCGACCACAGGATGATAGTGGAAAGCGACTCAAATAAAATCAGCCATATCCTTCAGAATATCATCGGCAATGCGATAAAATTCACCGATGTAGGTTCTGTAGCAATCGCTTTGCATCGTCATGGCGACTGTGTGCAGATTTCGGTTTCCGATACCGGTATCGGTATCGCCTCGGAATATATCCCTCATATTTTCGACGAATTCCGCCAGGCTGACACGAGCACCAACCGCAAGTATGGAGGGACTGGGTTAGGCTTGGCTATCTCTAAAAAATACATAGAATTGTTGAATGGCAGTATCACGGTGGAAAGCACCTTGGGAAAAGGCTCGGTCTTCACTATCGGCATCCCTATCAGATTCCACAGTGCCATGCGAGAGGAAGCATCATATGGATGACCGACGTAATGTGTTTCTTGCGATTGACGACCGGCAGGAGAATCTCATCAGCCTGATGGCTCTCATCCATGAATCCTTTCCGACTGCGGAGGTTCTTACCGCGCTTGATGGCGAGACAGGATTGGATATTGCTGCGAGAAGGATCCCAGATATCATTATTTTAGACATCATGATGCCTGGAATGGACGGGTACGAGGTTTGCCGCCGGATGAAAAAAACCCCCATCCTTGCAGATATCCCTGTGATTTTCCTGACAGCGTTGAAAAGTGATAGACAGGTCCGCCTGAAGGCTTTGGATAGTGGTGGTGAAGCGTTCATCTGCAAGCCACTGGATGAGGTGGAGCTGTATGTGACCATCCGGGGTATGTTGAAGATCCGAAGCTTCAATCTGCAGAACAGGGCGCGGATTGAGAATCTGCAAAAGGATCTGAGGAATAAAGAGGACGAGCTTTCCGACAGCCTGCAGCGATTCCAGCTGATGATTGAGAATATCTCCGACGTGGTGGGAATCACCGACCGCGAGGGTGTCGTTCGTTATCGAAGTCCCAACAATGAACTTGTGTTTGGTGTCAAACCTGAGCAAATTGTCGGGAGAAGCGCTTTTGAATTCGTCCATCCTGACGATAGGTTGCGTCTAGTCGAGCGTTTCAGGCTCCTTCTCGATAGTCCGGATGGATTTGAACAGACGGATGAATTCAGGTATCTACGAGGTGATGGCTCGGTTCTTTGGGTCCAGATCACAGGTAGGAACATGCTGAACCACAAGCTGATCAATGGCATTCTGCTTAGCTATAAAGATATCTCCGCTCGCAAAGTGGCTGAGCAGACCATCAAGGCTGAAGCTGAACGGTATCGCACCGTGGTGGAAAGCACCTCGGATATGATCTGGGTGGTTGACCCCGTGGACTTCGGCTTGCTCACCTACAACTCTTCTCTCGAGCGATACTTCAAGACCAACCGCAACATAGAGATCAAGCCGGGGATGACTCCCGATGATCTGCTGCCGGAAGGGTTCCAGGAAATTTGGTATGAGATGTATCGGGCCGCGTTTGCCAACGGTCCGTTCACGAAGGAATACGAGACGGTCGCTGGGATGAGATTTCTCAAACTCACGTTCTATCCTTTGCAGGTCGCTGGGGAGATCATCGGTATTTCAGTTTTCGGACAAGACATATCAGCGATGAAACGCTACGAAATGGTGTTGAAGGAAGACTCAGAGCGATACCACGCCTTGATTGAAAGCACACAACATATGATCTGGGTGGTCGAGCCAAAGGATTTTCGGCTGACTTTCTTCAACTCCTCGTATGCTGATTTCCATAAACGGAACGCAGGTATCGTTGTCCGTGAAGGGATGAGGCCCGAAGAATTGGGCTCGGAGGAACAATCCGAGGCTTGGAAGGATCTATATAAACGGGCTGTAGATGAAGGAAGATACAAAATCAACCATCAATCCCAGGTATACGGGACTGAAAGCATCCTCTCGATTGCTCCTTTGAATATTGATGGGCACGTCGTGGGAGTTTCCGTTTTCGCTGAAGATATAACCGAGGAGGCGCGGAACAAACGGGAACTGGAAGTGAGCAATAAGAAGCTGGAGCATCGGTTGCAGCAATCCATCAATGCCATATCAAAAATTGGTGAGCTTCGCGATATGTACACTGCAGGGCACCAGTGGAAAGTACAACAATTGGCTTGCGCGATCGCCATGAAGATGGGTTTGCCTGGACCCACCGTGCAAAATATTTCCTATGGTGCCCTTATCCACGACATCGGCAAGATATATATCGCCTCGGACATACTCAATAAGCCTGGAAAAATCTCTGGCCTGGAATATCAGATCCTTCAAACCCATGTTATCCACGGGTATGAGGTCGCTCAGGAATTGGATTTTCCTTCAGAGGTCCCCACAATGGTTTACCAGCACCACGAATGCCTTGATGGCTCAGGGTATCCACAAGGCTTGATAGGAGACCAAATTCTCCTAGAGAGCAGGATACTCGCAGTATCCGATGTGGTGGAAGCCATTAGTTCCCACCGTCCGTACCGCGCATCGCTTGGAACCGAGGCTGCTCTAGCTGAGATCAACCGATATCGCGGCATCAAGTACGATGGGGTGGTGGTGGATATCTGCACAGGTTTGTTTCGTGATGAAGGTTTTATATTCACCGACCCCGAGTGAGAAGTTCTCTCCCCGGCAGTTTGAAAAGCGGGTGTGTGTTGCTTCAATGCCCGGCTTTACAAAGCGATGGTCTGTGAGGTTGAAGCGGAAAGCCAGCTTGGCTGGGATACCTGGAGGGTGTTGCCCTTGCGAACCGCTTGGTGGATATGCCAGGCGTCGGTATTTCCAAAGGCCTCGGAAAGGGCTTCCTGGGCTTTAGGCCCATCGCGGGGATCGAGCTTAAGCGCAATGCCGCAATCGGCGGTTATCTCCACCGGCGCCGGCATAACCGCATAGGAAACGTCCACCGCAGCGAGGATATGCTGCGCATGCATGGCAGTGTGGGTGGAGTTGAAGGCGAGCACGAGGAATTCCATAGGAGGATTATAAGGCAATCACCTTGCCGGCCGCAAGCATTCGTTTTGAAATATCATACATATTGCTGATCGTCCCTACCTGGAGTTTATCCACCAGCTGATAGAAATTTAGGCCGGTTCCACACACCAGCAGCTCGCATCCTTTCGCCTGCAGAGATTTTAAGGTGGTGGCCGACAGCTCGTCCTCGGTTGCAAGCAGCACTCCCTTGTTCATCAGAATCACCGAGGTGGGAAGGTCTGTCCCTTGGTCAAGAGTATACAGAAACATCTGCATCAGATTTCGCCCCAGCTCCAGGTCGCCGTCGCCTATGGTAGGCTTTACAATGAATAAAGCCCAGGTGTTGTTCACCGGTGAGCAGGATAGCAAGGGTTCGGTGATGTTCTCCATCTCCGGATGCGCTCCGGAGCCTCGGAAACGCACTTTGAAATCGGAGCCCTCATCTACGGTATCGATAGTGTAGTTCTGGGACCGGGCCAGCCGCCGGAGGTTCTCCAGAGCCACTTGGTTGTCTACTTCTATCACAAAATCAGTATTTCCAAGGTCTATCTGCTGCTTGGCAAGCATGAAGGGGATAGGACAGGCTTTTTTACGCGCATCGATGAATGAATCCATGGGTAACTCCTAGCGATTATATTTTTAAAAGTATAATGAAAATGGGAGCTTGAATCAATCGGGGCCTTGGGGTGGCGAGTAATGATAAAAGGGACCAGCAAGTTGTTTTTATTAATTCTTTCTTGCTTTTTATTGTTTTTGATGTAGACTAAAGAGAGACTATTGCAAAAAGGGAAAGAATTTTCATAAGGAGGAAATTATGAAACGATTCATGTCGCTGCTCATCATCGGAATCTGCGTTCTTGGAACGGTCTTCGCTCAAGGGAAGACGGAGATGGCCACCGAAGCGCCACCAACCGCACTCACCATCTGGAGCGCGGCGGCTGAGGACGAGGCTGAGGCACTGAGGGCAGCCTTCAACGCCCACTATCCTGATATCAAGGTAAGCGTGATCCGCGCGGGCTCGGGCGAATTGATCACCCGGTTGAATGCGGAGCAACCCAAACCCCAGGGAGACATTCTATTGGCGATCGCCAAGGAGACTTTCGACGCCCATTATGACTTGTTCCGCGGGTATAAGAGTGTCAATCATAACTCCATCCCCGTTTCGGTACGGGATAAAGCCGATGCTCCCCGTTACTATGGGTTCTCGCTACCCCTGCAGGCCCTCATCATCAATACCAAGCTGCTCACCCCCGCTGAATATCCTACCGGCTGGAAAGATCTGCTGGATCCCAAGTACAAGGGCGAGATCATCCTGGCCAATCCAGCGCTTTCCGGGTCTGCGTATTCCCAAATCTACATGCTGTACAAGTTGTATGGCGAAGCCGGTCTTAAGCAAGTCGCAGAGAACGCCGTGTTCGTGGCAAGCTCCACAGCGGTGCCCGAATCTGTCGCGCGCGGTGAATATGCCATCGGTATGACCGGGGAATCCAATATCGCCAAGTACATTTCAGAAGGTGCTCCTGTCACCTATGTGTATCCGATTGAAGGTACCGGCGCCCGTTTCGATGGTTCCGCCATCATCGCCAACGGTCCAAATCCAAAGGCAGCCCAGCTGTTCATGGATTTCGTCACCTCCCGCGAAGCCTATGAGATTATTCTCAAGACCCGTTCCCGCCGTGTGGTACTCCCTGAGCTCCCAGGACCTGGTCCGCTTCCGGGTCTAAGCGAGATCAAGCTCTTCGACTACGATGCCGAGGAAGCCGCGAAGTTACGAGACGAGCTTACCACCAAGTTCTCCGACTGGATCAAATAGCCGGTTGCTTATCATCCAACGCATCTCCCGGTCGCTCTGGCTGGGAGATGTCTTTCTCTCATAAATCCATGCTGATAGAGGTGCTGCGATGAGTTTGAGCCTTACGTACGAAGGTGTTGATAAGATATTCGACAAAGGGTCGAAACATGCGGTGCATGCATTGAAGGAAGTCTCCTTCACCATCAATCCAGGGGAGTTGTTCTGTCTGCTGGGGCCGAGCGGTTGTGGAAAAACCACTTTGCTCCGCAGCACGGCTGGGCTTGAGACCATCACCGGTGGCCGGATTTTCTACGGTGACAATGATGTCACCACAATACCGCCTTTTAGACGCAATATCGGCATGGTGTTTCAAAGTTTCGCGCTGTATCCGCATATGAACGTGTATGAGAATGTGGCCTATGGGCTGAGGGTGCGTAAGCTTCCGGATGCGCAGGTGAAGGAGAAAGTGACCTCCATCATGGAGTTGGTTGGACTCGGTGATGTGCTCAAGCGCAATCCCAGTCCTACCGCTTTGTCGGGTGGTCAGCAGCAGCGGGTGGCGATCGCCCGTGCATTGGTGTACGACCCCGATATCCTGTTGTTGGACGAACCCCTCGCGAACCTCGATGCGAAACTGCGCCGGTACATGCGGGCGGAGATCCGCCGTATCCAGAAGGCGACCAATATCACCACCATCTTCGTCACCCACGACCAAGAGGAGGCGATGGCGGTAGGCGACCGTCTGGCGGTGCTGCGCGATGGAATTGTGGAGCAGATCGGTACTTCGGACGAGTTGTACAACAAGCCACGCAATCCGTTTGTAGCCAATTTCATTGGCAAGATGAATTTTTTCAACGCGAGCATAACCGGTGCAGGCGAGGAGGGCTACCAGGTAAGATTGAGCGATGGAGCGTTTATCCAACTTCCCAAGGGCAACTCGCGGCTGGACCACGACGCCCAGGTAGGTGAGGAAGTGCTCTTAGGCGCCCGGCCTGAGCACCTAGCGGTAGGCCTGGCTAAGACCGCCAACTCCATGACGGGAAGGGTGACCATCATCCAGCATCTCGGCCATATCGTGCGCTATGAGGTGAAAGTCGCTTTGGAGGCTTCCGAAAGGACACTCGAGGTGGATATGGATGGCCTGGTGGCAGGCATAGCGGAGAAGGATGAGGTGCAGGTGTCTGTGATTGGTTCAAAAGCGGCGATCTACACCCGCAAGGGGGAACGATAATGGCTAGGAAACCAAAACTGCAAGGTACAAGGCTGAAGAGGTTCCTGCAGAAGGATCTCACACCGTATCTGGTCTTCGCCATTCCCCTCGCTTTTCTGGTCATTTTCCTCTTTTGGCCGATGCTGAACACGCTGGTGCGTGCTTTTCTGGGACCGGGTTCGAAATTCAAATTCGACAATGTGGGGTTCTCCAACTTCACCCGTTTCCTGACCTCCCCCTTGTACCAGAAAAGCCTGAGGAATTCGTTCGTCCTTGGTAGTCTGGTGGTGATTTTCTCGGTTCTGGTAGGGGTCCCGATGGGTTACTTCGTGGCCCGGGTGAAGATGCCTGGCAAGAACCTGCTGCTCTCTTTGGGTATTCTACCGGTGATCATGCCCTCGTTTGTGGGGGCGTTCTCCTGGATCATCCTCCTAGGCCGTCAAGGTGTGCTCCGGCATTTCATCAATATCGCCTTGGCTCCCTTGGGGATGGAGATTCCGAGCATCTATGGGATGTTCGGCATGGTGTTCACCATGACCCTCACGTTCTACCCCTTTGTGTTTCTTCTCAGCTACTCCTCGTTCTCGTCAGCGAATCCGTTGTTGGAAGAAGCAGCCATGCTGATGGGTGCGGGCAAGTGGCGGATATTCCGTACCATCACTTTCCCTCTCATCCTTCCAAGCTTAGGTGCCGCCTCGCTGCTGGTGTTCATCCGCTCGATCGGGAGCTTCGGTATTCCCGCGATCATCGGAGGCGAGCAGTACGTCCTGCCAACTCTGATCTATTTCAGGGTGAATGGCTTCTGGGACCTCAATGGTGCCGCGGCGATAGCTGTGGTGAACGTGGTGATCACCGGGGCTGTGCTGCTGTTGCAGAAATATGTGATCTCCCGAAGGCAGTATGAGACAATCTCAGCCTCCCGTTCGGGTCAGAAACTGTACTCCCATTGGGCAGTCCGGTTGCTTGCCATGGTCTATTGTGTTTTGATATTGATCATATCCCTTGCCCCTCAGCTCACCATTATCGTGATGTCGTTTTTTGAGAAATGGCAAGGTCTGCTTCCCGAAGGTTTCACCTTTGCGAACTATATCCGCATCCCAAAAGTCTCTGGCACGGAGTTGCGGAACTCGCTCTATCTCGCTTCTGTGGCTACACTGCTGACGGCGGTCCTGGGCAGCATCATCGCCTATATCACCGAACGGCGCAAACCAAAAGGGGCCGCTATCCTGGACCTGGCTATCATGGCGCCTTTCGTACTCCCTGGAACAGTTGTCTCCGTCGCGTTGATCTCCGCCTTCAGCGGCAATACCTTGATTCCCTTAGGAGGCACCTTCACCATCATCATCATCTCATATATGATCCGCCGCACCCCCTATGTATACCGGTCGGTGGTGGCGAGCCTCACCCAGCTGGATCCCACCTTGGAGGAGTCGTCGACCATCGCAGGTGCGAACTGGTTCTACACGTTCCGCCGGGTCAGTCTGCCCTTGATTTTGCCTGGCATCATATCGGGTTCGATCCTGACATTCTCCACCTTGCTGCAGGAACTGAGTACTACGATTCTGCTCTACGGCGCCAAAACGCGTACGGTTCCTATTCAGATTTATTCCGCGGTGGCTGATGGGAAGATGGGGGAGGCAAGCGCGCTTTCGGTTATCCTGCTGGTGGTGGTGTTTATCATCGTGTATCTGATGAACATTTTCCAAGGCAACAAGATGGCCAATAGTTTCAAGATGGGTTGATGCAATGTATCCTAAATCACCGGCTTCGCTTGCGGCTTTCTATCGTGAACAGCTTGAACAGGACATCGTTCCGTTCTGGGATAAGGCGTGGGACAGCGAGCTAGGCGGCTTGTACACCTGCTTTTGCAATGATGGCTCACGCTTGTTGGGAACCGATAAGTATGTCTGGTCCCAGGGGCGTTTTCTTTGGTTGCTCTCCCACCGCATATCGATGGCCGATAAGGGTCTGCTCAGTGGTAAACGGAATGCGCTGCTGGAGCAGGCCCGTCTTACCTGTGGTTTTCTCCTCCAGCATGCTTTCCTGGAGCCACCTGAAAGTGTCTGCGCTTTTCTGCTGTCCCGCGAGGGGGAGAAAAAGGAGAGCATCCCGGGCAAGGGCTTCCACACCAGTTTCTATGTGGACTGTTTTGTCATCCTTGGGCTGGCCGAATACGCTCGGGTGACCGGCTTGGCTGCCCCTTTGGAGCACGCCTTCGCGCTGTATCAACGGACTATGACCGATATTGAAGCGGGCCGTGTGGTGAGCGAACCGTATCCCATCCCACCAGGTTGTGTGTCCCAATCGGTGCCCATGATCCTATGCGATGTCAGCTACGGTCTCGCCCAAGCCTGCGCAGCGTTCTCGGACCAGCGGCAGATGCGGCTTCTCACAGAAATCTTGAATTTCGCCCGCACGATCCTCACTACGCATTATGATCAAGAAAGGGGATTTCTCCGCGAGATTGTGCCGCTTGATGGGAACGATATGGATACGCTGGTCGCCCGGCATGTGAACCCCGGGCATGCCATCGAGAGCATGTGGTTTTGCGGCCGAGCAGTTCAGGCGGCGGAGGTAGCGGGGCTGTTGTCTGCACAAGAGGCTAGAGAGCTGAGTCATCGGGCCGCTTTGGTGGTTGAGCGCAGTATCGCTATTGGATGGGATGCGGTGTATGGCGGATTGCTGCGGTTCTGCGACCGTGAAGGTGGTCCTCCTCGGGGCCGGCTGCTGGATTGTCCCTATGAGCGGCAGTTGGTGGATACGTGGGATGCGAAGTTGTGGTGGGTGCACTCGGAAGCCCTATACAGTACGCTTTTCTGCTACACAGCCACGGGTGAATCCCGGTTTTGGGAACTGCACCAGATGGTGGCGGACTATACCTTCTCCACCTTTCCAAATCCCAACCGGGAAGTAGGGGAGTGGGTGCAGATCCGTGACAGGCAAGGTGAGCCTATGGAGCGGGTGATGGCACTCCCGGTGAAGGACCCCTATCATATCATGCGCGATTTTCTCTTGATGCTGGAGCTCCTTGGTGGATGAAAAAAGGCTTGACTAGTCTCAGTTAGTTTCTTTT
The DNA here is from genome assembly GCA_002428625.1 of Sphaerochaeta sp. UBA6084. GTDB lineage: Bacteria > Spirochaetota > Spirochaetia > Sphaerochaetales > Sphaerochaetaceae > UBA6084. The sequence continues at coordinate 106,424 of DIXI01000005.1, forward strand.
AGACGATTGTGCACGTATTTGTGGAGGATGCTGGTGACTAAGGTCTGATAGGGGATGCCTTCCTCGAGTGCACGGGTTTTTAAAGCCTCCACATCTCGTTTTGAAATCCGCACATTGATTCGGTAGTCCTTGGACGCAGTCGCAGAGGCTGCTTTTTTCAAACGGCTCATCATCATCCCATTATCTTGCAACCGCTTCCATTCGCCATTCTCTATGCTGGCAATCAATTCCAGTTCATTTGCATCATTCATGTGCCACTCCCCCCAAGTTATACAACTTGGTGAATTACCTGCTCATATACAATGTCTTTAAAAAAAAGTTGCCATCGGGTTCATCAACACAGGGGACACAACACGCATATCCATCAATATCCACCACAATAACCAATTGGTTTGGGTAAGATTCCTTGTTGGGATGTTCCAAAACATCAATTAGATGCCCTTCTTCAATCGCAACTACAATCCGTTCGAATGAAATTCCTCTTGTGTTTTTCAAAAGTGAATTCTTTTCTTCATTCCAGTGGAAAATCATATGTAGATGATACTCCAATGTGTGCCTTTTGTACATACAAAAATGGCTCACTGTGGATTTGGTTCCAGGAACTTTAACCCACAGAATTAGTTCGTTGCGCCACCGGCAAAGCGGAGCTCCTCTTTTGACATGGTCAAAAGAGAGCGGGAGCGGCGACGGGACCCGAGGGCCAAAGCCCGAGAGGGCGCCCGATATTCAGCGATGTGTATTGTATGGATTAGGCTATCCAGGAACCAAATCCTCACCTTTTACAGGGTGAAGCGGATGTACGAGCGGTCGTCGAACGAGAGGTTGCCCTTGTACAAGCCTTTGGTGGAGCGGTAGCGTTTGTAGCAAAGAGGATCTTCCGCCAGTATTTCGGCAAGGTCAGCCTCGCATTGTGCAAGCGTGGGAAGAACGGTGGGATAGCCATCGCTGCATAGGACAATCTCGGTGGTTTCCTCCACAACCGGGATTACGGCAACCTGTTTCCCCAGACCGCTGGTCAGTCCATCTATGACGTGGTAGGTGAACCCACTGGAATAAGAGGAGTTTTGGAAAAGACTTTGCAGCTTGAGGAATTCCATGATTCGCTCGCGAGAGCTATCCTGTTCCTGCAGCTGTTTTTCGCTCCCCCCTTGTGCAAGTTCCGCATGGATGAGCATGCTGCGGAGGTCGCTTAGCACACGGTCGATCTCTTTAGAGAACTGGTAGCTTTGGCCGTTGGCGATCGCCTGGCAATCACCAAGGAACCATAATTCACGACGGCTGTCACTATAGATAACCAGGGATGCGGTGCAACGGGCGGGGGGGAAATCGCGGACCAGGTCCAAAATCCCTTCCTTCTGGTACCAATTCTGGATGCGGGAGTTTATCACCTCGATTGCTTCACCCGCGCTGATTAAGGGCGGGAATGAAGCGATACTCTCACTCGCCAGCTTCATGGCCATCCGTCCGGGGGCAGAGGAGCTGAAGGTCATGCCGCTTTTATTTGTGGCGCCATCGATGACCGCCACATGATGCGCTGTCATGACAATGCCATCCTCACAAGTTTCCGGAAGACCGGTTTTGGATTGGATGAATTGTTCAATGCATCGCATAGGCTTTCGGTCTCCTTTCGGTTTTTTCAAACCTCACTTGGTCTTTTCACGTTGGTAGTCTTCTATAAGTATACACAAAAGACAAAAAAAAGAAAGGAAAAACAGATTAAAAAAATAGACGTTCTTGCGGAGGTGGTGTAGAATGATTTGTAGGAAATGAGGAGGAACCCATATGCGTATCTGTATGTATGAAGACAAACAGGACCTTGGCCGGCATGCGGCAAGAATTGGTATCGATAGGATCCGTGAGACTATTGCCCGCAAGGGACATGCGAACATCATACTGGCGACTGGAGCCAGCCAGTTCGAAATGCTGGAGACTCTCACCGCCGCCAAAGGAATCGCATGGGACAAGGTCGAGGTGTTCCATCTCGATGAATATGTGGGTATCCCGGTTACCCATCCCGCAAGTTTCCGCAAGTATCTCAAGGAACGCTTTGAGCAGAAGGTTCCTACTCTCAGGAAATTCCATTATATCAACGCCGATTCTCCTGAACTTGAAGCAGAGGTGTCCCGCCTATCGGCGCTCATCACGGGAAGGCAGATCGATGTGGCTTTCATTGGTATAGGTGAGAACGGGCATCTTGCGTTCAACGACCCACCGGCAGACCTCACCACTTCCAAGCCGTACCTGGTGGTGGCGCTTGATGAGGCTTGCAGGCGCCAGCAGGTGGGCGAGGGTTGGTTTAAATCCATGGCTGAAGTTCCTACCCATGCGGTATCGATGAGCATTCCGCAAATCCTTTTGAGTGGTTGCATCGTCTGCACGGTTCCCGATGCACGGAAGGCAGCTGCCGTGGAGATGGCCGCGCGGGCTTCCATAGGGCCCGAGCATCCATGTGCCTCGCTTCGTGAACATGGGGATTGCTATCTTATGCTTGACTATCCCGCAGCGCTTCGATTGTTGGAAAAGTGAGAGATCCGGTGAATTCTGTAAAACGTAAGATTAAGATTCTGGATATCCTTAAAGCCCAGGAGTCTGTGGAGGTAGAGCAGCTCACAAAGCTGTTCAGCGTATCGAAAGTTACCGTGAGGGGCGACTTGGACGATCTCGAGCGCAAGGGCTTGCTCATCCGCACCCATGGCGGGGCCATGCTTCCTGAGAACCTTTCCTTGGTAAGGGTGCTTTCCAACACCTTGGAGGAGCGGAAGGACGAGAAGTCCGCCATCTGCAGGGCGGCGCTTCAGTTTATCAAGCCGGGGATGAACATCATCATCGATGCGGGAAGCACCACCGTGCATCTTGCCAAACTGGTTGGATCCATGAATATCACGGTTATCACCAATTCCGTACTGGTGCTTCAGGAATTGATGAACTCGGAAACCGTGGAGCTGCTGGTGGCGGGGGGCATACTCCGCAAACCCTCGCTCTCCTTCATGGGTGCGCCGGCTTCGTTCGTGTTTGACCAGATCCATGCTGATGTATTGTTTCTGGGGGTGTCGGGATTTTCTATTGTGCGGGGGATGACCTGCACCAACATGGTAGAGGCAGAGACCAAGAAGCATATGATCAAAAACGCTTCCAAGGTCTGTCTGCTAGCCGATAGCAGCAAGCTGGAGAAAATGTTCATCGCCAATGTCTGTGGCTGGGACAGCATCGATTACCTAGTGACCGATTACCTAAAGGATGAGCATAAAGCGATCCTTGCCGGCTGTGGAGTTGGCATTGTGATCGCTTCTACTTGATGGGAGCTGCCTGCCAGAGACCATGGCGGAGCGTATCCAGAGTCCGATAGCCTGCTTGTATCAGCAGATCGGTCGCTTGCGCGAAGTAAAAATCCAAATGGGTGCTCTGATGGGCATCGGACGATAGTGTGAGAGCGATACCGAGATCGGCGCATTCCCTGATCATCTCCATCGAGGGATAGGTCTCTGTTATCGCTCCTCGCGCAATGCCGCCGGTATTGACCTCGATCCGCACTTTCTGTTTCTTGGCTGTTTTCAGCATATGTGAAGCGAGATGCTGATACCAAGGCTCCTGTGGATTGAAATACTTATTTTCCGTATTGCGTTTTTTTATTAGATCGCAATGGCCAAGCAGGTCGAATTGATGGCGCTGTATCAGCTCCTCCTCCATTTGAAAATAAGCCGCGACATAAGCTTGCGCGTCTCCATGGAAATTATCCGCAAGAAGGGTTTCGAATTCGGTGATGGGGCCATCTACAGATAGATAGGTACCCGAAGTCTTATGGCGCATCAAGTGTAAGGAAGCTATGGTATAGTCCACCATACCGCAATATTCAATACCGACCAGCTCTTTTGTATCCTCAAGGTAATCCAGCTCCAGCCCGGAGTGGATTTCTATGCGATCGCTGTACACATCCTGCAGCCGGTGGATTTCCGATAGATAATAGTCAAGATCGGACTTCTTCATGTGCCAATCGTCGTCGAGGGAGCAAGGCGTATGGCATGAGAACCCAAGGGTGTTGAATCCCAAGGACAGCGCGCGGAGCACATACTCCTCCATAGCACCTGAACCGTCATCGAGACCGCAGTGGGTGTGGAAATTAGATTGGACCATGGTGTGTTCCATGGCCACATGATACAGGAAAAAGCAGGTCTGGGAAAGAAGTTTCCGTATTTCTGGTTTTCACGTGGTTGCCGTTGAAATACGGGAACTTCAAGCTTGGGGGTATTGGAGGTTATGGAGCGGTTATGGTGAAGGTAAGTGTGTCGGAATAGGTGCCTGCGGGGTAGGTTCCTGCGGTTGCGGTGAACACCATGGTTTTTGCTAGATTGTACACGCCGTTTGTGTCCACGAGGGGCACCGCCTGGTTGTTGGTGACAGCCGTCTGTCCAGAGCCATAGTCAAGTGTCATGGTGTAGTTGATGATCCAAGTAGCATGGTTCGTGAAATCTGAGTGGCGTAATGTGAATCCATTGGCAGATGACACCGTCAGGCTTACCAACTGGTTGCCTTGATAGGTGTAGTTGATAGGAAGCGGAGTGCCTGGGACGATAGTCGCTGTTCCCACCGTGTCGTTAATTGTAAGGGAAGAGAAAGGGGCAATGACCGTGTTGAGCTCAAGTTGGACCGGTGGGGCCAGTGCGAAACCCACGGAAATCGCGATTATCAATAAAGCTGCTGTCAGTACGATCTTTTTCAAAACTTCACCCTCTATATAGTATTCCAATACCTTGGTATCGAAATTTGTTTTCACTATGTACAGGCAATATACTGGAAGATATAACTTATGTCAATAGATAGCGCATATATCATATTAAAATTTTGTATTTATTATAAATTAAATTATTAATACATATATTATAATTAATTATATAAAATCTTCTTATGACCAAACATAATGCATATCTTAAAAATATCGAGATTTATGATTTTTTTGTGACTTTTTCACACACATCTTACATAAAATAGTCATGTCTTGTGACAGGTGTTGGCCTTCGTTTTCACTATGCGTGGGTATTGCAGTGTTACAGTCGTCTGGGCGATTGAACCTATCGGGTCCAGTACTCGTAGGCCATGATCCACCATCTTTTTACACAACAAAAAAAAATTGATAATAATTATAATCATTATAAAAAGATAAAAATATCTTTCATAAATATGAAAAAACCTGTTGAGCCTATAGTTACTATAAGGTTTAAGGTACAGAAGAGAAGACCCCCCAAGGAGGAACGGATGGAACACCGGACTATCATCCGCAATGCACGCGCTATCGTCACCTGCGATCCACAGGATACGGTACTCACTGATTCAGATATCCTGATAGAAGGAAACCGGATTGTGGGGATGGGAAAAAACCTGGATGCGATTGGATGCGAAATTTTGGATGCGAGTGGAAAGTTCGTGTATCCCGGTATGGTGAACACCCATCATCATTTCTTCCAGACCTTTGTCCGCAACCTCATGGCGGTTGATTATCCCAACATGCTGGTGGTGGAATGGCTCGATGAAATCTATCGGATCTTTAAAGAGATCGACTCCGACGTAATCTATTATTCCTCGCTCACAGCCATGGCCGATCTCCTCAAGCATGGGTGCACCACCGCGTTCGACCACCAGTACTGCTATACCACCAAGACAGGAAAATCGCCCGTGGACCGCCAGATGGAGGCCGCTTCCCAACTGGGCATCCGCTACCATGCGGGCCGAGGGTGCAACACCCTGCCACGTAGTGAGGGCAGCACCATTCCCGATGAGATGCTGGAGACCACCAAGGAGTTTATCGACGACTGCGACCGGCTCATCAGTCTCTACCATAACCCCAAACAGTTCAGCATGAGCCGGATCGTTGTCGCTCCCTGCCAGCCCATCAACAGCTATCCCGAGACCTTCATCGAATCCGTGGCCTTCGCCCGGGACCGTAAAGTGCGCCTGCATACCCATCTTGGCGAGGGGGAGAATCCCATCATGATGCACAGGTGGGGGAAACGGACGCTCCAGTGGTGCCAGGATATCGGATTTACCGGTGAGGACGTGTGGTTGGCCCATGGCTGGGAACTTCAGCCCGACGAGTACAAAGTGATGGCGGCCACCGGTACCGGTCTGTCACACTGTCCCGCTCCTGCGACCTTAGGGGGATTCCCCATTCTCGATATGCAGGCGATGCGGAGTGAGGGCATGCTCATCAGCCTCGGTTGCGATGGCTCGGCGACCAATGACAGCTCGAATCTGTTGGATTCGCTTCGGATGGCGTATCTGATGCAGGCGTACCATAGCAAAGTACGTGGAGGTTCCCCCTCGCCATACGACTTGCTTAAAATGGCTACCGTGAATGGAGCCAAGACGCTCGGATGCGAAGAGCTTGGTTCGTTGGAACTTGGCAAAGGGGCGGACCTGTTCATGGTGGATGCCGGGACTTTGGAACTAGCAGGCACCTTGCACGATCCAAAAACCCTGCTTGCCCGAGTGGGTGTCACCGGGCCGGTATGGCTCACTATGGTCGACGGAAAGGTGGTCTATGCGGAGGGCCAGCTGAAAGGGGTGGACGAACGTAAGCTAGCCGCCGAGGCCGAGGTGGTCTGCACCCGGTCGCTTCGGGATATCTGTCCGGCTTTCCACAAGTAGCGCCCGCAGGTTTGTGTATGGTAATCCAAAGGGGAGACCCTTTGCACATAGGAGAGAAGAAGATGAAGAGAACTGCTTTGGTATTCATGGTACTCGTGTTCTGTTGCGCAGTGCTGTTCGCAAGTGGTGGTAAGGAAGCCGCAGCCGCCAGTGGAAAACTCAAGGTCGCCCTGCTGCTTTCAGGCCCCGCGAACGACCAGGGTTGGAATGCTGTCGCTTTTGAAGGTCTCAAAGCCGCCGAAGCGAAATATGGCCTGGAAACCGCGTATACGGAATATGTAGGCATCGCAGATGGCGAAGCCGCGTTCACCGACTACGCCTCCCAGGGTTTCGACCTCGTGATCGGGCATGGTTTCCAGTTCGGCGACCCCGCCGTGCGCGTTTCGGCCAAATTCCCCAAGACCAACTTCATGGCCATCGAATCAAGCGTATATTCAAAGAACGCCGCCTCCTATGTGATGGCTTGTGAGGAAGCCGCATACCTGATGGGAATTCTGAGTGCATCCATGTCCAAGACCGGAAAGATCGGTATGGTTGGTGGATTCGAGCAGCCCTCCATCATCAAAGTTGTGGAAGCGTATAAACTCGGTGCCAAGCTGGTGAATCCTAATATCACGGTATACGAAGTCTATATCAGTAGCTTCACCGATGTGGCGCTGGGCAAGGAAGCCGCCATCTCCATGGCCGACCGTGGTGCTGACGTCCTGTCCCACGTTGCCAACCAGGCTGGTACCGGAGTGATCAAAGCCGCTGAGGAACGGGGCTTGCTGGCGACCGGCGACTCGTACGACCAGAACTTCATCGCTCCCAACACCGTTATCGGTTCCACCATCTACAGTGTGCCAATGCTCGTGCTGAACGCGGTTGAGAAGGTCAAGAACAACAACTTCGTCGGTGGTGTGTTCTTCCTCGGTATGAAGGAAGGCGTCATCGATATCTCCGGTTACAATTCGTTCGAGAGCAAGATCCCCGAAGCGACCAAGAAGCTCATCGCCGACACCAAGGCGAGCATCCTCAATGGCAGCTTCACCGTTCCTTTGATCGAGACCCGTTCCGGAAAGTAAATTTGTCGGACATGCCCTGGATTCCGAAAGTCGTCCAGGGTATGATGCTCACTGACAGGATACGAAGGTCCGCGGCGGTTCACTTCGTCGCGGGCTCTTTTAGGAGTGCAGATGCCCTTACTGTGCATGCGGAACATCGATAAGGCCTTCTTTGGCAAGCCAGCCAACCTCCAGGTGTGCCTTGAGGTGCAACACAACGAGATCCATGCGTTGCTCGGGGAGAATGGAGCTGGCAAGACCACCTTGATGAACATGCTCTATGGCATCTATCAACGCGACGCTGGAGAAATTCTCTATGACGGCCAGAACGTCGCCTTCTCCTCCCCCAAGGATGCCATCGCCCATCGCATCGGCATGGTCCATCAGCATTTCACCTTAGTGCCCACGTTAACGGTATCCCAAAACATCACCTTGGGACTCAAGAGTCCAGGGCATCCATTTCCCCGTCGGAGGGATTTGAACCAGCAGATACAGGAGATTTCGCAGCGTTATTCGCTCGAGGTGGACCCTACTGCTTTGGTCAGCACCCTCTCGGTTGGTGAGCAGCAGCGGGTGGAGATCATCAAACTGCTCTACCGCGATGCCCGGCTTCTGATCCTCGATGAACCCACCGCGGTGCTCACGCCTCAGGAGAGTGAGAGTCTTTTTGTAGTGCTCCGACGTCTTCGAGAGGAAGGCCACTCGGTCATCATCATCACCCATCGGATTCCCGAGGTGATGAGCATCACCGATACGGTCACTATCCTCCGTGATGGTCGCAATGTGGCTACGGTCAAGACCTCCGAAACTTCCGAGCAAGAGCTCGCACGTTTCATGATCGGCCGGGCGCTGGAACCAATTGGGCGTTCGGCAGCCCCTCCAAGCTGCGCGGGAACGGCTTTGCAGTTGTCCGAGGTCACCTTGGTTGAGCATGGTCGATCCAAGCTTGGTCCCGTGTCCCTGTGCGTGGATCCGGGCAAAATCCTCGGTATCGCTGGAGTTGATGGGAACGGGCAGAAGGAGTTGGCCGAGGTGATTCTAGGGATCAGGCGCCACAGCGCTGGTTCAATCCTTCTCGGTGATGCGGTGCTGGATGCGCTGGGTGTAATGGAACGAAAAAACCTAGGGATAGGATATATATCCGACGACCGGCACCATGACAGTCTCGTGCTCGATATGGACCTGATGGATAACCTGCTCCTTAAGACCCATACAGAGAAACGGTTCATCACCCATGGTTTGCTGGACCGTAAAAAGATCCGCCAGGATACCGCCAGGGCTGTCGATGCGTATCATATCAAGACTTCCGCCTTGGAGTGCCCCATCCGCTACCTCTCGGGAGGGAATCAGCAAAAATTGATTCTTGCCCGAGAGATGGCTGGCCAACCCCGGTGCATCATCGCTTTCCAACCAACCCGGGGTTTGGATATCGGAGCCTCCGAATTCGTGCATCAGGAGCTGCTTCGCCTTCGGGATGCCGGTTGCGCGATTTTGATGCTGTCGGCAGACCTGGAGGAAGTGCTTGACCTAAGCGACCATATCGCAGTCATCCACAAGGGGGAGATCATGGACGTGTTGGTCAATCAGGATATCGATCTCACCTACATCGGCTTGCTGATGGCAGGCAAGCGTGGTGACGAGAGGGGGGCTGTGGTATGAACCGGTTCCGTGATGCCCTTGGGTTTCTGGCGATAGCCGCAATCCTCCTGCTGATATCCGTGCTCCTTATCCTCGCGGTTGGCAGCGATGTCACCAAAGCTTTCAGCAGCTTCCTGAGAGGTATTTTTGGCTCTTTCTATGGGTTCAGCGAGGTTCTGGTGCGAGCCACCCCGCTCATTCTGGCAGGACTGGGTGTCGCGGTTGGTTTTAGGACCGGTTTTGTGAATATCGGGGCCGAAGGGCAGATCTATCTCGGTGCTATCGCCATCACTGTTCTCGGTCTTGCAGCCCCTGGCCTGCCTCCCGTCCTGATGGTCGGTCTGGCGATTCTCCTCGGTTTTGTCTTTGGCGGCATCTGGTCGGTGGTTCCGGGAATTCTCAAAGCCCGTTTTGGTATTTCGGAAGTAATCAACACCATCATGCTCAACTATATCGCGTTGAATCTGGTAGGGGTGCTGGTGCGGACATGGTTGAAGGATCCTTCATATCCGTACCCCATGTCCCCTATGCTCCCAGCTGCCGCCAGCTACCCCGAGCTACTTTCTCCTACGCGGCTGCATGCGGGGTTTCTGGTCGCCCTGGCCGCTGCCGTCGCTGTGTATGTGCTGGTGTTCCGCACTCCTACCGGGTTTGAGATGCGCGCGGTTGGACTCAACAGTAGAGCCTGCCACTGCGCTGGAATCCCTGTCTACAAGAACATCGTGCTGTCGGCCTTCATCAGCGGGGGACTCGCGGGAATCGCTGGGGTGGGGGAAATCGCCGGTCTGCACCATAGGCTGATCGAAGGCATCAGCCCAGGGTATGGCTATATCGCCATCATTGTCTCGCTGCTTGGCCAAAACCATCCGCTTGGCGTGGTGGTGGCAGCACTCGGTGTGTCGGCGCTCCATGTCGGATCCCTGTCCATGCAGCGTGCCGCGGGGGTTCCCACCTCCATCGCATCCATCATCATGGGAACCTTGGTGGTGCTGATCCTTGCTCGCAAGAGCCTGTTCGGCAGCACGGTCAAGCTTGTGAGGGAGAATTGATATGGATGTACCTTTGATCGCCACCCTCACCACCTTCCTCGCCGCGACCATCCGCATGGCCACGCCACTTACCTTGGCAGGGCTTGGTGAAACGATCTCGGAAAAAAGCGGGGTTATCAACATCGGGGTGGAAGCCATCATGCTCAGCGGGGCGTTCTTCAGCTTCCTCACGGTGTTCGCCACCGGCAACCATTTTCTAGGCCTGCTTGCAGGGATGGCGGGTGGAGCGGCGGTGAGCATGGTGCATGCAGTGGTGAGCTTGCGTTGCAAGGCCAACCAGACAATCGTGGGTCTGGCCTTGAATTTTCTCATCCTGGGGCTCACGAGCTTTCTATTTTTAAAGAGCTTCGGCCAGACGACAATCCTTCCATCGATCGCTGTCATCAAGCCTATCCAGATTCCAATCCTGTCACGAATCCCCATCCTTGGACAAGCGCTCTTCCATCAGGATATTTTCGTCTATCTGGCGATTGCGCTGGTCATCGGGCTGAGTGTGTTTTTCTATAAGACAGAGTGGGGTGTGAGCCTGCATGCGGTTGGCGAGCACCCGCGGGCTGCGGATACGGCGGGACTGCAAGTCGACACCATCAGGTATCTCGCCTGTCTGGCCAATGGATTGCTTGGCGGGATGGGTGGGGCATACCTCGTGCTGGTGAAGCTAGGATTTTTCATGGAGAACCTCACCGCGGGCAAAGGGTATATCGCGTTGGTCACCGTCATCCTGGGGCGGCGCAATCCGTGGGGGGTGATGGGAGCGGCCTTGGTTGTGGGCGCTGCCGAAGCCTTGCAGATCCGCTTGCAGACCATGGGGATTCCCATACCTTCCCAAGTGTTCAGCATGTTCCCGTATGTGGTCACCATTGTGGTGCTGCTCTTTTCCATTGGCAAGAGCAGCGACCCCAGCGCTCTCGGAGTACCCTACGAACGCGACAAACGCTGATAGCGGGAATACCGACCGAGTGATTGACAGGCCAGGTTAAGGCCGGTACTGTGTCGTCATGAAGGAAATATTCACCGTAGGAGAGTTCAGCGCGCTTTTCCAAGTGGATGTGCAGACTTTACGCTACTATGACTCCATCGGCCTTTTAGTTCCCGCCTACCGCGACAGCATCACCGGCTACCGCCATTATCGCTTCGACCAAGTCTATCAGCTGGCTTCCATCCGTTATCTACGGCGCTTGGGATACACGCTCAAGCAGATCCGGGACTACCTGGACTCGCGTGACCTGGAACATACCATGGACTATCTCCGTAAGCAGTCCGAGGCCTTGCGGGAACGCTGGGAGGAGCTGAACCGCATCGATACGGTCATCCAACGCAAGCTTAGGTTTGTCGAGGACCAGGTTGCCGCCATCGATGTCAAGCGCATCATCCGGAAAACCTTCCCCGAGCGCTATTATATCCACATCGGTTCCGAAGAAGCTCTGTATGGGTCTGAATCTTTCTACTTCTATCCTACGGTTGTGTTCTATCAAAGCCAATCAAAACGCTTCGGTGCCTACCTCCACGATGTCTCACCTGAGGAGAAGACCGTGCGGGAGAATTTTTCCGCTCCTTTATCCATCATTCCAGGAGGGGATTTCCTGTGTGGCTATCATCAGGGACCCTATGAACTGATGCAGAGCACGTTCGATCGAATCCGCGCTGAATCGGGTGGCTTGGTGCTGGATGACTATCAGATAGATTTCAATATCATTGACCAGTTTGTGGAACGCGATAGCTCAAAATACATCACGGAAGTTCAAATTCCCATTCTTTCGGACATGCGCTGAGAGTGAGGAATCCGGAACAAGAGGAGTACCCCATGATAGAAGCAAGTGAAGTGACGAGAATTGCCGGAAAGCTCAAGTACGGTATGGTTGGTGGCGGCCCAGACGCATTTATCGGTGAGATCCATAGAGCCGCTATCCGCATGGACAACTTGGCTTCTCTGGTTGCTGGTTCGTTTTCCCGGGATCGTCAGAAAGCTCAGCGTTTCGGTGGGGAGCTAGGCTTGGATTCCAACCGGGTGTACAGCTCCTACGATGAGATGGCCCAAAAGGAAGCCTCGCGGCCGGATGGGATCGATTTTGTAGTGGTGGTCACGCCGAACGTTTCCCATTATTCCATCTGCAAGGTCTTTCTCCAGCACGGTATCCATGTGGTGTGCGATAAACCTATGACGCTCGAATACGATCAAGCCAAGGAGCTTGCCGATCTCGCCGACGCCAAAGGGCTCCTGTTCTGCGTAACCTATACCTATACCGGCTACCCAGCGGTCAAGCAGATCCGCCAGATGGTCCTCCGCGGGGAAATCGGCGATATTCGCTTTGTCAACGCCGAATATGCCCAGGAATGGCTGGCGACAAGGAGCGAGGAGGAGGGGAACCGGCAGGCTGCCTGGAGGACCGATCCCGCTTACTCAGGAAAGTCCAATTGTGTTGGCGATATCGGCTCGCATGTAGAGAACATGGTGTCCACGATGACTGGTTTGGAAATCTCTCGGCTAAGCGCCAGGCTTGATACCTTTGTGGCAGGTCGGCGGTTGGATGACAATGCAACCATCATGGTTGAGTATGAAGGTGGAGCCAAAGGTATCTATTGGACCAGCCAGATCGCTATTGGCAGTGACAATGGCTTACGGGTGCGGATCATCGGCAGCGAGGGGACGATCGATTGGTGTCAGGAGGATCCCGATCATTTCCAGCTCGCCAAGCTAGGTCAAAGCATGCAGACTTGGTCGCGCGGCCGTGATGCTTTCTACGCTCAGGGCCAAAGCTTTTCACGCTTGCCTGCAGGCCATCCGGAGGGAGTGTACGAGGCCTTCGCCAATATCTATAAAGCTTTTATCTCTGCTCTTGCTCGAAAACTGGCCGGCGAAAAGGTGAGCGAGAGCGATTATGACTTCCCAAGTGCCCGTCAGGGAGCTCAAGGAGTCCGGTTTGTCGATATTTGCGTTGAAAGCTCTAAGAATCTCTCTTGGTGCCACATCCCAAAATCCACATAATACACAACAACCTTTGAATTAGATGCTTAGAACGCGGTTTTTGCAATTTTTTTCCGTCACCGGTGCCAGGTCCCAAGGCGTGTGTTTTGTACCGTCTACTTCTTCAACTTTAGTGCTTGGGCCTGTCTTCGCTCCGCCTATGAGGCGCACTGGCCGAATCGAAGGAGCGAGATGGGATCCAATATGCTAATCTTGAAACACTACCCGGTTTTTACCCGCGGCTTTTGCCTTATAAAGAGCCTTGTCAGTTCGTGAAAGGATGCTCTCAATTGTATCAAGCTTCTTAAGTTCTGTGAGGCCAATACTTATGGTGACTGAAAAGGGTAAAAACACATTGCTTTCAGCGACCATGGAATGAAGCTTGTTTGCTATGATGACACCTTCTGTGCCATTCGACTCTGGAAGGATTAACAAGAATTCGTCCCCTCCCCAACGCCCAAAACAATCGGTGGTACGGATGGAAGAACTCACCAGCTTGGTGAATTTGATCAAGGTATCGTCCCCGGCACTATGTCCGAAGGTGTCGTTTATCTCCTTGAAATTGTCTAGATCGATCATCAGCACGGAAAAAGTTCCACCAGATCGCCGGCAAAGGGATAGCTCATTAGAAAGCCTTTGATCTAGCTCCAATCGATTGATAATCTGAGTAAGATGGTCGAGCTTGAAAGAGTTCTTAAGATTCAGATTGTGCTTGTTAACAACTCTGATGCTGATTATCAACGTAAGGAGCGAGGCGAAAATCCCTATGGATATAGTCCTGAATAGCATTTTTCTCACGATTTGAAGGGAAACCCGTTCGTCTTGTTCGACCACGATGTGCCATTTGATGTCAGGAATGTATCGAGAAGTCAAGAGGATGTTTCCGTTTTTTCCTTCATAGTAGGTATCAAGTGTTGTCCCTTCGGAGGACAGGATGGTATTTGCGATTTTATCGATTCCAAAGGAAGTCCGGATATTTCGTTTCTCAATGACATTCATATCCGAATGAGCTTGCACCACACCCGATTCATCGACCATATAGATGACACGCCCATAGGTCTGCTGAGTTTTTTTCAATAGTGCCGATATATCAGACATATCCACACCGACTCCCACGACGCCAAGAAGTTCCCCCGCGGTACTGAGAACACGATGGTTGATGAATATGGTAAGTCTCCCGGCACGAACCTCGTCCGTATCCACATCAAGCTCGACAATCTCGCCTGATTTGATAAAATCGTAGTACCAGATATCATGTGTATCTGTGGGACTGATTTCTTTGTGGACACCTTGGTAACTATAATATTGTAAAGTTTTGGACGAGATAAAAAAAGCTGTGGAAAATCCATGCTCGAGACGGATGGAATCTAGATATCTTTCTATCTTTTCTGGTTCAACCTCCCCCTCTTGGATCCATTCAATCAAGAACGTATCTCTTGCCATTATGGAGGAAGCGAGGAGCGGATCCTTCAATCTAGTGCTGATTTCCCAATCAATAAGGTCGCGAACTAAAGGTAGAGAATTTGTGATTAATTCCTCTCGAATGGAATCCTTTTGAACATAATAATTTAAAAAACTTACTGCGATGAAAGATGGAATGAGGACCAACATGAGTATTATAGTAAGCTTATAGTGTGTCAATTTTATATTCATTTCGCAAAGTATATCCTAGTTTATACACAGTAGCTATCACTTTAATTCTATTCGGTGCCACGTCCCAAAATCCACATAATACACAACAACCTTTGAATTAGATGCTTAGAACGCGGTTTTTGCGATTTTTTTCCGTCACCGGTGCCAGGTCCCAAGGCGTGTGTTTTGTACCGTCTACTTCTTCAACTTTAGTGCTTGGGCCTGATTCGCTCCGCCTATGAGCTGCTTCTCTCCCACATTCCAATGCTGCATACTGGGCACATCCTCGCTCCGCCTATGAGGCGCACTGGCCGAATCGAAGGAGCGAGATGGGAGCCAGTATGCTTCGAAGGAGCGAAACTGGAGCCAAGCACTGTTTTAGGTTCCAGCAACCTTTTCCACAGCGCATGGCTCCTGTCTCATTCTTTCGATTCACCCGGTAGGGTTCATAGGCAGAATGAGGACAGTCCCAAGCGTTAAAGTTACACGGGATCCAAGCGCTGAGATGTGAGCCAGTAGACTTCAAGGTCTATACGATAGGCATCTCGTGCGCTATACTGTTCTTGGTCTGCAGCCAATTGTAGGCCAAGGAGTTGGTGATGGAAAACAAAGGAACGCAAACCATGCGCGCAGCGTGGTACGCGGGGACCTGGTACGCCGCCGATCCCTCAGCTCTACGGAAGAGTATCTCCCAAGCGCTTAAAGCAGCTAGGGAAGTCGAGAACGAGAAACTAGCCTCTTTCGGACCCGCACGTTTCGCAGTGCTACCCCATGCGGGACTCGCCTATTCATCCCGCGGAATAGCCCATCTGCTCATACACGCACCCGAGAACCTTCGCCGTGTAATCATTCTTGCGCCATCACACTATGCGCAAATAGGAAGCGACCGTTTTACCACAGGCAGCTTTACTTCATTCAATACACCTATAGGCTCGCTTGAGGGATTCACTTTGTTTGACAAAACCTATCCACGCCAGGACGAGATGATTGCCGCTCTTCAGCGAGAGCACGCAGTGGAGATGGTCCTTCCCTTCCTTGCGTATCTACAGGAGGAGCGTAAGCGGAGCATCACAGTATCCATGGCCCTCATCTCGCAAGTGACGACAGCACAGAACGCGCGGCAGCTCGCCCAAGACCTCATGGATGCGATCGGTCCAAATGAATGGGATAACGGTGCCACGATGGTGATTGCAAGCAGCGACTTCACCCACTATGGCGAGCGCTTCGGGTATGCTCCATTTGGTGTCGTCCACGGAAAAACGGTCTCTGATACAGTCCGTGTCAGCGACTTGGAACTTGCCGCGCATCTCGCAGACTTGGAGCTCGGACCTGTATTCCTGCAGCAACGTCAACAGCGGAGCACAATCTGTGGTCTCGCAGCCAGCCTGGTGGTTTCTGCTTTGGCCGCACTCGTTTCAAGCAAGGGGATTGTTGCGGACTATTATACTTCCCAGGATGTACTGGGTGATTACTCGGCGGATTTTGTAGCGTACTGCACAATCCTGTGGAGGTGAACCATGACTATAGATTCACAACGGGCATTATTACGCATCGCTCGCGAAGCCATTGAGGAAGTCTTGACCGGAGAACACTCAGCCACCTTCGCAAGAATTGCTCAGGACCCTCCATTTGAGCTCATGGGAGAAGAAGGCGCATTTGTCACATTAAAGCAGAGAGGTTTGTCTCCTTCTGTAGCAGGTTCCCTGCGAGGTTGCATAGGAAATATCATCTCAACCGGGCCTCTATACAAGCTGATCAAGCATCTCGCCTGCGAAAGCGCCTTCCATGATCCAAGGTTTCCGCCGGTTCGAATCACCGAGTTATCGCAGCTGAGGCTGGAAATCTCGATACTCACCGTTCCAAAGCCAATCTCCAGCCCAGATAAGATTGTCGTGGGCAGGGATGGGGTGCTGCTCACCAAGGGGATCCATCGCTCGGTATTTCTCCCTCAGGTCGCAGTTGAACAGGAATGGGACCGCGAGGAGATGTTGAATCATCTGGCAATGAAAGCAGGCTTGTACCCAAGCGCTTGGCAACAGGAGTCCTGCCGGTTTGAAGTTTTTCAAGCTGAGATATTCCAGGAGGATTGACCATGGCATCAGCGGCACTCTGTGATTTCTGCTATCACCAATGCATGATACACCAAGGTGGACGTGGAATATGCGGAATCAGGGAGTATCGGGAAGGGCGTGTGCAAACCTTAGGATATGGCGAAGTGGTCGCCAACGGTATTGATCCGGTTGAGAAAAAGCCGCTCTACCATGTGCTTCCCGGTTCACGCACCCTCAGTGTCGCGCTGTTCGGGTGTAATCTTACCTGTCGGTTCTGCCAGAACCATAGGATCTCGCAAGGGGACAGCCCTCTGCATCCAGTCCATGCCGCCAGCCGGCTTCGACCGACCTTTACTTCTCCAGAAGAGCTGGTGAAGGCCTTGCTAGCCAGCGGCGCACCCTTGATAAGCTATACCTACAGCGAGCCTATTGTCTGGCAGGACTATATGCTGGCTACCGCCAAGTTAGTGCATCAGGAAGGATTGCTGAACTGCATGGTTACGAATGGATCTTTCTCACCTGTTTCCTTAGAACGGATCCTGCCATGGATCGATGCCTTCAATATCGATGTGAAAGGCGATGAGGCTTTCTACAGGGATTATTGCGGTGGCCGACTGGCTCCTGTGATGGATGCGATTGGAACCATCACCCACACACCAAAAAAGGTATTGGAAGTGACTACCTTGCTCATCGAAGGAGTGCATACAGGGGCAATGTTGACGATGATAGGGAAAGATTTAGCAAGACTTGGGGTGAAAGTCTGGCATCTCAGCCGATTTTTCCCTCATTACAAGATGGCCGACTGGCCTCCCACAAGCGAGCGGTTCCTGCTTGAGATGTTGGAGATCGCGCGTGGATCGGGCATTCCCTATATCTATGCCGGTAATAGCGCCCTATCCGAATGGGAGCAAACCTGTTGCCCAAGTTGCGGGACCCTTCTGATGGCCAGCCACAGCTATGCTGGCGAAGCTGGTCTTGATTGCGCCGAGAGCGTGGTGGATGGAAAATGTCAGGCCTGCGGTGAACCAGTGTACGGATTTTTCTCAAATATGTACAAAAATGTCTAGTTCTTAATCAAATTGATCCTGATAATAGAGGTGTAGGTTCCGGCAGTCACTGGTACCGCGGTATAGTTCATGCCCGAGATCGCGAGCTCGATCCAATCCTGCCAATACCCGGCTGGCCCCTTGCTTAGAACAGCGGTGGTGAATGCTAAGGTCGCCGGGGTGGTGCGTCCGGTGAGATGGACTTTATAGGGAATGGGGAGGGCGTTTCCCGTGCTTTTCGTAAAGGTGAAAGTGCCTAGGACTTCTGGGTAGGGCTCGATACGAAGCGAATAGGAACTCTGATTGGAAGAGTCGTTCGATTGGAAATCCACGGCGCCAACCGCCAGCGAACTTTGGTTCAGTTGCATCGCGGGAAGGTCAATATTGTCAGCAGAAGGATAGCGGGTGAGGTACAAGTTGGTCACTGCGGTCTCACCTGGTGGTAGCGAGGTGGGTTCGATGTGGTACATCATGAGGTTCATCACCATTTCTTCTAGCAGAAGCTCATCCGGGGTGCCATAATCAACATACATCCTAAAGCGGAAATAGGAGGTGTAGGTTCCCTGATAGTCTATACTATTCCCCGCAGGTGTTCCAATATTCAGATTGATATTAGATCCGCTGTACCAATCCGCAATTACAGGGATGTTATAGGGCAATTCATTGACAATGAAAGTCCCAGTTGTGTTTCCACTGAAAGCTAGTCTGAGGTATATAGGAAAAGATTTTGTAGGATCGCTTACATGTTGTAGTTTGAGATCAGCCGACGAAGAAACGATATTAAGGGTGAGGTTGGGGTCGTATCCTACAGCTTTGCTGGAGAGCTTGGTCCTATTGGCATCGACACGGCCTACATAAAGGTCCTCACCACCCCATACAATATTATGGGTATTGCTGGCAAGCCAAGAATCTTGTGAAAAATCGATATCATACCATCTTGGATCAACCACAGCGCTGAAGGCCGGGAAAAGCAAGGAAAGGAGAACGAGCGATAGAACAATGACTCTATGCCTCTTCATGGACAGAGTATACTATCAAAATCCAAAGGATTCAATTGGTAATCAATTCCACCATTATGATAGACTTATAACTTCCAGCGCGAACCATGGCGTTGTTATAGTTCAGATTGCGGATTGCGATTTCGATCCGTTCAGTCCAGTTCCCATTTGAGTCGGTTTGTGTGTAGAGCAGTGGTATCGTAAACGAAGAGCTATACTCGGTTGTGGTTCTTCCTGGAAGAGTCATCTTAAACTGAATCCGGGAGCTTGGTTGGGTGGTATGGATAAATTCAAATAAGGAACTGGGGTTCAACCCGCCAGGATAGAACCTAATGCTGTATGTATACCGTAATTCGTTGGATAGAAAATTGACCGCACCGACATTGATGGTTTGTGTGGTAGCGGAGTTGTACGGCCAGGGGACAACGATAGTATCAGCTGCAGGGTATCGCTCAAGGGTCAGCAAGGTAAGGGGAGCACTGACACCGGAACTACGGAAGTAGGCATAAAGAGCCAGGGTGCGTTCAGACAACACAACTCCATCGGCATCCAGCACTCGGACCAGCATTGGGGTATGGTAGGTGCCTCGCCAGGATTGGCCGCTATTGGGGGGTAATGTATTGAGATTCATGCTGAACAAGGTGGTGGTGGTGGTTCCAATCGCTCCCGGAGCTATCGGAAGGATATAGGGGAATATGACGGGATTGACTGGAAGCTGTTGCCCATGTTGGATTGATAATGAATAAGTCAACCATTTGGAGGGATCATCCAGCTTCACAAACCTCAACTGCCCATTTGGAACAAGCACCTCTACCAGTAGGTTTTCGTAACCAGTGTTTGGTGCGGCATTCAATCCTGTGAGAACCTGGGCGAATTGGATATTCTGCAGATTGGAGGAGAAGATGTCTACTGAATTATTATAGAGGTTTCCTCCGACTGTGAGTTCTTGCACCGAGATTGAATACCATGCAGGATTGGAAGCCGATGAAAGAGGGGCGAGGATCCCTAGGAATATAAAAATGACAATTATGATAAGTTTGCATTTCATGGTTTCACTTGATAATAATGAATGCAAGGTCATCCGTCAATTGAGTTAAAAAGAATTTGAAATTATTACAAAAAATTATCCTCTAGTGGTTTGTAAACTCTACAACTTGTCAGTTGCCTTCGAGTGGAAGCGGAGCGTGGCTAGGCCAAGGAGAAGAGGATATCTGAGATATCCGGTTCGACACGAACGCCGCCACACACCGCTTGAACCGAAGGAAATTAAAGGATTATAGTTTACGGACCACCAGTCTTTTTCCTATCCCGTAAAAAGGCCTCAGCTGTTAGTCCAAGTCCTTCCTCGTAGAATGTTTTTGGCTCGAATCCCAAAAGCTTTTTGGCTTTATCGTGAGAGAAATGATAATGATGGGCCGCTTGCTCAACCCGGTATCGCGTGAGGGGCGGGGCCTTGACAGTATGCAGGACTTTCGCACCGAAACCCATCACTCCAGCTGCGGTGAAAGCGAGGGGGATAGGAAGGGATACCGGATGTCTGGAGGAACCGACCGCGTGGTACATGGTCTGCACATAGTCACGCCAGCGTACTTTGCATCCATCGGAAAGCAAGACCACCTGCCCTCCGAGGTGGTCGTTCTCCACCATCAGCCGCACCCCTTCGCATAAGTCATCGATATAGATAGGGCAGGTATAGGCAGCTCCAGATCCTATATAGCCAAACGTACCCTCTAGTATCGCTTCATACATTGTATACGTGCTGGTGACATCCCCCGGACCATATACATTGCACGGTCGGACAGCGACAGCTCTGAACCCGGGCCGATTGCAGGCGAGGACTCTTTTCTCCGCGATAAGCTTAGTGATGGGATAGGGATATCGCAAGGGATAGAAGGGTCCGTCCTCGGTGGTGTTCTCATGGATTCCGAACCCATGTACCGCAGCGGTGCTAATATAGATGAAGTTTCCGCAACCAGCCCGTTGCGCAGAGTCCAGAAGAGAGTCTGTGATGTCTACATTCGCTTTTTTAAAAAGCTCGTAAGGCCCCCAGTCATAAGCCAGAGCCGCTGAATGGAGCACGATATCCATCCCTTTGCAGGCCAAGTCGGTGGACCCCGCGATGCTCAGATCCAAATTCATCAATTCCACACCTTGCTGTGCAAGTAGTTGCAACTCCAGAGGGGCTTGCGAACGACGGTACACGGCCCGCACCTGGTACCCAAGGTGGCTGAAAAAAGCGCATAAGTGGCGGCCAAGGAAGCCCGAAGCCCCTGTTATGACTATTGTTTTAGCTATCGGATCCATTAGAACACCCCTATGGAATGAAGTATGATGTAGCCATCGGTTCCAAAACCCACCAGCGCATGCAGCAGAAGAGCGGGAACAATAGATCGGGACGCATATGCGATATACCCAAAGAGTAGTCCGGCAGGTATCGCTGAAAGCAGCTCGGAAAACGGATGCCCGAAGTGGAGCATGGTGGATGGAATGGTTTGAAAGAGTATCGCCGCGCTGAGGAGGAACAACCCAGCTTGTCCTTGAACGGAATCAGGCTGATGCCGGTCAAAAAGTGAGCGGGCAGCCATGGCGAAGGGCATGAGCAGGAACCCTCGGAAAAAAAATTCCCAAGGCAGGTAGTACAGGAAAAAATAGGCGGCCAAATGCCCAAACAGGTGGATCATGCCCTGCTGGCGTACGATTTCCGATAGATCCCTTGCATAGGGGTAATATGAGTACAATGCAGGTGAAGCCCCACCTGAGGCACCTATCAACAGAGCCGCAGGAAGTGATAGCAAAAAGAGAGGTTTTTTTATAAAGGCAATGCCTGAAGTCAAGCCAAGCTGTTGTCTGCTTAATCCAAGCAACCAGCTGGCAAGCAGTGGAATCACCCCAAACAACACCAGAGAAAGGAAGAACCGCCACCAGTACGAGAGCCTTTCGGGCGAAAAAGACACACGTGAAGCAAAGGCTTCTACTTCTTCAATGTGGAAGACCGGTGGATTGAATGCGGTGAAAAGCACACACATCAAAGCCGAAAGGCCGAGGATTATCACCGACTGTGTGATAGGTGTTGATTTTCTTGACGTAACTATATTATTCCTCATATGATTGATAGTATGAATTGATTATATCAGTTTCTAGATAATATATCAAAGAGGCTTCATCCATGATGCACATCGCATTGACTGGCGGCACTGGATTCATCGGAACGCATATGATTGACCAACTGCTATCAGATGGACATTGTGTTTCCTGTTTGGTTCTCCCGGGTCAAAAGTACAAACCGATTCCAAACGTGCGGTATTTTGAAGGGGATCTTCGGGATTCAAAATCCTTGGAGGCTTTTCTACAGGGCTCGCAGACGATTATCCATTTGGCAGGACTCACCCGCGCCAAAACAGAAGGTGAGTTCATCGAGATCAATGCCAAAGGAACTGAGTGCTTGGTGCGGACTGCGAAGCGGGTCTCTCCGGAATTCTCCCATATCATCGCTATGAGCAGCCTTGCGGCTGTCGGGCCTGCGAGCGACGAGTCCGGGCTCAGCGAGAATGCTCCGCTTCGACCCATTTCCCCGTACGGACGCAGCAAGAAGAAACTGGAGGAATGCCTTCGTGGTTTTGAACCCGAGGTGAAGTGGACAGTTATCAGAGCCCCTGGGGTGTACGGGCCTTATGATAGGGACTTCCTGCAGTATTTTAAGCTTGTGCAGAAAGGTTGGCGGTTTGTGGTGGGTAAACACAGCGTCATGTCAGTGCTTTTTGTAAAAAACCTTGTTTCAGCGATAGAAAAGTGTTTGGGTAATCCAGCTTCCTACAATCAGGCTTTTTTCATCTCGGATGATGGTTGCTATGATTGGGACCAGCTTGGTTGCATGATAGAATCTTCACTTGGCAAGAAGTCGTTTCGGGTCTCCATCCCCTTCTGGGTGGTCCAGGGGGTTTCAACTCTGACTGAGTTTGTAAAACCGATGCTCCGCAATCCACCCCTTATCACCAGGGACAAGCTTGCCGAGATGTCACAGGAGTACTGGGTGGTCTGTAACAAAAAGGCCCATGAAATGCTCGGTTACAAACCAACTTATACTACTGAGGAGGCTTTTAAGGAGACTGGTGAATGGTATAGGGCTAATGGTTGGATATAAGCATGTGTTTTTCATACCAATCGCATGCATCTCCGATCGTGGTCTCAAGCGGCCTGTATTCCACACCCAGTTCTTCAATGCTTTTTGCATTGGAATAATACGCCGTCCAACCCGAAAGCCTTCCATACGCACTGGTCAGGAGTGGTCGCTTCCTTGTAACACGCGAGAATCCTTCCAGCAGGCGGCCGACGAAGGTCAGCAGGAATGGTGGAACCGCAAAGGGCACAAAGGGCTTGCGGGCGTGTCCCGACAGGATTTCCAAAACCCGGCGATACGGCACATTCGCGCCTACAGCGAGGTAACAGGCCCCCTTGCGCCCCTTTTCGGCGGCAGCGATAATGACGGAGGCCAAATCACGGACGTCCACTACTGCAAGGCCTCCTGCAAACGTTCCAAAAAAGAAGGGCTTGCGGTACATGTCCGAGTACAGACGGTTGTGAGCAGAATTAGGAGAAGGGTCTCCAGGCCCCATGATGGAGGCCGGATTCACTATCACCGCGTCCAAACCCCGTTCTTGCACTGCTTTCAAGACGATATTCTGCCCATCCCGTTTGGTGGTCATGTAGCCAAAATCCTCAGGCCAGTTGAAGGGTTCGGTCTCCGGGGTTTCCGAGGCATCCTTACGAAACCCAATGGCACCGACCGAAGACACGTGCACAAGCCGTTTGATTCCCGCTGCGATGCATTCATCTACAAGAATCGAAACTGCGTCCCGGTTGATGGATTGCATCAGCTGCTGGTCCAAGATCCAGTAGGAGATGTATGCGGCAAGATGGAAGACCAAGTCTTTGCCTGCGACTGCAGCGCGGACCGCTTCCCTATCCCTGATATCTCCACGTATACTCGTTACGTTCAGTTCCCATTCAGCAGGTTCTTCTTCGGTTGGCAGCAAGAGAGCGAAAAGCCGGTCGTTTGGGTATCTCTCGAGGATCATGCGGACGAGAGTGCGGCCTACAAAGCCTCCAGCACCGGTGATAAGTATGTTCATATGGCCTCCGAGTGTATGCTAACTGTTGATGCGTTACATAATCAAGTGATATCCGGGAGGATTCCCGTGGAGGTTGCATGAAAATTGGAATTACCGGGGCCTATGGATTCCTTGGTGCGAACGTGGTGGCGGAATGCCTGAGGCAAAATCGGGAAGTGGTGGCCTTCTCTTCCAAAACAGCACTCAACCCACTTTTTGATAATTCCCAAGTGGAAGTCCGTAAACTGGACATCCTTGATTCAAGTAGCGTTCAGGCTGCGTGCAAGGGGCTGGATGCGGTCATCCATGTAGCTGGCGCGGTGGATTTCCTAGCCAGCCGGCGACGCAGGGTATGGGATGTCAATGTACTTGGTTCGGCAAATCTCTATGAAGCAGTGCTCAAGCTTGGCATTCCTAAGTTGGTGGATACCTCCAGCATCACAGTCTTAGGCCCAAGCCCGGATGGAATGCTGATGGACGAAGCCACAGGGAATCCGTATCAGAGGCTGAATCCCATCATGTTTACCGATACCGCAGAGGCTCTTGCCGCGGTAAAGGCTTCCATGCAAGGTGATTATGGATTCATAGCCAAATCCCGGCTCATGTATTTCGATTCCAAGCTTGCAGCAACTGAGCTCTCCCGGCAGTATGCGATACAGAGGGGATTGCCGGTGGTACGGATTTTCCCTGGGACAGCGGTAGGGCCCGGGGACCTGCATTATTCAATTTCTCAACTGGTGGATTCGGTTTGGCAGGGGAAGCTGGGTTTGACCTATCCCGGAGGAACCGCATTCATGGATTCAAGGGATTTCGCCTGCGGGGTAGTGCTCGCGATGGACAAAGGTAAAATCGGTGATGAATACATTCTTGCAGGAAAGCCGGAGGATAATCTCGCCTATGTGGATTTCATGGCCTTGATAGCTGAAACAGCACGTTGCGAGGGAGCTCTCACTACCCAGAAGCGACCACCTCTCGTCCTTTTTGCATCCCTAGCGCGGCCTGCTTCCTGGATGCTCGAGAAGTTAGCGCCAGGCTTGGGTGTAAGTTATGGTATGAGCCTTTCAGCGTGCATCAAGCATCGTTTCTCCAGCGCGAAGGCAATTCGGGAGCTTGGATATGCACCCGACACCATGCTTGCTGATTCAATCAAAGCCTGTAGGGATTTCTCGTTACGCTACGGTAGTGGGGAGCGATGATTAGAATGTGACTCTGACTGTAGTACCACCTTTATGGCGTCCTTTTGGCTTGTCGTCAAGTTCTTTGTTTTCTTCCATCATCCTTGACAGGTATTCCTGCTCCATCTTGTTCGCCATGTCGTCCATGAGATTGGCTTGAGCCTTATAATCTTCATAGGTAGAATCAACCGGAAGGTTATCCAAGTGTAGCGCAGGGAGGAATCGGATCCAGAATCGGGTGTTCCGGAAGGTTGTATACGGATATTCCACGCCATTGACACCCTTGAAACGGAGGTATCTGATTCTATTGGGTTCCACAAATAGAAAAACCGGGATGACGGTTGCATTGGTAAGGTGCGCGATCCTGATTCCACCTGTACGGGGTCTTCCCCATTTCCCCAAGGTCGAATCTCCATCGTGTAGAGAAATGAGCAATGGTTCATTGTTTTTAACTTGCTCAACACTCTGGGTGACAGCGGTGGCTGAGGTTTCCTTATCTAGTGGTATGAATCGCGCTCCGCTGAGAAAGTGGCGGATGATTGGGAAGGTGAACGCACCTCTATCCATAAGGATGACGAAGGGCTTGGCAGCGATATGCATGAGTGCCACGATATCGTACGTGGTGGAGTGATTGATAAGCAGGTATACCCTGCGTTCACCTGTATCGATTGTTTCTAGATTTTCAAGGCCTTCTACAATTACTTTGGATCTCAATTTCATCCAAATGGTCGAGTAAGCGTGAAGGATTCCAAATGATAATTTTCGAGGCAACATGATGTAAGGGTTCCTCCAGATTGTATGGCAGATACATATTCAAAGAATATCCTCCACTTGTCAAGGGTATGTGCTTTACCTGAAGAGGTCTTTATTCCCAATCAAATTGAGAGAAAGGTAAGTCTTATACCTTTCATTCCTTCAACTGGCGTTATTCAATAATCTATGGTATATTCATCATATGAGACGGGTGGATATTTTGCATAGCCACTCATGCATACACATTGATGTACATAGTGTTTTATGCTCATGGAGAAGTGATGCGGGGTATTATTTGTTATCTTGACGGTGGAAAAGGTCATTATATTCCGGCCAAAGCGATACAGGAAAGCATGCTCAAAGCCGGCCACGATGTTGATATCGCTGAATTGTTTCTAGCTCTGGATGCTCGCTTCTGGCATTGGTTAACCAAACACGTCTGGAGGTTTTTGCTTCACCATCCAAAATTGGAAAAAGTCATCAGTGGCAAACATGACAATCAGGAATCTTGGTCAAAGTGGGTGTATCTCGCCCGTCATGTGTATAAACGGACATTTGAACAATGGTTCGACAAGACCGATCCGGAATTCATCGTAGTGACGCATTTCCTCTGCGGCGTATTGCTGACTCCAATGATCAAAGCCTGCAAGCGAGATATCCCGGTGTTTTATTACAGTCCGGATGTGTTCATGTCGGTAAAGGGCGGCATCTCCAATTCTTACGAGAAGCTCTATATCCCTTCCGAGGAAGGGTTGCAGCTGGTTATAGCGCAGGGTATGGAGCCTTCCCGGGCTGCGTTGTGTTCCTTTCCTCTCCAGCATAAATTTTTGCACATGGAAACTGTGGATAAAAATACCGTGCGAACTAAGTTGGGGCTGAAGGACAAATTCACAGTGTTGCTTACCTTAGGTGGAGAAGGTATCGGATCTACCGATTTCGTCGAGCATGCTGCAAAGAGAAAATTGGATATACAGGTCCTGCTGGTTGGTAAGATTAGTTCCTCAACAATGCTAAAATACGAACTGTTCCAAAAATTATTCCCGAAATTCAGTCTCAACCTAGTGGGATTTGTGGATAATATCCAGGAATATATGATCGCGGCTGATATTGTGATAGGGAAGCAGGGAGCAAATACGTTGATGGAGTCCATTTTCCTGCGTCGGCCTTGCATGATTTCAGAATTGCTTTATACTGCGGAAATGTCAGCCCGGTACCTTGAGAAGTACCATATCGGTTGGAGCGAGGATGACCCCGAGAAGCAGGTGGCTATTGTGCAAAGTTGTGTGGAGAATCCAGAGTTCCACAGGCAGATGGAGAAGAATTTCGATGCGGTTCCACTCAAGTTCGGTGCGGATGAGTTCGCTGAGCACATAATCAAAGATGTGCTTGTGTATAAAAAAAACCATTGAAATGTATACAGCATGCAGACGATTCACATCATTATAATTCGTTGATTCGGCGCGTACGTGTATTGCGCAGCAGCCTTCTGGCGTGAATTTTTTCTGAAAGGAGAATCACAGCCGGCAGGATGAACAAGGTGGCTATAAGCGTGTTGAGCAACGCAATCGATACAAGCAGCCCAAAATACTGAACTGGCACGTAACTTGCAAAAGCGAGTGTCATCAGTCCCATAATGATTGAGACCGAGGTAAGAAGTATCGGTTTTCCTGTTTCATTGATAGTCACCCGGATGGCGTCTCCCACCTGGAGCTTATGTTCAAGTATATTCCTTCGGTAGCGTATGATGAAATGCAACGCGTTATCGACTCCTACACCTACGGTCACACTTGAGAATCCAACCGTCACAAGATCGAAGGGGATCCCTGTCACATACATGAAAATATAGTTGGCCATCACACCCGTAAGAACCGGCACAAGAGAGAATATACTGTATTTAAAGGATTTGAAAGAAACCAAAACTACAAAAAATATCATGATGAATGATAAAATCGTCGATGTCGACTGATCAGCCATCAATATGTCGTTGATTTTGAAATTATTGGTTGAATTTCCCCAGTGTACGGCTTTGATTCCAATGGGTAGCATCGCAAGGTGATCATCAATGGCTTTCTGCACACGCCTCGAGCTTGGCAAAGTTTGGATGTCTCCTTCAATGGAATCATAATTCCTGAACGAAAGTGTTATCTGAGTGCCATTGGGATTGATCAGCAAATTCAAACCCGCGTTTTCCATTTGATTCCCGATTAGCACAATCAGTCTGGATAACAACCTCATGAGCGCTGGAGTCTCAGGAATCGTTGCTGCTCCAGAATAAACCCTATTCATATACGCGATATATGAAGAAAAGGAGAGGCTATGCATGATATCAGGACAATCCTCGAGAAGCGCAAGTTCAAAAGCATGGACTTGAGCGAGAATCTCAGGTCTGAGAAAATAATCCACTTCTCCTGGAGGAGCATTCAATGTGAGATGGTATTGGTCCGTACTGCCTAGGGTTTCTGCAAAATGCAGCGCGCTTTCAACAATGGGGTCCTTCCTAGGGAAATATGACATATAATTGGTATCAAGGTTGATCTGGTCTTTTGTAAAAAGAAAAGCGAAGGTGATAAAAATAAAGACCAACAAGACGTACGGCCAGTACTTTATATTGATATTGCTTATGGCTTCTGTGGCGCACTTAAAGTAGATTTTTGCTTTTCTATGGGCTTTTCCACGGACGGGTTTCGGTGTGAGGCTAAGAATCGCAGGAAGGTAGGTGACCGCAAGCAGCGCGCAGAAGAAGATTCCGATGGAAACAGATATTCCAAACTCCTTGAAGGCTGGCGCTTCACATGCCAGGAGGCTTAAAAACCCTAGAATAGTGGTGATGCAGGCCATTACGATTGTCTTGACAATATGGACCAGCGATTGTCCAACCGCTTCAGGAGAAGCTTCGTCAAGTGATGCAAAGTATTCATTCAACATGTGGATGCTGTATGAGCTGCCTAAGGTCAACACCATTATCGGTGTTATGATATTGATGATGGTAAGGGAGAATCCAAGAAGCTGCATGGCTCCCAATGTCCAGATGATACCGATGATCGACAATGAAAACGGAATCAGAACGGCACGTTTGGCGCGGAATGAAATAAAATACGTGAACAGAATAACCAAACAACAAATCACGAGGAGAATGACAAGGTCGCGGTTTAAATATACACCAACACGTTCCTCAATATGGGGCGAAGATAAAAGAGACACTTTCGCCATCTCTTCAACCGGTTTCAGAATTTCCCTGAACTCAGATAGGAGTTTTATGGATTGATCTCCAAATTCCCGTGCCGAATAGAATATCAACAACGCATTGCCATTTTTGGAAACAAGGTAGCTTTTTGCAATATCGTCCTGTTCAACTCGGCTCCTGAACAGGGCCGCCTCCTCAACAGTCCACGGACCATCCTGCGTATGGGGATTCATCGGCACTGTCACCAAACGTGTCCCTCGTTTCTCAACTGTGATAAAACTGAACGGCGATAGATTTGGTCCGATCACATCGTACGAATCCAACTTCTTCATGGCAGTTGTGATGCGATCCAAGAGAATTGGATTGAACACATCATTTGCTTCAATGAGTAGCGCGATGCCGATTGGATATTCGGATTCCGGGACTTCCGGCGTTCCTTCAATCTGGGTGTTCAGAATATCCGTTGGGATGATTATTGAATCGAAATCCGAATTGAATTGAAGCCGTATGAGGAAAAATGAGAATAAAATTGTGATAATAATTGTGAGTATGATTATCGCTACATTCGATTTTTGAATGAATTGTGCGAATGCGCTCGAATATCCAGTAGTTTTCATTGAAACCTTTCTGTATATAAAAGATTGATTTTAAAGTGAATTATAGCTTGGATTGTCGATAAATACAACATTTGAAAACTAAACGGATCGGCCTCTGGTTTTTAAATCATTGACTTCTCATCGACTTGGTTTTTGTGCTATATTCATTTGAACCAGTTTACAATTAAATTGCTTGGGTTTGTTTTTGTTTAGTATGTATTATTACATAAGATGAATATCGACCAAATGGGAGCACATGTGCGTGGTGTCTTGTTTTATATTGAAGCAGGGAAGGGTCACTATATTCCTGCGAAAGCAATTCATGAAAGCATGGCGAAGCTTGGTCATGAATCGATTCTTCAAGACCTTCTATTGGTAGTCGATACAAAATTCCTGCATTGGTTTACAAAATTCGTGTGGCGTTTCATGCTCCACTTCCCTAATTATGAACGTAAGAGCAGCGAGAAGAATGATGATCCTGCAAAATGGAGGCGATATGTTGGTCTTGCCATATTCCTCTATAAAAAGAAATTCAATACATGGCTGGAGACTGTCGAACCGGACTTTATTCTCACCACCCATTTCATTGGAGGGATTCTTCTACCATCCCTACTGAAAGCATGCAATAAGAATATTCCTTTGTACCTTTATAGTGCGGATGTATTCATGTGTCCCCGCGTTGGGCTCTCCAATGATCTTGACAAGCTATATGTTCCTTCTCAATTTGGAGTTGACTGGGTTATCGCTCAAGGACAACAGCCAGATCGCACGGCCTTATGCGCTTTTCCACTCCAGCATAAATTCTCCGGGATTTCCAAGCTCACAAAACATGAAGCACGCGAGAAACTTAAGTTGAAGGAAAAATTCACGATACTTCTTTCCTTGGGTGGAGAGGGAATCGGGACGACTGAATTTGTTGAAGAGGCACATAGATGCAAGCTGGATATTCAAGTTTTGCTCATAGGGAATATCAGTGGATCCACTCGAATAAAATATGACATTTTCATGGCGGCCCATCCCCGATTTGATATTCATCCTATTGGATATGTTCAGAATATCCATGAATATTTTCTCGCAGCCGACATTGTTGTAGGTAAACAAGGTGCTAATACCCTCATGGAGGCCATTTATATGCATCGGCCTTGCCTTATCTCCGAAGAGCTCTATACCGCAAGGTATTCCTCAGATTACCTGCGGACCCACGGTATCGGCTGGAGTGAGTCAGAACCACAGAAACAGGTTCAAATCATAGCAGAATGCATGGCAGATCCAGATTACGATATCAAAATGGAGCAGCGTTTCCTTCATATCCCCCTGAAATTCAGTGCTGATGAATTCGCCCTGCAAATTCTACAGGATACCAAGGATATCATGGAAAGCCGCGTGCTGGCATGATCACCATAGTGCTATCCAATCACAACCACTTGATAATCCGACGCTTGTGAAGCGTATTATCGCCCTGCAATGTAAAACCTGATTATACGCCTAAACCAATTAATGATGTTTCAGGCGTTTAAGTCGCTTGCGACGTTTCCTGGGAATCTCTTCCACAAGTATTATCACCGAGGGCAGTATGAACAACGTGGCAAGCATGGTGTTGATCAAGGAAATCGACACAAGCAGACCAAAGTAGCGGATAGGGGTATAGCTGCCGAACGACAACATGGCCAAGCCGGAGACTATGGAAAGGGTGGTGAGTAGAATTGGCCTTCCGGTCTCCCTGATGGTCTGCTGGAGGTGCACCCGGACATTTACAAAACGATCTATCTTCCGCTTGTTGTCATATCTGATGAGAAAATGGAGAGCATTGTCTATACCGACTCCAATAGTGACGCTGGTGAATCCTACAGTGATCATATCGAACGGTATTCCTGCGACGAACATGAAAATATAATTCGCCATGATCCCCACCAGAATCGGGATGATTGAATAGATGCCGATTTTCAATGAACCGAAGGCAACTATGGTGATTGCGAATACCAGGATGAAGGATATGACGATTGATCGCCTTTGGTCGTCCATAATGATATCGCTAAAGCGTATCGCGTCCTTTCCTTCTCCCCAGATAGTCATGTCGACCTCTTTTGGAAGTGAGGGCTGACTGGCCCATAGCGCTTCATCCACACGCGCCGCACTGGCGACAGACTGGAAGTTCTGTGCAATAGAATCGTAGACCCGCAAGGTGATGGTCATCCTGGAACCATCTTCGTTCAACAGCATATTGATGCTTGGGTTATCCAGTTGGGTTGTGATCAGCTTAAGATATCGGGAAAGAAGCAGAATGATTCCAGGGGTCTCGGGAATTTCCTTGGTTCCGGTGGAAACCCTGTTCATAAAGCTCACATAGGAAGGAAATGAGATGATATGCGCCACATCGGCGCTATTCTCCAAAACAGATTGTTCAAACGCATAGACCTGTTTGATAATCTCCGGTTTGAGGAAGTAACCCTTTTCCTTTTCTGGGGCATCAAGTGTGACATAATAGTTGTTTGTACCCTTCAGGTTGTCTGTCAATTGCTGGGAATCGATAACCAGGGGATCTTTTTTCGGGAGATAGGACATATAGTTGGCATCAAGGCCGATATGGTCTTTTGTAGCAAAAAAACCAGCAGTTACCAAGACAAACAGAAGCAGGAACCACGGCCACCTCCGCACGATGATCCGGGCGATCCTGCTTGATATTCTTGCTATCAATCCGTTTTGATAGAGGTTCATCTGATGTGATTGAGGTTCAATGGTGACGGTGAGTATGGCCGGGAGATACGTGACAGAAAGAATGGCGCAGATGCTTATACCGATGGAGACCGAGATCCCAAATTCTTTGAACGCATCGGTCTGTGAGGTGAGAAGGCTCATGAAACCCACGATATCCGTGATACATGCGAGAAAAATCGTTTTGCCGATTTTTGAGACCGCCATGCGGATATAATCGGGATTGCCTTCACGGTAACTTTGGAAATACTCTGTCAGGACATGGATGCTGTACGAGCTGCCTAGCGTAAGCACAAGGCAAGGTGTGATCACGTTGATGATGGTCATTGGGAAATCCAATAACGACATGATGCCTAAGGTCCAGATGATACTGATCAAGGAAAGCGAGAATGGTATGAACATTGCCCGTTTCGCTCGGAAGGATAGATAGTATATGATGAGGATGACGATGAAGCAGAGGATCAGCAACGTGGTGAGGTCTTTGGTCAGGTACGTCATTACCCGTTCGTTGATGGTCGCTCCACCAGTGACATATACCGAAGCGACCGACCGCACCGGCTTCCAGATTTCTGCAAAATCCGAGAGTACGGTTGTGATATCTGGATTCACGGTGAATACAAACACCAGAGAATCACCATTCTCGCTCACGAGAAGGTTTCTCACGATATCGTCGTTCAGCAGGCGTTGCTTGAAGACATCTGCCTCGGCCTGTGTCCATTCATTGTTCCCAATTCGGGTTGACATAGGAACAGTCAGCAGTCGAGTGCCACGGCTCTCCACGGTGATGAAATCAAAAGCCGAGAAACTTGATCCCACCGCTGGATGCGATTTCATTGTATCCAGCGCGGATGTGATGGCCGACAGTGTTTCAGGAGAGTACAGGTTTGTTGATTCCACCATCACGATATGGTCAGTGGTAAAGATTGTATCCTTCGCTGCCTCTGCAGGCAGGATGAAATCAACATCGACAGGCGGGAGCAAAGAACTGTAATCGGCGTCGAACTGTATCTTGATCGCCGCGAAAGCGAATCCGATAGAAAGGATGACTATCACCGCTATGGTGGCTTTCGCATATTTTTGAATTGTGCCGATCATGCGGCTTAAGAGAATCTGCATTGTTGCTTATAACTCCAATCAGCTAAGTTGTCACTAGTGGTCTGTAAACTTCAATCCTTTAATTTCCTTCGGTCTAAACGGTGTGAGGCGGCGTTCGTGTCGAATCGGATATCCTAGATATCCTCTTCTCCTTGGCCTAACCCCGCTCCGTTTCCACTCGAAGGCAACTGACAAGTTTATAAGTTTACAGACCACTAGGTTGTGTATCATTTTATGCTATGGATGTCTTCAACTTCTTCTTAGCGCCAGCTAAAGCGAACATCCCGGCTAAAATAGGAAGGTAGAAAGTGAAAAACCTCCAGAAAATCAGTGCGAAATTGATAAAAGCTTTGGTAAATAAAGAAATGAGGATGAAATAGAATCCACTATCGGTGATTCCGGCACCACCTGGCAAAGGTACAATCGATTGGATAGTCATGCTGAAGACCTGGCCAGCGACCACGTCCACATAATTCGCCTGGGCGAGTCCAAAACCACGGTAGATGAAATAGATGATCTGGTAGCTTCCCATAAGACCTATGATACCTAGAAGCATGCCACGTGCAACCATCCCGCCTCGTTGGCGGATTGTCATGAAATTCACATGCAATCGCCCGATTTCAACGGTTATCCTGGCTGAAATCCTTTCGGGATTTTTGAGTATCCGTAATTTTGCGAGAAGCTTGACACCTGACAGAACGAATCTCCGGATAAGGTCTTCACGAATTCCAGCGACTATCATCCCAAGTATGGACAAGAGGTTGAGAAAGAGACTCAGCACCACAACCCAGA
Source organism: Sphaerochaeta sp. UBA6084 (assembly GCA_002428625.1). Taxonomy (GTDB): domain Bacteria; phylum Spirochaetota; class Spirochaetia; order Sphaerochaetales; family Sphaerochaetaceae; genus UBA6084. The sequence continues at coordinate 140,900 of DIXI01000005.1, forward strand.
AAATCACGGGTGATTGCCGGTATAAGGAAGCTCCCAATACAACCGCAGCTGTAGACATGATCATCACTGAGGAAACCACCATGATGATGTTTTTAACCAGCATGACCGCTATCGCATCCCCTGATTCCAATCCGTGCTGTTTTAGAACAACCACCTGAGCCGCGATATTCCCGGATTGCAATGGTGTGATGAGCCCAAACAGCATCCCTATAAGCGAAGAACGGAAGCATGTGCCAAAGGGCAGGGTCCGCGATTGGTTGTGGAGAATGAGATGAAGGACAAGCGCGTCAAAAACCCAGAACAGCAGGGTGCTGGCCATTGCCAGCGCAACCCATCGGTAATCGATCAATCTGAACATCCGGGTGATATTCTCACTGCCTTCGGTCAATACCAGATACATCATCAGGCCAATGCTGGAAAGGATCACCAGCAGCCAATTCCAAAAAGAATTTTTCAAAAGACCTCCACGCATACTTAGCGTTGAGTAAACAACCGCTGGACTTGATGTGTTACATAAAACTGGAAAACGGTCTGGAAAATTCTTCCAGACCGCTTGTCCATCAATAGCTCTTCCGAGACTTCTTGAACTTCGAAGGAGCTCCCGGTTTGATCCGTGATTTCACCGCGGGCCTACCATAGGAGGGGGCAGGCCGATCGGAGGGGTAGCTGTAGCGGTCCCTTCGGTCAAAATCGCCTTCCCTCCGAGGTTCGGCATCCCTAGGCGCTGGCCGGCCGTAGTCGGTTTTGGTTTTATAGGCAGGTCGCTCCGGGGCGATATCCCTGGTCTCATAATGCGTGGGAGGAGCTTCCTCCCGATACCGATTCTCCCTATATGGGCGGTGGGATTCACGCGGGGCATACGAATCGCGTTCGCGATCCTGACGAACCACATTCCTGCTGGACAGATTCTTTCCGTTGGGATTGTCTGGACGAGCCCTGGTGACAAGCGGCTTGCCTTCCATGGAGGATTCTGAGAATGCCTTGAGAATAAGTTGCGCGGCAGCGTAAGGAGCCGAGACAAAGGAGAAATCTTCCAAAACCTCTACTTCCTGAAGCTCCCGGTCGGTCACCCGGGCATTTTCGATGATGAAGTCCACCAGAAGCCGCTTGGTCAAGCCAGAGGTGCGACCCTTGGCGATGAACAGGCGTACGAACTCCCGGCTGCCCTTCTCGGACGGATAGCGGTTCTCGCTTCTGCGGTCATCGTAGGACGACGGCTCGCGGGAATCACGGGAGTCGCGTGAATCGCGGAAATCCCGCGATTCGGGGCGGTCCCTGCGGTCATAGCGGTCATCCCTTGCGCGACCGTAGGTGTCATCCTGCAAAGCGATCTGACGGTATTGACGTTCATCAAGCTGATTGCCGTACTGCTGCCTAAGCATTGCCGCCAGCAGCTGGACACCATCATGTTCCTCAATAAGTGCGGTAGCCATGGGCACGAACTGCTTGTGGTCGTCCTTTTTAAGAGTTTCCTCAATCCTGCTGATGATCCGGGCCCGTTTGACCTCAATCACCGATTGCGGGTCGGGAAGGCGTTCCTTATGGATCTCATTCTTTATGTTGCGCTTTAGATAGGTGAAGCGGCGGGCTTCGGAGGGGGTGACGAAAGTCATCGCCAGACCGACTTTTCCAGCGCGTCCCGTACGCCCCACCCGGTGGGTGTAGGTATCGGGATTCTGCGGGATGGTATAGTTCACCACATGGGTGAGGTCCTGGATATCGATACCGCGGGCGGCTACATCGGTAGCCACCAGAATGCTGATACGATGATCTCTCATCTTCTGGAGGATCAGCTCACGCTGTTTTTGGGCGAGATCGCCGTGGATCACCTCTGCTTCGTATCCCCGCTCCACCAATTGCCTGCCTACGTCATCGCTTTGCATCTTCGTACGGCAGAACACCAAGCCATAGAAATCCGGGGCGATGTCGATGATCCGGGTGAGGGCCTCAAGTTTATCGCCCTCTCGGACCTCATAATAACTCTGATCGGTGAGATTCTCGGTAAGCGCGTTCTCTTTGGTCTTCACCAGCCGGTAGTCCTTCATGAACCGTTCAGCCAAGGTGAGGATCTGTCTGGGCATAGTGGCGGAGAACAGAAGCATGCGCTTGTCGTCCGGAGTTTTCTCCAGAATCGCCTCCACATCCTCGATGAATCCCATGTTCAGGATTTCATCGGCTTCATCCAGCACCACGAATTTTAACGAATCAAGATTGAGCGTTCCCCGGCGGAGGTGGTCCAGAAGACGGCCCGGGGTACCGACAACCACTTGGACACCACGGCGAAGCCGGCGTAGCTGGAGGTCCATCGAGGCGCCTCCGTAGATTGGAATGATCTCAAGGTTGCGGTCACCTTTGAGGCTGTCGATCTCTTCCGCCACCTGGACAGCCAGCTCGCGGGTAGGTGAGAGGATCAGAGCTTGCACAGCCCTGCTGTTTGGATCGACAATCTCGAGTATGGGGAGACCGAAGGCTGCGGTTTTACCTGTGCCTGTCTGAGCTTGGCCAACGACGTCCGCCTGCTCTTTGAGCAGAAGGGGAATGCATTCGGCCTGTATCTGGGTTGGTTCTTCAAAGCCCTTTTCTATAAGGGCGGCGATTGTTCGGGGCGAAAGGCCGAGGGCGGAAAATTTCTCTAAATCTTGCATGGGACTCCTATCTATATTTGTATCTGTAACTTGCATTTTATGGGTGATACCGGTTCACTTTATACGAATGTGGCTGTTCATGCAATAAGCCATCACCTTCTTATCACAAATCCACCCAGAAAAATGAAGCGCTTCGGCAGTAGGTGAGGTTAGATGATTGTGGAAAAGGAGAGAGAGTGTGAAAATGAACAAAAGCCTTTCGCGGCATTGCCCGAATCCGGAATGCCCCAATCATGAAGCCGGGACCCTGACGGAAAATCCTTGGTTCAGTCCCCACGGTTGGTATCATTGCCAAAGCGATCCAAAACGCAAGATACGCCGCTATCGATGCGATCTCTGTGGGAAAACCTTCAGCGAGACCTATTTCACCCGCTATTGGCATCTGCAGCGCCGGGATATCGATGAGATCGAACTTCTATTTGAATGGTGCAAAGGAACAAGCGTGCACGACCTGTCCGAACGCTTCGGGTGCTCGTGCAAGGCCATAGAGAACCGCATCACGCGCATGCAGAAGCTAGCGGAGAGCAACGATATTGTCTTTGAGGTTGATACAGGGAGACCAAGCCCGATGGCTTCCTCAGCTTTCCAGCTCTAGGATTCAGTTCAGAAGGATTTCGATATTCGGTCCGACCAGCCCTGGCCATGCGCCATTCTGGATTAAAGGAACACGGGTAGGATGGGCGAGCAGCCATTTGTTACGCATGAATAAGAGCCGTGTCTCGGGGTCGGCCGGGTCGGCTTTTCCCTTCTCCAGCGGGGTGTTCGTCCCCAACGGAAGAATTATGATACTCTTGAATCCTTCAGGTGCTGTCTTGCACGGGCCAAAATGCAACGTGCTGGCGTAACTTTCCACCACAGTACCTGCTGGGAAAAAGAACACCTCCGTCTTGAGGGTGTCGTAGCTGTGGAAGTCCACGATATCCTGGGTGTGTCCTACAATCTGGATGCAATCCGTGACGGCGATGAAGACCTCTGGGCTTTTATGGTATTCCAATCCGTTGAGAGTAGAGTTGGGGCCATTGCAATACCCGACCTCTATCGGCATACCTCCGTAGATTGTGTCAGCTATCTGTTGCACGACAGGGAAGGCCTCCATGGTGGGTACCGAAGCCACATAGGTGTTCCGCTGGGGGTCCACTACCGTAGCGGCATTGGCATAAGCACGCAGTTCCTGGACATCGAAGGCTGTCAGCACACGGCCGTAGCGGGCGAAGCGGGGGTCTGATAGTTCCAGGATGGGAAGGCGGTTTGCCAGGCGAAGTCCAACGATATCCATAGAGGCTCCTTATGTTCACATACGTTATGCGCGCTTACGATTCAACGGAAGACCAGCATGAAAAGACCTGTGATAAGCAGCATGCTGAATACGATATAGCTGAACACCTTCGCGTTCACCTTGTCGTGCACTTTTTCTCCTGCGATGATGCCAAGGACGAGAAATGGAAGCATCCAAGCCCCCGTGGTGAGGGCTGGTTTGTCAAGATTTCCACCGATGAGGTAGGTAGTGATGAGGATCGAGTTCAGCGTGGTCCAAAGCAGACATAAGGTAGCCCGGAAGCGCCCTTTGTCTGGCAATGCAGTCGTGGCATACAGCACCACCAGCGGTCCACCTGAGGAGAACATCCCATGCACAATCCCCCCTATGATAAGCAGGGCATACGCGATGGGTTTGGGAAGCGCTTTACTGAAGCGGAGGATTCCAGAGAGTTTCAGCAACTGCACTGAAGCCGAAGCGACGATGAAGTAGGCGAGGATGATCCGTAGCGACGAGACATCGGCTGTCCGGAACAGGAAAATTCCCACGGGGAGGCCGCACAGCATCAGGCCTGTGATGATGGCGTATTGGCGGAGGTCGACTTGCTTTCGTTTGCTCAGCACAATGTACAAAGCCAAGATCCAAGCCAGGATGGTGAGGACCATCACGCCTTGGCGCACGCCGAACAGGGCGGTGAAGAAAGGTAGCGCGAGCACGGTGCAGCCGAATCCCGTTACGGCTTCCAAGGCATGGGTGACGAAGACGGTGAGCCCGCCCAGCAGAAGGCTTAGCATATTTTCTTCTCAAGCATGGGGTATATGGCCGTGTTCGTCGCGATCGGGACTTGGTTGAGCATTTTCGGATCGGAGAAGGCCCGCTCGAAGTAGCGGGGGATATCCTCTTTGGCGATGCTGATCCCGAGATCAGCGAAGGTCTCGCTCATATGCATCCGTTTTTTCATCGCGATTATCTTGTCAAGCAGAAGTTCACAGCGCTGCATGGGATCTGCGACCTGTGGGAAAAATACTTTTGCGATGGTCGCAAGTGCCTGAGCGCTTGCGGGGTCGCGAAGGGCATGCCGATAGATATCCACTAAAGTGAATGCGCAAGCAGCGCCATGCGGCACATGCCATTCCTCGGAAAGGATGAAGGAGAGCGCATGGCCTGCCGCGGTCCCAGTCATATTGAAGGCCACTCCTGCCTTGCAGGATGCCAGAAGCATTTTTTGCCTAATGTCGATATCCCCTACCAATGGGGCCTGCAGACGTAGGGAAGCGTCATAGGCATCGTCTAGGATCCTCAGGACGTCCACTGCCGCCTCAATCGCCACACTGCGGGTGATGGGAGTCGCGTTTTTATTCCAGATGGACTCGAAGGCATGGTCGAGGGCATCGAAGCCCACTGCAGCGGTAAGCGCCGGGGGCATGCTGGATGTGAGCGCACCGCAGAGCACCGCCACCTGGGCGAGCAGCAACGGGGATCCAAGCGTGTATTTTCGGCCAGAATCCGAGGTATAGACACCTACTTTGGTCACTTCTGAACCCGTTCCCGCTGTGGTGGGTATAAGAATCAGGGGGAGCCCTTTTTTCTCAATCTTGCGCTCTGGAGCTGGCCCGAGGTAGTCGTTGAGCGTGCCGCCATTGCTGGCGAGCATGGCCAAGGCTTTGGCGGAGTCCAAAACACTACCACCCCCGATTCCGATAACCGCGTCGTATTCGGTCAAACGTGCTTCGTTCAACATCGCGTCGATATCGGAAGAGCGTGGATTCGGCTGCACCCGGGTAAGCTCGATCACTTCCGCATTGGTTTTCAAAGCTTCAATCAACTGAGTTCTTATGGGCATTGGGTATTCATCACGTACAACCGCAAGACGTAGCGCGCGGTCCCCGATTCCTGTCGCGTAGCGGGCGATGGTTGCAAGAGCCGCACCATCCAGCTCTAGAGTCTCGATGATTTTTACCGAAGAGAGTAGACGATACGGCATGTTCGCTCCTTAGCGGAAATTCTCCTGCTCGATCTGCTGCACCTGATTGAAGGCATTGGTGAGGAAATCCTTCTTGAATTCCATCTTCTGGGTGAATTCCATCGAAAGCCAGGCGTCGACAATCTGACAGCCGAGGAACGGTGCGGTGATCCATCCACCCATGGTGATGACATTGGCGTTGTTCACGATCTTAGCACGTTCTCCGGAAAAAATATCGTCTACCACGCAGGCGTATATGCCTTTGAACTTATTGGCGACAATAGCCATGCCCTGTCCGGTTCCACACACGAGGATGCCTTTGTCGGCTTCTCCGGACTGTACAGCTTTGGCCACTTTCGGTGCTTGCATGAAATAGGGTTTGGGCTCGTCAGCGCTGGGAATGCCGAAATCGAGAACTTCATATCCCTGTTCCTTAAGATGCTTGACCACCTCCTGTTTGAGGGGGAAGCCGGATAGATCCGATGCGATAGCGATTTTCATAGGTTGCTCCTGGTTTTCAGCGGCCAAGCGCTGTGCGGCTGACATTGACGATAGTCTCGGCATCAAGGCCAAAACGTTTTTGTAGATAATCCGGGGTGCCGACCTCTCCAAAGAGACCTTGCACTCCCACTCTGCGTAGCGGCATGGGGTGTTGCTCGCATAACAGCTCGGCAACTGCGGAGCCAAGGCCATTGTTCACCTGATGGTTCTCGGCGGTCACCACTACCTTCACCTTGCGGGCTTGCGACAGGATCAGCTCCTCGTCCAGGGGCTTGAGTGTGAGGGCGTCGATCACCCCCGCGCTTATCCCATGGGATTTGAGCATTTCAGCTGCCTTCAGGGCTTCGGGAACCATCACAGCGCCCAAGGCGACAATCAATACATCGTTGCCTTCAGCGAGAAGTTTACCTTTGCCCAGCTCGAAGGTGGTGCCCGCTTCGTACAAGGGAGCCACCGGCTTTCGGTGCAGGCGCATGTAGGTTGAGCCGTAATACGCGGCCTGGGCCCGTACCAGCGCGGCGAGCGAGACCGGGTCGGAAGGTTCGCACACCACCAGATTGGGGATGATGCGCATCAGGCCTAGGTCTTCAAACGGCATGTGCGTTCCGCCATTGAATCCAGCAGTGATGCCAGGGTCGGTTCCCACCAGCTTCACATTGAGGCGGGCGTAGTTGCACGAGATGAAGAACTGGTCGAACACCCGCCGGGAGGCAAAGCATCCGAAGGTGGCTATAAAGGGGATCTTGCCAGAGGCGGAAAGGCCAGAGGCTACCCCGATCATATTGGCTTCCGCCACACCGACATTGATCAGTCTGGTGGGGAAGATATCCTTGAACGCTCCGGTTCCTGTGGCCCGCATGAGGTCGGCTTCGAGCACCATGATGCGTTCATCGGAACGGGCAAGGTCTATGAGCGTATCGGCGTATACTGCGCGCATTTCTGGAACAGCCATCTTATTTCTCCTCGTACAGGGCGGCGATCGCTATGTCAGCAGTCTGCCGGTCGATATTCATGTTGTGATTGGTGAGCTTGCCTTCGGCGAAGGCAGCTCCCTTGCCCTTGATGGTGTCCAGGATGATCATGGACGGCTTGCCATCTTCACGAAGCGCTTGCGCCTTGGCTCTAGCTATCGCGCAGGACATGGACGGGAAATGATGTCCGTCGCAGCGGTCCACATGCCAGCCGAACGTTCGCCATTTACCTTCGATATCACCTAAGGAAAGAATCTGGTCGGTGGTGCCATCCAGCTGCAGCTTGTTGTAATCGGTGAATGCGATGATGCGGCTGAGCTTCTGGTGGGGAGCCAGCATTGCCGCTTCCCAGTTCTGGCCCTCATTGGTCTCGCCATCACCGATGATCACATAGGTCCAGTTGTCGATTCCATCAAGCTTGTTCGCTATCGCAAGACCGCAGGCAGCGGAGAGGCCCTGGCCGAGTGATCCTGTGGTCATGTCGATTCCAGGGGTGAGGTTGCGGTCGCAATGGCTCGGTAGCTTCGTGCCCCCACGGTTGAGCGTGGAAAGCCATTCCATAGGAAAGAAGCCCTTGAGCGCGAGCACCGAGTAGAGGGCAGGGCCAGCATGCCCCTTTGAAAGGACCAGTTTGTCCCGTTCGCGCCAGAGGGGGTCCTCGGCTTTCACCCGCATTTCCCGATAATATAGAAGAGTGAGGATCTCGACGACAGACAGAGAGCCTCCGATATGGCCGACGCCTAGGTTTGCGATTGTGTCGATGGTGTACTTGCGTACTTCGCGTGCCTGAGCCTTGAGATTGTCCACAATTCCTTGCTCCATGGTAACCTTCCCATTTACTTACTTTATGAAAATAATTATATATGGAAAAATATATGAAAGTAAAGATGAATTTTCTAGATTTTTTCATTTTTATATCCTATGGTTTAGCTATGATGATTCCACAAGACAATCCGTTGCGAGCCTCTGACGTGCGGCAGCACAATGAAAAGATGGTGCTGTTCCTTATTTATCAAGCGAAAAGGGATGGAGTCTCGCAATCCGAAGTAGTGCAGGCAACCGGTCTGAAAGCACCTACGGTCTTTCGGATTTTCAACCACCTGGAGGAAGATGGGCTTATCGAACCCCTGATGTCCCAACCCGGCCTTGCGTTGAAGAAGGGCCGCCGTCCTGTGGCCTACCGGGTGCGCGAGGACGCTCTTTTCACCTTTGGAGTGGAGTTTTGGGTGGATTGCATCGCCTTGGGAGTGTTCAACTTCGCCGGTGAGCTCATCTATGAACGGAGCATCGAGCTGAGCGCCGACCATTACGCGAATGAAGTAACGTCAAAAATCATCACCCTTATCCGCGAGGTTCTGAAAGATCTCAACTTGAAAACCGAGAAGGTACTTGGGATAGGGGTGGCGGCACCCGGGCAGGTGAATGTCGCCCGCCGCGAGATTGTCTACTACCCGCGTTTCATGGAGATGCGGAACTTCCCCGTAGCCGATATCATGGAGGAGGCTTTGGGCATCCCGGTTTTCCTGCATAACAACTGCTCCGCCATCGCCTTGAGCGAATATCGTTATGGTGGCTATCGGCATGGCGACGCGCTGTTCACCTTCCTCATCCGTTCTGGTGTGAATGGAGCGTTTGTGAACCAAGACAAGGTCTACATCACCAGCCAGTCCACCACCTTGGAGACCGGACACCTGCCCATCAGCCTGGAAGGCCCCAAGTGCGTCTGTGGTCAGAACGGCTGCCTGCAATCCTATATCACCTTGCTCAACGACCGCATCTCCAATTGTGAAGGCCCCCTGCTGCAATGTCTGGAGGAACCGCTGAAGGAAAACGACCCTGCCTCGGTAGCTGTCATCGATGAAGTCGCCCACTACGTATTCGCCGCGGTCAAGACCATCATCCGCTGCTTCCGTCCCAAAGCTTTCCTGATTGTCTCTTCCGCCCCTACGGTTGGCGAGCGGCTCTCGCAGGCGGTGGCGCGTCTCCGTGAGGAGCAGCCCGGTGGTTTTGATTTTGGGGTGATTGAATTCTTCGCCCATCCCTACTGCACCAAGACCGCCTTGCGCGGAGCCTCGGACCTGGTGGTGAACGCATATTTCGAGTGATCACCCATCCTGCGCTTGACAAACAAAGCGTCGGAACGTACTGTGGATGCCGGAGGATCAGATGCGTGTGTTTCGGTCGCCTGTCATCATTATAATGATCACGTTTCTTTTAGTGGCCGTGCTACCGTTGTCAGCGACCCCGCAACTCTCCTTTTCGATTGGTGCCCAGACCACCTTCACGGCTTTTGGGATAGCTGCCGATGTCGGAATCGGTCCCTTGCATCTTGGCTCTGCCGCGCGTTACCATTACCAAGGTTCCTTGACGGATATTCCCTATCAGGAAGTTTTGGCAAGCGGCTATCTGACTACCAACATGCTGGATACACCGCGGATAAATCTCCAAGCCGGCCTTGGCGCGACCTCTTGGTTGGACTTCGAGTACGAGCAGGTGGCGGTGCTTTTTGGGGGACAGCTACGTGGCTCGTTGAAGCTGAAGGATTCCAATAGCGCGCTGGTGGCTGAGGTCTTGGTTCCGTTGCGATGGTTCATTTGGGAACGCAATCCACCGATTCCCCCCGACGATTTCCCCTCAGGTGCCGCCATCATGTCTGTCTATCTTATCTTCCAGCTGGTCACCGTGGGCTGGTTCTGGTATTTCTAAGTTCCCGCTAGCTGGAGGTTTCTCTGTGCTGTTGCCCAAGTATAAAATCGCGGTATGCGCATGCGTGTTTCTTTTGGTCTTTGCGGTATCGGCTCCGCTTGCAGCCAAAGAGCCCACTCGCTGGGATCTAGGCTGGGAATCGACTGTTTTCACCCAAGGAGTCACCGCAAGTTTGCCGCACGGTTCGCTATCCCTCAATGTCGCCGCCCATTACTCCTTCATCGGAGCAATCATGGAAAGGATTCTTGATGATGAGGATGAGGATTCTCTCTTGGGCATTTTCCGCATAGGCTTGGTCTCGGCCTCCATCACCAAGAGCTTTGCAATAGGAAAAAATACACGCTTCTCGGTCGGGCCGAAGATGTACGGGCTCTCAGCTGGGTTGCGGCGGTTCGTACTCGGTGCGGCTGGTGTTGACCTGGTCTTTGAATTCTGGGAGAATAACCAGAAAGAGGGCATGATGATCAGCGGCTTCATTCCCATCGCGCTCTTTGGTGAAGATCTCGGATTCGATACCAATCCAGCGTGGGCTTGGGATGTGTTTGGCTTTGCAATCAGTCCCTCGGTAGGATATTTCTGGACCTACTGAACCTTCTGTGGAAAAGGTTCCAGCAACCATAACCACAACGCGGTGTGGAATGTGGAAAAGGTTCCAGCAACTTAAACCACATACGCTTACCCACAACGCCACCGCTTTCCAGTGTCAGCCAGGGGGCATTGATCCCTTTCATTTCATGCGTTTTTCCTAGGTTAGCTAGGTTAGCCATTAAAATCATTGTGCTCGTGGGGTTGGTGGATTATAATCACAATCAGTTTTTGAAAAACGAGGTTGACGATGAATTCACCTGTGATAGATGTCCGTTCCATCTCCTATGCATATGGCAAGCAAAAAGCGGTGGATGGTATTTCGTTCTCCATAGCCAAAGGCGAGGTCTTTGGATTTCTCGGTCCCAACGGGGCGGGAAAATCCACCACGATCAAGATGCTGACCGGGCAACTCATCCCCCAGTCGGGCGAGATAAGCATCCTTGGGCATTTAGTGCAGGGGCATTCTAAGGAAGTCCATCAGCTTATGGGCGTCTGTTTTGAAGAAAAAAACCTCTATCCCCAGATGAGCGGGGAGGAGAACCTCTCCTTTTTCGCCGGCCTGTTCGGCATCAAGCGTCCCGATATCATGGGACTGCTACGGCAGGTGGATCTCCACGACAGGGCCAAAGACCGTGTCTCCAATTACTCAAAGGGCATGCGTCAGCGGTTGATGATCGCTCGGGCACTTATCAACAATCCCGAGGTTCTGTTCCTTGATGAGCCCACCGATGGTTTGGATCCCGTCTCTGCCCAGACAATACGGAATCTCATCAAACGCAAAGCGGCTGATGGGACCGCGGTCCTGCTTACCACCCATGGAATGCTCGAGGCCGACCAGCTTTCGGATAGGGTGGCTTTTATCAACGAGGGCCGGCTCTATGCTGTCGATACTCCCGAGAACCTTAAATTAAAACATGGGACGAGGACTGCGACAGTGCGACTTCGCCGAAACGGGACCATTGTGGAAGAGGTGGTGCCCCTTGATGCCACAAGTTCCGGTGAAGCCCTCAAGTTGGCGGTAGGCAGCGGCGAGGTGCTGACGATCCATACCCAGGAGGCGTCGCTTGAGGACATCTTCATCAAGATGACGGGGAGAACGCTCTGATGGGTATCCTAGCTGTCCTTTTAAAGAAGGATTTCATCCAGTTCAGTCGTGGCCGCATCTATGCGGTGCTTTCCGCGGTGGGTCTGGCGCTATTCATAGCTGTGTTCTGGATTATTCCCGATACCGTCACCGAATCGGTAGCTATCGGAATAGTCCACCATGACTTGGATGCCATGGTGGCGATGATAGAGGGCGAGCAAGGCCTCGAGCTGGTTCCATTCGCGGATGAACAGGCGCTGGAGAAGGTGATTTCGGGTGAGTTGGTCCTTTGGCGAAAAGCCGATGGAACCTTGACCGAGTTAGCTTCGAAAGAAAAACCCAAGGATATGGAGAAAGTACCGCTGGTTGCTGGTATAGCATTTCCTCCGGATTTTTTACGGCTTGCTGCCACTGGGCAGGCTCCTGAAGTACAGGTGTATATCAATGATGATACGCCCCAGGAGATTCGCAGTGTGCTGCCGGCGATGATCCGGGAGATCTCGTTCGCGGCTGCCGGTATCCCCCTCGCTATCACAGAACCGGATACCGACTCCGTCATGCTGGGCGTGGACCTTTATGGGGCTCAGATATCGCTACGGGAGCGGATGCGGCCGATGCTGGCCTTCTTTGTGTTGATGATGGAGACGTTCGCGCTTTCCTCACTGATCGCCATGGAGATTTCCCAGAAGACGGTTACTGCAGTGTTGGCCACTCCCGCAAAGGTCTGGCAGGTCCTGCTGGCCAAAACGATCTTTGGCGCGTTCCTCGCGATGTTCCAAGCTGTTGTTCTGCTTGTAGCGATACAGGCGTTCACGGCCACCAACTGGCTGTTGTTGTTGCTTGTATGCCTGCTTGGGTCCCTGATGTTCTCCTCGGTGGCGATGTTGGTGGGTTCTTGGGGCAAGGATTTTCTGGAGAATCTGTTCCTGGTGATGATTTTCATCATTCCATTGTTGATACCGGCCATCGCTGTGCTTTTCCCCGGTGCCTCGCCTGCGTGGATTCGCTTCATCCCCAGTTCTGGAGTGATGCAGGTGCTTATGGAAGTGACTGCGTATGGCACAGGTTTTGTTGAGGTGCTTCCCATGCTTGGGATCTCGGTATTGTGGACCTTGGTGCTTATCACCCTAGGATTGTTGGTGCTTAAACGGAAGGTGGTGAGGTTATGAACACAAAGCGGATTTCCCGGATTTTACGTAAGGATATCGCTGTGGGGCCACGCTCACCGCTGCTTCTTTTTGTGGTGCTGATGCCGCTTATCATGACTTTGGCGCTCCAGCTGGTGTTTGGCGACCTGTTTGTTCCGCGGCCTACACTAGTGGTGCTGGACCAGGGGGTTTCACAGATAGGTGATATGATTGGGGAGCGTGCTGGCATCGAGGTGTTTGAGGCAAAGGACTTGGTGGAGCTTAAGAGACTGGTTGCTGAACACGAATTTGATGCCGGTTTGGTACTGGCCAATGGTTTTGACCAAGCGCTGAAAGAGGGTAGGCGACCCTTGCTGGAATTGTATATAAGTGGAGAAAGCTATGCGGTAAACCGCCTGGTGCTGAGCATCACCACCTTGGATATCATCCGAGAGGTTGAAGGGCGCACCCCACCGGTGAGGGTGGTGGTGAATGATCTCGGCTCAAACGATCCTATCCCCATGGCCACGCGCCTGACCCCATTGGTAGCGATGTTCGCTTTCATTATGGCTGGTTTGTTTGTTCCGGCAAGCAGTATTGTGGATGAACGCGAGCGCAAGACCATCACCGCTGTGCTGGCCTCCCCTACCACCATCGGTGAATTCCTCATCGCAAAATCCGCTCTTGGGGTATTGTTTTCCTTTGTGATGGCAGTCGCAACTCTGGCATTGAACAACGCGCTCACAGGCAACTTAGGGGCCTTGCTGCTGGTTCTCGCGGTGTCAGCGGTTTTCTGGTCGCTCCTTGGTCTGGTGGTGGGATTGCTGGCCGGCAATTCGCAAACACTTTTCGCCATCGTAAAGGGTTCAGGCATTTTCCTTGCAGGACCGGCCATTTTCTATCTGTTTCCTGACTGGCCGCAATGGATCGCCAAAGTATTTCCCACCTTCTGGGCGATTGATCCGCTTTGGCGCATTCTCGCCGACGGAGCTTCGCTTTCGGATATCTTTCTTTCCCTCATCGTGGTTTTTGCCCTCATCCTCGGCCTCATCCTGGTTGTCCGCCTCTTGGCAAAACGCATGCTCACCAAGCTCGCAAGTGTGTAGATTGGTGCCAGGCACCAGAAAGCAAGCTGTTTTATTTTCTCGTACTGCAGAAAGGATTTGTCCTAAATACATGGCCTTTCCAGCACTTGGACTTCGCCTTCATATTGCCTATGAACCCTCCTTTTTACACATTCCAGTGCTACATGCTGGGACCATCCTCAGTCCGCCTATGAGCTGTACCCAGCGAGTCGAAGGACTGAGAGGGGATCCATGCGCTGTACCTTCTCCCACATTCCAATTCTGCATACTGGGCCCATCCTCGCTCCGCCTATGAATCGTACCTGCTACTTCTTCAACTCTAGTGCTTGGACCAGTCTTCGCTCCGCCTATGAGCTGTACCTTCTCCCACATTCAACTCTGCATAATGGGACCATCCTCGCTCCGCCTATGAATCGTACCCGATGAATCGAAGGAGCGAGATGGGATCCAGTATGCTTCGAAGGAGCGAAACTGGAGCCAACCACCATCGAAAGAATGAAACGGAAGCTATGCGCTTTGTTCTTGACATTCCTTTGATTTCATAGCTTACTTACATTAAGAAAGTAAATAGAGGGATAGTATGAAGCAACAAGTCACATTGGGATTGGTCTGTCTCGCCCGGGAGACGTACGATTTTCGAGCGGCAAAAGAAATATACAACGGGATAATCAAGGATCTGCAGCGAATCGAGGCCGTCAACTGGCTGGTGGTGGAACCCTTGGTGATCACACCAGAGGAAGCGCATGCGGCGGCGTTGACTTTCGCAGCCGGACATGCCGACGCGATAGTCTGCATCTCGGGGACCTTTCATCTTGGGCACCTGGTGTTCGAGCTCCGTAAGGCGTGCGAGGTACCAATGCTGTTGTGGGGTCTGCCAGAACTTCCCTACAATGGGGGAAAAATCCGGCTTAACTCGGTCTGTGGGGTGAATCTCAACGCTTCCAACCTCTACAAAGCCGGGGTGGACGACTACCACGTGATCATCCAGAACACGATTGATCAGAATTGGATCGATGCCATCCGGGTGATCACAGCGCTGAAAAGTGCGCACATTGGTATCGCTGGATTCCGCGCGCATGGTTTTTTCAACCTAGGTGTGCAGGACAACCAGCTGTTCCAGCATACAGGGGTTATCCTCGACCATTATGAGCTATCGGAAATCCATAACGTGCCCGTTACCGCGGAACAAGTCGAAGCCCGTAGGACGCAGCTTAAGGGCGTGTTCGAAGTCTCAACCTTAAGCGATTTCCAGCTCACCAAGGTGGCGGAGCTATCAGCAAAGCTCACGACATTCTTCAAGACCTACAATCTGACCGCATTGGCAGTACGCTGCTGGCCAGAGTTCGCCCGTGACTTTGGGGTATCTCCCTGCGCTGCGATGTCCCTGTTGCAGTCCGAAGGGTTGATTCTCGCCTGCGAGGGCGATGTGGAAGGTGCGATGTCGATGATCGCCCAGCGGGCCATGGGGGCTGAGACTCCGTTCCTCTTCGATTTTTCACAGGTTGATTTCGAACAGGATTTCGCGCTGTTCTGGCATTGCGGCGTTGCACCATGCAATCTTTGGGATGGTTCTTGCGTACGTTCGCTGGATACCTATTTCGCCGGTGGCAAAGGCGTGACCGCCGATTTCGTGCTCAAGAGCGGCCGCTTATCGGTGGCACGAATCGACTCCGCGCGGGGGGAATACCGGATGTTCCTTCAGTCCTGCGAGGCTGTTCCAATGGAGAAACTGCTCAAGGGCACCTACATGAAGGTGGTATTTGGTCGGCCGGTGAAGGAAGTTCTCGATCTCGTGATCAACAATGGACTAGCCCACCACTCATCTGTGGTATACGGAGACTTCATCGAACCGATGCGTCTGGTTGCTAAAATCAAGGGGTGGAGGGTGATAGAATGAAAGGTATCAATACCCTAGGGCCAGCCCTCCAAGGCGGAGGCGTTGCCTCCTCTTGGGCTCTTGTGGTCTGTACACTGTAATCCTTTGATTTCATTCGGTTCAAGCGGTGTGTGGCGGCGTTCGTGTCTATTCGGATATCCCAGATATCCTCATCTCCTTGGCCTTGCCACGCTCCGCTTCCACTCGAAGGCAACTGACAAGTTTAGAGTGTACCGACCACTGGAGGCAGGGTATTTCACCTTGCTTTCCCGGCACTCGCTCGGGAAAGGAACCATCAAGATGCTTCCTTTCCGCTTTCTTCGTTGGGGAATAACACCCCATAGAATGAATTTTTTCCCTGAAGATTTCTTGACAGCAGTGAAAAGTCGTGCTTTACTTACAGTAAGAAAGTAAATAGGAGGCTATGATGACTAAGAAAGGTTTGATTCTGTTGCTGACCATCCTTATGATGATGGGAACAGTATTGCCTGTGTTCGCTCAAGGTGCTGCTGAAGCTACCGCTCCGGCGAAGGAAATTGAATTACGTTGGGCCAGTATCTGGGTTGGTGCCGATAGTAAAGCGGGCCCTGTGGCGGCTATAGTGGAAGAGTTCAACGCGGCTAATGCGGGCAAGATCAAGGTGGTGATCGAGCCTCAGCCAGATTACAATGCATACGAACAGAAAGTACGCACTTCCTTGGCTGCTGGAATCGCTCCTGCCGACATCTTCACAATCAAATTGAATCCCACAACAGCAGAATTCTACAATTCCAACCTGTTGATGGATTTCTCCAAGGTCTTCACCGGTTCTTGGAAGAGCAGCTTCGAAGCGGGTTCGGTCAATCAGTCGACCATTGGTGGGAAACTGAAGTCCTTGCCTTTCGAAACCGCGATTCTTCCCATGTGGTACAATATGGACATCCTAGCGAAAGTCGGCGTGACCAAAGTTCCACAGACTGTAGACGAGTTCTGGTCTCTCATGGATAAACTCAAGGCAGCTGGAATCACCGCGACTAGCCAGATGACTGGTGATACCAACGCTTGGACTTCGATGATCTGGTTCAGCCATTTCGCAGTTTCACTTGGTGGTCCCGATGTATGGTCGAAGCCCTTCACCGATCCTGCATTCGTTCAGGCCGCTGAGTACATCAAGCGCATGATTGTCAACTATTCAACAGCCGATGCCATTGGTTTGGGAGCTGGTGGTTCTGGTGGACACTTCCTCGCAGGCAGAACAGCTGTATTCTCGAATGGTCCTTGGTATGCCGGACGTGCCGACTTGGCCGCAACCCCGTTCTTCAAGAACATCACCATTGCCGGGCTTCCTGGATTTGGTTCAACTTCGAATTATATGATAAGCCGCATCCAGGCCAATATCTGCGCAGCTGCTAGCAAAGACGCCGCTCGCGAAGCCGCCATTGTGAAATTCCTACAGTTCCTGACCTCCCCGGAGAAAGTCAAGAGCATCGCACAACCTTCTGGCGCTATGTTCGCAGTTAAGACCGATGCGAAACCTGCGAACCACCTCCAGGTGCAGTTCACCCAGCTGGCGAACAGCGTTGCTGTCTCAGCTCCCGATTTCGAAGCTGCGATGGGCGCAGAAGCTACTAAGGAATTCACACAGCAGCTGAGCGCACTCGCGCTTGGGAAAATCACTGCTCAGGAATTCACCAAACTAGTTGCTTTGAAGATCAACCAGGATTAATCTGTTTTACGTGATCATCCATTCTCCCCGGGGGATATCCTCCGGGGATTTTTAAGAAGAGAGGTTGTTGTGAGAAATAGTTCTTCAGTGGGGAAAGGTGGACACCGGTTGCCGCGTCTGTTGTTTCTCCTGCCCGTTCTAGTGCTTTTCATCGGGTTTTTCATTTACCCGTTTCTCTTTACCCTTGGTACAAGCTTAACGCGCTGGCGGGGTATTGGAAGCATGCAGTTCAATGGACTGAAGAACTATACCCGGCTATTGGCAGACCCAACCTTCCGCCTAGCCATGAAAAATAATCTAATCTGGGCACTGGCCCAGGGTTTCATACAAGTTCCCCTTGCGGCTTTGGTCGCCATGATACTGTTACGCCAGCCGAAGGGGTGGCAGACACTACGGACGGTGTATTTTCTGCCTAACGTTATCAGCACAGTGGCCATCGCCATGATGTGGACCGCCCTTTACAATGTGCAGTATGGTTTCATCAACGAAGTATTGGTGAAATTTTTTAAGAGAGAGCCGATTAATTTTCTAGGAAATCCCGATTTCGCACTTGGTGCGGTTATCTTCCAGGCCGTAATCTACATCGGCTATTTCATGATTGTCATTTTGGCAGCCGGCATGAACATTCCACGCGAGCTCTACGAAGCGGCGGAGATTGACGGAGCATCAGTTTTTCAACAAGAAAGATATATCACCATTCCCATGTTGAGGGGAACCTTGGTGACCACTGTCACCCTAGCCATGGCCTATGGGATAAGGCACTTCGAGGCGACGTACCTTATGACTCAGGGAGGCCCCATGCATTCAACAACGACCATGGGGATAGATCTTTACGATAAGATGGATGCATTGCGATATAGTGATGCGAGCACAGAAGGGGTTCTACTTATTATTTTCGGGTCAGTGATGATTGTCGTAATCCGAAAGATCTTCGGTAAATCGGATCCTATGTCCGAGATGGCACAGTAGGAGGCAGCGATGAAATCCGAGCAGAACTTTGGTACAAGGCTCCTAACGATAGTGAAATGGTTCATCCTGCTATTCTTTCTATTGGTCGCACTGCTCCCCCTGGTATGGCTTTTCATAAATTCGTTCCGTTCCAATCTTGAATTGCAGATTTCATCTTTTGGCTGGCCTCAGAAGTGGTTGTTCAGCAATTATATAAAAGCTATGGAAATGGCATCCTTGCCTAGATTGTTTCTGAATTCAGTGATCACATCAGCCAGTGCGGTTGCGTTAAATATCATAGTGGCGGCAATGGCAGGATTCATACTGTCCCGTGAGTTTTTCAAGGGACGGGATACCATATATACCGTGCTCACCGCTGGGGTTCTTGTGCCGATTATCGCATTCATGGTTCCCTATTTCTCCCTTATCTCTAGGTCTGGGATTTACAACACCCTTTTCGCTCTCATCCTAGTGTATGCCTCGGTGAATATTCCTGTCTCCATCTTCCTGGTCACCTCCTTCATGCGCAGCATCCCGAAAGAGTTGGAAGAGGCAGCGATTATCGATGGATGCTCGTTCACCCAGCGTTTCACCAAGATCATATTTCCTCTTACACAATCCGGTTTGGTCACAGCGGGTACATTCTGCTTCATTTATTCTTGGAATGACTTCATCATGGCCATGCTTCTTACATCCAGTATAGAATCCCGTACTATCCAATTGGGGATAAAGTTCTTCTCTAGCCAATTCATAACCGATTATACTACGATGTTCGCCGCGATCATTCTTACGATTATACCAAGTGTTGGCGCCTATATGTTCCTACACAACAAGATAATTTCTGGATTAACCGCAGGGGCGGTAAAGGGGTGACCCATGCTTAGACTTCTACAAGACAAGGGCCGCCTAGCGGTCCTTTTCCATAATCTGACCCTCTTGGAATTTGCTCAGGAAGCAGGGTCGCTGTCGGTAGGCAAAGGACACGATGCGATTTCGATGCATCACGGTAATTTCGCCATAGATGATACGATCGAGGCCCGGCTCGAGAGCACCTCAGTCGAAGCCAAGGTTACGTCCGAGGTTATCGAGGTGAGCTGGACTTTTATTGGGGGTGTGGTCAATTGTCACCTTTACGAAAACGCAGGCCGACTGTGTGGTAGCTTCCGAGCGAGCAATCCACAGTGGAATCGCTTCTGGCTGCGCCTGCCGGCGACACCGGAGGAGCATGTCTACGGTTGTGGCGAGCAGTTCTCCTATCTGGACCTCAGAGGCCGCAAGTTCCCGCTTTGGACGCGTGAGCAAGGGGTAGGGCGCAACAAGGCCACGGAGATCACCCGGATGGCCGATGCCGATGACCATGCCGGAGGCGACTACCACACCACCTTTTACCCGCAGACCACTTTTGTATCCTCCCGTTCCTATTTCCTGCATGCCTACTCCTATGCCTACGCTGAATTCGATTTCTCCCACAGCACCTATCACGAGCTCTTCTTCTGGCAGCTGCCTTCACAACTGGTGTGGTCCGTGAAACCCAGCTTGGTTGAGGTGGTCCAGGATATCTCAGCATTGCTAGGGCGGCAGCCGCTGCTGCCCGAATGGGTGCATGATGGCATGATGTTGGGCATCCAGGATGGAACGCAGGTCTGTTTGGATAAAATGGAACGCGCCATCAAGCACGGGGTGCAGGTGAACGGCATCTGGGCCCAGGACTGGGAAGGACAGAACTTCACCAGTTTTGGCAAGCGCCTGCTGTGGAACTGGGTGTGGAATGAGAAACTGTATCCTGGCTTGGATTCCACCATTGTAAAGTTGCGTGAGAGAGGAGTGAGGTTTCTCGGCTATATCAACCCCTATGTGGTGCGTGGGCAATCGTTGTGTGATGAGGCTCTCGCAAAAGGGTATCTTGCCCTGAATACCACTGGCGAACCGTACTTTGTCGATTTCGGTGAGTTCTGGGGCGGCTTGGTGGATTTTACCAAACCCCAGGCCTACGATTGGTACAAGGAAGTGATCAAGCGCAATCTCATCAGATTCGGCCTAGGTGGTTGGATGGCTGACTTTGGCGAATACCTCCCCACCGATGTGGTGCTCCACAGCGGACTTGATGCGAAGCTGGCCCATAACGAGTGGCCTGGACTCTGGGCGCGGGTGAACAGGGAAGCGGTTGATGAAGCCGGTAAGGCTGATGAGATCTTCTATTTCATGCGGGCAGGAAACGCCGACAGCCTCCGCTACTGTCCCATGATGTGGGCAGGGGACCAGAATGTGGATTGGTCGGAGGATGACGGGTTGCCTTCGGTCATCACCGGTGCGCTATCGCTGGCGATGAGCGGTATGGGCCTGCAGCATAGCGATGTGGGGGGATACACCACCTTATATGGCATGAAGCGGACCAAAGAGCTGTTTCTGCGTTGGGCTGAGTTCTGCGCATGCACGCCGGTTATGCGTAGCCACGAGGGCAACCGGCCCAAGGACAACTGGCAGTTCGATTCCGACGATGAGACTCTGGATAAGCTGGCCTTCGCAACCCGGTTGTTCGTCGCCCTGAAAGCCTATCGCAAGGACGCCGTGCGTCAGAACGCGCTGCAGGGCTTGCCTGTGATGCGGCCGCTGTTCCTCCATTATCAGGAAGAGCGGTTCGCCAGCTTAAAGGATGAATACCTTTTTGGCCGAGACCTCTTGGTAGCCCCGGTGATTGTCCCGGGAGCGATTGATCGTGAGGTGGCTCTCCCGCAGGACAACTGGGTGCACCTGTGGACCGGAGAACGCTATCATGGAGGAACCTGCACCGTCCCCGCCCCGATTGGACACATCCCCTTGTTCTACCGTGAGGATTCTCCTTTCCGTGCACTATTCGAGCACATCCGGGCTGATCTCACGTAGAGCTTGGAGCGAAAAGCGTACAGAATGGTATGCAGCATGCGCAGCCTGATCTCCTTAATACTATCGGAGAGAAAGGCTGTGGTCCATCTCGATTTGGGTATCTAGAATCGGTTGTAGACATCCTCGGCGAACCCGAGGAAATCCTTTATCTCCAAGACCGTTCCATCATCCAGAATCGCCTTTCCCGTAAAGCGGCCGAACACTTGGTGCTGCACTGATTTCACCAAGAGGAAATTGGTGAACGAGCTCCGGTCGGTGATGGGTTTGAAATCCATGGTGAAGCGGCCATCGCTGCTGGAGAACTGCCAAGGGTCTGTGTAGCTGCTCTGTGGAATATGGAAGGTGACTTCCTCCAGTTTATGAATCCGGCCCTGATAGATGAGTGCGTTTTCCGAGGCCGGGGTGCGGTCTGAGAATCCATAGCCGATATTGAAACCGAAGAGTTCGCCGCCAATCGTACCCGAAGCGCTACCCCAGAACCAGCGATTGGTATAAGTCCACCGCCCACGGCCCCAATCAAGCACTCCAAAGGAGCTCGCGCTGTCAAGATGCACCTCTTTCTCACCTAGGCGCACGAGACCGGCAGCCGGCATGCAATTGACTTTCTCGTTCAGATAGAAAGCCTTGCGGTTCTCCTTCCAGCTGGTCGCGATGTTCAGGCTTTCCAAATTTGGCTGCTGGATGAGGGTGAGGTCAGCATCAAGTCCGACACGACCATCGGGGAGCACCATACCAGGGGCTGCGACCAAGAGACGTCGCAACTCATGTTTGCGGCTGAAGGCTAGACGGAGGTGCTCGTTTGCCCAGGAGATGGCGTGGTCGCCTGAGTCATGCGGCAGGTGCAGTTTTCCAAGACTCAAGGGTTTGATGGCATCGACTTGCACGTTCTTACCCAGCTTGAGGTCGATGTAGGCTAAAGAAAGCAACGCGGCAAAACCGAGGTCGCTGAAGGTGGCGGCGATACAGAACTCCTGCTCGTGCGAGAGCACCGCATAGTAATCCCATTCCTTGATGCGCAAGGCAGAGGCATGGATGGTGCGACGGTCATACTCCCATACTGGACGACGTGCCCAACCTTCCTCCTGGATAACACCCCGATAGTCGAGCAGCTCCTGTCTCGTGGTCACTTCGTGTTGCATGGCATTTCTCCTCTTCCTACAGGAATCTTCTGAGCACCCTATTTATCACTCAAAAGGAATTCACGTTCACGTGCCGATATGGTGGTGTTCCCACCGACCATCGAATCCTCCAACTGCTCCACTGTGGAGCATCCGACAATTGCGACTGTCGGATGGCTGTGGCTGGTGAGATAGCCCATTACGATGGCGGCTGGACTAAGATTCCGCTGCTCTGCAAGGAGCGCGACTTTCTCAATCCTCCGGATATTTGTCTCGTTGATGAAACGGTTGCGGATCTTAGCGTTCAAATGGTCCATCCCTTGGCTGATGGCCTTCGAGAACAACCCCTTCGCTTGAGCTGAATATGCGAGTACAGGCAGACTCTGCTGCTGATACCAAGCGAGCGAATCATCATCCATACAAACAAGGGACAGGTCATTCCAGCTCGCTGGGGTGCTCACCGCCAGGCTCCATTGGAGTTCAGAAGCCATGAAGCAGGGCAGATTGTGCGAACGGGCATATTCATTGGCTTGCGCTAGTCGAACAGTGTTCCAATTCGAGGCTCCAAGAGCTCTTACAGCCCCTTTTTCAACTAATGGAGCTATCATTTCCATGATTTCATCAACTGGCATGGATGGGTCGTCGCGGTGCAGCAAGTAGAGGTCTATGGTCTCGCAGCCAAGCGACTGGCGGCTCTGTTCCAGGTCTTGCCAGAGGTTTTTTTCAGAATAACGGCTCTTGAGGGCAAGGTCTGGGTGCAGACCTTTGGTCACTACCACCATATGCTGGCGCATCCCGGTCTCTTTAAGCCATTCACCGATTACTTGTTCCGCTGGGCCAATCCCTCCAGGGGCGGACTGACCGTAGACTCTGGCGGTATCGATTGTGGTTCCGTTT
Organism: Sphaerochaeta sp. UBA6084; assembly: GCA_002428625.1. Classification (GTDB taxonomy): domain Bacteria; phylum Spirochaetota; class Spirochaetia; order Sphaerochaetales; family Sphaerochaetaceae; genus UBA6084. The sequence goes on from DIXI01000005.1 coordinate 164,252, forward strand.
CTTGTCGCAAAGGCATCGAGCAGGGCAAAGGATGTCTTCTTGCTCAACGAAGTGCCAAAATACGTGGTGCCCATAGCGACCCGCGAAAGTCCTAGCGGTATCCCGGCGATGTTGATGTAACGCATGCTGTCCTCCACATAGTCCATCGCCAGTATACTGTACAACCATCCGGGGTGGTAGATAGGATTTCATTGTATTATTCCCCAACGAAGCGAGTGGAGAGGGAGCGCCAATCTCGTGCCAGGCACAAAATTGACAACCACTAATTTCATAAGAGAGAAGGGGGCAATTTCGTACCAGGCACGGATCTGCGGTCTGCACTTTACAACTTGTCCAATGCTTTCGACCCGAACGCCGCCACACACCGCTTGAACCGAAGGAAATGAAAGGATTGCAGTGTACAGATCATCAAGGCAAAAGAGGAGGCAAAGCCTCCGCTTTCCAGGGCTTGCCCTAGGGAATTGATACCTTTCATTATATTATTGACCGTATAATGGGAAAATGGTAGACTTCACGCATGTTTTCTTCGTTCGGTACTCCTCATGCATCGCTTACCACACTCCTCTCCGCCGAGGTAATCGCCTTAGCTGGATCGGCTCAAGGATGTGGTGCCCTATGGGTCACCATCACAGGTAGCGGGGGCAAGACCTCTCTCATGGAGAAACTGGCTTATCGTTTGGCTCGACAGCTGGATAGAAGGGTGATCATCTCAACCACCACCCGCTTGGCGAGTCCCGCAGACCACTCATATCCTTGTGACCACATGGTTTTGGATGGCGATCTAAGTGGGCTGGAGGGTCATTTGCTGGCAGGCGAGGTGGTGTTGTTCGGGAAGATGGAATCCGGCAAGATAGCCTACCCTGGTGTGGAGACGTTGGACGCCCTTGCGTCGCGCTGCGACGTACTGCTGCTCGAAGGAGATGGGGCTAGGCACCGACCGCTCAAGATCCATACCGACCGCGATCCGATTGTTCCACGTCAAACCCAGCTGGTAATCGCGGTTATGGGACTTTCGGCTTTTGGGAAACCGCTCGACGAGGATTCCTGCTATCTCACCGAACGCTACCGCGAACTCACTGGCGACCGGCTGCGCACTATCGGAGCAGGGATGTACCGTAGGTTGCTGGATCATCCGCAAGGTGTGTTCAAGGGACTGGCGGGGCAACGGGTTGTGCTGGTGCTCAACCAGGGTGATCTGATCGATCCAGCTGCGATTGAGAGCTTGAAAACTGAAATGACTGCCGGATGGACTGGGATACCGTATTTATTTGTTGCAGGATCGGTTCATAAGGACATCGTTTTTCATTATGAGGAAGTTATGGGGAGCCATCCCATCAAAGGAGCCAACTGTGCGGATATTTGAGGAAGCGGCTAGATTGGAGCAGGCGAACACCGCCTTCGCGCTGGTGACGATTACGAAATCGGAAGGCTCAACCCCTCGTTCGCAGGCTCATATGATTGTGCTTGCGGATGGTACCACCCTTGGTACGGTGGGTGGAGGAGCCTCTGAATATGCTGCGGTCGCTCGGGCTATGGAAATTATTCCAACCGGGAAATCGGAAACCATGAAGATGGCTTTGACCGTGGCTTCCGGCCACAATTGTGGAGGTGCTGTGGAGATGTTCATCGAGGTTTTCACCCCTGCCCGGCGCTTGTTGTTGATCGGTGGGGGGCATGTCAACCTTGAGATCGCCCGTCTTTCCGCCTCTTGCGGACTGTTTTTAGAACTTGTGGAGACGCGCGCCGAGTTCGCCACCGCTGAACGTTTCCCCTGGGTAAAAAAGTTCCACGTGGGTGCGACCATCGACGAAGCGCTTGCTTCCACCCATATCGATTGCGATACCGCCATTGTGGTAGCCACCCACAATCTGGACAAGGATGTGCTGGAGCGGGTGATTACTTCCCCCGCTTGTTATATAGGGATGCTCGGAAGCCGCACCAAGGTGAATAGTTTCCGCAGGCACTTTCGTGATGAACTCGGCGTAGAGGAACGCTTTCTAAGCCGTTTCTTCAGCCCGATTGGCCTAGATCTCGGTGCCGAGACCCCTGAGCAGATAGCTGTCGGGGTAGTAGCTGAGCTTATGATGGTGCTCAATGGCAAGAGCGGTCGACCGCTTAGTCGGATGGCGGAGAACTTGGTGGTGGTGCGTGGAGCCGGAGACCTTGCGACTGGTGTGATCTGTAGGTTGCACAAAGCTGGGTATCGAGTTTTAGCCCTGGAGATTGATCAGCCTACCACCATCCGCCGGACAGTTGCCTTCAGCGAGGCCATGTATACCCAAAGTGTCACCCTCGAGGGAGTGATATGCCGCAAGGCAGCGAGCGAGCGTGAGGCAAAATCGATCATGGATCATGGTGAGGTCGCCCTGTTATGCGATCCAACCGGCGATTCGATTGCCTCGATGAGGGCAGCTGTGGTGGTGGACGCAATCATCGCCAAGCGGAACCTAGGCACACATATCGCGATGGCACCGTTTGTCGTGGCTCTTGGACCTGGTTTCACCGCAGGGGTTGATTGCCATTGCGTGGTTGAAACCATGCGTGGGCACAATCTGGGCCGGATCATCACCCAAGGTACCGCCACCCCAAACACCGGGGTTCCTGGACTGATCGAAGGATATGGTCGTGAAAGGGTGATCCATTCGCCTGCCGCCGGCGTCTTTCAATCCGAGCGCCGCATCGGCGACTTCGTGAACAAAGGTGACGTGCTCGCCCACGTGGGGCAGACCTCGGTAATAGCCACACTTGACGGTGTTCTTCGCGGACTACTACGTAATGGGCTGCAGGTTTCCGAGGGCTTTAAAATCGCGGATATAGATCCCCGCGCAGAACTCAGTCATTGCCTCAGCATCTCCGACAAGGCGAGAGCTCTTGGTGGTGCGGTGCTCGAAGCAGTGGATTCGTTCCATGCTGGCCGATTGATCTCCTTCGATAGGCTAGGAACCACGGTATGATCTATCTCGATAACGCCGCCACCAGCTGGCCAAAAGCCCCGGGAGTAGCCGAGGCCATAGCCGCCTCGGTTCTGGAACCTATCGGAAATGTAGGGCGTTCGTCCCACGCTGCTGCCCTCGCCGCTAACGGGATCCTGTACAAATGCCGCTCTTTGGTGATGCATTTCATTCCTCCAACATCAATTGAGAAGGTGGTCTTTACCCGGAACGCCACTGAGGCCTTGAATCTGGCCTTGTTTGGCAGTTTGCAATCAGGTGCGACAGTGCTGACCACACCGATGGAGCACAACGCGGTTGGTCGGCCCATCCATCAACTCGCTCTGCGGGACGTCCGTATCGAAGTATGTCCCTGTGATGATTTTGGTCGTATCGACGCTGAGATTTTTCGCGCGGAACTTCGTCGGACACGGCCTTCGTTGGCGGTGTTCACTGCTGCTTCCAATGTGACTGGAGCTATCAATCCGGTAGAAACGATGGTCGCAGATTGTGTATCACAGGGTGTTCCGTATGTTGTCGATGCTGCTCAGAGCATCGGAGAGCTCCCCCGTTGGCAATTCCCTGACATTGGGGATGGTGCTGTGTGCTTCTCGCTGCATAAAAGCCTTCTCGGGCCAGCAGGCGTTGGTGTGATTGCTCTATATGGCAAGTTCAGGCCCCGCCCGCTCTATTACGGAGGTACCGGCAGCTTATCGGACTCAATTTTTCAACCTGAATTCCTCCCCGATTGCTACGAAAGCGGAACCCCTGCCATCCATGCTATCGCTGGTTGCGCATCCGCGCTCGAGTATTGCCACACTCATGAAAGTGAGATCCAGAACCAGCGCAAGTTGATGGGTGGATTGCTGCAGGCCGGATTGCTCAGGTTTCCGGAATTAAGGATGCTCAGTCCCGATGCGGATCGTCTGCCAGTCATTTCTGTGACTACTCGCAGCAGAAGTATCTCAGCGCTCACAAATGCTCTTTATACCGCGGGAATCGCAGTCCGTACTGGCTTCCATTGCGCCCCGCTCGCGCACCAGCGTCTTGGTTCAACCCAAGCTGGCGGAGCTGTGCGCTTTTCTCCGGGATTCGCGACCACAGAATCGGAAATAAACCAAATTCTCGCGATAGTAGAGGGGGCTCTTCGTGGCTGAGGATATCAAGCTGACTCAATTCTCTCGTTTTGCGGGTTGTGGAGCCAAGCTTGGCCCTGGTTTGCTCGATAAGGCCTTGTGCGGTCTCAGCCAACCTGCGTATCCCGAGCTGCTTGCCGATTTTCAGCACGCTGAGGATGCGGGAGTGTATCGCTTGACTCCAGAATTGGCACTTGTGCAGACTATCGATTTCTTCCCCCCGATTTGTGATGATCCTTGGACCTTCGGACGTATCGCGGCGGCAAATGCCCTTTCCGATATCTACGCAATGGGAGCGACTCCTGTGACCGCGGTGAGTGTGGTTTGTTTTCCCGACGAGTCGCTCGATATCATGTATCTGCGAAAAATCATGGAAGGAGCGATGGATGCGCTCGTCGAATCCCGTACCGCTTTGGTAGGCGGCCATAGCATCCGTGACACTGAGGTGAAGTTCGGGCTCTGCGTGAACGGCACCATCCACCCGGACAAAATCCTCCGCAACAATACCTGGAGGTCCGGAGAAGCTTTGATCCTCACCAAGCGTATCGGCGTGGGTATCATGAACACCGCAGGGAGGGCAAAGATAGCTAATCAAGCTGAAGTTGAGCTTGCTTTGCATTCCATGAAGAGTTTGAATCGCACCGCAGCAGGGATTCTGGCCCATTTCCCAGTCTCCGCCTGCACCGATGTCACTGGTTTTGGTTTGCTTGGCCACGCCTGCGAGATGGCTATAGACAATCCAATTGGCGCTGTCATCGATTCCAACCTAGTCCCCTATCTTCCCCATGTTTTCGATTATGCAGAGATGGGATTGATTCCCGCTGGCGCCTATACAAACCGCGCCTACCGCTCGTCTTTTGTAAAGGGGTTGGAACAATTGAGCGAAACCAAGCAGTTCGTGTTGTTCGATCCACAAACTTCGGGTGGCCTTTTGGCTTCCGTGCCTAAAGAACTTGCTTCCGAGTTGGTAGCGGCGTTGCGTGAGAGTGGAGTGGATGCGGCGGTCATCGGCTATACCGAGGCCGCCTTGCACGGTTTGCACATCTGCTAGATTTCTATTTAGATCTCTATTCCCAGGAAGTGCTTCACAACTATGCCGATGCCGAAGGATAGCGCTGCCACAGTGAGGCTGATTCCTGCCATCTCAATGAAACGCTTGCGGAAGGGAACCCCTTTGGCGACTGAGATGTAATAGGTGAAGCCCAGGATGATCAGCACCACGGTTCCCAGCATGATGGCGAGAGCCGTGAAGAAGCCGTCCACGGGTAACAGCAGGTAGGGGAGTACAAGGAACGCAACAGTGACCAGGTATACTACGCCGGTATACAATCCAGACTTGAAGGCGTTGTGGTTGCCTTCTGATCGTGATGAAAGATATTCACTGCTGGCCATGGAAAGAGTGGCCGAGATGCCGGTGATGAGCCCGGAGAGGGCGATGATGCGCGTGTTCTGAAGCGCGAAGGTCAATCCTGCTAAAGTACCAGAAAGCTCCACAAGAGCGTCGCTTAATCCCAGGACCATCGACCCAACATATTGCAGGCGTTCTTCATCAAGCAAGTTGAGGAGTTCTTCCTCGTGACGGTCTTCATCCTTGGCTATTTTCTGAGCTTCGGGGACTTCCTCGATGATGGTTGCGTAGGTGTCGCTCGCCTGACCCTCTCCCTTCTCCATCAGCTTGAGTGCGAACGTAAACCCGAGGATCCGGCTTAGCAGGGTGAACCAGAAGATTTTGAATTTTTTGGGTTTGACAACCTTTTTTGTGTAAGTTTCCCAAATTTTCGCATGTCGGAGTTCTTCCTGTGAGATTTTATTGAGAATATCCCGGTTTGGCCCGGCTTTCATCCCCTTGGCGATCCTAGCGTAGATATGATGCTCGGTGAGCTCGTTCACCTGCATCCCCAGTAAAATCCCCCGCGCCTTCTGACTTAGCTCCTTACCCTGTGCCATCCCGACCTCCCTCGATTCCCCTGTAATTCACGTGTATGTCGTATTGTCAAAGTATGCGCTTTCAGTATCCCTTATGCAAGCATCAAATTGGTGCCAGGCACCAATCTGATGCTTTGACAACTCTATATCATATTGAGACTAGAGACATATTTATAGAAAATCTTGAAAACTTTGGAAAATACGTTAATACAAATACCTGCATTCTAGGTGGGTAGAATGCAGGTATCTTAAAAAAATGCGCTAATTTTTTAGGTAGAGCGCGCTGTCAGATTGGTGCCAGGCACCATTTTTAAAAAGCTCGTATCGCTCTAACTTTTATATCCTGGTTTTTTGAAACAAAATCATACATATCACCCGTACCAAAAGTAACCACCCAAGCTGAGTCTGCATCACTTTCAGATGAACTCCAGTATAGGCCCCATGAAAAACCACCGATGTATTGTTTACTCAAGTTCGTGTGCATAAGATCGAGTTCCTGTAAAGAAGGTAAAAACCAGTCATCATACCCTCCATAGATCAGATCAGCAGTTGATTTCGCAGCATAATCACCAGTTCCAAGCGCATCCACGATATTCGTTGTATTTGTCTGGCCAGATCCAACTATAATATCTTGAGTTGAGGGTCCAAGGAGAGTGTCCATTCCTCCCCATTGTTTAAGCGTCCACTCAGTTGAAAGAGGGGCTGCCTCTAGATATTGCCAGCCATCGGAATAGGTGCCTTTGTTGTAAAAAATATATCCACCAGCGGGACCAGCCTGGCCTAAGCCATAGATTATTGGTGCTTCCTGACATGCGATGGTTGAGATTATCACGGCGAAAGTCAATGCGAAATAAAGTACATATAGCTTGTTTTTTTCTTTCATTATCCATCCTATCGATTGCTATCGATAATTATAATATAGTGCTTAGTTGCCTGTAAGGCAATGTAACATAGATATAAAAAGTGTAAATAAAAAAAAGATAATTATTTATCTTATAAGAAATTTTGTTTATTTTCATTAGGAATGCCTTCAATCTCAACGTGGTTGATTTGGGGTGTCAGATTCGTGCCTGGCACGAAATTGATATTCCCACATGGATGGCGGGGAAAGGATTGGTTGTGTAATCGCTGGTGTGAAGAAAAAGGTAAATATCGGTTGACATATGTTTCTATTTATAGTAACGTTGGCCCAACACGTAAAGGAGCAGCCATGGACGATCTGAAGGAATTGATCGAAATTTTCACCAAGACCGATTCCACGCAAGAGATGCAGAAGTTGTTCGAGGAACTTTTCACTCAAAGGGAGAAATATGACTTCGCGCTACGGTGGCGACTGTTAAAGGATCTATACGACGGACGGCCCCAACGTGAGATTGCCTCACGACTAGGGATAAGCTTGTGCAAGATAACCAGAGGGTCGAAGATCCTCAAAGACAATTCATCACAGATAAAAAAAATACTACAGGAGCGAAATCATGGCGAAAACAACCAATAACACTACATCTTTAAATACCCAGCAACCCGACGAACAAGGCTTTTTCGGCGCCTACGGTGGAGCCTTTCTTCCCCCACAGCTTGTGAAAATCATGCAAGATATCACCGAAGCCTACAATAAAATCAAAGTGGATCCAGAGTTCATTGCTGAGCTCGACCATCTGAATCAGACCTACACTGGCCGACCATCCCCCGTCTACTATGCGAAACGGCTGAGCGAAGCCGTCGGCGGTGCCCAGATCTACTTCAAACGCGAGGACCTCAACCACACCGGCGCACACAAGATCAACCACTGCTTGGGAGAAGCGTTGCTGGCGAAGAAGATGGGCAAGAAGAAAGTGATTGCCGAGACAGGAGCTGGGCAACACGGGGTGGCTTTGGCAACTGCAGCAGCGCTGCTTGGCTTGGAATGCGACATCTACATGGGTGAGATCGACGTGGCCAAACAAAATCCGAACGTACGGCGGATGCAAGTGTTGGGAGCCAAAGTCATTCCCGTCACCCGTGGGACAAAGACCCTCAAGGATGCCGTTGATGCTGCCTTCGAAGCGTATCTAGCTGACCCCGTCACCACGATGTATGCCATCGGCTCTGTGGTTGGACCCCATCCGTTTCCCATGATGGTGCGGGATTTCCAGAGTGTGGTGGGACGTGAGGCGCGTGAGCAGTTCATAGCGATGACGGGTAAACTACCCGACCATGTGATGGCCTGTGTCGGTGGCGGTTCAAACGCGATCGGTCTTTTCAGCGGATTCCTTGATGACGCGGATGTGAAGATCATCGGTGTGGAGCCTGGTGGGCGTGGCCCGGCGAATGGCGACAATGCCGCGACCATGACCTATGGTACTCCAGGAAAAATCCATGGCTTCGCGTGTTATCTACTGCAGGACGCTGCGGGAGAACCGTTGCCCGTGTATTCGATAGCCAGCGGATTGGATTATCCTGGAGTCGGACCCCAGCATTGCTATTTGAAGGATATCAAGCGGGTGGAGTATGTGGTCGCGACCGATAGGGATGCGCTCACTGCGTTCTACAATCTGTCAAGACTCGAAGGGCTCATCCCTGCACTGGAATCCGCTCATGCCGTGGGATATGCCATCCGGCTGGCTGCGAAATTGCCTAAGGATTCCACAATTCTGGTGAACTTGAGCGGCCGTGGTGACAAGGATATGGATTACGTCCTCGAGCATTATCCGTTGGAAGCGTATGAAAGCCAGCCAATGCTGGTGAAGTGAAAATTTGGTGCTTGGTACAAAAACAACCTGCATTCAAGATGGTTTAAAGGCCAATTTGATGCAGGTTGTGTAATTATATGCCAGAAGCTCCGTTGGATCAATCCTCGCTGGTGGTTTAGGACTCTGGTTTCACCGCTTGCGGGGTATTTTCCTGCAAGCTGCTTTGGATGGAGAAACCCTCAAAAACGCCGATTTCCCGGTTCTTCTTCACCTGCTCGTATGGGAATACCTTCCCGTTCATGCATATGTACACCCCTGGTGAAAGCAGTTGCACAGCCGTCACCGCACACCCTAGGTTGAAGACCGCATCGGAGTATTCCAAGGCGAAGGGAACCATCGCCCCGGTAAAGACGATGACTTTGTCCAGCATGCGATCCGCCACCACGTGGGCGGTCTGCACCATGGTGTCGGTGCCATGGGTGACGATGATCCGTCGTTCGGGCCGCTTGGCACAGGAGTTAGCGATCTTCTTGCGATGTGAATCCTCCATAAGCAGACTATCGATGGCCATGCAACGTTCAACGGTGATCGGAACCGCGCAGCGCGCTGCTTTTAAAATCCGGGGTAGATGCGACCGTCGGAAAGTCAGCTCTCCGCGGATCTCGTCATATTGCTTATCGAAGGTACCCCCCGTGGTGATAATGCATAAACCCAACTTATTTTCCATGCCCTGTATGATACCATGGTTTCTTGTTTTCAAACATTGATTAACGCGCTATAATCCTCCTATATCACGTTACAAGAGGCATGCGATGACAAAGGAAAGAATCTCCACAAAAGCGGCCCCACAGGCGATCGGGCCTTACTCTCAGGCTGTCCGCATTGGGGATCTTGTCTTTACTTCCGGGCAACTCCCAATCCACCCCGATTCCGCTCTGGTAGTCTCTGGGGGGATCGAGGCCCAGACAAATCAGGTGATGCGCAACCTGATGGAGGTTCTCAAGGCGGCTGGCACCGATTTGGAGCATATTGTGAAATGCACCGTGTTTTTAAAGAACATGGATGACTTCGTCGTAGTCAATGGCATATACGGATCGTATTTTCCCACAGGATGTATCCTTCCCGCGCGTTCCGCGGTGCAGGTGGCAAAACTTCCGCGTGACGTGTTGGTGGAAATCGAGACGATCGCGACCTACTGATACACAAAATAAACAGGAGTCAAACCTATGAGATGCACACCAGTCTTTGAAGAATACGGTACTTATCCAGGGGTCCGGATGATTGATTTCGGAGGTTGGAACCTACCGGTGAATTTTCAGGCGGGAATCTTATCCGAGCATCACGCGGTTCGCACCAGAGCTGGATTGTTCGATATCTCCCACATGGGAGAATGCATGGTCACCGGGGTGGAAAGCGAAGCCTACCTAGACTATCTCTTTACCAATTCGGTAGCCGGAATGGTGGATGGCCAAATCATCTATACCCTCATGTGCTATCCCTCCGGAACTGTGGTGGATGACCTTATCGTCTATCGCATCGACAGCGAATCCTACTGGGTGGTGATGAATGCAGCCAATGTGTCCAAGGACCTCGCCTGGATAACCAAGGAGAACCCTTGGGCGGCCTCAGGTAAAGCCATCCCCACAATTGTGGATTTCAGTGAGTACACCGCCCAATTGGCGCTGCAGGGGCCACTGGCCGAGCGGATCATCACTAGACTGTGCCCAGAAGCCGCATCCTTAGGATTCTTCACCTTTCTCAAGGACGCCCGTGTGGATGGGATTCGTTGCATCCTTTCACGAAATGGGTATACCGGTGAGGACGGGTTTGAGCTCTACTGCGCCAATGACCAGAGCATCCATCTGTGGAAAGCCCTCTTGGCAGCTGGTGAAGCCGACGGACTCATCCCCTGTGGACTCGGTGCGCGGGATACCTTGCGCCTAGAGGCCAAGCTGCCGCTCTATGGCCATGAGATTTCAGAAACCATCACACCGCTTGAGGCTAATCTTGGAGTATTCGTGAAGTTGGAGAAACCCGATTTCTGTGGAAAGGCCGCTTTGGCCAAACAGGAAGAGGAGGGTGTGCCTAGAACGCTCAGGGGAATTCAGATGATCGATAACGCGGTCCCTCGAAATGGGTACCAAGTGTTCCTTGGGGAGAAGGAAATCGGTTATGTAACCAGTGGCGCCTTAAGCCCCACGCTGGATATCTTCTGTGGCTATGTACTCCTGGACCGCAGCATCACCCTGAAGTTCGGAGATGAGGTGGAGGTGCTGATCCATGGCAAGCGCAAGCGGGCAAAGATTGTGAAGACTCCATTTTACAAGCGGACACCAGCAAAAAAAATAACCTGAAGCAACGTCCTAAGGCGATATAGCTTGATCCATCGGCCTTGAGCGTCTTTTCAGGCGCGAATCCTTCCGTTTGGCCTTGCGCAGCATACGCGGACTGATCCTCAGTTTATGCTCGCGCATCCAGGCGATGGTGTCCTCCATGGTCTTGCGGAATGGGGTGACCTTGTAGCCGAGAAATTTTATAGCTTTGGCACTGGAAAAATCGCTGTTCGTGCTGAGTGTGGCGATCGAATAGGCGGTGAACAAGGGCTTTTGGTGGTGCAGACGGTAATGGAGTTCAGCGAAAGGACTCGTTATATAGGCAATCCATCGAGGGATGCGGGCCCTTGGAGCTTTGATAGCGGTGATATCCTCCATCAGCCGCAGCATGTCATGCACCGAATGGTACTCGCCCGATAGGATATAGCACTCACCACGCTCTCCTTTTTGGGAGGCGTTGATGATGCCCTCCACCACATCCCGCACATCCACGAAATTATATCCACCGCTGATATAAGCCCGCAAAGTGCCCTTGAGAAAATCGAGCACCATCTGACCCAGATTAGACAGCTGGTGGTCTTCCGGACCAATGACGCCAGCTGGATGCACGACCACCGCGTCCAAATCTTCTTTGGCTGCTTGCAGCACACAAGCGGTGGCTTCGGCCTTAGATTTCGCATAGAACCCTTTGACTGTGGAAGGATTGAACACCTTGATTTCCGCGATGGTCTGGCCGTGGGGAAGTTCGGTGATGGCATGCACGGAACTCGTGTAGACCAATCGCTTCACATGGGTGCTACGGCATGCGGCCACCACATTGCGCACTCCCTCTACATTTACCTCGTGCATCAACCGCTTCATTTTACGGTTCGACCCGATATCCACAATCCCTGCGAGATGAAATACCACATCCTGTCCTACGAACGCGTATTCCAGACTCTGCTCATCCCGGATGTCCCCGTACGCGATACGGGTGGTGTAGGATTTTATACTGCTTATATCCTCACGAGGGAGGACGAAAGCGGTGACTTCATCACCGCGCTCGCACAGGCGCTTCACCAGGATGTTCCCGATGTGCCCAGTCGCGCCGGTGACCACACATTTCATAGCGACCTCCTGCCCACCGCCCACGCGGTGATGGCTTTGTTCAACATCTGCAGAAGCAGCGAGAATTCCTCCTCTCCCATTGTGTTGATCATCCGTGAGCACCAGTCATTTACTTCCGCGACTTTCCGCTCTACATGCGCTCTCCCGCTCTCGGTAAGCCACACCCGCACCCGGCGCCTGTTGTCCGGCATCGTCTCCCGCCCGGCGAGGCCTTTACGCTCCAACGCCCGTAACGTGGCGGTGACTGTGCCGCGGGCGATATGCAGCCGGTCGCTGATTTCGGAGGGGGTGGGGACACTCCCGCGATCCTCCATGGCGGCGATGCAAGAAAGCACCGCTGATTCGCCTTGGTAGAAGTCTCCTACCTCATTGGTGAAGCGTGTCGCGTTGAATGATGCGAGCATGTGGTGGAATTCTCCGATCAGCTTCTGCGAGTCCATCCGGTCTCTCCTCCTTTGAATAGGAATTAGGATTCCTAATCATAAGAAATACTCATGATGAGTATATCTCATTATAACATGAACCCACGGCAAGTCAACCTCGCGCGAGGCCCTGAACGTTTCAGTTCCAACTTCTTTTGGCTCACCTGAGGTCGCATGAAGCCGCTGAGGTTGCTTTACCATGCGGGCGTTGCCGAGCGTGTCGAATTCCCGTATGATGTATGGTATGAAGATTAGTAGAGGACCTGAGGATTTCATTCCGCTGGACAACGCAGCGATCATATATCCCACCACGGTGGCGCGATATAACTCCCATATGTTCCGCATCTCCATGGATTTGAATCTCAAGGTTGTGCCTGAACGGCTTTTGACAGCCCTGGAGAACATCATGGAGCGGTTCCCTTATTATGCGGTTTCACTCCACCAAGGTTTTTTCTGGTATTATCTGAGCCCCCATCACAAGGCCCTCTCGGTATATCCTGACCGTCTGTATCCATGCGCTTACCTACACCGAAAACGTGGGGCCAATGGATATCTGTTCAAAGTGTTCTATAGCGACAAGCGGGTCGCGCTAGAGGTTTTCCATGCTCTCACCGATGGCACGGGCGGCCTGGTGTTCTTGAAATCCTTGGTTGCCGAATACCTTAGGCTCTCTGGAATCGAAGTCGGACCGGATCCTCAGATATTCCGTCCTGGCGATCCCGTCGCACCGGAAGAATCAACCGATGCATTCCAGCGTTTCTACAAACCGTTGAAATCGGTGTTCAGTGTGGAATCACAAGCCTACCATTACAATGGACGTGATGAACTGGCAGATCATCTACAAGCGATTTCCGCCCGGGTGAGAGTCATCGACGTCAAGGAGCGGAGCGCGGCTCTCGGTGTCACAATCACGGAGTACTTCGTCGCTCATTTGCTTGACGCCTTCCAACGGGTCCAGGAACAGGTGAAGAAACCCAAGGATTATCAACCTGTGAGGATTTCCGTGCCGGTGAACATACGCAAGGTGTTCAATTCGAATTCCATGCGGAACTTCACATTGTTCGTCGTCATCGGGATCGACCCCCGTCTTGGCAGGTATTCTTTCAGCGAGATCCTCCAACAGGTGAAATTCCAGTTGAGAGGTGAGGTGAACGCGAAATCGCTCTCCCGCCAGATCTCCCGCAACGTCGCGGGTGGGCGGCACGTGCTTATACGGTATGCCCCGAACTTTTTAAAACTACCTTTGATGAAGCTTCTCAGCGATTCCTATGGCGATGGCATCTATACCAGTGTGATTTCCAACTTGGGGGACCTATCGTTTCCTTCGGGAATGAAGGAATCGGTGGATAGGGCGGATTTCTTTTTGTCTCCGGGGAAAGTCAACAAGTTGGCATTCGCCGTGGTGGGCTGCAATGGACACCTATCAATCAATATCACAAGCATTCTCGCGGAACAGACCATCATCGAGCGAGAATTCCTCACTGCCTTGGTCAAAGATGGAATTCCTGTCGAAGTCGCATCCAACCGACATTCAGAAAAATTAGAGAGGTGAAGAATATGGCCTATTGCGTACGATGTGGCGTGAAACTGGAACCTGGAGCGACATCCTGCCCTCTCTGTCAGACAGAGGTGATCGCAACTCCTGATGTAGTGGGTAAGAGCACCAATCCTTTGTTTCCTGGTGTTGTCACTGATAAAAAGGATGATTATCTCAAGATCGATAAGCGTCGTAAGGGCTTTAGTGAGCTTGTGATCACTTTCATGGTCATATCCATCATAATCCTGCTCATCACGGGGCTGGCTTTCAAAGGGGACAATTCCTTCGACCATTGGATTCCGATTGTCTGTGTGCTTTTCGGTGGGGGATATCTGCTCACCTTACTGTATAGCAAGCTAAGCTATCCCCGCCTTGCCACGGTATATACATTACTCACCATAGGATTGCTGCTTTTCCTTGATGGCTATGATCTTCGCTTCAGCTGGGCTTTGTACCCCACCTCTGCGTTGGTGGTCTACTGGGTGATCGGCGTCATGCCATGGATTCTTAAAAGCAACCGTGTTGTGTTTGGTTCGATAGGCGGGGTGGTTTCAATCGCTCTTTTCCTATTGGTTGTGGATGCTCTGGAAGGTGGTGGACTGCTGTGGTTCTTCCCCATCGCGCTTCCCACCTTGGCGGTGGTTGTGGTTGGTTTTGTATTATTGGCGCTTCGGTTTCGCATCGGGGATCCAACTATGACCGAACTGATCCTGAGCATCATCCTCATTGCCTCGGTGGGCGTGGGCTCGGGTGATTTCTTCACCATGCGCGCCCTTCAAGCCGATCAGCTGGTTTCCTGGTCCACTTATGTCTGGATAGTCGCCGCTTGTCTCGGAGTTTTCCTTGTCGCGGTCGCGACACTGAAGAAAGTGCGAATGTACTTTTCAAACAAGATTCGCGCCTGATAACGGCCAGTTGCGGATCAACGTTTCCAGAAAGAACGTGTGAAGATAGCAAGCACGGTATAAATCTCCAGGCGGCCTGCGAGCATCATCAGTGAAAGGAACCATTTCACGTAGGCTGGCATAGGTCCGAAACCTGCGCCGGACGGTCCCACTCCCCCTAATCCCAGGCCGATATTGCCCACGGATATGAGCCCGGAGGCGAGTGAAGTGAGCAGATCGAAACCCGCAGAGGCGACCACTAATGTAGAGGCCAGCACCAGCATGATATAGATGACGATGAACCCTGCGATGGAATTGACCGTCTTCCAGGCGATTTTCTCATGTTCGGACTGGAGTGTGAAGATTCCTTTTGGATGGAGCAGCGTGCGGACATTCTGACGGGAAAGTTTGAACATGGTGACTATGCGGGTGACTTTAATGCCACCACCAGTAGATCCCGCGCAACCTCCTATGAACATGAGAGACAGGAGGAAGGCTTGAGGCAAAGCCGGCCACAGACCATAGTCAGCGGTTGCGAAACCAGTGGTGGTCATGATCGAAGCCATATGGAAGGACGCGTATCGAAGTGCCTGCCAAATGGATCCATACGTGCTGGTCAACCTCAGGCTGATGGTTGAGGCGATGGTGGCGAATAAAAAGACACCCAGATATACACGGAGTTCGGTATCATGGTAGACACCGGAGATCTTCTTGCGGATCAGCGCGAAATAAAGCGAGAAGTTTACCCCCGCCAGAATCATGAAAATGGTGACGACCGCATCGACAAAGGCGCTGTCATAGGCGGCTATACTAGCGTTTTTGGTGACGAAACCCCCGGTGGCCATGGTACCGAAAGCTACGGTGAACGCATCGAAGGGCGAAAGTCGGGCGATGATGAGAAGAATCACTTCCAACAAGGTAAGGGCGAAATAGATCAGCCAGAGGATGAGCGCGGTGTTCTTAATCTTAGGGGTGAGCTTGCTTTTCGTGGGGCCGACGGCCTCGGCACTGAAGAGTTGGGTTCCTTCAACACCGACAAGGGGGAGCAGGGCCACGAACAGCACGACAATCCCCATCCCACCTATCCAGTGGGTGAGCGAGCGCCAGAAAAGCAAGCTTTTTGGAAGTGCTTCTATATTGCTGAGGGTAGTCAGGCCTGTAGTGGTGAATCCGGACATGATCTCCATATAGGCGCTGGCGTAATCTTTTGTGTATCCAGTAAGATGGAGCGGAAGGGCTCCTAGGGCGCTTGCGACCACCCAAGTGATGGTGACGAAGAGATAGACATCCCTGGTACCAAGGCTGTGTGCAGGCCACCGCTTCCCCAACGTGAGTATTATGGTGACATATACCAAAATAATTCCCAAGGTGATGATGAACGCGGCAAAGGCATCCCACTCCCGGTTGAACGCGGCGATTAAAGTGGGGACAACCATGAACAGACCGATAATACTCTGCATGGTACCCGATAGACGTAGGATTTGCTTCCAGTTCATGGGGGCTCCCTATGAGAAAAGATGCTGGATGAAACCAAGCGACTCGCGACCTGACGTCACCACCAGCGTATCACCCGCCTGCAGCTTGTAGTCTCCGGACGGAATGGTGTTGACACCCTCGGCGGACGTGATGCCAGCGATGATACCCTTGTTTTTCATGTTGATTTCCTTCAGCTTCTTGCCGCATACGCTCATTTCCGCGGTGATAGTGAATTCGAACACTTCGAACCTGCCGTTGAAAAGCGAGTGCACGCTGGAGACATGGGCGCCACGGAGGTAGCGCATAAGGGAATCCACGGTTGCTTCGCTCACCGAAATTACCGAATCGATATCGAGATGTTTCGCGAGGCGGATGTAATTGTTGTTGTTCTTAACCAAGGCGATCGCCCGGTCTACCCCGATACGTTTCGCGTAGCTGGCGGTGATGATGTTCAGCTCATCGTTATCGGTGAGGGAGAGCAGCAAGTCAAAGGTATCCAGCCGTTCATCCTCAAAGATGGTCTCTTCCGTAATATCCGACTTAACCACCAGCAGTTCTGGAAAAATGGAGGCGAATGTCTCGCATACCACTCCATCCTGCTCGATGAGGACGATGTTTTTCCGTTTCGAGCTGTCAAAGTTCCGTAAGAGGAATCGGGCGATCTTACTGCCGCCGACAATCGCTATCTTACGGGGTTTGCTGCGCTCCTTGCCAAGCACCTTGAACACGATATCCATCTGCTTTTCCGAGGCGACTAGCGAGATGGTATCGCCAGGATAGATGACCGTGCCGCCGGAAGGAACGATACCCTCGTTTCCGCGGTTGACCGCGGCGATGACGAAATCGGCTTTCAGCGATTTTCGCAAGGTTTGCACATCTTTGTTTGCGAATTTTGAATTCTCATTCACAAATATGTTATAGAGGATGAGATTGCATTTATCAAAGGTGATGATGTCGCTGAAAATACCCCGTTCGATGATTTCGAAAATGCTTCTCGCTGTCTCGGCCTCGGGATTTACGATATAGTTGATTCCCAGCACGGTCTCGGGGAGTCCATCTGCGCCGGTGTAGGTGAGGTTGCGGATAGCGGCCACAGTATTGACAGATGGATACAGGTTCTCCACGATACCGCAGGCCACCAAGTTCACTTCATCGGAATCGGTGACCGCGATGAAGGAATCGGTATTTTCAACATCAGCCTCGCGCAATCTGTTTCGGTCGGTCCCGGAGCCTAGAACTACCATGCAATCTAGTTTCGCCTGAGCTTCGATTGCCCGTTTTGGATCCGACTCGATGATCACCACATCCCGTTTCTCTTGAATCAGACGGCGCGCGAGAAGCACGCCCCTCCTGCCAGCACCTAATATCACAACTTTCATACGTTCATCATACAGAGCCGATGGTAAATTTGCAAGCTGAGCGTTTTTTCAATCACCACTAGACGATATCGGCGAAAACCGCACCCGCCGCCACGGCAAGATCCAGTGGAGAAAGCAATAGCTGGACCCCACGCAGACCCGCGCTCACACTGACCATCGGGAGTAGCTGCACCGTCTCCTCAATAAAGGTCGGGTAGGTGTGGATCATCCCCAATGGCGAGCATCCCCCTCGGATATATCCGGTGAGCGGCCTAAGCTCATCGCTTTTAATGAGGTCGATCGAACGGGAGCCAGTGGCCGCCCTAGCTTTCTTGAGGCTGATCCCACACGGCGCGGGTACACAGAAAACAAAGAGCTGGTTGTCTTGATTACGCAAGATGATGGTTTTGCAGACCTCTTGTGGGTCGATTCCCAGGTTCTCAGCAGCATGCATGGCATCGATATGGTCTTCATCCCATTCATACGTACGGACTTCATAAGCGATTCCCAGATTCTCCAGTATGCGCATCGCATTGGTTTTTTTAATATCAGCGGGGTTTTTCATTTATCATCGATAGCGAAAGGTGTGCCTAATGCCGCTGGGGATGCAAAGGCTCCTTTGCGCTTCTGATTGGCGATGGTAAGGACCGATAGGGTGAAGAAGGTGATGAGATACGGTGCGAAGCCAAGGAATTGTGTAGGGATCACCATCTTGAACCCGGCGGCTTGAAGACTGAATTGCAAGGAGGTGATGCCACCGAACACGAGTGTTCCCAAGACAGCCTTTCCTGGGTTCCAAGTTGAGAAAATCACCAGGGCGATAACTATCCAGCCTTTTCCACCGGTCATCCCCTCATTCCAGCTTGGTGTGAACGATAGGGAGAGACATGCTCCACCGATACCGGCGAACATACCTCCGATGATAGTGTATAGGTACCGGATGCGGGGGACTGAAAGGCCCATCGCCGCTGCGGTGCGTGGGGATTCCCCAACTGCCCGGATGGCTAGACCATGCTTGGTTTTGTACATGAAGTACCATGCGAAGGGGATGATCAGATATAAGATATAGGTGAGCACGCTGACATCGAAGAATGCGCCGAGGATGGGGATATCATGCAATCCCGGGATGGCGATATTGTCGAATTTGGTAGCGAGGTTCACTCCAACGAGGTTTCGTCCGTTTGCCACTGGACCAAGCCGCTGCCCAAGGAAGTTGGCCAGCCCGGTTCCGAACATGGTGATGGCAAGGCCGCTGACGACTTGGTTCGCGCGCATGGTGACGCAGAGGAAGGCGTGGATGAGTGAGAGCAAGCCTCCGGTGAGCATAGCTACAACGAGCGCTAGGTACAGATTTCCAGTGTTGTATGCAGTGGCGAAGGCGGAAAGGGCCCCGATGAGCATGGTTCCTTCCATTCCAAGGTTTAGCACACCGGTTTTTTCCGTATATATCTCACCGATGGTTGCGAAGGTGAGAGAAGTTCCCATGGCGATGGTGGCGGCGAGCAGTTTTGTGATGAAATCCATCAGATGGCCTCCTTCTTGATCAGCTTGAGTTTGTGTTCGGTGAAGATGCTGCCGGCGAGTAGGGGTATGAGGACCAGTCCTTGCAACACCGCGCCCATCGATTCGGGAAGTTTCATTGCTATCTGCAGTTGTCCTGCTCCTGTGGTGAGCGCTGCCATGACCACGGCTACAATGATAGATGCGAATGGATTGAGCCCAGCCATCCAGGCGATGATGATGCCCGTGAAGCCGTAACCACCATCTACTCCCTTGGTGAGGCGATGCGCGATGGCCGCGGTGTTCATGGAACCTGCGAGACCGCAGATGGCACCGGAAATGAGCATCGCCAGCACTATGTTGCGCTTGATCGACAC
This sequence comes from Sphaerochaeta sp. UBA6084, assembly GCA_002428625.1. Classification (GTDB taxonomy): domain Bacteria; phylum Spirochaetota; class Spirochaetia; order Sphaerochaetales; family Sphaerochaetaceae; genus UBA6084. Next base: position 183,907 of record DIXI01000005.1, read on the forward strand.
ACCTTGGTAGCGCGCGGCCTTTGGATTCTTACCTATCATGTTCAGCTCAAAACCCCAGCGGGTCTTATAGAGCATGAACCAGAGGATGACCACCAGGGCGAGCGCGATATAAAGGCCCGAGTGGACCTTGCCCCAGATGGAAGGAAGCCAAGCCGCTTGCGGGAACTCTGGGGTTCCCATGTTGCCAAGAGGAGCTTTCCAGATATTGAAGTAGAGGTATTCGGCGAATCCAATGGCGACATAGTTGAGCATCAGGGTGGTGAGAGTCTCATCGACGCTCCATTGGGCTTTGAGAAAACCCGGGACACCAGCCCAAACCGCGCCGAGCGCCATACCAACCACCAGTCCGACGGGAAGCAGCATGGTGACCGGAAGGAATTTCCAGAATTGCATCACCCAGGTGATTCCGATCGCTCCCCATATATACTGTCCTTCAGCACCGATGTTCCAGAACTTGAGCCGGAACGCTATGCCGACTCCAAGACCACACATCAGCAAAGGAATGGATTCCACGATGGTGTACTGGAAACGGCGTGCGGTTCCAAACGCTCCATTGATCATCGCCCCATAGGCCTCGAATGGATTTACCTTGGAGGCTGCCAGCACGATCGCGCCGAGTAGGAGCGATACGATAAAGGATACAACAGGTACGGCGAAGGCCATCGCTTTGGACTTGTTGTCCCGCTTCTCGATCACGAATCTCATGCGTTCCTCCTGGTGGGTACGGCGCCAGCCATCATCATCCCCAATTCCTCAGTGTTCGTCTCCTTCACATTCCTGATGCCCATGATGCGGCCTTCAAACATGACCGCGATCTTATCCGCGACCATCTGGAGCTCTTCAAGTTCCTCAGACACCAACAGCACCGCATTTCCACGGTCCCGCTGGGCGATGATGTTCTGGCGGACGGCTTCGGTAGCACCTACATCCAGTCCACGGGATGGATAGACTGCGATGAGGATCCCTCCACAGGAGTCGATCTCCCGCGCGAGTATGGTTTTTTGAATATTGCCACCTGAAAGGAATTTCACACTGGTGTCTTGCGTGGGGGTTTTGATCACAAAAGCCTTGATGAGCTTGTCTGCAAAGGACCGCATGAAACTTCTCTTCATCACCATACCCTTGGAAATCTCGTTGGTCCGGTACTTCTTCATGGCGAGGTTCTCACCTACGCTCATGTCACCTACCACACCCATGGCGCCGCGATCGGCTGGGATATGGCTTACTCCGGCCTTGATGACATTCAGGGGGGTGGTGTTGGTCATGTCGACGCCATCGATATAGACTTTTCCTTTATTGCATCGCATCAGGCCAGTGATCACTTCAGTGAGCTGTTGCTGTCCATTGCCTGCTACACCGGCGATACCGACTATCTCACCACGGTGGATTTCCAAGGAGACATCGTCCAACACGGGACGGGGCCCTGACGGATTCTCGACCACAACATGGTCGACTTTGAGCTTCACCCCACCTGGGTTGAAGGGGCAGCGGTCCAAGGAAAACAGGATATCGCGTCCCACCATCATGTTGGCGAGGTCTTGGGGCGTCACATCCTTTGTGTCGCAGATGTTGACGGTCTTGCCCCTGCGTAGGACCTGCACTTTATGGGAGAATTCGATGACCTCATCCATCTTATGGGTGATGAATATAGCCGACTTGCCTTCTCCCAGCATTTTTTTCAATATCTTGTTCAGATCGCGGGATTCCCCAGGGGTAAGCACCGCGGTGGGTTCGTCAAGGATGAGGATGTCCGCGCCACGGTAGACAAGCTTGAGGATCTCAACCCGCTGCTGCTCGCCTACACTAAGGTCGTGGATGACCGCGTCTGGGTCGACCTGAAGTCCATACCGTTTTGAGAGTTCAGTGATACGGGCTCTGATTTCCGGAATTTTCGGCACGAGGGGGAGGTCCTTTAAACCAAGCACGATGTTCTCGGCCACCGTCATGTTTCCAACCAACATGAATTCCTGATGGATCATGCCGATGCCCAAGGCCATCGAGTCCTGCGGGCTATGGATCTCCGCCAATTGGCCGCGGACATGGATCGTGCCGCTGTCGGGGCGGTAGAGGCCTACGAGCATGTTCATAAGGGTGCTTTTGCCAGCGCCGTTCTCACCGAGGAGCGCGAGCACTTGCCCAGGGTACAGCTCAAGCGACACATTGTCATTGGCCAGCACACCGGGGAAATGCTTGGTGATGTTCTCCATGCGGACGACGGGAATCTGCTGCGTGTTGTCGTTCATACATTACCTATCCAGCCGAAATAGGAAATTCCGGGGAGTCGAGATGAGTCTCAAAAAAGGGCAGACCTGCGTCTGCCCTTCCTGAGCGGTGAAACCGATTGCTATTTGACCGAACCGATGACGCCTTCGACGAACCAGTCCATGGTGAGCATGGCCAGGTCGGTCATTTTCTCACCTGCGTTCTGCTTCACAGCGCCGCGGTTGTCTTTCAGAGCGCCCCAGAACACATCGAAGGTGCCCTTGGCGATCTCATCTTTCTTCGCAAGGACCTGAGCCTGGAAATCGGCCGGGACCAGCGGAGACATCGCGGACAGGCGGATCATGTCGTCTTCCAGTCCACCCCAGTAGGACTGGCTCTTTCATGTGCCGTTCATCGCGCTTTCGATAGCGGGAATCATGTAGTTGCCCCAGTTCCACATCGGGGAGACCAGGACTTTGTCGTTGCCGATGATGGTCCGGAAGTCAGCGTTGTAGCCGATTGCGTACTTGCCGCGCTCGAGGGCTGCTTTGGCGGGTTCGGTGGTGTCCTGATGCTGGGCGATGATATCGCAGCCTTGGTCAAGCAGGGCGACCGCGCCTTGGCGTTCCAAGGAAGGATCGAACCAGGTGTTGGTCCATACGACGGTGACGGTGGCCGCGGGATTGATGGCGCGTGCGCCCAATGCGAACGCATTGATGCCGCGGACGACTTCAGGAGTGTTGTAGGCGGCGACATACCCGAGTTTCCCTGTCGCGGACATCTTGCCGGCGATCATTCCGGAGAGATAGCGCATCTGGTACATTCTACCGAAATAGTTGGACATGTTGGCATTTGAGAGGTAGCCGGAGGCGTGCTCGAAATACACCTTCGGGTTCTCCTTGGCGACCTTGAGCATGTAGTCCTGGTAGTTGTAGGAGTTGGCGAAGATGATCTTGCAGCCTGCATCGACCAATTCTTCCATCGCGCGGGCGGCGGCGTCGTTTTCAGGAACGCTCTCCATCCTGATCACTTCGATCTTGTTCCCGAAATATGCTTCGGCGGCCTTGGTCCCCTGGTCGTGCATGTAGGAATACCCCATGTCTCCCGGAGGGCTGACATAGATGACCCCGACCTTGAAGGGTGCGTCGGCTTTTGGCGCGGCGGCTTCCTTGCCACCCTGGGCGAAAGCCATGGATGTGACTAGAAGCATCAGGAACAGTAGCACAGACAGTTTCTTCATAGAACTCTCCTTCTGATATGATACGTTCGTAAGACGGACCGTCTTACCTGTAAAAGTGTATTGTATCATACAACGTCTGTCAAATAAAATATTCAATTATTTATTCGTCCGATTGTCATATAGATAATTATCAGGGAATTCATTTTAGGAAAACCTCAAATTATTTACACAATTTGTATATATGTCACAAAGAAAATCATATTTCGGAACAGATTCGGAATAGTTTGGAAACGCGTGTCCCCACCTACGGCCCTGCCCAGGAAGTCTGCGTATATGGCCTCCACCATCTTCTCATCATGCTTTACTAACCTCAGCATGCATGCTATCATTCGCGTTGTTGAAGTGATTTTCCACGACATCTGTCACCTCAATGGTACAAAACTGTTTGGATGGTGTTATGAAACAAACTCTGCGATTAGGGCTTTTATGCCTGATATTGATTTTATCCTTGTCGGCATGGCCCTTGGCAGCCGACAACACCCCTATTGCGCGTTCTCCGCTGCTGCCCGCGGCCGAGGAGACGTTCGCAACCAGTCCTATTCCCAAGGTGTCCGAGGTTCCCTTCACGGTCCAGCTTGGTATCGCCGCCACCACGGTCCAGCCAGCAGCGGGCGAGCGGTTGCTCGCGGCCATCTCAAGCAGGATATATCCAGTCACTCCTGGCGACACAGTGCTCGTATCTTATACTGAAGGAAAAAATCCTGTCTCCGCCTCGCTTCAGGTGGATAGCTCGTACCGGGTGGTCCTTCCCGGATTAGGCGTTGTTGATGGAACCGGCAGGACTTTCATGGAATTCTCCCAGGCGATCCAGACTCTCATCCTCACTTATCTTCCATTCTCGGTCCCACGCGTCTCCTTGTTGGGTACCGGATCCTTCACTGTCACAGTGAGAGGAGAGGTGACTTCAACTAGCGAGGTCCCCGCGTGGGGCCTTTCAAGATTATCCACAGTCATTGGAACCGCCACGGGTTTCGCATCCTCCCGGAAGGTGCGCATCACCAGGGCGGACGGCGTCAGCACCGAATACGATCTGTTCAAAGCGCTCCGCCAGGGGGATCTCGACCAGAACCCTTTGGTTAAAGCTGGCGACATCATCACCTTGCTTCCGGCGGAACGGATCGTCACGCTCGTCGGGGAAGTCGTCCGTCCGGGAATCTACCAGCTCACAAGCGGAGAGACCTTGGACCAACTGCTTACCGTATATGGTGGTGGGTTCCTTCCAAGCGCGCATGCAAGTGAAGTGATTGTGCAACGCCAGGTTTCTGGGCAGGCCAACCCCCTGGTGGTCAATCGTGTGGATGCAAGCGGGAGATCCAATTTCGTACTCGAGCATCTCGATGAGGTCCGTGTGACACGCATTCCCGCGAATGTGGGCGCGGTCATCGTCGAAGGTGCGGTGGCGGTCAGCAGCACTCCCCAGACCACCAGCAGCTTGTCTTCGTCCGGCAGACTTTTCTATCAATTCTATCCAGGTGAGACCATCAAGGACCTGGTGGTGGCGCTTGCCGACCGTTTCTCCAGTGTAAGCGATCTAGGCAGCGCGTATATCCAGCGGGGAAACACGCTTATTCCAATCAATGCCCAGGCGTTGCTCTCAGGCAAGACCGATCCGCAGGCGGCGCTCAAGCTTGCCGAAGGTGACCGGTTCATTGTTCCATTCAACCAGCTGCTGGTGACGGTGGCGGGGGGAGTGCTCAAGCCCGGCATCTACCCCTATATCCCGGATAAGAAGGCTTCCTATTATATCACCATGGCCGGCGGGTTCGATCCTGCGAAGAACCGAAACCGCGATTTCACGATCACGGGAAAGAACGGAGAGAAAATCGCCGCGGACGCCGTGGTTCTTCCTGAGTATGTGGTCACCGCGAAAATGAATACCTTCAGCGCCATGAATGGCCAGAATATCGCCAACACCGTTACTGTGGTTGGCTTGGTTGCGTCTGTCGTCTCGATTCTTCTGAACATCATCTATATAACCAATAATCTCTAAGGAGCTGGTCCAGTGGCTAATAACGATAGTATGGAAAATTTCTCCGAAGGAGAATTCCAAGAGGGGATGAGCATAAAGGAACTGCTGCATATTCTCAAGGTCCGCCTTGGCTGGATTATTGTCGCGTTCCTTCTGGTGCTGGGTGGCGCCATCGCTTACCTGCAATATGTGACTCCGATGTACGAGGCCGGGGTCACCGTACTGGTCGATTCCCTGCAGAAGAGCTCCTCCATCGAGAATCTATTGATGGGGCAGACCACCACGAGGATCAACACCGAAGTCGAGCTCGCCCTTAGCCGGCGTAATATTGAGGAAGCCCTCAACCTGCTCAAACTTCAATCCTACCGGTCCGCCGACGGTCTTTCATATACTGATAAGACAGTGCTGGGAAATGTGAAGAACCGGACCAGCGTCACCACAGTGAAAGATACCAACATCGTCAAGATCACCGTGACCGACCAAAACCCGGTGTTCGCCGCGGATTTTGCCAATGCGCTCGCCGAAAGCTACAACGAGTTGCTCGGAAGCATCGCCAAGAGCTCCAAGACCGTGCAGAAGGAATTCATCCAATCCCAGATTCCTATCAATGAGAAGGAATTGCAAAAAGCGGCCGATGCCTTAGGGAAGTTCCGCGAATCCAGTGGAATCATCCAATTAAGTGACAAGAGCAAGCTTCTCTCCGACAAAATCGCTTTTTTCCAGTTGAGACGCGAACCACTCGCGCTTCAGCTGAATGAGTCGAACAGCAACTATGAATTCTACCGGATGCTGCTGGCGGGCAATGGCATCGAGGTCACGACCTATGAGGAATTGCTCGCCGATCCTGAAGTCGACAAGCTGCTGGGTTCTTTCAAGGATAAGAGCCGCGAATTAGCTCTATACAATGCGATACAGAACGGATCTGGCCAGAATCAACGCCAGTTTGTACTTGAAGGTTCCATTTCCCAGACTACCAAAGCGCTTCTAGATCGAATCATGCTGCTTATCGCACCAAAAGGACTTACAAATGATGCGTATCTGGCGTTGAATGCAGTCGAGCTTGCCAAGGCGACGTATGAGAGGGTGCTGACCGAAGCTGATATTGAGCTGTTGCTTTCCATTGAGGACACGTATGCACAAGAACTGTCGCAGCTCCCTGTTCTGGAGAGGCGCCTGCTTGATCTCCAGCGTGATGTCCAAGTGTACGAGACGTTGCGTCTCCGTCTGATGGAACTGCTTGAGGAAGTGAAGATCGCCGAAGCGGCTATCGCTGGAAGCGTACGGGTGGTTGATGCGGCTAAAGTGAATAGCATCCCCGTGAGTCCCAACCGCATGCTGATCCTTGCAGTCGCGGTTTTGCTTGGTGCCGCCTTCGGTGTGTTGCTGGCATTGCTCGTGGAGATGCTCGACGTGACACTTAAGGATGAGGGCGTGATCAAAAAGCTCGCAGGCCCGAATATTCCTATTCTTGGATGGATTCCATTGATGAATTTGGATAGGACCAAACCGATTCCTTCGCTTGTGGTATATAACAACGCGCTCTCCTTTGAAGCGGAACGATACAAGCTTATCGCCAATAATATTTCCTTCGGCACCCTGCGAAAGACCAAGCGGGTGTTCAGCGTCACCAGCCCTGGCATGGGCGAAGGAAAAACCAGCGCGACAGCGAACATCGGCACCTCCCTTGCGCAGAACGGAATCCGGGTTCTGCTGATAGATGGAGACTTGCGTCTGCCACAGTTGGAGACATTCTTCAACCTTCGCAAGTCGCACCACGGTCTTGTGGACGTCATCACCAGCGGGATGTCGGCTGAAGAAGCGATTGTCCAGCCCTTGGAGGATGTACCTTTCCTCCACGTGCTGCCACCGGGAATCCTGCCTCCGCTCCCCTCGGCTATCTTCACCGCTCCGGAGTACATGGTGCTTCTTGACCATCTGCTTGAGATCTACGACTATGTCTTGGTCGATACACCGCCATTGATCTTCGCCTCCGAACTAATGGCGATTGCCAAACACGTCGACGGCCTGGTGGTGAATATCCGTGCCGGAATCACCACCAAGGGTGCTTTCCGAGAGTTGTTGGACAACCTGGACATAGTAGGAGTCAATATCCTGGGAATCATATTCAATGGTGTGATCGAGACCAAGGCCGGCGGGCATTACACAAGCGGCAGATATTATACCTACCAAGGTTCCTATTATGCGAAACGGTACTACGAGGGGCATGGGATAACAGAGGATGGGACGGATACCGGGGGCGAGGGCAAGACCAAAAGCCAGAAGCATCGGAAGCATTCCAAGAAAAACACCAAGGTATCTCGTGGCTATCGTTTCAACTTTATCAAGGACCTCAAGCTGCGTGAGAAAACGCGAGGTATCGGCACTATCTCCGCGATGCATCCGTTCATCGATAAGAACGATCCTTTCGCCTCAACTGTGCCGGATAAGAAACGGCCTCAGGTGGTGGCTCCGATTGAAGGTGCGGCGGACTTCCTCGAAGCGGTGGAAAGAGACCCACGGTCTTCAGGTAGACAGTAGACAAACGAGCCAAGTTCTGATAAGGTGTGCGGAAAATGCAGGACTGAAAGGAGGAAAAACATGGGATGCACCCGTTGGGATGGCCATGGGCAGGACTTGGGGCCTACTGTTTTTCTTATTTCTTTCGAGACAGGACGTCGGTGATTTCACCGGCGTTTTTTTTTGCCCGGGGAGGGGCCGATACCATGAGCAATGTGTTCACAGGGAGATCGCTGACGGTAATTGATGACTTCAGTATCGAAGAGCGCGCGTATCTGTTTGATAAAACGCGGCGGCTGAAGGATGCGATGATCGCGCAGGACGAGCAGGTGCTCCAGGAGTTCAGGATCAATGATCCTGATTTCGGTATGTATGAAGTGTTTCTCGAAGACAGTACCAGGACTAAGGAATCCTTCCGCAACGCGGCGAAGTTCCATCGTTCCAAGGTGAGCGACCTGAACAGCGAAAGCTCTTCGTTCAATAAAGGGGAAAGCTACGCGGATACGTTCAATACCTTGGCAGGTTATGAGAACTCGGTTTTCATCGTGCGTAGCAAGTTGGAAGGAGTCTGCCGCTGGCTGCAGGACGAGGCCACAGGGTATGCCCAACGCAACAAGCTCTGGCGCAAACCTGCCTTCATCAATGCAGGTGACGGCAAGCATGAGCATCCAACGCAGGAACTTCTGGACGAATTCACTTTTCTAGAGGATAACAACTGGAGTTCGGAGCATATCCATATCGCGTTGGTCGGAGACCTCTACCATGGACGGACGGTGCATTCCAAGGCAGACGGGCTGCGGTTGTTCAAGTCGGTCAAGGTGGACCTGATCGCGCCTCCAGAACTGGCGATGCCCGAGAGCTACCTCCAGAAAATGAGGGACAACGGCTTCACCATAAGGCTTTTCGGCTCGATAGATGCCTACATGGCCCAGGACGACATCGCCGGCAAGTGGTATTTCACCCGGCCCCAGCTTGAACGGATGGGAGAGCGGATCCTGCAAAGGCAGGAAGAATTACGGCAATGTGTCACCTTCCGTCGCGAGTTCATGGCTCGTATGGGCACAGACACGCGGTTTTACCATCCTCTTCCCCGTCATCGCGAGCATCCCACCATTCCCACATTCCTGGACGAGACTTCGCTGAATGGTTGGGAACGGCAATCCATCAATGGCATGTACGTGAGGATTGTGCTGCTTGCGCTCATCGCCGGCAAGCTTGGTGACGATTTCATCCCGACCGAGATCCCCAAGCAACGCAATGATGAGGAATACATCCTGCAGGTAGAACCGACTGTCCGGGACCACAGCGCGGATAAGGACGCGTATTCCGAAGGAGTGCGGCCGATACACGACGGAATCGTGATCGACCATATCTGCAAGGGTGATGATCCTGCGACCATAAGACGGCACATGGCTCAGATCATCCGTGTACTTGGTTTGGACAATGGCAAGGGAGGGGAGTGGGTATCGACGTCCAAGAAAGATTCGGGTATCTACAAAGGCATCATCTTCCGCCCGGGAATGCACGAGTTCTCCAGAAAGGAACTGAAGCGCCTTGCGGCTGTTGCCGCCGGATGCACCTTGAATGTCATTCGCGAGGGGAACATCGTGGGAAAATACCGCACCCACCTTCCGCCCCGCATCTATAACTTCAGCGACCTTGCGTGTACGAACGAAGCATGCATCTCACATCCTTCGCACGCCGAGGGCGCTCCCGCGCGGTTCATCCGGACTGCAGACAACCGATATGCCTGCGAGTATTGCGGGAAACTTCACTCGTTCAAGGAAATCTGGATCAAATAGGAGGAGCCCATGAAAACGACCTTACAGGATATCAGCAATCATTACGGGGCATTGCTCGCCCAGGAAGCTTTGCACCGGGGGGCAATCCGCCTCTCTCCTTTGGACCCGTTCCAATGGGCTTCGGGGTACAGGATGCCTATCTACAACGACAACCGCCGGTTCCTTGCAAGCGCGAAGTCCCGGGCGACCATCGCCGAAGCTTTCGATGCGATGCTGCGCGCCTTGGATTTCAATCCCGAGGCTATTGCCGGTACCGCTACTGCTGGAATTCCCCACGCCACCACGCTGGCGGACCTCCGGGGACTTCCTCTCTCCTACGTCCGCTCGACAGGGAAGGACCATGGCCTACGCAATATCATCGAAGGTCTGGGATCGGACGGTTCCTACCAGGGACAGCAGGTATTGTTGATCGAGGACCTCATCTCGACGGGTGGCAGTTCCATCCAAGCGGTCGAGACCATCATCGAGGCCCGCGGCGTAGTACCTTATTGTCTGGCGATCTTCACCTACGGGTTGGATGCTTCGCTTGAAGCTTTCGCAGCAGTCGATCCGATTTGCACTCCCCTGGCGATCCTGGATTATGATATGATGGTCCACACAGCCCGCAAGACCGGGTATGTGGATGATCAAGGGGCGGCTTTGCTGACTGAATGGCGGCGCGATCCTTTTGGTTGGGGAGAGGCGCATGGCTTCCCCCGCGTGGTTAAGGAGGGGAAATGAGAACCTATCTGGAGAGACTCGAAGAAAGCGCCCGCCAGACGGGCAATTGCGCGTGCATGGGACTAGACCCCCAGTGGGATGTCCTCCCGTACAGGACCGGTCATATCCGCGAGGATATTGGACAGTTCTTCACAGAATTGCTTGGAGAAATGGCCACAAGGGGTTTGGTGCCTGCAGCGTTCAAACCAAACCTCGGGTACTATAGCGTGCTTGATGCGCCCCGGGAAGGGTCGTTCGAAGGCTCGCTTGCCCTAGCCGACCTTCTGGCTCGCCTGGAGAAGCTTTTCCCCTCGATTCCGGTGATTTTGGACGCCAAGCGGGGTGATATCGCCCGTTCGAGTCAGAATTATGCCAGCGAGGCGTTCGATGTCTGGCGGTGCGATGCTGTCACGGTTAGTCCATATATGGGTGGCGATTCTGTGAAACCCTTTCTTGAAGGGCTCCAAGGGACTAAAGGAATGTATGTGCTCAACCGCACCAGCAATCCCGGAGCCCGCGACTTGCAGGGCCTGACGGTCGCTGACAACATGGTCGAGTTCATCACCGATCATGACTTCTATCCCCTCCATAGCGCTGTGGCCCGGAAAATCGCTGCTTGGGCTGCTGAACAAGAGGGAACCGGTGCGGTGGTTGGAGCCACAAGCTTGCAGGAACTGGCGGAGATCGCCTCCTTCTATTCCTCCCGCAGAGTTCCTTTGCTCATTCCAGGCGTAGGGTCGCAAGGAGCGAGCGCGAAGGCCACGATGCAGGTGCTCCGCGAAGCACGCTACCCGCTGGAACTGGCTCGGATCAACAGCTCGAGTGCCTTGACCCATCCCTGGAAGAAAGCTCCGGCTCCAAAGAACTGGCTGGAGCAATGCTTGGCCAATGTCAGCGGCTTGCTCCGGGAGACCGCTCTGTGATTGCATGGAAACAAGATAAGGAAGCGGTGCGCTCTTTGCTTACCGGTCGCTTTCAACGGACTATAGCCCTGCAGATGCCACCTCTTCTTGCCACGGTCTCGGGTGTGCTTTCAACCAAGACCTCCTTGGTGCGGTACACCGACCGGGAACTACCGGCGATCGCTCTGATCACGACCAAGAGTTTTCAAGTGGTGCCGAATCCAGGTAATCGGGAGCCGGTCATCTGTGAAATGGAGCCCGGTTCTTATGGCAATTCGGTGGGATTGAAGAACCCTGGTATGGAGGTGGCTCTCGCTGAGCTTCAACAACTTCGCCAGACATATGGTCTGCGGGCCTTGCTGAATGTCTCGGTATCAGCCTCCTGCGCCGAGGATTTCATCACCTTGGTGCGGGCCTTCCAAGAGGTAGCCGACATCATCGAGCTTAATTTCTCCTGTCCGCATGCGAGCGTTGGTTTTGGAGCTTCCATCGGATGCAGTCCGGACATCAGCGCTGACTATATCAGCAGCATCCGACAGGCTTGTCCTGAGTGCAAAGCGTTGATTTTCGCCAAGCTCACCCCCAATGTCCCCGATATTGGCGAAATAGCTCTCGCTGTGGTGAAAGCTGGCGTGGATGGTATCACCGCTATCAACACTGTAGGTCCAGAGGTTCATGTGGAGCCGCATTCTGGGAAGAGCATCCTCCAGAACAAAGTGGGTGGCAAGGGGGGAAAGAGCGGCAATTGGATCAGGACCCAAGCCTTATCCAGTGTCCGTCGCATTCGGGAGGTCGTGGGCGATCGTATCCCCATCATCGGTATGGGGGGAGTGTCCTCAGGGGCCGATGTCGCCGCGATGGTGCAGGCCGGAGCGGATGCGGTGGGGGTAGGTTCGGCTTTTGGCAAAGTCCATCAGAAGCAATGGCGCCCGTATACCGACGCGTTGCTCGCCGATTCCTCAGCGATTCTACAGGGTCGCGAGCCTAGCGCAGATTCCGCCACCTACTGCCAGAAAACACGTGCGATGGTGTACGAACCACATCGAATCGTACACATGCTTCGGCACAGCGAGGACATCGTGGTGGTCACCCTCGACGGGAACCTTTCCTACGAGGCTGGACAGTTTGTGTTCCTCTGGATTCCAGGAGTTGGGGAAAAACCTTTCTCGGTGGCCGAAGCCAATCCGCTTGCTTTCGTCATCAAACGGCGCGGACCCTTCACCGAGGCGTTGTTTGCTTTGAAAACAGGTGATTCTTTGTATGTGCGTGGCTTGTATGGCGCACCAATTGAGCCAGAGCGGACAAACCGGGCAGTGTTGCTTGCAGGAGGCACCGGGGTGGCTGTTCTACCTGCCTTGGCTGAGCGCCTCAGTGCGCAGGGGACGAAGATGGATATTCTGGTGGGAACCTCCAGCGAAGGAGCGACTGCCGATGGGAAAGCCTTGCTCGAGGATACCCTCAGCCGCTATGGCCACTTCCTTTCCGTACCCGATGCCGGTGTTCCCGGCAGGATCCTGCAGAGTCTGGATGATTACCTAACCGATTGCGCGGATGTGGCCTGCTATCTGGTCGGACCTGAGAAATTCATGGCCGCCGCCGCAAGAAAAATCCGCGCCGCTGGTGTCCCCGACCAGAGGATCCTGCTGTCGATGGAACTAAAGACCTTGTGCGGTATAGGGATGTGTGGAGAATGCGCATGTGGCGACCGCCTCACTTGCCAATGGGGGACTTTTATGAGTTATGACTATCTTTCCCGTGAAGCTCCGGAGCTTCTATGATCGATCCGCATGTGCATTTGCGCGATGGGAGACAAAGCGCGAAAGAGACGTTGCTCCACGGTATGGCCGTAGGGTCCAAGGCCGGAATCCTGGCTTATTTCGACATGCCCAATACCGACCCGCCGCTCACTACCCGTGAACGCGTGCTCGCCCGCCTGGAAGCTGGACGGCAAGCCGCGCGAACCATCGAAGCTGATATGGGAAGGGTGGTTTTTTATGGATTGTACGGTGGAATAACCAGCGATCCCAGGCAGATTCTAGAGATGGTGGAGACCTATCGTGAGGCGGATGGAGCAATGGTTGGCTTGAAGCTGTTCGCCGGCCATTCCACCGGGGGCATGGGGATTGTCACCCACGATCAGCAGCAGCTTGTCTATCAGGCTCTCACCTCGCATGGATACCGGGGTGTGCTTGCAGTGCATTGTGAAAAAGAGTCCTTGCTGCAACCCGGGCTTTGGGATCCTGCCCATCCTGAGAGCCATTGCCTGGCGAGGCCGGTCGAAGCGGAGATCGCTTCCATCGCCGATCAGATTCTCCTTTCGCAGGAATCTGGGTTCGAAGGAGTGCTGCATATCTGCCACATCAGCACGCGGCGGTCAATCGAGCTTGTGGTGCAAGCCCGCGCGAAAGGGATGCGCATCACCTGCGGGGCCACCCCCCATCATGCCCTGTTGGATGCCGATAGCGCAGGGCGTGAGGATAATCTCCTCAAGATGAACCCTCCCTTGAGAGGCCGGGAGGATCGGGAAGCGGTGTTCCAAGGACTTTTGGATGGGTCGGTCGATTGGATAGAGAGCGACCATGCTCCCCACACCATCCAGGACAAACGCCAGGGAGCTTCTGGAATACCTGGCTTTGCAGGAATGCTGCTCCTAGTCCAGCGATTGAGAGCAGCGGGTGCGGCTGAGGTGCATCTGCAGAGTTTGTGCGGGGAACGGGTGCGCAGGATGTATGGATCAGCAGCGCTGGAGGCTCTACCGCAATCCATGTTTGAGGTGCCAGCACCCGAACTGATCACCTCTGTTTTGAATGATACACGCGCCGCCTATGCGTGGGATCCCTTCTGTACTTTGAAAGTCTGAAACTTCGCTTGAATCCTTGAATCAGAGAAGAGTAAAGAACCACCTGCTGCGTTTCAGCTTCTTAGGAGCTCTCCGCTCCAAAGGCCATGAACCGCTCCACATCGATGCAAAACGCGATTCCCGCACCTGGTTCCGCGAGGCAGGGGATTTTCCTTACTGCCTCTAAAACCGCTCCGGTCTGCCCGGAGCCTACCAGCACCATCAGCATTTCCTTCTCTGGAACCAGCTGGACTCCAAAAAACCGGATATCCTCTTCCTTGCCGGTACCTCGGGCATTCAGGATGGTGCCACCCGTGGCACCTGCTTTACGTGCTGCGATCATCGCGTCGTCGGCGTATCCTTTGTTCACGATAAAGGTGATCAGAGTGTGTGGACTTCCCATGGTCTCGCTCCTTTGGTAGGTGGATTCGATCGGTGGTCCGGCGATTTCGCCTGGAGCCAGATGGCGAAGCAGATATCTGACATCGAGCTGCATGCAGATACCTCCCCTGTGTTTTTTCAAACAGTTGAATGATCCAAGTGCGGTGATGACAGGTTGCACGAGCTCGTCATGCACCAAGGTGAACACCACATCCTTATCAGAGTCGCCTATTCCCAGAAGGGATAGGATCGCGCTGGTGGAGGTGCCGCGGGCAAGCAGGATTGTTCCCCCACGTGCTCCTGCATGTTTGGTGACCGAGACCAAGCGCTCCCCTTGGCCTCGATTGACAATACTGAGCAGCAATTTGCCGTGTGAGTACTTGGTGTCGCTCATCGCGCTTCCTCCTTTTCCACAGAATCCTTTAATTCATCGATATGGGGTACAATAGGTTTCCGTTGAGACTTGGCATAGAAGATTCCCAAGATCTGAATGGTGATGATAGGTGTCATCGCGATCATGGCTATGACTCCGAAGGCATCGGAGGCCGGATTCCCACCAGCGGCTTGCGAGGCTCCCAAGGTGAAGGCCAGAATGAAGGTGGAGGCCAACGGACCGGACACCACACCTCCGGAATCGAAGGCGATCGCGGTGAACAGCTTGGGACAGAAGAAGGTCAATCCAAGCGATAGACCATAGCCCGGCAGAAGGAACCACCAGATACTGGCACCGGTGACCACGCGCAGCATGGCTATCCCGATAGCTAAAGCAACTCCGATGGAGAGCGAGATGATCATCAGGTTACGCCGGATGGCACCACCGCTCAGGGCCTCCACTTGATCGGTGAGCACCCAGATGGTGGGCTCGGCGAACACCACCAGCGCCCCGAGGACCAAGCCGATCGGTATAAGGATCCAATTGTAGGGCAAAGCTCCCAGACTCGCGCCGATAGCCGCGCCTGCGGGGAGAAAGCCACCGTTCGCTCCCAACAGGAACAACACCAGTCCTAGATAGGTATAGATGAACCCCTTGTAGATTTTCGCCAGTTGATGGATGGGAAGGTGCAGAATGGTGAACTGAAAAATAAGGGAGAGCAGCGCCAAGGGGCCAAGGGCATAGAGAACTTCCAGGAGGATACCGGGAACCAAACTGAAGAATTGCCGGGAGAGCGAGCCACTGAAGATGGGCATGGCATATTCAGTGATGGCCGAGCCGCCGACACGAGGGAACAGCCCTATCGCCAGCACCGCCAGAATGGGCCCGATGGAAGCCATACCCACCAAGCCAAAACTGTCATCGTTCGAAGCACTCCGTTTGCGGACTGTAGCCACGCCGGCACCGAGAGCCATGATGAACGGTACGGTCATTGGACCGGTAGTCGCGCCGCCAGCATCGAAGGCGACAGAGAGGATGGTGGAGTCGGCGAAGGCAGCGATTGCGAAAAGGAACCCATAGAACCCAATCAAGGCCCATCGGAGAGGAACGCGGAGGATGATGCGGGCAAGTCCGATCGATACGAACAAACCCACACCTAGAGCTATCATCACGAGAAGGAGCTGTTTCGGTATGGACGGATCCACAATTCCCACCTGATCGGCCAATACCCGCACCGCCGGTTCCGCGATGGTTATGATGAAGCCGATGATGAACCCCGCGGTCAGGATGAGCTTGAGGTTTTTCCTTCGCACCAAGGCTGAGCCAACCCGTTCACCTAAAGGCACTGGTCCGATCTCTGTGCCTAGCAGGAACAAACCCAGCCCGACGATGACGAGGGCACCACTGATGAGGAAGGCAAGAGTGGTCTGTTTTTCCATTGGCGCGAGAGTAAAGGCCAGGATCAGCACCATCGCGAGAATTGGGATCACTGAGACGCCAGTCTCCCGGATTTTTTTAATCAGGTTCATTATCCGGCTCCTTGAAAAGTGGTGGCTATGCTTCCCTACTGTACTCCATTCCTACCTAAAAACGCAACCGATAGAATGAATGTATACGGAACGATGGGCAAGCAGTCCGGTGGTATGTCAAGTTATGGAGGTTTATAAAAGACAACTTATCGACCTCGTCGCGCTATCGCGGTAGACAGTGTTTTTGGGAGGTGATATATTATTTAAACAACTGGGGGCCGGAATGTCAAAAACACCGCTGTTTGTCAAAATCGCCCGCCCGACGTACGGGACGCTCCTCAAGTCAAAGCATCGGATACAGACTGTCGGATTGGAGAATCTGCCTTCTGATGGACCGTATCTGGTTTTAGGAAACCATACCCACTTGATGGATGCGTTCTTCGTTTCCGCAAGTCTGCCTGTCCATATCCACTGGGTGATAGGCGCCCACCTGTTTAAAAACCAGATTCTGAAAATCCTGCTGCAAAAACTTGTGGGCGGAATATCAAAACAACAAGGCCGCAGCGATTTCCAAACCATACGCGATATTTCCGAGGTTTTCAAACGGGGAGAAGTGGTGGGGATGCTTCCCGAAGGCACACGCACCTGGGATGGAGAACCTCTGGGGTTCGATGAGACGACAGCCAAGCTGGTGCGGATGTTCAAGGTTCCCGTAGTGTTCGTCCTGTTGGAAAGCGGTTATGCGCAGAAACCCCGTTGGGCCGACAAGGCCCGTAAAGGCCCTCTTACCATCAGGGTGCTTAAACCGCTGATGCCTGAGGAAATGAAAAAGCTCAGCTTGCAGGAATTGCTTGATCATCTTAAACACCAGCTGGCGTTTTCGCACCGTCAATGGCAGTCGCAGCATAACCATGCCTATCTTAGTTCCGCACTGGCTTTGGGCTTGCAGCAGGTGCTCTACCTGTGTCCTGAATGTGGCGCTGGCAGCAGTATCGTCACGCATGGCGACTTAGTTGAATGCGCCCAGTGTGGATTTACACTCCGTCTGGACGCCTACGACCGGTTCTCGGTGGTGCGGGGCAGCAAGGCGTTCGCCGATGTTCCCGAGTGGCATGCATGGGAAAGAGGGGAGCTGGAGAAGTTCCTCGCCGAATCAAAAGACGACACGCCATTGTTCCCACCCGATCAAGGAGTGCTGTTTCAGCTAGGGGTTGGAGACCATCTGCGGGTTCTGACCAAACGCTTCGAGCTGTCCCTGAGCGCGCAGGGTATGGCCCTGACCCGTTTGGACCGCAAGTCCAGCGATGTACTTGGCGATTCCGAGGTGTTCCTGTTTCCGTTCAACCGCATTCAATCCATGATTGTCAATGTGAAAAGCACGGTCGAGCTTTATATGGATGACACCCAGTACAGAGTGCGCATCCATAAGCGATCCTCGATCCTGAAATATATCGAAAGCTATCAATCGATCAAGGCCCGGGCGAGCTTGACCCAGGCAGAGGTGGGCACATGAACTGGAACTACATCATCCACATCGGCATCTTGTCTTTTTCTTTGCTTATCGCCGCTTTATTGCGTGCCCGGATCAAGTTTTTGCAACGTTTCCTCATGCCTGCCTCAATTGTCGCGGGAATGTTCCTTTTGGTTTTCTACAACTATGTGGCACCGGCCATCGGGTTGCGTAGCGATTTCCTTGGGGAGATTGTCTATCACCTGTTGAATATCTCCTTCATCTCGATGCTGTTACGGGTGACGCCTAAAGAGAAAGATGCGGTGAAAAGCCGGCGGACTTTAGCTGCGAATGTCACCGCGGTGATGTCGCAATATGGCCTGCAGTGTGTGCTGGGCCTGCTGGCAACAGCAGCTATGATCGCAACAGTGAAGCCGGACTTGTTTCCAGCGTTTGGTTTTACTCTGACTCTGGGCTTTGAGTTGGGACCAGGCCAGGCGTATTCCATCGGATCCACTTGGGAGCAGATGGGGTTCCGGGGGGGATCTTCAGTTGGACTCACCATGGCGGCTATCGGGTTCCTGGTAGGGAGCTTCGGCGGGGTGGTGCTGATCAATCAAGGAATCAAACGCGGCTGGATTGGCAAGGAGTATCTTGAGAAGATCAATAAGAAGAGCGTTCGCACAGGGTTCTTCAGTCGGCTTGAGTCGGAACGCCCGATCGGCTCCTACCTGTCCACCGATGGGGAATCGCTGGACACCCTTACCTACCATATCGCTTTGGTGATGGGCACCTATCTGATCAGCTGGGGATTCCTCACAGGACTCACCGCTCTTCTAGGTCTGTTGGGACCGATGGGATCGGATCTCGCGCAGAGCCTTTGGGGTATCAACTTTATCATCAGCGCCTTCTGCGCCATTGGAGTGAAGCTGGTGATGCGTTTCTTTAAAGTCGAGACCACAATCGATAACTCCACCTGCAACCGCATCAGCGGGCTTTCGGTGGATCTTACCGTCGCGGCCTCGCTGGGAGCCATCTCACTAGTCGCCGTGCAAGGCTACTGGTTGCCTATCCTCGTCCTGGTGGTGATCGGCACCTTGCTCACCACCTTGCTGCTTCCGTGGTATTGCTCCCGGATGTACGACGACCATCAGTTCTATCGTTTCCTGGTGATCTACGGTACGAGCACCGGCACACTGCCTACCGGGTTGGCTCTGCTGAGAGTGGTGGATCCGGAGTTCGAGACCCCAGTGGCCACCGACTACCTGTATTGTGTAGGCATTGTGTTCTTACTGGCCATCCCCATCATCCTGAGTGTGAACCTGCCCGCGTTCAGCGTCACCCGTAACAATCCCTCGTTGTTCTGGCTGGCGGTGGGAATCACCTCGCTGTATGTGGTGGGGTCGTTCATCTCTTATCTGCTGCTCACCCGCAAACGGGCTTTTGTAAAACCCGGCAGCTTGTTCTACACAGGTAAGTGAGCGCTTGGAGATGACTGACCAGGACGGATTCGTCCAGCGCACGCGCCGATTCTCCTCGGAGGTTGGCGCTTTGCGTTTTACCTTTGATGGGTATATTTACAATCCCTTGGATTATGCCTGGACGGCCCATGAGTTGTACGTGCGCCGTTATGTGCGCCAAGGGGCTGGTGTGTTGATGTTGGGTATGAATCCCGGTCCTTTCGGCATGGCCCAGACCGGGGTGCCGTTCGGCGAAGTGAATGCTGTACGTGATTGGATGGGAATCGAGACCACGGTGGAGAAACCTATCCGGGAGCATCCCTCCAGACCAATCGTCGGGTTTGCCATCAAGCGTAGCGAGGTCAGCGGGCAACGGTTGTGGGGTTTGATGCAGGAGCGGTTTGTCACAGCCGAGCGTTTCTTCAACGATCATGCAGTGATGAACTATTGTCCGCTGGTATTCGTCGATCCAGGTCGGACAGGCAAGAACATCGTGCCGGAAAAACTTCCTAAGAATGAGCGCGAGGCGCTTGAAGCTGTGTGCGATGCATATCTCGCGGATGCGATCGATTATATCAAGCCAAGATACCTCGTGGGCATCGGCAAATATGCCGAGGCGAAATTAAGAACGGTGGTGGATGCCATGGAATTCGAGGCCTCGGCCCCACAGGTTCTGTCGGTGTTGCATCCGAGTCCGGGAAATCCTCAGGCGAATGCCGGTTGGGGGGCGAAAGCATCCGGGCAGTTGGTGGCGGCAGGTGTATGGTGAGGGGGAAGGCGGGCAGCCTGACTGGCCAAGCGTACGCCAAGGTGAATGTGCATCTGGCCATTGGTCCAGTTCGTGAGGATGGCTACCACGATATCGCTTCCATTTTCCAACGGGTCTCGCTTGCCGATACCATCACAGTCACAGCGCGCAAGGCTTGCGCGTTCTCCTGTCGCGTCGAAGGTATGGATGATGTCCCGCACGAATCCAACACGATGTACCGGAGCGCCCGTCTGTTTTGCATGCGGTCTGCGATCTCCGCCGAAGTCGCGATCCGTTGCGAGAAGAGAATTCCCAAGCAAGCAGGTCTGGGTGGAGGTTCTACCGATGCCGCCACGGTGCTGGGTCTTCTGAATCGGCTTTTTGACCACCCCTTGGGACCTCAGGCCATTCAGGACCTCGCCTTGACGATAGGAAGCGATGTGCCCTTTTTCTCCAGCGGTGCGGGAGCGGCGTATGTGGAAGGGAGGGGCGAGCGCATCACACCTCTGCCAGGCCGGGACGATCTTGAGGGTGTGATCATCATGCCGTTGGACTTTTCACATTCCACCGCACGTCTGTTCGCCGACCTTGATGGCTGGCGCCTTTCGAATACGATCGCGAGGGAACCGTTCTCGAAGGATGAGCTCTGCCAAGCCTTCGGCCAACCATGTGCGAATTGGCCATTCTGGAACGATTTCCGAGTGGTGATGGGAGAGCATGAGACTTGGTATGAGAAGGTGGAGCACATAGTCGCCGGCTTCCCACAATGTTATGGCATGGTGAGCGGCAGCGGCGCGGCTTATTGTGTATTGACATCAAAAATGGACTCTTTACAGAAAATCATCGAAAACTTCCAAAAAAACTGTCATTCTTGCATGCTATTTCCAATAAAATGCTTGCATGCCGACGAATCTGATGATACCTTTTGGCTACAGTGATGCTGTATTATACGAGTGTCGCGCGAAGACAGAACGGAATCGTGAGGGGAGTTTCGCATGGATATCACCGACGTGAGGGTTCGCAAGATTGAATCCGAGGGGAAGTTGCGTGCGTACGCGACCATAACGTTCGACAACCAGTTTGTCATACACAATCTCAAGATCATCGATGGGCGGGCGGGTCTCTTCGTGGCAATGCCCAGTAGGAAAACAAAGAGCGGAGTGTTCAAGGATGTAGCCCACCCCATCAGCAGCGAATTCCGTCTGGCCTTGCAAGAGTTGATTCTTCAGGCTTATGAGAACGCCCCTGCGCTCGCAGAAGGCGGTGACTTCCTGGACGAAGATGCAGACGAATGATTTTATCGCGGTTCGTCAGGGAACCACTGGACAAAGGTAACAAAAACCTGTATTTTTGTTCACGGTGTCTTGCCTCTGCATAGGCACTGCCTTAACATGATTGTGGGCGTAGGGGTGTAGCCAAGCGGTAAGGCTCCGGTTTTTGGTGCCGGCATGCGTAGGTTCGAATCCTGCCGCCCCTGGTAGGACGACAACAAGGAGTTTTTGATGGAAGACAAACAATTGACTGGAACATACAGGACAGAGGATTTTGGCTCAGCAGGATCCCGTAGGCTCCTGAGGTCGGGTCGTATCCCAGCTGTTATATATGGCAAGAACGAACCAGTGCACCTCTCTTTGGATACAAAGGAGTTCACGAGCAAGCTTAAGCATTTCTCCGAATCCTCATTGCTGACAATCAAACTCGGAAGCAAAAAGCATTCCGTATTGATGAAGGGTTTCCAAGAGAACGTGATGTACGCCAAGATCCTCCATGTCGATTTCTTCGAGGTCACCAGCGGTTCCACCTTGCGCACCCACGTGGCTCTCATCCTTCAGGGAAACCCTGCTGGTGCCCGCCTCGGCGGCGTGCTTGACCAAGTTACCCATGATATTGAAATCGAATGTCTCCCCAAGGATCTTCCCGCCTCAATCGTGATCGATGTGTCTTCCCTTGGTTTGAACGAAAGCATCCACGTGTCCGCTCTGACAATCCCTGCCGGTGTCAAGGTGCTTACTCCTGGCGATGCCACGGTCGCTTCTGTGAAGAGCATCAAGGAAGTGGTTGTCGCTCCTGAAGCTACCGAGACCACTGTTATCGCGACTCCTGCTGCGGAAGCTAAGGAAGCCAAGGACACCAAGAAGGACTAATCCCAAGGGGGCTCACCTGCCACTCGTGTTCGGCCTGGGGAATCCTGGTCAAAAATATACGCTTTCGCGTCATAACGTAGGTTTTGATACGGTCGATGGAATCGCAGCGTTTCTTCACTTCAAGTTGAGGAAACGCTGTTTTCGTCTATATCGCCAAGCTGTGCATACGATGCCCTCCGGTGTTGACGCTACATTTGTCGAACCTCTCACCTACATGAACCACAGTGGGGACATCGTTCCTTATTTCATCCCCAAACCCTTCTCGGTTGACGAGTTGATTGTTGTCTGCGATAATCTTGATCTGCCTCCTGGGATGATAAGGATCCGCAAGGGTGGGTCCACCGCTGGCCACAATGGCCTGAAATCACTTGTGGCGACTTTGGGTTCGGGGGATTTTCTCCGGGTGTATGTGGGTATCGGAAGGCCGGTGCCTCCCACTTCCATCGTGGACCATGTGCTGGGCAGGCCCTGCGATCAACAGGAATCCCAGGCGCTGCGTTCCGGTGTGGCGTTGGCAGCGGAGGCGGTGATGGCGCTCTGCGGGGGCCGTCCGCTGGACGAGGTGATGCGTGCGTACAATCGAAAGAACACGACTTGATTCTCTAGCGGAATTTTTCCATACACAGGCCTTGGACTGTGCTTGTGGTGTGGTGGCGGCTTTTTCGGGTGGAGCTGATTCCTTAGCCATGCTGTGGCTGCTATCGCAAGTGGTGCCTCAGCACCGGTTGGTGGCGGTGTATGTGGATCATGCGCTCCGTAGCCAGGCGGAACTATCGGCGGAACGGGAGCTGAATCAAGCCAATTGCATTCGGATAGGTGTTCCACTTCGCATTATGGAGCTCGGACCCGAGGCAGTCGCGCGCTGCGCCCGTGAGCGTGGACACGGAATCGAGGACGCCGCTCGCCACTTGCGCTACCAGGTGTTGGAAACAGTACGTCAGGAGATCCAATTCGCTTATATCGCCACTGCCCATACCGCTGATGACCAAATGGAAACCGTGCTCATGCGTATATTCCAAGGTTCCGGCGCAACTGGATTGAAGGGAATCGCTGAAGTGAATCTTCCGGTCATCCGGCCTGTGTTGCGGTGGACCAAAGCAGAGCTTGTCGGCGTGCTTCGGCAAGCAGGGTTGGACTGGTCTGAGGATTCCACGAATGCAGGGGGTGACTATACCCGCAATTTGATACGCCAGCGACTGATTCCGGTAGTAGGTGACATTTTTCCAGGGTACCGGAGCGCTTTGACGGCTCTTATCGAGAAGAGCGAAATCCTCGATGGTTATATTGAAGCTCAGACCAAGCTGCAAGCGGGGGGTGTGGTCACTTTGGCGCCCTCGGGGGTTATGATAGATGCCATGCGTTTCAATTCACTTTCCCACCCGATTAGGGAAAGAGTGTTGTATGATGCATGGGGACTTCTATCTCCATCCAAAGGCGAACCCCTGACGTATCGCAGTGTGCGTCACGCCTTGAGGTTTATGGAATCGGGTCCGAAAGAACGCGCGGTGTCGTTCCTGCAAGGGAGTTCTCTCACCTATCAAGGAGAGGCGTTTCTGTGGCAGGTGGGTGGATTACCCCTAGCCGTTGGGTATGTCTCCTTGGTATATTCAAAAGAGACTCCGCTTTACGATAGCTGGGTATTGGTGCGCTCCGAAGTCCATCCTGACGATGGCCATGACGCTTTGGCGGCTGTGCTGGACGAGCGGATGCTGGCCTTGCCGATTATCGCCCGCTCCTTTCGCGCTGGCGATACGATAGTGTTGAAAGAAGGTACGAAAAGCGTTGCCAGCCTTCTTGCTGAATGGGATATAAGCGTTTCCGAGCGGATTTTGGTTCCAGTGCTAGAGGACAGGACGGGTGTTTTCGCAGTGTTGGGCCGGACTTTCGGGGGCAAGGACCGGGTGGCAAGGCGTTGTCTGCTACCGACCCTTGTCGGAAAACGCCGTACATTATATAGTGTGCTGGAATATAAGGATTGAAACACGTGGATACAGAAGAGAAGAAAGAAGATAAGAGACCGAAGGATCCAACGCCGGAAGCGAATGCGGGTTCAAAAAAACCCGAGCAGGAACGTCAGGATTCCAAGGATGGCCAGGATCGCGGAAATGAACGCGATAAGAGCTCGCAGCCGCGCGACGACCAGTATTGGAATGGACGGAAGCCTGAGCAGGACCGCCCGCAGCAACCGAAGAGACCCTCGGGACAACCGACAGGTCCGCGCATCGATTTCAGTAAGAAGAATCGGGTCGCGCTGGGCTTTTTTGTCTTTCTGATCGCTACCTTCTCTTTCCTGCTGTTCACCGAAAACTCCAATATGAACACCCAGGAGATACCCTATAGTGCTTTCATCGCCTATGTGGAGGCCGGCCAGGTGTCTGCGGTTGAGATAGAGGACCAGGATGTCATCCGTTTCTCGCTGAAGAACAATATCACCGCCATGACAAGGATTCCCTACGACGACACCACCCTTATGGCCACTCTTAAGAAGAGCAATGTCCAGGTGACCGGTACCGTGCAGGGGGTTTCCTTCCTGCAGATCATTCTCCAGCTGTTGCCGTGGCTTATCTTTATCGGTTTTAGCGTTATGCTCTGGCGGCAGACCAAAGGCGCCAATGGCAATGTGATGTCTTTTTCCAAAAGCCGTGCTAAAGAATATATGGAAACCGATGTGAAGACTACTTTCGATGATGTGGCCGGGCAGAAAGAAGCCAAATACGAGCTGCAGGAAGTGGTTGATTTTCTTAAGCATCCAGCGAAATTCCTTGAGATCGGCGCGAAGATACCAAAGGGCGTGCTGCTGGTAGGCCCTCCGGGAACGGGAAAGACCCTGCTTGCCAAGGCGATCGCAGGCGAAGCAGGTGTAGCGTTCTTCCACATGTCGGGTTCGGATTTCGTAGAGATGTTCGTCGGTGTGGGCGCATCGCGCGTGCGAGATTTATTTGAGCAAGGCCGTAAAAACGCTCCTTGCATACTGTTTATCGACGAACTCGATGCAGTCGGGCGTACCCGGGGTTCCGGCCTTGGCGGCGGACATGACGAGCGCGAGCAGACGTTGAACCAGATGCTGGTGGAGATGGATGGTTTCGATACCGCTGTAGGTGTCATCGTGGTGGCTGCGACTAACCGGCCAGATGTCCTTGACCCTGCGTTGCTACGACCAGGACGTTTCGACCGCCAGGTGGTGGTGGATATGCCCGATGTGGCCGAGCGCGAGGCGATTCTCGCGATCCATTGTAAGAAGATCAAGAAAGCCGCCGATGTGAACCTCAACCGCATAGCCCGGGCTACTCCAGGCACCAGCGGGGCCGATCTTGCCAACTTGGTGAATGAAGCCGCATTGTTCGCAGCCAGAGCCGGCCGCAAGACTGTCACGATGCCGGACTTCGAGCAGGGCCGGGATAAGATCCTCCTTGGTGTCGCCAAGTATTCGAAGGTCATGACGGTGGAAGAAAAGAAAGCCACTGCGTATCATGAAGCCGGGCATGCCTTGCTGCACTATTACCTGAAGCACCTGGATCCTTTGCATAAAGTGACCATCATCCCGCATGGGCGGGCTCTGGGACTTACCATCTCCTTGCCCGAGAAGGATGCCTATACCAAGAACCGCAGCGCGCTGTATGATTGGATCAAGGTCTGCATGGGGGGCTATGTGGCGGAGGATCTCGTCTATGGCGAGACCACGACCGGAACGAGCAACGATATCAAGCAAGCGACCGAAATCGCCCGCCGCATGGTTACTGAATGGGGCATGAGCGAGCTCGGCTTTGTCAGCTATGGCAAGGAGGACGAACCCTTGTTCCTCGGTCGCGAGATTGCCCAGCATAAGGATTATTCCGAGGACACGGCCCATAAGATCGATAGCGAAGTGAACAAGATCCTCCATGGCGCGATGGCCGACACCCGGGAGATCCTCACCACCCACCGCGAGGAGCTGGATAAGCTCACCGCTGAGTTGGTGGAGAAGGAAACACTGGATGATTCAGAGATCAGGGTACTGTTGGGGTTTGAGCCGGCCGAGCATTCGACCAAGTTTATCTAGAGAGTGATACATGTCAAATAACTCGAGCTACACCAGAAACTTCTGCATTATCGCACATATCGACCACGGCAAATCCACCCTTGCTGACCGTTTTATCGACAAAGCAAAGCTTGTCACCTCCCGCGGGCCTGTGCAGCAGCAGATGCTGGACAATATGGATATAGAGCGTGAGCGCGGCATCACCATAAAAAGCCAGGCGGTGGTGATTCCCTATACTGCCGCAGATGGGCACGAGTATACTTTGAACCTAGTCGATACTCCGGGACATGTGGACTTCTCCTATGAAGTGTCGCGTGCGATCAGCTCCTGCGAGGGTGCGCTCCTGTTGATCGATGCCTCCCAAGGGGTTGAGGCCCAGACTCTTGCCAATATGTATATGGCGATGGAGCTGAATCTCGAGATCATTCCGGTGATCAACAAAATCGACCTCCCAAGCGCTGATATCGATGCCTGTCTGCATCAGATTGATCATGACCTTGGATTGGACCCCGACCTCGCCTGCAAGGTCTCAGCCAAGACCGGTGAAGGCGTGGATGCGCTGTTTGAAGCCATTGTGAAGTATATACCACATCCGAAAGGGAATGTGAAAGCACCGCTTCAGGCCCTGATTTTCGACAGCCATTACGACGCGTACCGCGGTGTCATCATCCATTTCCGATTGTTCGAGGGATCGATCGCAGAGGGTGACAGCATCATGTTCTACTCCAATAAGGCCGTGTACACGGTTGAGGAAGTGGGTGTGTTTAAGCTTGGCTTGGTGCGTACCCAGAAGTTATGGGCCGGCGATGTCGGCTATTTCATCGCGGGAATCAAGACAATCCGGGATATACGAGTCGGTGATACGGTCACCGGCGCGATCAACCCCTGCCCCGAAGCCCTTCCTGGCTTTAAGGAAGTGAAGCCAGTGGTGTTCAGTTCCATTTACCCGGTGGATTCAAACGATTACGAAGAACTGCAGGAAGCGATCGACCGCCTCAAGCTCAACGATGCTTCCCTGATCTATGAGAAAGACTCCTCCGCCGCCTTGGGTTTTGGTTTCCGCTGTGGATTCCTCGGCATGCTGCACCTGGAAGTTGTGCAGGAGCGTATCGAAAGGGAGTTCGACCTCTCCATAGTGTTCACCAGCCCTTCTGTCCGCTATATCGTGCATCTACGCAATGGCGAGGTGCTGAAGATCGACAATCCGTTGGAATACCCGGACCCCCTCAGGGTTGAATTCGCTGAGGAACCGTACATCCAGGCGAATATCATCACCCCCACACTGTATGTGGGAAACATCATCAGCCTCTGCATGGAGAAGCGGGGTGTGCAGACAGGGATGAACTATCTGGACACCAAGCGTGTTGAGCTGATTTATGAAATGCCCCTCGCTGAAGTGCTGTTCGAGTTCTACGACCGCCTGAAGTCCATTTCCCGTGGTTATGCGAGTTTCGACTACCATGTGATCAATTACAAAAAGACCGATTTGGTTCGGCTTGATATCCTGGTGAACGGGGAACCGGTGGATGCCCTCAGCCAGCTGGTGTTCCGTGAAAACGCGCAGGTCCGGGGTCGTCAGGTATGTGAGCGGTTGAAGGATGAGATTCCCCGTCAGCAGTTCAAGATCGCCATACAAGCGGCGATCGGCGGCAACATCGTCAGCCGCGAGACTATCAACGCCTTCCGCAAGGATGTCATTTCCAAATGTTATGGCGGTGACATAAGCCGAAAGCGAAAATTGCTGGAGAAACAGAAGGAAGGCAAGAAGCGCATGAAGATGGTGGGCAATGTGGAAATACCGCAGCAGGCCTTCCTTGCTGTGCTTAAGACCACGGAGAAAAACAACAACTGATATAGCGTTGTTCTTGCGCGTTAAGGCGATTTAGAAACTGTACCCAGCTCCCAGCCTCACAACTCCAGTGAGTTCATATGGACTGAATGCACCGCTGAACAGCAGGCGAGCTTCAGTTTGGGCGATTACCGATAGGGCGTTCGAAAGCAGGTAGTTCAGACCCGCGTGCATATTCAAGCCGTAGAGGAACTGGGGTGAGAGCACGAACGAAAGACCAGCTCCGGCTTCTGCAACAAATTGATGCGAGAATTCCAACTCGAATTGTGCTCCGGCATGGATATCGAAGAACGGTGCCGGTGTCATCGAGGGTGTTTCCTGATACCCCTGATACCCGAACCCGAATCTAAGCCCGACTGCCTTGTTCCAGTCAATCTGCCACATCCCCGGTAGCGCAAGGTCTAGTGTCGCGACCGGTAGGATCATCGTGCGATAGGCGACAGGTTGTGGAGGGAAAAGGGATTCCAAGATCAGATTATCGGCTTTTCCTCCGGCTCCGATAGTGAGATCGATCCGCATCGCCGGCACTTCGCTGAGCTCATACATGCTCCGGCTAGGACTTTGCGCGAATACTCCCGTTCCGATGATAAGAAATACGATAACCATGATAAGCCATTGTCTAAGGAAAAATTTTCTCATAGCAATACCTCCCATAATTACGCCCCCATAATAATCCATTAATGGTTATTTGGCAAGTTAAAATTAATTAAGGTATAAAAATAACAAAAATCATAAGAAATTTTCCGCCTAATCCAATTACTTTGTAAAACAAATAGAGAGTACTTTGGTGACGTTATGCACCCTGATTTTATAATGAAAATACCGTGGGGTTTTCGTAGTGTCCAAAAATTTTCCTTCGATGATCCACGATTAATCCAGGTTCAACGATTTCTCTACATCGGCTACTATCTCACTAGGAGCGCTCATGATTTTTAGCGCGAGAGCACGGATGCGGGCACGTTGTCCGTCGTTCAAATTGATGGCCTGTTCCAATGTCTCCATAGTTTCTGAGGACATGAGCCATTCCACGGAAATCCCAAGCTCCCTTGCCAACGCGCATATTTGATGTACTGGAGGGAGCGTGTTTCTCCTTCGCATGACTTGTGCGACATCTAATCGTATTCCAGCTGCCTCGACGAGCTCCTTAAACGTGCGTGCCGGATCCCGTAAAACCTCGACCCGTTCCCAGAACTTAACTTGAGTGGTTTTGTCATTCATTCTTCGACTATACGCGAGATTTGTAGGGAAAAGCTGTAGGAATAATGACAAGTTATCTTTTAATAACCTTTTCCATTCGTCTCATATAAAGCCCACGTACCCAATTTTTTTAATAAATTTGGAGAAATTCCACAAATTCTGTTTGTTTTAATAGCTTAAAGCTTGCTTTTTATTTCCTTTATGATATTATTTGCATGAAAAGATAGAAAAAGAAATAAAAATAGCCTGGATAGACTAGACTTTCTGTGTTGGGTCTTACAATCTATCGCTTTCTGTTGGTGGAATCCCGGCTTTATCGCCGGTTTTAGGAAATATGTTGAAAAACGGAGGAAGTATGAAAAAAACAGCTATCGCTTTACTCATGGTTGGTTTGATGCTGGTCACGACTTTGATATCCGCGGGCGGAACGCAAGAACTTGGTTTCCCAGATCCTGAAAAATCAATAACCATTGTTGTTCCCCATGCTGCTGGGGGTAGCACGGACCTGATTTTCAGGGCGTTGGCAGAAGAGATGAAGAAAGCCAGCGGTACTAATTTCATCGTAACCAACATCACTGGCGCCGGGAGTGCCACAGGCACCAACGAAGTCATCAATGGTGCTGCAGATGGGTATATGCTTCTTGGAGCTGGAACCCACACCACCGCAGCAACCATGCAAGGTTTGACCGCAGGGTACTTGGAGCTGGATTATGTAGCCGCGCTCAACTGGGATCCGTTCATCATAGCGGTTCGCAATGACAAACCTTGGAAGACTCTTGCTGACCTTATCAATGATGCGAAAAGCAGGCCTGGCAAAATTTCTTTGGGAAATGCCGGTATGGGCGGAGCAACTGGTGTTGCCTCAGTCGGTATCAACCTGGCTTTTTCCAAATCCTTCAATGTCACGCCGTTCAACGGTGGTGCTGATCTGATCGCTTCAGTACTCGGCGGGCATTGTGACGTGGGAGTCTTCTCTCAATCCGAAGTTGTGGCGAATCAAGCATCCTTCAGGCCTTTGGCAATCCTCACCGATGCCCACAGCACCCTTGCTTCCCTTGCTTCGGTACCGACCTTGAGCGAAGCCGGGTATCCGGGCATCACCATCCCAGGAGGTTCCTTCCGGTCCATCATGGTTAAGAAAGGTACACCTGAGGCTGCCAAAAAATGGTTGGCCGACACCGCCGAAAAGGCATTCAACTCCGCTGCTTTCCAAAAGTTCATGAAGGACAACGGTCTTATCCCTGTCTTCAGCAAGCTGGCGGAATTCAAGGCTTACGATGCCACGATCATCGCCGACTACGTACCGATTCTTAAGGAAGCAGGACTCTACAAGCTTTAAACGCAAGGATGGATGATATGCTGTTCCAAAACCGAAAACCTCTTCCTGTGGTGTTCATGATCCTCGCAGTTCTCTATTTCGTGTATGTGGTTGGATCGGGCTCCTCTCAGATGATTGGCGATGAATTGGGCGGCGATCCGGGTGGAATGCTTCTACCCATGGTGCTCTCCATTTTTATGTTCATCGCTTCGGTATACCTTTTTATAACTGATAGGCCGGCTGCCGATCGCAAGCCGGTACGTCTGGGAAAAGAGGAACGGCAGCTGTTCTTACTTACCATAGTGGTCGCGATAGGGTACGTATTCCTATCGCGGCTGCTGGGATTCATCCTGAGCACCTCGCTGGTTCTGTTCTCACTTTCCTTCGCGAATCTTCGGGCTGGTCTCTTTCGGAAAGATTGTAAAGTCTGGCTGGTCGGGTTGGTTTCCACCACCGTTTTAATCCTCGGTGTGTATTCAGCTGGGCGAGTCACCACCCGGTCGTTGCTTATGGCAGGACGGCAGGGGGCGATTCCAGCTTGGCTAGGATCCACCGGAATGGTGGTTTTCCTAACCTTGCTGGTGGTCAGCGCCCTGATCGTGATGCTGCTGGTGTTGACCCGCACGCGGTTTTCTGTCGAACACAGCGGGGCCGCGGTGCATTCGATGTGGCTTTCCGCGATGGTCTCCATCATCTCTGTTGAATTTCTCTATTTGGTTTTCAGACAGATGTTCTATGTCGAGCTAGTCAAAGGTTTGATCACCTGGTAAGGGAGGAAACGGCTATGGATATTTTTCTGGAAGGCCTGTCTCAAGTAGCCAATATATCGACAGTCCTCTGGATGTCAATCGGTTCTGTCCTAGGCATCCTCCTTGGTGCGCTGCCAGGTTTGACAGCTACGATGGGCGTGGCCTTGATGATGCCGATCAGCTTTCAGCTTCCGGCTGCGACAGGAATCGGTTTGCTTCTCGCTGTGTATTGCGGAGCGGTATCCGGAGCTTCAATACCAGCCATCCTCTTGGGTATCCCTGGGAATCCCAACGCGATTGCGACGGTTGAGGATGGCTTGTTGATGACCAAACGAGGATTGGCGGGCCAGGCGTTGGGCGGAGCGGTGGTGGCTTCGTTCATTGGTGGAATAGGCAGCCTTATCTGTCTAGTCCTATTTTCACCATTGATAGCGAAAATGACTTTGGCCTTCGGTCCTGCTGAGAAAACCACCCTTGCTTTGGTGGGTCTAGTGGTGATCGCCTCGGTTTCTGGTGACAATATTTGGAAAGGTCTGCTGATGGGTGCTCTCGGCATGGGTCTCGCCTTCCTTGGCACCGATCCATACAGCGCTCAGCTAAGAATCCCATTCGCGAGATACCTTGCGACCACTCCTTTGGCGAAGGGAATAGATCTTACTTCGGCGTTGATTGGATTATTCGGCATTTCACAAGTGTTTCTTGAGATGCGCCGGATCAACTTACCGGCTCAGAAAGTTCCTGAAGTAAAAATCGATAATATTTTTCCATCCTTTCGAAAAATCTTGGGGATGTGGAAAATCATCCTCAGTTCGCTTGGAATTGGTACGCTTATTGGTGCGATTCCCGGTACTGGTGCTTCAATCGCTGTGTTTATGGCTCATAATTCCGCCAAGGCCATCGCTGCAAATTCCAAAGGAAAGCTCGATATGCCGGGAACCGGCGTGATTGAAGGAGTTTTCGCTCCGGAGGTCGCCAACAATGCCGTTACCGGTGGTGCGCTGATTCCTGCTCTCGCTCTCGGTATTCCTGGAGATGCGGCCACCGCGGTCCTTATTGGAGCGTTGATGATCAAGGGGGTCACTCCAGGATTCCACCTTTTCTCAACAAATATGGCTCTGGTGTATGCGATATTCATCACCATGTTCATCGCGAATGTCTTCATGGCGGTTTTTCAGCTCGCGGGAGTCCGTATCTATCCAAAAGTGTTGAATGTACCACCTCAGATTCTCATGCCGATCATTCTCATCCTCTCGTTTATCGGTGCTTATGCGATTGCCGGTCAGGCTACTGGTGTCGCGATTTATAATATGGGGATTGCTTTGGTGATGGGGCTGGTGGGGTACTTTCTAAAACGGGATGGATATCCAATCGCTCCGATAGTGCTTGGGCTCATTCTTGGCGGGATGTTCGAAGAGAATTTTAGAAGAGCTGTGAAACTTGCAGGCGGGAATTACCTTGTGTTTTTCACAAAACCCATCTGTCTGCTATTCATCGCGTTTTCCATTCTTTCTGTGGTCTTGCCAATCATCGCAAGGCGGAGACGTGGGGGAAAAGCCTGATGGACGTACGTTTTCTTGGTGTCAATGGAAGCATCCAAAGCGCGGGTTCTGGAAATGTCTCTCTCGTGGTATCCCATGTGGACAGCCATGTTTTGGTCGATACCTCCGGAGCAGTGGTCCAAGCCTTGTGGTTGGCAGGTGTCGATCCTTTGACGATTGATACGGTGGTGCTCACCCACGCTCATATCGATCATATCTATGCCTTGCCATCGCTATTGCACAACCTGTGGCTCTCGAAGCGTGAACGGCCGCTCACAATCCTTGCAAACCAGGAAACGCTTGAAATCGCGCGAAATCTCTGCTCAGTGTTTGCGATTGAACAAAAAAGACTGATGTTTCCAATCAATTGGCGAATTGCCGAAGGCGGCTGGCATCTTCATCGGCTTGGAGCCCTTTCTTTCGGATTATTTCCAGTCAACCATGGAGTTCCCACCATAGGATGTATGTTTTCCACAGATGGTGGAAAGTTGTCGAAGATTGTTTACCTTGCGGATTGCATTCCCATGGAGAACTACCCCGTGGAGGTGATGGGGGCGGACCTCCTTATCCATGAGGCTGGAGGGACCGATGCCCAGGAGGCGTCACTTACGTCACGAGGTCATAGTACTGCCCGTCAAGCGGCCTTGGTGGCGGAAAGATTATCAGCGGGGAGAATGCTCCTGTGTCACTTATGTCCCCAGGAGTCTCGTTGGGATGAGATGCTTCAAGAAGCCCGACGGTATTTTCCGCGGGTGGAGATTCCAAAACTATTTGTTCCGTATGGTGTTTGAGAAGGAGTAGGTGCAAATGCCGACCCAAACCCAAAATACCGCTATCTCCTTGGTCGCTT
Organism: Sphaerochaeta sp. UBA6084; assembly: GCA_002428625.1. Taxonomy (GTDB): domain Bacteria; phylum Spirochaetota; class Spirochaetia; order Sphaerochaetales; family Sphaerochaetaceae; genus UBA6084. The sequence goes on from DIXI01000005.1 coordinate 217,621, forward strand.
TGAAGGATAGCGCGCGATTGCTTGCGTTTCAACACGAATACGATGCCTCCGGACCCGGGCGATCCGCTCGATACGAGCTTTCCTACGGTATGTCACCTGAATTGCTGGACGAGTTTGCCCCACTGGTGCATGGACGGGTTCTTTCGGTGCATGCCTCTTGCCCGCGGAGGGATAGTTTTCCCAATCTTGCCAGTGCAGATTCACGTGTGATTGCCCAAAGTAGGGAAGACCTCCGCTTGAGCCTCGATACAGTTCTCAGGTTTGGTGCGGGCATCATGGTGCTGCACCCCGGGTATGCCACCGACCGGTTGGTTCCATCCGAGGCCCTTTTTCGCCAGCGGATGCTTACAGATGTGGAATTTCAGCCATACATCTGGAAGTCCAAGGGTTCCATCTGCAGTCCGGACTATGTGCGCGAGCCGAGGTATCGTGATTTCACCAACCGCGCTTTAAAGAATCTTGTGGATGTAGCTGTGGATTGCGCGGGTAGGGGTGTCAAGCTGGCGATAGAGAATCTTAATCCTCGGGTCGGTTATCTTTTTCAAACCCCTGAGGAGATGGTTTCTATCACCAAGACCCATCCAGAGTTGTACCTTTGTGTGGATATCGGCCATCTATGGGCTTCCAGCTGCGTGTATCGGTTCGACTATCTCGATGCCCTCAGGGCCATTATCGCTACCGGAAAGGTGGTGACTTCGCATCTCCACAGCAATCCTTCGCGATGTGCCTCCAATCCAGCCGATCCAGAAACAGGAGTCTACGAGGACAGCCATTCTTCTCTCGACCGCTGGGAGATGCCTTACGTGGAGTCTATCCAGATGCTTGCCGCTGCCAGGGTGAACCTAGTGCTGGAGGTGAAGGAAGAACCGCTACGAAACATGCTCCTTCTGCAGCGCCTCCGTTTTCCTGGGTTTGCCCTGGGGAGTTGATGCCTTTCATTCCTGGACCGCCCGTTCCTGCTGCAAGCGTTTGATTTTCGCCCGCAAGGGATCCCCTAGTTTGACCAAGGCTACCCCAAGTCCAATCAACGGCAGCCCTAGGAAAAAATTGAAACCGAGTCCGCCGTAACGGCCGCCATTGACCAATCCAATGAGCACATTCATGGTTCCGATGACCAATTCCATAGCCGCGAATATATTCCAGAAATTGATCACTTTAGAGTAATAGTTGATTTTGGAATCGATATCGCTATAGAGGTCGAAGGGGCCAAGGGAGGCTTCCTTGCGGAGGAAGGCCCAGCGCATGTAGGCGGCGACGCACTCGATGCCGGTTTCCTCTAAAAACTTGAGATACTTCTGGCTTTCATAGTGGGATCCGGTTTTATCAAGCAATTCAATCCGATAGATATATTTTCCAGCCGGGGCGTCCCGAAACACATACCGGCACCAGGAGTAGTCTTCCAGCGCGAGGCCTTTGTGCGACATCTCGTTGAGCCACTGCTCTTCTTTCTCATAATCCCAATACGCTTTATGCACGATGTGTTTCATACGGTTCCTCCTGTGACCACCCTGCCATTGTCCAATAATTCCTGAAGTCGGATGAGTTCCATCGCGACTATCTCCTTGCCTGTTTCCGAAATGACGTATTCCTTTCTGCGTGAATCCATTTCCCCTGCCAAGGGAATGATCCACCCTTTGTCCAACAAGGTGTTGATGGCGCCATACAGTGTTCCTGCACCGAGGTTCACGCGTCCATGGCTTAGCTCGTCGACTTTCTGCATGATGCCGTAGCCGTGCAGGGGCGTGTATAACGCAAGTAGGATGTATAGGACCGCTTCGGTGAGTGCGCCTCGTAGTGAGCTTTCGGGCATTTCGTCCTCCTGTAGTCGGCTTCCGTTATATCGGAAACCGATATAAAAGTCTAGTGCCAGGCACGAAATTGACGTCAAGAATCAATTTCGTGTCTGGCACCAAATTGACGAAGAGAAGTTGCTTGCAGGCGGTTTATATGCAGGTGGTCGTGGTTAACTTCTTTTTCGGCAAAGAATCAATTTGGTGTCTGGCACAAATGTTCGTTTTAGTATAGAATAGTCCATAAAGATTCATAAAAGCACAAATACAACGGTTGGCTGGATAGAGGAGAGGGGATGAATACACATTATGATGTAGTGGTTATTGGCGCGGGAGTTTGTGGCGCCGCAATCGCGCGCCGGTTGTCAGCGTATGAGCTGAAGGTGGCCTTGGTCGAGAAAGAGGTAGATGTCTCGTTCGGTGTATCAAAAGCCAATTCGGGCATCGTTCACGGGGGATTCCACCATAGCACGAAAAGCTTGAAGAGCAAGCTGGAGGTGCAGGGTAACCGGATGTTCGACCAGCTGAAAGAAGAACTGCACTTCCCTTTCGAACGCTGCGGTATCCTGGTGGTGGCCTTCAGCACCGAAGAGATGCGGACTGTGGAGCAGCTCTATAGGCAGGGAGTCGCCAACCGCGCAGTCGGAATCGAACTCTGCAACCGGGAACGGATTCTGATGCTCGAGCCAAAGCTGAACAATGATGTGGTGGGAGGCTTGTTCGCTCCCGCCGGGGGAATAATCGAACCGTACCGCTTGGTGTTCTCATTGGTGGAATGCGCCCAGCAGAATGGGGTGGAAGTGTTGTTGAACTGGGAAGTGAGCTCTGCGGTGGACCAAGGGAGCTACTATACCTTGAAGAATCAAAAAGGGGAGACAATCGAGGCCGATTATGTGGTGAACGCCGCAGGACTGTACACCGACAGGATATCCGCGTTGTTCGGCGCCGAGGAATACAAGATCGTCCCACGAAAGGGCGAAGAATTCCTCATGGATCGCAACGCGAAGGCCTATACCAGACGGGTGATCTTTCCCGTGCCGGATCCCTTATCCAAAGGAACTCTGGTGATTCCCACTGTGGAAGGCACCACGATGATCGGCCCTACCGCAGAGATGATCGAGGACAAAGAAGATACCACCACCACCCGCGACAATTTTGAAAAAGCCTTCTATTCGGCTAGACGCCTGGTCCCAGCGGTGAGCGAGCGCGATATCATCACCAGCTTCACCGGACTGCGCCCCACAATCGCAGGGGACGATTTCTACATCGACTATTCCCGCAAGGTCCCGCGGTTCATCCATGTGGCCGGTATCCAGAGCCCTGGCCTCACCGCTAGCCCCGCCATCGGCGAATACGTCAAGCACCTGTTGAAGAAACGAGGGATCCGCCTTGTGGAGAAACCCGATTGGAAACCTTCTATCGCCGAAGTGCCAAGGATCCGAGAGCTCTCTCCGTTCGATGCCGACCAGCTTATCGCTACCGACCCCAGCTATGGGGAGATCGTCTGCCGGTGCGAGAACATCAGCGAGAAAGAGATAGTGGAGGCGATCCGACGGGGGCATGTCACGTTGGATGGAATTAAATTCTACACCCGCGCCCAGATGGGACGTTGCCAGGGTGGATTCTGCACATACAAGATTCTCAAGATCCTTCAAAGGGAGACAGGGATGACGATTGATGAGATCACCAAGCGTGGCAAGGACAGTTTTGTGGTGACCAGCCGGATCGGTGAGCTTGCGGTGGGTGCGACGGTGGAGGGAGCGGTATGAGACAGGAACACTATGATGTTGCGGTGATTGGAGGAGGGTCGGCTGGGATGGCTGCGGCGATCTCTTTGGCTCAGCGGGGGAAAAGCGTGGTGCTGTTCGAACGGGAGGAAGTCCTGGGAGGTATCCTGCTGCAATGCATCCACAACGGGTTTGGACTGCACCATTTCAAGGAAGAGCTTACCGGACCTGAGTATGCCGAGCGTGTTTCCAAGACTTTGGAGGAGCTGCCGGTGACGGTCTTCGTAGGTTCCACTGTGATGCATATGGAGGAAGCGCACGCGGGTGAAGGGAAAATCGTATATGCCTACAGCCGTGAGCATGGCATTGTCATGGCGGAGGTGCGGGCGGTGGTGCTGGCTATGGGTTGCCGTGAACGCAACCGGGGGAATATCGGGACGCCTGGGACTCGTCCGGCCGGGGTGTATACCGCGGGGCTGGCTCAGCGGTTGGTGAATGTCGAAGGTTATATCCCTGGCAAGGAAGTGGTGATCGTGGGCTCGGGCGATATCGGTCTGATCATGGCGCGGCGGATGACATGGGTTGGTGCGAAAGTGAAGGCGGTAGTGGAGATCCAGCCATATCCAGCGGGTCTCACCCGAAACATCGTGCAGTGCCTCAATGACTTCTCCATCCCCTTGTATCTGTCCCATATCGTGAGCGAGATCCATGGAAAGAACAGAGTGGAGGCGGTGACGATCACACCTATGGTGGATGGCATGCCCGACACCCAGCGGAGCTTCCGCGTCGATTGCGATACCGTGCTTCTGTCGGTGGGGCTGGTCCCGGACAACGAGGTTTCCAAAAAACTAGGGGTGCAGTTGAATCCCGAGACCAACGGAGCGCTTGTCGACTCACGGTTGATGACGAATGTGCCTGGAGTGTTCGCTTGTGGGAACGTCCTGCATGTGCACGACCTGGTGGATTTCGTCACCGAGGAGTCCACCCGCTGCGGAGAGTATGTGGCCGAGTATCTGGATGGAGTGCGGCCCGCGGCGCAACATCGGGTGGTTGCGGGAAGCAATGTGAAGTACGTGCTGCCCAACTGGTATGATCGTTCCCATGACAACCGGTTCTACTTGCGGCCGATGGTGGTGAAGAATAGGGCTGAGCTGCAGGTGCGGTTGGATGGCCATGTGATTAAGACAAAGGTGCTTAAGCATGTGCAACCCTCGGAGATGATCGCGCTGGCGCTGGATGAGAAGGACTTGGGAGATGGCGCGGCGCAGGGTGACCTCAGGCTCGAGATCGCGATTGTATAAGGAAGGAGCGGATATGGACAATACTAAGCGTGAGATGGTCTGCATCGCGTGTCCGGTGGGTTGCCATCTGACGGTAAGCACGGCAGAAGACGGATCGGTGGTGGTGGAAGGCAATCGCTGCCAGCGGGGAGTGGAGTATGGCCGCGAGGAACTGTTGGCACCGAAGAGGGTGGTGACCGCTACGTTGGCTGTGTCCAGGGGGAAGAGCCCAAGGGTTCCTGTGAAGACCGACGCGCCTTTGCTGAAGGCTTTTATCCCGGGGTTGCTGGATCAGGTGTACAACATGGAGATAGCGGCGCCTGTCGCCCTTGGCATGGTGGTTCTTGAGAATATCGGGGGTACGGGGGTACGGCTTGTGACCACACGGAGTGTCTTGGAAGTGCGTGCGATATAGCGCTTGAATTGAGGTTTTTCTAAGGACCAAACGGCATCCAGCACACCCCTCGGCACTTGGGCGGCACGGCATCGCCGTCAGGCCGCTACGGGGTCCGCTCCCGCTCCCGTCCTTCGGACCAAGCCCTCCGAGTCCTTGCCGCATCGGGGCCGTCAGATTCGTGCCTGGCACGAGAGGCTGTTTTCTCGTGCCAGGCACGAATCTGCGAAGCGGACGCGACCCATGGTCCGCCCCCCCCTTGCGTGTGGAAAAGGTTCCAGCAACCTTTTCCACACCAGCAACCTTTTCCACAGAACCCAACGAAGCGAGAGGAGTGGAAGAAGTTAGATGGCTCCATCCCGGAGCGAGTGCCGGGAAAGCAAGGTGAGGAGATACCCCGCCGCACCTTGGGGCTCAAGAGGAGGCAGCGCCTCCGCCTTGGAGGGTTTGCCTGGAGGTATCGATACCTATCATGGATGAGCTCTGAAGGTTGATTTACTAAACTAAGAGACTTTATGCATCCTGATGGGTTATCCCCCGTCAGGATGTTGTTTTTTTTGTAAAAATTGGACACTAAAAATAATTAAATTGATATATATTAAAAGATTAATTATATTTTTTATAAAATTGTAAACGTTTACAATTTTTCTTGACAACTGCAATATACCGTGTGATGATGGTGGTATGCAAGGAGAGATGACTTTGAGAAACGTGGTATTGTCAATGAAAGACATCGACAAACGGTTTTCCGGGGTCCACGCGCTCAAGGGGGTCAGCTTCGACCTCTACGAAGGTGAGATCCATGCCTTGGTGGGTGAGAACGGTGCAGGCAAGTCCACCTTGATGAAAGCCCTCACTGGCATTTTTCCCAAGGACTCCGGCGAAATCCACTTCATGGGAAAGCTCTTCAATCCGAAGGGACCCAAAGATGCATTGGATGCAGGAATCGCGATTGTCCATCAGGAACTGAACATGATGGAGCACCTCACGGTGGCTCAGAACCTGTTTATTGGACGTGAATCCACCAAACGGAGTGGTCGGTTTCTCGATGAGAAAGCGCAGAACAAACGGGCAGCGGAGCTCCTGCAACGGCTCAACATGGACATAGACCCCCAGGAAACGCTTGGTAAGCTGACAGTAGGTAAGCAGCAGATGGTGGAGATTGCAAAGGCGGTCTCGCACGACCTGAAAGTCCTGGTCTTGGACGAGCCTTCAGCTGCTCTTACAGAACGGGAGATCGATGAGTTGTTCGTCATCATGCGCGACCTAGCCGCCAAAGGTGTCGCCATGATCTATATCAGCCACCGGTTGGACGAGATCGGCATCATTACCGACCGTGTGACCGTGCTGCGCGATGGCGAGTATGTGGGGACGAGGAACACCAAGGAACTCACCAAGAGCGAGATGATCAACATGATGGTCGGCCGGGTGATCTTTGAGAAGCCAAAGAGCCATAGCAATGTTCCCAAGGACGCTCCTGTGGTGCTGAGGGTAAGCCACTTGTCTGCCGGCAGGATGGTGAAGGATGTCTCCTTCGAGCTGAGAAAGGGGGAGATCCTGGGGTTCGCCGGATTGATGGGTGCGGGTCGGACCGAGACAGCCCGGGCGCTCTACGGTGCAGATAAAGCGGTGGGAAGCATCTATATAAACGATCATCAGGTGATTGTAAATAGTCCTATGGACGCGGTGCGGCATGGAATCGGATACCTATCTGAGGACCGCAAGCGCTTTGGAGTGGCTATCAACCTGAGTGTGACCGAGAATTCGGTGATGGCGTCCTATGATGAACTGGCGAAAGGCATGTTTCTCCCTCTCAAAGAGTTGGATAGGATCAGCGCCGAGTATGTGGAGAAACTGAAGATCAAGACTCCTACGTTGGAGCAGTTTGTGAAGAACCTCTCAGGTGGAAACCAACAGAAGGTAGTCATCGCGAAATGGCTGATCAAGAATAGCTCCATCCTGATTTTCGATGAACCTACCCGAGGTATCGACGTCGGGGCTAAGAGTGAGATCTATACGTTGATGAATGAACTCGCTAAGGACGGGAAGTCCATCATCATGATCTCGAGCGAATTGAACGAAGTGCTCCGGATGAGCGACCGTATCGCCGTGATGTGCGAGGGTAGGATCACCGGGATTCTGAATATCGAAGAGGCGACCCAGGAGCGGATCATGGCCCTGGCGACCCATCGTGGATAGGAGTGGAAGAAATATGGGAAACGGCAATACCAATATGAAGGATCGGATGAAGGGGATAGGGCTCCAGAAACTGCTCGCCCCGATCGCGCTGGTCATCGTATATCTCTTCTTCGCTCTGTTCGGGCGAAACTTCTTCTCCTACACCACCTTGGTGAATATCCTGGATTCATCGTACTATATCGGCTTCATCGCCATCGGCGTCACCTTCGTGATCATCACCGGGGGGATCGACCTTTCTTGCGGGACCATCATGATGGCGGCGGCTATCATAGGTGGGACGGCTTTCAAGACCTGGGGTTGGCCGATGTGGCTTTCGCTGCTGCTGATCCTGTTCATCTCAACCGCGTTCGGCTTGTTCAATGGCATCATGGTCGCCCGGCTCAATCTTCCGCCTTTCATCGCTACTTTGGGCACAATGATGATCTCCCTCGGCGTCGGCTCGATCGTTTCGAATGTGCGAAGCGCCACATTCCCAACCCGTGGTGCGGACAGCGGCTGGTTCAAGAGCATGTTCAAGCTCATCACGGATGACAATATCTCTTTTCCCACCGGCGCGCTCATGCTGTTCGGCACGGCCTTCATCGCGTATATCATCCTCACCCGGACCAAGATGGGCCGCTATATATTCGCCATCGGCAGCAACAAGGAGGCCGCACGCCTAAGCGGCGTGGATGTCGCGAAATGGCAGATGATGGCCTATGTGATCAGCGGGTTTCTCGCCGGTGTGGGCGGAATCGCGTTCGCGGCTGTCTACACCACAGTCATGCCCGCCCAGGGGCAGGGGTTTGAACTGTATGCGATCGCCGGCGCGGTTATTGGTGGCACTTCGCTTTCCGGTGGCGTTGGATCGATTTTCGGCACCCTCATCGGTGTGTACATCATGAGCGTGCTGCGAGCGGGGTTGCCGTCTATGGACCTGCCCGCACACTATCAGACATTCTTCACGGGAGTGGTGGTCATCGGCGCGGTGCTGCTCGATATGTATCGTAACAAGGCGGCTTCGGAGGTGAGGATACTCACTCCGGCCGATGCGTACAAGGAATCGGCTCTACATGCGCTGGAGGAACTGAAATCCGCGCTTGCCAAGGCTGATGAGGTGAGTAAGCAGAATGCTTTAAAGCAGGAGATCGCACGCAAGAAGGCTGAGATGAAGACTACCTATGAGCGCATGAAGCGCGAGGGGAAGGTCGAGCGGGCCAGATTGGCGGCTGAAGAAAAGGCATTCGTGCAAAAACACTGAAAGCAATCGTCCAAAGTGGATTTGACACAGGGGCGTATGCCTCTGGCAACATATAGGAGGATACATATGAAAGCAATCAACAAGACTCTGATTGTTCTGTTGGCTCTTGTAATGCTCGCATCGATCCCGCTGTTCGCGCAAGCGCAGCAGGAAGCGAAAAAGCCCTACATCGCCGTGGTCTCGAAGGGTGAGCAGCACGACTTCTGGCAGCAGGTGAAGAAAGGGGCGAACGCCGCCGCCGCGAAATACGCTGTCGACATCACATTCGAAGGACCTCCTTCGGAAAGCGATGTGCAGATCCAGGTTGAGATGCTGAACAACGCCATGGCCAAGAATCCTGTGGCTATCGCTTTGGCGGCTCTGAACACCAGTTCCGTGTTGGATCAGCTGCAGCAGACCAAGAGCAAGGGCATTCCTGTGATCGGTTTCGACTCTGGCGTACCCGAAGCCCCCGCTGGGTCCATCTGGGCCAATGCCTCCACCAACAACTACAACGCCGCCGGTCTGGCAGCCGAGAAGATGTTCGCGGTGATCAAGGGTAAGATTGCTGCCGCCACCGATGCCAAACCTGTGAAGATCGTGGTATTGAACCAGGACGCTGCTGGCGAATCCTTGCTCAGCCGTGGAAAAGGCTTCCGCGACACCATGATCAAGCTGATCACCACCAATACTACATTGACCAAGGCTGACATCAGAGTGATCGGAAACCCCGGCTATATCGCTGCTGACAGTCCTACGACTGGTAAGAAAGTCATCATCGAGATGATCGTTCCTGCTTCCGCCGCCATGACCGATGCTTCCGCAGCCGCCAACGCGGTGCTGAACAAGGTGGTGAGTGACAACGTGCTTGGTATCTTCTGCTCCAACGAAGCGACCGTGAAAGGCTTGCTCGCCGCGACAAACGACGGCGCCACCCTCGCATCCAACTTCAAGGGTCTCGTGGTCATCGGATACGATGCCGGCGCAGCTCAGAAGAACGCAGTGCGCAAGGAATACTTCCTTGGCTCGATCACCCAGGACCCGTACATGATCGGTTATCTGGCTGTTGAACTGGCTTACAAGGCTTACAAAGGTGAGAAAGTCGCCGATGTGGACACCGGTGCCAAGTTCTACGACAAGACCAACATGGATAACGAAGACATCAAGGGCTTGCTCTACGACTGACTTTTGCGGATGAGATGCGCTTGAGGGGCATCGGATTCCATTTCAACGAGAGGGGGTCCCTGGCCTAGGCTGGACGACCCTCTTTTTTTTCGGTATGGTGAATGCTTGGCATGGAAGGTGGCGATGATGAGGGATGGCGGTTCAATAACAATTAAGGAAGTGGCGCAGCTCGCTGGGGTGTCGATCGCGACAGTATCCCGGGTGTTGAACCATCATGCCTCGGTGACTGCCGATACCGAACAGCGGGTGCGCGAGGCCATGCTTGAGCTGGGCTACAACCGCAATGAAGTCGCCAGGTCTTTAAAGATACGGCATACGAGGACTATCGGCATCATCGCTCCTGAGTTGAGCAACACCTTTTTCATGGAAGTTGTGGAGACGATGGACTGTATCCTCACTCCCCATGGCTACACCATGATCATCTGCAGCTCCAACGACTCGGTGCAGGAGGAGCAGCGGAAGCTGCAGGTGCTTATCGAGCGCAACGTGGATGCCTTGGTGGTGATTCCCGCCAGCGATGAAGGTGGTCATTTCCTGACAAAAGCGTTGTCTGGCATACCGGTCGTGCTGGTGGACCGCAAGATTCCCGCTTTGCATGTGGATACGGTGCTCACCGACAACCGCTATGGGGTTCGTCAGCTGGTGGCCGGCTTGGTTCATGAGGGATTCTCACGGATAGGGTTTATCGGAGGCGATATGCATATCCCCACCGCGAACGAACGGTTCCATGGATTTCTTGAAGCGATGGACGATCATAAGCTGAAGCCTGAAAAGGAGTTTGTTCTCATGGACGGGGCGATGAACCAGTACAGTGGAAGAGCGTTGATGGAAGAAGCTCTCAGCCGCCCCAATCATCCTGATGCATTCCTGTTTGCAAACGATTCTCTCCATCTGGGGGCTACCACGTATGTAACGGAATGTGTATCGCCTGAGGTACGGTCCAAGTTGGTGTTCGCCAGTTTCGACTATCTGCACTATGCCCCACTGTTGCGTTTCTGCCACTATGCCGCTGCGCAGCCTATGGAGAAGATTGGCAAAGCGGTGGCAGCGCTCGTGTTGAAACGTTTGGAGCAGGATTGGTCGGGGTATCCCGAGGAAGTGGTCTTGCGGCCCGAGATCAAGGTGATGTCCGCGAACGGTGGCATACCTTTCATGATTGTGCGGGCTGAGACGCCTGTCCAGTAGGATTATTGCTGAAATTCAAATCGCACATACGAATATTTACTCTGTTCGGAAGTACGGCCACCCCGTATAATGGAACATAATGCATGGATGCGCGGAGGGTTGCGTATGGGTTCGGGAAGAAGGGGCGGTGGTTGCCTGACCGCGATTGTTGTGGTTCTGGTCATTCTCGCAGCAGTGGTGTACTTTGGCTTGAATCTGCTCAATGACAAAGCTGAAGTCCAGCTTCATGATACTTTGCAGGTGGTGATCGCCCAGCAAGGTTTCCAAAAGAATGTCGCCTACTCCACAATCACCGTTGATGCGGCCAAGGGTGAAGTGGAATTGACAGATCTGGCGTTTGCACTCCCGCAAGAGAGTGGCAGTTTTTCCGCACAGAGGGTGAAGCTGAAGGTCTCTCCTAGGGAGGTCGCTTCTCTTTTACTGAGCAATGGGTCTGGTACGCTCAGCACAGTCGATATCGCCTTGGAAGGAGCGTCATTTGAAAGCCCGGACGCATTTGGAGTCTCCCTTGGAAACGTGTCGTTCGTGGTGACTGGCGGGATATCCGCCGCTGGCCTCGATGACTCCTATCTATCGAATGGGGTCTTGCGTGGCAAGGACGTGAGGGTATGGGATAAGTCCAGCGGGTTTGCTTTTGCTGCCGAGGGATTATACGGTACCTTCAAGGGTGGAGTATTCTTGGAAGACCTCTCAGGGGATCCTCTGTCGATACTTGCCGAAATGGACAAGATGGAGATCGAGGCTTCCAATGGGAAATTGGATCTCCCAGAGGATCTGAAAAAAGGGCTGGAGGCGGTGTTTGGCTCTGGTTCCATGGTTGTTGATACGTCTAGCTGGGCAATCGAGCATGTCGGAATGCAGCTTGAGAGCGATGGAAGCCAGCTGGGTGTGGAGGATTTTACCCTGCGTTCGCCGCTTTTCGGTGTCCAAGGGCGCATGGACCTGCCATTGAACCCAGATGACCCAGGGTCAAAGTTGTCGGTGGCGCTAGAAGTGGACGATCTCAATGCGGAGATCCGTACCCAGCTTGCACCTTTCGTTCGGATGCTCGGTCAGAGTCTTCCTGCCGAGGGGTCCTTCACCTTCTCGCTTGAGCAGATTGGTCAGATGCCTCCGGTGATTTTGTTTCGCAAATAGTATCGCAAAAGGGTAGGAGAGGTGTATGAAGTACGACTCGATCTGGGTGTCCGCACCTGGTAAGCTTACGGTGGTGACCAAGGAGCTTCCCGAACCAAAGCTTGATGAAGTAGTGGTCCGCGTCCGTGCTTGCGGGGTTTGCGGAACCGATTTGCATTTCTATCATGACCAGCCCACGGGAACTCTTACCCCACTTGGACACGAGGTCGCCGGGACGATCCATGCGACGGGGAAGGGTGTGCGGAGCCTAAAGGTTGGCACTGATGTGGTGGTGCAGAACCATGTTGCCTGCGGCCGTTGCGACGCCTGTCTGAACCAAAGGCCCGATGCCTGTCTGGATATCCAGACTTATATGAATGATCAGGGTGGGATGGGAGCCTATCTCGTGGTGCCCCAGGCTATGGTGGTGCCTTTTTCCGGTCTAAGCTACGAGGAAGCAACCCTTGCCGAGCCGGTGACCGTGGCGCTTGACCTATGCCGCGAGGCGCAGATCCGATTGCATGACGATGTGCTGGTGATGGGTCCGGGGACCATTGGCCTGGCCTGCGTGGCGTTGGCAAAGGCGCAAGGAGCCCGTCGGGTGGTCGTGGTTGGCCATGGATCGCAGAGTGTGCGTGGGCGGCACCGGGTTGAGACCGCCCGAAGGCTCGGCGCGGATGATGTGTTCGATAGTTCCGAAGAGTTCTGGAAAGCCGCGGTGAAGTTGGCGTATCCCAGGGGCTTCGACCGGGTGATCGTTACCTCACCACCCCAGACCATCGTCGATGGTATTGAGCTTGCCGGATTCAGAGGCTGGATCGTGTATGATGGCATCAGCTTCACCGATGATGAGGTGCGGTTCCATGCGAACGATTTCCATTTCGCAAAAAAACGATTGATCGCCTCGCATGCCATCCCCAATTGGGGCTTCCCGATGGCCTTGGACTTGCTTAGGGATAAGACCATCCCACCGGATGCCCTGCTTACTCATATCTATTCCTTGGAGGACCTTGGAGTGGCACTTCAGCTGTATGGCTCTTCAGAAGTGGAAATTATCAAACCGGTGATATCGATCGGGGGCTAACGAGGACTATGACTTCGAAAACAACTTCCTATCGGGTGCTCGGCACCCAACGTCAGTATCTTAAGCTCGTCGCCGCAAATGTGGTAAATCGGTTTGGTGATTCGCTGGATGCGATCGCCTATAGCTGGATCATGTATCAGGTTACAGGCAGCGCTTCGTTGATGGCGTTGATCATGGCCATCAATTATATCCCCACCATCATCCTGCAGCCGATCGCAGGGGTGTTTGTAGACCGGATATCCAAGCGGCAGGCTATGGTGCTGTGCGATATCGGACGTGGTCTGGTGGTGCTTGCGACCGGCCTGCTGTTTTTCAAAGGCTTGCTCACGCCTCTCGGTATCGCGGTGTTCACGGTGCTCAACTCCACCCTTGAGGCCCTGCGGGTGCCTGCTGGATTGGCGATTGTGCCAAGCTTGTTGGAGAAAGACAAATACACCTTGGGAATCGCGCTTAACTCCACCCTCAGCCGGGTGTGCGAGATTGTCGGTCTGGCTCTGGCTGGTTCCATCATCGCCTTGGTTGGCAGCCACGGGGCCTTGATGATAGATGCAGTCACGTTTGGCCTTTCGGCCTTGATAATAGCTTTCATCAAGGTGAAGGAAGTGGTGAAGGAGAAGCTGTCTGAGAAGCGGGTGCAGGCTGTGTGGCGGGACCTGACTGCAGGGTTCCGCTATGTATTCCATGAAAAGCTTTTGCTTGCGATCATCATCATGGGGATGTTCATGAATTTCAGCATGGTCCCTTTGAATGTGCTGGGTACCGCGTATGTCGTGGCAGATCTGAACGCCGGACCCCAGCTGCTCTCGTTCATTCAGCTGTCCTTGGTGTGCGGAATGGCGCTGGGAGCTTTCATCACCCCTAAGCTGGAGCGTTTCTCGCAACGGAAATTGTTCGCTTCCAGTGGCTTTATGGTGTCGGCGGTTGTTCTTGGCCTGAGTTTTGTGCCATCGATGCCGCCCAGTCTGTATCGCCAAGTGCTTCTGCTTGGGGCTCTGGTGATGATGGGGATTGGGATCGGGGTGCAGAACGTGATATTCGGAGCCGCTTTCATGCGCCATGTGGACCGTGATTTTCTCGGACGGGTAGGTGGTGTGACCAATGCGGTGCTGGTGGCGGCCATGCCGGCGGGAGCTTTTTTATGCTCGCTAGCCGCGCGGTTTGTCGCTGTGCCTATAGTGTTTGCCATTGCCGCGGGGGTCTCGTTCGTCATCTATCTGGTGGTGGCTAGGGTGAGGATCCTGTCGCAATTGTAATGTTTGGTTGCAAAGAGCAGCCTGTCTCGATCCACTTGGACCAGGCTAGACTATGATGACTTCGATACCGGTCCGTTCCAGGGAGTCCCGGGCGGTTTTGGAGATGTTCCTGTCGGTGACCAACGTCCGCGCGCTCTGAAATCCACAGACGAAGCAAAAGGCGCGGGTTCCAATCTTCGTGCTGTCGGCAACGATGATGGTTTCGCGTGAATGGAGGATCATCAGGCGTTTGACTTCGGCTTCCAAGGGCACGGCGGAAAAACAGCCTTCTTCGAGCAGGAGACCGGATACTCCGACAATCGCTTTGTCGGTGCGGTATTGTTCGATTGCATGTTCGGTGGACGGGCCAACCATGGTGTTGGTGCCTTCGGTGAGCTCTCCGCCGGTGATGATGACCCGGTTGTTTTTGTTGGAGACCAAAAGCTCCCCAATCGTGGAGGTGTTGGTGACCACCAGTAGGTTCTTGCGGACCGTGAGTTGCCGGGCGACCGCGAGGGTGGTGCTGCCGCCATCCATCATGATGCTGTCTCCGTCCTTCACCAGGTGCAAGGAGACGTACGCTCCTATACGGTCCTTTTCCTCAACCTGTAAAGCCATGCGTTCCTGAAGGGTGGTGGATTGCCAGATAGAGGGTTCATCTCGTTTCAGGGCTCCACCATGGGTGCGTAGGATGAGATTCTGTTCTTCCAGAAGGATGAGGTCCCGGCGGATGGTGGCCTCGGTCACCTGAGCGAGTTCCGCCAGTTCGGCTACATCAGCCCGGCTTTGGGTGTTGATGAAGTCCAGCAGTTTGTTCCTGCGTTCGTGGACGAAATCTTTTTTCATTGACAAAGCTCCAAAAGGAGAGCGGGCCGGCCAATCAGCGGTCGACCCGTTCCTTGCTTGTACTGCTCAAAAGGTCTTAGTTCCAGGCCTTGCCATCGCTCATGCACATGATGATGTGCTCTTTGGCGATCGCGACCATTTTCTCGCGCGCGGGAGTGAGCAGTTTCATATAGTCCCAGTCGCCAGGGTTGTCGTTGAGGGTCTTGGTGAGCGTTTCGATACCACCCTTTCTCATGACGGTGCTGAAGTTGATCTTGGAGACTCCCAAGGTGATCGCGGTGCGGATGTCTTCCACAGGGATTCCCGTGCCGCCATGGAGGACCAAAGGCACATTCGTGCGGGCGGCGATGTCCTTGAGAAGGTCGAAGCGGAGCTCGGGCTTTTTCTTATAGATACCATGTGCGTTTCCGATAGCGGCGGCGAAGATGTCTACTCCGGTTTCCTTCACGAAGCGTTCACATTCGATGGGGTCGGCGAGGCCGATCTTGCTCTCATCGATAGGACCTTCGGGGCTGTCGGCGGCTTGTCCGATCACACCGATCTCGCCTTCGACAGATACTCCACAGGCGTGGGCGGCTTCGACGACTTTCTTAGTGTTGGCGATGTTGTCGTCAAGCGAATGGGCGGACCCATCGTACATGACGGAGGTGAACCCATAATTGATGCACCGGATGGTCTCTTCGTATGACGGGCCGTGGTCCAGGTGGATTCCTACGGGGATTTTGAGGTCTTTGGCCATCGCGCGCACCATCGCCACGAAGACGTGGCCGTTCATGTAGTCGATTTCGCTCTTGGCTGCTTCGACAATGACGGGAGCGTTCAATTCACTAGCCGCCTGAAGAATAGCCTGGGTGTATTCCAGGTTATTGGTATTGAAAGCCGCTACCGCGTACTTTCCCTCTTTTGCCCGAGTCAACAGTTCTTTGTTTGTTACAATGCTCATCGCATTCTCCTTGATGAAGTATAGGAAGTGATTTTTTTGATTGCGGAAGGAAAATCAAAGAGGTAAATGAACATTTCTTTGATTCTCCTCAAGCATATACAACCTTAATTTCCTAGTCAATGGTAGTAACGAAAATAAATGAGCAAAAAAAATGATTATTTTTGCAGATTTCTGATGGACATCCAAATAAAACGACATGGGGATGGGCTCGTAGAGGACGGCCTGGATTTTTCTCGCATGATGCATGCGTTTGCCAGCGTTTGCCATCAAATTGCATTTGTGTTTTGAAATAACCTACAGTACAATTGGAATACATAGAAGTGTGGTGCTAAACCACAGGAGGGGTCCATGCGTAAGAAACTATCGATTATCCTATTGGTGTTGATATTGGTGAGTTCCGTAAGCCTTTCGGCTGCGGTGCAGCCGAGTGTGTTCGATTTTGATATCATGAATTATTTCAAATTAGGCGACCTCGCGGCACAAGACTTCTCAGGCTACACCCCTGGAGTTCGGATGCAGGTGAATATCACCCGCTGGTTTGGTCTTTCAGCTGAGGTGATGTGCCCCTTGCCGGCGGATTTCGCGGTCGGGCCCTATGACGCGACCTTGACCACCGATCTCGTGCTCCGGCTTCCGTTGGGTTTCTTCGAACCCTTTCTTGCCTTAGGACCAGCCTATACGATAAGTCTCGACCCTGTCGCGGGTATTGTCGATCTGGACTCGATGGTTCATTATAATGTCCGCACTGGATTCGATATCAATTTCAACAACTGGCTGGCTTTGGGCTTTGAGGCGAAACTACCGTTCTACGATCTCGATACATTGTTTGCCGATCTAACGGTTGTCGATGGCCCATGGCTGATGGCCAACACCTATGTCGGACTTGGATTGAAGTTCAAGCTTTAGCACCCGACAACACTTATGATGATATGGTTCCTGGGTTTTCAGTTCCAGGGAGAGCTCCGAAAAAAG